>DKMD01000025.1:0-291299 GCA_002470465.1 Pluralibacter sp. UBA7423
GCTGCTGGAGTGTTTTGCCACCGCTTCGGTGAAATGCACTGTCGTTCATCCCGGGCTTATCAACAGCGGAAGGATGATGTCGTGCTTATCTTATTAGGTTACCTGGTTGTTCTTGGTACAGTCTTCGGCGGGTATGCATTTACCGGCGGACACCTTGGGGCACTCTATCAGCCTGCAGAATTGATCATTATCGCCGGCGCAGGGATAGGGGCGTTTATCGTTGGCAACAACGGGAAAGCCATCAAGGGCACGCTGAAGGCGCTGCCGTTGCTGTTTCGTCGTTCGAAGTACACCAAAAGTATGTACATGGATCTGCTGGCGCTGCTGTACCGGCTGATGGCCAAGTCGCGCCAGCAGGGGATGTTCTCGCTGGAGCGTGACATCGAAAATCCCACCGAGAGCGAAATCTTTGCCAGCTATCCGCGCATTCTCGCCGATAAAGTGATGCTGGAGTTTATCGTCGACTACCTGCGCCTCATCATCAGCGGCAATATGAACACCTTCGAAATCGAAGCGCTGATGGACGAAGAGATCGAAACCCATGAAAGCGAAGCCGAAGTTCCGGCCAACAGCCTGGCCATCGTCGGTGATTCGCTGCCTGCTTTCGGTATCGTGGCCGCGGTGATGGGCGTGGTGCACGCGCTGGGTTCAGCGGATCGCCCGGCGGCGGAACTGGGGGCGATGATCGCCCATGCGATGGTCGGGACGTTCCTCGGTATATTGCTGGCCTACGGTTTTATTTCTCCGCTGGCGACGGTGCTGCGTCAGAAAAGTGCCGAAACCACTAAGATGATGCAGTGCGTCAAAATCACGCTGCTGTCGAACCTCAACGGTTACGCACCGCCGATCGCGGTAGAGTTTGGCCGTAAAACGCTTTACTCCAGCGAACGTCCGTCTTTCATTGAGCTGGAAGAGCATGTGCGTGCAGTGCGTAATCCGTCGGCACAACAAACGACGACCGAGGACGCATGAAAAACCAGGCTCACCCGATAGTCGTCGTCAGGCGACGCAAGCACAAAAACCACAGCGGGGCCGGACACGGCTCGTGGAAAATTGCTTACGCCGATTTTATGACCGCGATGATGGCGTTCTTTCTGGTGATGTGGCTTATCTCCATCTCCAGCCCGAAAGAGCTTATTCAGATCGCCGAATATTTCCGTACGCCGCTGGCGACTGCGGTGACCGGCGGCTCACGCATATCCGAAAGCCAAAGCCCGATCCCCGGCGGTGGGGACGACTACACCCAGCGCCAGGGCGAAGTGAAAAAAGAGCCGAATATCGATGAGCTGAAAAAGCGCATGGAGCAGAACCGGCTGAAGAAAGTTCGCGGCGAGCTGGATCAGCTGATCGAGTCCGATCCGAAGCTGAAAGCCCTGCGCCAGTACCTGAAAATCGATCTGGTGCAGGAAGGACTGCGCATTCAGATTATCGACAGCCAGAACCGCCCGATGTTTAAAACCGGCAGCGCGGAGGTGGAGTCCTACATGCGCGACATTCTGCGCGCCATTGCGCCGGTACTGAATGAAGTGCCGAACAAAATCAGTCTTTCAGGCCACACCGATGATTACCCGTATGCTACGGGTGACAGAGGTTACAGCAACTGGGAGCTCTCCGCCGATCGCGCTAACGCCTCGCGTCGGGAGCTGGTCGCAGGGGGCCTGGACGACGGCAAAGTGCTGCGGGTGATCGGCATGGCCAACACCATGAAGTTACAGCCGCACGGCGGAGATGACGCTATCAACCGCCGCATCAGTTTACTGGTGCTCAATTCACAGGCTGAGCAGGCAATCCTCCATGAGAACGCCGAAAGCCAGAACGAACCGTTAAGCGTATTACAGCAACCGGGGGCGCTGCCTCCGGCGGCCAGTCCCACATCGCCACAATCTCTACAGAGGTGATAGCGTGAGCATGGATATCAGCGATTTTTATCAGACATTTTTCGATGAAGCCGACGAGTTGTTGGCTGACATGGAGCAGCACCTGCTGGATCTCGTCCCGGAAGCCCCTGACGCCGAGCAGCTAAACGCTATTTTTCGCGCGGCGCACTCCATCAAAGGCGGCGCAGGCACATTCGGCTTTAGCGTCTTGCAGGAAACCACTCACCTGATGGAAAACCTGCTGGATGACGCCCGACGCGGTGAGATGCAGCTCAATACCGACATTATCAACCTGTTTTTGGAAACGAAAGACATCATGCAGGAACAGCTCGATGCTTATAAAAGCTCGCAGGAGCCGGACGCTGCCAGCTTCGAATATATTTGTCAGGCCCTGCGCCAGCTGGCTTTAGAAGCCAAAGGCGAAGCCGTGCCTTCCGCATCAGGCGCAAAACTGAGCGTTGTGGAAAACGAAGCACCAGAAAGTGAAGTGGCGATAGCGCCTGCGCAGCCCGGCGGTCAGACCCGCATCGTGCTTTCCCGCCTGAAGAGCGGTGAGCCGGAGATGTTGCAGGAAGAGCTGAGCAACCTCGCACAAATTAGCCAGGTGGTGAAAACGGCGGATTCTCTCAGTGCGAATCTCGACGGCGCGGTGTCGCAGGATGACATCGTGGCGGTGCTGTGCTTCGTTATTGAAGCCGACCAGATTGCGTTTGAAACCGCCCCAGCGGCGGTGGCTGAAACTCCGGCGGTGACCGTAGTGGAAACGGCTGAAGCACCTGCCGTGGTTAACGCCCCGGTACTGAAAGCCGTGCCAAAAGAGGCTGCTGCTGCCCCACGTGCGGATCGCGAAAAACCGGCGCGCGTCAGCGAGTCGACCAGTATTCGCGTGGCGGTGGAGAAGGTCGATCAGCTGATTAACCTCGTTGGCGAACTGGTGATCACCCAGTCGATGCTGGCGCAGCGTTCCAATGAACTCGACCCGGTTCAGCACGGTGACCTGATCACCAGCATGGGACAGCTTGAGCGCAACGCCCGCGATCTGCAGGAATCGGTGATGTCGATTCGTATGATGCCAATGGAATACGTCTTCAGTCGCTTCCCGCGCCTGGTGCGTGACCTGGCGAGCAAGCTCAATAAACAGGTGGAACTGACCCTGATGGGCAGCTCTACCGAGCTGGATAAAAGCTTAATCGAGCGCATTATTGACCCGCTGACGCACCTCGTGCGCAACAGCCTCGACCATGGCATTGAATCCCCGGAAAACCGCATGACGGCAGGAAAATCTGCCGTCGGCAACCTGATTCTTTCCGCAGAACATCAGGGCGGCAATATCTGCATTGAAGTCACCGACGACGGCGCAGGCCTTAACCGTGAGCGCATCCTGGCCAAGGCGCTTTCGCAGGGGATGGCGGTGAACGAAAACATGACCGACGAAGAGGTCGGCATGCTGATTTTCGCGCCGGGCTTCTCCACCGCCGAGCAGGTGACCGACGTCTCCGGGCGTGGCGTAGGCATGGACGTAGTGAAACGGAACATCCAGGAGATGGGCGGCCACGTTGAGATTAAATCGAAGCAGGGCGCGGGGACCACAATCCGTATTCTGCTGCCGCTGACGCTGGCGATCCTCGACGGTATGTCCGTTAAGGTGAGCGGCGAAGTGTTTATTCTGCCGCTCAACGCAGTAATGGAATCCCTCCAGCCGCGCGAAGAAGACTTACATCCGCTGGCAGGCGGCGAGCGCGTGCTGGAAGTGCGCGGTGAATATCTGCCGCTGGTGGAGCTGTGGAAAGTCTTTGATGTTCAGGGCGCCAAAACCGAAGCGACCCAGGGCATCGTGGTTATCCTGCAAAGTGCAGGCCGCCGCTACGCGCTGCTGGTGGATCAACTGATCGGCCAGCATCAGGTGGTGGTGAAAAATCTGGAAAGCAACTACCGCAAAGTACCGGGCATCTCAGCCGCCACCATCCTCGGCGACGGCAGCGTGGCGCTGATCGTCGATGTTCAGGCTTTGCAGGGTTTGAATCGTGAACAACGTGTGGCGTACAGCGCTGCCTGATGCTTAAGAAGGGAAAAAAATGACCGGTATGACGAACGTAGCAAAACTGGCGGGCGAGCCATCGGGCCAGGAATTCCTGGTCTTCACGTTGGGGGATGAAGAGTACGGGATTGATATCCTGAAGGTGCAGGAGATTCGCGGTTACGATCAGGTGACGCGTATCGCGAACACGCCATCGTTCATCAAAGGCGTGACTAACCTGCGTGGCGTGATTGTGCCGATCGTCGATCTGCGCGTGAAATTTAGTCAGCAGGACGTAGAGTATAACGACAATACGGTAGTGATCGTGCTGAACCTGAGCCAGCGCGTGGTGGGCATTGTGGTTGATGGTGTGTCCGACGTGCTGTCGCTCGCCGCCGATCAGATTCGCCCTGCGCCGGAGTTTGCCGTGACGCTCTCCACTGAATACCTCACCGGCCTCGGCGCGCTCGGTGAGCGTATGCTGATTCTGGTTAACATCGAAAAGTTGCTCAACAGCGAAGAGATGGCCCTGCTTGATAACGCGGCGATAAGTGCCGCGTAATGATTTTCCCCCCGTCGCAATGGCGGGGGATTTTCGCTCCATTTCACCCCCTCTAAACTCCCGGTAAGCTCGGCTAATATCTCCCTGAAAATGCTGTGTGATTTAGATCGCAATAGTCGCAATATATTCTCTGCAACTTGTCATTTCTTCCTGCCGACTCGCTGGTAATTAGCTGATTAATAAAAACTAAACGTGTAAATAACGCGAAAGACTTAATTTGTGTAGCAAAGTTGGTTGAATGAAAACCCTGAACTAGATTTCAGTTAAGGTGGCCGCAACGGCAGCCCGATAACCGACTGACGCAAAACAGAAAAGCGCCAGGACTTCTGACCCCGGAGACGCCCCATGAAGAGAACACGTCTTCTTCTGACCGCAGCGAGTTTTCTGGCGCTGACCGGCCCGGCAGCCCAGGCCGTTACGAGCCTCGGGACCATTGCCGCCACCCTGACGCTGACCAACGGCTGCCTGATAAACGGCTCCCCAAGCCAGAGCGGCATCAACTTCGGTACGCTCGATTTTGGTACGCATCCTGCCACCTTCTCAACGCTTACCACGCAGCTGACCGGCGCCAGCGGCGGGAATACGTTTACCGTTCAGTGCACCACCAGCAGCTATACGGTGACCATTACCGGTAACACTAACAGCACCGCGCCGACTACCGTGGTCGGTACGCCAGGCACACCAGGCCGCTACCTGCTCAGCACCACCGATGCCACGCAGGGCGTGGCCTACAGCCTCTATAGCGACAGCGGTTACAGCAACGTGGTGGCTAACAACGCCGCTTTACCAATTGCTTCCACTACGGACGGGGTTGACAGCTACACCCTGTACGGACGCATTCAGGGTGGTGGTAACAGCGTGACCGTTGTGCCGGGAACTTACACCGACACGATTAACGTTAGCGTCAACTATTAAGCCCACGAATGACATTGGGTGTGACGGGCTTCCTGCGGGCAGCCAGGGGATGGCTGCGCCTTGTTCAACTGGTTGTGCTGCTGGCTCAGGGCTTTCCGGTGAGTGCGCTGACGGTCACTTCCCAGTCATTCAAGGTCAGTGCCACCATCACGCCGGGCTGTTCCATGGCGATGGGCACCGGCGGGGCGATGGGCACGCTGAACTTCGGCAGCTACAGCGGCGTGAAGTCGGGGCAGATAAGTACGCAGTTTGTGCCAGCTGCGTCTCTGTCGCTGGCCTGCACGCCCGGCGTTGCGCTCAGCATGACCATTGACGGCGGGAAAAACTACACCACCGTGCGCAATATGCAGCGCTCCGGCGGGACGGATAAAGTGCCGTACAGGCTCTACAGCAGCAGTGGGCTTGCGGCCAATACGGAAATCCTGGTCAACCAGCCCGTGTCGGTGACCTACAGCAATGGCGATAATATCGCGCTGACGCTTTATGGCGCGGCGCAACTGACCGGGTTCAGCCCGGCAGGGACTTACAGCGATCAACTGACCGTGACGTTGTCATGGTAAATCAGGGAGAAACACATGAACTCAAGTTATCTGCCCCGCTTTTTAGCCCCAGCCTGTCTGAGCGCTTTCTGCCTGTTTTCATCCGGCGTACAGGCCGCCGCGACGGTGCTTATCTGGCCAATAGATCCCTTTCTCACGGCAGACAAAAAGGCCACCGAGCTGTGGATTGAGAACCAGGGCTCGGCCGCCACGACCATGCAGGTGCGTATTGTGCGCTGGCAGCAGGAAGGCGGTTTTGAACGCTACCAGCAGCAGCAGGATGTGGTGGCAAGTCCGCCGATCCTGCGCGTCGATCGCGGTGGTAAACAGCTGATTCGTTTGATCAAACAAGCCGATGTGCCGCAGGGCAAAGAGCTGGCCTACCGCGTTATCATTGATGAAATCCCTCAACCCACCGATAACAGCAAGCCGCAGATGGGCCTCAAACTGCAAATGCGTTATTCGATCCCGCTATTTGTGTATGGCAGCGGTATGCCGGTGGAAGCGGAAGGGGCGAACCACGTGCTGGTCGACAGCCGTAATCTGAGCTGGAGCACGACTACGCTTGATGGCAAACCAGCCATCGTTGTGCGAAATCGGGATCGGGTGCACGTACGCCTGAGCCAGGTGTCCGTTCGCCAGGGAGGACGCGAGCGGGAGGTGGCGCCAGGCCTGCTGGGGTACGTGTTGCCCGGGCAGACGCGAAGCTGGCCGCTGCCTGACGGCGTCACGCATCCGACGGCCATCAGCGCGACCATTAATGCACAGGACGCGAAATGGCAGTCCGCTGCGGGCAACTGACTAAATTTGCCATGTACACGTTACTGTTAAGCTCAGGTCTTTGTCAGGCGGAATCGGGCGACGATCTGCTGCCCCCGCCGCCGGATGCCCGGACCATTAATCAGCAGTCGGTGTATCAGCTGGGGCTGGTGATTAACCATTACGATACGCAGATGGTCGTGCCGGTGACGCAAAAGGATAACCACTGGCTTATCGCTGGCGGCGACCTGCAGCGAGCCGGGTTGCCAGCTGCGCAGTTTCCGGCGGGAGAAGTCGATCTCTCGACGCAGAGTCAGGTTAAAACGGAATACGACGGCAACGGCCAGCGGCTGCTGCTGACTGTGCCATCTGACTGGTTTGCAGCCAAAGAAGCGGCGTTTGGCGACGGCGTGATGCGGGTGAAACCGCTGGACGGCAGCGGAGCGCTGCTCAACTACGACTTCTACACCAGCCAGACCGAACAGGGTATGGGCCAGGCGGCCATCTGGCATGAGTTACGTTTATTTAGCGGCAAAAGTAGCCTCTCTTCAACCGGCTATGTCCGGCAAAGTCTCAGCGGCGATAATGCGCTGGAAGATGGCTATATGCGCTATGACACCACGCTGAGTTATACCGATGACGACACGGCGCTGGAGTGGGCGCTGGGCGACACGCTCAGTGATTCACTGAGCTGGAGCAACAGCGTGCGCGTGGGCGGAATACGCATCGGGCGCGACTTTACTCTGCGGCCCGATCTGGTGACCTGGCCGCTGCCTGCTTTTTCCGGAGATGCGGCTGTGCCGACCTCGGTGGATCTGTTTATTGACGGCTATCGGGCAGGCTCGACGCAGCTTCAGCCCGGTCCGTTCACGCTCACCAATCTGCCTTACATCAACGGGGCGGGCAATGCGGTACTGGTGACCACCGACGCGCTGGGCCGCCAGGTCAGCACCACGTTGCCCTTTTATGTCGCAAGTCAGATGCTTAAGCCCGGGCTCAGCGACGGGGCGGCCACCTTCGGGGCGCTGCGGCGCAACTACGGCATTGAGAATTTTGACTACGGCCCGGCGGTCGGCAGCGGAACGTATCGCTACGGCGTAAATGATTTTCTGACGCTGGAAAGCCATGCCGAAGGCGCTGACTCGCTGGCGCTGGGCGGAGCGGGCGCGCTGGTGAAAATTGGCCAGTTCGGCATCGTCAACGGCAGCTACACCCACAGCCAAATGTACGGCGAAGGCGGCCAGCAGCTGAACTGGGGCTATCAGTACAGCACCGGCGCGTTCAGCTTTATCACGCAGCACACCCATCGCGATAAAACCTTCGGTAACCTGGCGCTCTATGATGTGCCGCGCATGTATGACTCACAAAATAACCCTATCGCCAGCCTCAGCCAGCGCAGCGACCAGTATTCGCTGTCGCTGAACATGGGGAACTACGGCAATATCGGGGCGGCGTGGATCGGCGTACAAAGTTTTGACAGCCAGAAGACGGAACTGCTGAACCTCTCCTGGAGCCGCAGCCTGTGGGGGGCCAGCAGCGTTTATCTGGCGGCGAGTCACGACCGCCAGCGCGGCGACTGGACGGTAGCGATGTCGCTGCAAATTCCGCTCGGCGATCGTGACAGCGTGGCGGTAAGCACAGAAAACACGCCGGATTACGGCAGCACTCAGCGCATCAACTACAACCACACCATGCCCTCCGACGGCGGCTTCAGCTGGAACCTGGCCTGGGCGCGGCAGTCGCGGTCGAGCAACTACCAGCAGGCCACGCTCGGCTGGCGCAACAACAACGTCGAGCTGCAGGGCGGCGGCTATGGTGAAGAAAATGAGATGACCTGGTGGGGTGAGGCGATGGGCTCGCTGGTGCTGATGGACGGTCAGGCTTTTGCCGCCAATAGGATTAATGATGCGTTCGTGGTGGTGAGCACCGACGGACAGCCGTCCGTGCCCGTTAATTACGAACATCAGCAGGTCGGCGAAACGGATGACAAGGGGTATCTGCTGATCAGCGGCGTCTCCGCCTGGTATCCGGCGAACTACAGTATCAACGCACTGAATCTGCCGGCGGATACGCAGCTTAAAGAGACGGAAAGGCGCATTGCGTTACGGCGTAACAGCGGCTATCTGCTTGAGTTCCCAGTGGAACAGGAGCGCGTCGGCAGCGTTATTCTGCATGATGAAGAAGGGGACGCGATACCGGTGGCAAGCATTGTGTCGCGCCCCGGAAAACCTGATGCGCCGGTGGGCTACGACGGCATTGCCTGGCTGGAAAACCTGAATGACACTAACGCGCTGACCGTAACCCTGCCGGGCGGCAAACGCTGCGCGGCAAGCTTCACTACCCGGCCTAATCCGGAGCATAAACTTCAGACCTACGGGCCGCTGATCTGTCGGGAGAGACAATAATGTTGCGCACTTTCGGGCTACCGATCCTGTTCTGGCTGATGAGCGCGCCGCTGTATGCGGCCTGTACGGTGGTGATGAATAATGCCTCGTTCGGCAGCCTTTCCTCCTTTACGGTCAAAAACACCGAACAACAAACGTCCGCGAATCTGGTGGTGACCTGCGATACGGTGCTGAATTTGCTCACCAACGATACGGTCTCAATGAATGTTCAGAGCGCTACGGTGACTTCCGGCACGCGAGCCGCACTGAAACGTACGGATAACGCCACCATCCCTGACGTGGTGCCTGTCCGCGTATGCGGTACGAACTCATGTTCTAACAGCACCGAAACACCCGTCGGGCAAACTTACACCTGGAGCGGCAATACGCTGCTCGGGCTGCTTTCCTCCAAAAGCTACACGCTGCCTGTCTATTTTCGCACGGTATCCGGGCAGAGCGTCAGCGCCGGGCCCTATCAGGTGACTGTGACGCTGAATGTGAGCTATAACGTATGCCCAACGGGCGTCCTCGGAATATGCCTCGGTACGCCGCAAACCGGCACCGTGCCGGTGACAACGCAGCTCACCATGACCGTCACCACTGACTGCATTACTATCAGCGCGCCGGACGTCAATTTTGGTAGTGCGCCGCTGATAAGCGGTTTCTCCTCCGTATCGCAGTCGGTCGGTATCACCTGCACCAAAGGCAGCGTCTATACCGTCGGCATCAATAATGGCCTCAACGCTGGCACCGGCACGGTGCGCAAAATGGTCGCAGGCAGCAATTCAATAAGCTACGACATCTATAAAAGCACCACCAGCAATCGCTGGGGGCCGACAGGTACCGACCGCTGGGCCAGCAGCGCTGCAAGCCTGGTCAGCACTGATGGCACTCTGAGCACCTATAACTACACCGCGAAGATCCTGAGCGGGCAGAGCACGCCGCCTGCGGGGACCTACACCGACACGCTGGTGGTGGACATAGCCTTCTGATGAGGTGACCTAACGCAAAGTAAAGTTCCGCAGTGAAATGCCGATAACACCGTTATCACGTTATTGAAAAGGTGTTGTATGTTGAACCGTCTGCGCGTTGTCACCCTGTTGATGCTGGTGCTGGTTGTCTTTGCCCTGCTTCAGCTGCTGTCCGGTGGCTTTCTTTTTTCGTCACTCCAGCAAAACCAGCAAAGTTTCGCTCTCTCTAACGAGCTGCGTACCCGTCAATCTGAACTGAGCAAAACCTGGGAGCTGATGTTGCAGACGCGCATCAACCTCAGCCGCTCCTCTGCTCGCATGATGATGGATGCGGCAAATCAGCAAAGCAGCGCCAAAACGGATCTGCTTAATAACGCGAAAACGTCGCTGGCCGATGCCGCCAAACACTACACGGCGTTTACACAAATTGCTGCACAGCCGGAACTGACTGACGTCAGCGCTGCGGTTGATGCCAGCTATCAGAAATATTTCGCCGGGCTGACCGAGCTGGTGAACTTCCTGCAAAACGGCAATATGGATGCCTATTTTGCCCAGCCGACCCAGGGTATGCAGAACGCACTTAGCGACGCGATGGCGGGCTATGCAGCACAAAGTGAAACCCTCTATCAGCATGCGTTCACCACCAGCAAGCAGGACTATAAGTTTGCGCAGTGGCAGCTCGCCATTATCGCGCTGGTGCTGGTAACTCTCCTGGCGGCGGCATGGTACGGCATTCGCCATATTCTGCTGAACCCGCTGGCGGGAGTGATGAACCATTTGCACCGTATCGCGCAGGGAGATTTAACTCAGACGGTGAACGTCAGCGGACGCAACGAAATTGCGGAACTGGCTGATACCGTGAACCACATGCAGCAGTCGCTGATCGACACCGTTACCCGCGTGCGTCAGGGCTCGGATGCGATTTACAGCGGCTCAAGCGAAATTGCCCTCGGCAATAACGATCTCTCTTCCCGTACTGAAGAACAGGCTTCCGCGCTGGAGCAAACTGCCGCCAGCATGGAAGAGCTGACCGCCACCGTGAAGCAGAACGCCGAAAACGCCCGCCAGGCTTCGCAGCTTGCGCTGAGCGCCTCCGAGACCGCCCAGCGCGGTGGAAAAGTGGTTGATGGCGTAGTGAAAACCATGCACGACATCGCCGCCAGTTCGCAGAAAATTTCCGACATTACCGGCGTTATCGACGGCATTGCCTTCCAGACCAATATCCTGGCGCTGAATGCGGCGGTGGAGGCGGCTCGCGCGGGTGAACAGGGTCGTGGTTTTGCCGTTGTGGCAGGCGAAGTTCGTAATCTTGCGAGCCGCAGCGCTCAGGCGGCCAAAGAGATCAAAGGCCTGATTGAAGATTCCGTGTCGAAGGTCGATACCGGTTCGGTGCTGGTGGAAAGCGCCGGGGAAACCATGAATGACATTGTCAACGCCGTGACCCGCGTCACCGACATCATGGGTGAGATTTCCTCCGCATCCGATGAGCAGAGCCGCGGTATCGATCAGGTGGCGCTCGCCGTGTCCGAGATGGACAAAGTCACCCAGCAAAACGCCGCGCTGGTGCAGCAGTCCGCTGCTGCTGCCGCCGCGCTTGAAGAGCAGTCCAGCAGCCTGACCCGCGCCGTCTCGGCGTTTCAGATTGCAACAGTCAGTACCCATGCAGTAAGCAAAAAAACCAGCGTGGTTCCGGCTAGCGTGGCGCCACAGCGTGCGCGCGCAACCGTCGGAACGGACGATAACTGGGAAACCTTTTAACTTTACGCGGCCTGTTGCCGCCTGGCGGGAGTGGTGATGTTCAATCGTATTCGTATCTCGACCACCTTGTTTGTGATTCTGGTGGTGTGTGGCCTGTTGCTGGTGGGCAGCAACGGGTTGTCGTTTCTGGCATTTCGCGATGGACAGCAGGCTCTTGGGCAAGTGGAAAAGGGAAATCAGCTATTAAACAGCCTCGGCGACGCCCGGGTGGTGCTGTTGCAGGCCAGCACGTCGCTGAATAAGGCCGGCACGCTGACCGCGCTCAGCTATCCGCCTGAAGACATTAAGGCGCTGATTGCCGGGGCGCATCAGAGCCTGAAGCAGGCGGATAAAGAGTTTGCCGAGTTCATGGCCTTCCCGGCAATGAGCGAAGACGCACAGGTGCTGAAGGATCAAACGAAGAAAAGTTATGCCGACTGGCACGGTGCGCTGGAGCATCAGGTGGCGTGGCTTGAAAGCAATCAGCTTTCAGACTTCATGACCGCACCGGTACAGCAGGCTCAGGAGGGGTTTGATGGCAGCTGGCGTAACTGGATCCAATATATCGGTTCACACGTTGAGGCGGCTCGTGAGGCAGGGGAAAGCAATTATCACCGCTCAGCGCTGATCTTTGGCGTGGTGGTGATTCTGGCGGTGGTACTGGTTGGTGGAGCGCTGCTGTGGACCCGTCGAATGATTGTCCAGCCGCTCGCCATCATCAGCGACCACTTCGAGAGTATTGCCAAAGGCAATCTCGCCAGACCGATTTTGGTGTATGGCAAAAATGAAATTTCGGCGATTTTCGCCGGGCTGAAGGCAATGCAGGTCGCCCTGCGCGGCACCGTAAGCCAGGTGCGCCAGGGTAGCCATGCCATGCATACCGGGATTTCAGAGATTGCCGCAGGCAATAACGATTTGTCTTCGCGCACCGAACAGCAGGCGGCCTCGCTTGCCGAAACGGCCGCCAGCATGGAGCAGCTGACCGCCACGGTCGGGCAAAACGCCGATAACGCCCGTCAGGCATCCGGCCTTGCCAGCACCGCGGCAAGCACCGCGAAGCGCGGTGGTGAGCAGGCCTCGCACGTAGCGGAAACGATGCATGAAATTGCCACCAGTTCGCAGAAAATCGGCGACATCATCAGCGTTATCGACGGCATCGCCTTCCAGACCAACATTCTGGCGCTTAACGCAGCCGTGGAAGCGGCGCGTGCCGGAGAGCAGGGACGTGGATTCGCGGTTGTGGCCGGTGAAGTGCGTAACCTCGCCAGCCGCAGCGCCCAGGCAGCGAAAGAAATTAAAGGCCTGATTGAAGAGTCAGTTGCCCGGGTGCAGGAAGGGTCAACGCTGGTGGATACCGCCGCTAACACGATGAATGAGATTGTTCGCTCCGTGACGCAGGTAAACGACATCATGGGCGAAATCGCATCGGCGTCGGACGAACAGCGCCGCGGTATTGAGCAGGTGGCGCTGGCGGTAAGCCAGATGGATCAGGTCACTCAACAAAACGCCTCACTGGTAGAAGAAGCCGCCGCGGCAACGGACCAGCTGGCCGGGCAGGCCAATAACCTGACCGCGCTGGTGTCGGTGTTTGAACTGGAAGAGAAGTACGCATCGCAGCACGAAGGTGGGCGGCCGCTGGCCGTACCCGTTGTTTCCTGACTGGACGTAAGTAATAAGAAGGCGCTATGACAGCAACTCTGCCTCAAGGGCAATCGTCACTCCTCGCGCAGATGACACAGCGCCTCGCGCTCTCCGACGCACAGTTTCGTCGGATTTGCCAGTTGATCTACCAGCGCGCGGGGATCGTGCTGGCCGACCACAAGCGCGACATGGTGTACAACCGGCTGGTGCGTCGTCTGCGCCAGCTGGGACTGGATGATTTTGGCCGCTATCTGGCCATGCTGGAAGCTAACCAGGATAGCGCCGAATGGCAGGCGTTTATCAACTCGCTGACCACTAACCTGACGGCATTTTTCCGGGAGGCGCACCATTTCCCGACGCTTGCCGAACACGCGAAGCGCCGCCAGGGTGAGTATCGGGTCTGGAGCGCGGCGGCCTCGACCGGGGAAGAACCCTATTCGATAGCCATCACGCTTGCCGACACGCTCGGTACCGCGCCGGGTCGCTGGAAGGTGTTTGCCAGCGATATCGACACCGAGGTGCTGAACAAAGCGCAGAGCGGCGTTTATCGTCAGGACGAACTGAAAACGCTCTCGCAGCAGCAGCTTCAGCACTACTTCATGCGCGGCACCGGGCCGCACAGCGGGCTGGTGCGCGTGCGTCAGGAGCTGGCGAACTACGTGGACTTTTCCCCGGTGAACCTGCTTGACCGGACCTATAACGTACCGGGGCCGTTTGACGCCATTTTTTGTCGTAACGTGATGATTTACTTCGATAAGACGACGCAGCAGGACATTCTGCGCCGCTTTGTTCCCCTGCTTAAGCCTGACGGATTACTGTTTGCCGGGCACTCGGAGAACTTCAGCAATCTCGTGCGCGAGTTCAGTCTGCGAGGGCAGACGGTGTACGCGCTGAGTAAGGATAAAGCATGAGTAAAATCAGGGTGTTGTCTGTAGATGATTCGGCGTTGATGCGTCAGATAATGACGGAAATTATCAACAGCCACAGCGACATGGAGATGGTGGCGACCGCACCCGATCCGCTGGTGGCGCGCGATCTTATCAAGAAATTCAACCCGGACGTTCTGACCCTGGACGTCGAAATGCCGCGCATGGACGGGCTCGACTTTCTGGAAAAGCTGATGCGCCTGCGGCCGATGCCTGTGGTGATGGTCTCTTCGCTGACCGGTAAAGGTTCCGAAGTGACGCTGCGGGCGCTGGAGCTTGGGGCGGTGGATTTTGTCACTAAGCCACAGATTGGCATCCGCGAAGGCATGCTGGCCTACAGCGAAATGATTGCCGACAAA
This sequence comes from Pluralibacter sp. UBA7423, assembly GCA_002470465.1. GTDB lineage: Bacteria > Pseudomonadota > Gammaproteobacteria > Enterobacterales > Enterobacteriaceae > Scandinavium. The sequence continues at coordinate 14,688 of DKMD01000025.1, forward strand.
GTGCGGGCCGCCTCGCGCGCCCAGCTGAGCGCTCACAAGATGCTGGATGCGCCTAAGGCGCTGAAGGCCGGGCCAATGCTCAGCTCGGAAAAGCTGCTGGTGATTGGCGCGTCAACCGGAGGAACAGAGGCAATTCGCCATGTACTCCAGCCATTGCCTTTGACCAGCCCGGCTATTCTTATCACTCAGCATATGCCGCCGGGCTTCACGCGTTCGTTCGCCGAACGGCTGAACAAGCTGTGCCAGATTGCGGTGAAAGAGGCGGAAGACGGCGAGCGCGTGCTGCCGGGCCATGCCTACATCGCACCGGGCGACAAGCACATGGAGCTGGCGCGAAGCGGGGCGAATTATCAAATCAAAATTCATGACGGGCCGCCGGTGAACCGGCACCGTCCGTCGGTGGATGTGCTGTTTCATTCGGTGGCGAAAAACGCCGGGCGCAATGCCGTGGGGGTGATCCTCACCGGCATGGGCAACGACGGCGCCGCCGGAATGCTGGCGATGCACCAGGCGGGCGCCTGGACCATTGCCCAGAACGAAGCAAGTTGTGTGGTGTTCGGCATGCCGCGTGAGGCCATCAATATGGGTGGCGTCAGCGAAGTGGTCGATCTCAGCCAGGTAAGCCAGCAGATGCTGGCGAAAATCAGTGCCGGACAGGCGATACGTATTTAAGGGGAGTAAAAGTAAATGGCGGATAAAGAGCTTAAGTTTCTGGTTGTGGATGACTTTTCCACCATGCGTCGCATTGTGCGCAACCTGCTGAAAGAGCTGGGATTCAACAACGTTGAAGAAGCGGAAGACGGCGTGGATGCGCTGAACAAGCTACAGGCGGGCGGGTTTGGCTTTGTGATTTCAGACTGGAACATGCCGAACATGGACGGTCTGGACCTGCTGAAAACCATTCGCGGCAACGGCGCAATGGCGGCTTTGCCGGTACTGATGGTCACGGCGGAAGCGAAGAAAGAGAACATCATCGCAGCGGCGCAGGCGGGTGCCAGCGGCTACGTTGTGAAACCGTTTACGGCGGCTATCCTCGAGGAGAAGCTGAACAAAATCTTCGAAAAGCTCGGTATGTGAGGCCATGACGATGACTCAACACCCCGTAAAACCGACTGATGAGCATTCCGCAGGCGACATCATCGCCCGGATTGGCAGCCTCACCCGTATGCTGCGTGACAGCCTGCGCGAGCTGGGCCTGGATCAGGCGATTGCCGAAGCGGCAGAGGCTATTCCGGATGCCCGCGATCGTCTGGATTACGTCGTGCAGATGACAGCTCAGGCCGCAGAACGCGCGCTGAACTGCGTGGAGCTTTCGCAGCCGCATCAGAACCAGATGGAAAAAGAGGCCAAGGCGCTCTCTGGCCGCTGGGACGAGTGGTTTGAGAACCCAATTGAACTGAGCGATGCCCGTGAACTGGTGACCGACACCCGCAGCTATCTTGCAGACGTGCCGAAGCACACCAGCTTCACCAACGCCCAACTGCTGGAAATCATGATGGCGCAGGACTTCCAGGATCTGACCGGCCAGGTGATCAAGCGGATGATGGACGTTATCCAGGAGATTGAGCGTCAGCTGCTGATGGTGCTGCTGGAAAACATGCCTGACCAGAGCACGCGCCAGAAGCGGGAAAACGAAAGCCTGCTGAACGGCCCGCAGATGGACACCAGCAAAGCGGGCGTGGTTGCAAGCCAGGATCAGGTGGACGATCTGCTGGATAGCTTAGGGTTCTGATTTAGCGGACAAAGTGCCGGATAACGCTTCGCTTATCCGGCCTACGGTTCGCACCTTAAATTACCGCATCCGCAACCGGGCATAAATGTGACAGGAGGCTACGGCCTCCTGTTGTTTTTTATCGCTGCTGTCGTCCAGGATTCCTGCGTAGCCTTCAGTCTGAAAATGCCTGTAAACCCTATAATCCGGGCGCGGGCAGATGGGTGATTTGCTAACGTATTCCTCCATTCAGTCCAGGGAACCAGGAAACATATGGAAGAGAAAGAAGGCATACTTCGCCGCCTTACGTTGGGCGAAATCAGGCTGGCCAGTAACATCTTCGGCAGTAGCATCCAGTATCACAGGATATGGGTACACTGCGACAGCTATCTGCCGTTTGGCCTTCAGGGAAAACGTGTAGGGATGGCACCGAACGGTGAGATGTACTTCAGGAAAGAGACTTATCAGCAGGAAAATACTGCCTCCTGAAATACGATAGGACATTGTAATGAAGATAATATTACCCCTTGCAGTCACACTGGCGGCGGCGCAGCTGGCCGGGTGCCATCTGAGAGATCCTCGTCCGATAATGATGCGTGCTGAAGTGACGACCGTGAGTGATAAAGTTTGCATCTTACTTCCAACCGAAGGTCAGGAGCAGGTCTATTCGATAGAAGTCAATGAAGTAGGCAACCAGGCTAACAGGCTGGATAAGCAGTTTCCTGATGGCTCTGGCCCGCTGCTCTCAGGTAATAAATGCGTCCCACTTGACGGGTATACCTTTGAGCCAGGGAAAGCATATGCCTTCTATGCGGGGACCAAATCAACCGAAGACAAAAGCTATACATTGACGTTCACGCTCTGGAAAAATGGCAAAGAGCTGAAGGCCGAGCGTATTCAATAATCTGAGAAGCCTGTAGCCTGTAGCCTGTAGCCTGTAGCCTGTAGCCTGTAGCCTGTAGCCTGGAAGTCGGCTCCGTACATCACTTCGGGCCCGGATTGTAGGCCCGGTAAGGCGCAGCCGCCACCGGGCAGGAGTGTGGCAGGAGGCTACGGCCTCCTGTTGTTTTTTATCGCAGCTTGAACTGCTGAAGAATGGTATTCAGCAGAGCGGCTGCTGCGGCAGAAAGCGGGCCGTGGGCAGTACGAATCACGCCAATTTGCCGCTCAATCACCGGGTTCCCCAGCGGGACGCACACCGCACCAAGCTCCCCCATTTGTGCTTCGCACAACGCCGGAACGGCGCTGACCCCAAGCCCGCTTGCCACCATCCTGCCAACCGTCACCAGCTGATGGCTCTCAAACGCCACCTTCAGCGAATGGCCGTGCTGAATCAGCGTTTCTTCCAGCAGTATACGTACGGCGGACGGGCGCTGAAGGGTGATGAAATCAGACATCAGCAGCTCCCGCCATGTCACGTTCGGCTTCTGCGCCAGCGTGCTGAGACGGGGCACTACGGCCACAAAGCGATCGACCCCCAATGGGGTAAATTGCAGGCTGGACGATGCCGCAGGCTCGAACGCCACCCCCATTTCCACTCGCCCCTCGCTCACCATCTCAATCACTTGCTCATTAATCACATCATGCACGGTCACGTTGACGCCACGATAGCGGTCGCGAAAGGCTTTCAGCACCGGCGGCAGGGCATTGGCGGCAAATGAGGGCATCGCCGCTACCGACACTTTGCCGGTTTGCAGCGTAAAGCGCTGGCGCATCGCCTCTTCGGTATTGTCCCAGTCGGCCAGCAGCCGTCGCGCCATCGGAAAAAAGGCATCGCCTTCGGCGGTCAGCGCCACCCGTCGGGTAGTGCGGGTGAACAGCATTCCGCCCAGAGCCTCTTCCAGACCGTGGATAGCCAGGCTCAACGCAGGCTGCGACATATTCAGTTTTTCACTCGCCTGAGCAAAGTTCAGAGTGTGAGCTACCGCTAAAAACGCGCGTAACTGTTTGATGCTCATTTTCATTTTTGTTTTTCTTAACGATATGAAAACATTGATTTAACAATTTATTGATTTGGAAAACTCATTAATCGCTCACAAATTCAAAATTAACAGATGAGTTCCTGCCCGTGATGATGCCCCAACCACAAAAGGAGGGCAGGCAATGGCAGGACTGGATAAACGCGTTGGCAGCTACGCCGACGCGCTGGAAGGCATAACTGATGGCATGACCGTGCTGGCCGGCGGCTTTGGCCTCTGCGGTATACCGGAAAATCTGATTGCGGAAATTCGCCGCCGGTCGGTGAAGAATTTGACGGTGGTCTCCAATAACTGCGGCGTGGACGGCTTCGGGCTGGGACTGCTGCTGGAAACAAGACAAATCAGCAAAGTGATTGCCTCCTACGTTGGGGAAAATGCGCTGTTTGAGCAACAGGTGATTTCCGGGGAGCTGGAGGCCGAGCTCACGCCTCAGGGAACGCTGGCGGAAAAGCTGCGGGCGGGTGGGGCAGGTATTCCGGCGTTTTACACCGCCACCGGCTACGGCACACCTGTCGCCGAGGGCAAAGAGGTACGCGATTTTGACGGTCGGCCTTACATCCTGGAGCAGGCTTTACGCGGCGACTTCGCCATTGTGAAGGGCTGGAAAGCGGACTGGTACGGCAACGTTATCTATCGCCACACGGCGCAAAACTTCAACCCACTGATGGCCTGCGCCGGGCGTATCACCGTGGTGGAAGTGGAAGAGATTGTGCCCCCGGGTGAGCTTGCTCCGGCGGCCATCCACACTCCCGGCATCTACGTCGATCGCTTGATTCAGGGGCATTTCGAAAAACGCATTGAACAGCGCACGCTGCGCGCATAAGGGGCCAGGATGTTGACTCGTGAACAGATGGCGCAGCGTGTGGCACGCGAACTGCGCGACGGCTATTACGTCAATCTTGGCATCGGTATTCCGACGCTGGTGGCCAATTACGTACCAGACGGCATGGACGTGATGCTGCAATCCGAAAACGGCCTGCTCGGTATGGGGAGTTTTCCCACCGAAGCCGAGCTGGATGCCGACATGATCAACGCCGGGAAGCAGACCGTCACCGCACGCCCCGGAGCCGCCATTTTTAACTCCGCCGACTCCTTCGCCATGATCCGCGGTGGTCACGTGGACCTTACCGTGCTCGGCGCGTTCGAGGTGGACGTTGAGGGCAATATCGCCTCATGGATGATCCCGGGAAAAATGGTGAAAGGGATGGGCGGGGCGATGGACCTGGTGGCGGGGGCAGAGAACATCATCGTGGTAATGACGCACGCGGCACGCAACGGAGAATCCAAACTGCTTTCGCGCTGCACGCTGCCGCTGACCGGCGCAGGCTGTATTCGTCAGGTGTTAACCGACCTGGCCTGGCTCGAAATTCGGAACGGCGCGTTTGTGCTGAAGGAACGGGCGCCGGGCGTCAGCGTTGAGGAGATCGTCAGTAAAACTGCCGGTCGGCTGGTGGTGCCTGAGTATGTGCCGGAAATGCTGTTTGATGGGGAGAAAAATCATGCATAACGTCGTCATCGTGGCTGCTACGCGCACGCCGATTGGCGCTTTTCAGGGGGGCCTTGCTCCGCTGGCGGCCACTGAGCTTGGGGCCATTGTCATTAGCGAACTGCTCAAAAAAACCGGCCTCGATGCCGCGCAGATAGACAGCGTCCTGATGGGGCAGGTGTTAACCGCGGGCTGCGGGCAAAATCCGGCACGCCAGAGCGCCCTTAAGGCCGGACTGCCGGTTACCACGCCAGCCATGACGCTGAATCTGGTCTGTGGCTCAGGGCTACAGGCGGTGATTGAAGGTGCCAGAGCTATCGCGCTCGGTGATGCCCGCGTGGTGATTGCCGGGGGCCAGGAGAGTATGAGCAATGCGCCATACCTCCTGCCTGACGCCCGTTCCGGGCTGCGTGCCGGGCATCGGCAGATTCAGGACAGCATGATTCAGGATGGCCTGTGGGATGCCTTCCACGATTACCACATGGGCATCACCGCTGAAAATCTGGCCTCGCGCTACTCGGTGAGCCGGGAACAGCAGGACGCCTTTGCCGTTGCCTCGCAGCAAAAAGCGGCTGCCGCTCAGGAGGCGGGTCGCTTCCGCGCAGAAATCACACCGGTCACCGCGCCTGTCGGAAAGGGCAAAACGCGAGTGATTGACGCCGACGAGCAGCCGCGTAAAGAGACCACCCAGGAGAGCCTGGCGTCGCTGCGTCCGGCCTTTTTACCGCAGGACGGAACGGTCACTGCCGGGAATGCCTCGACCCTCAACGACGGGGCCGCAGCGGTGATGCTGATGGGTGAAGATTTGGCTCGCGAGATGAAGTTGCCAGTGCTGGCGCGCATCGCGGGATATGCCAGTGCAGGCGTCGATCCGCAAATTATGGGGTTTGGCCCGGTGCCTGCCACGCAGGCTTGTCTGGCTAAAGCGGGCTGGAATATTGATGAACTCGATCTGGTGGAAGGCAACGAAGCGTTTGCCGTGCAGGCGCTGGTGGTCCTGAAAAGTCTGGCGCTTGACCCCGCGCGGGTCAACGTCAACGGCGGGGCGATTGCGCTGGGACATCCGATTGGCGCTTCCGGCTGCCGCATTCTGGTTTCGCTGCTGTATGAAATGCAGCGCCGGGAGGCTCATAAGGGGCTGGCGACGCTGTGCGTCGGCGGCGGAATGGGCGTGGCGATGGCGGTTGAGAGAGGAGTGAGCTGATGCAGCATCGTTACTGTGTGATCGGCGCAGGCCTGATGGGCGTGGGGATTGCCACTGCTTTTGCCCGCACGGGGAAAGCCGTTTTGCTGCTCGATAACGACCTCGCGCGGCTGGCGGCAGTGAACACAACGGCGGCGGCGATCCTGGATGAGCTGAGCGATGCGGGCCAGTTTGATCCGAAGGACGAGGCATCCGTACTGGCCCGGATCGAAACGACGTCCTCCATGGACAGCCTGCGCGATTGTGAACTGATTGTCGAAGCGATCCCTGAGCAGCTCGGGCTCAAGCACAAGCTTTACGCGACGCTGGAGGACTGCGTTTCGTCGCAGACTATTATCGCCAGCAACACCAGCGGCCTGCTGCCTGACAGGCTGGCAGAAAATATGCGTCATCCTGAACGCCTGCTGATCGCCCACTTCTGGCATCCGCCGCACTTTATTCCGCTGGTGGAGCTGGTACCCGGCAGCGCGACCGCCCCGGCTTACCTTGAGGTGCTCCAGACGCTGTTCAGCGAAATGGGCCTTGAAGCCGTGCGCCTGAATCGTGCCGCGCCGGGGTTTATTGGCAACCGGCTGCAGTTTGCCCTGCTGCGTGAAGCGCTGCACATCGTCGGGAACGGGATCGCCACGGCGGAGGAGGTCGACCGCGTGATGCGCGCTTCGCTTGGGCGTCGCTACGGCATGGTGGGCCCGCTGGAGGCCGCCGACATGACCGGGCTGAATACCGTTGCCGATATTTGTGCCCACCTGCTGCCGGAACTCGCCAGCGGCGAAGAGATGATGGCGCTGGTTCGCGACAAAGTGGCGGCGGGCCAGACCGGCGAGCGCAGCGGGCAGGGTTTTTATCACTGGGATGAGGCACGCAGGGAACGCATTCGTGAGCGACGGGCCTGGCAGATGCGCCATGCCCTGAAGCCGTAGTCACTTTCTTTGTACCCACAATGACAATAATTCTGGAGTGATGATGAGCGTTTTGATTGCCCTGGCCGCACTGGCCCTGCTGATGCTGGCCGCCTATCGCGGCTACAGCGTGATTCTGTTTGCCCCGATAGCGGCGCTTGGCGCGGTGCTGCTGACCGAACCGAGCGCCGTCGCCCCGGCGTTCACCGGCCTGTTTATGGAAAAAATGGTCGGCTTTGTGAAGCTCTACTTCCCGGTGTTTCTGCTGGGCGCCATTTTTGGCAAGCTGATTGAGCTGTCGGGGTTCTCGCGTTCGATCGTTGCCGCTGCCATTCGTATTCTGGGGCGCCGTCACGCTATTCCGGCGATCGTGCTGGTTTGTGCTCTGCTGACTTACGGCGGAGTATCGCTGTTCGTGGTGGCCTTTGCGGTTTATCCCTTTGCCGCCGAGCTGTTTCGTCAGAGCGGCATCCCAAAGCGCCTTATTCCGGCAACGGTCGCGCTGGGCGCATTCTCTTTCACCATGGACGCGCTGCCGGGCACGCCGCAAATCCAGAACATCATTCCCACCAGCTTCTTTGGTACTAACGCCTGGGCCGCGCCCTGGCTTGGGCTGATTGGCTCGCTGTTTATTATCGCCGTCGGGCTTTTTTATCTCAATGTGCAGCGTCGTAAAGCGCTGTCGCGCGGAGAAGGCTATGGCACGGATCTGCAAAACGAACCGGAAACCCCTGACAACATTGATCTGCCCAATCCGCTGTTGGCGATTGCGCCACTGATTCTGGTGGGGCTGTTTAACCTGCTGTTCACGCGCTGGATCCCCGAGTGGTACGGCGCGTCCCATCAACTGGTGCTGCCGGGGCTTGCCGCCCCCATTGACACTGACGTGAAAAAAATCACCGCGATTTGGGCCGTGGAAGCGGCTCTGGTAATCGGCATTCTGGTCGTGCTGATTGGCGGTTTTCGTCATATTCGCGGCCGCATGGCCGAGGGTAGCCGAACGGCGGTGTCCGGGGCCATTCTGGCGGCAATGAATACCGCATCGGAATATGGTTTCGGCGCGGTGATTGCGGCGCTGCCGGGTTTCCTGGTGCTGTCGAAGGGGCTCGCGGCTATCCCTAATCCGTTACTGAACGAGGCCATCAGCGTGACGACCCTTGCGGGGATCACGGGGTCCGCTTCCGGCGGGATGAGTATTGCGCTGGCGGCGATGTCCGATACGTTTATCGCCGCCGCCCACGCCGCCAATATTCCGCTGGAGGTGCTGCATCGCGTGGCGTCGATGGCGAGCGGTGGGATGGACACGCTGCCGCATAACGGTGCGGTCATTACTCTGCTCGCCATCACTGGTCTGAGCCATCGCCAGGCCTACGGCGGTATCTTTGCTATCACCCTGATTAAAAGTCTGGCGGTGCTGTTCGTGATTGCCGTCTACTACACCACCGGGATCGTTTAAGGAGATTTCACATGCTGAAAGGCAAAACTGCGTTGGTGACTGGCTCCACCAGCGGGATTGGATTAGGGATTGCTGTCGCGCTGGCAAAACAGGGTGCGGCGGTTATTCTCAACGGCTTTGGCGACGTGGATGGCGCGAAAGCACAGCTCGACGGGCTGGGCGTGAGGTATGGCTATCATCCTGCGGACTTAAGTTCGGCCGGGCAAATAGAGGCGATGATGGCCTGGGCCCGGGAAGAGTTCGGCGGGGTGGACATTCTGGTGAATAACGCCGGTATCCAGCACGTCGCGCCGGTGGATGAGTTTCCGGTCGACAAATGGAACGCCATTCTCGCCATCAATTTATCGGCGGTGTTTCACACGACGCGGCTTGCGCTGCCCGCCATGAAGGCGAAAAACTGGGGCCGCATCATTAACATTGCCTCGGTGCATGGACTGGTGGCCTCAAAGAATAAGGCGGCGTACGTGGCGGCGAAGCACGGCGTGGTGGGCTTCACCAAAACCACCGCGCTGGAGCTGGCGCAAACGGGCATCACCAGCAATGCGCTTTGCCCGGGCTGGGTACTGACGCCGCTGGTGCAGCAGCAGATTGATGCCCGAATTGCCAAAGGGGAAAGCCCGGATGCCGCTCGCGACAGCCTGCTCGGTGAGAAGCAGCCTTCCGGAGCGTTCGTCACGCCTGAACAGCTTGGCAGCCTGACCTGCTTCCTGTGCAGCGACGCCGCCGAACAGGTGCGTGGTGCTGCCTGGAACATGGACGGCGGCTGGGTCGCGCAGTAATCCTCTTCGTGGGCTAATGCAGTCATTAGCCCACACATTTACCTCCTTTTCCGGCCATTGGCCTTTCCCTTCGCTGGCATTATGTCCTCAGAACTGTATTTGCAGGATGCTGTCTGTGGCAGACGAAAGCGACAACGAAGACAAAACAGAAGCCCCCACGCCCCAACGGCTTGAGAAAGCGCGTGAGGAGGGGCAAATTCCGCGATCGCGCGAGCTGACGTCATTCTTAATTTTGCTGGTTGGCGTCTGCGTGCTGTGGTTCGGTGGCGAAGCGCTGGCGCGCAGGCTGGCGGGACTGCTGTCGTCGGGCCTGCACTTCGACCACAGCATTGTCAGCGATCCAAACCTGATCCTCGGGCAAATCATTTCGCTGATTAAGCAGGCAATGCTGGCGCTGATGCCGCTGATTTTCGGCGTGGTAGTGGTCGCTATTCTCGGCCCGGTGATGCTCGGCGGGCTGGTGTTCAGCCCGAAATCGCTCGCGTTTAAATTCGATAAGCTCAACCCCTTGCCGGGGATTGGGCGCATGTTTTCTGCCCAGTCGGCGGCCGAGCTGCTGAAAGCCATTTTGAAATCGGTGCTGGTGGGCTGCGTGGCAGGGTTGTTCGTCTGGGTTCACTGGCCGGACATGATGCGGCTTATCAGCGAATCGCCGATGACCGCCATGGGCAATGCCCTCAACCTGGTGGGCCTTTGCGCGCTGCTGGTGGCGCTGGGCGTCATCCCGATGGTGGGCTTTGACGTCTTCTTTCAGATTTACAGCCACATCAAAAAGCTGCGTATGTCACGTCAGGATATTCGCGATGAGTTCAAGCAGAGCGAAGGCGATCCGCACGTGAAAGGGCGCATTCGTCAGATGCAGCGTGCCGCTGCGCGCCGTCGCATGATGGCGGACGTGCCGAAAGCCGATGTGATTGTGATGAACCCGACCCACTACGCGGTAGCGCTGAAGTATGAAGAAAGCAAGATGAGCGCGCCGAAGGTGGTCGCTAAAGGGGCCGGACTAATCGCGTTAAAAATTCGTGACCTGGGCGAGGAAAACCGTATTCCTGTTTTACAGGCGCCGCCGCTGGCGCGTGCGCTCTACCGTCATGCCGAAATTGGCCAGCAAATCCCGGGTACGCTCTACGCCGCCGTAGCGGAAGTGCTGGCCTGGGTCTGGCAGCTCAAACGCTTGCGCCTGGCAGGCGGTCTGCCGCCGAAGAAACCTGATAATTTACCGGTGCCTGACGCACTGGATTTTTTGAACGAGACTGACACTGATGGCTAATCTGGTCGCAATGCTGCGCCTGCCCGGCAATTTCAAATCTACCCAATGGCAGGTTCTTGCCGGGCCGGTGCTGATCCTGCTTATCCTTTCGATGATGGTGCTGCCGCTGCCGGCGTTCGTCCTCGATCTGCTGTTTACCTTTAACATTGCGCTGTCGATTATGGTGCTGCTGGTGGCGATGTTTACCCAGCGCACGCTGGAGTTTGCCGCCTTCCCGACCATTTTGCTGTTCACCACGCTGCTGCGCCTGGCGCTGAACGTGGCCTCAACCCGCATCATCCTGATGGAAGGGCATACCGGGGCGGCGGCGGCGGGGAAGGTGGTTGAGGCCTTCGGCCACTTCCTGGTGGGCGGCAACTTTGCCATCGGGATCGTGGTGTTCATCATTCTTGTTATCATCAACTTCATGGTTATCACCAAGGGTGCGGGTCGTATCGCCGAAGTGGGCGCACGTTTCGTGCTGGACGGGATGCCGGGCAAGCAGATGGCTATTGATGCGGACCTCAACGCCGGACTGATTGGCGAAGATGACGCCAAACGTCGCCGTGCGGAAGTGACCCAGGAAGCGGATTTTTACGGCTCAATGGACGGTGCGAGTAAGTTCGTGCGCGGCGACGCCATTGCCGGGATTTTGATCATGGTGATTAACGTCATTGGTGGTCTGCTGGTGGGCGTTCTGCAACACGAAATGGATTTAGGCCATGCCGCAGAGTCTTATACGCTGCTGACCATCGGTGATGGCCTTGTCGCACAGATCCCGGCGCTGGTGATCTCCACCGCTGCGGGCGTCATCGTCACCCGTGTCGCGACCGATCAGGACGTCGGTGAGCAGATGGTCGGCCAGCTGTTCAGCAATCCGCGCGTCATGCTGCTAAGCGCTGCCGTGCTCGGTTTGCTCGGGCTGGTGCCGGGAATGCCAAACTTTGTCTTCCTGCTGTTTACCGCCGCGCTGCTGGGCCTGGCCTGGTGGCTTCGCGGGCGTGAGCAACAGGCTCCGGCGGAAGCCGCGCCGGTTCGCACGCAGGAAAACCCGCAGGCGGTTGAAGCCACGTGGAATGACGTGCAGCTGGAAGACACGCTGGGGATGGAAGTGGGCTATCGCCTGATCCCAATGGTCGACTCTCAGCAGGACGGCGAACTGTTAGGGCGCATTCGTTCGATCCGCAAGAAGTTTGCTCAGGAGATGGGCTTCCTGCCGCCGGTCGTTCATATCCGCGACAATATGGATTTACCTCCTGCGCGCTACCGTATTTTGCTCAAAGGCGTCGATATCGGCAGCGGCGATGCCTATCCGGGGCGCTGGCTGGCGATTAACCCCGGCACCGCCGCAGGTACGCTGCCCGGCGAGCCAACCGTCGATCCGGCCTTTGGCCTCGCGGCTATCTGGATTGAAAGCGCGCTCAAAGAGCAGGCGCAAATTCAGGGCTTTACCGTGGTTGAGGCCAGTACCGTGGTTGCCACGCACCTCAATCATCTGATTAGCCTGCACTCTGCGGAACTCTTCGGGCGTCAGGAAGCGCAGCAGCTGCTCGACCGCGTCACCCAGGAGATGCCGAAGCTGACCGAAGATCTGGTGCCGGGCGTGGTGACGTTGACCACGCTGCATAAAGTCCTGCAGAACTTACTGGATGAAAAAGTGCCGATTCGCGATATGCGTACCATTCTGGAAACGCTGGCAGAACATGCGCCGGTGCAGACCGACCCGCATGAGCTGACCAACGTGGTGCGCGTGGCGCTGGGCCGCGCCATCACCCAGCAGTGGTTCCCGGGCAACGGTGAAGTGCAGGTTATCGGGCTGGATACGCCGCTGGAGCGCCTGCTGCTTCAGGCGCTGCAAAACGGCGGTGGCCTGGAACCGGGCCTGGCGGATCGCCTGCTGGCGCAGACCCAGGAAGCGTTGTCGCGCCAGGAGATGCTCGGCGCGCCGCCGGTGCTGCTGGTCAACCATGCGCTGCGGCCGCTACTTTCCCGCTTCCTGCGGCGTAATCTGCCGCAGCTGGTGGTGCTGTCGAACCTGGAGCTGTCGGATAACCGTCAGATCCGCATGACCGCCACTATCGGAGGTAAGTAATGCGCCGTTTGCTCTGGCTGCTGCTTTTCCCGCTGTGCGTACAGGCGACGGGTGAAGGTGCCTGGCAGGCCAGCAGCCGTGGAATCATTCTCAGCCATCGCGGCGAATCCATGTCGTCGCCGCCGCTGATGCCTTCTCAGCCTGCGAGCGGTCTGGTGACGATGATCGCCTGGCGCTACACGCTGATTGGCCCGACGCCCGCCGGGCTGCGGGTGCGGCTCTGCTCGCAAACCCGTTGCGTGGAGCTGGACGGCCAGAGTGGCAATACGTGGGGCCTGCAGAACATCCCGGCCTCTGAGCCGCTGCGCTTTGTCTGGGAGGTCCCGGGCGGCGGAAGGCTTATTCCGGCGTTGAACGTGCAAAGCAATCAGGTGATTGTGAATTACCGCTAATCCTTTCATACGGCCTGTCAGCGGTGTTTATGCTGGCAGGTTCGCATTTTTGACCTCATCTTTTGAATCAATCGAAACGCCGTTTTATAAATCAGTGAGGCAGGTTCTTTGACTCTTTGCGTTTTTGCCATCCGCAGCAATGGGCTGGCAAAAATGAAAAGGTTTCACCCAAAGCAACGCTCTACTGTAGCCGTGTATGGACATCCTCAGCACTGATGAGGCGGGTTTTCCTGATCACACACGGGAATGACGGCAAATGAAAACACGTAAAATCGGCTTAGCAAACTATCTCGCCTACGGGTCGGGCGATTTCCTCGGCGCAGGAACTACCGCGCTGACCGCCGCCTGGCTTTTGTATTTTTACACCACCTTCTGCGGACTCTCGCCTATCGAGGCCACTTTTATCTTCGCCACCGCCAGGGTACTGGATGCGGTAGTCAGTCCGCTGATGGGCTTCCTGACGGATAACTTTGGTTCCACCTGGGCCGGAAAACGCTTCGGGCGACGCAAGTTCTTTATTCTGCTCGGTATTCCCTGCGTATTCAGCTACTCCTTTATGTGGGTTGGCGACATGGGCTTCTGGTACTACCTGCTGACCTATCTGCTGTTTGATATCGTCTACACCATGATTCTGGTGCCGTACGAAACGCTGGTACCGGAGATGACCGACGATTTCAAACAGAAAACAAAATTCTCCGGCGCGCGCATTTCGATGGCGCAAATGTCGGCAATTCTGGCCTCTTTCTTGCCGGGTATTCTGCTGACGCAGTTCGGTAAGGACAACGCCATTTCCTTCTTCTACGCAAGCCTGGTGTTCTCGGTGCTCTGCGCGCTGATGCTGACCTTCGTCTGGTTCTTTACCTGGGAGCGCCCGCGTGAAGAGTGGAGCGAAGCCGCGCTGCAGGCGGAAGAAGAGAAAAAACAGCTCAGCCTTGGCCAGAGCCTTAATCGTTTGATCATTGAGCTCACTTCGACGCTGCGCATCAAAATTTTCCGCCAGCATCTGGGCATGTATCTCGGTGGCTATATCGCCCAGGACGTGTTCAACGCGGTGTTCACTTATTACGTGGTGTTTGTGCTGATGCAGGAGGCTTCCGTTGCCTCGAGCCTGATGGGCACGATGGCCATTTTTCAGTTCATTGCCGTGATCGCCATGATGCCGCTGTGCATCCGTTTCGGGCCTGCGCCATCCTACCGGATGGTGGTGGTGCTGTTCGGCCTGAGTTCGCTCTCCTATGCCGTGCTCTATTACTCGGGCTTAAGCGACATCTGGTCGCTGATGCTGCTGCTTTCGGCGATTGCGGGCCTCGGGCGCGGCGGCATCAACTATGTGCCGTGGAACACTTATACCTACATCGCGGATGTGGATGAGGTGATCACCGGCCAGCGCCGCGAGGGCATTTTTGCCGGGATCATGACGCTGACCCGCAAGGCTTCGCAGGCCGGCGCCATCATGCTGGTGGGTATCATTATGCAGCTCTCCGGTTTTGTCTCCGGGCAGAAAACGCAGCCTGCGGAAGTCAGCCATACCATTCTGATGATCCTGAGCTTTGGCACCATCGCGGTACTGATTTGCGGTTTCCTGGTCTCGCTGCGCTTTAAGCTGAATCTGCAAACCCACAGCGTCCTGCGCGAAGAGACCGCCAAAATGCGCGCGTCCGGGCATGCCTTTGCCGAAGCGGCAACGCCTGAAGCAAGGGCTACCGTGGAGATGCTGGCCGGTATGCCGTTCGACTCGCTGTGGGGCAACAACAATATTGGCTATCTGAATCGCAACAAGCCTGCGGCCCCGGGGCTGAAGCAGGGTGTGCCACTCAATTCGACATATAACAGAGGTTAACGAAATGAAAGTCTGGCCTGTCAAACACAGCCCATTACTGCGTCAGCCGGAGCGCTTTATCGCCCGGGACGAACTGAAAGCGCTGATCCAGAAGGTCACGCACAATCTGGTCAACATCAAGGATGAGAGTGGGGCGTTCCTGCTGCGCCTTGACGATGGGCGGGTGATTGACACCAAAGGCTGGGCGGGGTGGGAGTGGACCCACGGCGTCGGGCTCTACGGCATTCACCAGTATTTTCAGCAAACCGGTGATGAGCAGATGCGTGACATCATCGACGGCTGGTTTGCTGACCGTTTTGCCGAAGGGGCAACCACCAAAAACGTCAATACCATGGCGCCGTTCCTGACGCTGGCCTGGCGCTACGAGGAGACAAAAAATCCACAGTATCTGCCGTGGCTCGAAAGCTGGGCGGAGTGGGCGATGTACGACATGCCGCGCACCGGGCACGGCGGGATGCAGCACATCACCCTGGCGGAAGAAAACCATCAGCAGATGTGGGATGACACGCTGATGATGACCGTTCTGCCGCTGGCGAAAATCGGCAAGCTGCTGAATAAGCCGGAATACGTGGAGGAGGCGGTCTATCAGTTTCTGCTGCACGTGCAAAACCTGATGGACAAGCAGACGGGGCTCTGGTTCCACGGCTGGAGCTACGACGGGAAACATAACTTTGCTAATGCGCGCTGGGCCAGGGGCAACAGCTGGCTGACCATCGTCATTCCGGATTTTCTTGAGCTTGTGGATCTCCCGGAAAACAACGCCGTGCACCGTTACCTGGTGCAGGTGCTGAATGCACAGATTGCCGCGCTGGCGAAGTGCCAGGATGACAGCGGTCTGTGGCATACGCTGCTCGACGACCCGCACTCCTATCTTGAGGCTTCCGCCACGGCGGGCTTTGCTTACGGCATTCTGAAATCGGTGCGCAAGCGCTACGTGACCGGGGAATACGCGGAAGTGGCTGAGAAAGCGATTCGCGGCATTGTGGCGAATATCTCACCGGAAGGGGAGCTGCTGCAGACGTCGTTTGGCACCGGGATGGGTAGCAATCTGGACTTTTACCGCCAGATCCCGCTGACCTCGATGCCCTATGGCCAGGCGATGGCGATCCTTTGCCTGACGGAATATTTGCGGAAGTATTTCTGAGCATAAAAAAACCGGCAACGAATGCCGGTTTTTTGCAGGCCTGATAAGCGAAACGACATCAGGCAATGGGTTGTTACATCCGCTCTACGGTGTCGATACCGAGGGTATCCAGACCAAGCTTCAGCGTTTTCGCGGTCAGCAGCGCCAGCTTGAGGCGACTGTTACGCACTTCTTCGCTTTCAGCGCTCAGAATCGGGCAATGCTCGTAGAAGCCGGAGAAAAGACCGGCCAGATCGTAGAGGTATGCGCACATCACGTGCGGCGTACCTTCACGGGCAACCACGTTCAGGGTTTCTTCGAACTGCAGCAGGCGCGCAGCCAGCTGGGCTTCGCGATCTTCGGTAATGACTACGCTGGCGTTGACGATGGCGCTCTCATCCAGCTCCGCTTTACGGAATACGGACAGCACGCGGGTGTAGGCGTACTGCATGTACGGCGCGGTATTGCCTTCGAATGCCAGCATGTTGTCCCAGTCGAATACGTAATCGGTGGTGCGGTTTTTGGAGAGATCCGCGTATTTCACCGCACCGATACCGACGGTATTGGCCAGTTTTTCCAGCTCGTCGGCCGGCATGTCCGGGTTTTTCTCGGCAACCAGTTTGCGGGCTCGTTCGAGCGCTTCGTCCAGCAGATCGGCGAGCTTCACGGTGCCACCGGCGCGGGTTTTGAACGGCTTGCCGTCTTTGCCCAGCATCATGCCGAACATGTGGTGCTCCAGCGGCACGCTTTCCGGCACGTAACCGGCTTTACGTACGATGGTCCAGGCCTGCATCAGGTGCTGGTGCTGGCGCGAGTCGATGTAATAGAGCACGCGATCGGCATGCAGGTTTTCATAGCGATATTTCGCGCAGGCGATATCGGTGGTGGTGTAGAGGTAGCCGCCATCCTTTTTCTGGATGATGACGCCCATCGGGTCGCCGTCCTTGTTTTTGTACTCATCAAGGAACACCACGGTCGCGCCTTCGCTCTCAACCGCCAGGCCTTTGGCCTTCAGGTCTGCCACAATGCCCGGCAGCATGGGGTTGTACAGGCTTTCACCCATGACGTCGTCGCGGGTGAGGGTGACGTTCAGGCGATCGTAGGTGATCTGGTTTTGCGTCATGGTGATGTCGACCAGCTTGCGCCACATCTCGAGGAAGTACGCATCGCCGCCCTGCAATTTCACCACGTAGTTACGGGCGCGCTCGGCAAAGGCTTCATCTTCGTCGTAGTGCTTTTTCGCATCACGGTAGAAGCCTTCGAGATCGGCCAGCGCCATTTCACCGGCGTTGTCCTGCTGCTGTTTTTCCAGCCAGGCAATCAGCATCCCGAACTGGGTACCCCAGTCGCCGACGTGGTTGGCGCGGATCACTTTATGGCCGAGGAATTCCTGAGTACGGACGGCAGCATCGCCGATAATGGTGGAACGCAGGTGACCGACGTGCATTTCTTTGGCTACGTTCGGCGCAGAGTAGTCGATAACGATGGTCTGGGCTTCAGGCTTCGCCACGCCAAGACGATCGGATTTCAGCGCATCGTTTACGCCCTGGGCCAGAAACGCCGGATCGAGGAAAATATTGATAAAGCCCGGACCGGCAATTTCAACCTTGCTGGCGATGCCGCTGAGATCGAGGTGGGTCAGAACCTGCTCTGCAAGCTGTCGTGGCGCCATGCCCAGTTTTTTGGCAACGGCCATCATGCCGTTGGCCTGATAGTCGCCGAACTGAACTTTGGCTGACTGACGAACCTGCGGTTCGCAATCGGCAGGTGCACCTGCCGCAATCATCGCCTGACTGACTTTTTCTGAGAGAAGCGCCTGAATATTCACCGGAATACCTTACGTTATGGCGCTGCGCGAAAGCACAGGCAGCGCCGAAATGGGGAGAAATTAAGCCCGACAGTATACTGCATTTGCACCATGCCGTCAGCCCTGGCGCGGTGGGTTAATCAGCAGTTGGTTGTGCCAGTACAACAGGGTAAATTAGCGGCCTGCAAAACAAAGCAAAGGTGAGTATGTGAACTGGCAAACAATCGAGGCTCTACAGGATATTCACGCGGACTTGCCGCGTTTTGAGCAGGCGCTGCATGAACTGACGGCCCGCCTTGGGCTGGAAACCGGCCCGCTGAACGCAGACCACATCTCGCTGCGCTGCCACCAGAACGCCACGGCGGAACGCTGGCGTAACGGTTTTGAACAGTGTGGCGAACTGCTGTCTGAGAACATTATCAACGGTCGTCCGATTTGCCTGTTCAAATTGCATGAGCCGGTTTGCGTGGCGCACTGGCAGTTCACGGTTGTTGAGCTGCCGTGGCCGGGTGAAAAGCGCTATCCGCATGAAGGCTGGGAACACATCGAAATCGTTCTGCCCGGTGAGCCGGAAACGCTGAACGCGCGGGCGCTGGCGCTGCTCTCCGATGAGGGGTTAAGCCAGCCGGGTATTTTCGTCAAAACCAGTTCACCAAAAGGTGAGCGTGAACGCCTGCCGAACCCAACGCTTGCGGTGACAGACGGCAAAGTAACGATCAAATTCCACCCGTGGTCCATTGAAGAGATTGTTGCCAGCGAAGCAGGCGATACAACAATGTGAGCTTACGCGGCATCTGCGCCAAAAGAGTGTGTCATGATGTCGCACCCGTCAGAAAAGGAGAAGGGAATGGCTTTGCTGGAAGTGTGCTGTTACAGCATGGAGTGTGCGCGTGAGGCGCAGAACAGAGGCGCAGACCGCATTGAGCTGTGCGCCGCGCCGCTGGAAGGGGGCCTGACGCCGTCGCTGGGCGTGCTGAAATCGGTGCGCCAGCAGGTGACGATTCCCGTGCACCCGATTATTCGCCCGCGCGGCGGCGATTTTTGCTACACCGACGGCGAATTTGCCGCCATGCTCGAAGATGTGCGCACCGTACGTGGACTTGGCTTTCCGGGGCTGGTGATTGGCCTTCTGGATGCGCAAGGCAATGTGGATATGCCGCGGATGCGTCAGGTCATGGAAGCCGCAGGCGATCTGGCAGTCACTTTTCATCGCGCGTTTGATATGTGCGCGGATCCGCAGCAGGCCTTTGATAATCTGGCTGAACTTGGGGTGGCGCGTGTGCTGACCTCAGGGCAGCAGCCGTCGGCGGAAAAAGGACTTTCACTTCTTCGGGAACTTATTACCCGCAGTGATGCTCCAATCATTATGGCAGGTGCTGGCGTGCGCGCCGGTAATCTGGCGTTGTTCCTTGATGCAGGAATACGAGAGGTTCACAGCTCTGCCGGGCAGTGGGTGCCTTCGGCGATGCAGTACCGCAATCCGGGATTATCGATGTCGACAGACCCGACGGCAGATGAGTATTCACGATACGCCGTCAACGGCGAATCGGTAGCAGAGATGAAGGCGATCGTTGACCGCTACAAGCCACAGTGATTTTACCGTGCATCATGTCGCCCAATGTGATGCTTATTTGTACCAGGCCCCTGCCATTAACAGGGGCCTTTTTTTATCTGATGCCCGGCGGCGCTTAGCTTGCACGGGCCTACAAGTACGAATCGGTAGGCTGGATAAGCGAAAGTGCCATCCGGTAATTTATGGCTTTTTCGCCACAATCACCGCCCGCAGCGGAGCAGGGTAGCCTTCAATGGTTTTGCTGTTGTCGTTCGGGTCGAGGAAGTCGGCGAGCGACTCGGTGACCATCCACTCGGTGCGGCGCTGCTCTTCGGTGCTGGTGACGTTCATGTCCACAATTCGCACGTCAACAAACCCGCATTTTTCCAGCCACTGCTTCAGCGCCGGAGCCGACGGAATGAAGTAGACGTTGCGCATCTGTGCGTAGCGGTCACCCGGTACCAGCACGGTGTTTTCATCGCCTTCGACAACTAGCGTTTCCAGCACCAGCTCGCCTTCGCTGACCAGCTGGTCTTTTAGCTGCCACAGGTGCTCAAGCGGCGATCGGCGGTGATACAGCACGCCCATCGAGAAGACGGTATCAAACGCATTAAGCGCAGGGAGCTGTTCAATGCCGAGCGGCAACAGGTGCGCGCGCTGATCGTTGCCCAGCAGCTTACGCACCGCTTCGAACTGACAGAGGAAAAGCTGAGTCGGGTCGATACCGACCGCGAGCTTCGCGCCTGCGCCAATCATGCGCCACATGTGATAACCGCTGCCGCAGCCCACGTCGAGAATGGTGCGGCCGGTTAAATCAGACAGATGAGGCAGCACGCGATCCCATTTCCAGTCGGAGCGCCATTCGGTGTCGATATCAACGCCGTACAGTGAAAATGGCCCTTTGCGCCACGGCATCAGGTTGCGCAGCAGCACTTCCATGCGCGTCTTCTGGCCTTCGCTTAACGGCGTTTCGCTTTCCGCGGTGACGCTGTGCAGCAAATCCAGCTTCCACGGCTGAATTTCCGGCATAAACTCTACGGCGCGCGACCACTGCTTCATCAGACCGTGGACGCCTTCACGCTGCCAGGCGCCAATCTGGGCAGGCAGCGTTTCCAGCCAGCGGGAGAGCAGCGGATCTTTGGCGATCAACTGATAGAAATTGCCAAACTCGATCATTCGTCTGCTCCGGCTTTCAGCGCGACCAGCGAACCGAAGTTAAAGCACTGGAACCATAGCTCGCTGTGGGCAAACCCGGCGGTATGCAGGCGCGCTTTATGGGTTTCCACTGAATCGGTAAGCATCACGTTTTCCAGCATGCTGCGCTTCTGGCTGATCTCCAGCTCGCTGTAGCCATTCGCCCGCTTGAAGTCATGATGCATATTGAACAGCAACTCGCCGACTTTTTGGTCTTCGAAGCTGAATTTCTCCGACAGCACCAGCGCTCCGCCTGGGTTAAGGCCCTGACAGATTTTCGTCAGCAACGCCTGGCGCTCTGCGGGCTCGAGGAATTGCAGGGTGAAGTTGAGGACCACCATCGAGGCGTTCTCAATCTGAACGTCACGGATGTCGCCTTCAATAATCTCCACCGGGGTCGGGGCTTTATAAGCATCAATATGACGACGGCAGCGCTCGACCATTGCCGGGGAGTTATCAATACCGATGATTTTGCAGCCTTCAGCGGCGATATTACGGCGAATCGACAGGGTTGCGGCGCCGAGAGAGCAGCCGAGGTCATACACCTGTGTGTCGGGCTGAACAAAACGCTCCGCCAGCATGCCTATCATCGAAATGATATTGGAGTAGCCTGGTACGGAACGCTGGATCATGTCGGGGAAGACTTCGGCTACCCGTTCATCAAAGGTCCAGTCGCCCAGGCTTGCGATCGGAGCAGAAAAAAGCGTGTCGCGATGGGGCATAACGTGATTCCAGAAAATAAAAAACGGCGTATTGTGCGCTAACGCAGGGAGAAAACCAACTCCCAGGGCAGATACCAGAGGTTTGCCAGCACCATCAGCACAAGCGAACACCAGGTGGCGCTCATCGCCGAGCGCCGCCAGCGAAACAGTCGATGGTGGAAGCCGTAATAGTGCATCAGGCGTCCGGCAATCAGCAGCAGCCCGCAGACGTGCACCATCCAGGTTTCCGCGCCGTTCATCTCCATAAACAGCAGTAACAGCAGGCCAATGGGGATATATTCCACCGCGTTACCGTGAATGCGGATGGCGCTTTGCAGTTCGCTGAAGCCGCCGTCACCGTAGGCGACGCGATACTGCTGGCGCAGGCGAACCACGTCGAAAGAAAACTTAATTAACAGCAACGCACCTAATACGGCGTAAAGCGCGCTAACCATACAAACTCCCTTTACTGACTGATGGCTCTGATTCTGGCAGGAAGAATAACTCAAAAAAGCGAAGTTTGCTGCGGGATGGCGGGAGCCGGGCCAATCTCCGGCAGAGCCTGCCGTAAATCTGCCCACAGGGTGTCCACCAGTTCTGGCGCCTGAGCTATATCCGGTGTGTGCAGGAAAAGGTACGGCGTAGTGCTGGCCGCCCACTTTGGCAGCGCTTTCAGCCAGACGGCAAACATTTCACGGTTTTGCAGCATGTTGTCGCTGCCGATAAAGCGCACCATCGGATTTTGCGCCGTCACCACGGCATGAACATGCACCTTCGGTTTTTTACGCTGGGCTTCAATGATGGCTTCACTGTGCGGAACGGCGCTGTGAACCGGTCGGCTGTCGAGTATCACCCGATTCACGCCGCGCTCGTGCAGACCGCGGTTGAGCTGCTTCTCCTCTTCGCCTTTGGTGAAAAAGCGTTGATGGCGGACTTCCACCCCGTAGGTAAACTCCTTCGGTAACGTATCAAGAAACTGCCACAGCGCCGGCAAATCAGCCGGTGCAAACGTGGCGGGCAGCTGCAGCCAGTACTGACCGATGCGGTTAGCCAGCGGATGCATGCGATCGAAAAATTCGGCCGTTAAATCGTCGCAATGCCTGAGCGAGGCCTGATGGCTTATCGTTGCCGGGAATTTAAAGCAGAAACGAAACGCGTCGGTGGTTTGCTCGCGCCAGCGCTGAACGATTTCTGCGCGGGGCAGGGCATAGAGCGTGGTGTTACCCTCCACACAGTTAAAGTGGCGGGCGTACTCTTCGAGGCTGGTGATGCCAAGGCGCACCCATTTAGGGTGCGACCATTGCGGCAGGCCGATATAAACTCGTCGCTTTTCACGCTGCAAATGCGTTGGCTGCACCTGTTCACCCCGGTCACTTACTTCAGTAAGCTCCCGGGGATTTACAGGTTTGCCGCCTTTCTGCAACGCGAAAATCTTAGAGTTACTCATAGGGAAGAGATAATTTCCTCTGTGCTGCGCACGCGACCCAGACGCGGGAAGATGTTTTTCATACTGCCCTGATGCTGGTCGGCGCTTGCTGCGCTGCACGCATCTTCGGCAATCACTAAGTTAAAGCCCAGTTCCCACGCGTTGCGGGCGGTGGATTCCACGCCGATATTGGTGGAAATGCCGCAGAGAATAATGGTGTCGATTCCGCGACGACGCAGCTGCAGCTCCAGGTCGGTGCCGTAGAACGCGCCCCACTGACGCTTGGTTACTTCAATATCGCTCTCTTTTTTACCCAGCGCCTGCGGGTATGTCCACCAGTTGTCTGGCAGCGCATGAGCGGCAGCCTGGGCATCCACAGGCTGCTTCAACGCTTCGGCGAAATCAGCAGACCAGCCGACGCGGACCATGACAACGGGCGATCCCTGCGCGCGACATTTCTCGGCGAGCTTCGCCGATTTCGCGACCACGTCGTCAGCCGTGTGCGGTCCGCCCGCGAAAGGCAGAATGCCTTCCTGAAGATCAATCACGACCAGCGCGGTTTTTTTTGCGTTCAGTTCAATCATCATCATCCCCGTTAAATCACTTGATTAGGCCGCTAACCATACGCTGAGAGGCGTCCTGGCCGCGTCACAAAATTGTTAATTTTTGTGAGCAGGCACGAAGAGCGTACAGCAAACGTGCGCCTGGTGCGCGACGGACTTATCCTGAGCCAGAATTTCCAGTATAATAGCCCCCTTTTTTCATCCAGTTGTGACATTCAGCTAAAGCTGCGACAGGTGTGCCTGCGGCTAAGTTAAGGGAACTCTCATGCGTACAGAATATTGCGGGCAGCTGCGTCAGTCCCACGTTGGGCAGCAGGTGACTCTGTGTGGTTGGGTCAACCGCCGCCGTGATCTCGGCAGCCTTATCTTCATCGATATGCGTGACCGCGAAGGCATCGTGCAGGTGTTTTTCGATCCGGACACGGCCGAAGCCCTAAAGCTGGCTTCCGAACTGCGTAATGAGTTCTGCATTAAAGTCACCGGCACCGTGCGTGCGCGTGATGCGAAAAACGTCAACGCCGATATGGCGACAGGCGAAATCGAAGTGCTGGCATCTGACCTCGAGATCATCAACCGTTCAGACGCTCTGCCGCTCGATTCTAACCACGTTAACACCGAAGAAGCGCGTCTGAAGTACCGCTATCTCGACCTGCGTCGTCCGGAAATGGCAAACCGCCTGAAGACTCGCGCCAAAATCACCAGCTTCGTGCGCCGCTTTATGGATGACCACGGTTTCCTCGATATCGAAACCCCGATGCTGACCAAAGCCACGCCGGAAGGCGCGCGTGACTATCTGGTGCCATCCCGCGTGCACAAAGGCAAGTTCTATGCGCTGCCACAGTCTCCTCAGCTGTTCAAACAGCTGCTGATGATGTCCGGTTTCGATCGCTATTATCAGATTGTGAAATGCTTCCGTGACGAAGACCTGCGCGCCGACCGCCAGCCTGAATTTACTCAGATCGACGTTGAAACGTCCTTCATGACTGCCCCTCAGGTGCGTGAAGTGATGGAAGCGATGGTGCGTCAGCTGTGGCTGGAAATCAAAGGCGTGGATCTGGGTGATTTCCCGATCATGACCTTTGCCGAAGCCGAGCGTCGTTACGGTTCCGATAAGCCAGACCTGCGTAACCCGATGGAGCTGGTCGATGTTGCTGACCTGCTGAAAAGCGTTGAGTTTGCCGTGTTTGCTGGCCCGGCAAATGATGCCAAAGGCCGCGTTGCCGCACTGCGCGTTCCTGGCGGTGCGAGCCTGAGCCGTAAGCAGATCGACGACTACGGCAACTTCATTAAGATCTACGGCGCGAAAGGTCTGGCCTATATTAAAGTCACCGAGCGTGCAAAAGGTCTGGAAGGCATCACCAGCCCGGTTGCAAAATTCCTCAACGCTGAAATCATTGAAGAGATCCTGAACCGCACCGGTGCGCAGGATGGCGACATGATCTTCTTCGGCGCGGACAACAAAAAAGTGGTTGCAGACTCGATGGGTGCGCTGCGCCTGAAAGTCGGTAAAGATCTGAGCATCACTGACGAAGCCAAATGGGCGCCGCTGTGGGTTATTGACTTCCCGATGTTCGAAGACGACGGCGAAGGCGGCCTGACCGCGATGCACCATCCGTTCACGTCACCAAAAGACATGACGGCATCTGAGCTGAAAACCTCTGCTGAAGACGCCGTGGCGAATGCCTACGATATGGTCATTAATGGCTATGAAGTGGGTGGCGGTTCGGTCCGTATCCACAGCGGTGAAATGCAGCAGACTGTGTTCGGCATTCTGGGCATCAACGAACAGGAACAGCGCGAGAAGTTCGGCTTCCTGTTAGACGCCCTGAAGTACGGCACGCCGCCGCACGCGGGCCTGGCGTTTGGTCTGGACCGTCTGACCATGCTGCTGACCGGCACCGACAACATCCGTGATGTTATCGCCTTCCCGAAAACCACCGCGGCAGCGTGCCTGATGACCGAAGCGCCAAGCTTCGCTAATCCGGCTTCTCTGAGCGAACTGGGTATCCAGGTTGTGGCGAAAGAGGCAAAAGAGTCTGCGGAGAACAAGTAAAATGACATTCAAGCGCCCGGTTTCTGTTTTAGTGGTGATTTATGCCCAGGACACGAAGCGGGTGCTGATGTTGCAGCGACGCGACGATCCAGCGTTCTGGCAGTCGGTTACCGGCAGCCTTGAAGAAGGTGAAACCGCGTTGCAGGCCGCCGTACGTGAAGTAAAGGAAGAGGTCGCCATTGACGTTGCCGACGAGCAGCTGGCCTTAATCGACTGTCAGCGCACGGTGGAGTTTGAAATCTTTACGCATTTACGTCATCGCTATGCTCCAGGCACTGAGCGCAATACGGAATCGTGGTTCTGTCTTGCGCTGCCTCACGAACGTCAGCCAGAGATCAGTGAACATCTCGCCTGGCGCTGGGTTGCTGCGGCTGAGGCCGTCGCACTCACCAAATCGTGGAGCAACCGGCAGGCGATTGAAGAATTTGTAATTAAAGCGGCCTGAGGGCTGCTCTTTTCGGAGAATATTTTTATGGCAGGTCATAGTAAATGGGCCAACACCAAGCACCGCAAAGCGGCACAGGATGCCAAGCGCGGTAAGATCTTCACCAAAATCATTCGCGAGCTGGTTACCGCTGCGCGTCTGGGCGGCGGCGATGCGGGCTCTAACCCACGTCTGCGTGCGGCCATCGACAAAGCGCTGTCCAATAACATGACGCGTGACACCCTGAACCGTGCAATCGCACGCGGCGTGGGCGGCGATGAAGACGCGAACATGGAAACCATCATTTATGAAGGTTACGGCCCTGGCGGCACCGCGGTAATGGTGGAATGCCTGTCTGACAACCGTAACCGTACCGTTGCCGAAGTGCGTCACGCCTTCACCAAAACCGGCGGCAATCTTGGCACCGATGGTTCTGTGGCATACCTGTTCAGCAAAAAAGGCGTGATTTCCTTCGAGCAGGGCGACGAAGACGCGATCATGGAAGCGGCGCTGGAAGCGGGTGCGGAAGACGTTGTGACCTTCGACGACGGCGCGATTGACGTGTACACCGCGTGGGAAGAAATGGGTGCAGTGCGAGACGCGCTGGAAGCGGCTGGCCTGAAAGTGGACAACGCTGAAGTCTCCATGATTCCATCCACCAAAGCGGACATGGACGCGGAAACCGCACCAAAACTGCTGCGCCTGATCGACATGCTGGAAGACTGTGACGACGTCCAGGAAGTCTACCACAACGGCGAGATCTCTGATGAGGTGGCGGCTACGCTGTAATGGCGCACTGTCAATCTGACCTGACCGGAGACGCGTGATGGCGATCATTCTCGGCATTGACCCGGGCTCACGCGTGACCGGTTACGGCGTTATTCGTCAGGTTGGACGGCAGCTAACCTACCTTGGCAGCGGCTGTATTCGCACCAAAGTGGAAGATCTGCCGTCGCGCCTGAAGCTGATTTACGCTGGCGTGTCGGAAATCATCACCCAGTTCCAGCCGGATTTCTTCGCCATTGAACAGGTGTTTATGGCGAAGAACGCCGACTCTGCGCTGAAGCTTGGCCAGGCGCGGGGCGTGGCGATCGTTGCGGCGGTAAACCAGGATCTTCCTGTGTTTGAGTACGCAGCCCGCCAGGTGAAGCAAACCGTCGTCGGCAACGGCGGCGCGGAAAAGAGCCAGGTGCAGCACATGGTGCGTACCTTGCTTAAGCTTCCGGCTAACCCGCAGGCGGATGCCGCCGATGCGCTGGCGATTGCCATCACGCATTGCCACATCAGCCAGAACGCGATGCAGATGAGTGAATCAAGGCTCAACCTGGCGCGCGGAAGATTACGCTAGAATAAGCGAATAGAGGCTGGATATTCATCCAGCCTTTTTTTATGATAGCGCATTGGCTTTAACTCTCAATACGCAGGAGCGTCACGTGATCGGCAGACTCAGAGGCATCATCATTGAAAAACAACCCCCGCTGGTTTTACTGGAGGCGGGCGGCGTGGGCTATGAAGTGCATATGCCGATGACCTGTTTCTACGAGCTGCCGGATCAGGGCAAAGAGGCCATCATCTTCACCCACTTCGTGGTGCGTGAAGACGCGCAGCTGCTGTTTGGTTTCAACAACAAGCAAGAGCGCACGCTGTTTAAAGAGTTGATTAAAACCAACGGCGTTGGGCCAAAGCTGGCGCTGGCGATCCTTTCCGGCATGTCGGCTCCGCAGTTTGTGAACGCCGTAGAGCGTGAAGATTCCGCTGCGCTGGTGAAACTGCCGGGCATCGGGAAGAAAACCGCCGAGCGTCTGGTGGTGGAAATGAAGGACCGCTTCAAAGGTCTGCACGGCGACCTGTTTACGCCAGCCGCCGATCTGGTACTGACCTCTCCGGCAAGCCAGGCTTCGGACGATGCCGAACAGGAAGCGGTTGCTGCACTGGTGGCGCTGGGCTATAAACCACAGGAAGCCAGCCGGATGGTGAGCAAAATTGCCACGCCGGATGCCAGCAGTGAAACGCTAATCCGCGACGCGCTTCGCGCCGCGATGTGAGGTAACGGATGATTGAAGCTGACCGCCTGGTCTCCGCAGACAGTATTACCCCTGATGACGTTGTCGATCGTGCGATTCGCCCGAAGCTGCTGGAAGAGTATATCGGCCAGCCGCAGGTGCGCTCGCAGATGGAAATCTTTATTCAGGCGGCGAAGCTGCGCGGTGAAGCGCTCGATCATCTGCTGATTTTCGGCCCGCCGGGGCTCGGTAAAACAACCCTTGCCAATATCGTCGCCAACGAAATGGGCGTTAACCTGCGCACCACCTCCGGCCCGGTGCTGGAAAAGGCGGGCGATCTGGCGGCGATGCTGACCAACCTCGAACCGCACGACGTGCTGTTCATCGACGAAATTCACCGTCTTTCTCCGGTTGTCGAAGAAGTGCTCTATCCGGCGATGGAAGATTATCAGCTGGATATCATGATTGGCGAAGGCCCCGCGGCACGCTCCATTAAAATCGATCTCCCGCCGTTTACCCTGATTGGTGCGACAACTCGCGCTGGCTCGCTGACTTCGCCGCTGCGCGACCGCTTCGGCATCGTGCAGCGCCTCGAGTTTTATCAGGTGCCGGATCTACAGCATATCGTCGGGCGCAGCGCCCGCTTTATGGGGCTTGAGATGAGCGATGAAGGCGCGCTGGAAGTCGCCCGTCGCGCGCGCGGCACGCCGCGTATCGCTAACCGCCTGCTGCGGCGCGTGCGCGACTTCGCCGAAGTACGCCACGATGGCACCATCTCTTTGGAGATTGCCGCCCAGGCGCTGGACATGCTGAACGTCGATGCGGAAGGCTTCGACTACATGGACCGCAAACTGCTGCTGGCGGTGATCGACAAATTCTTCGGCGGCCCGGTGGGGCTGGATAACCTGGCGGCGGCAATCGGTGAAGAGCGTGAAACGATAGAAGACGTGCTGGAGCCGTACCTGATTCAGCAGGGCTTTATCCAGCGCACGCCGCGCGGGCGTATGGCGACTGTCCGCGCCTGGAATCACTTCGGCATCACGCCCCCGGAAATGCCTTAACGGCGGCTTTCAGCTGCCTCTACGGGCCACCCATCTAAGAATACTGCTGCTGCTGAAATCTGATTTCTGCGGCGCAATTCGCTCATGCCTGCTGTCGCCTGCGCATTGTTATTATAATTCCCGCCTTCTGAAAGGATTCGCCCCGTGGGCGGGAGCATATTATGGAAACAGGCAGTAAATCTCTCGGTATCATCACCTACATTGACGATACGCCAGCGATGCGCGAGGAGTTCACCTGGCTTTATAAAAGCTGGATCTACAGCGGATGCTGGAAACGTTCAGATCTGGTCATCGCACATCATCCGGCACTGAGCGGTACCTTTCCGGATGAACCGGGCCTGATTACGCTTCCCGTTCTGCCTTACTCTCAGACTGAACCGTTGTTTGAAAACTATCACTTCATCAACTCTATCGCCTGCCTGAGCGGAGCACATATAAACGATCTTCTGCGCCAGTATCGCTGGCTGCTGAGAACCGATGCGGACGTTTTTCTGACGCATTATCTGGCTGATTTTGAGCCGATTTACCCGGTTCATGGGCGAGGAAATTATCACTTCCGGGCAGATTTCAGAGAGAAAATGCTCGATTTTTGCAAGCGTCACAATGTCCGACACGATCACCGTTTTGGCTGTGGTCATTCCGTTATGCTCGACAGCGACAAGATGATTGCGTTTCTCGATCGCCAGATGCACTGGGCAAGAATGCTGGCAGAGGATTTTGGCCCGGACAAAGCGAATTGGGGAACCTGGCCGGGATGGTACAGAAGCGTCTTATCAATGTATGCCGCGGAGATAGCGGCCAATGAGCGCTGGGGCGACTACCTGCAAAATTGTCGCGAACGTGTTCTGGATATGGAAAGCAATAACGATGGATTCATTGACGGACTGACGTTGCATATTCACGCGACAGCGGGCAGCACGTGCTTCTCAAAATATAAATATCGCCAGGGGGAATACGACGCTATTCAGCCGGACGAACTCGATCGGCGTCGTGTGGGGGAGTATTGCCTGTGGATTGCGAAGATGGACATCAATGCGCTGAAAGTGTTAGCGGGATATGGTTATGAATGATATGCCCGGCAACGAGTGCGCCGCCGGGCAATGGAGACTACTGCGCCGTTTTCTTGCTCATGCTAAGCATAAACAGCGCGGCGGCGCAGAGCACCACTGAAGGCCCAGCGGGCGTGTCGTAGAGCGCCGAGAACGTCAGGCCGCCGGTGACTGCAATCATTCCCACGCCCACGGCAATTCCTGCCATCTGCTCCGGCGTGCGGGCAAAACGGCGTGCGGTGGCGGCAGGAATAATCAGTAGCGAAGTGATAATCAACGCGCCGACAAACTTCATCGCCACACCGATGGTCAATGCGGTCACCAGCATCAGCAGCAGCTTAACGCGCTGGAGCTTCACGCCGTCGACAAAGGCCAGATCCGGGCTGATGGTCATCGACAGCAGATTTCGCCACTGCCAGAGCAGAATGGCGACAACCACAATCACGCCGAGCGCAATGGATACCAGATCTTGTGGCGTGACGGCCAGCAGATCGCCAAACAGATATGCCATCAGATCGACGCGCACGTTGGACATCAGGCTGACTACCACCAGGCCCAGCGACAATGCGCTGTGCGCCATAATTCCGAGCAGCGTGTCCACCGCGAGGTGAGGGCGGCGCTCAAGCCACACCAGACCTGCTGCCAGAATCAGCGTTACGGCAATAACGGCATAAAATGGATTCACGTTTAACAACAGGCCAAACGCCACGCCGAGCAATGAGGCGTGCGCCAGCGTATCACCAAAATAGGACATCCGACGCCAGACCACGAACGAGCCGAGCGGGCCCGCGGCGCAGGCCAGCATGATCCCGGCGAGCCAGCCGGGAAACAGTAATTCAATCATGAGCGGTCGTTCCCTCTGCGCAGAACAATGCGTCCCTGTAAATCGTGGCGGTGATTGTGCTGATGACGATAGATGCCGAGCTGCTGTGCGCCGCGTGGGCCAAACATCGAAATAAATTCCGGATGCATCGAAACCACTTCCGGCGTGCCGGAGCAGCAGATGTGATGGTTCAGGCACAGTACTTCGTCGGTTTTCGCCATGACCAGATGGAGGTCATGAGACACCATCAGCACCGCGCAGTCGAGTTCGGTTCGAAGCTGGTCGATAAGGTCATACAACGCAACCTGGCCGTTGACATCTACGCCCTGAGTTGGCTCATCGAGCACAAGAAGCTGCGGGCGGTTAAGCAGAGCGCGAGCCAGCAGCACGCGCTGGGTTTCCCCACCGGAAAGTTTCTGCATTGGCGCATCCATAAGATGGCCTGCCTGGACACGTTTTAGTGCCGGGAGGATCTCGTCTTTGCGCGTGCCGGGACGCAGACGCAGAAAACGATTGACGGTTAAGGGCAGGGTGGCATCAAGATGTACTTTCTGCGGGACGTAGCCGATCCGCAGTTTTCCGTCACGCTTGATAGTACCGGAATCCGGTGCTACCAGCCCGAGCACCACGCGCACAAGAGTGGACTTTCCTGCGCCATTTGGCCCAAGAAGAGTAAGAATTTTGCCAGGCTTCAGCGCCAGCGAGATAGCGGACAGCACGCGGCGCTGGCCGAAGGAGACCGAGATATTTTCGAGCGTTACGAGATTCGTCATGACAATTTGGGGTTGCACAAGTCAGTGAATGTTATAATATCACACTTCTTTCATTCATTACGAACATAAGACGCATTATGTTACATAAAAAGACGCTTCTTTTCGCAGCCTTCTCCGCAGCATTTTTCAGCACGACAATGACCCAGGCTAATGCTGCCGTCGTGGCTTCCCTTAAGCCTCTCGGATTCATCGCTTCCGCTATCGCCGACGGCGTCACACCAACGGAAGTTTTACTGCCGGACGGGGCGTCCGAGCATGACTATGCGCTGCGCCCAAGTGATGCAAAACGCTTACGAAACGCCGACTTAGTGGTGTGGATTGGTCCGGAAATGGAAGCATTTATGGACAAAACGGCTACTGCGTTTCCTGAATCCAAAAAGGTGACGATTTCTATGCTGCCGGGCGTGAAACCGTTGCTCATAAAAGGGGCTGATGACGATGAACATGACCACGACCATGACCATGGTACGGCGGAAAAAGGTGATGAAGATCACCATCATGGTGAGTACAACATGCACCTGTGGCTGTCGCCAGAGATAGCGCGCCTGTCGGCGGTTGCAATCCACGATAAATTAGTGGAACTTATGCCGCAAAGTCGAGCCAAACTTGACGCCAACCTGAAGGATTTCGAGGCACAATTAGCCGCGACCGATAAGCAGGTGGGTAACGAGCTGGCACCGTTGAAAGGTAAAGGGTATTTCGTTTTTCATGACGCCTACGGCTACTTTGAAAAACACTACGGAATGACCTCGCTGGGGCATTTTACCGTCAACCCTGAGATCCAACCCGGTGCGCAGCGTTTACACGAAATAAGAACACAGTTGGTTGAGCAAAAAGCAGCCTGCGTTTTTGCTGAGCCACAATTCAGGCCAGCCGTGGTTGAAGCGGTTGCCCGCGGAACCACCGTTCGTATGGGAACGCTGGATCCGTTAGGCACCAACATTCAGTTGGGCAAAGCGAGCTATCCCGCTTTTCTGACCCAACTGGCGAACCAGTATTCGAGCTGCCTGAAAGGAGATTAACGAGGAAGTGAATACGTGCAACAGATAGCCCGCTCTGTCGCCCTGGCATTTAATAATTTGCCGCGACCCCACCGCGTTATGCTGGGGTCCCTGACGGTTCTCACCTTAGCGGTCGCTGTATGGCGACCGTACGTGTACCATCCCGATTCCGCCCCCATTGTCAGAACCATTGAGCTCGAAAAGAGCGAAATCCGTTCCCTGTTACCGGAAGCCAGCGAGCCTATCGATCAGGCGGCGCAGGAAGATGAAGCCATTCCTCAGGATGAGCTGGACGACAAAGCGGACAGCGATGCTGGCGTTCATGAATACGTTGTATCGACCGGCGATACGCTCAGCAGCGTACTGAACCAGTACGGCATTGACATGGGC
The DNA here is from genome assembly GCA_002470465.1 of Pluralibacter sp. UBA7423. Taxonomy (GTDB): domain Bacteria; phylum Pseudomonadota; class Gammaproteobacteria; order Enterobacterales; family Enterobacteriaceae; genus Scandinavium. Next base: position 47,718 of record DKMD01000025.1, read on the forward strand.
GATATCAGCCAGCTGGCCGCCGCCGATAAAGACCTGCGTAATCTGAAGATTGGTCAACAGCTTTCCTGGACGCTGAACGCCGACGGCGATCTGCAACGCCTGACGTGGGAAATGTCCCGCCGTGAAACCCGCACCTATGACCGCGCTGCAAACGGTTTCAAAATGAGCGCCGAAACGCAGCAGGGTGACTGGGTCAACAGCGTGCTGAAAGGCACCGTCGGCGGCAGCTTCGTCACCAGCGCGCGTAATGCAGGCCTGACCAGCAGCGAAGTGAGCGCGGTGATTAAAGCCATGCAGTGGCAGATGGATTTCCGCAAGCTGAAAAAAGGCGATGAGTTCTCGGTGCTGATGTCACGCGAAATGCTGGATGGCAAGCGTGAACAAAGCCAACTGCTGGGCGTGCGTTTACGCTCGGATGGTAAAGATTACTACGCGATCCGCGCCGAAGACGGTAAGTTCTACGATCGAAACGGTACCGGTCTTGCGAAAGGCTTTATGCGCTTCCCGACCGCGCGTCAGTTCCGCGTTTCCTCCAACTTCAATCCGCGTCGCCTGAACCCTGTTACCGGTCGTATCGCTCCGCACAAAGGCGTCGATTTCGCCATGCCGCAGGGAACGCCAGTACTGGCCGTGGGTGACGGTGAAGTGGTTGTAGCGAAACGCAGCGGTGCGGCAGGCTATTACGTAGCGCTGCGCCATGGTCGCACATACACTACGCGTTATATGCATCTGCGTAAGCTGCTGGTGAAACCGGGGCAGAAAGTAAAACGTGGTGACCGTATTGCGCTTTCGGGCAATACAGGCCGTTCTACGGGTCCACATCTGCACTATGAAGTATGGATTAACCAGCAGGCGGTGAACCCGCTAACCGCCAAACTGCCGCGCACTGAAGGGCTGACCGGCTCCGATCGTCGTGACTACCTGGCGCAGGTTAAAGAAGTGGTTCCTCAACTGCAGATTGACTGATTCCTGTCCTGTTAAAGCCGATGCCTGAGGGGCGTCGGCTTTTTCTTTTGTGTCGCGTCTGGCACGTCGCTAAACTATCTGCATATTCCTTTTTTCCGCCACGACTCTGGAACAGGCATGGAAACAAAAAAAAATAACAGTGAATTTATTCCTCAGTTCGAAAAGGCTTTTTTGCATCCGCGTTACTGGGGATCGTGGCTCGGCGTGCTGGCGTTCGCCGGTGTTGCAATGACCCCCGCCTCGTTCCGCGATCCGCTGCTGGGCGCATTGGGGAAAAAGGTTGGCAGGCTGGCGAAAAGCTCCCGCCGCCGGGCGCAGATCAACCTGCTTTACTGTTTCCCGGAAAAAAGTGAAGCCGAGCGCGAAGCCATCATCGATGAAATGTATGCTACGGCGCCACAGGCAATGGTCATGATGGCCGAGCTGGGGCTGCGCGATCCCAAAAAGATCATCAAGCGAGTCGACTGGAAAGGCATCGAAATCGTCGAGGAGCTGCAGCGTAATAACGAGAAGGTCATTTTCCTCGTGCCGCACGGCTGGGGCGTGGACATTCCGGCAATGCTGATGGCCTCAAGAGGGCAGAAGATGGCGGCGATGTTCCACAACCAGGGAAACCCGGTGTTCGACTACATCTGGAACACCGTCCGCCGCCGCTTTGGCGGACGTATGCATGCGCGTAACGACGGTATCAAGCCGTTCATTAAGTCCGTACGCGAGGGTTACTGGGGCTACTATCTGCCGGACCAGGATCACGGAGAAGAACACAGCGAGTTTGTGGACTTCTTTGCCACCTACAAGGCGACGTTACCGGCGATTGGTCGCCTGATGAAAGTCTGCCGTGCGCGCGTGGTGCCACTGTTCCCGGTATATGACGGCAAAACGCATCGACTGACGGTAGAAATCCGTCCGCCGATGGACGATCTGATGGTCGCTGATGACAACACCATCGCGCGCCGCATGAACGAAGAAGTGGAAATTTTCGTTATGCCGCACACGGAACAGTACACCTGGATCCTCAAGCTGCTGAAAACCCGCAAGCCGGGCGAAATCGAGCCGTACAAGCGAAAGGAACTGTTTCCCAGGAAATAAAAAAAGCGCCGGTTAGGCGCTTTTTTACAGGCTTCCGCGAGCTGAATTACTCTACGGTCAGAACACGCGTTGTGTTGGTCGTGCCTACCGTGCTCATGACGTCGCCCTGCGTGACGATCACGATGTCGCCGGAGACGAGGTAGCCTTTATCACGCAGCAGATTTACTGCGTCATTAGCCGCGGCTACGCCGTCGGTGGCGCTGTCAAAGTAAACCGGCGTTACGCCACGGTACAGTGACGTGAGGTTCAGCGTACGCTCGTGGCGGGACATGGCGAAAATCGGCAGACCGGAACTGATACGGGAAGTCATCAGCGCGGTACGGCCAGATTCGGTCATGGAAATGATCGCAGACACGCCTTTCAGATGGTTGGCGGCATACATCGCTGACATCGCAATCGCTTCTTCCACGTTATCGAACTGTACGTCCAGACGGTGTTTAGAGACGTTAATGCTTGGGATTTTTTCTGCGCCCAGGCACACGCGTGCCATAGCGGCAACGGTTTCCGAAGGGTACTGGCCTGCAGCCGTTTCCGCAGACAGCATCACCGCATCGGTGCCATCCAGCACGGCGTTAGCCACGTCCATGACTTCTGCACGGGTTGGCATCGGGTTGGTGATCATGGATTCCATCATCTGGGTTGCGGTGATCACCGCGCGGTTCAGCTGGCGGGCGCGGCGAATCAGGGCTTTCTGGATACCGACCAGCTCCGGGTCACCGATTTCAACGCCGAGGTCGCCACGGGCCACCATCACCACGTCAGAAGCAAGGATGATGTCGTCCATTGCGTCCTGGCTACAGACGGCTTCCGCACGTTCCACTTTTGCAACGATTTTAGCATCACAGCCTGCGTCACGCGCCAGGCGGCGGGCGTAGTTCAGGTCTTCGCCGCAGCGCGGGAAGGAGACGGCCAGGTAGTCGACGCCAATCAGCGCAGCGGTCTGAATATCAGCCTTATCTTTCTCGGTCAGCGCTTCTGCAGAGAGACCGCCGCCGAGTTTATTGATGCCTTTGTTGTTGGAAAGCGGGCCGCCAACGGTCACTTCGGTGAATACCTTCATGCCCTGAACTTCCAGCACTTTCAACTGAACGCGACCGTCGTCCAGCAGCAGGATGTCGCCTGGCACAACGTCGGCAGGCAGGCCTTTATAGTCGATACCGACTTTGTCTTTGTCACCTTCGCCTTTACCGAGGTTAGCATCCAGCAGGAATTTGTCGCCGATGTTGAGGAAAACCTTGCCTTCTTTAAAGGTGGATACGCGAATCTTTGGTCCTTGAAGATCGCCGAGGATGGCGACGTGACGACCCAGTTTGGCTGCAATTTCGCGTACTTTATCGGCACGAAGTTTGTGGTCTTCAGCGCTGCCGTGGGAGAAGTTCATACGGACGACGTTAGCGCCCGCCGCAATCACCTTCTCAAGGTTATTATCGCGGTCGGTGGCCGGGCCTAAGGTAGTTACGATCTTAGTTCTGCGAAGCCTTCTGGACATGTAATACTCCGTTGCTGAAACAATTTTGGTGTTGCGTGAACAGGAATTCGGCGGTTCCCACTGTGCGTAGCGTAATGCTGGAACTTAACCGAATGTGCAAATAGGTTACAAGCTTGTTATAGACTTTTAATGATTATCACTGCTAACCCGCAGTTCCTTATCAAACCGCGATTCCTTCAAGGCTTCCTTGACCCGCTTCAAGTTATCCCGGAATTTTGCCCCGCGTCGCAGGGTAAAGCCGGTGGCAAGGACATCGATAACCGTCAGTTGGGCCAGCCGGGAAACCATCGGCATATAAATGTCAGTATCTTCCGGCACGTCGAGCGTAATGGCGAGCGATGCCTCGCGCGCAAGCGGCGTACCTGCTGACGTAATGGCTATCACCATCGCGTCGCTCTCACGCGCCAGCTGCGCCAGCTCAACCAGGCTTTTTGTCCGCCCGGTGTGCGAAATAAGTACGACCACATCGTCGTCGCTGCAGTTCATACAGCTCATACGTTGCAGAACGATGTCATCGGTGTAGACCACCGGCACGTTAAAGCGGAAAAATTTGTTCATTGCATCGTGCGCCACGGCGGCGGACGAGCCGAGTCCGAAGAAGGCGATTTTTTTTGCCTGAGTCAGCAGGTCGACGGCGCGGTTCACGGCGGACATGTCCAGCGAGTGACGAACGTGGTCCAGGCTTGCCATCGCGGACTCAAAAATTTTGCCCGTGTAGGCTTCCACGCTGTCGTCTTCATCGACGTTACGGTTTACGTATGGCGTACCGTTGGCAAGACTTTGGGCCAGATGCAGCTTAAAATCAGGGAATCCCCGGGTGTCCATACTGCGACAGAATCGGTTGACGGTCGGTTCACTGACCGCCGCCTGCAGGGCAAGCGTCGCAATGCTTGAGTGAATGGCCTGGGACGGAGAGGCGAGGATCACTTCCGCCACTTTACGCTCGGATTTGCTAAGGTTTTCCAGATGGGACTGGATTTTTTCCAGCATGTTCATGGTTAACAGGCGCTCATCGGTGAAAGCGATTCCATTAATGGGGTGAAATCGACGTGCAATTTAGTGAGAATATACCCCTGGGATTTCTGCAATGCAGAGGAAAGAGGGCAATTTACGTTGTTTTTTTTCATTACATGATCGCAGTCGACTTTTGCCAGCCGCTGACTGGCGAAATGACGAACAAAATGAGGCTCTTGCCCGGCGCTGATGGCGCTTTTTTTCCCAGAAATGCCTTTATCTGGCATCGACCGGGCCCGGGGGTTTCGGCATTCACGTAAACACAGTACAGTGCAGCGTAAGAAAATTACAAATAGCGCCTGGCGGATGTACCAGGCAATCCAACTGAGGAGAATGACATGGCGGTAACGCAAACGGCCCAGGCATGCGATCTGGTCATTTTCGGCGCGAAGGGTGACTTGGCGCGTCGTAAATTGCTGCCTTCCCTGTACCAACTGGAGAAAGCGGGCCAGATCCATCCGGACACGCGTATCCTTGGGGTAGGACGTGCCGACTGGGATAAAGATGCATACACCAAAGTGGTGCGCGAGGCGCTGGAAACCTTCATGAAGGAGAAGATTGATGAGAGTCTGTGGGATACCCTGAGCGGTCGCCTCGATTTCTGCAATCTTGACGTTAACGATACCAAAGCCTTCACCCGTCTTGGCAAAATGCTCGACCAGAAAGAGCGCGTGACGATTAACTATTTCGCGATGCCGCCAAGCACCTTTGGCGCTATCTGCAAAGGCCTTGGCGAAGCGAAGCTCAACGCCAAACCGGCGCGCGTTGTGATGGAGAAACCGCTGGGCACTTCGCTCGCAACCTCACGTGAAATCAACGACCAGGTGGGCGAATACTTCGAAGAGTGCCAGGTCTACCGTATTGACCACTACCTCGGCAAAGAGACGGTGCTCAACCTGCTGGCGCTGCGTTTTGCCAACTCCCTGTTCGTTAACAACTGGGATTCCCGCACTATCGATCACGTGGAAATTACCGTGGCGGAAGAAGTGGGCATCGAAGGCCGTTGGGGTTACTTCGATCAGGCCGGGCAGATGCGCGACATGATCCAGAACCACCTGCTGCAGATTCTGTGCATGATTGCGATGTCGCCGCCGTCCGATCTGAGCGCCGACAGCATTCGTGATGCGAAGGTGAAAGTGCTCAAATCCCTGCGCCGTATTGACCGCTCCAACGTGCGCGATAAAACCGTACGTGGTCAGTACACCGCAGGCTTCGCGCAGGGCAAAAAAGTGCCTGGCTATCTTGAAGAAGAGGGCGCGAACAAAAGCAGCAATACTGAAACCTTCGTGGCTATCCGCGTGGATATCGACGACTGGCGATGGGCGGGCGTGCCGTTCTATCTGCGTACCGGTAAACGTTTGCCGACCAAATGCTCTGAAGTTGTGGTGTATTTCAAAACCCCGGAACTCAACCTGTTCAAAGAGTCCTGGCAGGAGCTGCCGCAGAATAAGCTGACTATTCGTCTGCAGCCGGACGAAGGCGTGGATATCCAGATCCTCAACAAAGTGCCGGGTCTGGATCACAAACACAACCTGCAAACCACTAAGCTCGATCTGAGCTACTCCGAAACCTTCAACGAAACGCATCTGGCTGATGCCTATGAGCGCCTGCTGCTGGAAACCATGCGCGGCATTCAGGCGCTGTTTGTGCGTCGCGATGAAGTGGAAGAGGCGTGGAAGTGGGTCGACTCGATTACGGAAGCCTGGGCCGCCGATCAGGATGCGCCAAAACCGTATCAGGCAGGCACCTGGGGCCCGGTTGCTTCAGTCGCAATGATCACCCGCGACGGCCGCTCCTGGAACGAGTTTGAGTAAGTTCCGACGCTACTCCGATCTGGGTATTTTACCGGTAACATGATCTGACACAGCATCTCGTGTGATAATTACGCTTTTAAGCCCCGGGTGGTTCACCGCCGGGGCTTTTTTTATTACACTGACGCAAGATAAATTTGCCCCTTGGCTACAGCACAAGCGCGTTTCAGCATTGTTAATGACTCCTGAATTCCGTGTTAATGCTAAAGCCTGGACACTCAGAATTTGAGGAGCTTTTATGAATCCTGCATTGTTACGCGTAACAAATCGCATTATCGAGCGTTCGAAAGAGACCCGTAGTGCCTACCTCTCCCGCATTCATCAAGCGAAGTCCGACACCGTCCAGCGCTCTCACCTGGCCTGCGGTAACCTGGCGCACGGTTTTGCCGCCTGTCAGCCAGACGACAAAGCCTCTCTGAAAAGCATGTTACGCAACAACATTGCGATCATCACCTCCTACAACGATATGCTCTCGGCTCATCAGCCGTACGAGCACTACCCGGACATCATCCGTAAAGCGCTGCACGGCGTGAATGCCGTAGCCCAGGTTGCCGGTGGTGTGCCTGCGATGTGTGACGGCGTGACCCAGGGCCAGGACGGGATGGAACTTTCCCTGCTGAGCCGCGAAGTGATCGCCATGTCTGCTGCAGTAGGGCTTTCTCACAATATGTTCGACGGCGCGTTGTACCTCGGCGTGTGCGACAAAATAGTTCCGGGCCTGGCGATGGCGGCGCTCTCCTTTGGTCATCTGCCGTCCATTTTCATTCCATCTGGCCCGATGACGAGCGGTTTGCCTAATAAAGAAAAAGTGCGTATTCGTCAGCTGTATGCTGAAGGGAAGGTTGACCGAATGGCGCTGCTCGAGTCCGAGGCGGCGTCTTATCACGCGCCAGGCACCTGTACTTTCTACGGTACCGCGAACACCAACCAGATGGTTATCGAGTTCATGGGGATGCAGCTGCCGGGCTCCTCGTTTGTTCATCCGGATGCGCCTCTGCGTGAAGCGCTGACCACGACGGCTGCGCGCCAGGTCACCCGCATGACCGGTAACGGCAACGAGTGGATGCCGCTGGGCAAAATGTTCGACGAAAAAGTGGTGGTTAACGGTATTGTGGCGCTGCTGGCAACGGGCGGCTCCACCAATCACACCATGCATCTGGTGGCGATGGCCCGCGCGGCGGGGATTATCATCAACTGGGATGATTTCTCTGAGCTTTCAGAAGTGGTGCCGCTGATGGCGCGTCTCTATCCGAACGGCCCGGCAGACATCAACCACTTCCAGGCGGCGGGCGGTGTACCGGTGCTGATCCGTGAACTGCTGAAAGGCGGCCTGCTGCATGAAGATGTTGAAACCGTTGCCGGTCATGGCCTGAAGCGTTACACCATGGAGCCGTGGCTCAACAACGGCGAGCTGGACTGGCGCGAAGGCGCTCAGGCCTCCCTGGATGAGGCGGTAATCGCCTGCATCGACAAACCTTTTTCCCATCACGGTGGCACAAAAGTGCTGAGCGGCAACCTGGGCCGCGCGGTGATGAAAACCTCTGCCGTACCGGTGGAAAACCAGATTATCGAAGCGCCTGCGGTGGTGTTTGAGAGCCAGCACGACGTCCTGCCTGCATTTGAGGCGGGCCTGCTGGACAAGGATTGTGTTGTGGTGGTGCGCCTTCAGGGGCCAAAAGCGAACGGCATGCCAGAATTGCATAAACTTATGCCGCCATTAGGTGTATTATTGGACCGTTGTTTCAAAATTGCGTTAGTGACCGATGGTCGTCTCTCTGGCGCATCCGGTAAAGTGCCGTCAGCAATCCACGTCACGCCTGAAGCTTACGACGGTGGGCTGCTGGCAAAAGTTCACGATGGCGACATGATTCGCGTCAACGGCCAGACCGGCGAGCTGACGCTGCTGGTGGATGAAGCCGAACTGGCTGCACGTAAGCCGCATCTGCCGAATCTGAGCGCATCACGGGTTGGAACCGGGCGCGAGCTGTTCAGCGCACTGCGCGAGAAACTCTCCGGTGCAGAGCAGGGCGCGACCTGCATCACTTTTTAATACGACAAGATTACTCATTCTGGCGAGAGAAAAACTCTGATGAAAAACTGGAAAACAAGTGCAGAAGCAATCCTGACCAACGGCCCGGTAGTGCCGGTAATTGTGGTGAACAAACTGGAACACGCAGTGCCAATGGCAAAAGCGCTGGTTGCCGGCGGCGTACGCGTGCTGGAAGTGACCCTGCGTACCGCCTGTGCAATGGACGCTATCCGCGCTATCGCCAAAGAAGTGCCTGAAGCCATTGTCGGTGCAGGCACCGTGACCAACGTTCAGCAGCTGAAAGAAGTCACCGAAGCTGGCGCGCAGTTCGCTATCAGCCCTGGACTGACCGAGCCTCTGCTGAAAGCAGCCACCGAAGGTACCATTCCGCTGATCCCGGGTATCAGCACCGTCTCTGAACTGATGCTTGGCATGGACTACGGTCTGAAAGAGTTCAAATTCTTCCCGGCTGAAGCCAACGGTGGCACCAAAGCGCTGCAGGCGATTGCAGGTCCGTTTGCACACATCCGTTTCTGCCCGACTGGCGGCATCTCTCCGGCCAACTACCGTGACTACCTGGCGCTGAAAAGCGTGCTGTGCATCGGTGGCTCCTGGCTGGTGCCAGCGGATGCGCTGGAATCCGGTGATTACGAACGCATTACTAAAATCGCTCGTGAAGCGGTGGAAGGCGCGAAGTAATATCCGTACTTATGCGCGGCTGCCTGATGGCGGCTGCGCCTAATCAGGCCTACAAACCCCGTAGGCCTGATAAGCGAAGCGCCATCCGGCGCTTTTTTTATGCCCTAACGCTCACGGCACCAGCCGCAGCTTTCGCCCGTTCCACCGCCGTTACTACCTCTTCTGCTGTAGCTAATGCCACGCCAAGACGACGCGTGCCGTTGATATCTGGCTTACCAAATAAGCGAATCTGAACGCCCGCGCCCACGGCGGCATCAAGGTTGCCGAAACGGACATTGCTGCTGGTCAGCTGTGGCAAGATTACCGCCGAATCGGAAGGGCCATACTGGCGAATTGCGCCAATGGGCAGCCCCAGGAAAGCGCGGACGTGCAGCGCGAACTCTGACAAATCCTGTGAAATCATTGTTACCATGCCGGTGTCGTGCGGGCGAGGAGAGACTTCGCTGAAGATGACCTCATCGCCGCAGACAAACAGCTCTACGCCAAACAGGCCATAGCCGCCGAGCGCCAGCACCACCTCACGGGCAATGGCTTCGGCACGCTCCTGCGCCAGCGCGCTCATCCGCTGGGGTTGCCAGGATTCGCGGTAGTCGCCATCTTCCTGCCGATGACCAATCGGAGCGCAGAAATGGACGCCGTCTACAGCGTTGACGGTCAGCAGCGTGATTTCGAAATCAAAGTTAACTACGCCTTCAACAATCACACGGCCTGCGCCTGCCCGACCGCCCTGTTGAGCATAATCCCAGGCGGCGGAGAGCTGCGCTTCGCTACGAATAAAGCTCTGCCCTTTGCCGGAGGAGCTCATAACCGGTTTGATGATGCAGGGCAGGCCGACTTCCTTTACCGCCTTGCGAAAACTCTGCTCGCTGTCGGCGAAACGGTAGCTGGAGGTTGGCAAGCCAAGCTCTTCCGCTGCCAGGCGACGAATGCCTTCGCGGTTCATGGTGAGTTTTGCTGCGCGTGCGCAGGGCACAACATGTTGGCCAGACTGCTCCAGCTCAATCAGCATATCAGTGGCGATAGCTTCAATTTCTGGCACGATAAAGTCAGGTTTTTCCTGCTCAACCAGGGTTTTCAGCGCTTGCCCGTCGAGCATGTTGATCACGTGGCAGCGGTGCGCTACTTGCATCGCTGGCGCATCTGCATAGCGATCGACGGCAATCACCTCCATGCCCAAACGCTGGCATTCAATAGCCACTTCCTTACCCAGCTCGCCAGAGCCCAGTAACATGACGCGAGTTGCTGCCGGACGCAGCGCGGTGCCTAGTTGAGTCATAACGCATTTCCACAGTAAAAAGAGGGTCGCAGTATACACGAAAACGTTTGCGTGTGTCTTCTGAGGGCGTACGTCCGATACTTTGCGCATCTTTAGTTGTCACAGACATTTCCTGACATCGCCTCGCTTAGTCTGAGAGAATTCTTTGCAATGCCGGGAGGGCAATATGGCAAACTGGCTCAATCAACTTCAGTCTCTGCTTGGACAATCTTCTGCTAAATCGCCGGGTGATTCGGGGCTTAACAAACTGCTGGTGCCTGGCGCGCTTGGTGGGCTTGCCGGGCTGCTGGTCGCCAGTAAATCCTCACGTAAGCTGCTGGCAAAATACGGCACCGGCGCGCTGCTTGTTGGCGGCGGTGCCGTTGCTGGCAGCGTGTTATGGAACAAATACAAAGAGAAAGTTCGCGCTGCGCATCAGAGCGAACCTGAGTATGGTCTGCATACCAGCCCCGTGGATCTGCGGACAGAGCGTCTGATCCTGGCATTGGTTTTTGCGGCCAAAAGCGACGGCCATATCGACGACAAGGAGCGGGCCATTATCGATCGGCAGCTGCGTGAGGCCGGTGTGGAAGCGCAGGGGCGAGAGCTGGTGGAAAAAGCGATTGCTCAACCGCTGGATCCTCAGCGACTTGCAAAGGATGTTCGCAACGAGGAGGAAGCGCTTGAGCTCTATTTCCTGAGCTGTGCAGCCATCGACGTTGACCACTTTATGGAGCGTAGCTATCTGAACGCGCTGGGTGACGCGCTGGCGATCCCGCAGGAGGTACGCGACGGCATCGAAACGGACTTAAGGGCGCAAAAACAGGCACTTTAATCCTTTCTGAGCATGTTTCGCTTGCATCGCACTGCACTTTTGCCACCCTTAGAGGAGGTAATTTGCAGAAGAACAACGACATGCCACCAAAAGCAAAACGAATTCCACACGCCATGACGCTTCATGGCGATACCCGCATCGACAACTACTACTGGCTGCGCGACGACGACCGCGTGCAGCCCGCCGTGCTCGACTACCTTAAGCAGGAAAATGACTACGGGCACGAGGTAATGACCTCGCAGCGCAGCTTGCAGGATAAAGTGCTCAAGGAGATTGTCGATCGCATTCCTGAACGTGAAGTCTCCGCGCCCTATAGCAGAAACGGCTACCGTTACCGACGCGTTTACGAACCCGGATGCGAATACGCTATTTTTCAACGCCAGTCGGTGCTGAAAGAAGTATGGGACGATTGGGACGTGCTGCTCGATGGCAATCAGCGAGCGGCTCATAGCGAGTTTTATACGCTTGGCGGGATCCTGGTTTCACCGGACAATACGCTGCTCGCAATCACCGAAGATTTTCTCTCCCGCCGCCAGTACGGCTTACGCATTCGCAATCTGGAAAACGGGAACTGGTATCCGGAAACGCTGGAAAACGTGGAGCCGGATTTTGTCTGGGGTAACGACTCGCAAACGCTGTATTACGTGCGTAAGCATCCGACTACGCTGCTGCCTTTCCAGGTCTGGCGGCATACCGTCGGGATGCCGATGTCGGCAGATGAGCTGGTGTATGAGGAGCAGGACGACATGTTTTACGTCAGCCTGCACAAAACCAGTTCAAAACATTACGTGATCGTTCATCTTGCCAGTGCGACGACCAGCGAAGTGCTGCTGCTGGATGCGGAGCTGCCGGATGCGCAGCCGCTGTGCTTCCTTCCTCGCCGTAAAGATCATGAATACAGCCTTGACCATTTCCAGCATCACTTTTATCTGCGCTCGAACCGCGAGGGAAAAAACTTCGGTCTTTATCGATCGTCAGTCCGCGACGAAAGTCGCTGGGAGGCGCTTATCCCTCCGCGTGAGGAGGTGATGCTCGAAGGCTTTACGCTGTTTACCGACTGGCTGGTGGTGGAAGAGCGTCAGCACGGCTTAACCAGCCTGCGCCAAATCAACCGCAAAACCCGGGAGTCGTTCGGAATTGCCTTCGACGATCCGGCGTACGTTACCTGGCTTGCCTATAACCCCGAACCGGATACACCACGGCTTCGCTACGGCTATTCGTCGATGACGACGCCGGACACGCTGTTTGAGCTGAACATGGATACCGGCGAACGTACGGTGCTTAAGCAGCAGGAGGTGAAAGGGTTCGATGCCAGCCGCTATCGTAGTGAGCATCTGTGGGTTAAAGCCCGCGACGGCGTTGAGGTGCCGGTCTCACTGGTGTATCACCGCGAGCATTTTCGTCAGGGCAATAATCCGCTGCTGGTCTACGGCTATGGCTCCTATGGTGCCAGCATGGATGCCGACTTTAGCAGTAGCCGCCTGAGTCTCCTCGATCGCGGCTTTGTCTTCGCCATTGCCCACGTTCGCGGCGGCGGGGAGCTTGGGCAGCAGTGGTATGAAGACGGCAAGTTCTTGTTGAAAAATAATACCTTTAACGACTATCTCGACGTCTGCGATGCGCTGCTGGCGCAGGGCTATGGCAACCCGTCGCTCTGCTACGGCATGGGCGGCAGTGCGGGTGGTATGCTGATGGGCGTGGCGATTAATCAACGACCGGAGCTGTTCCATGGTGTCATTGCCCAGGTGCCGTTTGTGGACGTGGTGACAACCATGCTGGATGAGTCTATCCCGCTCACGACCGGAGAATTCGAGGAGTGGGGCAATCCGCAGGATCCGGAGTATTACGAGTATATGAAAGGTTACAGTCCCTACGATAACGTCGGACCGAAAGCCTATCCGCATCTGCTGGTGACCACCGGGCTGCATGACTCACAGGTACAATACTGGGAGCCGGCAAAGTGGGTGGCGAAACTAAGGGAGCTGAAAACCGACGATAACCTGCTGTTGCTTTGTACCGATATGGATTCCGGGCACGGCGGGAAATCGGGGCGCTTTAAAAGCTATGAAGGTGTGGCGCTCGAGTACACGTTCCTGATCGCGCTGGCCCAGGGGACGCTGCCGGGCCAGGCGCCGCGCTAGCTATTCTCCCAGCCAGTGTTTCAGCGTCAGGCGGAGCTCCGGGCTCATTGAGTTGAGATTATTGAACAGCCAGCGGAGGTAGCCGGGATCTTTCTTAGCAATCTCCGCCACCGGTTTACCGCGGTACTTGCCGAAGGTGAAGGTCGTCATTAATGCAGGTCGTCCGGTGATATCGACCATTTGATCCGCGTTCCAGCCGGAGACGTTCATAATATCAATCAGCAGCGCTGCCGTGATATAGCAGTCATACAGGGCGCGGTGATGATGCAGGCCCGGCGGTGTGGAGACGCTTAGCTTGCGGGATTTGTACAGCGCCATATTGCTGTACTTGATGCCTGGCCACAGGCGACGAGCGAGCTTCATGGTGCAAATCCACTCCCCGTTCATTTCCGGCAACACGCGGCGATCGAAACTGGCGTTATGTGCCACGTACCACGCACTGCCCTGGTAATGCGGCACCACATCCTCAATCCACGGCTTATCGGCGACCATCTCCTCAGTAATGCGATGGATTGCCATCGCCTGCGGGCTGATGGGTCTGTCCGGTCGCACAAGATGGCTCATGGGGTTGGTTATCTTACCGTCAACAATGTCTACCGAGGCAATTTCAACGACGCCTCCCTGTAAATCACAGGTTTCCGTATCGATAACGCGTAACATGGTGCTCTCCCGGCTAAAAAGAGGCAGGTTATGCGTCGCAGCGGCTTTCGTCAATGGCGTAAAGGCTTTCCCGCATGGGAATGATCTCTCCTTCCCATCCACCCTCGTATTTGCGTCCGGTCAGCAGCAGTTCACCGCTATCGGCGCGTACGATGAGCTGACCGTGTTCATCCCATAGGGCACTTCCGCCGGCAAAATTAGATTTCAGCACGGCGATGGCGTATTTGTGTGCCAGCCGTTGCAGCTGCTGAACTGATTGCTGTTGCTGAAACTCCCGGGTGCAGGTGCCTGCAGCAAGCAGGGAGGCCAGCGGATCCAGTTCGTTGTCTTCGGCCTCTGGGGCAAGAATACTGATGTGGCGCGCCTGCGGCGTCTGGCAGGTGCCCTGACACAGCATGAGAGGGGCGGTATTTCCGGGGACAAACACGGCCACGCCTTTATGCCGTTCACCGTTTTGTTCCACCGGGAGGCCGGCGAAAATCGTTATGCCGTGGCGAGAGGCGGCATAGCTCAATGGCTCAAGCAGTTCTCTGTCGGGCGGAGGGGGAAGGGGCGACGAGGTATCCGGGCCAGTCAGCGACAGCTCCGGAAAGACGATAAGCTGGCAGGTGAGTTTTGCTGCCGCTTCGATAAACCGTAAATGATGGGCAATATTTTCCGCAACGTTCCTGTTGCAGGCCGTGTACTGTGCAGCGGCAATAGTCCATGCAGGCATAGTGGCTTCCTTAACACTTTCCTGACTCAGCGTCCGTGAGTCGCACTTAAGAATTTTCCATTGAAGTGTAGCAGGGTAAATGTAAGGAAGTGTAACTCTCAGTAAGGCTTATTTGGCTTTGGGCTCGTACGGCAGGCGAGAGAGGTTGACCGACGCCAGACGATGGGCGATCAGGCGCTCGCGAAACCAGTCGCGCAGATGGGCAGGCTGTTCACGTTCAACCACTTCGGCGACGATCGGCATATTGTAGCGCTCTTTAAAAGCGACCCCGGCAGCGGCCAAATCGACATTCACTTTGTCCATTTCGTCCTGGGGGATTTTTGCCAGATTGGTGTGCATCATGGTCTCCTTCTGTTATCGCGGCTGAAAGTACTAAGCGTGTCGGGAAAAAGCAAGTACGACGGCGTGGAATCTCGACGTAAACATTATACAGCGTTATCCTTTGGGCCAGATAAATAACAAAAGGGAATGAAGAGAATGAACCTGACCGCTTCCCGTGCCTTGCGCGCTGGTGTGTTACTGACTTGCCTTTTCTCCACAACTGCCGCATTCGCTCACGCACATCTCAAACAGCAATCTCCTGCTGCTAATGCGCTGGTGACAACGGTCCCACAGGCGCTGACGCTCAGCTTCTCCGAAGGCATTGAGGTGAAATTCAGCGGCGTCACCGTCACTGGCCCACAGCAGATCAAAGTCCCATTAGGAGCCGTGAAGCTCAACGAGAAAGACAGTAAGCAGCTGATTGTCCCGGTAGAGCAATCTCTTAAGCCAGGTGATTACACCGTCGACTGGCATGTGGTGTCCGTCGACGGGCATAAAACTCAGGGCCAGTATCACTTCAGCGTGAAATAAGCGTGCTGGCCGCTGCGTATGTCGGGCTGAGAGGCCTGCATTTTATCGCCGTGATGCTGGCGTTTGGCGTCGTGTTGTACGGTGCCTGGTGGGCCATGCCGTCATTACGTCGCCTCATTATGCAGCGTTTCAGCATGGTTCTCCGCTGGGCTCTGCTGGTGAATGCCGTTTCTGTCACGCTGATACTGATGGTGCAGGGCGGCCTGATGGGTAACGGCTGGCGTGATGTGGTGCGCCCGGATATCTGGCTGGCGGTGCTGGAGACGCGTTTTGGCAGCGTCTGGCTGTGGCAAATTCTGCTGACGTGGGTTGCGTTGCTGGTGGCGCTGATTCGGCCTGCGAAACTGGCTCCGTTGCTGCTTATCCTTTGCGTCGCTCAGTTTTTACTGATGGCGGGCACAGGACATGCCGCGATGCATGATGGTATTGTCGGCGCGTTGCAGCGCACCAATCATGCGCTGCATCTGCTCTGCGCCGGGGCCTGGTTTGGTGGGCTGCTGCCGTTCCTGTACTGCCTGCGATTGACTCGGGGGCACTGGCGAGCGTCGGCAATACACACCATGATGCGCTATTCGCGCTACGGCCATGTGGCTGTCGCGGGCGTCGTACTGAGCGGGATTACCAACGCCTTGCTGATTCAGGGGCAGCTTATTGCCGATACCGCTTATGGACGGCTGCTGTTGGTGAAATGTGCGTTAGTGGCGCTGATGGTGGTAATCGCGCTGGCGAACAGGTATGTTCTGGTGCCGCGGCTGAAGGCCGATGGGGCGTACATGCAGGCGCTATTTTTGCGCACCACTCAGGCTGAAATGATCTTAGGGGCTCTGGTATTAGCGGCGGTTAGTCTGTTTGCAACCTGGGAACCGTTTTGAAAAAAGTGGCTTTATTATGAAAAAACTCGTTCTTTCTATGCTGTTATTGGCAACTTCTGGAGCTGCTCTCGCGGCACCGCAGATTATCACCGTCAGCCGCTTTGAAATCGGCAAAGCGCAATGGGCGTTTAATCGTGAGGAAGTCATGCTGACCTGCCGCCCAGGCAACGCGCTGTATGCCATTAACCCGAGTACGCTGGTGCAGTATCCGCTGAATACCGTTGCCGAGCAGGAAGTGAAAGCAGGTAAAACCACGGCTCAGCCCATTTCGGTGATTCAGAATGACGATCCGGCAAAACCGGGTCAAAAGATGAGCCTGGTGCCGTTTATCGCCCGCGCAGAGAAGCTCTGCTGACCGAAGCGCTAACCGTTTGACTGGCAATAAAAAACCGCAACGTTTTCAGCTGAAAACCTGCGGTTTTTGTGTTTTGTGACGCTTTGCTCACGGTTTTTTTCTGACCACTTTCGTCGCGGACTGGAAAACCTGGCATGGTCATCTATTCTTAAAGGGCAAGGCGACTTTAGCCTGCATTAATGCCAACTTTTAGCGCACGGCTCTCTCCCAAGAGCCATTTCCCTGGACCGAATACAGGAATCGTATTCGGTCTTTTTTTATTTGTAAGTCATATCAGCAACTTACAAAGACCGTATCGAAATTTTATCGAAATCCCGTATTCGGTCTTTTTCCGTTATACCACAACAAAATCGGCCTTAACATTTTTTTTACACGAAAAATTCAGATCGTCACGCATTGGTTGTGGCCTATGAAAGGTACATTTATGTATGCCATTTTCAGGGTTTGTGGCCGAAGAGTTGGTGGGGGATCGTTTGCGGTAGGCAACTTCATAAAGTCGCGCTGTGAGTTGATAGTTTGCTTAATGGTAGGATAAAAACTGGGTTCCAGCCCTTACGTACAAAAAGTTAATGCAGTTCATAATGCGGAGTTACATAAAAATAGACTGCTAAACAAAGCAATTCAGCAGATTGATGTGCTGCAGGATACCGTAGAACTCGGTGGCAACTGATTAAGAAGTTTCAAATTGAAGTTATGGAAGTAATGTAGGGTACTATTGAATCGAATTGACACTAATAGCCCCCGATGTTAATCAACGTGCATTAAATTTTTGAACGTGAAACTATCTCGTTAACCTTTTTTGTATATACCGTGCAGTTATCGGGGATGTCTTTATTAATAAAGCTCATTGCACCAATAATTACATTATCGCCAATGGTAAGGTTATCTCCGATAACGCAGCTATTAGAGCCAAGATAAAAATTATCGCCAATTTTTATGATACCATCAAGTCCATTTCCAGAGCTGCCAATTACACAGTTTTGCGTTAGTTTCATGTTCTTACCGGCAACAACTCGTTTCGTAACTACTACGCCAACATGATGGGCAATTGTTAGGCCTGGGCCGATTGTTGCACCTAACATAAGGTCGCAAGTAAATTTTTGTTTAATTTTTGAGTGTATTTTATACGCGATTCGTTTATGTCCTTTTCTGAATAAATAATCTGCGAGGCGCCACCAGAAAACAAATTTTAAACCGGGTTTATTCCTCAGTCTTGAAAATATTCTTAGGTATGAGAATTTTTTACTTTCTCCGATGACTTCAATATGCCAGTATTTTTTTAATTCAGAGTATGAATACATTTCACAGCGTTCCTGTTTTTTTTGATGCTCCAGTGTCGCACGTTTTTTTGAGCGCTCGATTCAGTTCCTCTTCCTCAGGGCCGGTTATACAGCCATAAAAAGGATATAAGGTGAAATAGCACGCGGTAATACTTCGCCGTTGTACTTTCACTACTGATTGTTACATGCAACACTGACTGAATCTGCAAGTTGGGTGCCAGTGTTGCCAGAACTGTACTTTAAAGTTTCCGGCTCTTCCGGCGTTGATGGCGAGTCCTTGTCAATCGGCTGCATTATGCCACAATAAAATCGGGTTTAATATTTTTTACAGGAAAATTCGCGGGTGGTGGCGCAGATGTTGCGTGGCTATCTGACGTTGAGGCAAAAAAATCCCCTTCACTTAGCAGGGGAAAGGGGACAAAGCTTGCAATGAATATTATATCGGATTCACTTTGGCGATTTCAGAGGGATATGCAGTGCCGCCAGTGCCTGGTCTGAACATCTCTCATCAAGGGGATGGATTCAGACTGACTGGAAACGAGCCGTTTTTTGCGTCACGTTTCGCTATGCATAATAGGGATTGCCGCTGAAGGCTTCAAACATCAATTTGTTTATTTTTTAACAGGTTACGCAGTGATTATTCGGGTGTGACGATGTCGGGATAGATCAGCGTTTCAAGGTAGCTTACCAGCACCCAGATTTGATCGCTGAAGATAAACCAGATGCCGACGATCAGAATCACCAGGATCAGTAGTATGAGGAAGATTTCAGTTTTGCTCATAGCCTGGAGGCACCGCCAGCGGGGAATCGGAATGTTATCAGCAAGATGATAGCGGATCACCACGGGGCACGGCAAACGCGGAGCACTAAGCTTGTGCCTGATTACAGGTACAAGCTCATTTTATGGGGGTCAGGCCAGTGGAAAAAGAGTCTTAAACTGTATGGCCATTTCATCAAGTAGAGCAAAGCGGCGGCGGTATTCTGCACGCTTTTTGCTCGCAATCTCTTGAATGGACTTTCGTTCCTGCTGAAGCGGCAGCTGCCAGCGGAATTCGCTGGTCTTGACGCCTTCGATGGAGGCCCAGAACTCGTCATAGCTGGCATGGAAATGCCGGCCTTTGCTGAAGCGATAGCGCAGGGCGCGGAAAACATGCCCGTTATCACTCACGCCGGTGATGCGGACAATGTCACATTCAGCGGCCAACAGGCCAAAGAATTCAACCAGAATGCGTTTCGGGAATAAGCCATAGCAGGCGCGAGTTGCGGATTTTATAACCTCATGTGAAACGGAGCGGCGTGGGCCCTGCAGCCCGCCGACGATCAATTCCCATCCTTCTGAATCGCGCCTGATACAGAAAGTGGTGCTGGCGAGCACGGTATTATCTTCGCTACAGAACCAGAGTGTGCTTTCACCTTCACGCTCAGCTTTGCACGCGCAGGAAGCGTACAGCGTGAATTTAGCTTCATCTTTACCCGTAAATGTCAGTAAGGGCGTCGGGTCTATGGCGGTCAGGGCAGCGGCAAGCGTTGGGCTTTTCAGTGAATCAATAAACTGATAGTGACCCACAATGGCTTCTGCGCGCTGCGTGGAAGAGAGACCGCGAGTGAGATATTGGCGATGTGTTTTACTCGGCAAAGTCACCTGAGCATTCAGCAGGCGCATAAAATCGGGACGCTGCCCGAGGCTGTCGAGCATGAGCCGGGTCGAACGATAATAAATTAGCGTGCGCAGCAAAAATTTAAGACGGTAATCTGCTTTTTTCCAGATAGGTGCCGGAGCAAGGTTGCCCTTGATCAACTCGGAAATAATGTGGGCCTGTGGCGTTGGCGATAGCAGGGAGTGCAGGGAGTTGTCGGTCACGATATTAACCTCATTTTGTTTCAGAGGCTATTTTAGCGGCAACAATGGCTGGCTCTAACGCATCCGCAGGTTTTATTCCCGGCGTGTTTAGCCTTTATTTAAGTTTACGGAAAAAGCCCTGAGCGTATTCAGCGTTCTATACTTTGTAGAAGGGGGAAAATATGTATCAGCGCGTGGAAGGTAATACGTGGCAACATATCTGGCTAACGGGCGATCTGCATGGCTGCTTTGCTTTGCTGATGTCTGCGCTGAAGGCCCGAAAGTTCAACCCTTATAAGGATTTGCTCATTTCTGTTGGCGATCTGATCGACCGCGGCCCGGACAGCCTGAAATGTCTTGAACTCCTTGAGGAAAAATGGGTGTTGGCCATTCGCGGCAACCACGAACAGATGGCGATGGATGCGCTGACGCATCAGCAGCTATCGCTGTGGGAGCTTAACGGCGGGGAGTGGTTTGAGCGCTGTTCGCCGTCTGAACGTGCCGCCGCCCGGCGGCTGTTGCAGGCCTGCGAAGCGCTGCCTTTCATCATTGAGATAGTCACTGACTCGGCGACGCACGTGATTGCCCATGCGGATTACCCGGGGGCACACTACCGTTGGCAGCAGACCGTTGACTGGCATCGGGTGCTTTGGGACAGACAGCGCCTGAGCGATCATCTTGCGGGTCAGCATCATCCCATTGATGGGGCCGATCATTTTTGGTTTGGCCACACGCCGCTCAGGCACCGTTACGATGCGTTGAATCAACACTATATCGATACCGGCGCCGTCTTTGGCGGCAAGCTGACGCTGGTGCAGCTTCAGTAATTACAGATTGCTGTACGCCTGTGCAGGTTGCCAGAATCCATCAATAAAATCCTCTATCGGAAAGCAGCCACCATGGCGAATACGCTGGTCGTGCATGGCCCGAACGCATTGAGGTTCGGTGTTATAGACGTCGACAACGATATCTTCACAGCCGCCATCGAGGTAACAAATAAACAATACCAGAGCGAACATGACTTCCCCACACCTGAAGAGCGAACTTTAAGTGTAAGAGAGATAAGCGAAACGGGAAATAATTAACCCGCCTGCAGGCGGGTTACATTGGCATCAGGCTAAGCGCATGACCCAAGCGTCGGACTGACGATCGTAATGCTGGCGGTAGAGGACGGAGTGCTCGCCGTCGAGAATGGCTGGCACGCTGGTTTCGGCATCCCATGCATCAAGCTGCATGCACAAATCAGGATCGGATTTACAGGGAATACTTAACGTTCGCTCGCCCTGTTGGTCGCCATGCAGTTCGGCGTCATCAATTTCAAATGCGCCGATTCGTACGCTGGTTTTAGTCATAATGCTCTCCGGTTGTCTGCTCTGTTGTGGTACGACCAGTTAAGCCGCCCATTTTTCAGCGTAGACAACGACGAGCATTTTGCCAGTCAGAACGTGCTTATTTTTTATTCCCCGCTACGCCTTGCCAGCAAAGAGTTTACCGTCGCGGACCAGTTCACGCGGGTAGCTGTTTTTTAGCCGCGAGCCGACTTTTTTTGCCAGCCCCAGCGGATGTCCCTGAAAGGTCACGATAACGTCGTCGCGGGACGGTGGGTTTTCTGGCCAGACGTCGCGGCCACGATACCACTCTTCCGCTTCGGCAAGCGTTAACTCAAAGCGTGAACTTTTTTCACCCGCCAGCGCGATAACCGCTTCATGCTGCCAACGATAACCTTTGTTAAAGGTTTCTGCGAGGCGCATGCCGATGCGTGAAAAACGCACTTTACCAATCAGCGGTTCGATTTCAGCCGGGAACAGCCAGATCTCTTTATCACGCTGCCACAGGTGCAGGTTTTCATTCCATTCCAGACCCACGGCGGCAGCGGCCTGGATAACGGCTGAAGCCTCACGGCCTTTCATTGGCGTGAACGGGAATTTGCCAACCTTATAGCCCGGGGCAGGCAGTGCTTCTATGGCGGCTGTTTTACGTAAACGAGCCACGAAAAAACCTTCGCAGTCGTAAATTTGCGGGAACACGTGCAGGAAACCTTCCGGCGTCAGCGCCAGTTCAGCCCCGCTGAAAAGCGCATTGAGCGGTGTGACTTCCACCGCCTGTGGATAGCGTGCCAGCAGCCAGGCCAGCACGTCTTCGTTCTCTTCCCGGTTGAGCGTACAGGTAGAATAAACCAGCGTTCCTCCGGTTTTCAGCGCATGAAAAGCGCTGTCGATCAGCTCCCGCTGAGTGCCGGCTATCTCGCTGTTGCTTTCGGGTGACCAGTTTTTCAGCGCGTCCGGATCCTTACGTACCACGCCCTCACCGGAGCAGGGCGCATCCAGCAGTATTGCATCAAAACTTTCTGGCAGGGCTGCGCCAAATACGCGACCGTCGAAGTGGGTGAGGGCGACGTTACCGATCCCGCAGCGGCTGATATTAGCGTGAAGAACTTTGACGCGGCTGGCGGAAAATTCATTGGCAAGGATCGCACCCCGGTTCCCCATTCGTGCGGCAATTTGCGTTGTTTTGGAACCCGGTGCGGCTGCCACGTCCATCACGCGCTGCGGCTGATTGTCGTCGGCGAAAAGCGCCGTTACCGGCAGCATGGAGCTGGCTTCCTGAATATAAAACAGCCCGCTCAGGTGCTCGGCTGTGCTGCCAAGCGGGAGAGAATCTTCGTCATCGCGTTCGATCCAGAATCCTTCTTCGCACCACGGCACTGGCGTCAGCTGCCAGCCGTAAGGCGCGACCAGCTGCAGGAATTCCGCAACGGAAATTTTAAGCGTATTCACGCGAATGCTGCGACGCAGAGGACGCTGACAGGCAGCGATAAAGTCGTCGAAGGAGAGGTGAGACGGCATTGCTGCACGCATCACCTCGAGAAAGGAGTCAGGAAGATAAGCCACGAAACGCACCAGATTCAGAAACGGGCGCGCAGTTTACCACAGCGACGCCAGCTTCTTACAGCCAGCGTCGCTGAGGGTTATCGCGGCAGGGCCGTGCCCCAGTCGCGCCACTCTTTCGGTTCAGAATCCTGTAACAGGAAATGCTTGTTATCCTGCGCCTTCGGCGCGAGCGGCGTGCCCGGAGGCGTCGCGAAGGCAATACCGCCGCGAATGAACTGGTTAAATGTCCCGGTTTTCACTACGCCGCCGATGATGCCGAAATCGAGGTTGTAGCCTGAAGCCAGCCAGAAGACCGAATTATTACGCACCAGATGCTGATAGCGCTGGCTGATACGCAGCGCAACCATCACGCGGTCGGAGAGAGAACCCAGCTGCAGCCCGGTGACGGTACCGACCTCAATGCCGCGGAACAGCACCGGTGTACCGATGCTGAGCGATCCGGCTTCCGGCGCTTCGACGATGATGCTCAGGCCGTCGAGGTAGCGGGAATCGGTAATCGTGGCTTCCTGTAATTCAAAATCACGGCGTGGGTTGCCACCACGACCCGGTTCGACGTTGATATACGGTTGCAAAATGGTGTCCAGGTGTTCCACGCCTGCGGCTGAAATCTGCGGGGTGACGACCGAGAAACGGGTCCCGCCCCGGGCAAAGGTGTTGACGTATTCCGGATAGAGCACGGCTTTTGCCTGAACTTCGTTGCGGGCAGTGATCAGCTCCAGCGTCTGGATCTGACCAATATCAATGCCCAGATAACGAATTGGCATGCCTGCCGACAGCTTCCCGGCGTCAAAAGCATGTAGCGTGATTTGCCCGCCCACGGCGCGCGCAGCCGTCTCGGAAGAGTAGAGAATGCGTTTGTCGCCTTTACGCGCCCCGGCCCCGGCACCGCTCAGATTATCAAAGCTAATCGCCCCGCGCAGCGCCCGGGAGAGCGGGGAGGCCTGTACCGTTAAGCCACTGCCGTTGAGCTGCACTTTCGCGCCGCCCTCAGCCCAGAACACGCTGTTTGGCGTCAGCAGCTGGCGATACTCCGGTTTAATATGCAGATCGATATCAAACGCATTTGCGCGTGGACGCACGGTGATCACTTCACCTACTTCAAACTTGCGATACAGCACCACGGAACCCGCCTGTACGTCCGGGAGCGTGTCCGCCGTCAGCGTCAGCGTCGTTGTGGGCAAATCTCCGAGGCTGTTTTCCAGCGCTTTCTCCAGATTGGCATACAGCGGGTATTCCTGCTTCATCGGGCCTTTCTCACCGGGCAGAATGCGGATCCCACCGCTCAGCCACTCGGTGGCGCTGGCTCCGAGGAATTCAACGCCGTCGAGGCCCACTTTGACGTCAACACGGCTGTTCACCACGAACTTCGTATCACCGTGAACGAGGTCACGGTATTGTGGGTCGATAGCAACAGAAAGCGACACGCCTTTGCCCGTCAGCGTTCTCTCCAGTACCTGACCAATCTTAATACCGTGGAGGATAATCGGCTGGCCCGCATCGATGCCGTAGGAGTCCGGAGCATTCAGCGTCAGCGTGGCAACGCCGGGCTCCTGCAGCAGGGTTTTGTCGGCAGGGACGACGACGAAACGATCGCGCGGCTCGCCTTCACCTGGTACCAGCTCAAAGGTGCTCCCGGTCAGCAGGGAACTGAGGTTGGTGTTATCGAGCGAGAGCTTAGGATTGCGCAGTTCGATGCGGGTTTTCTCGCGCAGCAAATTGACGACGCTCGGGTCAACCGTCATCTCTCCGCTTACGGCGCCGCCTGGATTGAGATCCAGTTTGGTAAGCTGACCGACTTCCAGACCCTGATACATCAGCGCCGTTGAGCCTGCTTTCAGGCCGTTGCCATCTGGCAGATCCAGTTTGACGATGACGCCGCGCTGGCTGTGTGCCAGGTCTTCGTACAGGCCAAATTCGTCGTTCTGGGTCGCCACTGCCGAGTTGTCCGGCGAATCGAAGGCAATTGCGCCGTTAACCAGCGCGGCAAGGCTCTCAAGCTGAACTTTGGCGCCGCTCAGTCCGACATCCGCTTTGATTCCCGATACGTTCCAGAAGCGGCTGCCTTTTTTCACCAGGTTGGTGAAACGCCTGTCGATGAGAATATCAATGGTCACGCCCTGCTTATTGGCGTTAATGGCGTAATCGTAGACGCGCCCAACGGGAATTTTGCGGAAGTAGACCAGCGACCCGCTGTTGAGTGAGCCTAAATCCGGAGCGTGAAGGTGGATCATCAGCTCGCCGTTGTTCAGGCGATATTTCGGCTGTGTATCCAGCGCGGTGAAATGATCTTTGGCTTCACCTTTACCTGGCATCATGCCGATGTAGTTGCCGCCGACCAGCGCATCAAGGCCAGAAACCCCGGCCAGAGAGGCCTTCGGCGTAACGAGCCAGAACTGCGTTTCTTCGCGCAGTGCGTCTTTCATGTCGCCTTTAATGCTGGCCTTGACCTCAATATGGTTGAGATCTTTGGCAAGATTAATGGATTCCACCGTGCCCACTTCCACGCCCTGGTAGCGTACGGGCGTACGCCCAGGGACGATGCCGTCCGCCGAGATGAAGTCGATGGTAATGGTGGTGCCGCGATCTTCAAAGCTGCTCCAGATAAGCCAGCCAGCTATCAGCAATGCGATGACCGGCAGGAGCCAGAAAGGAGAGATACGGCGTTTGGTTTTAATTCTCGCTTCAGTCGGTGAAGCGGGCGTTTCCTGACTCATGTGCATCCCAAAGTAAGCGGCTGTCCAGCCATTCAACAGCAAGAATAGTCAATATTACCGCAGCGCCGAAATAAAACGCAGCGGGTCCCATAGTAAAAGCCAGCAGCTGGTCGCGGTTGATAAGCGACGTCATCAGCGAAATCACGAACAGATCCAGCATCGACCAGCGGCCGATCCAGGTCACGAAACGCAGCAGCAGAATGCGGGTTCTGAGGCCCTGTTCACACTTAAAGTGAATGGATACCAGCAGCGTCAGCAGCACCAGCACTTTCGTAAACGGCACCAAAATACTGGCGATAAATACAACGGCCGCCACCGGAATATTACTGTTACCAAGCGACATAATGCCGGAAAGAATGGTGTCTTCCTGACGAGCGCCGTTGACATAAATAATCGAGATAGGCAGCAGGTTCGCCGGGAACAGGAAGATCAGCGAGGCAATCAGCGCCGCCCAGCATTTTTGCAGGCTGTAAGGGCGACGGTGGCGCAGCGGCACGTGACAACGGCGGCAGCGACCGCGTGAATCAGAGAAGCCAGTGTGATGGCAGCCGAGACACACCTGCAGGCCTGGATCGGGCCGCTGGGCCGGGCGCTGTGGGTAGAAACGGTCCCAGAGTTGTTCCACGTTCAGATGAATCAGCGTCAGGATGCTCAGCAGCACGAGGGAGACAAAGGCGATCAGACCCACGCCAGGCTGAAGAAAGGCGTAGTCCTGCACCTTTATTGATGCCACGCCGACGCCAACCAGATAGATGTCGAGCATGACCCACTCTTTAAGCCTCTCCAGCATCAGCAATACCGGGCGAAGATTCATGCCAAGAATATTTCCGAGCCACAGCCAGGCGATGGCAACCACCAGAACCAGCGGTGCAGCCACGCTGCAAAAAAGCACCATCGCTGCGGGGATGGGATCGCCCTGATCGGTCATCTGCCAGATACCCTGCAGCAGATTAGCGTCAATGCGAATGCCGAGCAGGTGCAGACGTAGCAGCGGCTCACTCCAGGCAAAGGGCATCAGCAGCATCATCGTAATTGCCATGGCGGCCAGACGCGTTAATGACCAGTCGCGCCCGTCGCGAATTTTTGCGTCACAGCGAGGACAATAAGCGCTCTGGGAGGCCTTTACCACGGGCAAGCTGAACAGAATGTCGCACTGCGGGCAGCGATGGTACTCCGCGGGTGATAACGGACTACCTATCGCATGAATACTGATTTTTTTGCCAGGCGTTATTTGAGAAGCTCGTAGTGCCATTTATTCGCTTTAGAAATGAATGTATAACTCTATCTTAACCTATGAACCGATACATCTTGAGCCCGAACGCATTTAATGTTTATTTTAACAGGTTATGCGTCGGCGATGACCGGCTTCGAAGTAAGACAATAAGCGATTGAATAATGAACAAATCAGAGTTTTACGCGGACCTTAACCGCGATTTTCAGGCATTAATGGCAGGTGAACCCAGTTTTTTAGCCACACTCTCCAACACCAGTGCGCTGCTTTTTGAACGGCTGGCAGACGTTAACTGGGCCGGCTTTTATCTCCTTGAAGGTGACACTTTGGTACTGGCACCGTTCCAGGGAAAAATCGCCTGCGTTCGTATTCCTGTCGGGCGCGGGGTTTGTGGCACTGCCGTGTCGCAAAATCGGGTGCAGCGCGTGGAAGATGTTCACGCCTTTGATGGTCATATTGCCTGTGATGCGGCCAGCAATTCAGAAATTGTCTTCCCGCTGACCGTGAATGGCCAAATCATCGGCGTGCTGGATATCGACAGCCCCGAGCATGCCCGCTTCACGCCTGAAGATGAGCAGGGTCTGCAAACGCTGGTCAGCCAGCTTGAGCAGCTGCTTGCGGGTACCGATTATCACAAATTCTTTCAGCCTGTCGCAGGATAATCAACGGATAACGTAGCAATTACCGATGGCGTCATTATAATGACGCCTGTTCATGCCTGCGGTATGTTGGCTACGTCCGTTGTAATCAGGAAATTTCATGGAAAATCAACCTAAGTTGAATAGCAGTAAAGAAGTTATCGCATTTCTGGCCGAACGATTCCCTCAGTGTTTTAGCGCTGAAGGCGAGGCGCGCCCACTGAAGATTGGTATTTTTCAGGATCTGGTGACGCGCGTTGAGGGGGAAATGAACCTCAGCAAAACCCAGCTTCGTTCCGCCTTACGTCTTTATACTTCCAGCTGGCGCTATCTGTACGGTATTAAAGCGGGCGCGACCCGTGTCGATCTCGACGGTAATCCGTGCGGCGAGCTGGACGAACAGCATGTGACCCATGCACGCCAGCAGCTTGAAGAAGCGAAGGCTCGCGTTCAGGCACAGCGTGCAGAACAGCTGGCTAAAAAACGCGAAGCTGCCATTGCGGCAGGCGAGCCGGTAGATGCACCACGTCGTGAGCGTAAACCACGTCCATCTGCACCTCGTAAAGAAAACGCGAAGCCGCGTAACACGGCTAAACCAGCAGCGGCAAAAGCATCACGTCCAGTACGTGAAGAGCGTCTGACGCCGGTTTCAAACATTTCCGAGCTGAACGTTGGCCAGTCTCTGAAGGTGAAAGCGGGCAACAACGCAATGGATGCCACTGTACTGGAAATCACCAAAGATGGCGTTCGTGTACAGCTGACTTCTGGTCTGTCAATGATTGTACGCGCGGAACATCTGGTGTTCTGAAACGGAGGCCGGGCCTGGCATGAACAACTTTTTTAAGGTCACTGCGCTCGCTGGCATGCTGTTACTGGCAGGCCAGTCGTTCGCCGTGGACGACATCACTCGTGCTGACCAGATTCCAGTTCTTAAGGAAGAGCCTCAGCATGCAACGGTCAGCGAGCGTGTAACGTCTCGCTTTACCCGTTCTCATTATCGCCAGTTCGATCTCGACAATGCGTTCTCGGCGAAGATTTTCGACCGCTATCTCAATCTGCTGGACTACAGCCACAATGTGCTGCTGGCCAGCGACATCGCGCAGTTTGAATCGCGTAAATCGCAGGTCGGTGACGAACTGCGCAGCGGCAAACTGGACGTTTTTTACGATCTCTACAATCTGTCGCAAAAACGCCGTTTTGAGCGCTATCAGTATGCGCTTAAGGTGCTTGAGCGCCCGATGGACTTCACCGGCAATGACACCTACAACCTTGACCGCAGCAAAGCGCCGTGGCCGAAGGACGAGGCAGAGTTAAATGCGCTGTGGGACGGTAAAGTCAAATATGACGAGCTGAGCCTCAAGCTTGCCGGAAAAGATGAAAAAGAGATCCGTGACACGCTGACTCGCCGCTACAAGTTCGCGATTCGTCGTCTGGCGCAGACCAACAGCGAAGACGTGTTCTCCCTGGCAATGACGGCATTTGCCCACGAAATCGACCCGCACACCAACTATCTCTCCCCGCGCAATACCGAACAGTTCAATACCGAAATGAGCCTGTCTCTGGAAGGTATCGGTGCGGTACTGCAAATGGATGATGACTATACGGTCATTAACTCCATGGTGGCAGGCGGCCCTGCGGCGAAGAGCAAAGCGATAAGCGTTGGCGATCGTATCGTTGGCGTCGGCCAGACCGGCAAAGCGATGGTTGATGTGATCGGCTGGCGCCTGGACGACGTGGTTGCGTTGATCAAAGGTCCTAAAGGCAGCAAGGTGCGTCTGGAAGTGCTGCCTGCTGGCAAAGGAACCAAAACCCGTATCGTGACGCTGACGCGCGAACGTATTCGTCTTGAAGACCGCGCCGTGAAGATGTCGGTGAAAAACGTCGGCAAAGACAAAGTTGGCGTGCTGGATATTCCCGGCTTTTACGTGGGCCTGACGGACGACGTGAAAGTTCAGCTTCAGAAGCTGGAAAAACAGAACGTAAGCAGCATTGTTATCGATCTGCGCAGCAACGGCGGTGGTGCACTGACGGAAGCCGTTTCGCTTTCCGGCCTGTTCATTCCATCTGGTCCCGTAGTGCAGGTGCGTGATAACAACGGTAAAGTGCGTGAAGACAGCGATACCGATGGCGTGGTGTATTACAAAGGCCCGCTGGTGGTGCTTGTTGACCGCTTCAGCGCCTCGGCATCAGAAATCTTTGCTGCGGCAATGCAGGACTACGGCCGTGCGCTGATCGTCGGTGAACCAACCTTCGGGAAAGGCACCGTGCAGCAGTATCGCTCGCTTAACCGTATCTACGATCAGATGCTGCGCCCTGAGTGGCCGGCGTTGGGTTCCGTACAGTACACCATCCAGAAGTTCTACCGTATCAACGGCGGCAGTACGCAGCGTAAAGGTGTTACGCCGGATATCATGATGCCGACAGGCAGCGAAGAGACGGAAACCGGCGAGAAGTTCGAAGATAACGCTCTGCCGTGGGACAGCATCAATGCTGCAACCTACGTCAAAACGGGTGATATGACGCCGTTTGGTCCGGAACTGCTGAAGCTGCATAACGATCGTATCGCCAAAGATCCGGAGTTCCAGTACATCATCAAAGATATTGCACGCTTTAACGCGCTCAAAGCGCGTCGCAATATCGCCTCACTGAATTACGCTCAGCGTGAGAAAGAGAATGAGGAAGATGACGCAACTCGCCTGGCGCGCATCAACGATCGCTACAAGCGTGAAGGTAAGCCGCTGCTGAAAAAACTCGACGATCTGCCGAAGGATTATCAGGAGCCGGATCCGTATCTGGATGAAACCGTTCATATTGCCGATGACCTCGCCGGTATGGAAAAAGAGAGTCCAGCGGTAACCCCTCCCGCAAGTAAATAACCTCCTACAGGCACAAGAAATTGTGCCTGTTTTTTTATCTGCCTTTTAAACGCGTCAGCGAGTTGCAACATAATGTAAAGTTGTGTCTTTCTCGTGACTTAGCGCCCTCTGATAGTTGAAAATCCTCGTAAGACCCATACGATATGGGTACTCGCATAGTGCGTTTTGTTACAACGAGGTTAAAGAATATTATGATGCGAATCGCGCTTTTCCTGATGACTAACCTGGCGGTTATGGTCGTCTTCGGGCTGGTGCTAAGCCTGACAGGAATTCAGTCAAGCAGCATGACGGGGCTGCTGATTATGGCGCTGCTTTTCGGTTTTGGCGGCTCGATTGTGTCGCTGATGATGTCGAAATGGATGGCGCTGAAATCGGTCGGCGGCGAAGTTATCGAACAGCCACGCAACGAAACTGAGCGCTGGTTAATGAATACCGTCGCACAGCAGGCCCGCCAGGCGGGGATTGCCATGCCGCAGGTTGCGGTATATCACGCGCCGGATATCAACGCTTTTGCAACCGGCGCACGCCGTGATGCATCGCTGGTTGCGGTCAGCACTGGCCTGCTGCAAAACATGAGCCGTGACGAAGCCGAAGCGGTTATCGCACACGAAATCAGCCACATCGCCAACGGTGACATGGTGACGATGACCCTGATCCAGGGCGTCGTGAACACCTTTGTGATTTTCATTTCCCGCGTTATCGCCCAGATTGCCGCAGGTTTCCTTGGCGGAAACCGCGATGATGGGGAGAGCAGCAATGGTAACCCGCTGATTTATTTCGCGGTCGCCACGGTTCTGGAACTGGTGTTCGGTATCCTGGCCAGCATCATCACCATGTGGTTCTCCCGTCATCGTGAGTTCCATGCGGATGCAGGCTCGGCTAAGCTGGTAGGCCGTGAGAAAATGATTGCTGCCCTGCAGCGTCTGAAAACCAGCTATGAACCGCAGGAAGCCAGCAGCATGATGGCGTTTTGCATCAATGGTAAAGCGAAGTCCATGAGCGAACTGTTTATGACGCACCCGCCGCTGGATAAACGTATCGAAGCACTGCGCAGCGGCGAATACCTGAAATAACCGAATTCACAGCACGACACTAAAGCAAAGCGCCTCAATTGAGGCGCTTTTTTTACGTTTTTATTCAGGCAGATACGCGGGGTTGAGTGACGCGCAGCCCGCTGACAATTGCCGCGACAACCGCAAGCGTTCCCGCGAGCAAAAGCGATGTGTGTGTACCATGAGTACCAAACAGGTTGAACATCAGCGCCACCAGCGCTGCGCCGGTACTCTGTCCTAACAATCTCGCTGTACCGAGCATACCGCTGGCACCGCCGCTGCGATGGCGCGGCGCGGCGGAGACAATCGTGTGATTGTTCGGCGACTGGAACAGACCAAAGCCTGCGCCACAGAGCATCATGCGCCAGATGATATCCACATCGTGCGGCGAAGCGGGCAGAAGCGCCAGGGCAAACAAACCGCTCGCCATCACCGCCAGTCCCAATGCGCCGAGCAGGCCCGCGTGCACTTTTTCGATGAGATACCCGGCAAGCGGAGCCATCACCATCGTCGCGAGCGGCCATGGCGTCAGCAGCAGGCCGGTTTCGACTTCGCTTCGTCCCATCACGGATTGCAGGAAGAAGGGCAAAGAAACCAGCGCCAGCATTTGTGCACAGAAAGAGCAGATTGAGGTACAAATTGAAAGCGAGAAAAGCGGGATGCGCAACAGATCTACCGGCAACAGTGGAACGGGGAGCCGTAGCTGGCGGCGAACGAAGAAGAATCCGACAATCAGCATCACGGCCAGTTCGCCCAGAACCAGCGCTTTTGACTGACCTTGAGCAAATCCGCTCAGCGCAGAGATGAGCAGCCCGAATGTCAGGGCGTTCATAATGGCGCTGGGCAGATCAAAACGTGAGGCCTGGCTGCGGGCCGGGTTGGCGGGCAAAAAACGTACCGCCAGAATAAACGAGACGATCCCCAGCGGCACGTTAATCAGAAACAGCCACTGCCACGATGCCACAGAGAGGATCGCAGCGGCGATAGTCGGCCCTGCCGCTGAGGAGACGGCAACGATAAATGAGTTGATGCCCATCCCGCGGCCCAGAAAGCGCTGCGGATAAATCAGGCGTATTAGCGCGGTATTCACGCTCATCAGCGCAGCACCGCCGAAACCCTGCGCGACTCGAGCCAGGGTCAGCATTTCAAGCGAATGCGACAAAGCACAAACAAGCGAGGTACAGGTAAACACCACCAGGCCATATTTATAGATGCGCCGGTAGCCAAACATATCGCCGAGAAAAGCGAGACTCAGAAGCGATATAACAATCGCTATCTGATAGGCGTTCACAATCCAGATTGACGCTGCAGGAGACGCGTGTAAATCGCTGGCGATCGTGGGAAGCGCAACGTTGGCGATAGCGCCATCGAGAACCGCCATCGAAATACCGAGCACGATCGTCAGAATGGCACCATAACGTTGCGGCAACGGCAGGCCATCAGGGGCTGTTTTATCCATGTGAAAAATACATCTTCGATGAAATCATTATGCAGGTAATGATTTTAGCATTGATTATTCGGCAGTATGTCGCAGATTTGTAACGAAGTGACAGAAGAGTGATTGCGGTGGAAGGGGCGTGAAATTATAATAAAAACCAGTTCTGATTTTTATAAAACAGTCACGGTGAGGTGATTAATGGCAGTTGCAGATTTGGATAAACAGCCAGATTCTGTCTCTTCTGTATTGAAGGTTTTTGGCATTCTGCAGGCGCTTGGTGAAGAGCGTGAGATAGGGATTACTGAGTTATCGCAGCGCGTGATGATGTCGAAAAGTACGGTTTATCGCTTTTTGCAGACCATGAAGTCTTTGGGTTACGTGGCGCAGGAAGGCGAGTCTGAAAAATACTCCCTGACGCTTAAGCTGTTTGAGCTGGGTGCTCGTTCACTGCAAAACGTCGACCTGATCCGCAGTGCGGATATTCAGATGCGTGAGCTCTCACGCCTGACTAAAGAGACGATCCATTTGGGCGCGCTGGATGAAGACAGCATTGTCTATATCCATAAGATCGACTCAATGTACAACCTGCGTATGTATTCGCGCATTGGTCGTCGTAACCCGCTTTACAGCACGGCTATCGGCAAAGTGCTGTTGGCCTGGCGTGACCGCGAAGAAGTGAAGCAAATTCTTGAACATGTTGAGTACAAGCGCAGCACTGAGCGCACCATTGCCAACACTGAAGAGCTGCTTCCGCTGCTGGATAAAGTTCGCGAGCAGGGATACGGTGAAGATAACGAAGAGCAGGAAGAAGGGCTGCGCTGCATTGGGGTGCCGGTCTTTGACCGTTTTGGCGTGGTGATTGCCGGGTTGAGTATTTCATTCCCGACGCTGCGCTTCTCCGAAGAACGACTGCACGAATATGTCGGCATGCTGCACACGGCGGCGCGTAAAATTTCTGAACAAATGGGATATAACCACTACCCGTTCTGATTCGCAGGCAGAATGCAAAAACGCCGCAGTGAGCGGCGTTTTTTTAGGGATAGCGATGACGATTAACCGTTATCTACCACAACTTTGCTCTTGCGCAGTAATGGGCAATCGGTCAGGCCGATGATACCGCTGTCGCTATGAACATACTGCGCAGTGCTGGTGCCGCGAGCCGTCAGGTATTTACATTGCAGACCCAGACCGCCCACATTTTCATTGCTGCCAATCAATATGCCGTAGCCAGTTAACAGTAAGCCGATCCAGAGTATTGCCAGTACAATAATTGTACGAAGAGTAAAGCGCATCATTAGCCTCAGTATTAGTGCTGTTTATGGGCATTAGGTTAGTTTGTTCACGCTCTGAAACAAGTCGATGATTCCGAAAATGAACTGACTCCTTTACAGTTAGCCGCCGTTTAAGGTTAGCGTGCTAATCTGTTCACAAACAGGTAAAGCGGAGCGTGGAGTGAAAAAATTAAGGTGGGCTGTTCTGATTGTTGTTGTTCTGGTTGTTTGTCTTTTGCTGTGGACTCAGACGATCAACGTGCTTTGCGATCAGGATGTCCAGTTTTTCAGCGGTATCTGCACCATCAATAAATTCATTCCATGGTAAGCTTTTTTCTTACAGGACATTTCCTTCCTCAGGCCGAGTGATAGAATGATGGCTCCAATTTGAGGTGGTGAAATGGTTGATCTAATGAATGCCGGAATGTTGAATCTGGCCTCCCTGGCGGTCTCTCTGCTGGTGCTGGTTGTTGGCCTGGTGCTATGGTTTTTTGTTAACCGGGCGAGCTCGCGAACGAACGAGCAGATTGAACTTCTGGAAGCTCTGCTGGATCAGCAGAAACGTCAAAACGCCTTACTGCGTCGTCTTTGTGAAGCAAATGAACCGGATAAAGAAGAGCCGGTGAAAGCGGTGGAACAGGATAAGGCGCAGGACGAGGATGATGATTTTATCCGTCTGGTGGCGGAGCGCTGATCGTCTTCCCGGCGGCAGCGCAGGTTACTGCCGGGATACTCATCTGCTATAACCGTTTATTATGAGCTAGCACAAACTCATCTCACACTTTCCTTGCTATTTGCTCCCGAAAGTTGTCAAAAAAATTTAATTCTTTAAAGAATCATCTGACAATCTCTTCCGGTAAATCAGCGAAACGTTTTTATTGCCTCATGATGAGGCAGCACCAGCAGATTTTCATTATTCTGGTGCAGCGTCATTTATATTTAATATTCACGACCAGACTGCCATTTATAAGCTATTGGTTCTTCAGATGAAGCATAGTTATGCACAAAAAGCCTGAGTTTAGAAAAATCTTGCGTTTAAGCGCCTGTAATCTGGCGGAAGCGAAGCCGTTGAGCTATCGTAAAAAAGTCGCAAAAGTAACCAGCCTGCGTGGTATTTACTCTGGGCATTAGCAGGCAGGCGGGGCCTGAACGTTCGCATAATTGTGCAGGCGATCGACACTCCGTTCGGCGATCTGTGCGACCGATCGAGACATGTTTAAAAATGGCTTGCCATTATTAACGTTGTATGTGATAACACGTTTTGGGTTAAACGAGGTACAGTTCTGTCTATGTGTGGCATTTTCAGTAAAGAAGTCCTGAGTAAACACGTTGTCGTTGAATACCGCTTCTCTGCCGAACCTTATATTAGTGCCTCATGCAGTAATGTCTCAGTTTTATCTCTGTAAGTGCCCACGGGCGAAGAAAACACTCTAAGGAATTTTGCAAATGGCAAAGATTAAAGGTCAAGTTAAGTGGTTCAACGAGTCTAAAGGTTTTGGTTTCATTACTCCTGCTGACGGCAGCAAAGATGTGTTCGTACACTTCTCTGCAATCCAGGGTAATGGCTTCAAAACTCTGGCTGAAGGCCAGAACGTTGAGTTCGAAATTCAGGATGGCCAGAAAGGCCCTGCAGCGGTTAACGTTACTGCTATCTGATTACGAATCCACTGATCTCATTTGACATCAGCCATAAAGCCTCGCATCTGCGGGGCTTTTTACGTTTATAACAAAATGTTTCCGTATCCCTTCCTGGTCGCACCTGGTTGCAAAACCACATCATTATTAGCATTGTTTCGCGGTTATCCCGGTCTCTTTTCGCGTTAAATCATCAGGTTGTAATTCAAAATCTGGAGCCGGAGTGCAAAACCATCGCCGTCATTTCACCCCCGTCCGTTTTGGACTGGTGTGCTTAGGTATTTGTTGTTG
Organism: Pluralibacter sp. UBA7423; assembly: GCA_002470465.1. Taxonomy (GTDB): domain Bacteria; phylum Pseudomonadota; class Gammaproteobacteria; order Enterobacterales; family Enterobacteriaceae; genus Scandinavium. The sequence continues at coordinate 83,657 of DKMD01000025.1, forward strand.
TCTGGGGCTGCTGTTGGCCCGTGTGGGCTGGCTGCAAATTATCTCCCCCGATAACCTGGTGAAGCAGGAGGATATGCGTTCACTTCGTGAGGAGCCGATTGAAGTACCGCGCGGAATGATTACCGATCGGGAAGGGCGACCTTTAGCCGTCAGCGTACCCGTCAGCGCGATATGGGTAGATCCCCAAACGCTTCTGTCAAAAGGTGGCGTCGGCTACGACGACCGCTGGCAGGCTCTTGCCACCGCGCTGCACACCTCGCTTGCCGATCTGACGACCCGCATTTCGCAACACCCGCATTCCCGGTTCCTGTATCTCGCCCGCCAGGTCGATCCGCAGCAGGCGGACTGGATCGATAAGCTGCATTTGCCGGGCATTAATCTGCGCGATGAATCCCGTCGCTTCTATCCCGCCGGACATGTGGCGGCAAACCTGATTGGCTTTACCAACATCGACGATCAGGGCATAGAAGGGGTCGAGAAAAGCTTCAATACCCAGCTCCAGGGCAAGCCCGGGCTTCGGCTGGTGCGAAAAGATCGCCACGGAAGCGTGATTGAGAATCTTACTGAGCAGGCCGCTGTCCCCGCGCATAATCTTCAGCTCAGTATCGATGAACGTCTGCAAACGGTCACGGAAGATGCGCTCGATAATGCGGTGCGCTGGAATAAAGCGGAATCCGGCGCGTCGGTGCTGATTAAAATTGATACGGGCGAAATTCTCTCCATGGCGAGCTATCCCGACTTCAACCCGAATAACCGGGAGAAAGCCACGCTGGACGATTTCCGCAATCGTGCCATCAGCGATACGTTCGAACCGGGCTCAACGGTGAAACCTCTGGTGATCATGACGGCACTTCAGCAGGGCATCGTTCAGCCGGACAGCGTGGTCGATACGCATCCTTATACTCTCGATGGTCATCGCATTCGCGACGTCGGTTTCTACCCTGAACTGAGCCTGACGGGGATCCTGCAAAAATCGAGCGATACCGGCGTGTCGCATTTGTCGCTGGCCATGCCGATTCAGCGCCTGCTGGACACGTATCAGGGCTTTGGGTTTGGGCAACCAACGGGGTTAGGATTGACCGGCGAAAGCCAGGGGCTGTTGCCGCAGCGCCGGTACTGGGGGCAGCTTGACCGCGCTACGTTCTCTTTCGGCTATGGTTTAATGGTCACGCCACTCCAACTGGCACACGTATACGCGACGATTGGCGGCTTCGGCATTTCTCGCCCGCTGTCGATTACCCGTATCGACCCGCCAGTGTTGGGGCATCGCGTGATGTCGGACGAAATCGTGCATGAAGTTGAACACATGATGGAAAGTGTTGCACTTCCGGGCGGCGGCGGTACCAAGGCGGCGGTTCATGACTATCGCGTCGCCGTGAAAACCGGAACAGCGAAAAAAATTGGCCCTGATGGCAAATATATCGATAAATACATCGCCTATACGGCAGGTGTGGCACCGGCCAGTAACCCGAAATATGCGCTGGTCGTGGTGATTAACGATCCTGAAAACGGTAAGTATTACGGTGGGGCTGTATCTGCTCCGGTATTCAGCCAGATCATGGGGGATGTTCTGCGCCTGGAAAATGTTATGCCGGACGGCATTGCTCCGGGCTCTGACAACTTAATCGTCATGCACCATAACGACTCGCTCGCTCCAGCGCTGTAATTCATTCACCTGAAGGGCGAATAGCGTTACACTTTCGCCCTTTCAATCAGACCGGAGTCATCATGTCCTGGAGTTGTCCTCTCTGTCACGCGCCCCTTGCTCGCCATAACAACAGCTATATTTGCCCTCAGCGTCATCAGTTTGATCTGGCGAAAGAAGGGTACATTAATCTGTTGCCTGTGCAGCATAAGCGGTCGCGCGATCCGGGTGACAGCGCAGAGATGATGCAGGCGCGCCGTGCGTTTCTCGACGCCGGTCATTATCTGCCGCTGCGGGAAGCCATCTGCGAAATACTCAGAGAGGCTGAGCCTGAATCGGTGCTGGATATTGGCTGCGGGGAAGGCTATTACACTCACGCTTTCGCGGCTATTGCCAAACAAACGTGGGGGCTGGATGTGTCGAAGGTCGCCGTGCGCTATGGCGCGAAACGTTATCCGCAGGTCGATTTTTGCGTGGCCTCAAGCCAGCGCCTACCTTTCAGCGACGCCTGCATTGATGCCGTGGTGCGAATTTACGCCCCTTGCAACCCGCAGGAGCTTGAGCGCGTTGTCAAAACGGGCGGAGTGGTCATCACCGCAACGCCTGGGCCGCGCCATCTGATGGAGCTGAAAGGACTGATTTATGATGAAATCCGCCTGCATGAGGAGAACAGCGAAACGTTGCCCGGGTTTGAAAAAGTCGCACAGCACCAGGTGGCGTATCCGATGCGATTAACGGGCAGCGAGGCGGTGGCACTATTGCAGATGACGCCTTTTGCATGGCGAGCAAAACCAGAAGTGTGGGAAAAGCTGGCAGGGCTTGAGGCGTTTGACTGCCAGACCGATTTTCTTATTCAGGTCTGGCAGAGAAAGGACTAACCGTAGAAGTGGCTCCAGAGGATCTGCACGCCAATCCCAATCAGTACCAGACCACCGAGAATTTCGGCGCGTTTACCCAGTAGCGGGCCGATAAAACGGCCGACCATCATGCCGATGGTCGTCATGATAAGCGTCGCACAGCCAATCATCAGCGCGGTGAAGATAATATTGACCTGCAGGAAGGCAAGGCCGACGCCCACGGCCATTGCATCCAGGCTGGTGGCGATGGCCGTGGTCACCAGTAGCCAGAAACCGTGACGGCTTGGGGCTTTTTCTTCTTCATCTTCGTTACCGCGCCAGCCCTCAATCAGCATTCGCCCGCCGAGGAAGACCAGTAACACGAAGGCAATCCAGTGGTTCCACTCCAGGATGAACTGGCTGGCCAGCATGCCAAGACCCCAGCCGACAAGCGGCGTGATGGCTTCTACTGCGCCGAAAATCAGGCCTGTACGCAGTGCTTCGGAGAATTTGGGTTTGTGCAGTGAAGCGCCTTTGCTTATCGAGACGGCGAACGCGTCCATCGACATACCGAGGGCTAAGAGGATAGTGGCTGAGAGATTCATCGCTTGTCCTGACCGGGGAAATATCCATATGACATACCGCTGCCCCCAGTAAAAATACGTCACATCCGACGTATAGCAGTGATATGTCTATGGTCTCGCCTGCTCATCTTGTGATGAACCGTACGTGCCACGTTTTGCAACGAGTATGTTGACACGTACATTTCCGGGAAAGGAAATCGGCTACTCCCCAACGACGGGCGCAACCTTAACATAATTTGAGAAAATAAAACAATAACAAAAAACGGTTATTAAAATTGTCAAGTGATAACGATTTTCATTTGAATTTAACGGTGATGAAAACGTTAATTAATATGAGGTGGAAAAAGGAGGGGATATAGCCATGGCTATAATACGCGCTGCGCACAATAACGGCATATATAGCCATTGCTATAATTTTAATTTACTGATTTGAAACAAGTTTGTAAATTCTGTCGAGGTCGTCGATATTCCTTACACGTACCAGTAAACGACGCTGTTCTAATTGCATCACCAGAACACCGTCTTCAGATAAATTCATTGCTTTGACGCGTGGCCACGCAATCCATGCGCTGGAAAAGAAAAAGCCATCCTGTTTAAAAATGATTTTTGGCGTGCGGATCCAGAACAGATATAACCCCATTAACGCCAGCGCACATAATAACCATGTGGTTATTAATTGACCGTGGGCATTAACGTTCTGATAAATAAGAATCGCCACCAGGCCGACAAAAATAATCCCGTCGACGCGGCCGCGGCGGAGCAGGGGGATTGCCAGCAGAACGGGACCTTTCAGACGCGGCATGATGAATTGATCGTAAATGGCCCAGGCCAGCAGCGCCACGATAAACAGGACAAGCACCCAGTCCGTGATAGTCATTACCCCTCCAGAAATGAAAACCGGGGCCAAAAAGGCCCCGGTTATGGACAGAAGAATTACAGACCCAACAGGCCTACAGCATAGCCCGCGATACCGATGATGAAGAAGCCAACGATAATCCACAGCGGGTTCACTTTCTTACGCAGCAGCCACATGCAGGCGAAGGTCAGCAGCAGCGGCACCAGGCCCGGCATCAGCTGGTCAAGGATAGTCTGCACGGTGGTCACACGAGTTTGCCCATCCTGGCCGGTGATGGTCGACACCACCAGCGGAATGTTCACGTGCGTCCACTTGTTAACCAGGGCCCCCATGACAAACAGGCCGAGGATTGACGCCCCCTCAGTCAGCTTCTGCAGGAAGCCGCCGCCCATATCTTTAACGATGTCCACACCTTTACGGTAGCCGTAAGCCACCCCGTAGTAACGGGTTGCCAGACGGACAACGTTGAAGAGGATGAAGAACAGCAGAGGACCGAGCAGGCTACCGCTCATCGCGATACCCGCACCGAGCGCGGCGAAGACCGGACGCACGGTACCCCAGAAGATAGGGTCACCCACGCCAGCCAGCGGACCCATCAGACCGACTTTGATACCGTTTATGGCACCATCGTCAATCTCTGCGCCGTTAGCACGCTGCTCTTCCATCGCGAGTGTTACGCCGAGAACCGGCGCGGCAACGTACGGATGGGTGTTAAAGAATTCCAGGTGACGCTTAATTGCCTGACGACGCGCTTCGTTGTTTTCCGGATACAGGCGTTTGATAGCCGGCACCATGGAGAAGCAGAAGCCCAGCGCCTGCATACGTTCGAAGTTCCATGAGCCCTGGAAAAGGTTAGAACGAATGAACACGCCACGGATATCGCTCTGAGTCAGTTTTTTCTCAGGAGTCGTTTTTGTCATATCAACCATTTCGCTCACCTGTTAGTCCAGTTGGTTATCGAGATCGTTGTTAGCAGCCTGTACCGGGCCACCTGCAACACGATTGTATTTCGGGCTCAGCTGGATATACAGAATTGCCATAACTGCACCAATCACACCCAGAGCAACCAGGTTGAAGTTGGTGAATGCCGCGGTAACGAAGCCGAGGTAGAAGAACGGCATCAGGTAGCCGGCACGCATCATATTGATAACCATTGCGTAACCAACAACCACGATCATGCCGCCTGCGATGTTCAGACCGCCGGTCACGACTTCAGGGATCGCATTCAGCATGCTCTGAACTTCGCTGGTACCGACAGAGATAGCGACGATAACTGCAGGGATTGCAATACGCATCGCCTGCAGGAACAGGGATGATACGTGGATCCAGGAAAGGGCCGTGAGGTTGCCGTTATCTGCTGCTTTATCCGCCGCGTGCTGGAAGGCAACGGTGATAGTACGCACGATAATGGTCAGAACCTGGCCTGCTGCGGCCAGTGGGATAGCCAGCGCGATACCGGCACCGATGCTTTGGTGACCCGCGATAACCAGAACGGTAGAGATGATGGACGCCAGTGCTGCATCCGGCGCAACGGCTGCACCGATGTTCATCCAGCCCAGGGCGATCATTTCCAGGGTACCACCGATGATAATACCGGTTTTCATGTCACCTAGGACTGCACCAATCAGGGTACAGGCCACCAGCGGACGGTGGAACTGAAATTCATCGAGTACGGATTCCATACCTGCGATACACGCGACGACGAACACCAGCACAATCTGAAGAGTGGTAATCTCCATTGTACTTCTCCTATAACGTAAGCCTTAAGTGAGAAAATTCAGCGAGCGACAGGGCAGGTTATTTGCCAACCTTGCCAATCAAATCCATCATTTTCAGTCTCTGGTCGGTAGACACTTTACGTGCTTCGAGCTCAATGCCACGGGCATTCAGCTTCTTGAACGCTTCGATATCTTTCTCATCAACCGAAATGGCGTTGTTGACCTGCGTTTTGCCCTGGCGGAATGCCATCCCGCCGATGTTGACGGAGGTGATTTTCACACCCTGCTCAACGATGCGTTCGACGTCAGTCGGGTTAGTAAACAGCAGCATCACGCGCTCACCGGCATACTGCGGGTTGTTGTATACGCGGATCATTTTCGCGATATCAACCACGTGTGCCGTCACGCCTGGAGGCGCAACCTGAGTCAGCAGCGTTTTACGCACTGTGTCGGCGGCAACTTCATCGCTGACAACGATAATGCGGGTCACATTGGTTTCTTTGGTCCAGCGGGTCGCAACCTGTCCATGAATCAGACGGTCATCGATACGCGCAAGGCCAATGACCATGTAGTCATTCGGGCCCATCGGTTTAGCTGGCACGTTCGCTTTCGGGGCCGCAGCCACAGGTGCTGCTTTCACCGCCGGTTTTGCCTTCAGCGCTTTCACGCCTTCCCGGCCGGTTTCGACCGCCAGCGCCACCAGTTCGTCGAAGCTTGGGTTGTCGTCACGCGCCATCAACGTTTCGACCAGCATAGGAATGTTTACGCCCGCGATAACTTCATGATGCTCTTTATCGACGACAATACGGCTTGCAGCGTTGAACGGGCTGCCACCCCATGTATCGACGAGAAACAGCACGCCTTTACTGGTATCCAGTTTTGCAAGCTGCGCGTTGTACTTCTCGATCAGCGTTTCTGCATTCTCGCCTGGAACGAAGTCGATCCAGCCGATGTTTTCCTGCTCGCCCAACAGCATTTCTGCCGTTTTCAAAAGCTGTTCTGCAGCCCAACCATGTGTGCCTATTACAATAGCAATCGTCACTTGCTACCTCCTTTATTATCGTTACGACAAAACCACTGCCGTTTAATGAACCGCTGGCTTTCACCGAATCGATTCAGATAGGGGTTAGAGATGAATAACTCATTACATCCGTGAATTATTTTAGATAGTGAAAAAATAATTAATGTGATGAAGATCCGTAATTTACTCATCCGGAAACGATAATTTTGGAGCGCAAAAAATCATCGCGTAAACCCTTCGGATGAATGCAAAAAGACGTAAATATTTTTCCAGTTATCCGGTCTGTCTGATATGTTTACGTTCCGTTTAAACACTCAGGAGTATAGGGCATAGCCCGCAATATGGACCGTCACCGACGCCAGCTTCCCTTCAGGCACGCTGCTGCCACGCATTCACCCCTTTTTTACCGCACCGAGATAGTCACGTCTGTTTTTGACAGGGCGATGACAGGCATTGCCTTTAGCAGGAGTCATTCATGGAACTGATAATGGATCCTTCAATCTGGGCTGGCCTGCTGACGCTGGTCGTCCTCGAGATTGTGCTGGGTATTGATAACCTGGTGTTTATCGCCATTCTCGCCGACAAGCTGCCGCCAAAGCAGCGTGATAAAGCGCGCCTGATCGGCCTGTCGCTGGCGCTGGTCATGCGCCTGGTTCTGCTGTCGGTTATCTCGTGGATGGTGACGTTGACCCGGCCGTTGTTCAGCGTCTGGGACTATGCCTTCTCGGGGCGTGATTTAATCATGCTGTTCGGCGGTATCTTCCTGCTGTTCAAAGCCACAACGGAGCTGCACGAACGGCTGGAAAACCATCAGCATGACGCTGGCCACGGCAAAGGCTATGCCAGTTTCTGGGTGGTTGTGGCGCAGATTGTGGTGCTTGATGCGGTGTTCTCCCTCGACGCGGTGATTACGGCTGTCGGCATGGTGAACCATCTTCCGGTGATGATGGCGGCGGTCGTGATCGCAATGGCCGTGATGCTGCTGGCCTCGAAGCCGTTGACGAACTTCGTCAACCAGCATCCGACGGTGGTAGTGCTCTGTCTGAGCTTCCTGCTGATGATTGGCCTGAGCCTCGTTGCGGAAGGTTTTGGCTTCCATATTCCGAAAGGCTACCTGTACGCGGCGATTGGCTTCTCGATCGTCATCGAGCTGTTCAATCAGATTGCCCGTCGCAACTTTATTAAGCACCAGTCGAACGTGCCGCTGCGTGCCCGCACTGCAGATGCAATCCTGCGCCTGATGGGCGGCCGCAAACAGACCGTTGTGCAGCATGATGCTGAAAACCCGGTCGCGGTACCCGTGCCGGAAGGGGCGTTTGCCGATGAAGAACGTTACATGATTAACGGCGTGCTGACCCTGGCTTCCCGTTCACTGCGCAGTATCATGACGCCACGCGGTGAAATCAGCTGGGTGGACATCAGTCTCAGCGACGATGAAATTCGCCAGCAGTTGCTCTCCTCTCCGCACAGTCTGTTCCCGGTATGTCGCGGTGAACTGGATGAAATTATCGGTATCGTACGCGCCAAAGAAATGCTGGTAGCGCTCGAAGCGGGTGAAGATGTTGCCGCGATGGCCTCTGCAACGCCTGCGATTGTGGTGCCGGAAACGCTGGATCCGATTAACCTGCTTGGCGTGCTGCGTCGTGCCCGTGGAAGCTTCGTGATCGTCACCGACGAATTCGGTATGATTCAGGGGCTGGTGACGCCGCTGGACGTCCTGGAAGCCATTGCCGGTGAGTTCCCTGATGCCGATGAAACGCCTGAGATCGTCACTGACGGCGATGGCTGGCTGGTGAAGGGAGGAACGGATCTCCATGCGTTACAGCAAACACTGGGTCTGGACACGCTGCTCAGCAATGACGATGACATTGCCACCGTGGCGGGCTGGGTGATTGCCCACAACGGCCATATTCCCCAGGTGGGCGATGTGCTGAGTCTGACCCCGCTGGACATCACCATCGTCGAAGCGAACAACTACCGCGTGGATCTGGTTCGGGTGGTGAAACAACCTTCGTTGTACGACGAAGAAGAGTAATCCTCAAAGAATAACGGGCAGCACATGCCCGTTATGCTCCTTCGGCGGCGGAGTTCCGCCTGCCAGCCAGTGCGGAAACTCCGCCAGCGGCATGGGCTTCGCATAAAGATATCCTTGTAAAACATGCACGCCGTGCAGACGCAGATAATGTGCCTGCTGCGGCGTTTCCACACCTTCTGCTACCAGCTCGATATTCAGGCGTTGGCCGAGCGAAATAATAATATCCGTTACCGTGGAATTCACCGCATCGGTGCCAATCGCGTTGGTAAAGGATTTATCGATTTTGAGGATGTCGGGGCGCAGCTGTTCCAGCCACGACAGGGCGCTGTTCCCGGTGCCAAAATCGTCGATCGCCAGACGCACGCCTTTGCGGTGTAGCTCGCGTACAAGTCGGTAATCAACGCCCTGCAGGCTGTCACGTTCGGTAACTTCCAGAACCAGCTGTTGTTTGGGATGAGCGGTAAACCAGTACTGGTTCACGTCGCGCAGCAGCACCCCTTGCAAAAAATGGCTGGAGGCGACGTTAATACTGATATGAAACTGCGGGTCGGCCGGAAAATAATCGATCTGACGAATCGTTTCCACGAACACATAGCGGGTCAGTGGTGCAATGAGGTTCTCGCGTTCGGCGACAGGAATAAAAACCTCTGGTGAAATCCAGCCAAGACGTGGGTTTTTCCAGCGCAGCAGAATTTCCACGCCGGTGCACTGCTGGCTACGGGTATCCAGCTGCGGCTGGCAATAAAGCTCAAATTCGCGCTGTGCCATGCCATGGATGATTTCACGGGTAAAGCTGAGCCGTCCGGCGGTGGCAATCCATGCTACGGAACTCAAAAGCAGGGCAAGGATCACCGCCAGCGGCGCCTGGGAAGGAAGGTCTTCAAGTGCGAGCATGCCCGCACCGGGCGTGGTCACGCTGATGCTGAAAGGAAAAAGTTCAGACTGACGTGTGACCATCTGCTCGTCATCGGCCAGCCGAAACGTGTCGCTGATGCCCTGTGATTCGCTGTAATAGCGGTGTCCAACGGACACTACCACCCGACGGATTATCGGCTCCTGGGGTTCCAGCAGCAGCGAGCTCAGCAGATGAATATTGATAGTCAGCATGACGCCATCTTCGCCGTCCTGCGAGGCGGGATACCACTGAATAAGAATAGGGGAGTTTTTAAGCAGCGTTTCATCCGTTGCCAGCAGCAGTCTGGGTTGCGGATCGGGCAGCGAAAGCTGGCGCTGACGCAGGACGACGTCCCGGTCGCCAAACACGCTGGAGCAATAGAGAACGCCGGATTTAACCAGCGCAATGGAACGCAGCGTTTGCATGGCTGCCGCCTGTTTACGAAGCGGCAGATGAACGTTGTCGCAGGGCTGACCGACGAGGCTGACCAGCTCATGGCGTTTGCCTGCAATCGGCATCAAAATCTTGTCGAAGCTGTCTACGGCATGACGTGCGTATGCATCAATGCGCAGCTGATTTAAGTCGCGCTGTGAAATAAATCGCAGGCCAAACGTCAGCAGCAAAACGATCAGCGCCACCATCAGAGAGATGATGATTCGCTTGCGGCGGTATCCCTTAATCAGATTCTGGGCTGTATGCATGACTGACGCTCACTCGGCGACCGCCAACTCAATTGTTAGCGTCAACAGAGCAAGTGTAGTGCTCTGCGGATAAAAAAAGAGGGGAGGGTAAAAAAATCGCCCATCTGTAGGAGATGGGCGAGGAGGGATTAGTCACACTGTACTTTGATGGCCAGGCCGCCCCGCGACGTTTCGCGGTATTTGGCGTTCATGTCTTTGCCGGTTTCGTACATGGTTTCGATGACCTTATCGAGCGAAACGCGCGGCTCACTCGTACGGCGCATTGCCATACGCGCGGCGTTAATTGCCTTCACGGAGGCGATGGCGTTACGTTCGATGCACGGCACCTGAACCTGCCCGGCAACCGGGTCGCACGTCAGGCCGAGGTTGTGTTCCATCCCGATTTCAGCCGCCACGCAAACCTGTTCAGGGCTGGCACCCAGCAGCTCGGCCAGACCTGCAGCGGCCATTGAGCAAGCGACGCCCACTTCACCCTGACAGCCAACTTCAGCACCAGAAATAGAGGCGTTCATCTTGTACAGGGCACCGATCGCTCCGGAGGCCAGGAAGTAGCGAATATAGCTTTCCGGGCTGACGGGTTCGATAAAGTGATCGTAATAAGCCAGCACGGCCGGAACGATGCCGCAGGCGCCGTTGGTCGGGGCCGTTACTACGCGGCCACCGGCGGCATTTTCTTCGTTCACCGCCAGCGCGAACATATTGACCCAGTCGACCACCGTCATCGGATCGCTGTTAGTCTTGTCCTGGCTCACCAGCATACGGCGCAGTGCAGCGGCGCGACGCGGTACGCGCAGCGGGCCAGGCAACACGCCTTCCGTATTCAGACCGCGATCGATACAGGCCTGCATGGTCTGCCACACGTTCGCAAAATAGTCTTCAATCTCTTTCTTACTGTGTAGCGCCAGTTCGTTCTGCATCACCATGCCGGAGAGCGACAGGCCGGTTTCTTTGCAGTAGTCGAGCATCTCTTTGGCGGAGTTGAACGGGTAAGGCACGGTGACATCACCGCTGGTATCCTTGCCGAAATGCTCTTCGTCGACGATAAAACCGCCGCCGATGGAATAGTAGGTTTTGCTGTAGATAACCTTATCGCCCGCGAAAGCGTGAATGGACATGCCGTTCTCATGCAGCGAAAGGTTGTCACTTCGAAAGCGCATGCCGTCGTCCTGCGGAAAATCAACTTCGCGGCGACCGTTCGCCAGCAGCAGACGTCCGCGGGTTTCCACGTCGCGAATAAACGCCGGAATAGCGTCGATATCTACGGTGTCCGGCATGTTGCCCGCCAGACCCATAATGATGGCGATATCAGTATGGTGGCCTTTACCGGTCAATGACAGTGAACCATAAACGTCAACCGCTACGCGGGTCACGTCATCGATCATTCCCTTTTCGACCAGATCATCGACGAACTGCTTCCCGGCCTTCATTGGGCCAACAGTATGGGAAGATGAGGGGCCAATCCCCACCTTGAACATGTCGAATAGACTAATCACTTTAACACTCCTGACAGGGTTACCGGAAAGCTCCGATAACGATGTAATAACTGCGCATAGTGTAAGAGGGAACCGGTAATGCAGCTTAACTATTCACATGAATTAAACTAATGCTTCACCCCGATTTTACTAATAGCGTGGGGTGGATCGCATAAGCCGTTATCCACAGTATAGTTAAGGTTTCATGCCAATTTGTACGGCCAGCTCACGAATAATCCCGGCGGTCATTCCCCAGACAAAATAATGCTGATACCAGGAGAGCCAGACGCGATGTGAGTTACCGCGACGGTGGATATCGAGCGGATGATAGCGCCCAAGGCGCAGGGCTTCGGCCAGCGGCATTTCGAAGACGGCAGAAACTTCATCGACGCTGGCGTGATAGTGCAAATCGGGCGGAATAATGCCGACGACGGGGGTCACCTGAAACCCCGTCACGCTGTCTACGGGTGGCAGTACGCCAAGGATTTCAACCGATTCCGGGGGAATTGCCACTTCTTCCTGCGCCTCGCGCAGGGCAGCTGCGATCAGGGAGGCGTCACCGCTGTCAACGGCTCCGCCGGGAAAGGCAACCTGTCCGGCATGCTTGCGCAGCTGCGAGGAGCGTTTGGTCAGCAGCAGGCCCGGTACCTCACGACGCACTATTGGGATCAGCACCGCGGCTTTGCGCTGATTTAGCGAGGCTTTCGTTGGCTGTGGGCGCAGAAGCTGAAAGCGGGAGATAAAATCGTCAAGCTTAAGGTCCGGGTGTGCCATCGGTTACGACTCCAGTTGCTGCAAAATGCGGTTCACTTTATCAAAAGTTTCCTGATATTCCGCCTGCTCGTCGCTGTCAGCCACAATGCCGCCGCCCGCGGAACAGACGATTCTGCCGCCTGTTGCCGTCAGTGTACGAATGGTGATGCTGGTGTCCATATTGCCGCACAGGCTGATATAGCCAATGCTGCCACACCAGGCATTGCGGCGATGGGGCTCGAGTTCATCGATGATTTCCATCGCCCGGACCTTAGGCGCGCCGGTGATGGAGCCGCCGGGAAACGCCGCGCGCAGCAGATCGGTGGCGTGGAGCGATTCCGGCAGTTTGGCGGTAATTGTACTCACCAGATGATGCACTGCCGGGAACGGCTCAACCACGAAGAGCTCCGGTACTCGCACGCTACCGGGTACCGCCACGCGGCCAATATCGTTGCGCATCAAATCGACAATCATCAGGTTTTCGGCCCGATCTTTTGGCGATGAGCGAAGTTTTTCAGCCTGCTCAGCATCTGCACCGGGATCGGCCTGGCGCGGCAGCGTGCCTTTGATGGGGCGTGTCTGAATTTGCTGACCTTCAAGCTGAATAAAGCGCTCAGGGGAAAGGCTCAGAATGGCACTCTCCTTCAGGCGAATAAAGGCGCTGAATGGCGCCCGGTTGGCCTGATTGAGCCGGCAAAACGCCTGCCATTCGTCACCGGAATAACGGGCTTCAAAGCGCTGTGCCAGATTGACCTGATAACAGTCGCCGCTTTGCAGATACGCTTGTACCTGGCGAAATTTCTCGCCGTAGGCTTCGCGCGTCATGTTTGAGCGCCAGGCCGAGGTCAATGTAAACGGTTTAGCATCGGTGACTTGCTGTGCTTCAAGCCATTTGAAGCGGGCATGAGGGTCATCGTGACTCAGCAGCGACACGCTCTGACGCTGATGATCGACAATCAGCGCCCAGCGATAAATGCCGACGGCCATGTCCGGCACGTGAATATCAGCCTCTGCGCTTTCAGGCAGCGTTTCGAAACGTCGGCCAAGATCGTAGCCGAACAGGCCCAGCGCGCCGCCCTGGAAGGGGTGCTCGGGATGTGAGGCAACCGGTAATTCGCAGGCTGCCAGCGTCTGTTTTAACAACGCTAACGGATCGGCTGGCGACTCTGTTTGCTCTCCATCGTGGGTAATCAGCGTGAGTGCTCCTCGCGTTACCAGCGTGACAACCGGATCGGCAACGAGAATATCAAACCGGTTATGAGCGTGTTCGGCAAACCCTGAGTGCAGCAGCATCGCCCAGGGCTGAGCGGAAAGGGGAGTGAAATAGTGTTCAGCGGCGTCGGCACGCCAGGGCAGCGTAATCACAGCAGGGGACAACATCGACCTCAATCCATCTGACGCCGCCCGCTGGCTAATGTGCAGGCGGCATGAAATAATAAGCGCCCACAATGTATCAGGAGTTCACCATGTTTGCAGGATTACCTTCACTGAGTCACGACCAGCAGCAGAAAGCGGTCGAACGTATCCAGGAGTTAATGTCTCAGGGGATGAGTAGCGGACAGGCAATTACGTTAGTGGCCGAAGAGCTACGCGCCAGCCACACCGGTGAGCGGATAGTGGCGCGCTTTGAGGACGAAGACGAGTAGTTGGATGGATTGCCTGGCGGCGCTGTGCTTGCACAGGCCTGCGTGTTGTGTAGGCCCGGTAAGGCAGAGCCGCCACCGGGCAACAGCGTCATCAAACCGCAGCAACAATCTTAATCTCAACCTTATACTGTGGCTTCATCAGCCCGGCCTGCACGGTGCAGCGCACTGGCGCATGCCCGGCAGCCACCCACGCGTCCCAGGCCTTGTTCATTGCAGCGAAATCCGCTTTATCGGCGAGAAAAATGGTCGCATCCAGAATGCGTGATTTATCGCTGCCCTGTTTTTCCAGAATCGCATCAATCTGCGCCAGGGTATTGGCGGTCTGTTCGAACGCATCGGCGTCGAGATTTTCCGGCACGCCGGTGTAGTAGAGAGTCTGGTTGTGGATCACCACGTCAGACCAGCGGGCTTCGGCATCAATTCGTACGATTGTCATCTTAGTTTCCTTCGTCGGTTTTCCTTCAAACGCCCGCAAGATTGCCACAATGTCGACATCACGTCATCCTTCAGGCTGGTACAACTCGCCCCGCGCTGACATAATCACTGTCCAGATTTACAGGGGGCAGTGTGACGGACGATTTTGCAACAGACGGGCAGTTAGCCAAAGCGATACCCGGTTTTAAACCGCGTGAACCGCAGCGTCAGATGGCGCAGGCAGTGGCGGAGGCCATCAAAGAAACGCGTCCGCTGGTGGTGGAAGCGGGTACCGGCACGGGCAAAACCTACGCCTATCTGGCCCCTGCGCTGCGCGCAAAGAAGAAGGTCATTATCTCCACTGGCTCTAAAGCGCTACAGGATCAGCTCTACAGCCGCGATCTGCCAACCGTCGCCAAAGCCCTGAAATTTACCGGCAGGCTGGCCCTGCTGAAAGGCCGCTCCAACTACCTGTGCCTTGAGCGTCTCGAACAGCAGGCGATTGCCGGGGGCGATCTCCCCGTCCAGACGCTGAGCGACGTCATTATTCTGCGAAGTTGGGCGAACCAGACCGAAGACGGCGACATCAGCACTTGCGTCAGCGTGGCGGAAGATTCCCAGGCGTGGCCGCTGGTGACCAGTACCAACGACAACTGCCTCGGCAGCGACTGCCCACTGTATAAAGATTGCTTTGTGGTCAAAGCGCGTAAAAAGGCGATGGATGCCGACGTGGTGGTGGTCAACCATCATCTCTTCCTCGCCGACATGGTGGTGAAAGAGGGGGGCTTTGGTGAACTGATTCCCGAAGCGGAAGTGATGATTTTCGATGAAGCCCATCAGCTGCCGGACATCGCCAGCCAGTATTTCGGTCAGTCGCTCTCCAGCCGTCAGCTGCTCGACATGGCGAAAGACATCACTATCGCTTACCGCACCGAAGTGAAAGACACCCAGCAGCTGCAAAAATGTGCCGATCGTCTGGCCCAGGCGACGCAGGATTTCCGCCTGCAGCTCGGCGAACCGGGCTATCGCGGCAACCTGCGTGAACTGCTGGCAGATAGCGGCATTCAACGCGCACTGCTGCTGCTCGATGATGCGCTTGAGCTCTGCTATGACGTGGCAAAACTCTCACTTGGCCGTTCGGCCCTGCTCGACGCCGCCTTTGAGCGAGCCACGCTGTACCGCGCCCGCCTCAAGCGACTGAAAGAGATTAACCAGCCGGGCTACAGCTACTGGTATGAGTGTACGTCCCGGCATTTCACCCTGGCGCTCACGCCGCTCACGGTGGCCGATAAATTCAAAGAAGTGATGGCGCAGAAAGAGGGGAGCTGGATCTTCACCTCGGCAACCCTGTCGGTAAACGACGATCTGCACCATTTCACGGCGCGCCTGGGGATTGATGAGGCTGAATCTCTGCTGTTGCCGAGCCCGTTTGATTACGAAAAACAGGCGCTGCTCTGCGTGCCGCGAAATTTGCCGCTGCCTAATCAGCCCGGCGGTGCGAAACAGCTGGCGGCGATGCTGCGTCCGATGATTGAGGCCAACAACGGCCGCTGCTTTATGCTCTGCACCTCGCACGCCATGATGCGTGACCTTGCTGAACAGTTCCGTTCAATACTCGATCTGCCTGTGCTGTTGCAGGGGGAAACCAGCAAGGGTCAGCTTTTACAGCAGTTCGTCAGCGCGGGGAATGCCCTGCTGGTGGCGACCAGCAGCTTCTGGGAAGGGGTGGACGTACGCGGCGATGCGCTGTCGCTGGTGATCATCGACAAACTGCCGTTTACCTCGCCGGAAGATCCGCTGCTGAAAGCGCGAATGGAAGATTGCCGTCTGCGGGGCGGCGATCCGTTCGATGATGTGCAGCTTCCGGATGCGGTGATTACCCTCAAGCAGGGCGTCGGGCGCCTTATCCGCGATATTGACGACCGCGGCGTACTGGTCATCTGCGATAACCGCCTGGTGATGCGCCCCTACGGCGCGGTGTTCTTATCCAGCCTGCCACCGACCCCGCGCACCCGCGATATCAGCCGGGCCGTGCGTTTTCTCGCCGGTCTCTCTGTGGGGTAATTTGCGGCGAACTGTGATAAGATGCGCGCCATTTTGTTGACCCGCTATTGCGAGAGCGCGACGTCCTATGCGAATTCTGGCTATTGATACCGCCACAGAAGCCTGTTCTGCGGCTTTGTGGAATGACGGTGCCACCACGGCTCACTTCGAGCTTTGCCCCCGCGAACACACTCAACGTATTCTGCCGCTGGTGCAGGATATTCTCACCGAAACCGCTACTGCCCTGACCGACCTCGACGCCCTGGCGTTTGGCCGTGGGCCAGGCAGCTTCACCGGCGTCCGTATCGGTATCGGCATCGCCCAGGGACTGGCGCTGGGTGCAAATTTGCCGATGATTGGCGTGTCGACGTTGGCGACTATGGCGCAGGGTGCATTCCGTAAAACGGGGGCAACCCGCGTGCTGGCTGCCATTGACGCCCGCATGGGTGAAGTCTACTGGGCCGAGTATCAGCGTGATGAACAAGGCGTCTGGCACGGCGAAGCGACCGAAGCCGTGCTGAAACCTGAAGCCGTTAACGCCCGGTTGAAGCAGCTTGACGGCGAGTGGGCTACAGTGGGTACAGGCTGGCAGGCCTGGCCGGATATGGCGAATGACACCCCTGTGACGCGGGTAAACGGCGATACGCTGTTGCCGGAAGCAGAAGACATGTTGCCGCTGGCTTGTCAGCTTTTCGCCGCGCACAAAACTGTTGCCGTCGAACAGGCTGAACCTGTTTATTTACGTAATGAAGTGGCGTGGAAGAAACTTCCCGGTCGGGAATGAATCTTAGTGACATAAGCACTGAGAAATAAAGGAGTCTCATCATGGCGAGTCGCAAACAGGTAGTACGTGGGTTACTGGCTGGGCTGGTCATTGCCGCGCTAAGTGGATGCGTGTCGGTACCGGATGAAATCAAGGGCACGAGCCCGACGCCACAGCAGGATTTGGTTCGCGTAATGGCTGCGCCGCAGCTTTATGTCGGCCAGGAAGCCCGCTTCGGTGGCAAAGTGGTGAATGTTAAAAACGAGACCGGTAAAACCCGTCTGGAAATTGCCACCGTGCCGCTCGATGAAGGCGCGCGCCCGGGCCTGGGAACCCCTTCCCGTGGCCGTATTTATGCGGACGTAAACGGCTTCCTCGACCCGGTTGATTTCCGCAATCAGCTGGTCACCGTCGTCGGACCGATTACCGGCACCGCGAAGGGTAAAATTGGCGACACGGAATACACTTACATGGTGATGCAGGCGAACGGCTATAAGCGCTGGCGCGTGACGCAGCAGGTCGTGATGCCACCTCAGCCGATTGACCCCTACTGGGGCGGCGGCTGCTATCACCATCGCTGTGGTTACGGCTACGGCGGCTGGGGCTGGTATAATCCGGGCCCGGCGCAGGTGCAGACCATCGTTACTGAATAATTCATTGTTTTTAAATCGTTTTGAGACAGCGGCTGGTCCGCTGTTTCTTTTTGTCGGGCAGGACTCCCGTTCATAAGAAAAATAAATAGTGACGCGCTTCGCAACCTTAAATCCGATTAATTAATAAACTGGTACGATAAGTTAATATGTTGTTAACGACTTGTTTATTAACAGGGGTTGTGATGACGACGAATTCTCATTTCAGAGGTGATGCATTGAAAAAGGTTTGGCTTAACCGTTATCCCGCCGATGTCCCGGCGGAGATCGATCCTGACCGCTATCAATCCCTGGTAGATCTGTTTGAACAGGCGACAACTCGTTTCGCCGATCAGCCCGCGTTCGTGAACATGGGTGAAGTCATGACCTTCCGCAAGCTCGAGGAGCGCAGCCGCGCCTTCGCCGCTTATCTCCAGCAGGGCCTGGGGCTGAAAAAGGGCGACCGCGTCGCGCTGATGATGCCCAATCTGCTGCAATATCCCGTTGCGCTGTTCGGTATTTTACGTGCCGGCATGATCGTGGTGAACGTCAACCCGCTGTATACGCCACGTGAACTGGAGCATCAGCTCAACGACAGCGGCGCCAGCGCGATTGTGATCGTCTCCAACTTTGCCCATACCCTGGAAAAAGTGGTCGGGAAAACCCAGGTTCGGCACGTTATTCTTACGCGCATGGGCGACCAGCTCTCCACGGCAAAAGGCACGTTGGTTAACTTTGTCGTCAAATACGTTAAACGCCTGGTGCCGAAGTACCATCTGCCGGACGCCATCTCCTTCCGCCGTGCCCTCCAGCAGGGCTACCGAATGCAGTACATCAAACCGGAAGTGGTGACGGAAGATCTGGCATTCCTGCAATACACGGGCGGCACCACCGGCGTGGCGAAGGGCGCAATGCTGACACATCGCAACATGCTGGCGAACCTCGCGCAGGTACATGCTACCTACGGTCCGCTGTTCCAGCCGGGCAAAGAGCTGGTAGTCACCGCGTTGCCGCTGTACCACATTTTTGCGCTGACCATGAACTGCCTGCTGTTTATTGAACTCGGTGGACAAAACCTGCTTATTACCAACCCGCGTGATATTCCGGGTCTGGTGAAAGAGCTGGCAAAATACCCGTTCACCGCGATGACCGGTGTGAATACGCTGTTTAACGCGCTGCTGAATAACAAAGAGTTTCAGCAGCTCGATTTCTCCTCGCTGCGTCTCTCCGCAGGCGGCGGGATGCCGGTACAGCAGGCGGTGGCCGAACGTTGGGTTAAACTGACCGGCCGCTATCTGCTGGAAGGCTATGGCCTGACCGAGTGCGCGCCGCTGGTGAGCGTTAACCCGCACGATATTGATTATCACAGCGGCAGCATTGGCCTGCCGGTGCCGTCCACGGAAGTGAAGCTGGTGGACGACGATAATAACGAAGTGCCACCGGGCGAACCGGGTGAACTTTGCGTCAAAGGACCGCAGGTGATGCTGGGCTACTGGCAGCGCCCGGATGCCACCGATGAAATCATCAAAGACGGCTGGCTGCATACGGGTGACATCGCAGTGATGGACGAAGAGGGCTTCCTGAAGATTGTCGATCGTAAAAAAGACATGATTCTGGTGTCCGGCTTCAACGTTTATCCAAATGAGATCGAAGACGTGGTGATGCAGCACTCCGGCGTGCAGGAAGTGGCCGCCGTTGGTGTACCGTCCGGCAGCAGTGGCGAAGCGGTGAAGATCTTCGTGGTGAAAAAAGACCCGTCGTTGACCGATGAGGCACTGATCACCTTCTGCCGCCGTCATCTGACCGGATACAAGGTGCCGAAGCTGGTTGAGTTCCGTGATGAGCTGCCAAAATCGAACGTTGGAAAAATTTTGCGACGAGAACTGCGTGACGAAGCGCGCGCTAAAGTGGACAATAAAGCCTGAACTACGCGTGAGTCGCCTTCAGACGCCGGTTAAGCCGGCGTTTTTTATGGGCGCAAACCATAGAGAATACAGATTGAATTATCAGATGATCACCGAGGACGCTGCGCTCAGGACCGCCTGTGATGAGGCCCGCAACGTACCCGCCATTGCGCTGGACACCGAATTTGTCCGCACCCGTACCTATTATCCGCAGCTGGGCCTGATTCAGATGTTCGACGGCAAGACGGTGGTGCTGATCGACCCGCTGACCATCACCGACTGGGCACCGTTCAAAGCGTTGATGCGTGAGAAAACGGTCACCAAATATTTGCATGCCGGCAGTGAAGATCTTGAAGTGTTTCTGAATACTTTTGGAGAATTACCGGAACCGCTTATTGATACCCAGATTCTGGCGGCATTCAGCGGCCGCCCGCTGTCGTGGGGTTTTGCGGCGATGGTTGAGGAGTACACCGGCATTGCGCTCGATAAAAGCGAGTCCCGCACCGACTGGCTGGCGCGTCCGTTGACCGAGCGCCAGTGCGACTATGCGGCGGCGGATGTCTGGTATCTGTTGCCGATTGCTAAAAAACTGCTGGCGGAAGCTGACTCCAGCGGCTGGCTGCCCGCGGCACTCGACGAATGCCGCCTGATGCAGCAGCGCCGTCAGGAAGTGGTTGATCCGGCGGACGCCTGGCGCGATATCACCAACGCCTGGCAGCTGCGTACCCGCCAGCTGGCGTGTTTACAGCTTCTGGCAGACTGGCGTCTGCGTAAAGCCCGCGAGCGTAATATGGCAGTCAATTTCGTGGTACGTGAAGAGCATCTCTGGAGCGTGGCTCGCTACATGCCGGGTAGTATGGGCGAACTCGACAGCCTTGGGCTTTCAGGCAGTGAAATTCGCTTCCACGGTAAAACGCTGCTGAGCCTGGTTGAGAAGGCCAAAGCGTTGCCGGAAGAGGCACTCCCTGAGCCGCTGCTGAACCTGATGGATATGCCGGGCTACCGAACGCTGTTTAAAGAGATCAAAGCGCTGGTGCAGGATGTCAGCAAAGAGAAGGGCGTCAGCGCGGAGCTGCTGGCTTCCCGTCGCCAGATTAACCAGCTGCTGAACTGGCACTGGAAGCTAAAGCCGCAAAACGGTTTGCCGGAGCTGGTGGCGGGCTGGCGTGGGGAAATGATGGCCGATCGCCTGAATGCGCTGCTGGCGAATTATCCCAGGTAAACAGTCAGTGCTTTTTTCAGAAAAGCGCTTTCGTGTTTGCCCCTTCTCCCTGTGGGAAAGGGCAGGGAAGAGGGTATCAGGCCACAGAGTTGTACCAATTGCCGGGGGGCTGCGTTTGCCCGCCCTGCGGTTTATGGCCGAGACTGTAGCCCCGATAAGCAAAGCGCCACCGGGGAATGATCCGGATACAGAATCCAATAAAAAACCCGCCGAAGCGGGTTTTCACATCAGGACTTAGACTCTTCCGTTTCAGGAAGCGTCACGTTGAGCTCAAGAATCGAGATATCCCCGTCTTTTTGCTCCAGCTGAACGGTCACCATTTCCGGGTCAATCTGAATGTATTTGCAGATCACTTCCAGGATGTCTTTACGCAGCTGCGGCAGATAGTGTGGCTCTGCATCACTGCGGCGGCGTTCCGCGACGATAATCTGTAAACGTTCTTTCGCGATGTTGGCGGTGTTCTTTTTTCGTGAGAGAAAAAAGTCGAGTAATGCCATAACTTATCCTCCGAACAGGCGTTTGAGGAAACCTTTCTTCTCTTCTTCGATGAAGCGGAAAGGACGTTCTTCTCCCAGCAGACGATCAACCGTGTCGGCGTAGGCTTTGCCTGCGTCGGCTTCGGCATCCAGAATAACCGGCTCACCCTGGTTAGAGGCGCGAAGGACTGACTGATCTTCCGGGATCACGCCAACCAGTTTAATGCGCAGAATTTCCAGCACATCTTCCATGCTCAGCATGTCGCCTTTGCTGACGCGGCCCGGATTGTAGCGGGTGAGCAGAAGATGTTCTTTAATCGGATCTTCGCCTTTCTCGGCGCGGCGAGATTTTGACGCCAGAATGCCCAGAATACGGTCGGAGTCACGAACGGAAGAGACTTCCGGGTTAGTGGTAATCACGGCTTCATCGGCGAAGTAAAGCGCCATCAGCGCGCCGGTTTCAATGCCCGCCGGAGAGTCACAGACGATGAAATCGAATTCCATCTTCTTCAGCTCTTCGAGCACCTTTTCCACACCTTCGTAAGTCAGTGCGTCTTTGTCACGAGTCTGAGAGGCCGGGAGAATATAGAGATTTTCGGTACGCTTATCTTTAATCAGCGCCTGGTTCAGCGTGGCATCGCCCTGAATGACGTTCACGAAATCATAAACCACGCGGCGTTCACAGCCCATGATCAGGTCGAGGTTACGCAGGCCGATGTCAAAGTCGATAACGACTGTCTTCTTTCCCTTCTGGGCCAAACCAGTAGCGATGGCCGCGCTGGAGGTGGTCTTGCCAACGCCCCCTTTACCCGAAGTCACAACAATAATGCGTGCCATAAAAATTCCTTGTTAAAAGGGATCAGTTTAACGGTTCAATTGCCAAAGCCGCTTCGTCCAGACGCAGACGAACCGCTTTGCCATAATAGTCGGCGGTGATGTTTTCACTCAGCCAGTAAACACCCGCGATAGACACCAGCTCTGCCGCGAGGTGGGTACAAAATATTTGTGCTTCCCGGTCACCGCTGGCACCCGCCAGTGCGCGTCCACGCATCATGCCGTAAATGTGAATGTTCCCGTCGGCGATAAGCTCCGCGCCCGCACTCACATGACTTGTGACAATCAGATCACAGTTTGGTGCATAAATGCGCTGACCGGAACGAACCGGTGTATCAATCAATCGCGTTTTTGTGACGGGAGTAGCAATTGGTGCCGGAGCAGGGGGCTCAACAGGGGCTGCCCGAACCGCTTTTTCTTTCCCTTCAGTCAGTAAGGGAATGCCGACCAGCTCGATTTCGGCCTTCAGTGCGGGATTTTTACAGCCGCTGACGCCCATAATGCGCAAGCCCGTAGCGGAAATGGCCTGCTGCAATGGTTTCCATTGGGTCACATTATCCAGACTGCTGATATTGACCACTACCGGTGCGTGTTTCAGAAAAGCGGGAGCCTGGGCGATTTTGTCTTCTAACGCCTGACGAATAACCTCGGGTTTTGCCTCGTGCAAATGAACCACTGATAACGTGAAGCTACTGCCTTTAAGTTCGATGGGCGTGTTTGACATCCTGGCCTTACTCAATTTTCAATTTATCAGCCGCACGGCTGCGGTGATATTCCGAAGACTACCGGGCATGTTATAGTCACTAATATAGAGTGGCAAGTCGCCACCGTCTAATTCAGAGTAAAAGTGATGTTTTGTGTGATCTATAAAAGTAATAAGCGCGACCAGACCTACTTATATGTCGAAAAAAAAGACGATTTCTCCCGCGTGCCGGCTGAATTAATGCAGGGGTTTGGTCAACCGCAGCTGGCCATGATTCTGCCCCTGGACGGGCGTAAGACATTAGCCAATGCCGATCTGGAAAAAGTAAAAAAAGCCTTAACTGAACAAGGCTATTATTTGCAACTGCCGCCTCCGCCGGACAATTTACTTAAGCAGCATCTCCAGGCGAGCGGAAAACAATAACGCAACGACAGGAGCAGGCATGTATCAACATCATCACTGGCAGGGCGCGTTACTGGATTACCCGGTCAGTAAAGTGGTTTGTGTAGGGAGTAATTACGCCAAACATATTCAGGAGATGGGCAGCGCCACGCCGGAAGAGCCGGTGCTGTTTATTAAACCTGAAACGGCGCTGTGTGATATTCGCCAGCCGTTAGTGCTGCCGGAAGGCTTTGGCTCGGTGCATCATGAAGTTGAGCTGGCGGTGTTGATTGGCGGCACGCTGCGTCAGGCCTCTGAGGAGCACGTGCAAAAAGCAATTGCCGGCTACGGCGTGGCGCTGGATCTCACGCTGCGTGACCTGCAAGGCAAAATGAAGAAAGCGGGCCAGCCGTGGGAAAAAGCCAAAGGCTTTGATAATGCCTGCCCGATCTCCGGCTTTATTCCGGCAGGCGATTTCCAGGGCGATCCGCAAAACACGCCGCTCAGTCTGAAGATTAACGGTCAGGTGCGCCAGCAGGGCTCCACCTCAGACATGATCCACAAAATTGTGCCGCTGATTGCCTACATGAGTCGTTTCTTTACCCTCAAAAGCGGGGATGTGATCCTCACCGGCACGCCGGAAGGCGTCGGCCCGCTCGCCAGCGGCGACGAGCTGGAGGTCAACTTCAACGGTCATTCGCTTACCACCCGCGTACTGTAAGCATCTTTTGCCGCCACCATCGGGCGGCAAAACTTGCATCCACATGCCAGACTGGTTATAAGGTGCCCCTGGTTTTTAATGGCGGATTTTCTTATGAGCGACACACCCTTCTGGCAGAGCAAAACGCTCGAGCAAATGACCGACGCCGAGTGGGAGTCGTTGTGCGATGGCTGCGGCCAGTGCTGCCTGCATAAGCTAATGGACGAAGACAGCGACGAAATTTATTTCACCAACGTCGCCTGCCGCCAGCTGAATATTAAAACCTGCCAGTGCCGCAACTACGAGCGCCGCTTCGAATACGAACCGGACTGCATCAAATTGACCCGCGATAATCTCCCGACTTTCGAATGGCTGCCGCACACCTGCGCCTATCGTCTGCTTGCAGAAGGTAAACCGCTGCCAGCGTGGCATCCGTTGCTGACGGGATCGAAAGCGGCGATGCACGGCGAACGTATTTCCGTGCGCCACATCGCGGTGAAAGAGTCTGAGGTGGTGGACTGGGAAGATCACATCATGAATCATC
Organism: Pluralibacter sp. UBA7423; assembly: GCA_002470465.1. Classification (GTDB taxonomy): domain Bacteria; phylum Pseudomonadota; class Gammaproteobacteria; order Enterobacterales; family Enterobacteriaceae; genus Scandinavium. The sequence goes on from DKMD01000025.1 coordinate 108,432, forward strand.
CTGGCCGGGGGTAATTTCCGCCAGGATGCAGAAGAAGCCACCGCAGTTAGCGGTGGCTTTTTTGTATCAGAAGAGTACCGAGTAGTTCAGGCCAAACGTTCTGCCACGGCCCTTATAAGTGTACAGACCTGGTGCGCCATACGTCGGGCTGTAAAGCCCCGGCGCGCGTTGGCCCCAGACGGTGGTGTATTCCTTATCCAGCAGGTTTTCGACGCTGAAGCTGACTTTACCCACCGGCAGGGTGTAGCTACCGAGGAAGTCTACCGTGTTGTAGCCGTCAATTTTGTTGCCGTCGGCATCGGAAACGTCAAACGTCTGGGTGCTCTGCACGCGTAAACCCCAGTCGCCCGGAGCCCAGTTAACCCACGCGCTGACCTTCGATGGGCTGGCGCTGTCAACCGTCAGCTTTTCCCATTTGCCGTTCTCGCGGGTTTCCGACTTGATGGCGTTAAAGTTGGAGCCAAGGCTCCAGTCGCTGGCGTTGAAGTAGTAATCGACCTGGCCCTCAACACCGTAGATCCGACGTTTGTCATCATCCATGGTAATGGTCATGTCAGATTTATTGATGTTGATGGTTTTGTCGGACAGCGAGTAATAAGCCGCAACCTGGGTGCGCAGGTTGTCGCCGGTGAATCGCCAGCCCAGCTCGTAGGCGTCGACCTTAATGCCGTCGAGCTTCGAGTCATTCACGTTGACGCTATTGTTGAGCTGATAATGTCCGTTTGCCAGGGTGTAGTTACCGGAGCCGTAATATTTCGCCAGATCCGGGATCTCAAAGCCCTGAGAGAAGTTAAACCATAGCTGCTGGCGGTCGGTCAGATGGCCAAGAATACCGGCGTTGAACAGTAGATTGTTGTAGTCCGTTTTGCCGCCGGGCACCGCGTCGGCTGAGGTCGCTTTCCCGGTAGCGATGGCCTGCTGCTGCGCGTAGCCGATAAAATCGTCGACCTTATTTTCCGTGTACTGATAGCGCACGCCGCCGCTCAGGGTAATAGCGCTGATGTCATAGCTCGCCTGCAGGAACGGGGCGAGGTTCGTGATGCTGTAATCCGGATAGCGGCCAATGTTGTAAGCATTGTCGAGCGTCATCCCGCCGCTGGCTGCGGCCGTGTTCAAATCGAAGAACTGCTGGTTAGCATTGAAGGTTTCATGATCGGCGTCGACGCCCCAGGTCAGATTGAGATCCTCCAGTGGCTTGCTGTTGAGGGTTAACTTGCCGCCGTAAAAATCGGTTTTCTGCTGGGAAGCGCCAATACTGGTGACCTGACCCTTGCTCAACGTCGGGAACGGGTAGAAGGTCAGGCTCTCGTCACGATAATAAACTTGCGCCACCAGTTCCTGGCCCCAGACGTCAGTGTTGGAGTATTGCAGGTTAATAAGATGACGCTCCGTCCCCGGCAGACGATCGGAGTCGAGATTGTCTTTGTTATACGCCCGGCCATCGCCGGTCACCGCCGAAAAGTTCTCGCCAAGGAACAGACCGTGTTTGCCATCGGACTGGCTTTTGAAGTACTGCGTGGTCAGCTGAAGCTGCTGGTGATCGTCAATGTCCAGCGTACCGGTGCCCATTACGTCGATGCGGTCGGAATACTGCAGCCCGGTCTGAGTGTTGTCGATGATGACCTCATCGCCGTTGCCGTCATACCAGCCGCCGTAGCGCTGATACGCCACGGAGAGGCGCCCTGAAGCCTTATCGTTGCCGCCGCTGACGGAGGCCGCCACGTTTTCATCATGATCGTTATGGCTGGTGAAGCCGCTTTTGGCCCCGGTCTGGAACTCCACTTCGGTGTCCGGCTGGCCTTTTTTGGTGACGATGTTAATCAGTCCGCCGGTACTGCCGCCGCCGTACAGTGACGTGGCGCCGGAGATAACCTCGATGCGTGAAATATTAAACGGATCGATGGAGTCGAGCTGTCGGCTGTCGCTGCGTGAGGAGTTCAGGCGCACGCCGTCCACCATCACCATCATCGAGCGGCCACGCATGTTCATACCATAGTTAGTACGACCCTGGCTGCTGACATCCATACCCGGAATCAGCTGCGCGAGCACGTCTTTTAGCTCTTTCCCACCCTGAACCTGCTGTTCAATATCTGCCTGTTCAATCACCCAGGTCGTTTGCGCCATATCCGCCACCGCATGATTGGCACGGCTGGCAGACACGACGACCGTTTCTTCTTTTCCTTCTTCCGCCCACGCAGAGGCAGACAATATAGCCAGTAAACAAGGATTTAAAACCCAAAGGCAAGCGCGCTTCATTGTTAGTATTTTCCCAATTGTGTGTGTCAGTATTCAGTGGTTTTTAGGGCCTGAGGAACCTCGCGTGTATCGCGGCTGGCGTCGCTTCGCCAGTGGATCACGCCAGGGGTGCCAGACAGCTCAAACGGCGTATCGGGGTGCGCGCTGTTGAGAATGCGCGCGGCCCGCCAGGCCATCAGGCTGAGCTGGGGTTCTGCGATGCCGAGACTGCACATCCCGGCATTGACGGCGTACAGGCGGTTACCCGCCGGGCCGCTCCAGTCAAGGGAGAAATCGGTATTCACCCGCAGCGACTCATCGCCGTTCAGGCGTAGCTGTTTCGCGAGCGGCGCGAGGAAGGCCGGGTTCGCCGGGCGATAGCCCGTGGCGAAAATCACCACGTCGCAATCAAGCTGCTCTTCGCCTTGATCCAGATGGTGGTGCAGCGTCAGGCGCTGAGCAGAACCTCTGCTGGCTACGTGGCTCACGGAACGGGAAGGCAGCAGCCGCGCCCAGGGTTTTTCACGCAGTACTTCAAAGCGGTGATACATAGCGCGGTAGATAGCCAGCAGCGATTCGGTCGTAATGCCGTCGGAGGTCATTTTTTGCTCCGCCAGCAGCCGTTCGCGAGTGCCTTCCCCGAGGGTGGCAAAGCTTTCCAGATACTCCGGCGTGAAATATTCATTCGCGAAAGCGGCCTCATCCAGCGCGTTGTAGTTATTGCGCCGTGACACCCAGTTCAGCATCGCGGGCTGTCCCCATTCGCCGCTGAAGATATTGAGGAACAGATCGGCACCGCTCTGGCCACCGCCAACTACCGTCACGCGCTTGCCGCTTAAGTCCGGCGTGCGGAGCATCATTTCGCTGGCGTGGAAGCAGCGATCGCTCTGCTCATTGACGCAGGCGGGGAGATTAACTTGCTTGCCGATGCCAAGGCAGACATGGCGCGCCAGGAAGCGATCCCGCTGGGTGGTAATTTCAAACAGGCCCTGCTGCTCGTCGTAGCGCACCTGCTGTACCTGCTCGCTGAACGCCAGGTTGCTGAGGTTTTCCGCCGCCCAGCACAGGTAATCAGCAAACTCTTCCCGCGATACGGTGCGCAGCTCTGTCGTCAGGAAGCGGTAGAACTTCTTGCGCTGCACCAGGTAGTTCAGGAAGCTGTGGCGGCTGGTGGGTTTCACCGCGCTGACCAGATCCTTGAGGAAGCTCGTCTGCATATGGCAGTCGGGCACCATCATTCCGGGGTGCCAGGAAAAATGCGGTTTACGCTCAAGAAACAGCGTGCTGAATCCCTCAAGACCGTCTGCCAGCGCGGCGATGCTGAGATTGAACGGGCCAATACCAATGCCGATGAAATCATAGGTTTTCACTGTGCGGGCTCCCTGGTAGCAAAATAAAGCGGGTTATCGAGATCGGTGAGATAGATCGGCAGCATGCGGCTACCGCCGTCATGTTCGGAGAAAGTGAGTTTGACCGGGTTGAGGATCACGCGAATGATCTGCGGCTTAAACAGATCAAACAGGTCGAAGCGCGCCTGCATCTGAGGATGGTGGCTCATGTACTCCTGCAACACCTCAGCCAGCAGCTGATAAAAGCGGGTTTCACTGACGCCACAGCGTTCGGTCAGGCGCGAAATAAAGCGCAGCACCGTGACGAAATGGCCCGTCTGTAAATCATGAATGATGTAGTCGGCGCTCAGGCGGGCGGTGACTTGTTTCACCTCATCAGGTAACGAGGCCATTTCAGGGAAGTCCTCATCCACCAGTCGCATATCGCCCTGGAAATCTTTCAGCAGAATGCGCTGCGGCAGATGGTCTTTCATCACCAGCGTGACGTTCTGGCCGTGGGCGATCAGCGCAACGCCATAGCGGCAAAGCAGGTGATAAAACGGCAGCACCACGGCGCGGAACATCTGCGTGAGCCAGGCTTCCGCGCTCAGGCCGGAACGGGCAATCCAGGCATCAATAAGCGGGCGACCGCTTTCGTCACACTCCATCAATGCTGCCATCAGCACGCCCTGTTCACCCTCCTGCAAATAGCAGGAAGGGTTCTCACGCCAGATAACGCCAAGCATTTCCTGATAGCGATAGGGCGCTTTTGGCAGGGCGGCGTAACCCTGATGCGTCAGATAGCCCGCAGCGGGTTCGCCAAGGATCTGCGCGCCAAGCGCGGTCAGCGTGGTGTCGGCGGCAAATTGCTGCTGTAGCCAGCGGGAAGCCAACGGCCCGGCCGCAATGTATTTGCCGGGAATGCCGCGATAGCAGGAGGTGTTATAGATGGTCAGCGGCAGCTTGATATCGTACGCCGAACGGCGGCTTGCGTTCGTCAGCGTGCGCAGCGACTGCTGAGCCAGATACTCATCGCCGAACTCACCAAGTTCGATAATGTCGCCGCGAGCCAGATGCGGGAAAAAGTGCAGGGCGATTTTCTGCTGCCACTGCCACGGATGGAGCGGCACGGGCAGCCAGGCGTCGGGATCGGGCAAGGTCTGCCAGCAGGCGTTAAAGCGTTGACGTTCGCCGTCGTTCATGGCGCTGGCGAGTAAGCTGCTGATGTCGCAGTCCACATCGCTGCTCCATACCAGCTTGTCCCGACGAACGGCTACCCAGACAAGTTGAAAACGCCCGCAGTATTCAGGAGCGTAAGCCTGCAGCGCATCCAGGCCCCAGCCCCGGCGACCTTTATTGAAGATAAATTTAGGATGACCGCTCAGCAGGCATTGCAGGGTATCCGCAGGCAGGTCGATCAGCGCATCGGCATCCAGCCCTTTGCGGGCCTCCAGCAGCTGCACGTCACCGCGCAGGGTGGCATAGAGATCTTCGAGATGTTCAGCGGTTTGCGCATCACTCATCCCAAGCACCTGCGCAAGCTGACGGAGGGCACGCTCGGCCTCGATGGGTTCGCCGCTGATATTGCTGAGCGTTTGCGGGTCGATATGCAGCCAGCCCCAGATCCCACGCTTTGCGCTGAACTGCCAGCGCTCGTCCCCGAGCCTGATGCGCCACTGACCGTCACTTATTTGTTCGGCGTTCAGGGTGCGCTCATACTCCAGCTCCGCGAGAATTTTTGCCACCATCTCGCGGTTAACCTGTTCCCAGCGAGACAAATTCATAGCCCAACCTCGCGGAAAAACGCCTCACGCTCGTTCATCACCAGACGCGAACGCTTGTGCGGGAAATCGAACTCTTTCAGCGTACTGAAGCCTGCTACGGGCAGATGACGGAACAGGCGCTGGTTGTCATAGCGAGGTTCTGCTACCACGCGCGTAGTACGGGGCTCATCAAGGTAGAGATAATGGCTGAGTCCGCGCAGCCAGCTGCGAATATACTGCGCGCCGCGCCATTGCTCTTCACCGACCAGCATATGCAGGCCGCGATCGAAAGGCTGCCAGCGATAGTGACGGCCAATCCGGTCCTCTGCCGCCCAGTAAATTTCAAAATAGCCGAACGGCTGGTCGTCAAAGCAGCCAATCAGCGGATAGCAATAGCTGGAATCCAGCTGCTTGCGCAGATAGTTTTCCTGCTCAGCCAGCGGGCCTGCCATCTCCCAGAATGCGTTCACCCGCGGTGAATTCATCCAGGCGGTAAAGCGTTCGGCATCCCACGCCACATCCGCAACGCGGAAGCTCAGCGTACGTTTGATTTGTGGATCGTAACGGCGATAAACCTCACCTTCAGGACGCAGTGGACGCTGCGGGAGGCAAAGCTGACGTGATTCATCAAACTGCATTCCCGTGCGCGCGGTGGGCCGCTCACCGCATAGCCACAGCGGCAGCTGCCAGAAAGCTTCCCGGGAGAGGTAATCGCTCTGAACCTGGCTCAGCAGCGCTTTTGCCTGTGCATCGTGTTGCCACTGAGCCCACGGCAAGGTGACACCGCTCAGCTTTGGTGCAGCGACAAAAAGCTGATCGAGAGCCTGAATCAGCCAGCCGTCGGGTATGTTTTCGGGAGGCAGCAGCACGGCGCTGCCGTCGAGTCCAAGCTGCAATGACAGCGGGGCATCAAGCTGAGTACAGCGGAATCCATAGCCGTCATGAACGAGATGAGCGTGCGGCATCAGGGTTGCTCCTTGTAAAACGGGTTGCTGAAGTTGAAGTAGATCACCGCCGGATCGGCAATGGTGTTTTCGTTGTGATCGTGGAGATAGCAGAAGAAGTTGCCCTTACAGTTCCACACCGGACTGTCGAGAACGTAATCCAGGCAGCGGGTATTCACGGCGCTCTGGCGCAGACGAAGCAGGGCATCGCGTACCCGCGCCATCAGCGCCTCTTCCGTGGCAAAGCCCGCAGCAGCGAGCGCCGCTGTGACGGCAAGGGTGGAATTCACCAACAGGTAGTAGGGGAAGTAGCGCAGCAGTTGGGCTTCGCTAAAGCGGTTTTCCGCCTCCAGCTCATTCTCTTCCGTCAGCCAGTCGCGCGCACCTTCGGTAAAGGCGCTTCCCTGGCAGTCACGGTACAGCAGGCCGACGGGCAAATCCTCCTGCATCTCAACCAGAATATTTTGCTGGTGGGCCAGCAGCACCAGTCCATAATCAGCCTCAGCGCTGAACAGCGGCAGCAACACACGTTCGCAGTAAGCCTCTACCCAGCAATCCGACGCTGTTTCCAGAGAGAGATTCAGGCGCTGGCTCAGGCGACGAACAGCGGCAGCAAGCAGGCTGTCACCGCCATCGGGCGCAGCCTGGGTCAGACTTACCAGCACATTGGTCTGGGTTTGCGGCTGGTCAAACAGCAGGTTCACACGCAGCGCCATCAGGCTCTCTTCCTGAATGTTGCCGTTTGCATCGCGCAGTCCTGCCCAGCCATCTTCCTGCATCACCCGCATTGTCGGGTAGCGGGCCTGTAACGCCTGCCAGCGCGACGTTTTTGCAAGACGTGCGAGACGCATACCGCGTTTCACTTCTTTCACCGACAGGGTACGTACGGAGTTGGTCAGCCGCACGCTCAGGGAGAACTTGATCATGTCCCGGCTGCTTTCGCAGTACAGGGAGCGCGAGGAGCTGGTGGGCAGCCAGCTCTCACCCGCTTCGCCCAGATCGAGCAGGCTGCCGTTTTCAGCTAACTGCTGGCACCAGGCCTGTGTCAGCAAATAGTCTGCCTGCCATGGATGCATGGGCAGCAGCCAGCGCTCGTCGCTGAAATGGGGCAGTAGCGCAGGTGCGTTTTCTGCGGCGAAACGCAGCAGGCGATCGCGCAAGGAGAGGTTCAGGCTCTCGCCAGCAACCTGCTTTTTATCCACGGCAAACCAGCGCAACGGGAAACGTGAGGCGAAATCCGGCAGGTAGCGGCGGGCTTCGGTTTCGCTAAAAGGCTCATGGGATTTGGGGGCCGGATGAAAAGCATGTCCCACCAGCAGCGCCTGTTCAGCCTGAGCAAAATTGAGCGGCCCGCTGCGCAGGGTCGCCCAGTCGTGGCGCAGATCGATGGCCTGCCAGGTGTGTCGATGGCTCTCGAGGACGCGCTCGCTGAACTGAGCAAGCGTCTCCTGACTCAGTTCACCCCGCACGCCCGGTTTATTCAGCACGTTGGTAACGAGCTCATCAAAAGTGAGCGTCTGTTTTTCATCGTGGGCGGTGTCAATCAGCAGAGCAGGAAACTGGTACTGATGATGCTGAGTAGGGGAAAAGTAGCGGAGTGGCAGTTGAATCGCCTGACGATCGTTGAGGGGAAAATGGATTCGGGCTGACTCGCCCGGTTGCTCTGCTGGCAGCTTCTGCCAGTCGCGAGTTTCACGCAACAAGGCATTCAGGAAGCACTGAGCCGCAACGTCGGTGCCGGCATGACGGGACGGGGAACGCATCGTTCTCTCTCACTCCATAATTGATAATAATTATCGTTATGATATGCATTCTATTTACATAAACAACTATTTTTGCAATATTTGTTTTCATTAAGTTCATAATTTCCTCACATTTTTTGGCGTTATTTTACATTCCTATGAGTACAAATTCGGGCGTTGCCCCTGATGTGATTTCCCTGAAACCCGCGTGGCCGCTGGCGCTGTGCGCGGGGTTGCTGGGGATTGGCCAGAATGGCTTGTTGGTGATGATGCCGCAGCTGGTGTCGATGACCGGGCTGTCGCTCTCCGTTTGGGCGGGACTGCTGATGTTTGGCTCGATGCTGTTTTTACCCGGTTCGCCGTGGTGGGGGCGGCAGGCCGAGATCCGCGGCTGTAAATTTGTGGTGGTGGCGGCCCTGACGGGCTATCTGGCGAGTTTCACCCTCATGGCATTGACGATCTGGGGGATGGCGCTAGGTGCGGTGGGCCTGTGGCCTGGGCTGTGCGGATTGATTCTCTCCCGCTGTCTGTATGGCCTGACGGTTTCCGGCATGGTGCCAGCCGTGCAAACCTGGGCTATTCAGCGTGGGGGGATGGAAAAACGTATGTCAGCGCTTGCTACAATCAGCTCCGGCTTAAGCTGCGGCCGTCTTCTGGGGCCACCGCTGGCGGCCGCAGCGTTAGGTTTGCATCCGCAGGCTCCGCTGTGGCTGATGGCGGTAGCGCCTTTACTGGCACTGTTGCTGATCGCGCGGGAGGATAACGACCCGCCGCTGCCTCCGGTGGCGAAGCAATCTGCTCACCTTAGCCGCGCAATGCTGCCGTATCTCCTGCTGGCACTGCTGCTGGCGGGCAGCGTCAGCCTGATGCAAATTGGCCTCTCAGCCCGCCTGCAGCCGATCTTCCCGGGTTCCGCGATGCAGGTCAGCCATCATGTGGCTTTGCTGCTGAGCCTCGCGGCGGCAAGCACGCTGGCGGCCCAGTTTCTGGTGGTTCGTCCGCAACGTTTACGTCCTCTGCACTTGCTGTGCGCAGCGGCATTGTTAATGAGCGGAGGCTTGCTGCTGATGGTGCTGCCCGGCCTGTTCACGCTTTACACCGGCATTATCGTGACTTCACTCGGCTCGGCCATGGCAACGCCCGGCTACCAGCTGCTGCTCAACGATCGTCTGACTACTGGCAAAGGCGCAGGCGCTATCGCCACCAGCCATACGCTGGGCTACGGGCTCAGCGCGCTGATGGTTCCTGCTGTCACTGCGCTTTTGGGTGAGCCAATGCTGCTGGGCGCAGCAATGATGCTGTCCTTGCTGTTCCTTCTTCTCTGCGGGGTGCTCTGGCGTCGCCGTAATGACCCGGAGTTCTGATTATGGCCGCTGGCTACCGTATTTTTAACGTCACTCTTGCCCGTCGCATTCCTGTCTCACCCTCGCTGCTGCGCTGCGTTTTTACTGGACCCGAAGTGGCGCAAATGAAGCATGAATCGCCGGATCAGCGTATCAAACTGCTGTTTGACGGGCAGGGCGGGAAGGCGGCCAAAATGGCAATGAGCGATAGCTGGTATCAGGATTACCTTGCCCTGCCGAAGGAGCAGCGCCCGGTAATGCGCACCTACACGCTGCGAGCTTTGCGTGCCGCCGAACTTGAGGTTGACGTTGAGTTTGTGCTGCACGGTGACGACGGCCCGGCATCGCGCTGGGCCACGCACGCCCGGCCCGGTGATGCTATACAGCTGGTGGCACCGAATGCAGCATCGCCGGAAGACAGCGGCGGCTATGAATGGTTAGACAGCGACAGCGTGCGCCAGGCGCTGCTGATTGCCGATGAGACGGCGCTGCCTGCGGCGATTGGCATTCTCGAGCAACTCGCCAAAAAGGCTGAACCGCCGCGCGTGCAGGCCTTTTTCTCGGTGCCGCTGGTGGAAGATGTACAAACCCAGGCGTTTCCGTTCGCGGAGATCCACTGGCTCGCCCGGGAGCGAAATGAGGATTTACTCCACGCCGTGGCAAAGCAAGTGCAGATCCCGGAATACGCGAAAACCTGCGAACAATCGACGCAAGAGCAGAGCCTGAGTGACACGCTTTTGTGGGAAAGGGCGACGGCGGCGACGGGTTTTCAGGCATGGGTGGCAGCGGAATCCAGAGTGGTGAAGTTACTGCGCCGCGAGCTGCTTGAGAAGCAGAAGTTAAACCGCGACTGTGCGAGCTTTATGGCCTACTGGTCTCAGGGGAAGGCATAAAAAAAACCTTCCCGTAGGAAGGTTTTCACATTTTAACGTGTGCGGCCTGATGCCCTCACCCCGACCCTCTCCCACAGGGAGAGGGAGCAGACATTAAAAAAGGCAACCGAAGTTGCCTTTTTGCTGTTTATTACCGACCAAACAGGTCGCGCTTTTTCGGTTTGAACGGCTGGGCAATCAGCACCAGCAGCGCCACAATCAGAAACGCGGCAAAAATCCCTACCAGCCACTGCGGCATTTCGAGCGACAGGAATGACCACTGGCGCACGGAGCAGTCGCCGCTGGCGACAAATACCTGCGGCAGCCACTTATCAAGCGGCAGCCACGTCGGGAAGCGTGCGGCAAAATCACAGGTCTGGAACGGAGACGGGTGCAGCTGCATGATGGTGTGCTCCCATGAAAGCTGCAGGCCCCGAATGGCACTGTAAATCCAGATGGCGAGGGCGGCAAAACGCAGCGGCGTTTTTGGCGCGATCGCCCCGACAATCCCGGCACCCATGACGCCGAACAGCGCGCAGCGTTCGTAGATGCAGAGCACGCACGGCTGCAGCTTCATCACGTGCTGAAACCAGAGCGCAACCATCTCTAAAGCAAACGCGACCAACGCTAACAATAACCATGCTCCGCGACCGCGTGAGCACTGGTTTAAAAATCGCAACATAATCATTTCCCTGGAACATGCTAAGACACCGCAGTGTAAACGAAAACATTTACCGCGCCACTATGCGGAGCGTAATTATTACGTAAAAGCAGATGAATCGCCCGCAAATACCTGCGGGCGTCAATCAGAGAAGGTTTAATGCAGCGGCAGAGGGGCGTTTATCAGCCAGCCCTTTGTCGTCAGCCACTCCGTGTAAGGCATCAGCGTGAACTCCACACACAGCAATCCGACGAGCGTGAGAACCAGCGTATAAGGCAGCGCCATCCACACCATGCGCCCGTAGGAGAGACGGATCAGCGGGGCGAGAGCAGAGGTCAGTAGGAACAGAAATGCTGCCTGGCCGTTAGGCGTCGCGACTGACGGCAGGTTTGTGCCGGTATTAATTGCCACCGCCAGCATTTCAAATTGCTCAAGGGAAATCGCGCCGTGTTCCAGCGCAGATTTGGCTTCGTTGATGTAAACCGTGCCGACAAATACGTTATCAGAAATGGATGAGAGAAGGCCGTTGAACAAGTAGAACAGGGAGAGCTGCGCGTGAGGCGAAGCCTGTAGCACAAAGTTAATGATGGGGGCGAACAGCTGCTGGTCGATAATCACCGCCACCACGGCAAAGAATATCGTCAGCAGTGCGGTAAACGGCAGCGCCTCGGTAAAGGCTTTGCCGATGGCGTGTTCATCGGTAACGCCCGTAAACGACGTGGCAAAAACGATCACCGTCAGGCCAATCAGTCCGACTTCGGCTAAATGCAGCGCGAGGGCGATAATCAGCCACACGCCGATGATCCCCTGAATCACCAGCTTCAGCGTTTCCTGGCGCGTGCGCTGTGCACGGCTGTTGTCATCGAACGCCTGTAGCTCATCCCGCACAGCAGGGGGCAAGGTTTCGCCATAACCAAACAGCCTGAACTTTTCGACCAATACGCAGGTGATTAATCCGCAGACAAACACCGGCAGCGTGACCGGCAGCATCCGCAGGAAAAATTCGCCAAAGTGCCAGCCTGCGGCTTTGGCGATGATCAGATTTTGCGGCTCACCAACCATTGTCATTACGCCGCCGAGCGCCGTACCGACCCCGGCATGCATCATCAGGCTGCGCAGGAATCCACGGAATTGTTCGAGCACGGCTTTGCTGTGAATGTCGATGTCGCTGTCATCAAGCAGGTCAATATCGCCGGGGCGCGAAGACGCGACGCGGTGATAAATGCCATAAAATCCTACCGCTACGCTGATAATAACCGCTACCACGGTCAGCGCATCGAGGAAGGCGGAGAGGAATGCGGCGGCCATGCAGAAGGCAAGGGAGAGCAGCATTTTGCTGCGAATAGTCAGCAGCAGACGAGTGAAGATAAACAGCAGCAGCTGCTTCATAAAGTAGATGCCTGCCACCATAAATATCAGCAGCAACAGCACTTCAAGATTTCCGGCAATCTCTTCCCGCACGTGCTCCGCGCGGGTCATACCGATCATCACCGCCTCAATCGCCAGCAGACCGCCAGGCAGCAGAGGATAGCACTTGAGCGCCATTGCCAGCGTAAAGATGAACTCGGCGACCAGCAGCCATCCGGCAACAAACGGATTGAAGAAGAAGACGACAGGGTTGATCGCCAGAAAGAGAATAAGCGTCAGTTTGTACCAGTCCGGTGACTGACCTAAAAAATTACGCCATAGGGCGCGTGAGGTTGATATTTCCACGACAGATTTCCGATCCCGTCAAAAGTAAGCAGTTTGCTGGAAGTGAAGACGAAGTATCGTTCGTGAGAGCGGGACAGGCAAGTCCCGCTGAGGTGAGGAAATTTTATAAAATAAAACCGCGATCCCCTTTTAATTACCGCGTTGCGCTATCTGCGCCCCTGTTCGCTCTGGTATGATGAGTTCCAAATTTGCAACGCTGTGTAATGGAAATCTCACTATGGTCATTAAGGCGCAGAGCCCGGCGGGTTTCGCGGAAGAGTACATCATTGAAAGTATCTGGAATAACCGCTTCGCACCTGGAACCATCCTGCCCGCAGAGCGTGAGCTTTCTGAACTGATCGGCGTTACGCGTACTACGTTACGTGAAGTGTTGCAGCGTCTGGCGCGGGATGGCTGGCTGACCATTCAGCATGGCAAACCGACCAAAGTGAACAACTTCTGGGAAACATCCGGCTTAAACATTCTGGAAACGCTGGCGCGCCTCGATCACGACAGCGTGCCGCAGCTGATTGATAACCTGCTCTCCGTGCGGACCAACATCGCCACCATTTTTATCCGCACCGCTTTCCGTCAGCATCCTGAAGACGCACTGAAGGTGCTGGCGACCGCAAACGAAGTGGAAGATCACGCCGATGCTTTCGCCGAACTGGATTACAGCATTTTCCGCGGCCTGGCGTTTGCCTCCGGCAACCCAATCTACGGTCTGATCCTTAACGGCATGAAGGGCCTCTACACCCGTATTGGCCGTCACTACTTTGCGAATCCGGAAGCGCGCAGTCTAGCGCTCGGCTTCTATCATCAGCTGGCGAAAGTCTGTGAGCAAGGGCTGCACGAGCAGGTTTATGAAACCGTGCGTCGCTATGGCCATGAGTCCGGGCTTATCTGGCATAAAATGCAGAAAACGCTGCCGGGCGATCTGGCTATTCACGGTCGTTAACCGACGTGAACATGCCGGATGGCGCTAACGCTTATCCGGCCTACAAAATCGAACACGGAAATACCGACAGGCCGGGCAGGCAAAAGCGCCGCCCGGTTTTTTTATGTCTACAGCAAATTTTGCCGCGGCGGGCAACGCTCCAGCAGCTCCACGCTGCCGTCTGCATTCTGCTGCTCCAGCAGCACGTCAAACCCCCACAAACGATGCACGTGTTTCAGCACTTCGCGACGTCCCATATCCAGCGGTGCGCGGTTATGCGGCACGTAGCGCAGCGTCAGCGAACGGTCACCGCGCAGATCAACGTTCCATACCTGAATATTCGGCTCCAGGTTACTCAGGTTGTACTGTGCCGACAGCCGGTTGCGAATTTCCCGGTAGCCCTCTTCGTTGTGAATGGCGGATATTTCCAGATAGTTATTATGATCGTCGTCGAGCACCGTAAACAGGCGGAAATCCCGCATCACCTTCGGCGACAGGAACTGGCTGATAAAGCTCTCATCCTTAAAATCACGCATCGCAAAGTGCAGCGTTTCGAGCCAGTCCGATCCGGCGATGTCCGGGAACCAGTATTTATCTTCTTCCGTTGGCGACTGGCAAATGCGCTTGATGTCCTGGAACATCGCAAAGCCCAGCGCATACGGATTGATGCCGCTGTACCACGGACTGTTGTACGGCGGCTGGAACACCACGTTGGTATGGCTGTGCAGGAATTCCAGCATAAAGCGCTCGGTCACTTTTCCCTCGTCATACAGATGATTGAGGATGGTGTAGTGCCAGAACGTCGCCCAGCCTTCGTTCATGACCTGCGTCTGTTTTTGCGGATAGAAATACTGGCTGACCTTGCGCACGATGCGCAGGATCTCACGCTGCCAGGATTCCAGCAGCGGGGCGTTTTTCTCCATAAAGTAGAGGAGGTTTTCCTGCGGCTCGGAAGGGTAGCGACGGGCGGTTTCGATCGCCTTTTCCTCTTCGCGCTTCGGCAGGGTACGCCACAGCGTGTTCACCTGGCTTTGCAGATATTCTTCCCGGTTTTTCTGCCGCGCTTTCTCCTCCTGTAAGGAGATTTTCTGCGGACGTTTGTAGCGATCCACGCCGTAGTTCATCAGCGCATGGCAGGAGTCCAGCAGTTTTTCCACCTCGTCAACGCCGTAGCGCTCTTCGCATTCGGTGATGTATTTGCGGGCGAAAATCAGGTAGTCGACGATAGAGCTCGCGTCCGTCCAGCTGCGGAACAGATAGTTATTTTTGAAGAAGGAGTTGTGCCCATAGCAGGCGTGCGCCATGACCAGCGCCTGCATGGTCATGGTGTTCTCTTCCATCAGATAGGCGATACAAGGGTTAGAGTTAATAACGATTTCATACGCCAGCCCTTGCTGGCCGTGCTTATAGAGTCGCTCAGTTTCGATGAATTTTTTGCCAAACGACCAGTGAGTGTAGTTGATCGGCATCCCCACGCTGGAGTAAGCGTCCATCATCTGCTCGGAAGTAATGACTTCGATTTGATGCGGATAGGTATCAAGCCGGTAGAGCTTCGCCACCCGGTCGATTTCCGCCAGATAGGTATCCAGCAGCTCGAAGGTCCAGTCGGGTCCATCGCTCAGACGTGTGGTGTCCTTATTCATGGAGTCAATCGTAGCCATTAGCGCGCCCTCATTGTTGGCGGCCCTCTCTGTCTGGAGAGCCTCCTATCAAGAATAGAACACCCCCACGCTAACGTGCGAACAGCAAATATTTTTCTTCGCGATTTCCCTGCGTCAGTCACGCCGGTTTGGTGAATTCTCAGCATTTTGTGCTGACGAAATTTGGGCCGCAGCAGGAGATTTCAAAACCATCCATACCTTTGTGATATGGGCATATGTGAGATGAGTCACCATAAAAAAAGCCTATGTTGAATAATATTTTAAACTAGGTTATCAGTTTGTAATCAGAAGATTGTTCTTTTACGGTACTGGAGTCGTTATGCGAGTGGTTATCCTCGGAAGTGGGGTCGTTGGCGTGGCCAGCGCCTGGTATTTACGTCAGGCGGGACACGATGTGACGGTCATCGACAGGGAGCCGGGCCCGGCGCTGGAAACCAGCGCCGCCAACGCCGGACAAATTTCACCAGGCTACGCCGCGCCGTGGGCCGCACCGGGCGTGCCGCTGAAGGCCATCAAATGGATGTTCCAGCGCCACGCGCCGCTGGCGATAAGCCTCGACGGCACGCCGTTCCAGCTGAAGTGGATGTGGCAAATGCTGCGCAACTGCGACACCCGCCACTATATGGAAAACAAAGGCCGCATGGTGCGCCTTGCGGAATACAGTCGTGACTGCCTGATGGCGCTGCGTGACAGCACTGGCATCCAGTACGAAGGGCGCCAGGGAGGCACTTTGCAGCTTTTCCGCACCGAACAACAGTATGAAAATGCCACCCGCGATATTGCCGTGCTGCAGGATGCCGGCGTCCCTTATCAGCTGCTGGAGGCAAACCGCCTGGCGGAAGTTGAACCTGCTCTGGCGGAAGTTGCCCACAAGCTTACCGGCGGCCTGCGTTTGCCTAATGACGAAACCGGCGACTGCCAGCTGTTCACCCAAAGGCTGGCGAAAATGGCGGAAGAGGCGGGTGTCGTCTTCCGCTTTAATACACCTGTGGATCAGCTGCTGTCAGAAGGCGGGCAAATTTACGGCGTGAAGTGTGGTGAAGAAATTGTCAAAGCCGATGCGTACGTGATGGCCTTTGGCTCCTATTCCACCGCTATGCTGAAGGGCATTGTCGATATTCCTGTGTATCCGCTCAAAGGCTATTCGCTCACGATTCCGGTTAAAGAAGAGGATGGCGCGCCTGTTTCAACTATCCTTGATGAAACGTATAAAATAGCGATAACCCGCTTCGATAACCGGATCCGCGTGGGCGGCATGGCGGAAATTGTCGGGTTTAATACGGCGCTGCTGAAGGCGCGGCGTGAAACGCTCGAAATGGTGGTGCGCGACCTCTTCCCACGCGGTGGTCACGTTGAACAGGCGAACTTCTGGACCGGCCTGCGTCCCATGACGCCGGACGGCACGCCGGTGGTCGGGCGCACGCCATACAAGAATTTATGGCTTAACACGGGCCACGGCACGCTGGGCTGGACCATGGCCTGCGGCTCCGGGCAGCTGTTGAGTGATTTGATTTCTGGCCGCACGCCGGCCATTCCGTACGATGATTTGGGCGTGGCCCGCTATCAGTCAGGCTATACGCCGTCGCGCCCGCAGCATTTGCACGGCGCGCACAACTAAGGAACCGTTATGTCACGTCCCATTACCGCCAGCCTGGATCTCCAGGCGCTGCGGCAGAACCTTGCGGTGGTACGCACTGCGGCCCCTGATTCCCGCGTCTGGTCGGTGGTGAAAGCCAATGCCTATGGGCACGGTATCGACAGGATCTGGAGCGCGCTGAGCGACACCGATGGCTTCGCGATGCTCAATCTTGAAGAGGCGGTGCTGCTGCGAGAACGCGGCTGGAAAGGGCCGATCCTGATGCTGGAAGGCTTTTTCCACGCCGAAGATTTACCGCTGTATGACCAGTATCGCCTGACCACTACCGTCCACAGCAACTGGCAGTTGAAGGCTTTGCAGAACGCAAAACTCAACGCGCCGCTGGATGTATATGTCAAAGTCAACAGCGGGATGAACCGGCTGGGCTTCACGCCGGATAAAGTCTATACCGTCTGGCAGCAGCTGCGGGCTATGCGCAACGTCAGCGACATGACGCTGATGTCGCACTTTGCCGATGCAGAAAATCCCGAGGGCATCGTTGAGGCGTTAGAAAAGGTTGAGCTGGCGGCAGAAGGGCTGAATTGCCCTCGCTCGCTCTCTAACTCTGCCGCTACGCTATGGCACCCGGAGGCGCATTACGACTGGGTTCGTCCGGGAATTGTGCTGTATGGCGCATCCCCATCCGGCAAATGGCAGGATATTGCCAACAGCGGCCTCAAGCCGGTAATGACGCTGAGCAGCGAAATCATCGCAGTGCAGAACCTGAAGTCGGGTGACACCGTAGGCTACGGGCGGCTGTATACCGCGCAGCAGGAGCAGCGTATCGGCATCGTTGCCTGCGGCTATGCCGACGGCTATCCGCGCATCGCGCCGGACGGCACGCCGGTGCTGGTGGATGGTATTCGTACCGGAACGGTCGGGCGGGTCTCGATGGATATGCTGGCGATAGATTTAACGCCGTGTCCGCAGGCCGGGATCGGCACGCCCGTTGAGCTGTGGGGTAAAGAGATTAAGATTGATGACGTAGCGGAGCGCTGCGGCACGGTTGGCTATGAGCTGATGTGCGCTCTGGCGCAGCGCGTGCCTGTTGTGACGAGGTAAACCGCAAAACCTTCTCTTCGGAGAAGGTTTTTAGTGTTTGCTCCCTCTCCCTGTGGGAGAGGGTTGGGGTGAGGGCATCAGGCCGCAGAGCAATCAGACTACTCCACATCCTCTTCCGCCACGCGGACACCCACCTTCAGTACAGCGTTATCTGCTTTCTCCGCAACCGTCCAGACCATTCCGGCGAACTCAACCTGGTCACCCACGACCGGCGCGGCACCCAGCAGCAGCTGCACGATATCGCCGAGCGACTGCTGGTTATCGCGGAACTCTTCACCACCATCGAGGCCGTAAATCAGGGCCACGTCGGCAAATTTCGCGCTGGCTTCCAGAATAAAGTCACCAAAGAAGCGCTGATCGAGCGCCACCGGTGGCGACTGGCTGAACATCTTGCCGAGCGCAGGCAGATCGCGCTCGCGGCCAATCACACACAGCACGTCGTCTTCACGCAGGCGAGTGCTGCCCGTTGGGTGGAGCAGCATGTTGTCGCGGAACAGGGCGGCGATGCGCGTGTCCGGCGGCATATGCAAATCCCGCAGTGCCGCTCCCACGCACCATTTGTCGGCGCTGAGCTGGTACACAAATTGCTCCCACGGGTTCTCCGGATGAATATCCAGCCCTACGCGGGAAACCGGCCAGCCGACAGGGGGCACCACCACTTTGGCTTTTTTGGCGGCCCAGGAGAGCGAGGTGCCCTGCAACAGCAGCGAAACCAGCACCACGAAAAAGGCGACGTTGAAGAACAGCCGTGCGTTCTCAAGGCCTGCCATCATTGGGAACACGGCCAGGATGATCGGCACCGCGCCCCTGAGGCCAACCCAGCTGATAAACACGCGCTCGCGCAGGTTGAAACCGCGAAACGGCAGCAGGCCGATGAACACGGATAACGGGCGTGCGAAGAAGATCATGCCGGCAGAAAGCAGCAGCGCAGGAATGGCTATCGGCAACAGATCCGACGGCGTCACCAGCAGGCCGAGCACGAGGAACATGCCGATTTGTGCGAGCCACGCCAGGCCATCGAAGTTTTGCAGGATGGCGTAGCGGTTACGAATGGGGCGGTTGCCGAGCAGAAAACCGCAAAGATACACCGCCAGAATGCCGCTGCCATCGAGCGAGGTGGTGACAGCGAAAATCATAATGCCGCCGCTCAGCGCCAGCAGGGGATAAAGCCCGGCGGGAAGTGAGATGCGGTTGATCATCTGCAGCAGCAGGTAGCCACCGCCCAGGCCAATCACGATGCCGAGGCCAAACTGCTGGAAAATGTGAACGGCAAACATCCAGTCGAGACCGGTCTGCTGACGCTGGATCATCTCAATTAGCGTGATGGTGAGAAACACCGCCATCGGATCGTTGCTGCCAGATTCAATCTCCAGCGTGGAGCCGACGCGCTCGTTGAGGCCTTTGCCGCCGAGCAGTGAAAATACCGCCGCCGCATCGGTTGAGCCGACTATCGCGCCAATCAGCAGCCCTTCAATCAGATTCAGGTGGAACAGCCATGCGGCCATCATTCCGGTCAGACCGGAGGTGATTAGCACGCCAACGGTCGCCAGCGACAGCGCCGGGCCGAGGGCGACGCGAAAGGAGCTTGCCTGAGTACGCATTCCGCCGTCGAGCAGGATCACCGCCAGCGCGAGGTTACTGATCATGTAAGCGAAGGGGTAATTATCAAACGGAATGCCGCCGACGCCATCGATGCCCGCAAGCATGCCAATGGCGAGGAAAATCACCAGAATGGGGATCCCGAGACGGGAAGAAAAAGAACTCAATAAAATACTGCAGGTGACCAGCACCGAACCCAGAATAAACAGACTGATTATTGCCCCGGCATCCAACGTTCACGTACTCCCTTGATCGCGTGAAAATGAGTGTAAAACGTTATCACAGAAGTACGCGAAACGACGGATTAATCAGCGCTATGAGCGATTTTTTTATTCCATGAGGGTCGGATGACCGGACATTGTTAACGTGGTGCGCTTGCCGGAGTGAACCAGACGCGCCTGCGCGCCCAGCGGCAGAGTCACTGTGCGCTGCTCATGACCAAAATCCAGGCCGCTGATAACAGGAATGCTCAGCCGTGATTGCAGATATGCCGTCATCACCGGTAAGTCATATCCGGCATCGTAATCATTCGGCTCTGCGCCGCTGAAGCTGCCGAGGACAATCGCCTGCTGACGGCCCAGTATTCCCGCGTGGAACAGCTGTAACAGCATGCGCTCAACGCGGAACGGGTGCTCGTTAATGTCTTCCAGTACCAGAATGCCGTCATTCATTTCCGGCAGCCAGGGCGTGCCGACCAGGGACGCCAGCATCGCCAGGTTGCCGCCCCATAGTATGCCGGTTGCTTCACAGGCCGGGCCGCTGCCATTCCATTCGACGGTAAACGCCGGGTTGCGCAGCGCGCGCCAGAAGTGCTCTTCGGTAAACGTGTTCAGCGTCTCTGCGCCGAAGTTCCCGGCAATCATGGGCCCGCTAAATGTTATGACGCCTTCACACAATAGCGCCATCTGGATTGCGGTGAAATCACTGTGGCCGCAGATGAGCAGCGGCGCCTGCTGCTGGCGGGCGGCAATGGCCTGCCAGTCAATCATATCGAGCAGGCGGCTTGCGCCGTAGCCACCGCGCACCGGCATGACGATGACGTTTTGCCCTTTGAGGTTTGCCAGCGCGCTGATATCACCCGCCCGTTCCGCTTCTGTACCGGCAAAACGCTGCTGGCGGCGCGTCAGAATCGACTGATTCTCTACCGGATACCCGGCGGCTTCGAGGCGCTCAATCCCGCGTGCGGCGGCCTGCTGGTTGATGCAGTAGCCCGATGGCGAAATCAGATGAAACAGAGTCATGGCAATTCCTTGCAGAGAATGAAACGGTTATGATGCCGCCTGAACTTCGCGTTGTCATCAGCGCGCACACTTCAGTGATAAGGATAGAAGCGTGAAATTGAGATGGTTTGCTGTTTTAGCGGTACTGCTTGCCGGGTGCAGTTCTAAGCCCAAATACGATTATACTCAGCCACCTTATAACCCGACGGTGCCGGTACAACGGGCTATGCAGTGGATGCCGATAAGCCAAAAAGCTGGGGCGGCCTGGGGACTCGATCCAAAATTTATCACGGCGATTATCGCGGTCGAATCAGGCGGGAACCCTGGCGTGGTGAGTAAATCGGGCGCAGTGGGCCTGATGCAGCTTAAGCCGTCCACCGCCGGGCGCGAAGTGTATCGCTATATGGGCTGGAGCGGCGATCCTTCCGTCAGCGAGCTGAAAAATCCAGAGCGCAACATCTCAATGGGCACGGCCTATTTCCGGATTCTGGAAAACGGACCGCTGCTGGGCATTAAGGATCCCGAAGTGATGCAGTACGCGCTGGTCACCTCTTATGTTAACGGGGCAGGCGCGCTGCTGAGAACCTTCTCGTCAGACCGCAAAAAAGCCATTGCTGCAATCAACGGCATGGACAAAGAGGCGTTCTTCGACCATATCGTTAAAAATCATCCATCGCCGCAGGCCCCTCGCTATATCTGGAAGGTGCAAAAGGCCATGGACGCTATCGACTGATTTAACGAACCTTATTCGCGCGTTCGCGCGCCTCACGCTCCAGGGAGAAAATAATGCGCTGGAGCGTGCGTTCAACCGCCGGACTGACGTTAAGAAAACGGAAGCTCAGGCGCGGTGTGCTGATGGTTTCATTCTTGCCGTCCACCACCTTGCGTTCGCTCAGCGAAATCAGCTGGGCATCGAAGTGAAATTTCCCCCATTCCCCCATATCAAGCTCCAGCTGCGGGATCATCACGCCTGACTTAAGCTGAGGCGGCGGCGTTCCGTCCAGCAGTGCACCCATGCCCCCAAGGGAGAGGTCGCACAGGCGAAAGCGGATTTCACTTTTATCGGCAAGCTTCGCTTTGCAGTAATAAACCGGGTGCAGCGGGGCAGAAATACGGAAAAATTCCCGGCGCTGAATAAACCACAGCGTAGGTGGCACGGGCATGGTGAAGGCGGGCAGGTCCAGAAACTGGCCATGGCTGAGCGCTGGCACGGTAAATTCGATTTTTGCGCCCTGGGTTTCGGCAGAGAGAGTGATATTTTCCGCACGCTGCACCGCGCGATTTTCATACTCCTGGCTGCCGTAATCGATAATAAGAGTCTGAGGTGAGACGTCGAGAATGCGGCTTATAAATTGAGATGTGCCCCAGGAGACGCGTACAGGAATGCGGTCGCGGTGCAGATCGCGAAGAATGTTTAACACTGCCAGCGGATTTTGTTTAAGGAATTGCTCATTGTAATGACTCACGCCCGGTAGCTCCTTATTGACAGAGATTCGATCCACTATCGGCAGCGCGCACCAGAACTTAATACAAACGAGGGAATATTTTTTTACAGATAAAAAATTAAATTGAATCGCTACATTTTAAGAATGTTTACCTATACTTAAGATAACCGGAGCGCACAATACGCTCGCATTATTTGTGGTTATTTTATTTCTTTGGAGGGTGGTTAAAATGGGCATTCTGACCTGGATTGTATTTGGACTGATTGCAGGTATTATCGCGAAACTGATCATGCCGGGCCGCGATGGCGGCGGTTTTATTCTGACCTGCGTGCTGGGGATTGTCGGTGCCGTCGTCGGCGGCTGGCTGGCAACCATGTTCGGCATCGGCAGCGTGAACGGTTTCAATATGCACAGCTTCCTGGTAGCGGTTGTGGGTGCCATCGTGGTGCTGATTGTCTTCCGACTTCTGCGCCGCAACGCATAAGCAATAACGAGTAATAAATAAAAGGGCAGCCGAATGGCTGCCCTTTTTCGTACACGCAAGCGAAGCGCTGCCGGGCAATGGGCCGCAAATTGCTTAAAAATCATACCCCACGGTGGCAATCACCGAGCGCTCTGCACCCCAGTAGCAGTTGTTGGTGCCATAGCAACCAGAAAGATATTCACGGTCGGTCAGGTTGTTGGCGTTAACCTGCACATATGCACCTTTGAGAGCAGAACTCCAGGCCCCAAGGTCGGCGCGGATCATCGCATCAATCAGCGTGGTCGAGGGCAGGCGTTCAGTGTTGGTATCGTCTGCCCACTGTTTACCGATGTAGCGCACGCCTGCCCCTGCGCTGATGCCGAAATCGAACTGATAATGCGCCCACAGGGAAGCCATCTGATCCGGCGTCAGCTGTGGCGTGTTGTTATCGGTGCCGTCTTTGGTATCGGCAAAGCGCAGGCGGTTCCAGCTATACCCGGCAATGGTGCTCAGGCGCGGCGTCAGCTGATTACGCGCTTCCAGCTCAACGCCCTGCGAATGCACTTTCCCGGCAGGCAGGAAGGTTGCAGTACCGATGTTCGGGTCGCGGGTCGCCACGTCCTTTTGCGTCAGATCGTAAACTGCAATGCTGTAGAGGTCAGCGCTGCCCGGCGGCTGGAACTTCAGACCGGCTTCATACTGCTCCGCCGTGGTGGGCTTCAGCAGATTGCCATCAGGACCGGAGAGCATCGCAGGCGTGATCGCCTGACTGTAGCTCAGGTAGGGCGAGAGGCCATTTTCGAAGGCGTAAAGCAGCGAGGCGCGGCTGCTGATGTGGTCATCCGAGCGCCGCGAGGAGGCCCCAAAAGTGTCGCTGACCTGCTGCGAGACAATGCGGTCGTAGCGGGTGGAGAGATTCGCATGCCAGCGGTTCCAGACCATTTCATCCTGCAAATAGACACCCGCCTGATAGTAGCGACGGTTGTTATCGTCGCTGTAGGTTACGGTGTGCCCGGTCTGCGGCGTGGAGTACGTCCATGGATCCAGCGGTGAAGCCCCGCCTGCGCCGCTCCACAGGTCATTGCGGAAACGGTGATATTCGCCGCCCAGAATCAGCGTGTGCGCTACGTCGCCCGTGTTGAAATCGGCCTTCAAGCGGTTGTCGGTTGACCAGCCGTCCAGCGAACCTTCCGAGCCGCTGTAGCCGCGGGCCAGCATGTCGCTGTCGCCGATCCAGCCCACCTGATACACCTGATCGAGCTTCACGTTGGAGTGGGTATAGCTGCCGCTTGAATGTACCGACCAGATGTCGCTGAACTGGTGGTCGAACTCGTAGCTGTAAATCTGTTCCCGGCGCTGGTAGCCGTCGCCCGGATCGCCCTCGTTGGTATGATTGCCGAGCCTGCGTCCGTTGTGCTCGTAGCGTGTGCCGTCCAGCGGCAGCGATCCGTGATAGCCGCCCGACGGATCTTTTTGCAGATACGCGCGTAACAGCAGGGTGGTGTCGGAGTCCGGCTGCCAGAGCAGCGACGGGGAAATGGCGTAGCGCTCCTCGCGGGTGTTGTCGAACTGCGTGTCGGTATTACGGGTAATCCCCGTCAGGCGATACGCCCACTGGTCGTTAATAGCGTCGGTGTAATCAAACGCTGCGCCTTTGGTGTTCTGGGTGCCGCCAAACGCCTGAAGGTGGCCTTCGGAGGTGAACAGCGGGCGCTTAGAGGTGAGATTTACCAGCCCGCCCGGCACGCTCTGGCCGTACAGCGCGGAGGAGGGGCCTTTAATCACATCAATGCGATCGAGGAACCATGGGTCAATCTGCACGATGTTGTGGCTGCCACCATCGCTCATCAGACGCATACCGTCGAGGAAAATATTATCGACGTCACCGCCGTGGTAGCCCCGTAGCGAAATAGCGTCGAAGCGGGTCGCCGCGCCGCCAAAGGTGCTGTAGACGCCTGGCGTATAGCTCAGCGCCTGGCTGACGTTAGTGATGCCCTGATCTTCCATCTGCTGACGCGTCACCACGGACACCGACTGCGCGGTGGTGATTAAGGGCTGATCGGTTTTGGTCGCGCCGGTTGACGTTTTAGCGCTATATCCCTGAGTCGGGGCAGTGGCAGATTCTACCGGCTGTGCCGTCACCACAACCGTTTCTTCAGAGAAGGCGGCGCAGGGGAAAACCAGCGCCAGCGCGCAAAGCACCGACGAGCGTTTAAGAGGCAAAGTGTTAGTCATCACATCATCCTGAGAAACACGGTCTGGCACTCCTGTACGCCGCCGTGTCAAATCGTGCGAAAATGTCAGTTTTCGTTAAAAAAAGAATGCGAATTATTATTGTTTGCGTTAATTGAATCAAGCGAAGAAGTCACGAGGTGACTACCATTTTGGGTAGTAGCGCTGGGGAATTGCCAGGTGGCGGCTGAAGCCCTGGCTGGCCTACAAAAACAGCCGGATATAGCATCTGGCTCACAGGCCGGGCAAGCCTGCGCCGCCCGGCAATGTCGCCGTTTATTGCGTTTTGGTGGTGGGAGCGGCAGCCGCTGGCGCTGGCCGCGTTTTCGGCACGTCGTCGCACGGTTTCTCTTTCGGACAGATCAGATCGAGCATCTTCAGCGTCACGCCGTTACTCCAGCCAAAACCGTCCTGGAGCGGATATTCCCCACCGCCGCCTCCGGTGCCGGTGGAGGTGATGTCATACTTCTCGACCAGCTTCTGCTGGCTGTCGTAGGTGTGCTGCACGTTGGTGAGAAAACGCCAGCTCACTTCCATTGCCAGCGTCTCTTTGCCGTAATTCTGCAGGCCTTCGGTTGCCACCCATTGCAGCGGCGCCCAGCCGTTCGGCGCGTCCCACTGCTGGCCGCTGTTGACCGTGGTGGTGGTGATACCGCCAGGTTTCAGCAGGCGTGATTCTGTTACGGCAGCGACTTTCGCCGCGCGGTCATTAGACGCCGCATGCACGTAAAGCGGAAACAGCGCCGCGGCGGTCAGTTGATTACGCGTCTTTTTGGTTTTCAGATCGTAATCGGCGTACCAGCCCTCTTTGTCGTTCCACAAATATTTCTCTATCGCTTTCTGGCGCTCGTTTGCCAGCGTTTCATAGCGGGTGGCTTTGGTATCGTCCCCCGCAGCTTTGCTGGCGGTAGCGATGATTTTTTCCATCCGGAACATCAGCGAGTTGAGATCGACGGGCACAATGCTGGTGGTGCGAATGGAGCTGAGTTTTTGCGGGTCGTCCATCCAGCGCGAACTGAAATCCCAGCCGGAGGCGGCAGCAGAGCGCAGATCGCGGTAAATCTCGGTGGCCGGACGATTCGGATTGCTTTTGGCGGTGTTGACGTCATCCAGCCAGGATTCCGGGCGCGGCGTGTCCTTATCGTCCCAGTAGCGGTTCAGCAGGACGCCATCCTCCAGCTTCACCACGCGCTTATTCGCCGAACCGTTTTGCAGCGCGTCTGCACCGTCCATCCAGTAAGCGTGCTCTTTTTCCATCTGTGGCAAATACGTTTTCAGTGCGTCGCTGTCGTGTGTGGCAAGCAGTTCCACCATCAGCGAGAAGAACGGCGGCTGTGAGCGGCTCAGGTAGTAGCTGCGGTTGCCGTTGGGAATGTGGCCCCAGGTGTCGATTTCATAGCCGAAGTTAGCGACCATATCCTCGATTTTGTCCCAGTGGCCGCTCTCCGCCAGCCCCAGCATGGTGAAATAGCTGTCCCAGTAATAGACTTCGCGAAAGCGCCCGCCGGGCACCACATAGGGCTTCGGCAACGGCAGCAGGGAATCCCATTTTTCGGCGCTGCCGGTGGTACGCGTCAGCACGGGCCAAAGTCCGTCGATATGGTCGCGCAGGCTTTGATCCTTCGGCGGCACGTACTTGTCTTTTTCCTCGGGGAGAGTGAAGTTGACCTCAACAAAGTGGCGCAGGTCAAAGCTGCTCTGGGCGCGCTGCATCCTGTAATCGGCCAGGATCATCAGCGGATCGCTTTTGGGCACGGCGTCGGCAAAGGTTTTTTGATCGGGAAACAGCTTCGCGCTCTGCACATCGTTAAATAACGGGCCTAATAAAACATCCGGGGATTGAGGTTGCGCCTCATCGGCCTGCGCATAAGCCAGGCCCAGCGAAAACAGCGCCCCCCCAAGTGCCAGCCGCAGGGCGAGGTAGAGGGTATCTGGGCGGCGCAAAGCGGGTTTATTCATTGTCGGTTCTCCTTTTTAATAGCGCACATTCCGCTGCCTGTAACCATAGACGAAACTCATTTACGTCGCGTGTCGGGGATAACACTTTTCGCTTTTTCGACTAATTTCCTATACCGCTGAAACGTGGGGGATAAAACAAAAAATGCCCTCAAATCATCCGCCAGAATCTCCGGGATCGCTTTTGCAAAACCCGCGTCTGTACTCCCCGTTCAGGAATATTCAGCGCGTCATCTTCATCTGTTTATCGTTTTTCTGTCATTAAAGCGTCACGCGCAGCGCTGTTAATAACCCACGGCGAAAACCAGCAACGTGGAACTCTTATGAACAACGCTCGCGCCCTTTTTTCCCTGAACGATTACCCGCTCCAGCCGCAGCCGCTCCCGGCAAATCTGCGTAAAGTGCTGAGCGTGAAAAATCTCTGCAAATCCTATAACGCTCAGCAGACGGTGCTGAACGACATCAGTTTCGACCTGCATGCCGGAGAAATGGTGGGCATTGTCGGGCGAAGCGGGGCGGGGAAATCCACGCTGCTGCACGTGCTGAACGGCACGCATACCGCCACCGAAGGTGAAATCTTAAGCTACCCGGAAGTGGGCATGCCGCGTGATGTTTCCCATCTCAGCGGACGCGCCCTGAACCAGTGGCGCAGCGAATGCGGGATGATTTTCCAGGATTTTTGCCTGGTGCCGCGCCTCGACGTGCTGACCAACGTGCTGCTTGGCCGCCTGAGCCAGACTTCCACCCTCAAATCCCTGTTTAAGGTCTTCTCAGACGACGACCGCGCCCGGGCAATTGCCCTGCTCGAATGGATGAACATGCTGCCGCACGCGCTTCAGCGGGCGGAAAACCTCTCCGGAGGGCAGATGCAGCGCGTGGCGATTTGTCGGGCGCTGATCCAGAACCCTTCTGTGCTACTGGCCGATGAACCCGTTGCTTCACTCGATCCCAAAAACACTCAGCGCATCATGAACGTGCTGCGTGAGGTCAGCGAGCAGGGCATCAGCGTGATGGTCAACCTGCACTCGATTGAACTGGTTAAAACTTACTGCACCCGCGTAATTGGCATTGCGCAGGGGAAAATCGTCTTTGACGGCCATCCGGACGATCTGAACCCGGATGTGCTGCAACAGCTTTATGGCGATGACATCAGCCAGATCCACTGAAACATACCTTCTCTTAAGACAACACGGGCAATGATAATGACTAAGCACATGAAGCGCACATTAACACTTTCCGCGATGATGGCTGGGCTGCTGGTGGCCGGGCATGCCGCGGCAGAACAGCCGAAAGAGCTCAATCTGGGCATCCTCGGCGGGCAGAACGCCACGCAGCAAATTGGCGATAACCAGTGCGTGAAGGACTTTCTCGACAAGGAGCTGAACGTCGACACCAAACTGCGCAACTCCTCTGACTATTCCGGCGTCATTCAGGGCCTGCTCGGCGGCAAAGTCGACGTGGTGCTGAGCATGTCGCCGTCGTCCTACGCTTCGGTGTACATCAATAACCCGAAAGCCGTGGATATCGTTGGCATTGCGGTGGATGACAAAGATCAGTCCCGCGGCTATCACTCGGTGGTGATAGTCAAAGCCGACAGCCCGTATAAAACCATTGATGACCTGAAAGGCAAGTCCTTCGGCATGGCCGACCCTGATTCCACCTCTGGCTTCCTGATCCCGAATCAGGCGTTCAAGAAAAAATTCGGCGGCACGCCGGATGACAAATACAACAACTTCTTCTCAAGCGTTACCTTCTCAGGCGGCCACGAGCAGGACATTCTCGGCGTGCTGAATGGCCAGTTCGCAGGCGCAGTGACCTGGGCGTCGATGGTCGGTGATTACAACGACGGCTATACGGCTGGTGCGTTCAACCGCCTGATCCGCATGGATCACCCGGACCTGATGAAGAACATCCGGATTATCTGGCAGTCGCCGCTGATCCCGAATGGCCCGATTCTGGTGAGCAACAGCCTGCCGGCGGACTTCAAGGCCAAAGTGGTGGATGCAGTGAAGAAGCTGGATAAGGAAGATCACGCCTGCTTCATCAAGGCGATGGGCGGCACCCAGCATATCGGCCCGTCGACGGTGGCGGACTTCCAGCAGATTATCGACATGAAGCGCGAACTGGTTAACGCTCGTTAATCAGGCCATTTCACCTCCCTCGCGCGGTTGGCGGGGGAGCGTTCATCCCGCGAGTGAACATGCAGAATACTGAATTCGAACGTTATTACCACCAGATAAAGGCCCGCCAGACGCGCGATACCTTCACCTGGTCGGCCCTGCTGCTGGTTCTCTGGTTTGCTGCCGGGCAGGCCGCCGAGTTTAATCTCCTCACCATCTGGCACTCACTGCCGAACTTCTTCGATTACATGCTGGAAACGGTGCCGACGCTGCACGGCGGCCTGCTTTTCGCCGATTCGCACACCAAAGGATCGCTGGCGTACTGGGGCTATCGTTTACCCATTCAGCTGCCGCTGATTTGGGAAACGCTGCAGCTGGCGCTGGCGGCAACGCTGGTGGCGGTGGCCATTGCGACAATCCTTGCATTCCTTGCGGCGCGAAACGCCTGGGCACCGCTCGGCGTGCGAATGGCTATCCGCGCGCTGGTGGCGTTTTTGCGTACCATGCCGGAGCTGGCGTGGGCGGTGATTTTCGTTATGGCGTTTGGCATTGGTGCAATACCGGGCTTTCTGGCGCTAATGCTGCACACCGTTGGCAGCCTGACCAAGCTCTTTTACGAGGCTATCGAAAGCGCGCAGAACAAGCCGGTTCGTGGGCTTACGGCCTGCGGAGCCACGCCCGTTCAGCGGATGCGATTCGCGCTCTGGCCGCAGGTGAAGCCCATTTTTCTCTCCTACGGCTTTATGCGGCTTGAAATAAATTTCCGCTCATCAACCATTCTTGGGTTAGTGGGGGCGGGCGGCATCGGCCAGGAGTTGATGACCAACATTAAACTCGACAGATACGACCAGGTGAGCATGACGCTGCTGCTGATTGTGATCGTCGTTTCGCTGCTCGATATGCTCTCTGGCCGCCTGCGCCAGCGGGTGCTGGAGGGGAACAAATGAAACAGTGGCAAGCGGTGACGGATACCGCGCAATACCGGGAAATGCATGCGGCGCTGTTTCGCGTGCAGGGGCGCTATCTGCGCCATATCGGCCTGCTCGCGCTTGCGGCCTTGCTCTATTACGTCTGGTTCTTCATCCAGTTCGGCATCAGCTACGAGCAGCTCACCAGCGGCATGGCGCAGCTCGGGCGCTATTTCTTTCGCATGTTCGTCTGGCATGATTTCCTTAACTGGCCGTTTGGCTACTACTTCCGCCAGATTGGCATCACGCTGGCTATCGTCTTTTCCGGCACCCTCACTGCGACGGTCATTGCGCTGCTGCTTTCGTTTCTTGCGGCCCGCAACATCATGCGCGGCCCGGTAACGCGGTTTGTGGCGATGTTTGTGCGCCGCCTGTTCGACCTGCTGCGCGGAATCGACATGGCGATTTGGGGGCTGATATTCGTGCGCGCCGTGGGGCTTGGCCCGCTGGCGGGCGTGCTGGCGATTATCATGCAGGACACCGGTTTGCTCGGGCGCTTATATGCTGAAGGGCATGAAGCGGTGGAGCGTGCGCCGGGTCGTGGCCTGACGGCGGTTGGCGCTAACGGTCTGCAAAAGCACCGTTTCGGTATTTTCACCCAGTCCTTCCCGACGTTCCTGGCGCTAAGCCTCTATCAGCTGGAATCCAATACCCGTTCGGCGGCGGTGCTGGGCTTCGTAGGCGCGGGCGGTATCGGGCTGATTTATGCTGAAAATATGCGCCTGTGGAACTGGGATGTGGTGATGTTCATTACCCTGCTGCTGGTGGCAGTGGTGATGACGATGGATGCGCTGTCGTCGTGGTTTCGCCGTCGCTACATTACCGGGGCGACGGTGCCGTTGTATAAAGCAGGGGAGTAATCATCGGGCGGGTGGGCGCGAAAAAACTCGCCTCGGGACGGGGCGGGCAATGGTATGATTGCGGCCTGAACGTCAGCCGCTGGCTGATACCGATGCATTTACCGGAATACTGACCGTGACCTCTTTTGCTGAACTTAACGCGCTGCCTGATGAACAACTGAATAACCTCACCGAGCTGGGCTATCTCACCATGACCCCGGTGCAGGCGGCGGCGTTACCGGCCATTCTTGCGGGGAAAGACGTCCGCGCGCAGGCAAAAACCGGCAGCGGCAAAACCGCCGCGTTTGGCCTTGGCCTGCTGCAACACATCGACGCCAGCCAGTTTATTACCCAGTCGTTGATCCTCTGCCCGACGCGCGAGCTGGCCGACCAGGTGGCGAAAGAGCTGCGCCGTCTGGCGCGCTACATGGCTAACATTAAAGTGTTGACCCTGTGCGGTGGCCTGCCGTTCAGCGTGCAGCGCGATTCGTTAATTCATGCGCCGCATATCATTGTGGCAACGCCCGGCCGTCTGCTCGATCACCTGAAAAAAGAGACCGTCAGCCTCGACGCGTTGCAGACGCTGGTGCTGGACGAAGCCGATCGCATGCTGGATATGGGGTTTGCCGATGCCATTGATGAAGTACTGAGCCACGCCCCGGCGAAGCGCCAGACGCTACTGTTCTCGGCCACCTGGCCGAAGGCGATTGCGGCGATCAGCACCCGTTTTCAGCGCGAGCCGGTGACGGTGGAAATCGATACCGTCGACGAACTTCCTGCGGTGGAGCAGCAGTTCTACGAAGTGTCGCGCAACGGCAAAATCCGCCTGTTGCAGCAGCTGCTGAGCAAGCACCAGCCCGCATCCTGCGTGGTGTTCTGCAATACCAAAAAAGATTGTCAGGCCGTCTGCGATGCGCTGACTGAAAGCAATCAGAGCGTGCTGGCCCTGCACGGCGATATGGAGCAGCGCGATCGCGACCAGACGCTGGTGCGTTTTGCGAACGGCAGCAGCCGCGTGCTGGTGGCAACCGACGTCGCGGCGCGCGGTCTGGACATTAAAGCGCTGGAGATGGTCATCAACTTCGAGCTGGCGTGGGATCCGGAAGTGCACGTGCACCGTATCGGGCGTACCGCGCGCGCCGGGCAGAGTGGCCTTGCCATCAGTTTCTGCTCGCCGGAAGAGGGCCAGCGCGCCGCTGTCCTTGAAGAGATGCTGAATATGAAGGTGGAATGGCAGCAGCCGCCTGCGGGCATCACCGTTGCGCCGCTGGAAGCCACAATGGCGACGCTGTGCATCGACGGCGGTAAAAAAGCCAAAATGCGTCCGGGCGATATTCTGGGGGCGTTAACCGGTGATATGGGCTTAGACGGGGCCGACATCGGCAAAATCGACATTCACCCGATTCACGCGTTTGTCGCGGTGAAACAAAGCGTAGCCCGCCATGCCTGGAAGCAGCTCCAGCAGGGCAAAATCAAAGGCAAGTCGGTGAAGGTGCGTCTGTTTAAGTAATCCTTTCCGCCCGTTTGCATGGGCATTGCCCGGTGGCGGCTGCGCCTGACCGGGCCTACGGGGTTTGCCGTTTGTAGGCCGGATAAGCGTAGCGCCACCCGGCCAACTTCCCCCTAACGCATCATCGGCAGATTAAGCTCATGCTTTTTCGCGCACTCAATGGCCTGCTCGTATCCGGCATCGGCATGGCGCATCACGCCCGTTGCCGGGTCGTTCCACAGTACGCGCGCCAGGCGCTTGTCGGCTTCCGGTGTGCCATCACAGACAATCACCACCCCGGCGTGCTGTGAGAAGCCCATGCCAACGCCGCCGCCGTGATGCAGGCTGACCCAGGTTGCGCCGCCAGCGGTGTTGAGCAGGGCATTCAGCAGCGGCCAGTCGGATACGGCATCAGACCCGTCGCGCATCGATTCTGTTTCGCGGTTGGGTGAGGCGACGGAGCCGCAGTCGAGGTGATCGCGGCCAATCACAATTGGCGCTTTCAGCTCGCCGTTGCGCACCATTTCGTTAAACGCCAGCCCGGCCAGATGGCGTTCGCCGAGGCCAAGCCAGCAGATACGCGCCGGTAAGCCCTGGAAGGCGATGCGCTCCTGCGCCATATCCAGCCAGCGGTGCAGGTGGGCGTTATCCGGGAACAGCTCCTTCAGTTTGGCGTCGGTTTTACGAATATCTTCTTCATCGCCGGAAAGCGCCACCCAGCGGAACGGGCCTTTGCCCTCGCAGAACAGCGGGCGAATGTAGGCGGGCACAAAGCCCGGGAAATCGAAGGCATTTTTCACGCCTTCCTCAAGCGCCACCTGGCGAATGTTGTTGCCGTAATCGACGGTTGGCACGCCCATATGATGGAAATCGAGCATCGCCTGAACGTGTACCGCCATCGAGGCGCGGGCGGCTTTTTCCACGGCCTTCGGCTGCGTTTCCCGCTCATCAAGCCAGCGCGTCACGCTCCAGCCTGCCGGTAAATAACCGTTAATCGGGTCATGGGCAGAGGTCTGATCGGTGACGATGTCCGGACGCATACCGCCTGCCTGCGCACGCTTCACCAGCTCCGGCAGGATTTCTGCGGCGTTGCCGAGCAGGCCGACGGAAATGGCTTTCTTCTTCGCCGTCGCATCAGCAATCAACGCCAGGGCCTGATCGAGATTCGTTGCTTTGTAGTCGACGTAGCGGGTCCGAATGCGGAAGTCGATACGCGACTCCTGGCACTCAATTGCCAGCACCGATGCGCCCGCCAGAACGCCCGCCAGCGGCTGCGCGCCGCCCATGCCGCCCAGTCCGGCGGTGAGGATCCATTTACCGCTCAGATCGCCGTTATAGTGCTGACGTCCCGCCTCGGCGAAGGTTTCGTAGGTGCCCTGTACGATGCCTTGTGCGCCGATGTATATCCAGGAGCCCGCGGTCATCTGGCCGTACATCATCAGCCCGGCTTTATCGAGTTCGTGGAAGTGATCCCAGTTGGCCCAGTGCGGCACGATATTGGCGTTCGCCAGCAGCACGCGCGGGGCGTCGGCGTGGGTGCGGAATACCGCGACCGGCTTACCGGACTGAACCACCAGCGTCTCTTCAGGGTGCAGAGCTTCGAGCGAACGCAGGATCTGCTCGAAGCATTCCCAGTTGCGTGCGGCCTTGCCAATCCCGCCGTACACCACCAGATCTTCCGGGCGTTCGGCCACGTCCGGATCGAGGTTGTTCTGAATCATGCGGTAAGCGGCTTCAATCAGCCAGTTGGCGCAGTGCAGTTTGTCGCCGTGAGGGGCGCGAACCGTACGGGAGAGAGCAGTAGTCTGAGGCGTGGTCATGGCAGTCCTTCCTGAGTCAGTGTCGGTGATCGGTAAACGCCGGAGCGTTTGTTATGAATATGTAACAATAAAAGCGATGATGTATAGGCTTGTCTATACAACTTGATGTATATTGCAAACGGGATCACATTCGGCCTTATAAATATCTGGAAAGACAAAGGGTTATAAGATGCTGATCTCAGCCAGTAACAGCAGTGCATCGTCGGAACACGGCAAAACGATGCCTGGACAGTCGCCCTGCCATGCGATGCCGCTTCGTGTATGGCACTGTTTTCCGGCGAGTTCCCATGTTCCCTGAAGCACAAACGCCACACCTTCCTGAGCGGGGGGATGCGCCGAGCTGACAACCTGAACGGAGGCAGAGGCCCGGCCGCGCCGGGTCATGATGTTGAAATCCAGCCCCGCGCCCGCGATCCCTTCCGACCTTAACGGCCACTCTCCGGCAAACGCCCACGGCTGCCAGCGCTCAAGCTGATGATTGATCTCATTACCGCGTAGCCACAGCGGCCCGCCTTCCAGCAGCATGATGACCCGATCCACACCCTCGAACAACGAAAAAGGACCGTCCGCGTTCAAAGTTGCCAGGCTTGCCCGCCAGAGAAACGGCGCATCGGGAGAGGGGACTTTGATGATTTCGCGGGTTTCTCCGCCGCCATTCTTCCAGCGACTCACCGGCAGCGTGTCAAAACTGAAGGGGAAAATCATGAGGCTAACTCCCTGGTTTTCTGCGCATTAAGCTGTTTTAATGCCACATTTGATATTCATTTTGATTACAAATTATTTACAACATGGCTCACAAATCCATCATTCGGCGAGTGTGATGAAAAGTCAATGGTTGTATATACATGTTCTGTCATCTGTTGCACGCCGTGCCGCACAGCATCAAACACGCTAATGAAATCAGGAGAATCATCATGAAGCAGCGCACCACATTTCGCGGGATCTGTCTGACCACTCTGCTTTCAGGGCTATTGCTGAGCGCCACAGCCGTACAGGCGAAGGAGTGGAGCTCGATAACCATCGCCACCGAAGGCGGGTATGAGCCGTGGAACCTGACGCTGCCGGGCGGCAAGCTGAGCGGTTTTGAGCCAGAGCTGATGGAAAATCTCTGCAAGCGAATGGGCATCCAGTGCAAGCTGGTGGTACAGAACTGGGATGGCATGATTGCCGGGCTGAATGCGGGCAAATATGACGTGATCATGGATGCGATTGTGATCACGCCTGAGCGTAAAAAGGTAGTCAGCTTCACCGTGCCTTACGCCAGTACGCCTGCTTCGTTTATCACCGTGAAGGGCAACCTGCTGCCGCCTGCGCCAGCCATCAAGCTGCACGATGACGAAAAAGAGATTCAGGCAGCTATTGCGCCACTGAAGGCTGCGCTGAAGGGCAAAACCATCGGTATCGCCTCCGGAACGGTCTACACGCCGTTTATCGACAAGTACTTCAAAGACGTGGCGGACATTCGCGAATACAACAGCTCTGCCGATGCGATTCTGGATTTGCAGTCCGAACGCATTGATGCGGTCTTTGACGACATCACCTTCGCCAACTCCACGCTCGCCCGTCCGGAAAACAGCAATCTGACCTTCAGCGGCCCGCAGCTGGCGGGGCCCATCTGGGGTGAAGGCGAAGCGATGGGCCTGCGCCCGGCGGACGCTGATCTGAAAGCGAAACTGGATGCTGCGATCAAGGCTGCGCTTGCCGACGGCACGGTGAAAAAGCTGAGCGAAAAATGGTTTAAAGCCGACGTCACGCCATAAGCGAGGTTTCTCATGCTGAATCTGTTAGGTCTGGGCGACGACGGCTGGGGAAGACTCATCCTCAGCGCTACGCTGACCACGCTGTTGCTCTCCCTTGCCGCGCTGCTGGTGGGTGCGGTAGTGGGGGGAGTGATTGCCTCCGCCAAACTGTCATCGCACACGTCGGCCCGCTGGCTTGGCGCGGCCTATTCGGTGGTATTTCGCGGTATTCCTGAGCTGCTGATTATCTATCTGTTCTATTTCGGCGGATCCGGGCTGGTGTCGCTGATTGGCCAGATGTTTGGCGCCGACGGCTTTATCGAAGTGCCGCCGTTTCTGATTGGTGCGCTGGCTATTGGCCTGATTTCGGCCTCTTACCAGGCAGAAGTGTACCGTGCAGCGCGCCTTGCGTTGTCTCCTGGCGAAGTGGAGGCGGCGCAGGCCATTGGCATGCCACGCTGGCGCATTCTCCAGCGTGTGATGCTGCCGCAGATTTTCCGCTACGCATTACCGGGGCTGTCGAACGTCTGGCAGATGAGCCTGAAGGACTCCGCGCTGGTATCGGTGACCGGTATCGTCGAGCTGATGCGCGCGAGCCAGATTGCGGCAGGATCGACCCGCGACTACTTCCTGTTCTATCTGATTGGCGGCGGCTGCTATTTGCTGCTGACCCTGCTGTCGAACCGGGCGTTTATGAAAGCGGAAACCCGGCTGAACCGTGCCTGGCAGCGCCGCACCGTGGCCCAGGCTTAAGGAGCGCATATGGCTATCGATCTGGCTTTTCTCAGCGACACCTTCCTGAAACTGAGCGCCGCGCTGCCGGTGACGCTCGGGCTGTTTATCTGCTCCTTTCTGCTGGGCGGCCTGCTGGCGCTGGGCATTCTGGCGATGCGGATGAGCTCATGGCGTGCGCTGAGCGGCTTTGCCCGCGGCTACATTCTGGTGTTTCGCGGCTCGCCGCTGATGATTCAGCTGTTTCTGGTTTATTACGGCCTTGGGCAGTTTGGCGTGATCCGCCACAGCTTTATGTGGCCGCTGCTGCGCGAACCCTTTATTTGTGCAGTGCTGGCGCTTTCGCTCTGTACGGCGGCGTACACCGCTGAGATTCTGCGCGGTGGCCTGCTGGCGATCCCCGTCGGGCAAATTGAGGCCGGGCGTGCCTGCGGCATGTCACGCTGGCTGCTGCTACGACGGATTATCGCTCCGGTGATGCTGCGCTATGCGCTTCCGGCGTACTCTACCGAAGCGATTCTGCTGGTGAAGTCGACGGCGCTGGCGAGCCTCGTCACCGTCTGGGACGTTACCGGCGTCGCGCAGCAGATTATTCAGCGCACCTACCGCACCATGGAGGTGTTTCTCTGCGCTGCGGCCATCTACCTGATCCTCAACTTTATTATCGTTCAGCTCTATACGTGGCTTGAGCGCCGCCTTACGCCGCATACCCGCCAGAGTTCGCGCACCCTCGCGCTGAAGCCTGCGACCAAAGGAGAATAACATGCAAGATTTGCGTCCCGTCACCCTGTCGGTCAGCGGTATTCAGAAGTCCTTTGACCAGTTGGAGGTGCTGAAAGGCATCTCGATTGAGGCCCGCAAGGGCGATGTGATCTCCATTCTCGGGGCCAGCGGTTCGGGGAAAAGTACGCTACTGCGCTGCATTAACCTGCTCGAAACGCCGGACGCGGGCGTGGTGAGCGTGGGCGGCGAAACCATCGAAATGAAGCAGCATGCGCGCGGGCACCGGCTGGCGGCAAATCCAAAGCAGATTGAGCACCTGCGTTCGCGCCTCGGCATGGTCTTCCAGAGCTTCAACCTCTGGTCACACATGACGGTATTGCAGAACGTGATTGAAGGGCCGCACTACGTCCTTAAACGTAACAAGCGTGAATGCATTGAGCAGGCGGAACAGCTGCTCGATCGCGTTGGCCTGCTGAACCGCAAAGATTATTACCCTGCGCAGCTCTCCGGCGGGCAGCAGCAGCGCGTAGCGATCGCCCGTGCGCTGGCGATGGATCCGGAAGTGATGCTGTTTGATGAACCAACGTCGGCGTTGGATCCGGAACTGGTGGGCGAAGTGCTTAAGGTGATGCGCAGCCTGGCAGAAGAGGGCCGCACGATGCTGGTCGTAACCCATGAACTGGGCTTCGCCCGTCACGTTTCTAACCGCGTGGTGTTCATGCATCAGGGCAATATCGACTGTGAAGGTTCGCCGGATGAGCTGTTTGGCGAGCAGGGCTCGCCGCGCTTCCGCCAGTTTATCTCCAGCCACTATCAGAAGGAACAGTCGCTGTGAACGCAACGGTAGAGTGGGGCGATAGGCCGTTACGCTGGCAGGATGTGGCGAGCGTGGCGCGGGGTAAAGCGACTTTAACGCTGAGCAACCGTGCCCGGGAGCGCATTGCGCAGGGCCGCAGAATTGTCGATTTGATTGTCTCTTCAGGCCACGTGGCCTATGGCGTCAACACCGGACTGGGCGCACTGTGCAATATCAGCCTGCCGGAAGACCAGCTTGGACAGCTTTCCCGCAATACGCTGCTGAGCCATGCCTGCGGCGTGGGCGAACTGCTCGATGAGGCGCAGACCCGCGCCATTATGTGCGCCGCGGTGGCGAACTACAGCCACGGCAAATCGGGGATTTCGCTGGCTATCGTCGACCAGCTGCTGGCGTTCCTCAATCAGCAGATCACCCCGCAGGTGCCCTCGCAGGGTTCTGTCGGCTACCTGTCGCACATGGCGCATATCGGCCTCGCGCTGATGGGCGTGGGCGAGGTGCTTTGGCGTGGAGAAAAAATCCCGGCGCAACGGGCGCTGGCAG
This sequence comes from Pluralibacter sp. UBA7423, assembly GCA_002470465.1. Lineage (GTDB taxonomy): Bacteria > Pseudomonadota > Gammaproteobacteria > Enterobacterales > Enterobacteriaceae > Scandinavium. The sequence continues at coordinate 147,010 of DKMD01000025.1, forward strand.
AAGCCGGGCTGAAGCCGATTAATCCTGGCGCAAAAGAGGGGTTAAGCCTGGTCAACGGTACGCCGTGCATGACCGGCATGGCCTGTCTGGCGCTGGATGACGCGCAGCGTCTGCTGGACTGGGCTGACGTTACCGGTGCGATGAGTTTTGAAGCCCTGCGCGGGCAGCTTGTGGCCTTCGATGAAGAGATCCTCGCGCTGAAGGCAAGCCCTGGCATTCAGCACAGCGGCGCAAGGTTACGTCATCTGCTCGCCGACAGCCCACTGCTGGCGGAAAGCGTCGGCGTACGTACTCAGGATGCGCTCAGCCTGCGCTCCATGCCTCAGGTGCATGGCGCCTGCCGCGATCAGTTTGACCATGCCCGCGTACAGGTTGAAACCGAGCTTAATGCCTGTACCGATAATCCTCTGGTTCTCGGCACGCCGGAAAACTGGCGAGTGGTGTCACAGGCGAACCCACATGGTGAATCGGTGGCGATGGCCTGCGATCTGCTGGCGATTGCGATGGCGGAGATCGGCAGTATGGCCGAACGTCGTCTGGATCGGCTGGTAAACCCGCTGGTGAGCGGCCTGCCGGCGTTTCTGGTGGCGAAGCCCGGCGTGAACTCAGGAATGATGATTGCCCAGTACGTGGCAGCTTCGCTGTGCGGTGAAAATAAGCAGCTGGCGCAGCCTGCGGTGCTGGACAACTTCGTGACGTCGGGCCTGCAGGAAGATCACCTGAGCCTCGGCACCGGCAGCGCGCTGAAGCTGCAACGCCTGCTGGCGAATCTGTATCACATTCTCGGCATCGAATACCTGCTGGCGGCCCAGGCGCTGGATTTCCACGGTGAACACAAGCTGGCACCTGGCACGCGTAAGAGCCTGGCGCTGCTGCGTGAAACCGTGGCTACCTGGCAGGACGACCGCTGGCTGGCGCCGGAAATCGGCAAGGCCGTCTCCACTCTCAAACACCATCAACCGGGATTTTAGCGAGGCATCTATGTCTTCATTCACACCGACCTCAACGACGGACGAACGGGCAGGCAGCAGTAAAGGGCGCATCACCGAGACTCGTTCTATTGATTACATCCCGGACAGTGAGCGGCACGGCCACGTCTTCAGCCAGTTCACGCTCTGGTTTGGCGGCAATTTGCAGATAACGGCCATCGTTACCGGCGCGCTGGCGGTGGTGCTCGGCGGCGACGTGGTGTGGTCACTGATTGGCCTGCTGGTTGGGCAAATTCTCGGCGCGGCGGTGATGTCGCTGCACGCGTTGCAGGGGCCGCGTCTGGGCCTGCCGCAGATGATCATCAGTCGCGCGCAGTTTGGCGTGTTTGGTGCGGTTATCCCCCTGGCGCTGGTCTGCGTGATGTACGTGGGCTTTTCTGCCAGCGGTACGGTGCTGGCGGGGCAGGCGATGGCAAGGCTGCTGTCGGTCAGCAACGAATCCGGGATGATTATATTCAGCGCGATCATTATCGTCATTGCCGTGCTGGGCTATAAGGTCATCCACAAGCTTGGCAAAGTGGCAAGTATCGTCGGCGTGCTGGCGTTCGCCTGGCTGTTTGCGTCGCTGTTGATGGCGGCAGATTTCACGTCTCTGGCACAGAACAACCACTTTACGCTGCCGAACTTCCTGCTGGCGGTGTCGCTGTCGTCATCGTGGCAAATCGCTTTCTGTCCTTATGTGTCCGATTACTCCCGCTATCTGCCGCGCAACGTTTCTGGCAAAAAAACGTTCTTTGCCGTGTTCAGCGGCACGGTGCTAGGTACTCAGGCGTCGATGACGCTTGGGGTGATCGCTGCCGCGATTGCAGGAAGCGCATTCCCGGGGCACGAAGTGAGCTATATCGTCGGGCTTGGCAAAAACGAGACTATGGCGATGGTTATCTATTTCGCCATCTGCTTTGGCAAAATTACCTTCACAACGCTCAACGCCTACGGCAGCTTTATGTCGCTCACGACCATCGTCTCGGGCTTCCGTCAGCAGGTGACGCTCAGTCAGACTTACCGCGTGATTTTTGTGGTGCTGATGGTCGCGATTTCCTGCGTGATTGCGCTGCTGAGCGAACCGGCATTCCTGAAAAACTTCACCCATTTCCTGCTGTTCCTGCTGGCCTTCTTCGTGCCATGGAGCGCCATCAGCCTGTGTGATTATTATCTGATTTCCCGCCAGGCGATGGATATTCCGGCGCTGTTCGATCCGAAAGGCCGCTACGGTTACTGGAACACAGTGGGCATTGGCGTTTACATTACGGGCGTGCTGATTCAGTTGCCGTTTATCGAAAACCCATTGTTCCACGGGGCGCTGACCTGGCTGTTTGCGGGAAATGACGTGTCGTGGATTATTGGCTGGTTTGGCACGGCGGGGCTGTATCTCGCGCTTAACCGTTTCGATGGTCGGGTGCTGCCGACGGCGACGGTATTCCCTTGATGGATTGCCCGGCGGCGTTGCGCTTGCCGGGCCTACATGAATCCTGCTGAACTTATGGCTGCGGATCCAGCAGCCACGTTCCCGGCTTATCGACGGTTATCGTGGCGCTGCGGGACTGTTCGCCGTTGCGAAGCGTTATCTCATACTGACCCGGCGTCAGCTGTACGGTAGCGTAGCCGTTAACCGGCGTCGGCAATTTCTGCGCTTTGCCGTTGACCTCCAGCTCATCCCCTTCGTTCACGCGGAGATAGACGCGGGTAAGAGCAGATGCTGCGGCTGCCGGTTTTGTTGCGGACGTCACCGTTGCCGTTTTGCCTGATGTTGACGCGCTTTGCGCTACCGGCGTCGAGGTGCTTCGACCGAACAGCAGCGCACCCGCAATCAGACCAACCAGTACGCCAGCTGCGGTTTGCAGCGCGATACGATGCGCTTTCCACCACGGCTGGGCGGCGGGCTCTTCGGGTTCATTCTGTTCGACCGGTATCAGCATCGATCCCGTCTGATGGACAGGCTGCGACATCCCGGTGTCGTTCAGGACAATTCCGGCGAGGCGGGTGAATGCTTCGATGCTCTGCGGTCTTTCTTCAGGCCGAAGCGCCAGCGTGCGATCGATGGCCTGCAACAGCTCAGGCGAATACCCTTCCGGCTGGCTTTCCGTCAGCGGTATGCAGTTGTCCTGAATGCTTCGTGTGACGCTGGTGGGCGGTCGTGCGCCGGTAATAAGCGTGTAAAGAATCGCGCCGAGCGAGTAGATATCGGTCCATGGGCCTGGCGGATTGTCGGCATCGTCAGAATATTGCTCCAGCGGCGTGAAGCCCGGATGGAGCAGCGTCTTGTTCACCTCACCGTTTTCACCCGTCTGGCGCAGCGCGCCAAACTCCAGCAGCAGCGGCAGGCCGTTATCCTGAATCTGGATACTGTTCAGCGACAGGCGACAGTGAATAAACCCTTTGTCATGCAGCGCGGCGAGCGCACCGCAAAGCATCGGAAGCATCCGGCGGATCCAGGCTTCGTTGATGCGTTCAGGATAGTGCTGCAACAGGTCCGACAGGGTCATGCCACTGTAAACGGGCGTGGCCGCATAGGCGGTTTCGTTATACGTCCAGAAGCGCAGAATCTGCACTACGTTCGGGTGATTAAGCCGCGCCAGCTGTCGTGCCTCATGAATAAAACCGTCGAGCCCGGCGAGGAAAGCAGATTGATCCTGCTTGCTGCGCGGCACCAGGCGCTGGCTTTCGCTGCGAACCGTCAGCGTGCGCGGCAGAAATTCGCGAATGGCAACCTGACGTTCCAGCTGATGATCCTGCGCCCGGTAGACGATGTTGTCATTGCCGGCGTCGAGGACATCCTGAATCTCAAACTCTTCAAAACGGTAACCCAGTGGCAGAGCATCAGGGGGCCGCTGGGTGAAATCGTTGTCTGTCATGCTTTGGATCTCAGCTTGTTAAATGACAACATTAATTCTGGGTCCGCCACGCGCCGACTGCCGGATCGCGCAGTTGGGTTTGCAACGAATCGATAAGCAGCAGGTTCATTGGCGCATTCGGCGTAATCCAGCTGGCCCAGGCTTTGCGCACCTGATTGAGCTGGGTTTGCAGACTCGCTTCATCCATTGCCATTTCGCGCGGTACCTTCACGGCTATGGTTCCGCTGGCTGCCCAGGCGTTCAGGGCGGGCTTATAGGGCAGGATCATCCAGCTTTGCGGCGCCTGTTCGTTGCTGACGACCATACGTTCATTGTTGAGGGTGGTGATAAGCAGGCTGTCGGCGTTGACGCCGTCACGCAGGCCGCTCACCGGGAAGCCATGGACGAAGGTCATTGGCAGGCGCTGTTCGCCGTTGCGCCCCCGCTGGATAATTTCGCTGCGCCCGCTCAGCCAGCCGCCTTTTTCACATTTGCCCTCTGGAATAAAGAGTGCAGATGTGCCCGCGGCGGCAGACCAGAAAGTACGCAGGCGGCAGCCGTCCTGGAGAGTGAATTCCTGCCACGGCGTTCGGTCGGCAGGCACTGATTTGTCGCTGGCTGGCAGGGGGGACGCCACATCATCGGCATTCACCGGGGTGACTTTCACATCCCAGTCGCTTGCGCGGTCGGCGGTGCCAAAGGCGAGGGTGGCACCCTGCGGATCTTCCATTCGCCAGTGAACGCGCGAAAGCGCTGAACACTGGCTTTCCAGCAGGGCACCCAGCCGGGGCATAAACCCGTCGAGGATCGCCGGGTTTTGATCGCCGTTGGCGACGATGCGCAGCGGCAGCTCTTTTGCACACCAGCTCTGCGGCGAATTGCTTTTGATATTATCGATCCAGATATCGAGCTTTTGCGACGGTGACTGGACAAAACGGTAGTTCCCGGCGCAAACGGCCGAAGAGGCCAGCAGTAAGGCCACACCCGAAAGCCAGAGTTTCATAGATTTCCTTCCTGCCTCTTAAAACGGATGAACGAGCAAACCGATCAGTTGATTATCCAGGTGCCGCTGTCTGCGTTCTGACAGGCTTTACTGTTGCTGTCGACGTTCACGCAGGTGGTTTTTTTGCTACCGGCCCGGCGGACGCGAGGGCGATCTTTTTTCAGCGTTTGCGCATAAAGCTCGCTTTTCACCAGCGCGCGGGGCGGTACGTAGCCGATAAGTTCAGGCTTATCCTCTTCGGCAATCGCCAGCCAGCTGTGCTCCACGGTGCCAAGCACGGTGTAGGTTTTGCCGTTTTCAAGCTGACCCAATACCTTGCCGCCAAAGTCTGGAGTACTCATCAGAGAACCGGCGTACAGAGCCCGATAGCTGGCGTTCACCGGCGTGAACTCCGTCGGAGTAGAGACAATATAGCGGTGGGTAAGCGTGACGCCGTTAACCTGACTGGTGACCAGCGTGTCGTCCGTCATTTTCGGCGCAGGCGCTTTGCAGCCGACCAGCACGGTCACGACCAGAAGAGGCAATACATTTCGCAATTTCATTATGTTCCCTGCAAATCGAATGATGCCCATTGGCCAGAGCGCCGCTTACCACGAGGGATGACTTAAGGCGTAGAACACGCACAGGGAAGCCAGTCACCGAGCGAAAAACATCTGACCCGGGATTTCACTAAAGAGTTAACAAGTGTTTAGCACGGATGGGATGATTTTACATAGCCTGATTAACAATACAATGCTGTTCAAGCGGATATTTAAGCGCATCGGTTTGATTTATAAGCGAAGCCGCAAAGCGATGAGCGGAACGTGCTGAGCAGGGAAAGAGAGGGGAATAATAGATATGACCCCCGATGAATCCGGGAGTCATTGATTGAATGAATTATTGTTCGCGTTTTGCCATCAGTCGCGCGAGGTCAACCAGACGATTTGAGAAGCCCCATTCGTTGTCGTACCAGGCGAGGATTTTCACCATATTACCGCCTATCACCAGCGTCGAAAGGCCATCAATAATTGAAGAGCGCGGGTCGCCCTGATAATCGCTGGAAACCAGCGGCTCGTCGCTGTAGCCGAGGATCCCTTTCAGCGGGCCGGAAGCGGCCGCCTGTCGGAAGGCGTTATTGACCTCTTCGGCGGTAACGTCGCGCTCAAGCGTGACCGTCAGATCGACAATCGACACGACCGGTACCGGCACGCGCAGGGAATAGCCCGTCATGCGTCCGTCGAGCTCCGGGATGACTTTGCCGAGGGCTTTTGCCGCGCCGCTGGAGTAGGGCACGATGGAGAGCGCCGCGGCCCGGGCACCACGCAAGTCTTTCTCCGGCTGATCGTGCAGCGCCTGGCTGTTGGTGTAGGCATGGGTGGTATTCATCAGGCCGTGCTTAATGCCGAACTGCTGATGCAGCACCTGTGCAGCCGGGGCCAGACCGTTGGTGGTGCAGCTGCCGTTGCTGACGACATAGTGTTTTTTAGGATCGTAAAGTCCGTCATTCACGCCCATCACAACGGTCAGATCGTCATTTTTACCCGGTGCCGAAATGATCACGCGTTTCGCGCCGCCGTGTTCAATGTGCACCGCCGCCTTTTCACGGTCGGTGAAGAAGCCTGTCGCTTCAATCACAATATCGACACCTGCATCCCGCCATGGAATATTCGCCGGATCGCGTTCGCTGAAGACGGTGATGGATTTACCGTCAACGTGAAGCTGGCCTTCGGCGGCTTCCACGCTCACCGGCAGCGTGCCGAGCAGCGAATCGTATTTCAGCAAATGTGCCAGCGTTTTGCTGTCCGTCAGATCGTTGATAGCGACAATCTCCAGATTGGGATTGCCCAGCGCTGCCCGCAGCACGTTGCGCCCGATACGACCGAAACCGTTAATACCGACCTTAACCATGATCAACTCCTTCTTTGTTGTCTATGGCGTTACTGTAGGTCGGTGTGGATTTGGCGTAAATGACAAAAATGGATCATATTACGCCATTTTACGGCAGTGAAAACGCTGGCGATATTCGCCGGGCGTCAGGTGCAGCTGTTTTTCAAACAGGCGACGCAGGTTAACGCTGGTGCCGAACCCGGTTTGCTGGGCGATGGTCTCCAGCGTTTCCCGGGTTTGTTCCAGCCGCTGGCGGGCGGCGGTCAGGCGTGCTTCTGCTACGTACCGTGCGGGAGAAACACCGGTTTCACGAGTGAACACGCGCGTAAAGTTTCGCGGACTCATTGCTGCTCTTTCAGCGAGGTTTTCGACGCAAAGATCGGCGCTGAGGTTGTCAGGGAGCCACGCCAGCAGCTCACTGAGCGGGCCGGATCCGCTGTTTTGTGGGAGCTTATAGCGGCTGAACTGAAGCTGGCCGCCGGGGCGGTTGAGGTACATCACCATATCCTGGGCAACGTCCCTGGCGAGGGTAAAGCCATAATCCTCCTCAACCAGCGCCAGGGTCAGATCAAACCCGGAGCTGACGCCGCCGGACGTCCACACATCGCCATCCTGCACATAAAGCGGCCCGGCTTCGACGCTCACCTGCGGATAGTCGTTTTTCAGCTCGTCCAGCAGCCGCCAGTGCGTGGTGGCCTGTTTGCCGTTGAGCAAACCCGCCTGCGCAAGCAGCAAAGCGCCGCCGCACACGGAGGCAATGCGCCGGGCGTGAGGTGCAGCAAGGTGCAGCCAGTCTATAACGGCAATGGCTTCCAGCTCGCTCTGACCTCTGCCGGTAATCATGATGGTATCGAAAGGCTCGCGTGGATCGAGCTCATGCAGACGATGGTCCGCCAGCAGATTCAGACCAGACTGGCCGTGAATAACCTGGTGCGGCTGGGTGGTGGCGAGTGCCACCTGGTAGCAAGGACGCAGCGGGCCTTCCGGATGCAGACGATTGGCCTGCATCAGAATGTCGGCAATACCGGCGGATTCGAACAGCATGCCGCCATCGGGGACGATAATCAGGATTTTCTTCATGTCCTGAAAAGTACAATTTCTACGAAATAAGTCAACCGTAGAAAAGCGATGACGGTGTGCTGCAGGCAGAATAGTTGTGGCCGTTGCCTGTTCATGAGGCTACAGGTGATGCCCGGCGGCGGCCTGTGCCTGGTCTGCACGTAGGTCGGGTAAGGTAAAGCCGCCACTCGGTAATGTCCGCGCAAGCGAAGCGCCGCCGGGCACGGTTAAAGTGTGCGGATCTCTTTTGGGCGCAACAGCGTAGCGGGCGCGCCGAAAGTGTCTATTTGCATGCGTACCGCAATGGTGGTGGCCTTCAGCGCACCCCAGCCACCGGCAGGGCCGTCGTAGTGTCGGATGCCGGGGTCGGCGCAGGTCGTCAGTCGGGAGGGAATGCGGTATCATCCACACCTCTTTTTCTGCGGATCGTCCGATGTCCCCGATTATCGATACCTTTATTGCGCCGCCGTGCTATGACACGATTGAGATCCTGTATCAGGACGATCATCTGCTGCTGATCGGCAAGCCCAGCGGACTGCTGAGCCTGTCGGGGAAAAATCCGCTTAATCTGGATTCGGTGCATCATCGGCTGGTGCAGCGTTATCCCGGCTGCACGCTGGTGCATCGCCTGGATTTCGGCACTTCCGGGCTGATGGTCGTGGCCCGCAATAAAGCGATTAATGCAGCACTTTGCCAGCAGTTCAGTGCGCGTTCAGTCACGAAAGGTTATACCGCGCTGCTTTGCGGGCACGTGGAGAAAGACGAAGGCATTATCGACGCGCCGATAGCGAAAGATCCGGCGCTGTTCCCGCGAATGGCGATATGCCCGGTTAACGGCAAGCCTGCACGTTCCCGCTATCGGGTGTCAGAGCGCCTTTATCAGGGGGAAGTGGCCTTAACGCGCGTTGAACTGATGCCGGAAACCGGACGGACGCATCAGTTGCGCATTCACTGTCAGCAGCTCGGCCACCCGATTGCGGGCTGTGACTTATACGGTGGCCTCGATCTGCCGGGCCTGGAGAAGACGCCGCGCCTGATGCTCCATGCCAGCGAACTGCATTTCGCCCATCCCGTCAGCGGAGAGGCAATCCACGCCGTGAACGCCAGTCCGTTCTGAGTATGTGGAAATTGCCTGATGGCATTTTGCTCATCAGGCCTACGAGAATTGTTGATGTCGTAGGCCGGATAAGACATTTATGCCGTCATCCGGCAAAGCAGCGTGGAAGCTTGCCTGATTACCACATCAAATCGTCAGGGATTTTGAAGTCGGCATACGGATCGTCTTCATCCTGCGCTTCCTGGCTCAGCACGTTGTGCAGAATAATACTGGCGGCATCACGCTGGGCAATTTTATCCGCTACGGTGGCCGGAATGATGGCGTATTCCCCTTCGGCGTTCGCATCCGTGACCAGGCGGGCAATGGCAAGGCGGCCGTTAATGAGCTGATCCTGAGTGATCCTGTTGACGGTGATTTTTTTAATCAGGCTGCCGTCGGTGAAGTTGAACTCAATGTTGCCTTTCGCCACGACGATGCGGTTCATCTCGATAAGCTGCTTCACCTGCGCTTTGTACTCTTTTGACAGCGCCGCCTGCTTCTGCTGTTCGCTCAGCTGCTTGTCACGCTCGATCTGCGCTTTTTTGTTCTCTTCCACCGCTTCACGGGCTTCTCGAGCCTGAACGCGGGACTTCTTGGCGGTGCGCTGCACCTTGGCCATTTTTTTGCTGGAGACCAGACCTGCTTTCAGCATCTGCTCCTGTAGGGTGAGTTTTGTCATGTTCGTTTCTGGGCTTGTTGATAATGGGAGGATTATACCTTTAATTTGAGCGGGTGTGGGGAGCGGTGACAGGCCAGGCGGCGAAATTGAAAGGGTAAGTAAAGTTGCGGAGATGAGAAGGGACCGAAATGTTTCTTAGCTCAGGTCCCGGTAGCCATATGATGCGTAAAGGCATCATTCATTCTGACGTGCTGAAAATCAGTATCGATATTCTGCTGCCCATGCTTTTAGCATAATTGCTGACTCCGGCTTCGGAGTATTTCGTTTTATCAATTATTCGCCGCTATCATTTTCCTTGCCGAACATTTCCGGCCCCTTATCGCCAAGCTTCACAAGGGTATGCGTAATGAGGGTTTCAACCTGCTCAGAATGACAAGGATTAAAGCTAGCACCAATTTTTTCACTTATCGAAACCGGTGAAAGCTGCGTGATTTTAATATTGTCCAGTTTGCTGAGGATTTTTTTTAGTGTTTTCAAATCTTTTTTAGGAATGTGATCTGTGCCAGCGATGTTTCTCAAGGCAGAAATCAATTGGCTTTGCTCTCTAACGGATAAGCGGTTGGCTTTCATAGACATACCTGTCTTTAATAAGAGTCGATTGCGTCATTTCGCGCGTGCGTTGATGCGTTGAATTGACGTTGAGAACGGTGCCATCTCACCCTTTTTATTTCTTTCAAAAAACGCTCATTGCAAGAAAAACGATTTTATTCCCTGCCGTGGCGTTTTTTGAAAGTTACCTTTTGGATTATTCAGTAGATTACTCCGGCTTTAAGCCCCGCAGGGGCACGGAGATTTTCCGATTAACTTAAAAGGAATATTGTGAATGCAAGTAAATAAATGGGTGTGGGTAGTAGGGATAAACACCGCTTTTTAATGCATGTTTAGCCCGAAATGTATTTGGTTACTGTAATTTTTAGCGTCATTTTTTCACATGGCTAATTATCCAGCTTTTAGCTGGTTATATTTAATAGGATCATTTTGTGAAGATATCACATATTGAGCATGTGTCGCGCCGGATGCGACTTCTTGCCTGGTTGAATATAAGTATTCAGGTTGTCTTTCCCCTCTCAGTGGCCTTTACCCCAGCGATTGCCGGTGCCGGAAGCGAGGGTCGATTTTTGCAGAGCCAGGCGATGGATGAGCTGCAAACCCGGGTATACACGCTCGCAGAAGGGGAGAGCGCTGCCACTGTTGCGAAAAAACACAATATGTCGATGGAAGCACTGCGCAGACTGAACCAGTTCCGTACCTTCGCGCGGGGTTTTGACCACTTGCAGTCGGGAGACGACCTTGACGTTCCGCTGGTACCGCTACCTGAAGTGCGTTGGGATGATGCATCTGCTGCGTCAGTTTCCAGTCAGAGTAACGCGGATATGCAGACACAGAAAGTTGCAGGATATGCCTCACAGGCCGGGAGTTTTCTGGCAAGCGATGCTGGCGGCGATGCCGCATCCTCAATGGTCCGAGGGATGGCGTCCGGCGCGGCCAGCAGTGAAATTCAGCGTTGGTTGAGCCGTTTCGGGACTGCCCGCGTACAGCTGGATACCAGCAAGAACTTTTCTCTTAAAAAATCACAGCTGGACTTGCTTGTCCCTTTGTACGAACAAAAGGACAGTCTTGTCTTTACCCAAAGCAGTATCCACCGTACCGATGACCGGACCCAGTCTAATCTGGGGGTAGGTTACCGCTGGTTTGCCGGTGACTGGATGCTGGGTGCGAATACCTTCCTTGATTACGACCTGTCCCGCGATCATGCTCGCCTGGGACTTGGGGGGGAGTACTGGCGTGATTACCTGAAGTTAGGCTTCAACACCTACTCTCGCCTTACAAACTGGAAAAACTCACCGGACCTTGAGGACTATGAGGAACGCCCGGCTAACGGTTGGGATCTCCGGGCGCAATACTGGTTACCGTCTCTGCCGCACCTGGGCGGTAAGCTTACGTATGAGCAGTACTACGGCGAGGAGGTGGCCCTGTTTGGCCGGGATAACCGTCAGCGAAATCCGTATGCTATTACAGCTGGCGTGAATTACACGCCGGTTCCGTTGCTCACGTTCAGCGCAGAACAGCGCCAGGGGCAGTCAGGTAAAAGTGATACCCGTTTCGGCATGGACATGTCCTATCAGCCTGGCGTGCCATGGCTGCACCAGATTAATCCGGATGAAGTGGCTGCCATGCGTAGCCTGGTCGGCAGTCGGTATGATCTGGTGGAACGCAACAATAATATCGTGCTGGAGTATCGCAAGAAAGAAGTTATCCGCCTCAGGATGGCAGACCTGGTGACGGGCTATGCCGGAGAGCAGAAGTCTCTGGGTGTATCGGTCAACAGCAAGTACGGGCTGGAACGTATTGACTGGTCGGCTTCGCCGCTTATCGCTGCAGGCGGCAAAATCGTGCAGAACGGAGAGAGCTGGACCGTGGTGCTGCCGGATTACCGCTCTGGCGTGGAGGCCGTTAACAGCTACACCGTCAGCGGGGTTGCCGTCGACAAAAAAGGGAACGTTTCCGGCCGGGCTGAGACCCAGGTCACCGTTACGCAGGCGGCAATTGATACAACCACCAGTTCGCTCTCACCGCCTGCTGCGGTACTGCCTGCAGACGGAGCCTCACAGCAGGAATTTGTCCTTAAGGTGAATGATAAAGAAGGACGCCCGGTTGATATTGCCGAAAATGAAATCAGCGTGAAAAAAACGGCAAGGCTTCGGGGGAGCAGCAACGCTACCGTGTCCTCGTTTACCCGACGTGCGGCCGGAGAATATGTGATGACAGTTACCTCCGGGACGATGCCTGAAGCATTCACGATCACACCATCAGCCCGGAATACGAAATTTGCGTCAGCGGATGTCAAACTGACCGCAGACAATGCCACGGCAATGGTTAATGCCCTGGATGTGGTTGAAAACAATGCCATTGCAGATGGTAAATCACAAAACAGATTCCGGGTAACCGTTGTCGATGGACAGAATAACCCGGTACCCGGCCAGCCAGTCAGTCTTCAGGCAGATAATAGTGCCACCGTTGTGAAGTCAGCCATCACGGAAGCGGATGGGACCGTTATCGTTCCGGTTACCTCACCACTTGCGGGTGATACAACCCTTACAGCCAGCGTGAACAATAAGGGAAATAAGACGCTGAAGCTCTCTTTCCGTCCTGACCAGGGCACTGCGCGGATTGAGCAAAAGGATTTAAACATTCTCCCGGAGGTTTCTCTGGCTGACGGAAAGACAGAAAAAACCGTCACTGCCCGGGTGACGGATGCGAAGGGTAATGCTGTCCCGGACATCATGGTTACGTTCAGCGCAGACAAGAGTGCGGTACTCGCTGAGAAAAAAGCCAAAACGAATGCTCTGGGTAGGGTCACCACCACTCTGACCAGTACCGTTGCCGGTATTTCGCACGTGGCAGCCAGCGTGAATAGTCAGTCAACCTCAAAAGAGACCACTTTTACCGGCAATAATGCGACTGCCATTGTGACCGCTGTGAATACGGCAGCTGCGTCCGGCGTCGCGGACGGCGTAACTGCTGTGACGTTCAGGGCGCTAATCAAGGATCAGAATGGCAACCCTCTTTCCGGTATTCCGGTTGACTGGAAATCTGATAAGGACAGCAGCATTGTTGCCTTTAATCATACGCAAACCGCCACCTCCGAAGAGGGGATAGCTGAAACCCGGGTCACCAGTACCCGGGCATACGGTGATGTGGTCGTGACAGCTTCGACGAATGCGTCGTCAAAGGCCGCCTCTCCGTTTACCTTTGTGGCTGATAAACAGAACCCTGTAATCAGTACGTTCAGCAGTAATAAACAGACACTGACGGCCAACGGCAAAGACACGGTGGTCCTGACGGTCGGCATTACCGACAGCAACGGTAACCCGCTTTCCGGGGTGGCAGTGGCGCTCAGTAACGGGAATAACGCCGGAATGACACCTTCCCGCCCGGTAACAGATGCAAATGGCATGGCCTCAGCAAACCTGACCACCCTGAATGCTGGTCAGATCACTATCTCCGCTTCGCTTGATAAGTCAGGTGAGAAGTTACTGACACTCATGGCTGTATCTGATGAACAGACCGCAGGTGTCAGGGTGACAGCCAATACGACTTCGGCGACTGTGGGGCAGACACAGCCCACTATTTTTACTGCTACCGTCATTGACGGGAACAATAACCCTGTTGCCGGTACCAGCGTGGCCTGGCAGGCCAGCCACAACCAACTGAGTGATGCTGTCAGCCAGACAAATGCGGAAGGTAAAACGACGGTACAGTTGACCGGGACAGAGGCGGCCCTCACCACGGTTACAGCCGTACTTACCAATGGTCAGAAAGGCTCAGCTCAGGTGACTTTTGCGCCGGGAGAGCCGGTTGGTGAACACAGCCAGCTTTCTGTGTCGCCTCAGTCCATTACGGCTGATGGCACATCCGAAGCCCTGGCGTCTCTCATCCTGCGTGATAAATGGGATAACCCTGTACCAGGAAAGACCATCGACTGGAGCGCCGATACGAAATCAGGTATTCATTTTGCGCCAGTGGAAAAAGGCGAGGGGGTTTACCAGGCTGCGGTCACCGGAGCCGCAGAGGGCGTATGGTCGCTCAAGGCGCAAAGCGGAACGGTTAACCTGCAGGCGCCACTGGCACTGCTGGCAAATCAGGACTCTGCGCAAATTGAGAGTGTATCCGTATCCGGCCCTGGCACGGCTAAGGCTGACGGGCAGGAAACCGTGACGATTCGTGCACAGGTAAAGGACAAAAATGGCAATACCAAACTTAAAGGCGTAGCTGTGGGCTGGAGTACTACGCTGGGTACATTAGCTTCAAGTCTGAGCACAACGGATGAGAACGGCGTGGCTGACATTACGTTAAGTAGTCGCGCAGCCGGTAGCGCCAGGGTTTCTGCCATGCTGGGTGGTGGTGAGCTGGTTCAGGCAAATAAAGCCGTCAGCTTCTCAGCTGGCGATATCAGTGCGGACAAGTCCTCAATCAGCCTCTCTCCATCCACCATTATTGCAGCAAAAGAAGCTACCACGCTCAGCGTCACCGCCCGTGATGCTGAGGGGAATATGCTTCCGGGCCTGAAAGATAAGATCGCTGCCGGTTTCACTCCTGACCTGAATATGGCCGTCTCCGCTTTCAGTGAGGTATCACCGGGCATCTACGAGGCAAGCATATCGGGTAAGAAATCCGGCACAACACAGGTCAGCGCTGACGTCAGCAATATACGCATCAGCCGTACCGCCCCACTCACGCTCAAAGCTGACAATGAGACTGCCAAAGTCAAAGGTAGTATCAACGTGACACCGGCTTCTGCTACCGTGGGTGACGTTGTCACATATACTGCCGTGCTTATGGACGTTAACGAAAATGCTCTGGGGGCCGGTATTCCAGTGACCTGGAGCGCAAATGAGGGCAGTAAGCTTAGCGCACAGATGACCCGAACGGATGAATCCGGTACCGCACGCGTTACGCTGAGCAGGCAACTGGCAGGTACAGCTAAAGTGGATCTCATTCTTCCTTCAGGCACCACCTCCGCGCCGGACGTGGTATTCAGTGCCGGTGATGTGGATGAAAATCGCTCAGATCTGACGCTTGCTCCTTCGGTGATTATCGCCGGGAAAGAAACCTCCGCACTGGTACTTACGCTGCGTGACAGCAATGGCAATCTGCTTACAGGAAGAAGCGTCAGCGGCCACAGCGATAACCTCGATGTGACCATTGGCGAAAGTCAGGAAAACGGCAATGGGCCCGGACGCTACACAATGAGTGTGAGTAGCGACAAGGCTGGCAGCGCCACTCTCACTGTTAAGGTGGGTGATAAGGCGCTGAACAAGAGCCGGATACTGACGGTGAAAGGTGATACTGACAGCTGGAAACTGACGGCGGTTACAGCGGATAAAACCAGACTGACCGCCGGAGATACAAAAGGGGTGACCTACAGTGCCACAGTCACGGACGCTAAGGGAAATCCGTTGAATAATGTGGTGGTTTCCTGGCAGCTTCGTGGTCAGGCGGAAAGCTATGCCCCAACGTCGCGTACCAATGAACAGGGTGTGGCCACCACGACGGTGAAAAGTCATACCGCAGGGCTGCTTCAGATGTCAGCGTATCTTGATGCGGATAATTATGTTCAGGCAGACAACGTCACGGTTGTTGCAGGGGACATAAAAAACGCCACCTTTGGTGCAGATAAAACCAGTATTGGCTCTGATGGTAAGGATACCGTTACGCTGATGGCCAGTCTGGAAGATACCTACGGTAATCCGGTCACGGGTAAATCGGTAATCATTGAAGGGGGGAATTCCCTGCCGGGCTTTAAGCTCAGTGCAGTCAAGGACCAGCAGAATGGACACTATGTCGCAACAGGGACCGCAACAACCAAAGGGCAGATAACACTCAGTGCGCATGTGGACGGTAAAAAAGTGGGGGATGCCGTTGTGATTACGGTAGGCGCTATCACTCCAGATTTACGATTTGATAATGCCGATCAGCCCGTAACATGGACAAGAACGTTTACCTCCTCCCAGGCTGTTCGGGGTATGCCCGAAGGCGTGGGGCAAATGTGGTCAAGTTCAGACACCAGCGTGGCCACCGTTGACGGGAGCGGAAAAGTGACACTGCTGAAATCAGGCAGTGCGAGAATTTCTGTCTATACCCCCGGAAATGAGCAATATAACCAGGCGATGGCTTCTTACAACCTGGACGTATCCAGAGCGGATCCCGGACTGAAGGCCGGAACGGGAGACCCTGTTACCGCGGTCTGGGCTGATGGTAA
Source organism: Pluralibacter sp. UBA7423 (assembly GCA_002470465.1). Taxonomy (GTDB): domain Bacteria; phylum Pseudomonadota; class Gammaproteobacteria; order Enterobacterales; family Enterobacteriaceae; genus Scandinavium. The sequence goes on from DKMD01000025.1 coordinate 163,296, forward strand.
GGAGCGAAATATTACCGCCACCTATACGAACAGCGATGTTCAGACCGGGCTGAAGGCTTCGTATTCCGCTAAAAATGAAGCGATTGTCACCGTGGACAATACTGGCAGGCTTACGGCCGTAAAACCGGGAGCCACAACCGTGACTGTCAGTACCCCGGAAACAGATCAGTTCGTCGCTGCATCAGCGGATGTCGCTTATGTTCTTAACAAAGCGACAGCGGATGTCAGCTTTGGAACATCCACGGTGAAAACGACTGATGAAGAAAGCTTCACTCTGCAAAAACCGGTCACCACACTGACGTCTCAGGCCAGTATTAAATGGGCGTCAAGCAATGCGAACGTAGTAAATGTATCGGATTCAGGTGCTGTTCAGGGAAATGTCGGCAAAGGGCAAACCAGGCTGACGCTTAGCGTGCTTGCTAATGACTATTACAATGCCAGCTCCGGATATTACGATGTGATGGTATATACAAAGCCATCCATTAGCCTGGGAGAGGTCTCTTATATAAGTAAAGGGAGTAAGGGCAGTTCCGGCACGTGGACGCCGGTATTTACTGATGACACAATTTCGGTCACATGGAGTGCAGATGCTTCAGATGAGTTCAGTAAGCCTGCAAGCGTGACGGTCTCTATTCTGGACAGTAATAACAATGTTCTTGCCAGCAAGGAGGAGCAGTCGCCATCGGGGAGTAAAACGACCACCGTTAACCCGAACTCTGCGCTGTGGGGTAAGACGGTACATGTAGCATTGGTTGCAAAAGGCTACGGCAACCTTGAAACAAATAAATCGTCCTCGACGATCGGTGTAAGAAATCTCAACCCAAAGAGCATCTGGACAGCTTTAACCGTCAGATCGCAAGTTAAAACCATCACATCTCAGGGCGAAGATAGCTCATGCCAGGAAAGTCATCTCGGTCGAGACCACTGGAATAATGCCGTCATTACCGGGGACAGTATTAATTTTGGCGGTAAGACCTTAATTTCCCCAATGTCGGTTAAAGCCAAAATCACTGCCACACAAAATGGCTCAACTTCTGCGACAGGAGATTTTCCGACTTCGTACAGCAAGGTAACAACAAACCAAAAGGTTGCATTTGGTACGCGTAAAATAGCCAGCAGCTGCTGGAGCAATCATATCGGAGGATATAGGGTAGGAATCGCCGTTAGCTATGCCGGGCAAGACTACGAGTACTGGGCATCAGAGAGTCATGGCTGGGGTGGTAATGGCGATGGTATGTACGTAGACCGAATTGATAGTTTCTAATCAAAGGCACTCCCCCTGTCCAGGGGGAGTGAACACAAAAGGATAACCCTGGAGACAAGCAGGCTTACACGCATAATTAATTCCATTTCTCAAAGAGTATTTTTCAAGGAGAGACCGGGTAATTTCCCGTGCTGCCCAATTGTTTCCGAAAGAATTGTATTTCTTACCAAAAGAAAGATGACGACTCTTGAAATCATTGCGTATGTCGGTGATACCGGTAATCAATCAGATTCTGGTGCCTGAAGGTAATGGAGTCATCGCTACCGTTCCTGCATCAGCAGAGTCACGAGATTTATGCTGATAGCGCCGCCTGGACGGAGCGTTCCGCGCCGGAACGTCACCTCACAGATTATCATCGAAGGTGCTTAAGCTGAATTTGTGGTGAAAATGCATTCTGTTCCGACGTCATGGAATAAGAGTGCGATTAAAACCCGCAGCGATAATCCTGGCATGGAGATGCGCCGGGATGGGAAAGTAATGCGCAATGGTGATAGTCAAAAGCTGGAGGTGGTCAATCGCAGTAAGACCATTCCCCTGCGTTTTACACCGGTAAAAACCGCCTCAATCGGCTATGAGAAAATGACTGCCGGCGATGTTAATGCTTTCGCGACGCTGATTCTGACGCAGTACTGGTATCACAAGAGGCGTTTTTTGATAGAGTGTTTTCTTTGCTGTATGTTAACTTTCTGTCTGCGGATTGAGCCAGGGAAGGGCAAAAAACAATATGACGACTTCATATTGATAGTCATTTCCAGGAAGAAGTAAATATTCATGTAGCGTGAGACATTGCTTTTTAAGCGGAAAAGGATTTTCGCTCCCTCACTGCCGCGTTATTTGGTTGTGACCTGAGATAAACAGAGTGATTTGTTTCAACGATTGGCATATTAACATCGATCGTTAAAACCAATTTCAATTGAAGGTGTTTGCTGTGCTAAAGTACTTATTTTATAAGTCCGGGAAGTGTGGTTGCAAGCGTATCTAAACACCTGTCTAAACCAGAGATATATTATTGGTTATCTTACCAGTTATAATTATCTTTATGATATCATCACCGAAAATGAGTGCTTCCAGAAAATTTGCTATCAATGAAATGCGGTTAAGGCATGTATTGAGAGATGTGTTATGCATTTTTTGATGGTGTTTTACTCATGAAATAAGATGGCTGAGGGATCTAAAAATGAAAAAAAACTCCGCAGGCGAAGGGAAAATTTTCTTTCTGGATTTTACATTTAATCCGGCCTTAAGAACTCTGCAACAAAATGAATGCGTACAGCAGTTGCGAAAAAAACAGTCAGATGTTCTCGCTTTACTGTGCGCAAAATTTCCCGCGCCGGTGTCCCAGGAGGATTTTTTAAAGGAAGTCTGGGGCGGTGGATATGTCACCTCACAAAGTATTGCCCAAATGATCCGTTCGTTGCGCCTGTGCCTGAAGGATGAGTCCAAAAACATTATTGTGACCATCCCCAAGCTTGGATATCAGCTTGCCGTTGAGCCGACCTGGGAAGTGCAGATGCATGAGAAGAGGGGGCTGGTTAAGCCACCATCGGGTAACGTTGAGCTTGAAAATATCTCCTTTGCATCGCAGCAGCTTATTCAATTGTCCCCATCTTGCTCAACGGCCTTGGCTGTCATTCCACGCGATATAGCGGATGAACGGGTAAATGTAAAACGGGTGAAACAGCGGAAATGGTTTTTCAGCACCGTTGCTGCATTTTGCCTGAGTCTTATCAGCGTGGCGATGAGTGCACGTAGCGACCCGCTGAGCCTCATTAACGAGCGAAGTGACTCTTTTTCATCACAGCTGCAAATTCCCGATAAAGGCGTGGCGCTAAGCAGAGTTGTGTACTGTTGTGATGTGACTTCATTCAGGCTTTGCCAGCAGGAAGCCGATCGTTTTTCAGGAACATGTTCACTACAGCTAAACCAGACTCTGCTGAATTAATTTTCATTTTCATTGCATCAAGCCGCCATCTTATCGTATTTGTTGCAGATAAAATTATTTATTGAGTGACTCTTTACCGTTGTGCCTAACAGGTAGAGTAAATAATTTTACCTTAGCGAGTTATTATAACGCAGGCAAAAAATGCCTGCGTTATATATTGCATATTATTTGTCTCTTTTAGTCACAGGTAAATTTTTCACGTATGCCCTCTGTAGCGGCCACGTGGATGCGATTTATTATCGCTGTCTTATGTGCAATGAGTGAAACAATCCTCTCAACATAACGGTCATGATACAGCGTCGTTCGCGAATGATAGCTGCCGACACCATCCCAGGTGTAACCATAGCGGTTGATACTCTGCTTCAGAATCCAGGCGCCAGAAAAGACGTTGGCGCAGCTATTTTGACGCAGAAGCTGTTCATCAATTCCACGTGACTTTAACGTCGAAAAATGCACGGTATTAATCTGCATCACTCCGACATCAACGGTCTTATTCTTATTGTAATTAATCGCCTGCTGCTGATTTTTGGACTCATGCCAGATAATGGCTTTAATCAGCAACGGGTTAATCTGAAAGCATTGCGCCGCCTCCGTAATGCAATCCGGTTTTTGCGCGGCAACAGAGAGTGGAAAGAGGCTGGTTAGCAGGGCCGTCGCCAGGAATAATGTTTTTGTTTGCATGATGGGTAAGACCCGGCGGATTGCCGGGTGACAGTATTAAGAAAAGTCAAAGTGACGAGTCGTCGTCATTTTTCGTAAAGCCCTTATAGAGCATCGTGTTGTAGAACATATTTACGCCCAGCAGCTGGCTGGTAAGCTTGTCGAGGGTACTGTCGGTATAGTCTTTGTACGCCTCATCATTTCGCATCTCACCATCGGCAATCAGCACTGCTGTATTCAGTTCCTGAAGGGAGAGTTTTTTATCCGGGGACAGCGCTTTGATGTCAGCAAGAATGCCGTTCAGTGAACCCTCCGGCTTATTGTTTTGAAAATACTGCAGGACGAGATCGTCAAAGCTAGTGCCATCTGCCTCGGTGCCACTTGCCGTTTGTGACCGCAGCTGCTGACTCGCGGGATTAATCTGACTCATCTTTATTCTCCTGTACTGAAAACGAAGCCGGGGGGGGATTACTCAGACCGATCAGCTGGCTTGCAATATTACGTAGCCGGTCTGGCGTTAAATTGTTAACGACCGCTTCGATCGGAATCAGCTTGTCATCCGCATGCTGTATCCATTCGCGGCACAATGACTCGCTGGGGAAGCGGATGGCGTCCATGTCGTTTTGGACAGTGATGTGGTTGTCGTCGGTGAACTGGTAGTGCGAGGCGTCAGCGCCCTCCGGCAGCGTCACCGTCTTCGGAATGATGATGCGTAGTGCCTTCTGATGACCGCACTGTTCCTGTAAATGGTGGATAATCCGGTTCACAATCGTCGGGTCGTGCAGCGACTTATGCAGGGCGTCAGCAACATGCTGGCGAAACTCGGCCTGCCTTTGATTCTGCAGTCGCTGATAGTCATCAATGAAGGCGGTGAGCTGGTCGAAAAAGAGGCGAAAACCGGCTTCAAACCCCTCTCTTTCGCAGTTTTCCCGCAGCCGGACCGTTTGCAATTCATATTCAGCATGAATTTCGCTGCACCGGGTCAGCGTTCGCTCCAGGGCGACGGTCATTCTCTGGTGACGGGTCCTTTCGCTGGATTTTATTACCGTCTGGCGCGGTGCATCGCCGGGTAATTCATCAATAGTAATGGTACGCATAGGTGAGGGCCATTCTGAGCAGATTAATGTTGTTCATGTTTTTTTTGTCCGATCGGAGGACCTGCGGCATGCCAGCCGGGAAATGAAGCAGCAGGCGCTGGCGCAATGCTGCCGGCAGGCCCGGAAACTGGCTGAGGATAAAGCTGATTCCACAGGAGGCCGTATCGACCTGATGAGACGCCAGGGGCTTGGGTTGCTGGATCATGGGCAGCGAGATAAATGCGAGCAGACGCGGATCGGACAGCAGCAGCGCGCCATGCCGGGTGAGCTCATGACGCAGGAGATAGCCGCCGGTCAGGTGCGCCACCGTCGGGAGCTTGTACCAGTGGGAAAGTAGTAGCGACAGCGTGTCGTCGTCGCTGTGCCAGTCCACCCGCAGTGGCTCGAGTTTTTGCTGCCTGATGAGCCAGAAGTTGAGTAGGGTCGCATCAACGATTTCCCCTTCCCGAAACACGTCTGGAACATGGCTGGCGTGAGCATAGCTTGCCGGATCGTACAAAATGGCCATCATGCGGCTGTCATCCGCTCTCATGATTCTTTGGCCTCACTCTCCGGCTCCTGCTCGCTGGCGTCTTTGTCAGCGGGAGGACGACGGCTGAGCCGATAAACCATATGACCCGCTGTGGCCACAGCGCACAGCGCTAAAGCGCCCAGAATGAAAAACCAGGCTACGGGAAGGGAGTCCGGTACTTTAGTGGGCGCGACATACTGAATGAGCGGAGCCGGGAATAGCACGACGGAGATATTTTCATAACGCACATCATCAAAACTGTTTTTAATTAATGACTTAATCTGCGAAATGAATAAATTATCGTCTATGTCTCCTTTATAGGTAATCAGCACGCCGACGTGACCCACCGGTTTTTGCCCGCTGGTGTCGTTGTTAAAGGGAGGGTAGCTCACGTGGACGCGCGCATTGACCACCTGCGCGATCATCCGCAGAGACTGCTCGAGCCTTTGCTCCTGGAGTGAGAGAACACGCGCCTGTTCGGCATTGGGGGAGGCGACCAGTGAACTGTCCGGAAAAGCCTGCCCAATCTGCACATCGGCTGACCAGGGGAGCTGGTATTGATTAATAATCGACAGTGCGGCGGTGCTTTCCGATTCGTCGACGGTGACGGTATAGCCTGCTTTTAACGTCCCCTCTTTTTTCGCCGTTATGTTGTGCTGTTGCAGCACGGCCATCACCTGGTTGGCCTGCTCCTGGGTCAAATTGAAAAGGACTTTTTCATCATGACAGGCGCTGAGCATCAGGGCAAAAAGCGCCATGGCGAGGGCGCGAAAATATTTATTACTCATTATTGTGACTTTTCCAGTGTTTCGATAGTGCTCACCCCCTTACGCGCCAGCGTGCTGACCAAGGAGACATAGTTGCTGTATTCACCGATATAGGATTGCAGCATCAGCAGCTTCTGCGGATCGCTGGTGAACTGTGGCGACTGACTTAACGTATTGATGACGTTTTTAAACTGAGTGTCGGTTTCGCTAATTTTATTAAAGGTGCTGGAAACCAGATTATTAAAATTCTGGTCGTGCACGGTTGTCGACATATTATCTTCAGGATTAATGCTATGCGGGGTCAGTCGGGTCAGCGCCGAAAGGGCTTCAATAGTCTGGCTCATGATGGCTCCAATACAGGAAAGGGTACAGGTTTCCCTGTACCAACTGGAATTAACGGAAGTTCTGGATAATGGCGGCGCCGATATCTTTATAGGCTTTCACCGTACTGGTCTGGGCATTACGGAAAAGCGTATATTCCTGTAATTTTGCCTGATAGTTGGCTAATACTGCCGGGTTTGATGGATCGGCTTCCAGCTTTGCCTCGGCTTCATTAAGTTGAGTCATCATGTCGGCAGCGCCGGCTTCAAATGCGCCGGATACATCATCAAGAAAATAGCCATTGCTATACACAAGGCCATTATTAAATTGGTCAGACATCTTTATCTCCATTTTTGAGTGGGAAGTACCAATGACGTGGGTTTAAAAAAAGATAACCATTCGTTGAGTCAAGATAAGATTTATTCTCCAGCCAATTCTCATTGAGATTGATGGAAAAATTGATAATGCGATTCCCCCAGTGCTGATTAAAGTCACTAATGAAATTTTGCAACGCCGCCAGCGCATGATCGCTCAGGGCATCGCGAATCACGAGTGCATAACCGTCCGGTGATTTTATTTCCCGATAGTTAATATGCATTCTGTCCAGCCCCTGTCTGGCATCACTCAGGAGCTGGTTTTTCGGTTTAACTTTGATCTGAATATCTTTCGCAAAGGGAATGGTCTGCAGCGCCAGCGCCGTAAAGCTTTTTTGCTGCTCGGGCGTCAGGCCGGACCATAATGCAATCACCGGGTGCTGAGGTTTCGCATAATCAATTTGTAATACCGGATAACCTGACTGCACCAGTTTATCGACGGTGATTTTTTTCTGTTCGCTCAACCAGACGAGAATCACGCTGTTATCTTCGCGAAGTTTAATCAGGGCTTCTTTCGCCCATTCCATCGCCTGATATTTTGTCGCGATAACATAAATCATATTGCCTTCCCGCGCCCGGATAATTTCCAAAGGAACAGGGGCGCCGGCCAGTGCTTCATTTAAGCTGAGTACCTGGCGATCCTTTTCCAGTTTTTTGTACCAAATGAACGCGGCAATCATTAGTAATACCAGCAGAACTGCGGTTCCCATAATCAATGAATGATATTTTTTTGTATTGAATTCAGCGCGCTTTTCCTGCTGACTAAACTCGGCATCCAGCGGCGCTGGCATCACAAAGTGCTGAATATTCTCCGGCCATTCATCTTCGCTGCGCTTGATGGCAAAACGGATATGTTCATGCGTAAATATCTCGTTTTCATAAATCTTCGTGGGGAAACTTTTGCTTTCATCCTGCACGTCGACGTGAAAGCCACCGGGAATGTCTGCGTCCGCATCCGGGGCCTGCAGGCGTAAAACGAGGTTAGGTGATGGGAGATCACAGGGAATATAGAGCGTGTTTTGTGCATAAGCTGCGGCATGCTCACTGGCCGTTACAGAAGCATTACGTTTATCCGTTATAGCCGGGCCTGGGTTGATGATTAAAAAATAATCATCCGCAGGCAAGTGCAACTCGCAGCCAAACATTGGGCCAAACAGCACCTTTAATGTATAACTTTGCTTTGTCTCTGGCACCGGCATCATTTCATTTACTTCATTCATATCCATGTCGCTGTTCATAGAAAAAGGCCATTCAAAATATAAAAATAACTAACGAGGTGAACCTGGTCAGGCGATTTTATATTTAATCCATTACCGCTATTGCATCGCTGTACTAACCTGTAAATATCAACGTAAATATTAACCGCACAGCCAGCTTTAAATAAGCAGGTATCTCATGTGATGATTTTTATAGATATCCACGGGTGCATTCAGGTTGGGGGTGTATTTTACGGGTAATAGGATTTTTCCTCAACCCGGTCGATTTGATCTTTTTTTGAATTTTTTTTGAAAAATATTATTAAATTTTTAAGTTTTCCTGTCTGTGTTGACCAGCAGGATTTTTCTGATAAATTTCTGAGCCACTTAAGATGAATGCCTGATTGATTTATACGATCTTCAATATTATTTGCGGTACTTTCTGAAGTAGGATGCAACTATGGTTATTGGTCAAGTTAAACTCCATCAGGAGAATATTGTAGAGCGTCAATGCAATGACGTAGAACAGAGCACAGGACAAAGAAAGTTAGAACGAAAATGGATTGCTCTCAATAATGGAATCGCATTCGCGAGACCGCTGAATGAGCATGCCACTCTGTCACTTATCGTTGAGGAAACAGAGGGGAACGGCATAGTAGAGAAAAATAATATCCGACATCCCACGGTATCTGCCACCCGAACGAATATGAAAATTTGCCTTGAGGGTGAGTGGTTCATTGAAATAATGCCGATGTCTCAGGCCTCAACGCTGTTTTCATTTCTCGATTTTCAGTCGAAATATCGTGAGATCAAAGTGACGGAAAATCCACGTGCACAGACGGCGCTGCTTCATACCGATACGCATTTAGTGGCGGCGGCAGGGACAGCCGATAAATCGTTTATGGGAATGTTGATGAATACGATGCTGACCCCCCAGAAATATAGCCTGGAAAGCCTCTTTGTATTTGTCCGCAATGTTGAAAGTTACTGGATTTCACATTTTCTGCTGTCACAGGTGATGAACGAGGATAAAGAGAGCGATACGCATAAAATTTATAATGCGAGTAAGATATATGGTGTCTCAGAGTCTTATTTCAGAAAGCTTTGTCACCATGCTTTTGCCCGTGGGCCGAAAAAACAATTGCGCATCTGGCGTGCAGCCAATAGTGCATTGCAGCTTATCGAAAAGGATAACTCAATCGCTATGATAGCGGGTGATAATGGCTACGCGTCGTCATCTCATTTCTCAAGTGAAATAAAATCGCATTTTGGTATTACGCCGCGGGAGTTTAAAAAATTGGAAGGTTTGCTTCATGACTAAGTTTGTTCGCAGTTCGTTTATCGACAAAATGCCCTGGCTTTTAATCGGGCTGTTAGCCTGTCATCCGGCGTCGGCAAAAATGCTCAACAACCCGCGTTCTTCTGACGAAAGCAGGGTGACCAAAACGGCTGCCGAGAATATCTATGTCGCGTCGAATAACAGCATCCAGCAACTGTTTTTTGTGATTGGCGGGGCACTGCACAAACCGTTCATTGTTAGCGTTGAAGCCGCGAAAAAACGCGTCTCGGGCAATTTTGACCTCAATAAACCCCGTGAGCTTCTGGATTCGGTTGCCGCGCAGACGGGGCTTATCTGGTATGACGACGGCAGTTCCGTTTACGTCTATGACACCAGCGAGCTGCAAAGCAGCGTGGTCCGTCTCTCCTACGCGCCATTTGACCGGTTGGTCGCCTATCTGCAATCTTCAGGGCTCTATGACGCGCGTTTCCCTCTGCGCTCCGATGGGCGTTCCGGTTCGTTTTATGTTTCCGGGCCGCCCGTCTACGTTGAGCTGGTTTCCGCGGCCGCAAAGTATATTGATGCCACTTACGCCCGACCTGGAACAGGGGAGAGCACGATTCGCGTGATCAAGCTGAAAAACACGTTTGTTAACGATCGTACTTTCACCCAGCGGGATGAGCCCGTCACCATTCCGGGCGTGGCAAGCGTGCTCAACCAGCTGTTGAACAACGCCACCGGCGACGATGGCCGGACTTCGGCACCTGCTGGGGCGACGATCACCATCGACAACGATACCCGCAGCGCACTGGAGGCCGCATCGGCCACCCAGAAAGGGAACTTTCCTCCGTTGCCGACGTTTGGCTCGGCCCCTGCGGCAAAGCGCCCCTATGTCCAGGAAAATCCTGGTCAGCAGAAGATCAACATCGTGGGCTACTCAGATACCAACAGTTTGCTGATTCAGGGGTCGGAACGGCAGGTCAGCTTCGTTGAGGATCTGGTTAACGCCATTGATATTCCCAAGCGGCAAATTCAGCTTTCGCTGTGGATTATCGATATTTCGAAGGATGACATTAATGAGCTGGGGATCCGCTGGCAGGGTGCCGCTAAGTTAGGTAATACCGGTGTGACTTTCAATACCAGTACCCTGACTCCAGAGAACAGTCTGCACTTCCTCGCGGATGTTTCGGCTCTTGCCCAGAAGGGCAACGCGCAGGTGGTGTCGCGTCCTGAGATCCTGACTCAGGAAAACGTTCCGGCGCTGTTTGATAACAACAGCAGCTTTTACGCCAAGCTGGTCGGTGAGCGTAACTCGTCGCTGGAGAAAATCACCTACGGCACGATGATAAGCGTTCTGCCGCGCCTGGCACAGCGGCAACAGGAAATTGAAATGATCCTCAATATCCAGGACGGCGGGTTGCCGCTCAACGGGACGGGCAGCACGGCAACTGTCGATAATTTACCGATGGTGAATAACACCCAGATCAGCACCGAGGCGCGCGTTCCGGTGGGATTCAGTCTGCTGGTTGGTGGCTACAGCCGAGACCAGGATGAGCACCACAGCGTAGGTATTCCGCTGCTTCGCGACATTCCTTTTGTCGGCGGCCTTTTTGATTACAGCTATACCAGCCATAAAAAAATGGTGCGCCTGTTTCTGATCCAGCCGGGCCTGCTGGCTGAGGGCGAAACCTGGCAGGGGCGTAATGAAACCAATCCGGTATTAGGACGGTCGTGGGTGGGCAATGAGGTGACCTTAAAATCAACGGTCTCTATGTTGCGTAATACGATAAACAATCATTAAGGACTGAGCACGCCATGGATATTCGCTCGATAACCGGGACTGATTTTGGCCGCCTTGATGCCCCGTTGGCGGAAAGCTCCCCCGCACGGCAGATCGTCGAGGCGGGGGATGATGCACTGCCGCTAAATCTGCAGGAAGAGATGAGCAATGCGGCCGAAGAGATGGCCGACATCCTGAGTGCGTTTGGGCGTTTCAGTAAAGCAGGGCGTAAAAACGACAATGCCGACAACGACTTTGTCTCTTCGATGCTCGAAGACCAGGGGGATGAGAAGCTCGATACGCTTATTCGTCAGGTTGCAAAGCTGCGTGACATGAACAACCTGATTAATTTTGCCCGACAGCTCTTTCCCAACGATAGCGATCTGATGCTGGCGTTAAGGGAAATGCTGCTCAGCCGTCAATTATCAGAGCTGCAAAAAAAGAAAATCAAAGAAGCCATTGCCGATCTGGAGAAATTTGGCGATCGCAAGAAGATGCAGTCCGGCATGAACGTTGGACGGCTGGCAAAACGCTTTAGCGAAGGCGCAGAGGGAAAGCCCCTTTCGGCGAAAGATTTGCGTAACAGCTACCTGAGCTTCCTTGAAATGGAGGTGCCGGCAGGTTTTATCTATAAAGAATGGATCGACATTTATGGATATGCAAACAGGACCCGCCTGTTAGCTTTTACCTTATCTGCGTTGATTGCCGATATGAAAGCCAACGAGCCGGGTATCCACTCTTCGGAATTTGGCCCGCTCAGTTCAAAGCTGTCCGATGCCCGCGTGCTGAATACGCTCGACCAGCTGCTTAATGAGACCTTTGCGCAATTTGGGTTCCGCGAGCAGATTCGCAACCAGCAGGTGATGGTCAGCGAGGCCGACATTGTCGGGTTATATATTGCCGGCCTGGTGGATACCGAAGAGTTTAAGCAGCAGCTGAAGAGATTCAGTCAGGAGTTTATGGCCTTGCTGCTGCTGAAACAGCGCTCAGCGGTCATTCAGGCCCTGCGTCATGTTTACAATTTAACGCCAGAGTTTCTCTATGCCGATGTGCTGTTTCGCGATGCCGTATTAAATCATCTCGCTTCATTACTGCAAAAAATGCAGCAAAAAGAGAAAAATACCGGCATCTGGAACGAACACTATAAATAATTATTCTTTGGATAACTGGCTTTTACAATTGATGTGTAACTTTCTATGATTGAAAAATTTATTCTGCAAATCCGCAGTCGACCAGAGCTGATTATCTTAACGATAATGGTGATGGTGGTCGTTATGCTGATTATTCCGCTGCCAACCTATCTGGTGGACTTTCTCATCGGCCTCAATCTGACGATGGCGCTGTTGATCTTTCTCGGCTCATTTTATATTTCGAGGGTTCTGGAGTTTTCCACTTTCCCATCGATATTGCTGATCAGTACGATATTTCGACTGGCCATTTCGATCAGTACCAGTCGTCTGGTACTGACGGATGCGGACGCCGGGGAAATTATTGCCAGCTTTGGTGAGTTCGTTATCGCCGATAACCTGGTGGTGGGCTTTGTTATCTTCTTCATTGTCACCATTGTGCAGTTCATTGTTATCACCAAAGGTTCTGAACGAATTGCTGAAGTGGCTGCGCGATTCTCATTAGACGCCATGCCGGGTAAGCAGATGAGCATCGATGCCGATCTCAAAGCAGGGGTGATCGATGAGAAAGAGGTAAAGCGCCGACGCAGTGACCTGGAGGCAGAAAGCCAGCTTTACGGTGCTCTTGACGGGGCAATGAAGTTTATTAAAGGGGATGCTATCGCGGGGATTATTATTATCTTCGTTAATCTGCTGGGGGGCATTTCCGTGGGCGTACTGCAGCATGGCATGGATTTATCACATGCGATGTCGGTATTTACCCTCCTGACCATTGGCGATGCGCTGGTCGCGCAAATCCCGGCGCTGCTGATTTCGATAAGCGGGGGGTTAATTGTCACGCGTGTCAATAACAGCGAAAACAGCAATCTGGGTGCGCGTATTTTACAGGATATGTTTTCAAATAAATTTATCCTTGTTATTACGGCGATTCTGGCTATTGCGCTGGGCATGCTGCCAGGCTTCCCTTTACCGGTATTTATCTTACTTGCTGCCATTTTGTTGGGTATTTTCATTAAAGACAAAATTGATGAAAAACGGGGTAAAAAACCGGCGACTCCCGTAGAAGCAGAGGATGAAACACCCGTATTGAAGAGCAAGCCGGTGATGATTGATGGAGAATATATTCCTGAAACCATTCCGCTAATTATTACGGCCTGGAAAGGGTACGAGAACTATTTTCAGGAGCATAACCTGTGTTCACTCCTCAAGCGCAATTTCTTTATTGAGTACGGCGTGCGTCTACCCGAGGTGGTGATGAACTACGACGCTCAGGCTGAACGCGGCAAGCTGTTGATAGCAATTAATGAGATTCGCGTTGCCGCCTACGATATTTTACCGGGAATGTGCAAAGTTCTGCTTCGCGGCGAGGAGTTACAGGTCATTGATGACAGCGTACAGGCCATTGAGACCTCACAGGGGATAGCGTACTGGATCCCTGAAGAGCGCAGCGCAACGGCGCTGGATCTCGGCTATTACTCCAGAAATGCCATTGATGAATTTTATGCCTGTGTTTCGACCCTGCTGGTACACAATATTACGGAGTTCTTTGGTATTCAGGAGGCCAAGACGCTGCTTGACGATCTGGAGAAAAAATATCCTGAATTACTGAAGGAGTGTTACCGCAATAATACCGTACAGCGCATCACCGAGGTCTTCCAGCGATTGCTTCAGGAACGAATCTCTATTCGTAATATGCGCCTTATTCTGGAGGCACTCGTGCAGTGGGCACCTAAAGAAAAAGACCCGATTATGCTGGTGGAGCATGTTCGTGGCGTACTGTCACGCTATATCTCTAACCGCTTTGCCGCCAACGGGCAAATTCGTTCCCTGGTGATGTCTCACGACATGGAAAGCCTTGTCCGCGGGGGAATTCGCCAAACCTCCGGAGGAACCTTTATTAATCTGGCTCCGCCAGAAACGGAAAGTATTATCCACAGCCTTGAAGCCTGTATTCGCCGTAATGGGGTTAATGCCCGCGACATTATTTTGATGGTGTCATTAGATATCCGCCGCTTTGTTAAAAAAATTATTGAAGGAAGCTATCCAGAAATGGAAGTGCTTTCTTATGGAGACGTCGCTTCTGGCGTTGATGTTGATGTAATTGGTTCGTTAGAGAATTAACAGGAGATCAATAATGAAATACGATGTCGTTGAATTACTTTCCGCCACGCTCAAGAATGCAGGTATTGCCGATATTATGGATGGCGATCTGAATAACCACTCCACGATTTCACTTTCAATGAAAGAAGGGATCCCGACAATTCATATTCGCAGCGAAGATGATGAAGTCTGGGTCTGGGCAAAGGTGATGGAAAATGCTCCCGATTCTTTAGCCTACTGTAGCGCCAGTCTGCTGCCTTTAATGATGACCTACGACGAGGATTTCTTCTATACCGGCCAGCCTTGTTTATATCCTGTTGATGGCAACCTGGAACTGCGTGCGCAGGTTAAGGAAAAGCATTTGCAGCACCCGGACGCGTTTTTATCCATGCTCGATCATTACCTGGTTATTTTGCAGGACTACCGTTCCGTACTCGTTTAATTACGGAGGCTATTGATATGGTTGCGCAATGTCTGGTTCATCTCGCTCATCCATTACGGATCCAGGGCAATGTGATTGAAGCGCATTTACCCGGAACGCGTATCGGTGAGATTTGTGAGATTCAGAAATCCTTACTTGAACCACAGGTGATGGGGTTTGCCCAGGTGATTGGCTTTAATAAGGAGCACACGCTACTCAGTCTGCTCAATGACAATCAGGGATTTTCACGCAGCAATGTTCTCCTGCCGACCGGTAAGCCGTTTCGTATCGCGGTGCATGAAAACATTGCCGGGTCGATCATTGACGCAACCGGTACAGTTCGGGGGCGGCTGGATGAAGGGGAGCTACCGCCGATGACTGGAGCGGTTCGTCTGGAAGCCAGCGGTTCGCCAAGGGATTTTACCCAGCGTAAGCCTATCGCTGAAAGCCTGGCGACCGGCGTGCGGGCGATTGACGGTTTGCTGACCTGTGGACGCGGACAGCGTATGGGGATTTTTGCCGCGGCGGGCTGCGGCAAAACCTCGCTTATGAGCATGATTATCGAACATTCCGAAGCGGATATTTACGTCATCGGATTGATCGGTGAGCGTGGGCGTGAAGTGACAGAATTCGTCGAGGAGTTAAAACGTTCCTCGCGTCGATCGCAAATCATTCTGGTCTATGCCACCTCGGACCGCTCCTGCGTAGAGCGATGCAACGCCGCCCAGGTTGCCACCACTATCGCCGAGTTTTTTAGCGAGCAGGGTAAAAACGTCTTGCTGTTTGTCGACTCGATTACCCGCTACGCCAGGGCGTTACGCGACGTTGCCCTGAGTATGGGGGAGTTGCCGGCCCGACGCGGCTATCCCGCCTCGGTGTTTGAAGCCTTGCCAAAGCTGCTGGAGCGGCCTGGACGATTCCTCACCGGTTCTATCACCGCCTTCTATACGGTGCTGATAGAAAACGAAGAGGAAGCGGACGTTATCGGAGATGAGGTGCGCTCGATCCTGGACGGGCACATTTATCTCAGCAAAAAACTGGCGGCCAAAGGGCATTATCCGGCCATCGATGTGATGCAGAGCATCAGCCGTGTGTTTACGCAGGTGACCAGTGAGGATCACCAGCAGCTGGCAACGCGTTTTCGTGAATATCTTGTCCGGCAAAAAGAGATGCAGCTGTATCTGGACCTCGGCGAATATCGCCGGGGTGAGAACGCGGAAAATGATGCTGCCTTTGATCGCAAAGCGCATATGGAGGCATTTCTTCAACAGCGTATGACCGAGAAAACGGTGATGCAGGCTTGTCTGGAGAATTTATATGGAAGCGTGGCGTAAAGGTCGTGAGTTTGTCGGGATGCTGGAGCGAAAGCAGCAAACGCTACAGCAAAATATCGTTAAAACTGAAAACCAGTTAGCACAGGTGAAATTACAGATAGAGCTTCATCAGCAAGAATTTACCGATATCAACCAGCAAATAAAAATGTTGACGCCCGCAGGGGTACTGAGTCGTGCAGATATTTATAAAGGGATACGACAGCAGGGTGCTTTGCTGACGCACCAGCAATATGTGTTCCATAAAATAAGTCAGCTGGAAAGTGAGCAGCACAAGCTGGAGCAATTAAAACTACAGCAGCGAAGCGCCATGACCCGGCTTGATAGGAAACATTACAAACTTAACCATTATTTGCAGCCGTTACGCCGTGACTATATTCGTCGCCGCGATAATGCCGCTGAAAATGAAATTCAGGAGCTTGCGGGATATGGTCGAAAAAGTATCTGAGATAAAACCAAACGCCTCAATGGATATTGAGGTGAAGCCCGATGATGGCGCTTTACTGGAATGGATTGAGAAAAAGAAAAAACAAAATGAGCGTGACGGGAACACGCTTCCTCCCGCAACGGTGACGGCGCAGATGCTCGTGCAGTTGCTTAACCGCTCCGTTGGCGGCGGCGGGCTAAAAATCGCCGGCGACACTCAAGAGAAGGCGCTTCCGGCTAGGGATGCAGCACATCATTTTCCGGCGGGGGAGCAACGACTTCTTCGTACGGCTATGGCTGGTCAGAGTGTAGTGCAGATCGCAAAAGAGCAGGCCGCGGTGAGAACGCCAGCTATCGCCACCGCACCTCAGGCAACGAACGACAGCAGCGCCGCGAGCGTTCATGTCGGGCAGCAGCCTGCTGCGCAGCCTCGTTATGAGGTGAAAAATAAGCTGCCGCAATCCGTTTCAGTGGCGATGGCTTCGACGTCGACTACAGCTCCCACGCTGACGGACATCCTTAGCGACGATTCAGAGGCGAAGCGGCTTAACCGGGGTTCCCACGATCTGCAGCGTAAAGAGGAGCCGGCCGATGTGAAGCTTACCCTTCAGGCGGGGAAAACGCAGGATGCTGTGCCAGTCCGCCAGCACGAGGTAAGCCATCAGCAAAGTCAGACGCCAGTAACACAGCAGCAGATGAAAAATCTACGGGTGACTCAACAAGCGGTCGACCCGGGCGTGAAGGGAGCGAAGAATCTGGAGCTGGATTACCCCTTCAGAAGCTGGGCAGGCGAGCATTCGGTAAAGGTCACGGTTCCGACGCAGTCCCTGCGTGAGGGCAATATCACCTTATTGCCGTCTGACCCCCGCGCCGCCGATGCTTTATTGCGCCATATGAGCCAGCTCAATGGGCTGTCGCCTGACCTGCTCCAGCCGGGACAGGACAGCGATGAACAGCGCCAGCAGCAGCACGCTCAGCAGGATGAGGAGCAGGAATGAGCCTGCGTGACCATTTGCGCTTAAGCGATGCGCATCAGCAGCGTCTGGCCGTGCTTCGTCATCGATATCCCACCGGAGAGGTGATCAAAACCGATCCTGAGGCGCGGTATCTGCAGATCCATCTGCAAAATGAACAGCAGGAACAGGCACTGGCCTGGTTCGACGCAGATCGCTGGCTGCAGGCGATGGACGTCCAGCTGCCAGCTATTCCATGGAAAGAGGTGCCTTCTGACTATCTTGCAGGCTGGCTGAATCGTCTCCAACTGAGCTTTTACTGCGAAGAAGCGGTATGGGCTGCACAGGCTATAACGGTGTCTGCGACAGAGATGCCTGAATACGCGCTGTGCCTGCCTGCCGAGCCGTGCCCGCTTTGGTGTCTCGGATGGCCGAATGAAGAGCGTGTCCCGCCGCTAAGCAATGTTCCGGCTCAGGCGATACCTTTCCGCCTGCAGGTTACGCTGGGCCATAGCTGGCTTAGCCTGCAGCAGCTCGCCGGGTTGAGCGAAGGCGATTTGCTGTTGATGACAACGCCCTCGGCCTTTTTGTCCGTCGGGCAACAACGTCTTTATCACATTACTCATTATAAAAATCAGGAGGTCAGAGTGGGAGAGCCCTTTACAGAGCAGCAGGAAACGTATCGTGAAGAGGAAGAGGCGTTGTTTGAATGGGGGGCGTTACCGGTGGAAGTTGAGTTCGTGCTTGATGGGCAGAACGTGACGCTGGCGGAGCTGGAAACGCTCGCGCCGGGTATGGCATTACCCGTCAGCCAGGGCGCCGAGCAGAATATGAAAATCTACCTCAATAAAAAATTGTTTGCGCGCGGTGAGCTGGTGGCGCTTGAAAGTGGCGCTCTGGCCGTCGAAGTCCGGCAGGTCAATGCCGGGTTAACGAGTGAGATGGATAGCACCGATGCTGAATAATGATATTTCGCTTATTGCGATACTCTCATTCTTTACGCTGCTCCCTTTTATTATTGCCGGGGGGACCTGCTTTATTAAATTCTCAATCGTGCTGGTGATGGTGCGCAATGCGTTAGGGATCCAGCAGGTTCCCTCAACGTTGACCCTGAATGGCGTAGCGCTGGTTCTCAGCGCTTTTGTCATGATGCCGGTGTGTCAGCGTATTTCTGATTATATTGAGACTAACCATATTGATTTTAATAGCAGCCAGTCGGTAACACAGCTGACGGAGCAGGGGCTTGGGAGCTATCGTGACTATCTGGTGCGTTATTCCGAGCATGATTTAATCCGCTTCTTTAATCAAGTACAGCAGCAGCGCAGCGGTGAGCCTGTACCCTACGTTGAGGATCACGAGCTCAGCTCATTATCCCTGATGACGCTGATGCCAGCCTATGCATTGAGTGAGATTCAGAGCGCGTTCAAAATTGCATTTTATCTCTATGTCCCTTTTGTGGTGATAGATATGGTGGTTTCCAGCATCCTGCTGGCCCTGGGGATGATGATGATGAGCCCGGTGACGATATCCATTCCGATTAAATTAATTCTATTTGTCTCGATGAATGGCTGGGCTTTATTGACAAAAGGATTGATCGCTCAATATGCCGATCTGATGACATCATGAACAATATTTTATTTATAGGAAATTCAGCGCTGCTGGTGGTTCTGAAATTGACGGCGGTGCCCATTGCGTTTGCGACAATTGTCGGGGTGATTGTGGGTCTTTTCCAGACCATCATGCAGATTCAGGAACAGACATTGCCCTTCGGGCTGAAAATGCTGGCGGTGTTTGCCAGTATTTTTATGCTGATTGAGTGGTTTTCCGCTGAAATGATGAACTTTGCCACCCAGGCTTTTTATATGGCCTTTCATTAAAACGGAATTAATATGCTGTTTGTTGCACTTTATCTCAATTTTCAGCACAGCGTGCTGACGTTTGTTATGGTGTATGCGCGACTGGCGATAATTTTTTATATGTTGCCAGTGCTCGGTGAACGGGTCTTATCCAATCTGATTATCAAGAACACCATTATTTCCCTGACGATTATTGGCTTATGGCCCTGTTTTGCCCAGGAGATAGTGCCGGAGCAGGGCTGGCTTATTATTCTGGTGAAAGAGTGTCTTGTCGGTCTGATTTTGGCCCTGACGCTGTGCGTCCCGTTCTGGGTGGTGATTGGACTGGGTGAAATTCTCGATAACCAGCGTGGCGCTACCATCAGTGACAGCATTGACCCGGTCAACGGTGTGCAGAGCTCCATTCTTTCCGGCTTTCTCAATTTTGCCTTTGGCGCTATTTTCTTCGCCAGCGGCGGCATGCTGCGGCTGGTTGAGGTCATGAGTCAAAGCTACCAGATGCTGCCGCGAGGCAGCATGCTGGAGGGTGTTCACTGGGAGCAAGCGGGCGTTCTTATTCAGCTGCTGATGCAAAACAGCATTTTGCTGGCCGCGCCGGTGATGCTGGTCATGATGACCGCCGAGATGCTGCTGGGCGTGTTTGCACGTTACTGCCCACAGCTCAACCCCTTCTCGTTGTCATTAACGATTAAAAGCGTTATCGCCTTCGCCGTATTCCTGTTTTATGGCTTTCAGGCGCTCACCGAAAAGCCGCTGCACCTGTTTTCCCTGTCGGGCTTCCAGCGATTTATTTCTTAAGAGGATGCCATGGCGGAAAAAACAGAACAGCCCACCAGTAAAAGAAGAAAGGATTCGGCGAAAAAGGGGCAGACGTTTAAAAGCAAAGATCTGATCACCACGCTTATTTTAGTCGTGGGGATTTACTTTATTGCTCATGCCATGAGTTTTGGCCCCTTTATCACTTTTTATACTCTACTGCTGCGCCAGCCCACCGGTATCGGAATAAATGATTTCCTGCTGGCGCTGGCGCAGATTTTCTTCCTGCTGTCGCTGCCCTTTATTGCGGTTTGCACGATAGTGGGCTTTGCCGCAACGCTGCTGCAGACCGGTTTCGCCATTGCCACGGAGGCCATCAAGCTCAATTTTAAAGCGCTGAACCCGGTGGAAGGGGTAAAGAAAATATTCAGCATGCGCACCGTAAAAGAGCTGGTGAAATCGCTGTGCTATCTGGTGGTGTTTGCGGCGACCTGCCACAGCCTTATTCACAACGACCTTCGCCAGGCATTAACGCTCTATCGCGCAGATATTCCGGGGCTGGTGGCGGTCTGGGTTTCTCTGGCAGTCAAAGCCGTGCTGGTGTTTATTGCCTGGTCAATCTTCGTACTGCTCGCCGATCTTCTCGTGGAATATTTCCTGCACTTCAAAGATATGAAAATGGATAAGCATGAAGTGAAACAGGAGCATAAAGAGAGCGACGGCAACCCACAGATTAAGAGCGCACGGCGTCGTGCTCATCAGGAAATCCTTACCGGCGAGGAGATGGCTGCCGTACGTAATTCAGAAGTGGTCATGGCGAACCCCACGCATATTGCCATGGCAATTTACTTCAACCCTGAGATGGCCTCTTTACCTTTCATCGCGCTGCGCTGTACCAATATGAAAGCGAAAGCGGCTATTGCCTACGCTGAAAAAATAGGTGTCCCGGTGGTGCGTAATATCGCTCTGACTCGCCGGCTCTATCACGCATACAGTCAATTTAGCTTTATTTCGCTAAACGACGATTTGCTGATGGACGTAATGGATATTCTTATCTGGTTACGTCAGGTCGAGGCCGCTGGTGCAGGTTATGGACTACCGGCAGACGTTGATGATGAATCCCCCCGTCGTGATTTAGCTGAACGGCCATAACCTGCGCACAGGGCTGTGCGGTTTTTTTGTATTAACGATTTCGGCCCGACAGTAAGATAACGCCATCTTCTTTACTGTCTGCCTTGCGTTGAATGGCGGTTCTCATACGTTATCTATAAATAAGGAAAAAGACAGCAATGGCTAACAAAAATATGTTGGATTTCCTCAGTGAGGATGAGGAATTTAAATCAGATGAGGAGCTTGAGATTTATTCTGAACAGCTTCTCGATGCCATCCAGAATGGCGCGACCCTGAAGGATGTGCAGGGGGTTTCCAGTGATACGATGCAGGACGTGTATAAACTGGCATATGATTTTTATCATCAGGGTAAGCTAAATGATGCTGAGTCATTATTTCGTTTTCTCTGTATCTATGATTTTTATAATCCAGAGTATGCCATGGGCCTGGCGGCAGTTTATCAGCTGCGAAAAAACTATGCCAAAGCCATCGATTTTTATGCCCTGGCGTATTCACTGTCCCGTGAAGATTATCGCCCAATGTTTTATGCGGGACAGTGCAACCTGATGCTGCGTCAGGCTGCGCAGTCGCGTAAGTGTTTCGAAATTGTCATTAATCGTTGTAACGATGCGTTATTAGTTGAGAAGTCGAAAATATATCTTTCTGCATTAGATAAATTAAAACACGACGAAACAGAGCAGGATCAAATCTATGAGGAATAACAATGAACATGCGTGTTGATAATTTTGATGCCGTTAGTCACCACCAGACGGACGTCGAAATTAGAAAGGTTATGCTTAAGCGTCAGTCCGATGAGGCGAAACGTCTGGCTAACGACAGCTACAAAAATCATGCTCAGGCCGACATCGTTCGTGGTGCCGTCCAGTCTTTAGATCTACAGCAGCTGATGGCGGTACTCAAGAATACCCAGCAGGCACTGGGCGGAAACGGCGGTACAACCAACCTGAAGGGGCAGGAGCTCCCTGAACTTCAGGCACCGTCTACCGGCAACACCGAAGGGAAAGAGGCCATTAGTGGGACAAGATCGTCAACTTCGGCGACGATGACCGAACTGCTGGGCAAAATCACGCAGCTGACGGCGGATACCTCCCTGGACAAAATGATCGCTCAGCTTAACACCTACAACGAAATGATGCAGGGAATGTCCAGCGCCTATTCGGAAATGGCAAAGCAGCTTGAGCAGCAGGGGGGCGAATGGGCCAACGATCTTGATGCGCTGCATGAGGCACAGCAGCAGGCCGACGGGCTGGAGAGCGCCAGGGATAATGCGCAATCTGCATTGAACAACGCCCAATCAAAACTCGACGAACTGGAAGCGCAGGCGGCGAAGCAGAATCCGGTTTCCGACGATCTTAAAAAGCAGATTGCTGCCGCAAAAGCTCAAGTCTCCAGCGCACAAAACACGCTGACCCTTGCCAACAACACCTATAACACCTTTGTCGAAAAAAACCTCAATCCGGCGATAGCTGCTGAGAGCAATTCGCGCATGGCGCTGGAGAGCACCCAGGCAAAAACGCAAACGCTGATCAACTCCCTGACGCCGCAGCAGCACATCAACGTTGAGGCGCACCGAAAACAGAATGACGATCTGTCGAAAAGCCTTAATTTCCTGATGGCCCTGATGTCTCGTCTGATTGAAAAAAGCACCAGCGACGATCTTGAGGCCACGGCGGAGCTGAAGCAAAAGCTCGCAGAAGCGTCACAAAAAGACGCAGAGAAGAAGGCCAAAGAGTATGAGGAAGAGGTCCGCAAGGCCGAAGAGATGCAAAAAACGATGGGCTGCCTGGGCAAAATTCTCGGCTGGCTGATCACCGCTGTCAGTTTCGTGGCTGCGGCTTTTACCGGAGGAGCATCTTTGGCTCTCGCCGCCGTTGGCCTGGCGTTGGCGATTGGTGATGAAATCAGCCAGGCCGTCTCGGGGCGATCGTTTATGGCCGACGCGATGCAGCCAATCATGGACGCCATCGTCAAACCGCTGATGGAGCTGTTCGGCAAAATGTTCAGCGCGCTGCTGGAAAGTTTTGGCGTCGATAAAGCGACTGCTGAAATGGCGGGCAAGATCATGGGCGCGATTGCCGCCGCGGTGGTCCTCATCGCTGGGGTAATGGTTGCCGGTAGCGCGTTGAGTAAAGTCTTTGGCGTGGTGATGAAAAAGCTGGGCATGGAAGTGGGCGAAGAAGCCAGTAAAACCATGGGCAAAAGCGTCGCCGCTGAAATTGAAAAAGAGGTGGTTGAGGATCTTGCGCAGACAACCCTGCGTACCGCCGCAAAAGAAGTGGCGAAGGATGTGGCAGAAGAAGTGTCGGAGCAGGCAACCAAATCGACGATGCAGCGCCTGATGGACAGTGCGGTCGGTCAGGTATTTAAGCGTCTTAGCCAGGGCTTTGGTCGTGCGGCCGGCATGGACGAGGTGAAGATGAACGTCATTTATAACCGAACCCAAATGGCACTCACCGGCGCGTCGGTAGCGAACACCGCTATTCAGGTGACCGGCAGCATTCTTGTCGCGGACATGATGGTTGAGGCATCGAAGGCCAAAGCGCAAATGATGAAGGATGCGGCGCTTCAGGAGCTGCTCAATGAAATGATGACGCGTGCCATTGATTCCTTTACGCACCGAATGGAGAGCGTCAATCAGATTGTGAAAAATATGTCTGCGGTTGCCGAAACGCAATTACAGGCCGGGAAATATATTACCAAACAAATGAGCGCCGTTGCCGGGTAAGCGCCCGGTAGCGTAATGCTGCATATCTTCATTAGCACAAGGAGTTTTATTCATATGGTTACCGCAGTTAATACTCAGGCCCCACGCGTTGCGCAGCTGGAGTTCAACGAAAGCCAAAAAACAGCAAATATTCAACAGGAAACGCGTAATCCGCAAAGTATGTCCGCGATGGTTACGGAAGAGGGCATGCTTTCCGTATTAAACGATAAGCTCAGCCTGAGAACGGATAGCGTACGCGCCAATGCGGCGCAGGCCAGCGCGGCGAATGTGAATGCGGAAAGCGCGATGCCGACCGTCACGCTTTCTGTCGCGGGTGAAGGCGATGCCAATAAAGCAAAACTGCTGGCCGATGCGGCTCCGGCCGCAATGATGTCTCAGACGAATATCACTCAGCCGAATAATAAATCCGCTGATAGCCGAAGTGCCGTGGACGCCGCAGGCGGTACCTCCGCGCCGTCTGCCGGTCAAAAACGCACGCTGCCAGCCGTCGAAGGAGGCACCGACGTTACGGGTGCAAGTGCAGCCAAGCGTGTCAGAACGGAGGAAACAGACTCCACGACCACCCAGGCCGCCAGTCGTAAACGCGCTCATTCGGCGGACGAGGGGGCTGATAATGCCGCGCCGGCTAAGCGTGCCTTTGTGAATGTGGTTGGGCCGATGAACCAGCTTATTCTGAACAATAAGCTGACCGTGGCGCTGCGCGACAGCGAAAACAGCCAGAATCTCCAGGCGGCAAAAGCCTCTGAGCGCTTTATTAAATCCACCGCCATCAGCGCCCAAAAAGGGGTGGATGCGGCCGAAGAACGACGCGATGGTGCCATTGTTGGCGGTGTGACGTCGGCGGTTGCTCAGGGCGGTATGGCCGTCGCCTCCACCAGAGCCTTGCAGAAAGAGAACAATTCCCTTAACAACAACGTCCGCGTGGCAAAAAACCAGGAGTTTGGCGTGGCGGCACATGGATCGTCCATCGGCAATGCTGGCGACTCTATGATCCAGAAAGGCGCACGTTCCATGGACAACAAGCTGAAAGATACTCTGTCCGAACCGCATGCTAATGAGATGCTGAAAGCCGGGAATAAACATATTAACCACAGCGAAGTTGTTAATCACACGCAGAAAGTTCGTGTGGTCACCGAACTGGGTAACCAGCTGGCAAACACCACCCGCAATATTACTGAAGGTGCCTATAACGTGAATGCCGCCGAGAAGCAGGGCGAGAGTGACCTGGCTCGCGCGGACGGTACGCTTAACACCGAACTGGCGAATACGCATTCCCAGGGGGCTAAAAAGGCCGCTGAAACCCGCGCGGCGCTTAATCAGGCCAGCGAAAACGTGCTCAACACCAATAACGGCGCCGCCTCTTCAATTGCTGAACGCATGCGTTAATTTTCATTTTAATAAGGGTGGTATCACCACCCTTTATTTCTGAGAGGTAGATAACTATGTGGCCCATTACCGCTTCGGCTCCCGCTGTTCGCCCTGTTGCAGTAGACCATCATGAAACGCATGCCGCCAGAGCGGCTGAAGCCAGCGCAGGAACCGACACTGAATTGAATAGCGTGGCGTTAAAAAAACTACGGGCAGCAGAACAGATCATACCGGTACTTGAGTCCCCAGCGCGCGCGGAAAAGCTCGACCAAATCCGGGCAATTCTCAGTAAGCATGGATTTGACACCTGCAAGGAGGATTGGGACCGAAGCAAGTTCAAGGCATCGATGTCGCAGCTCAGCTATGTAAACGAGAAGCTGACACCCGACGACGATATTGCCAGCTCAGTCGCTAAGCAACACAAACGCGTGGCGGAGACCGCAGACGTCATTTCCACCGTTAAAGGGGATATTCAAAAGGCTCGAACTCAGGCGAACTTATCCGTGATGGAGTTTAAAATCGAGCAACAAAAGGCGCTGCTAAAACAGGCCGTAACGGAGGCGGACGAAGAGAATGAAAAGGGAGGGAAATTCACCGTCAACACCAGCTACAGTGAACTTTGGGCTGCGATGGCAAAAGCAATCGGCAGCATCAAATCAGACTATGTCGATTTCTATGCCGATTTGATGCAGAAATACACTGAATTATACGAGGCCTATAATAATACTGTTCAGAAGGCCAGTGCCAATGCGGTTAAGGCCGGTGAAGATGGCAACAATGTGGATTTCAACAACAGCACCATGCAGCAGGGTTACACTGATTTCAATAATGCAGTGAAGGACATAGACCCAGGTAGCGTGGAGAACTGGAGTTCAATGTCTCAGGAAGAAAAAGACAGCATGACGGCCACCCTTGAACCGGCTTTTAAAATTGACCAAAGCACCGGTAAAATTAGCTTTAACCTGGACCAGTATCATAACAGCCCCAATTTCCCGAGTGACGGCAGCGGTAAAGTATCCACTGCAAGCTATCAGGCATGGTTAGCCACGTTTAATGCCGTTGGTACAGGGCTGCAAAGTAATATGCAATCTTTTGCCCAGCGCTACACTCAGGCAAACAGCACCTTTGATAACCTGAATAAAGTGTTAAGTGGCGCAATCAGTTCGCTGGCCGACAGTGCCAAAGAAGTGTTCCGTAACCTGGTATAACGGTCAGGAATCATCATTATGTGGAAAGTCAATTCCTCATATAACAGTTTATATTTATGCAATCCGTCGCAAGGGATATGTGAACCCTCGGGTGAATTTAATCGTCGTTATATGGGGTTTCGTCTCGATGCTTCTACGGATGACCACCCTCTTGTGCGGATGAATTATAGTGCATCCGCAGAAGGTGAGAGTGGCTTTCGCAACAGCTGCGTTGGTGTGTCCGTAAGACCAAATAACCACTACTCAAGTGCAAATCCTCAGCGCTATGAATACTTTGTCTTCCCACGACAACGGGTTGTAATCCAACAGGTCGCGGGGGATAAGCCTGCTAACCGGGCGGTGGTTCAGATTAACCCGGAGACGCCGTCAGCGTCATTCAGAGAGCGCTCGGATGATAGCGTAAAATCCGCTTCAGGTTTTCGTCGCCTGTTAACGTGGTTCACTCAATTACTGACGTCCTGCTTTAAAACGAATAAATAGTTCTGGGAGATATTCTTATGCCTGGCGTAACCGCTGCGTCATCACAAGCAATTCGTGATATTTACAATGAAGGTGTGCATAAGACCGCTAATGCCACCGGGAAATCTGTTTTTTTAGATTCTGTTACCTCGGCAAAAATGAGTGCGGAAGAAAGATTTTTGCATGAACCTCATATCACCATTCACGCCCGGGATCTTTTTCATGCCGCTATTCCTAAGAGGTATATTACTGAGTTAAATACGGCACCACTCAGTGAAGAAGGGCATGCGATCAAAAAATTTCTGGGGCTTATCTCCGAAGAGGTGGTGCTGAATAAAAACAGTGAGGATATCGCTAAGTTTCAAAAATTGTGCATGAAGTTAAGCGCTACCAATGGTCGCCCCGAAAAGGAGCGTAAATTACAGGGCGATCTTACTCACCTGGCGCAGAAATACGGTAAGGCGGCAAGTGAGAATATCGTGAATACTTATGTTTCGCACTGCGTTGGCGCATGGGTAAAATATCATAATGACAGAGGAATAGACGTTACTGACAAACCGATCTTCAACGAGCAGTTCGATGGAATTATTTCGGTTTGCAAGGATACCATGCAGAGGTTGAGCGGTTCTGTTTTACCGTGGGAACGCATGACGCAAGAGATGGAGTTTTTAGCCGCGGACTGCACTGCGCTTTCTAAGACGATGGTATTCCACGACGTAGAGGATGCGCCACCGCCAGCAGCACCCGCCGGGCCGCAGGAGCCTGCGGAACCCAAGCCGGATGATGCGGGCGAAAAATATTTGCTCCTCGGTGGCGCGGATAAGGGAGGTATCACGCTTCACATCGATAATTCAAACCGAAACGGTGACGTGACCAATACCACCACAGGACCCGATGCCCGCCATGCACCGGAGGACCCGACGTCCAGCATGATGGGTAAAATTCTGGGTTCTGACCTGAGCAAAGAGATGAGGTTCGAACTGGCGAAAGCCTTTATCGACACGCTCGGGGGGAATCGCATTATCAACGTTGTTGAGAAGGTGCAGCCATACCAGCCAGCAGCCCGGAGCGTGGACCTACTGGCTCCCCCAGGCAATAAGCAAGACGAAGCGGGCTTTGAGCCTGTTGAGCCGGCGGTTAAACACCTCACTCAAGCGAATGAAAACCGTGTCGCCAATAATAGGGTTATACGGGATGAGCGCCTCATTCGATCCGAAACCGACAGAGCAGACAACGGCAGGGATCGTGGTACACAGACTCAGGCGCAAAAGCATCCTGAGAAGCCTGTTACTACTTCACAGACAACGAGCATCAATGACGTTGAGCAGCTCAGAAGCACTGAACGAACGGTCAACCGGTTTACCCGACACCAGCCGGTTCATGTGCAGCATTATGCTCCGCTGAACTTACCCGCTGAAACGCCGAAAGCGTTGAAGAGTGTAGCGGGAGCCTCAATGACATCCTCGCAGACCGGAGCAGAAACGGCCCTGAAAAAAACGCGGCAGAATGATGCTGACCGGTTGGCCAGTATCGATACAAAGGCTGCGATTGTGGAAGGCGAAACGGTTCTGACCGCAAGGCTGGTGCAGCAACAGGTACAGCAGTTGCCTGAGGTTAGTTTCCCGGAGCGAGTATCCCTTGCCGACGATAACGACGTAGATGCAGCGACGTCGGTAAACGGCGAACGCCACGGCAGCGTTGAGTCACTGAGCGATGAGGATCTTGCAGATTTTACGCCTTTCGAAGTCCCCCCCAGGTGGCACGACAATCCGCTCTATAAGGGTGAGGAAAACGTCCCATTTGAAGAGATGATTAAAAAAGCCGCCGAGGCGAGTCAAACCCGCATCGCACAGGCGCAGATTTTAGAGCAGCCGCAGAATCAATCCTTCAGGCATAGTCAGCAGAGACTCTCTGTAGATTCGGCGGCCAGATTTAGCAGCCATGCTGATAGCGAATTGAGTGACCCGCTGGGTGACGATGATGATTCAGCGTCCACCGTTAGCAGTTATGCTGACAGCGAATTCAGTGATTCGGTGAGTGATTATGATGACTTAGCGTCTGGCGTTGACAGTGATGTCGACAGCGAGGTCAGCTACGTTAACGTTCCGGCTTATTCACGCAACAGGCTGGACAATAACGTAGAGCCGTCCTCCC
Source organism: Pluralibacter sp. UBA7423 (assembly GCA_002470465.1). Classification (GTDB taxonomy): domain Bacteria; phylum Pseudomonadota; class Gammaproteobacteria; order Enterobacterales; family Enterobacteriaceae; genus Scandinavium. Next base: position 192,502 of record DKMD01000025.1, read on the forward strand.
TGGCAGAAAAGCTGAAAGCTGCGCTCGAGGAGCGCGAAAAGCGCCTGGCGCAAGAGCAGGCTTTAGAGCTACCGCGGAATCAATCTGCAAGGGACAGTCAGCCGGGCCTGCCGCTGCAAAGCGTCGTTGATGTTAAGGCCAAATCGGCAGAATTCAGACCGGCGAATCTGGCGGGGGTAAATCATCATCATCAGACCGAGGGCAATTCCGGCGAGAAGACTTCTCCGGATAATCGGGTATTCACCACCATCAGGACGCATAACCGCTGGGATTACAAAGATCGACCGGTCAATCATTTTGCGCCAATGAATCAACCTGTCGAGGTTGACATATTTAAAAGACGTACGGATGCCCCGGTGAATACAGTGCTCAATTCTGCGGCCGTAAAAGAGGATCGTGATGAGTGAGACCATAATTGAAAATCCTGTGGAATCACTGGTAGTTAATCTTATTTATCAGGTTAATGGCGTGCTGCCGCGAGATATGAAGCTGCAGGACCGCCTGATCGACGATCTTCTTATGGACTCCGTTGAGTTAATCGATCTTCTTATGCGTCTTGAAGAGGCAGGTGTCATTATTCCTGAGTCAGAAATTAACTCGAGATTAACGGTTGGTGACATAGTCCAGCGCGCTGGTCAGTCAGTAGTCAAACCTTAGTCAGTCGAATTATGCCCTCCTGGATGAGCGCAGTAATGAAGCTGTTGTGGTAAAGGGGGCGCTTGAACTAAATGATGCACGTGCTTATCAAAAATGCAGCGGTATAACTTTACGCAACGATTGAATCAAGCCTGCTTTGCGGGCTTTTTTTATTTGACTCTATAAAATGGAAAGATAAGTGAAAATAATATCGGATGATGTTTTTTTTACCTATGGGATGGATCATCTAACACATTATTTCAGACCTGCGACCGGTGATGAAATAACTGTTTTTGATTCGGGACATCAACATGTCTATTTTTTTAATGCAACACAGATGCGAAAAAATAAAATAAACGATCCTTTTAGCGCACTGGTTTATTGCCGCAACCTTAACGTCCCACGCGATGCCTCTGTTGCTATAACGCTACAGCATTTGAAAAAGAGCAACGGCATTGCCGGTACGGTCACGCCTCTGACCGAAAGAGAAGAGCGCATACTGCGCTCCCTGTGTCAGGAGACCAGCGTGACGTCATTATTAAAATGCTATGGCATCAGCAGCAAGACCTTCAGCACGCATAAAAGAAACGGTTTACGCAAACTGGGAATCAAAAACACGGTAATGCTTTATTCACTGTTAGAGGCATGGAAGGGGAAATGGGGAATCATTTTCCCGGAATATGGAAGGCAAAGCCTGCAGCGACGACAAAGACGGCGGATGTCGGTGTTGCCCGGGGTGTAAAAAAAATCCACGCCGCGGCGTGGATTATGTAAGGCAGGAACAAGGCTTAGACGTTGAACAGGAAGTTCATCACGTCGCCGTCTTTTACGATGTAGTCTTTGCCTTCAGCGCGCATTTTGCCGGCTTCTTTCGCGCCTTGCTCACCTTTGTAGGTAATGAAGTCTTCGAAAGCGATAGTCTGTGCGCGGATAAAACCTTTCTCGAAGTCGGTGTGGATTTTACCGGCGGCCTGTGGGGCGGTCGCGCCGACAGGGATGGTCCACGCGCGCACTTCTTTCACGCCTGCGGTGAAGTAGGTTTGCAGATTCAGCAGTTCATAACCGGCGCGGATCACGCGGTTCAGGCCCGGCTCTTCCAGACCCATTTCAGCCATGAATTCATCACGGTCGGCGTCGTCCAGCTCGGCGATATCGGACTCAACTGCTGCACACACGGCAACGACAACAGAACCTTCAGCCGCGGCGATTTCGCGCACTTTGTCGAGGTACGGGTTGTTTTCAAAACCGTCTTCGTTGACGTTGGCAATGTACATGGTTGGCTTCAGGGTCAGGAAGCTCAGGTATTTGATCGCGGCTTTGTCTTCGTCAGTCAGGTTTTTCAGCGCGCGCAGCATACCGGCATTTTCCAGCTGCGGCAGGCATTTTTCCAGTGCGGCCTGTTCGGCTTTGGCGTCTTTGTCGCCGCCTTTGGCTTTCTTCTGCACGCGGTGCAGAGCGCGTTCACAGGTATCGAGGTCGGAGAGCGCCAGCTCGGTATTGATAACGTCAATATCGTCTGCCGGATCGACTTTGTTATTCACGTGGATGATGTTGTCGTTTTCAAAGCATCGCACCACGTGGCCGATTGCTTCGGTTTCACGGATGTTGGTCAGGAACTGGTTGCCGAGTCCTTCACCTTTGGACGCGCCTTTCACCAGACCGGCAATGTCGACGAATTCCATGGTGGTCGGCAGGATACGCTGCGGCTTAACGATCTCAGCCAGCGCATCGAGACGCGGATCGGGCATTGGCACGACACCGGTGTTCGGCTCGATGGTACAGAACGGGAAGTTAGCCGCTTCAATACCGGCTTTGGTGAGCGCGTTGAACAGGGTGGATTTGCCGACGTTAGGCAGACCGACGATACCGCATTTAAATCCCATGATGTAAATCACCTTAATCTTTGATAATCAACCTGTTGCGTTGAACAGATTGCAGAAAAGTAAACAACTTTGCCTATTATACACGGCGCAGGGCAAAATTGCCGCTCGCAGGGCGTTATTGTGCTTTAAAAGCGTGTAAGCGGTTGGTCGCTTTAGTCAGGCCGTCTTTCAGCCACACTTCGGTACAACGTACCGCTTCGTCAACCGCTTCGTCTATCAGCTTCTGTTCCGACAGCGGAGGCTTGCCCAGCACGAAGCCGACAACTTTGTTTTTATCGCCCGGATGGCCGATTCCCACGCGTAAGCGGTGAAAATTCGGGTTATTGCCGAGCTTGCTGATGATGTCCTTCAGGCCGTTATGGCCGCCGTGGCCGCCGCCGAGTTTAAACTTCGCGACGCCCGGTGGCAGATCGAGTTCGTCGTGTGCGACCAGAATCTCATCTGGCGCGATACGGAAGAATGTGGCCATGGCTGCCACGGCTTTGCCACTGAGATTCATAAAAGTCGTCGGTACCAACAGACGCACATCTTCGCCTGCCACGTTAATGCGTGAGGTATAGCCGAAGAACTTGCTCTCTTCGCGCAGCGGGGCGCGGAAACGATCGGCCAGTAAATCCACATACCAGGCCCCGGCGTTATGACGGGTCGCGGCATATTCCGCCCCCGGATTGGCGAGGCCGACAATCAGTTTAATCGTCACGTTTTTGTCCTGAGTGAGTCGATAGCTGGCGCGTAGTGTACTGTAATCGCGGCGGCAGACAAAATTCTGCAGGCCGAACGGCGCAGAGCGGATAGTCACCACCCTGAACCATTAGAATTGCATAGAGTTCAGCCGTTTATTTGTAAAGTTATGTTGCTTATATGTTCGCAATTGTGATCGCTGACGCACTCAATGGCGGGAGTGTTGTCTATACTTTACACACAAGGACCAGGGGTATTCCCTGTCAACCCAAAGTTCCGGAGGTGACATATGAAACGCAGAAACGCTTCGCGACTCGGTAACGTGCTCATGGGTTTAGGGTTAGTCGTCATGGTCGGGGGAGTCGGTTACTCTATTTTAAACCAGCTTCCACAACTTAACCTGCCGCAGTTTTTCGCGCATGGCGCGGTGCTGAGTATTTTCCTCGGTGCCGTTCTCTGGCTGGCGGGCGCCCGCGTTAGCGGTCATGAGCAGGTAAGCGACAGATACTGGTGGGTGCGCCATTACGACAAGCGCTGTCGTCGCGACAGTCACCGCCATAGCTAAGATTCACAGAACGGCTCCCGTGGGAGCCGTTTTCATTTACTGCCCGGATGAACCCAGGAAAGGGCGTAGATACATACCCACTGCTTTACTGTGATACGTCACGTTGTGCTCAAACCGAAAGCCAAAACGTTCAGCCAGATGAATGGAACGCTGATTTTCCTCATCAATGATACAGCACAGCGGCATGTTCACATTTCTGTCAGCCCATTGCAGCATCGCGTCCAGCGCTTCGGAGGCATAGCCTTTGCCGTGTACTTCTGGCGTGAGCGCCCAGCCGGCTTCCGGAAACGCCAGGGCAGGCGTCAGATCTCGCTTCGCGTCCTGTAGCCCAAACGAGCCGATGTAACGGTCGGACTGTTTCTCAAACACGGCCCAGTATCCATACCCGAGCGCCTGCCAGTGACCGATATAGCGTAGAAGTCGGTTCCAGCTCGCTTCTGCACTTTGAGGCTCGCCACCGATAAACTTCACCACGCCAGGATCGGCCCAAAAGGCGGCCAGTGGAGCAAAATCATCCACGGTAAACTGCCGTAAAACCAGGCGTTCAGTTTCCAGTCGGGGGGCTTGAGTGAGCATATCCATCCTTCGCGATCCTGTTTATTACGGCTGATGATTGCTGATATCGGCAAGCGCCGCATCACGATTCGGGTAAAACGACAAACGTCCCGCAATGGGCTGTACTCCCGCGCGGGCAAGAGTGCGTAGTGGCTGGAATTCAAGGTTCGATACGCGCAGTTCACAGCCATCCGGCAGACGACTGACGAAGCGCTGAAAAGCTTCCAAACCACCTGCATCCAGCACCGGAACCGCATCCCACTTCAGCACCACGATGCGTTTCCCTTCAATGCGCGACTGTAAATCGAGGAACACGCTTTCGGCTGCGGCGAAAAACAGAGGACCGATCACCCGAATAACCAGCACGTCGTCCGGCACCGCCACGTTCACCGGTGCGAGATGGGTCATTCTGGCGATTCGACGCATAAACAGCAGTGACGCCAGCACAATACCGACGCTGATGGCGATGACCATGTCAAACAGCACCGTCAGCGACATGCAGATAAGCATCACCACGATGTCGTCTACTGGCGCACGGCGCAGCAGATTGATGACCTTGTGCGCCTCGCTCATGTTCCACGCTACCATCAGCAGCAGAGCGGCCATTGCTGAAAGCGGCAACCAGGAGAGCAGTGGCGCCAGCACCAGCAGCGCCATGATCACCAGCACGGCGTGCAGGACGGCTGAGACAGGCGAAGTGGCTCCGGCACGCACGTTGGCGGCTGAACGCGCAATGGCCGCGGTGGCGGTAATACCGCCAAAGAACGGCGCAATCATGTTGCCGAGGCCCTGGCCAATCAGCTCGTTATTGGCTTTATGGCGCGTGCCCGTCATGCCGTCCAGCACCACGGCGCACAGTAAAGACTCAATCGCGCCAAGCATCGCCATGGAAAATGCCGCAGGCAGCAGCGCCTGCAAGGAATCCCAGCTGAGCGTAAAGCCTGAGTCCGGCATGTTCCATGGCAAGACCAACTGAGGCAAAAGTTGCGGAATGCCGTTGCCCTGAGTGCCGTCGCTGAGTACATAGTGGAATTGCGAACCAATAGTGGCAACATCTCCACCGAGCAAATTGACCACGCCCATTACCGCACAGCCTGCCAGCAGGGCAGGCAGGTGACCCGGTAAGCGCAAACCCAGACGGGGCCAGAAAATCAGAATGCCCAGCGTGACGATGCCAATGGCGGCATCGCCAGGATTCAGGCCCGGCAAAGCCATCACCAGCGCGCCGACTTTCTGCCAGAAATGTTCCGGCATATGCGCAATTTGCAGGCCAAAGAAGTCTTTGATCTGCATGGTGGCGATGGTGATGCCGATCCCGGAGGTGAAGCCGAGGGTGACGGAGATCGGGATGTACTCAATCAGGCGACCGAAGCGGGCTAAGCCGAATAACACCAGAAAGACGCCGGACATCAGCGTTGCCACCAACAGACCCGCCAGACCGAACTGCTGAGAAACCGGATAAAGAATGACGACAAAGGCGGCGGTGGGGCCGGACACGCTGTAGCGAGATCCCCCCGCCAGCGCAATCACAATCCCGGCTACGGCAGAGGTATAGAGGCCATATTGCGGTGCCACGCCGCTGCCGATGGCCAGCGCCATCGCCAGTGGAATGGCGATGATCCCGACGGTGATGCCGGCGATCAGGTCGCGGGTAAAGCGGCTAAGGGTGTATTTTTCTTTCCAACAGGCGTCGATAAGAGCGCGAAACGGCATGATATCTGCGAGTGTTGATCTGTTCACAGTGAGCTTCATCCCTATGCGCATCATTTGTCGAATGGATGGCAAATGAAGGAGGCATTAGTCATACAAAACGGTTAATAACATAAAAAAACCCGCCGCAGCGGGTTTCTTGTACCGGGTTCAATCAGTGTTCGAACATGGCAGAGATGGATTCTTCGTTGCTGATACGACGAATCGCTTCCGCCAGCATGCCTGACAGGGTCAGAGTACGGACGTTTGGCAGCGCTTTGATTTCATCCGACAGCGGGATGGTATCGCAAACGATCACTTCATCAATGACGGAGTTACGCAGGTTGCTTGCCGCGTTGCCGGAGAAGATTGGGTGAGTGGCGTAAGCAAATACGCGTTTTGCACCACGCTCTTTCAGGGCTTCGGCGGCTTTGCACAGAGTGCCGCCGGTGTCGATCATGTCGTCAACCAGCACGCAGTCACGGCCAGCGACGTCACCGATGATATGCATCACCTGAGAGACGTTAGCGCGCGGACGACGTTTGTCGATGATCGCCATGTCGGTATCGTTGAGCAGCTTGGCGATAGCACGGGCACGCACCACGCCGCCGATGTCCGGAGAAACCACGATTGGGTTTTCCAGCTTCAGCTGCAGCATGTCTTCGAGCAGGATTGGGCTGCCGAATACGTTGTCTACCGGTACGTCGAAGAAGCCCTGAATCTGTTCAGCATGCAGGTCTACGGTCAATACGCGGTCAACGCCGACGCTGGACAGGAAGTCCGCGACAACTTTGGCAGTGATTGGCACACGAGCGGAACGTACGCGACGATCCTGACGGGCATAACCAAAGTAAGGGATAACGGCGGTGATACGGCCTGCGGAAGCACGGCGCAGGGCATCGACCATGACAACCAATTCCATCAGATTGTCGTTGGTTGGGGCACAAGTGGACTGGATGATGAAAATATCACCACCGCGTACGTTTTCGTTAATTTGTACGCTGACTTCACCGTCGCTAAAACGACCTACGGCGGCGTCGCCAAGAGAAGTGTACAGGCGGTTGGCAATACGTTGTGCTAGTTCCGGGGTAGCGTTACCAGCAAAAAGCTTCATATCAGGCACGAGAAGAACCTCAGGCATGCGTCCAGTGGTGGATGAATGGGCCAAAAACTGTGCGGGCCAGGCGCATTTCATCCAGGCGGTGTATTAATGAGCACGATGCAACGTCTGGAACGGGGTGACGTTGTCACCGAAACTCAGTCTGCTCCTTCGATGGTGTGCATTAACGGTGAAACGTTCACACCGCGGGCGATAAAGCCCTGCAGCCATTCCGGGGCTTGCTCAAGCACCTGGCGGGCAGCGGATTCGGTGTCAAATTCAGCAAACACACAGGCCCCTGTGCCAGTCAGGCGCGACGGGGCGTATTCTAACAGCCAGGAAAGCGCGGCATCAACCTTACGAAATCGTTTTCTTGCGATAACCTCGCAATCGTTGCTGAATTCACATTTTAGTAACGTTTCAATTGACCTGCGCGGTGAATTTCTGGGCAATTCCGGATCGTTAAAGATAACCGGGGTAGGAATGCTCTCGCCCGGATGCGCCACCAGGTACCATTTTTCCGGCACCGTGACCGGCGTGAGCAGCTCGCCAACGCCTTCAGCAAAGGCGGCATGGCCCCGCACAAACACCGGCACGTCCGCGCCTAGCGTCAGACCAAGCACCGCAAGTTCATCGGCGGAAAGCCCGCAGCGCCATAGATGATTTAATGCAACCAACACCGTTGCGGCATTCGATGAGCCACCGCCCAGCCCGCCGCCCATCGGCAAACGTTTATCGATGCTGATATCTGCGCCCACGCCTTCCGCCAGACGCCCGCTGTCTGCCGCCGCTTTCATCAGCAGGCGCGCGGCCCGCACGATCAGATTTTGTTCGTCAGGTACGCCCTCAACGGGCGTTAGCAGCCGAATATCACCATCGTTGCGCACATCAATGGTTATTGTGTCGCCATAATCCAGAAACTGGAACAGCGTCTGCAACGTGTGATAGCCATCGGCACGCTGGCCGGTGATATAGAGAAAAAGGTTCAGCTTCGCCGGGGAGGGCCAACGGGTGCTCATTTAACGATCCAGCTATCCATTTTGAGTTTGATGCGCTCGCTGCCTTCGGTCAGCTCCATGTTTGACGGCAGGGAGGGTTTGCTGTTGCTGTCGTAGCCGCTGTACACCACCTTCCAGGTTTTACCGTTCTGGGTATAGTTCAGCTCGCTCAGGCGCGCCTGGTCGTCGAGCTTATAGTCGGTGGCATCGCCCGGCAGGCCGAGGATCCACTGGCGCAGGCTGTTGAGCGGAATTGGCATCCCGGTGAGTTTGCCAATCATCTCTTCGGCATCGGTTGAGGTGTAGGACTGGCCTTTGTTATCAATCAGCGTCACGCTGCCCGGGCTCGCGGTAAGCGAAAGCTCGGTGCTGCCCAGCGGGTTGGTGAGCAGAAGACGGTAGTTATCTTTGCCGGTTTGCTGCCAAAAGAAGCGGGCATACACTTTCTGCTCATCGTTCAGGAAGGCGAACGCGCCACGGGTCTGATACTGGCTGAGCTGACGCACTTCCTGCTGATGCTGCTGCCACTGTGGGGAGTCCGGGCTTTTACCCGGGCCTTTCGGCGCATTAATGGAGCAGGCGGAAAGAACCAGCGCTGCCAGCGGCATCAGGCGTAAAACAGAGGTCAGCTTCATTGAAAATCCTTGAGTTGCGTTGCAGTTATCACCGTCAATGCTAGCGCCGCCTGCGGGCAGCGTCTACGTTCAAGTTGTCCCAAATCATAATATTACCGATTACTCCGAAAGGGGGCCGTCTCTTTTATTGACCTTGCGCATCCTGTATGATGCGCTCAGACTAACCTTATCAACGCTGGTACTACTCCTGCATTCATGACGCTCCTGGCACTAGGCATTAACCACAAAACCGCACCGGTTGCGCTGCGAGAACGCGTTGCGTTTTCGCCCGATACGCTCGATCTGGCGCTGGAAAGTCTTCTGTCCCAGCCGATGGTGCAGGGCGGTGTGGTGCTGTCGACGTGTAACCGCACGGAGCTTTACCTCAGCGTTGAAGAACAGGAAAACCTGCAGGAATCGCTCATCCGCTGGCTGTGCGATTATCATCAGCTGAATGAAGAGGACCTGCGCCAGAGCCTCTACTGGCACCAGGATAATGACGCGGTCAGCCATCTGATGCGCGTGGCGAGCGGCCTGGATTCCTTGATTCTGGGCGAACCGCAGATCCTCGGACAGGTCAAAAAAGCTTTTGCCGATTCCAGCCGCGGCCATCTTAACGTCAGCGAGCTGGAACGCATGTTCCAGAAATCCTTCTCCGTCGCCAAGCGCGTGCGCACGGAAACCGATATCGGCGCCAGCGCCGTGTCCGTTGCTTTTGCTGCCTGTACTCTGGCGCGTCAAATCTTTGAATCCCTGTCGTCGGTGACCGTATTACTGGTGGGCGCCGGGGAAACTATCGAGCTGGTTGCACGTCATCTGCGTGAACATCGGGTCAAAAAAATGCTGATCGCTAACCGAACCCGCGAACGTGCACAGGTGCTTGCCGACGAAGTGGGCGCGGAGGTTATTGCGCTGAGCGACGTCGATGAGCGCCTGAAAGAGGCCGATATTATCATCAGCTCCACCGCCAGCCCGCTGCCGATTATCGGCAAAGGCATGGTCGAGCGCGCCCTGAAAGCGCGCCGCAATCAGCCGATGCTGCTGGTGGATATCGCCGTGCCGCGCGACGTGGAACCGGAAGTCGGCAAGCTTGCCAACGCCTATCTCTACAGCGTGGACGATCTGCAAAACATCATTCAGCACAACCTGGCGCAGCGCAAAGCCGCCGCTCAGCAGGCTGAAACGATCGTCGAGCAGGAAACCAGTGAGTTTATGGCCTGGCTGCGTGCGCAAAGCGTCAGCGAGACCATTCGTGAATACCGCTCGCAGGCCGATCTGGTGCGTGATGAGCTCACCAGCCGGGCGCTGGCCGCGTTACAGCAGGGCGGAGACGCCGAAGCCATTATGCAGGATCTGGCGCGTAAGCTGACCAACCGCCTGATCCACACGCCAACGAAATCACTTCAGCAGGCTGCCCGTGACGGGGACGATGAACGCCTGAATATTCTGCGCGACAGCCTCGGGCTGGAGTAGCGCTGCTCTCTCAAATTCTTATTACAGGGTGAATTCACGCCTATGAAGCCGTCTATTGTTGCCAAACTGGAAGCGCTGCACGAGCGCCATGAAGAAGTCCAGGCGCTGCTGGGAGATGCCAGCACCATCGCCGACCAGGAGCGTTTTCGTGCCTTATCAAAAGAGTACGCGCAGCTGAGCGACGTGGCGAAATGTTTTACCGACTGGCAACAGGTGCAGGAAGACATTGAAACCGCGCAAATGATGCTGGACGACCCGGAAATGCGCGAAATGGCGCAGGAAGAGTTACAGGAAGCCAAAACCAAAGGCGAACAGCTGGAGCAGGATCTTCAGGTTCTGCTGCTGCCAAAAGACCCGGACGACGAACGTAATGCGTTTGTAGAAGTGCGCGCAGGAACAGGCGGAGATGAAGCGGCGCTGTTTGCCGGAGATCTGTTCCGCATGTACACCCGCTATGCAGAATCTCGCCGCTGGCGCGTGGAGATCCTGAGCGCCAACGAAGGCGAACACGGTGGCTTTAAAGAAGTGATTGCCAAAATCAGCGGCGACGGTGTTTACGGTCGCCTGAAGTTTGAGTCCGGCGGTCATCGCGTGCAGCGCGTCCCGGCCACGGAATCGCAGGGTCGTATTCACACTTCTGCCTGTACCGTCGCGGTTATGCCGGAGCTACCTGAAGCGGAGATGCCGGACATCAACCCGGCCGATCTCCGTATTGATACCTTCCGCTCCTCCGGTGCGGGCGGCCAGCACGTAAACACCACCGATTCCGCCATTCGTATTACCCACCTGCCGACCGGCATTGTGGTGGAGTGCCAGGACGAACGTTCGCAGCATAAAAACAAAGCGAAAGCGCTCTCGGTACTGGGTTCACGTATCCGCGCGGCTGAAATCGCCAAGCGCCAGCAGGCGGAAGCCTCTGAGCGCCGCAACCTGCTCGGCAGCGGCGATCGCAGCGATCGTAACCGCACCTACAACTTCCCGCAGGGTCGCGTTACCGACCACCGCATCAACGTCACGCTGTACCGTCTTGATGAAGTGATGGAAGGCAAACTCGACATGCTAATCGAACCGATCGTCCAGGAATACCAGGCCGATCAGCTGGCGGCGCTGTCCGATCAGGAATGATGAATTTTAAGCAGTGGCTGATTCAGGCGATTGAGCGTCTCGCAAAAAGCGAAAGTCCGCGCCGCGATGCGGAGATTTTACTCGGCTTTGTGACGGGCAAAACGCGCACCTTCATTCTGGCGTTCGATGAAACGAACTTAACCGCTGAAGAGAGCGAGCGGCTGGAAGCGTTGCTGGCGCGCCGGGCGAGCGGTGAACCCGTTGCCCATCTGGTCGGCATGCGCGAGTTCTGGTCGCTGCCGCTGGAAGTTTCCGCGGCGACGCTTATCCCGCGTCCGGACACCGAATGTCTGGTGGAGCAGGCGCTGGCGCGTTTGCCTGATGCATCCTGCGAAATCCTGGATTTGGGCACCGGTACCGGCGCGATCGCGCTGGCGCTGGCGAGTGAACGGCCGGATTGCCGGGTAACGGCGGTGGATTTTGTGGCCGAAGCCGTGGCGCTGGCAAAACGCAATGCGTTAAGCCTGAATATCGACAATGTGACGATTACCCAAAGCAACTGGTTCAGCGCGCTCGAAGGGCAGACGTTTGGCATGATTGTCAGCAATCCGCCCTACATCGACGCTGAAGATCCGCATCTTGGCGAAGGCGACGTGCGCTTTGAGCCTCTGAGCGCGCTGGTGGCGCCTGATGAAGGGCTTGCCGATCTTGCGCATATTATCCGTGCAGGAAAGCGCTTTCTGCTGCCCGGCGGCTGGATGCTGCTGGAACATGGCTGGAAGCAGGGCGAGGCGGTTCGCGAGCTTTATCAGCAGGCCGGTTACGATGAGGTGGAAACCTGCCGTGACTATGGCGGAAACGAGCGCTTAACGGTGGGGAGACGGAATGCTGACTGAAAGCCCGTTTAGCGTTATTATTAGCATCATTTTGAAGTCATCAGGTTGCCATTCAGCAACACGCAGTTGGGGTAGGTCATGAGGTCATTAGCGGATTTTGAATTTAACAAAGCACCTTTGTGCGACGGTATGATCCTCATCTCTGAACTGATTCGTGACGATTTCCAGGCTCAGTACGTGATTGACGAGCTGGAACAGCTGGTCAGCCTGGCGCAGGAGGAAATCAGCCCTTCCTGGACGGAAACCCGGCAGGTTGAACGTCTGATTGAGCTGTTCTACGGCGAGTGGGGCTTTAGCTCCGCCCACGGTATTTACCGTCTTTCTGACGCGCTGTGGCTCGATAAAGTGCTGAAAAACCGTGAAGGCAGTGCGGTCTCGCTCGGCGCTATCATGCTGTGGGTGGCCCGTCGTCTTTCAATTCCGATGATGCCGGTGATTTTCCCGACTCAGCTCCTGCTGCGCGCCGATGTTGAAACCGGCGAAATGTGGCTCATTAATCCTTTCACCGGCGATACCCTGGATGAGCACACGCTGGAAGTATGGCTGAAGGGTAATATCAGCCCGGTGGCCGAACTCTTTAACGAAGATCTGGATGAGGCGGATAACTCAGAAGTGATCCGCAAGCTGCTCGACACCCTGAAATCTGCCCTGATGGAAGAGCGGCAGATGGAGCTGGCGCTGCGCGTCAGCGAAGCGCTGCTGCAGTTTAATCCGGAAGACCCTTATGAAATCCGCGATCGCGGCCTGATCTACGCTCAGCTGGAGTGCGAACATGTTGCGCTCAGCGATCTGAGCTATTTCGTGGAGCAGTGCCCTGAAGATCCGATCAGCGAAATCATTCGCGCGCAGATCAACAGCATCGCGAGCAAACACATAACCTTGCATTAACCGGAAAGAATCCGATTAACCCCTGATAAGGCGATCCTATGAAACAAAAAGTGGTTAGCATTGGCGATATCAACGTCGCAAACGACCTGCCGTTTGTCCTGTTTGGCGGCATGAACGTGCTTGAGTCCCGTGACCTCGCGATGCGTATCTGTGAGCACTACGTGACCGTGACCCAGAAGCTGGGCATCCCTTACGTGTTCAAGGCCTCTTTTGATAAAGCCAACCGCTCATCCATCAAATCTTATCGTGGCCCAGGCCTCGAAGAGGGGATGAAGATCTTCCAGGAACTGAAGCAGACCTTCGGCGTGAAAATCATCACTGACGTACATGAAGCGCATCAGGCACAGCCCGTTGCCGACGTAGTGGACGTGATTCAGCTGCCTGCGTTCCTCGCGCGTCAGACTGACCTGGTGGAAGCGATGGCAAAAACCGGTGCCGTTATCAACGTCAAAAAACCGCAGTTCGTCAGCCCAGGCCAGATGGGTAACATCGTCGATAAATTCGCCGAAGGCGGCAACGACAAAGTTATCCTGTGCGACCGTGGCACGCAGTTCGGCTACGACAACCTGATTGTCGATATGCTGGGTTTCAGCGTAATGAAAGCCGTCTCCGGCAACTCTCCGGTGATTTTTGACGTGACCCATGCGCTGCAGTGCCGCGACCCGTTCGGCGCCGCCTCCAGCGGTCGTCGTGCTCAGGTCACCGAGCTGGCGCGCGCGGGCATGGCAACCGGTCTTGCGGGCCTGTTCATTGAAGCCCACCCGGATCCGGAACATGCGAAATGCGACGGCCCGTCCGCGCTGCCGCTGGATAAGCTGGAACCGTTCCTGAAACAGATTAAAGCCATTGACGATCTGGTGAAGAACTTCGAGCCGCTGGATACCAGTAAGTAAGTTGCTCAGAAATGAGAAAACCCGCCGCGGCGGGTTTTTTTATGGCTATCCCTTCTCCCTTGAGGAGCAAGGTGAGGGAAAATGTGTCTGCTGCGGCCTGATGCCCTCACCCCGACCCTCTCCCACGGGGAGAGGGAGCAAACACTAAAGGCCATCTTCTCAGACGGCCTTGCTGTTTACCTAGGCAAATATCGTCATCAGATAAGCCACGAACAGCGCCAGGTGTGCAGCACCGTTCAGCACATTAGTACGCCCGGTGGAGAACGAGATGTGACACAGCACCAGCGAGGCGACCATCACAATCATCTCCAGTGAACCCAACGCGAAGTGCAGGTCATTGCCTGTCGCCCATGCAATCAGCGTCACCACCGGAACGGTCAGGGAAATGGTGGCCAGCACGGAACCAAAGAACAGGTTCATGGCACGCTGTACCTGATTGTTAAGCACCGCCTTCAATGCGCCAAGGCCTTCCGGCGAGAGGATAAGCAGCGCTACCAGGAAACCAGTAAAGGCGACCGGAGCGTTGAGGCTGGTCAGCAGCGCTTCAAGCGGATTCGCGTTCATTTTGGTGACAGCGATAACCGCAACCAGATGGACAATCAGCCATATTGCGTGCCACAGGTTGCTGTGGGCGGAAGGCTTGCCATGATGCGGATCGTCGTCGTCCGCTTCGTCTTCATGCTCGTACACGAACAGACTCTGGTGCGTTTTGGTCTGAATCAGCAGGAACACGCCATACATTGCCGCAGAAATCAGCGCGACCAGCAGCGCCTGGCCGGTGGAGAAGTTTGCACCCGGCAGCGCCATCGGGAATACCAGTACAATAATCGCCAGCGGGAAGAGGGCAATCATGTACTGTTTAATGCCGAAAAGGTTCATGTACTGGGTAGCGAATTTGCGCCCACCAAGCAGCAGTGAAAAGCCGACAAGGCCACCGGTGACAATCATAATGATTGAATAAAGCGTATCGCGCATGAGCGTCGGCGCGGCATCGCCTGTCGCCATTAAGGCAGAAATAAGGCTAACTTCGAGGATTACCACCGAAAGGCTTAAAATCAAGGAACCATAAGGCTCACCAAGGCGGTGGGCCAGTACGTCTGCGTGACGAACAACGCTGAATGCGCTGCTTAAAATACCAATTAACGCCAGAATATTAATGCCGATAACCACTGGCAGGGACTGGTTGTGACCAAAGAAAACCAGTACGGCCAGTGCTACGATCGGGAAAATAAGCGACGTCTCCTTGTGGCGGGTTTTGACCGCCTCATGTGCATGTGTCATGAACCATCTCCATTTGTGCAAGTTTTATAATTATAGATAACATAGCGCGATAAAATAGCAGATTTGTTCGATTTTCCCGCGAATGTTTACGGAAGTTTACCCCTTTGCCTGTGGACGTGGATAAGTGGGATAAAGATTAAGTTACGTTTAAATTAAGTTTAAATAACAGCCTGTTAATTGAAAGGATAATGCAATATTTCCTCTGGCTTGCCGTGTGGTATTTCGTGTACCAGGCTTAACGTTTGTCCCCATGCCGGAGAACACCATGCCTTATAAAACCCGCACTGACTTACCCGACAGCGTCCAGCACGTGCTGCCCGCCCACGCTCAGGATATCTATAAAGAAGCGTTTAACAGCGCCTGGGATGAGTACAAACATAAAGAAGAAAGGCGAGATGACGCTACTCGCGAAGAGACCGCACACCGC
The DNA here is from genome assembly GCA_002470465.1 of Pluralibacter sp. UBA7423. GTDB lineage: Bacteria > Pseudomonadota > Gammaproteobacteria > Enterobacterales > Enterobacteriaceae > Scandinavium. The sequence continues at coordinate 208,145 of DKMD01000025.1, forward strand.
GTGGCGTGGGCGGCGGTAAAACATCAGTATGAGAAAGGCGACGATGATAAATGGCATAAAAAGAAATAAATGAGCGCGTTTCGCGAATGCGCTAGCGCTGAAGGAATTATTTGACTCTTATTGACACTTTGTTGCCTTGCTATCGGCCCATTCATTGCATATTGTCTGTGGAAGCTGGATACTATTTCAGCAATATAAAAGGAAATCAGTGGTCGCAGGGAAGTTCGCAGTGGTGGAGGTTAAAAGTGTTAACGCGTGATTTCTTGCTGAAAGCCGATTGCAAAACGGCCTTTGGTGCAATCGAGGAATCGCTACTCTGGTCGCCTGAACAACGTGCAGCCTCGCTTGCCGCAACGTTATCCTGTCGCCCGGATGATGGCCCTGTATGGATTTTTGGTTATGGTTCGCTGATGTGGAACCCGGCGCTGGATTACAGTGAATCCTGCACCGGTACGCTCGTCGGCTGGCACCGTGCCTTCTGCCTGCGCCTGACGGCAGGGCGAGGTAGCGCCTGTCAGCCCGGGCGAATGCTTGCCCTGAAAGAGGGCGGCCGCACCACCGGCGTGGCCTACAGGCTCCGCGACTGTGCGCTTGAAGACGAGTTGTCCCTTCTCTGGAAGCGCGAAATGATCACCGGCTGCTACCTGCCAACCTGGTGCAAGCTGGCGCTGGACGACGGGCGTACGGTAAACGCTCTGGTCTTTATCATGGATCCGCGCCATCCGCTGTATGAATCGGATACCAGCGTGCAGGTCATTGCCCCGCTGATCGCAGCGGCCAGCGGTCCGCTCGGTACGAATGCGCAGTACCTTTTCTCGCTCGAACAGGAACTGGTGAAGCTCGGCATGCAGGACGATTGCCTGAATGAGCTGGTAAACCGCGTGCGGCATTTGCTGAACGGTGAAAATCTTCCGCGAACGGCCTGATACGTTCAAGAAAAAGCCCGGCAGCGCCGGGCTTTATGGTTTATGCAGGAACGTAACTGATGGAGTGCTCTAACGACTGGCTGTGGCTGTCGATAAGCACATTCCAGGTACCGCTGTAGGGCACGGTCAGATAAGCGTGCTCCCGATTCTGTACGCTGAGGATATCAGCCTGGTGCTGACTCTCCTGTTTTTTGGCGCTCATCAAATGAATGTGGCAGCGCTCAGAACAGCGCACCACTACCGTATCCCCGCCAAACAGCGTTAAACTTGCTTTTACCATTGCCATTGTCTTTACCCCGTAACCCTAAGCGTTTGCACTCCCTGCCTGCGTGTTCCTGTGCGTGATGTTGTTCACAATTCACACATGGCATCACACCAAAGGGGAAGGGGACGGATGCTGACCTTGATCAAAAAATGCCGTAACGATTAAACAATAATGACAAAGTTCCTGAAACCATTCAGCTAGCGCGATATTCAGGGTTCAAACAGGCGCCAGCAGAAGATTAAATGCGGAAATGACCCGCTGTCGTAGCGAGGTCACCCGCCTGCGACTGCAGAGCACCTGCCGCGGCGGCGGATTCCACAACCAGCTCGGCGTTCTGCTGTACCATCCGGTCAAGATGGATGACCGCGTGGTTAATTTCTTTAATGCCCTGCATCTGCTCGCTGCTGGCAATGCTTATTTCACGAATGATCCCCGATACGCTACCGACGCTGGAGACGATCTCCTGCATGCTTTCCCCGGCCAGACGGACGTAGTGCGAGCCGGTCGCTACGCTTTCAGCGGTGGAGTCGATCAGTGTTTTAATCTCTTTCGCCGCCTGCGCACTGCGGCTGGCGAGATTACGAACTTCTCCGGCGACGACGGCAAATCCCCGACCCTGTTCGCCTGCGCGAGCGGCCTCGACAGAAGCATTGAGCGCCAGAATATTAGTCTGGAAAGCGATCCCGTCGATGACGCTGGTGATGTCACCGATTTTTGCCGAGGCGGTTTCAATAGCCTGCATGGTGTCGATGGCGCTGGAGACCACGCTACCGCCTTTCGAGGCGACTTTGGTGGCTTTTTCGGCCTGTGCGCTGGCGGCGGTAGCGGATTCCGTAGACTGCGACACCGACGCCGTAATTTGCTCCACTGCGCTGGCGGTTTCACGCAGGCTTGAGGCCGCCTGTTCTGTCCGTGCCGACAGGTCGCGGTTACCGGCAGCAATTTCCTGTGCGGCAGTCTGAACTGATGAGGTTGCATCGCGAAGCTGGAGCATTACCTGCGCCAGCTTGTTGCTGAACAGGTTGAAGGCATGGGCAATCTGCGCCACTTCATCATTGCCCGTTTCCGGTAAACGCTGGGAGAGATCGTTGGTGCCGTTGCCGATAGCCAGCATTGCATCGCGAATGGTCAGCAGGCGTTTGAGCATCGCTGCGACCAGCAGGTGCACAACGCCGCCGCCAACCAGCACCAGTACGATGAAGGCAACCGCAGAGGCTTTCAGCAGGGCGTTCATGCCGGAGGTGGCATCGCTGCGATCGAGCGCCACCACCAGCAGCCAGTGTGTGCCGCGTACCGACGTGGCGGAAAAGAATTTCTCGCTCTTACCCAGACTGCCTGAAACCGTTTCTCCGGAAGTCAGCGCTTTTAAGCTCACGCCGGAGATGGCTTCATTCAGCGGTTTCAGGGTCAGTGCCGAATCGCTTGCCGCAATCACGCTGCCGTCGCTGTTCAGCAGCAGCCCGCTGCTGGCGGGCGTCGGATGGATTTCACGGACGTTTGCCACAACGCTATCCATCGTAACGTCCCCGGCGACAACGGCTTTCAGCTCGCCGTTCTCTTTCACGGGAGCAGCGAAGGTCACCACCAGTTTACCTGTTCCTGCATCAACGTAAGGTGCGGTCACGACCGGCGCGTTGTCGTGAAGCACTTGCTGGTACCACGGGCGAACGGTCGGGTCATAATCTGCCGGAACGCCCGTTGGATCGGAGAATTTAGCTGTTTTGCTGGCGTAGCCGACATATACGTTGCTGAAACCGCCCGCGCGGGCCATTTGCAGGAACTGCGGCACCGGGTCGTCGCTCAGCGCAACTTTATCGAGTGAAGCTATCACGGCCATTTTGCTGCTGACCCAGTCCGCTATCGCCATACCGTGGCTGGTACGGGTGCTGATTAACATCTCCTGCTGTGCCTGAAGATTATCGCGGCGGGTGACCTGATAGTTGATGATGGTGTTCAGAAGAAGGGCAACCGCCAGACATCCGGCGGTTGCTGCAATGATGCGCGTGCGAATAGAACGAAACATAATATATTCCTGCTGTGTTGTTTGGCTTGATATCGGCAAGCCGGGCAGGAACTTGATGGTGAAACCGGGTCCATAAGAAAAACATTTAACCGGCGCTTTTTGACTCAAAAAGTTAATACTTTGTCGGCCTCCAGCGTCCACTGTGCGAGCTCCACCAGCGTCCCGATTTCTACGCCATCCGCCAGCACAAGCCCGGTAATGCCCCGGCCATCGGTGCAGGTTTTGCACAGTTTTACTGGCACATTCTGCGCGGTGAGAATTTCCAGCATTTGCTGAATGTTATAGCCTTCCGCCGGTTTTTGGCCGCGTAACCCGGCGGTAACGGCATCCGACATCAGGAAAACTTTCAGTTCGACAGGCTGCTGCTCGCGCAGCGCAATGGCCAGGCGCAGACTATTGAACAGCGATTCGCTGCCGTAGGCCGCCCCGTTGGCGATAATCACAATGCTTTGCATACTCACTCCTTGAAAAATGGTGAGGTTCAATGCTACTGCGAGTCGGGCAGAGAGCCAACCGCTTCCCGGTACGGAGATGATCTGCCGCAGGCTACTGCCCGAAACGGCCAATCAGTCCGGCGGCTGCGAGCTGGTGGCCTTTCAGTTGCTCAAACAGCGCTTCACGCGTTAGCCCCGCAGGCAGCGTGGGCGGTAAAGAGGTGGCAACCAGCGTGAAGGTGTAATGGTGCGCTCCGGAACCCGGTGGCGGACAAGGGCCGTACCAGGCATGAGTACCCGGCGTGTTATTGCCGCCGGTAAAGCCTTTGCCATCCCTTAAGGCGTCCGGCGCAAATCCTGTTGTTGACGCAGGAATGTTATAGGCAACCAGATGGGTCACGCCGAGGCCCTTATTGCCTTCCGGGTCGTGGACGATCAGCGCCAGGCTTTGGGTTTGCGGCGGCACGTTACTCCAGACCAGCGGCGGTGAGCTGTTTTTCCCGGGACAGTTGGCATTTTTTGCGTCGTTTCCGGCATAGGTCCGGTTGAGCAGGGCATTATCGGCGAAGGCCGGGGATTGCAGAATAAACAATTCGCTGGCGCTGGGCGCGCCGATGCAGGCGAACAGTGCCGTGAAAGCAATAATGCCGGGAGTACGATTCATAAGCGCATCTCATGCAGGGCGGGTGGTTTAACTGTAGCTGATGCTTAAGGATCTTCCTGAAAATTACCCTGGTGCTGAAAGGCAGGGTGAAAACCGTTAAAATTACAGGAGATTGCTGATTTTTAAGGAACCCGGCTGCGTTTTGAAGTCTTTGTTGTCACGTCCTGAACTGCTGTTCTGTTTACTCTTGCCTGTCGCAGGAGGTGCTTCAGGTGCCCGCCAGAACTTTGTCGAACAGGCCAAAAATCCTTTTGACACAACCCCGGAGACGCTGCCGACTCTCGGCATTGTCACGGATAATGACGAGGGTGAAAAGCACCTCGCCGAAATGATGAAAGCCTTTGGCGAAGCCAGCATGCAGGATAACGGGCTGGATGCCAGCGACCAGGCGCGTCTGTTTGCCATCGAAAAACTCAGCCATCAGCTTAATGATGAAGTGAATCAACAGCTCGATGCGTGGCTCTCGCCCTGGGGCAATGCTTCCGCCGATCTGCGGGTAAATGGTGAAGGAAAGTTCACCGGCAGTCACGGCAGCTGGTTTGTTCCGCTTGAGGACAACAGCCGCTACCTGACCTGGAGCCAGGTGGGCGTCACTCAGCAGGATGATGGACTTGTCAGCAGTCTCGGCCTTGGACAACGCTGGATTGCCGGTGACTGGCGGCTGGGCTATAACACCTTTTATGACGTGCAGCCCGGTGACAACCTTCAGCGCGGCGGCCTGGGCGCGGAAGCCTGGGGCCAATACTTGCGCCTGTCTGCGAATTACTATCAGCCGTTCAGCAACTGGCGGGACGACAGCGACACGATGGAGAGCCGGATGGCGCGCGGCTACGATCTCACCGCCCAGGCGCGCCTGCCGTTTTACCGTTATCTCAACACCAGCGTCAGCTTTGAGCAGTACTACGGCGACAGCGTCGACCTGTTCCATTCAGGCACCGGCTATCACAATCCGCTGGCTGTCTCGCTCGGGCTGGCTTATACCCCGGTGCCGTTGATGACGTTTTCTGCAGAACACAAGCAGGGGGAAAGCGGCGTCAGCCAGAATAACCTCGGTATGAAGCTCAACTATCGTTTTGGCGTACCGCTGAAGAAGCAGCTTGAGGCCAGCGAAGTGGCGGCCTTTACCTCGCTGCGTGGCAGCCGCTACGACAGCCCGGAACGCAGTGATTTACCCGTTGTGGAATACCGTCAACGTAAAACCCTGAGCGTATTTCTTGCTACGCCGCCATGGGATCTTCAGCCCGGAGAAAGCGTGGCGCTGAAGCTGCAGGTGCGGAGTCGATACCGCATTAAGTCGGTGAGCTGGCAGGGTGACAGTCAGAAGCTGAGCCTGACCCGGCCGGAAAACAGCAACAGCACCGACGGCTGGACGGTAATTATGCCTGCCTGGGATTACAGCGATGGCGCGCAGAATCGCTGGCGCTTGTCGGTGGTGGTGGAGGATGAAAAGGGGCAACGCGTGTCGTCGAATACGATTACGTTGGCGCTGACGGAGCCGCTGGTCACGTTCCCTGCGGCGACGTCAGATTCGCTGCTGGTGCCTTAGAAAATGCGTTCCTGATGTACCCACACCGCCGCTTCAACGCGGGATTTAAGCTTCATCTTTTTCAGCATATGCTTCACGTGCACTTTGACCGTACTCTCGGTGATATCAAGGCGACGGGCGATCATTTTGTTCGGCAGACCCTGAGCAATCAGCTTCAGGATGTCGCGCTCGCGTGGCGTCAACTGGTTGATGTCCCTGTCTGACGTTGCACGGTTGGCGCGCAGGCTGGCGGCAAGCACCGGGGTCAGCGCTTCGCTCAGTACCATTTCGCCCGCGGCGGCCTGATGCAGCGCCTTCAGCAAATCTTCCGGTTCCATATCTTTCAACAGGTAGCCATCCGCGCCGCGCTTAAGAGCGGTCACCACATCTTCTTCATGGTTGGATACGCTGAACACGACCACGCGGCCAGAAAGCGATTTCTCACGCAGTTTGTCGAGGGTTTCAAGACCGTTCATACCGGGCATATTCAGATCGAGCAGCACCAGATCCGGGTCGAGGGACTCTGCAAGCTCGATGCCCTGTTCGCCGTTGCTGGCCTCGCCGACCACCAGAAGATCGGGCGCCATGCTGATCAGCTGCTTGACGCCGGTGCGCAGCATGGGGTGATCGTCAATTAACAGGATGGTGGCGCGTTCCTGATTACTCATGGGTGTCTCCTTGGGGTTGTGGACGCGGCTTTTCAGGAATGAAAGAGACGACAACTTCGGTGCCTCCGGATTCCCGACGTCTGACCTGGCAGTCGCCGCGTAGACTCTGCGCGCGGTCGCGCATGATGATTAAGCCGTAATGATTTTGCCGTTCGGCCTGGTCCGGCACGCCGCGGCCATTATCGGCTACGACCAGGCGCACCTGGTTGTCATGCTGCGCCACCGATACGGTGACGGCGGTGGCTTCGGCGTGCTTGAGCGCATTGCTCAGAGCCTCGCGGGCAATCTGTAGGGCATGAATGGCCTGATGCGAAGGCACAAAGCGGGGCGGTAACTGGTAGTCGAGCTGCACCGGGAAGCCGAAACGGGCGCTGTACTCTTCGCAGCTTGCTTCAAGGGCAGGGCGCAGGCCCGGCTCGGTTAACTGTAGTCGGAACGTAGTCAGCAACTCCCGCAGCTGAGCCCACGATGTGTTCAGCTCATTGCGTATTTGGCTCAGCAGCTGGCGGCTTTCATCCGGCAGCTCATCCCCCTGCATTTGCAGGCAACTGACCTGCATCTTCATGCAGGAGAGCGACTGGGCTATCGAGTCATGGAGCTCGCGGGCGATAGTGGCACGCTCCTCCATGACGATAAGCTGGTGCTGTCGTTCTTGCTGCCTGTCGAGGGCAAGCGTTGCGGTCAGCTGTTCAACCAATGTGTCAACCAACTGCTGCTGATCGTGGCTCAGGTGGCGACCTGCGGGCAGAGTGGCAAGCAGGATACCGTACTGATTATGCGCATCGGTCAGCCGCCATTTCAGCGTCATGCCGCCGCCGGGCAGGGAGGGAAGATTGCGCGGGCAGAGATAGCAGCCTTTGTCATCGCAGTCGATTTCTGAATGACAGCTAAACTCCTGATGGTTTTCTTCATCTTCCATATCGTAGACCCGCACTTCGATATCGCGCAGCAGCGTCAGGCCCTGAAGGCCATTGAGTACCGGGGAGATGCGTTCGCACAGCGGTGCCTGAGAGTGAAGGCGGCGGTTGGCCTGCCAGAGGAAGGCGAGAATTTCGTTTTTATGCTCGAGATTCGCGGTTTTTTCCTGTACCCGCTGCTCCAGCACGGCGTAGCTTTCCGCCAGCTCTTTCGACATGTTATTCAGCGCCATGCCGAGCGTTGCCATTTCGTTACGGCCGCTGATTCTGGCGCGTTGGGTAAAATCACGCTGGCTGACGGCACGCGCCATGCGCAACAGCTGTTCCCACGGGTGCAGCAGACGTGCGCGCAGCCAGACGATGGTAAAGATTAATAGCAGCGCCATGCACAGCGCCATCATCCGGTGTACCCACACTACGTGCTGAATACGCTTTTCAGTGGTATGGTCAAACGCGGTGACCAGCATGTCGATGCGGTTTACAAAGCTTGCGACTTCACCGGCCACCTGCTGCTGGCTGCTGGCTCGCTTCATGCTCGGGGCCAGCTCGGCCTGCCAGTAGCGCTGCAGGGCCACGAGCTGATGCTGCTGGCCATCGCGGCGGGCGGATTCAATCAGCTCCGGGCTGGTGACCGTCCGGTTCATCTCATCGAACAGCTTCTGGTCGGCGTCATGCAGCGGAATGGCCGCCAGCAGGCGATAGCTCTGCATACGCAGGGAGCCTGCCTTATTGATGGCATGGGCGCTGCCCTGTACGCCATGAACCAGGCGGGCAGAGATCGCCATGCCCGTCACGCCAATCGCGGTGGACAGCAAAACGATAAGCGCCAGTTGATTGACCAGCGTCAGCGGGGTAAAAAGACGTTTGAACATCGGCAGCAGGGCTCCTGACCGGGGATACCATCCGGGCGTGTGGCTTATTCTCGGATATCACCTGGAGTATACCCATACCTATAAAGGATTACCTCTTAATTGCCGGGAGTGGCAGGAACTCAGTGGGAAGGGGTTAGACATGCAAAAGCAGCGTGAAAAACCACAGTTTTTTAATTGATTATACGTACTCATTAAGGATGAGGTCGATTTTTCAGGCCGGAATATGTTCCATTTTCCTTTGATTTATATCAACTTACCCTGGCGCGTAAACCCTAATGTGGCTGCATATCACACCATCATTAGAGGTTTATATGAGTCACACTTCCGCTTCGGAAAAGGATAAAGGCGCCGTCATTACTGACTGGCGCCCTGAAGACCCGGCCTTCTGGCAAACTCGCGGTCACCGCGTAGCCAGCCGTAACCTGTGGATTTCCGTCCCCTGTTTGCTTCTCGCGTTCTGCGTCTGGATGTTGTTCAGTGCCGTTGCGGTAAACCTCAATAAAGTCGGTTTCAACTTCTCAACCGATCAGCTGTTTATGCTGACCGCGCTGCCAGGCCTTTCCGGCGCGCTGCTACGTGTACCTTACGCGTTTATGGTGCCTATCTTTGGCGGTCGCCGTTGGACGGCATTCAGCACAGGGATCATGATTGTGCCTTGCGTGTGGCTGGGCTTTGCCGTACAGGATCCGACCACCCCGTTTAGCGTCTTCATGATCATCTCGCTGCTGTGCGGTTTCGCAGGCGCTAACTTTGCCTCCAGCATGGCAAACATCAGCTTCTTCTTCCCGAAAGAGAAGCAGGGTGGTGCGCTCGGTGTTAACGGTGGCCTCGGCAACATGGGCGTGAGCGTAATGCAGCTCGTAGCGCCGCTGGTCGTCGGCATGTCCATCTTCGCTATTTTTGGTGGTAACGGCGTTGCACAGCCGAACGGCTCAACGCTTTTCCTTGAAAACGCAGCATGGATTTGGGTTCCGTTCCTGATCGTCTTCACCCTCGCGGCCTGGTTCGGTATGAACGACCTGTCTGCGTCTAAAGCGTCCCTCAGCGAGCAGCTGCCGGTGCTTAAGCGCGGCCATCTGTGGATCATGGCGGTGCTTTATCTGGCGACTTTCGGCTCGTTCATTGGTTTCTCTGCCGGGTTTGCGATGCTGTCCAAAACCCAGTTCCCGAATGTGAACATTCTGCACTTTGCCTTCTTCGGACCGTTTGTCGGCGCGCTGGCGCGTTCTCTTGGCGGCGGCATTTCTGACCGCCTGGGCGGAACCCGCGTGACGCTGATTAACTTTATTGCGATGGCCATCTTCACGGCACTGCTGTTCCTGACGCTGCCAACCAACGGCCAGGGCGGTAACTTCGTGGCGTTCTTCACGGTCTTCATGGGCCTGTTCGTGACGGCCGGTCTGGGAAGCGCATCCACCTTCCAGATGATCTCCGTCATTTTCCGTAAGTTGACCATGGATCGTGTGAAAGCGCAGGGCGGCAGCGAAGAGCATGCGCTGCGTGAAGCGGCAACGGATACCGCAGCGGCACTGGGCTTTATCTCCGCTATTGGCGCCGTCGGCGGCTTCTTTATCCCGAAATCTTTCGGTATCTCGCTGGATATGACTGGCTCTCCGGCTGGCGCAATGAAAATTTTCCTCGTGTTCTATATTGCCTGTGTGGTCATCACCTGGGCGGTATACGGGCGTAAAACAAAAAAATAAGTCTGACTTTTTGATTATCAGGGCGCGAGAGATTGCGCCCTTTTTTTTGCGTTGAGCGCACCGGGCTCCGCTGCTTTTGTTGATTCATGTCAGCCATCCTTCCCGTCGTCTCACTCCCTAATACCACTTAATAACTATCACCCTGCTGAAGCTCAGTGCTTTTGAATGCATATTGATAAAAACCATTTAAAAACAGATAGATAAAAAATAAAATTCACTAATACTTTATGGGTATCTCCTGGCTTTGCGCACTTTTGCATTCCGGCCCGCCTTGATCGCCATCAATTCTCAACCTCTTTCAGAGGGTTACCTTCGCCGCAATTGTTGCAATGTCGATTTATCAGAGAGCCAACAGGCTCCAAACAGGAGAAACCCGATGAGCAAATTTCTGGACCGGTTTCGCTACTTCAAGCAGAAGGGCGAAACTTTTGCCGATGGGCACGGTCAGCTTCTGGAAACTAACCGGGACTGGGAAGATGGATACCGCCAGCGCTGGCAGCATGACAAGGTGGTACGCTCCACCCACGGTGTAAACTGCACCGGGTCATGCAGCTGGAAAATCTACGTCAAAAACGGCCTGGTAACCTGGGAAACCCAGCAGACCGACTATCCGCGCACTCGCCCAGACCTGCCAAATCACGAGCCTCGCGGCTGTCCGCGTGGAGCGAGCTACTCCTGGTATCTCTACAGCGCCAACCGTCTGAAATATCCGCTGATGCGCAAACGCCTGATGAAAATGTGGCGTGAGGCAAAAGTACAACACCCGGATCCAGTTAACGCCTGGGCATCCATCATTGAAGATGCCGATAAAGCGAAAAGCTTCAAACAGGCGCGCGGCCGCGGCGGATTCGTTCGCTCCTCCTGGCAGGAAGTGAACGAGCTGATTGCCGCGTCTAACGTCTATACCGTCAAAACCTACGGTCCTGACCGCGTCGCGGGCTTCTCGCCAATTCCGGCGATGTCGATGGTGTCTTACGCCGCAGGCGCGCGTTACCTTTCCCTGCTTGGTGGCACCTGCCTGAGCTTCTACGACTGGTACTGTGACCTGCCGCCTGCTTCTCCGCAGACGTGGGGCGAGCAGACCGACGTGCCGGAATCTGCTGACTGGTACAACTCCTCGTACATCATTGCCTGGGGCTCGAACGTCCCGCAGACCCGTACGCCGGATGCCCACTTCTTCACTGAAGTTCGCTACAAAGGTACTAAAACCGTTGCGGTGACGCCGGACTATGCCGAAATCGCCAAGCTGTGCGATCTGTGGCTGGCGCCGAAGCAGGGTACCGATGCCGCGATGGCGCTGGCGATGGGCCACGTCATGCTGCGTGAATTCCACCTCGATAAACCAAGCCAGTACTTTACCGACTACGTGCGTCGCTACACTGATATGCCGATGCTGGTGGCGCTGGAAGAGCGTGAGGGTTTCTACGCCGCAGGCCGTATGCTCCGAGCCTCTGACCTCGTTGACGGTCTGGGCCAGGAACAGAACCCTGAATGGAAAACCGTTGCCTTTAATGACAACGGCGAAATGACCGTACCAAACGGCTCCATCGGCTTCCGCTGGGGCGACAAAGGCAAATGGAACCTCGAGCAGCGTGATGGCAAAAGCGGCGAAGAAGTTCAGCTGCGTCTCTCCATGCTTGGCAGCCACGACGAGATTGCCGAAGTGGGCTTCCCGTACTTCGGCGGCGATGGCACCGAGCACTTTGCCAGCGTCGAGCTGGAAAACATCCTGCTGCATAAGCTGCCGGTAAAACGTATTCAGATGGCTGATGGCACCACTCAGCTGGTGACCACCGTTTACGATCTGACTATGGCGAACTACGGTCTGGATCGCGGCCTCGGTGATGATAACTGCGCCACCAGCTACGACGATGTGAAAGCTTACACGCCAGCCTGGGCAGAAAAAATCACCGGTGTATCCCGTGCGCAGATCATTCGTACCGCGCGCGAATTTGCGGATAACGCTGATAAAACGCACGGTCGTTCGATGATCATCGTTGGTGCCGGTCTGAACCACTGGTATCACCTCGATATGAACTATCGCGGGATCATCAATATGCTGATCTTCTGCGGCTGCGTTGGACAGAGCGGCGGCGGCTGGGCGCACTACGTGGGCCAGGAAAAGCTGCGTCCGCAGACCGGCTGGACTCCGCTGGCGTTTGCGCTGGACTGGAACCGTCCGCCTCGTCACATGAACAGCACCTCCTATTTCTATAACCACTCAAGCCAGTGGCGTTACGAAACCGTAACCGCGCAGGAGCTGCTGTCACCGATGGCGGATAAATCCCGCTACAGCGGCCATCTGCTCGACTTCAACGTGCGTGCGGAGCGTATGGGCTGGCTGCCGTCTGCGCCGCAGCTCGGCACCAACCCGCTGACCATCAAAGCGGAAGCGGAAAAAGCGGGCATGTCTCCGGTCGATTTCACCGTGAAATCCCTGAAAGAGGGCTCGATGCATTTCGCCTCCGAGCGTCCGGACAACGGTAAAAACCACCCGCGCAACATGTTTATCTGGCGTTCAAACCTGCTGGGCTCCTCCGGTAAAGGTCATGAATACATGCTGAAGTACCTGCTGGGTACCGAACACGGCATTCAGGGCAAAGACCTGGGCGTGCAGGGCGGCATGAAGCCAGAAGAAGTGGAATGGGTGGACAACGGCCTCGACGGCAAACTGGATCTGGTGGTGACGCTGGACTTCCGTCTGTCGAGCACCTGCCTGTTCTCCGACATCGTACTGCCGACCGCGACCTGGTATGAAAAAGACGATATGAATACCTCGGATATGCATCCGTTTATTCATCCACTGTCTGCGGCCGTTGATCCAGCCTGGGAATCAAAAAGCGACTGGGAAATCTACAAAGCGATCGCGAAGAAATTCTCCGAAGTCTGCGTAGGTCATCTGGGCAAAGAAACTGACGTCGTTACGCTGCCAATTCAGCACGACTCCGCGGCAGAGCTGGCCCAGCCGCTGGACGTGAAAGACTGGAAGAAAGGCGAATGCGACCTGATCCCAGGGAAAACCGCGCCGCACATTATGACCGTCGAGCGCGACTATCCGGCGACGTATGAGCGTTTTACCTCCATCGGCCCGCTGATGGAAAAAATCGGTAACGGCGGCAAGGGCATCGCCTGGAACACCCAGAGCGAAATGGATCTGCTGCGCAAGCTTAATTACACCAAAGCGGAAGGCCCGGCCAAAGGCCAGCCAATGCTGAATACGGCAATCGATGCCGCCGAGATGATCCTGACTCTGGCGCCGGAAACGAACGGTCAGGTGGCGGTGAAAGCGTGGGCGGCGCTGAGCGAGTTTACCGGGCGCGACCTTACGCATCTGGCGGTGAATAAAGAGGAAGAGAAAATTCGCTTCCGCGATATTCAGGCTCAGCCGCGCAAAATTATCTCCAGCCCAACCTGGTCGGGCCTGGAAGATGAGCATGTCTCTTATAACGCCTGCTACACCAACGTTCATGAGCTGATCCCATGGCGTACTCTGTCAGGTCGTCAGTCTCTGTATCAGGATCACCAGTGGATGCGTGATTTTGGTGAGAGCCTGCTGGTTTATCGTCCGCCAATTGATACGCGTTCGGTGAAAGAGGTCATGGGTCAGAAGTCCAACGGCAACCCTGAAAAGGCGCTGAACTTCCTGACGCCGCACCAGAAATGGGGCATCCACTCCACCTACAGCGATAACCTGCTGATGCTGACCCTGGGGCGCGGCGGTCCGATCGTCTGGATGAGCGAGGCGGATGCTAAAGACCTGGGTATCGAAGATAACGACTGGATCGAAGTGTTTAACAGCAACGGCGCGCTGACCGCACGTGCGGTAGTGAGCCAGCGTGTACCGGCCGGGATGACCATGATGTATCACGCGCAGGAACGTATCGTGAACCTGCCTGGCTCTGAAATTACTCAGCAGCGCGGCGGTATTCATAACTCCGTCACGCGTATTACGCCGAAACCTACCCATATGATTGGCGGCTATGCGCAGCTGGCGTACGGCTTTAACTACTACGGCACCGTCGGCTCTAACCGTGATGAGTTCGTAGTGGTACGTAAGATGAAGAACATTGACTGGTTAGACGGTGAAGGTAATGACCAGGTACAGGAGAGCGTAAAATGAAGATTCGTTCACAAGTCGGCATGGTGCTGAATCTCGACAAATGCATCGGCTGTCATACCTGTTCAGTCACCTGTAAAAACGTCTGGACCAGCCGCGAAGGCGTAGAATACGCGTGGTTCAATAACGTCGAAACCAAGCCGGGCCTCGGTTTCCCGAACGACTGGGAAAACCAGGAGAAATGGAAAGGCGGCTGGATCCGTAAAATCAACGGCAAACTGGTGCCGCGCATGGGTAACAAAGCGCTGCTGCTGGGGAAAATTTTCGCCAACCCGCATCTGCCGGGCATCGATGACTACTACGAGCCGTTTGATTTCGACTACCAGACGCTGCACAAAGCAGGCGAGAGCAAGCATCAGCCGATTGCCCGTCCTCGCTCGCTGATTACCGGCCAGCGTATGGACAAAATCACCGCGGGCCCGAACTGGGAAGACGATCTGGGCGGCGAATTTGAAAAGCTCTCCCGTGATAAAAACTTCGAGAACATCCAGAAGGAGATGTACGGCCAGTTCGAAAACACCTTCATGATGTACATGCCGCGCCTGTGCGAACACTGCCTGAACCCGGCGTGTGTAGCGACCTGCCCGAGCGGTGCGATTTACAAGCGTGAAGAAGACGGCATCGTGCTGATCGACCAGGACAAGTGCCGCGGCTGGCGTATGTGCATCACCGGCTGCCCGTACAAGAAGATCTACTTCAACTGGAAGAGCGGTAAATCTGAGAAGTGCATCTTCTGCTATCCGCGTATCGAAGCCGGTCAGCCGACCGTCTGCTCCGAAACCTGCGTGGGGCGTATCCGCTACCTCGGCGTGCTGCTGTATGACGCAGACGCGATTGAGCAGGCAGCGAGCACCGAGAGCGAGAAAGATCTCTATCAGCGTCAGTTGGACGTATTCCTCGATCCGAACGATCCAAAAGTGATTGAAGAAGCGCTCAAACAGGGCATTCCACAGAGCGTTATCGACGCCGCCCAGCAGTCGCCGGTGTACAAAATGGCGATGGACTGGAAGCTCGCTCTGCCGCTGCACCCGGAATACCGTACTCTGCCAATGGTCTGGTACGTGCCGCCTCTGTCGCCAATTCAGTCCGCGGCAGACGCGGGTGAGATTGGCAGCAACGGCATTCTGCCGGACGTCGACAGCCTGCGCATTCCTGTGCAGTACCTGGCGAATATGCTGACTGCGGGCGACACCGCGCCGGTGCTGCGCGCCCTGAAGCGTATGCTGGCGATGCGTCACTACAAGCGTGCTGAAGCCGTTGACGGCGTGAACGACACCTCTGCGCTGGAAGAAGTCGGTCTGACGGAAGCGCAGGCGCAGGAAATGTACCGTTATCTGGCGATCGCTAACTACGAAGATCGCTTTGTGGTACCGAGCAGCCATCGTGAGCTGGCCCGCGATGCATTCCCTGAGAAAAGCGGCTGCGGCTTTAGCTTCGGCGACGGTTGCCACGGCTCCGATAGCTCGTACAACCTCTTCAACAGCCGTCGTATCGATGCCATCGATGTGACCAGCAAAACGGAGCGTCGGTCATGAAAGAACTGATGATTGTCTCCCGCCTGCTGGAATACCCGGATGCTGCCCTGTGGCAGCATCAGCAGGAGCTTAATGAGGCGCTGGCAGAGTCTGACGTGCTGGCGAAGGAAGATGCCCAATCGCTGTGCGTGTTCGTTCGCGACCTGATGCAAAAAGATCTGCTCGACGTGCAGGCCGCCTACAGCGAGCTGTTCGATCGTGGCCGCGCGACTTCTCTGCTGCTGTTCGAACACGTGCACGGTGAATCCCGCGATCGTGGCCAGGCAATGGTCGACCTGATGGCTCAGTATTCTCAGCATGGGTTAGAACTCGACAGCCGCGAGCTGCCGGATCACCTGCCGCTCTATCTGGAGTATCTGGCTCAGTTACCGCGCGAAGACGCGATTGGCGGCCTGCAGGATATCGCTCCGATTCTGGCACTGCTGAAGGCACGACTGGAGCAGCGCGAAAGCCATTATGCTGTGCTGTTTGATGTGCTGCTTAAGCTTGCCAGCACGGAAGTGGACAGCAGGAAGATGGCGGAACAAATTGCTGACGAAGCCCGTGATGATACGCCGCAGGCGCTGGATGCGGTCTGGGAAGAAGAGCAGGTGAAATTCTTCGCCGACCAGGGATGTGCGGATTCAGACATCACCGCCCATCAGCGTCGCTTTGCGGGCGCGGTTGCACCGCAGTATCTGGATATCTCTACTGGAGGAGAGCGCTAATGCACTTCCTGAATATGTTCTTCTTTGACATTTATCCGTATATCGCCGGGACCGTATTCCTGGTCGGAAGCTGGTTGCGTTACGATTACGGGCAGTACAGCTGGCGTGCGGGATCGAGCCAGATGCTCGACAAAAAAGGAATGAATCTGGCCTCAAATCTGTTCCACCTTGGGATCCTCGGTGTGATTGCCGGTCATGCCTTCGGGATGCTGACTCCGCACTGGATGTATGAGGCCTGGCTGCCGCTGGAAGTGAAGCAGAAGATGGCGATGTTTGGCGGCGGTGCCGCTGGCGTTATATGCCTGGTCGGCGGCGTATTGCTGCTGAAGCGCCGTCTGTTCAATCCGCGCGTGCGGGCAACCACCACCGGGGCAGACATTCTGGTCATGTCCGTACTGGTGATTCAGTGCCTGCTCGGTCTGCTGACGATTCCTTTCTCCGCTCAGCATATGGACGGCAGCGAAATGATGAAGCTGGTAGGTTGGGCGCAATCCGTGGTGACCTTCCACGGCGGCGCATCGGCTCACCTGGACGGCGTAGCGTTTATCTTCCGTATGCACCTGGTGCTGGGGATGACGCTGTTCCTGCTGTTCCCGTTCTCGCGCCTGGTGCATATCTGGAGCGTGCCAGTAGAGTACCTGACACGCAAATACCAGATTGTTCGCGCCCGTCGCTGATCAACGCGCTTTCTGTTCAAGGCCCTGCGAATGCGGGGCCTTTTTCTTTGTGCCCCAGCCCAGATTATTGCCCGCCGCCGCCAGCAGAATGAGTATTCCCCCGAACATCTGCACCGCATTCAGCGTGTGGCCGAACACCGCTGCATCAACCGCAATCGCCACCAGTGGGTAAATAAAAGAGAGCGAGCCAATAATGGGCGTGGGCAGCTTCTGAATGGCGCTGTACAACAGCTGATACATAATGCCCGTATGCACGATCCCAAGCGTCAACAGGATTCCCCAGGGGGAGGCT
Organism: Pluralibacter sp. UBA7423; assembly: GCA_002470465.1. Lineage (GTDB taxonomy): Bacteria > Pseudomonadota > Gammaproteobacteria > Enterobacterales > Enterobacteriaceae > Scandinavium. Next base: position 225,470 of record DKMD01000025.1, read on the forward strand.
ACAGAAAGGTGGGTAAAGTGGGCGAGCGGTAGCAGCATGACAACTCCCGTCAGAACCTGAATCAACGCGATATGCTGCGGCGGAAGCGGATGAAGCCGACGGGCAATCATCGCCGTCAGGGCATAGAAGAATGCGGCGCCGAGCGCCAGCATAATGCCGGTAAAGAGATGGGCGTTGTGGTGGGTGAGTTCGCTCGACAGCAGAACCACGACGCCCACAAACGCCAGCACCAGCCAACCCCATTTCACCAGCGCGACCCGTTCACCGAAAGCCATTCCCATCAGCACCAGCATAAACGGTTGGGTGTTGTAGACCACGGTCGACATGCCGATGGAAATTTGCCCGTAGGCGGCAAACAGCAGCAGCCAGTTAATCACAAGCGCGATGCCGCCAGCGATCGCCAGAAGCAAGGTTTTACGGGTTAAACGGCTGAAGGGTTGCCTGCTGAGGATAATAAAGAGCAGAAGGGCGACGGCACCAACGGCACATCGCCAGAACACCACGTCGATCACGGGCAGGCCTGAGAGCAACACAAAAACGCCAATTGACCCCGAGATAAGCATTGCCAGGCTCATTTGCCAGATACCTGTATTACGTTCACACATAGACGCCTCCACAGTTGATGGCATTATTGTGTGAAATCCGCTCCTGCGGTTACAGATTTGATATAAGGTAAAAGTGAGTTTTTTCTTTTTTAAATAAGGCCAATACGATGGATTTCCTTATCGATGATATCGACCGGGCAATTATTGCCTGTCTGACGAAAGATGCCCGGGTATCGCTGAAAGTGTTGAGTGCCCACGTCGGGCTGACGTCACCAAGTACCGCTGAGCGGCTCAAGCGTCTGGAAGAGCGGGGCGTCATTGAGGGATACAGCGCCAAAGTGAACCTGGCCGCGCTGGGCTATACCTTGCAGGCGCTGGTCCGGGTCAAACCGCTACCTGGCGCGCTGCTCAAAGTGGAGAGATATCTCCAGGCGATGACGCAATGCATTGAATGCGACAAGGTAACCGGGGAGGACTGCTTTGTGGCCAGGCTGGTCGTGAAGGATATCGCTCAGTTGGACACGCTGCTTGATGGACTCTCAGAGCTGGCGCAGTCCAATACGTCGATTGTGAAGAGTTCGCCTGTTGGGCGGCGGTTGCCTGGGGTTTAAGGGCTGATTTCCGCCCGGTGGCGGCTTCGCCTTACCGTGCCTACGGTGACAGTACGTATTTGTAGCCGGTAAAACGGAGTGCCACCGGGAAAGTATGGCGTGAAAAATCCTTCTCGCTACGGAATGCTAAGTGATTCCAGGCATTGAGTTAGCTGAGAGGCTTTATAAGGAGAGGGTGGCGGGGGAAGGATGACTCGTCGCGAAAGCGACTCACCCTTCGGGTCGTGGCCTGCGGCAACGCTTTCTCACTGCGTTCGAATCGAACCTTAATCGAAGCTTCTCATCCTTCCCCGTACGGAGAAAAATTAGCTTTGGCGTTTGAGATTGAACTGGATGCTTAATGCAGGATGGTGGCGGGGGAAGGATAACTCGTCGCGAAAGCGACTCACCCTTCGGGTCGTTGCCTGAGGCAACGCTTTCTCACTGCGTTCGAATCGAACCTTGGTCGAAGCTTCTCATCCTTCCCCGTACGGAGAAAAATTAGCTTTGGCGTTTGAGATTGAACTGGATGCTTAATGCGAAATGGTGGCGGGGGAAGGATTCGAACCTTCGAAGTCGATGACGGCAGATTTACAGTCTGCTCCCTTTGGCCGCTCGGGAACCCCGCCAGGGGTATGAACTTCTTGAGCGATGATGGTGGTAGGGGAAGGATTATTCGTCGCTTCGCTCCTCACCCTTCGGGCCGTTGCCTTTGGCAACGTTCTCTCGCTGTCGCGAGAGTCGAACCTTAACCGAAGGTTCTCATCCTTCCCGATAAGTGCAAACTTCACATCTTCTCATCGGTGTTACCACATTGCTGTGGTGAATAATGGTGGTGGGGGAAGGATTCGAACCTTCGAAGTCGATGACGGCAGATTTACAGTCTGCTCCCTTTGGCCGCTCGGGAACCCCACCACGGGGTAATGCTTTTACTGGCCTGCTTCTGTCTGGAAGCGGGGCGCATCATATCAAATGATGCGCCCCTGTAAAGCCTTCCTTTCAGGAAAATGAACCGTTTGCGTACTTTTTACGCGTAACGTTTAAAAGCACTACAGCGCATTTTGCCTTTACAGAATGATCGTTCGGTTGCCGTAGACAAACACGCGCTGAGCCAGCACCTGGTATAGCGCACGGCTAAGCACATTTTTTTCCACGTCACGGCCGGCACGCATCATATCTTCGGCGGTATAGGTGTGATCGACATGAATGACGTCCTGCATAATAATCGGGCCTTCATCCAGGTTGTCGTTCACGTAGTGCGCAGTAGCGCCGATAATTTTCACACCGCGATCGTAGGCCTGTTGATAAGGACGTGCACCAATGAAAGCTGGCAGGAACGAGTGGTGAATATTGATGATTTTGTTCGGGAAGCGGGACACAAAGGCTGGCGTCAGGACGCGCATGTATTTTGCCAGTACCACGTAATCTGGCTGATAAGCATCAATAGCGTCGGCCATCAGCGCATCGTGCTCTTCACGGGTATGCCCCTCATGGCTGACCAACTGGAAAGGCACGTCGAATTTTTCCACCAGCGAGCACAGCGTGTCGTGGTTGCCAATAACGGCGGCAATTTCGACGTCAAGACCGCCGTAGTTGGCCTTCATCAGCAGATCGCCCAGACAGTGCGCCTCTTTGGTCACCAGAATCACGACGCGACGGCGGCCCGCAGGGGTCAGCTCGCGGATTGAGCCTTCAGGCAATGCGCTATCGAGGTCTGCCAGCAGCGTGGCATCGTTGAAGATCCCCTCCAGCTCGGTACGCATAAAAAAGCGGCCAGTTCGATGATCGACAAACTCGTTGTTTTGCACGATGTTCAGCTCGTGCTTGTAGCAGATGTTGGTAATACGTGCGATCAGCCCTTTTTGATCGGGGCAGATTGTACGCAACACTTTTCGTTGTAATGAGTGCATTGCGAGGGAAATCCTGTAGACGGTGTTTGCTGTACTGTGTGCGGCCTCATTGACCGCAGCATTTTTTAAACTTTTTACCCGAGCCGCAGGGACATGGGTCGTTGCGGCCAATCAGAGGACGTGTACCATCAATGTAATACCATTGTCCATTTTCTTTTAAGAATCTTGAACGCTCAATCAGCGCGCCACTCTTGTTATGTTCACGAAAGCGGGCAACGAAGCTGACATAGCCTTCATTGGGCGTCTTGCCTTCGTCGGCGGCGAAAATCGTCAGCCCAAGCCATTCGGTGCCCGAGAAGCTTTGTTCAAGATCGTGACGAAAGGCCTGAGGCTCACAGGACGGATGCCAGGTGCTGAGCAGGTAATCGGCGTCTTTCATGACAAAAGCGCTGTAGCGTGAACGCATGAGCTGCGAGGGAGTTAGGGGCAGTTCGCTTCCTGAAAGATATCGCTGGCAACATAGGCTATACTCCAGAGCGCTGCCGCAGGGGCAAAGTGAATGCATAAATGCCTTCCCGTGGATGTTGAAAAAGAGACGCAACTGCGCCGGCGGCAAATATGGTAACTGAGCAGTGGCGATGTGGCTACGTTGGTAATGGGGTTCAACACAGGCAGGAATGAGAAAGCTAAAAATTGGCCTGGCCTTAGGTTCGGGTGCCGCGCGCGGATGGTCACATATTGGTGTCATCAAAGCGTTGCAGAAAATGGGCATTGAAATTGATGTCGTTGCCGGATGTTCCATCGGTTCGCTGGTGGGTGCAGCTTATGCCTGCGATCGCTTATCTGTCCTGGAAAAATGGGTCTGCTCCTTCAGTTCATGGGACGTATTGAGGTTGATGGATCTCTCCTGGCGACGCGGTGGACTGCTTCGCGGTGAGCGTGTTTTCAGCCACTTTCGCCAACTGATTCCTGTCGATACTATTGAGTCCTGCGAACGGCGCTTTGCAACCATCGCCACCAATCTCAGCACGGGTCGTGAACTCTGGTTCACCGAGGGCGATCTACACCTTGCCGTGCGCGCCTCTTGCAGTATCCCTGGACTGATGTCTCCGGTTATGCACAATGGCTACTGGCTGGTTGATGGCGCGGTGGTCAATCCGGTACCGGTTTCGCTCACGCGAGCGCTGGGTGCCGATATTGTCATTGCTGTCGATTTGCAGCATGACGCGCATTTAATGCAACAAGATCTGCTGTCCGTGAACCTTCAGCCCGATCAACAGTCTTCAGAAAATGATGAATCGCTCACCTGGCACGAACGTTTTCGGGCGCGGCTAGGGCGGATGACATCGCGCCGGACGGCTATTACCCCCACGGCTATGGAGATCATGACGACCTCCATTCAGGTGCTGGAAAACCGATTAAAACGCAACCGTATGGCGGGTGACCCGCCGGATATCCTGTTGCAACCTTTTTGCCCACAAATTTCGACGCTCGACTTCCACCGTGCGCCCGCGGCCATTGCCGCAGGACAGCTCTCGGTTGAGAAAAAAATGGACGAACTTTTACCGTTGGTCCGGAGCCAGAGTTAGGGCATTTTTCGATGACTTCAGCAAAATCTGACAGGCGATAGCGCGAATAGCGTGCCACTATTTACTTATCGTTTGTCAGGGGAGATACCATGACGCAGCCATTGGCGGGAAAACTGATTCTTATCGTCGAAGACGAACCTGTTTTCCGCTCACTGTTGGATTCGTGGCTTTCATCGCTGGGCGCAAACACCGCCTTGGCCGAAGATGGCGTGGATGCCCTGGAAAAAATGGTGACGTTGAGCCCTGACCTGATGATTTGCGACATCGCCATGCCGCGGATGAATGGTCTCAAACTGATCGAATTTCTGCGTAACAATGGCAAGCAGCTGCCGATTCTGGTTATTTCTGCCACTGAAAACATGGCGGATATTGCCAAAGCCCTTCGGCTTGGTGTTCAGGATGTGCTGCTGAAACCCGTTAAAGACCTGAACCGGCTGCGTGAGACGGTTTTTTCCTGCCTTTATCCCACCATGTTCAATTCCCGCGTGGAAGAGGAAGAACGTTTATTCGAGGACTGGGATGCGCTGGTGAATAATTCATCGGCGGCAGCAAAATTACTTCAGGAGCTTCAGCCACCTGTCCAGCAGGTTATTTCGCATTGTCGAATTAATTATCGTCAACTTGTGGCGGCGGATAATCCCGGCCTGGTGCTCGATATTGCACCACTCTCAGATAAAGATCTGGCTTTTTATTGTCTTGACGTGACGCGAGCGGGGGATAATGGTGTTTTAGCCGCACTTCTTCTGCGCGCGCTCTTTAATGGGCTGCTGCAGGAACAGCTTGCGCATGAAGGGCAGCGTCTGCCTGAATTAGGCAGTCTGCTTAAACAGGTCAATCAATTGTTGCGTCAGGCCAATTTACCCGGACAGTTCCCTCTGCTGGTCGGGTATTACCACAGCGGAATTAAAAATCTGATTCTCGTCTCTGCGGGACTTAATGGCACCCTTAACACCGGTGAGCATCAAATACAGATCAGCAACGGTGTGCCTTTAGGCACACTGGGTAATGCTTATTTAAACCAAATTAGCCAGCGCTGTGAATCGTGGCAGTGCCAAATTTGGGGGGCTGGTGGTCGCTTACGCTTAATGTTGTCTGCGGAATGAACAATTAGTCAGAATGCGCGGATATTGAGTCTGCGCTTTCAGACAGTGGTGGTACTATCAGCAGGTTTTATGCGTAAAATCCTAATTCAAGGTTAACGTGTCCTTTTCAGACCAGGCTGCTCAGTCGGTACTGATATACTCAACGCGTTATTAATTAACGAGCACGTTCAAAAGTTGAACAGTTCAGGAGATTTCAATGGCTGCATTAAATTCAAAAGTCACTAAGGCCGTAATCCCGGTAGCGGGATTGGGCACCAGGATGTTGCCCGCGACGAAAGCGATTCCAAAGGAAATGCTGCCGCTGGTTGACAAGCCATTAATTCAGTATGTTGTCAATGAATGTATTGCCGCAGGCATTACTGAAATTGTGCTGGTAACCCATTCGTCTAAAAACTCTATCGAAAACCATTTTGATACCAGTTTTGAACTTGAAGCGATGCTGGAAAAACGCGTTAAGCGCCAGCTCCTGGAAGAAGTACAGTCAATTTGCCCGCCGCACGTTACTATTATGCAGGTCCGTCAAGGGCTGGCGAAAGGTCTGGGTCACGCGGTGCTGTGTGCTCACCCTGTTGTCGGTAATGAGCCTGTAGCGGTTATTCTGCCAGACGTCATTCTGGATGAATATGAGTCCGATCTGTCCCGCGATAACCTGGCGGAAATGATTAAACGTTTTGATGAAACCGGTGCAAGCCAGATCATGGTTGAACCTGTTGAAGACGTGACCGCGTACGGCGTGGTTGACTGCAAAGGCGAAACGCTGAATCCGGGCGACAGCGTACCGATGGTGGGTGTGGTTGAGAAGCCAAAAGCTGACGTGGCGCCGTCTAATCTCGCTGTCGTAGGTCGTTACGTTCTGAGCGCAGAAATCTGGCCACTGCTGGCGAAAACGCCTCCGGGAGCCGGGGATGAGATCCAGCTGACCGACGCTATCGATATGCTTATCGAAAAAGAAACCGTTGAAGCTTACCACATGAAAGGTAAGAGCCACGACTGTGGGAATAAGCTCGGCTATATGCGTGCGTTCGTTGAATATGGTATCCGCCATAATTCACTGGGTGCTGATTTTAAAGCCTGGCTGGAAGAAACTGTCGGCACAGGTAAGTAATTCACTACTGAGCCGTATCAACCGGGGCGCTGAAAAGGTCCCGGTTTTTTATTGCCTGGCGTTGAGTTTGCTTTAAAACTAAGCAAAAGGCGCGGAATACAGCAATGGCAGGATAAAAAAAATCCCGCGAAGCGGGATTTTCAACAATGGCAGAAGCCAGAAACAAAGATTAGATCAGGAAATCGTCGAGAGATTTACCTTGCTCGTCCATTGCTTTTTTGATGATTGCCGGGGTACGACCCTGGCCGGTCCAGGTTTTGGTTTCGCCGTTTTCATCAACGTAGCTATATTTTGCCGGACGTGCAGCACGTTTAGCTTTTGCACCAGATTTGCTTGCTGCAGCAATGCTGTTCAGCAGTTCATTTGGGTCAATGCCATCGGCAATCAGCATTTCACGGTATTGTTGCAGTTTACGAGTACGCTCTTCAACTTCAGCCGCCGCCGCGCTTTCTTCTTCACGACGCTCGTTAACAACAACTTCTAATTTCTCCAGCATTTCTTCGAGCGTTTCCAGGGTGCATTCTCTTGCCTGCGCACGAAGAGTACGGATGTTGTTCAAAATTTTAAGTGCTTCGCTCATTGTAGTATTCTCAAACTTATATTGTGGGGTGGTTTGTTGAGGTAATAATAGAGCGTTAATTTCAGATGTGCAATAGGGGGGATTGTAAGGAACTAAAAATATCCCTTATTTAGCGCAACGAATAATAAGGCAAAGTTAAATTTTACGCGCCAATTCACATCCTGGGGGCTTATTGCCAGGGGGGCGTCTCAAGAACATCCTTACAAAGTATGTCCTTTTTGCTGGTTACCCTTCGTGTATATATCTTGTTAAGCCAAATATCGGTCATTCGTATTAGACTGGCAGCATAAAGGAAATTTCTTACTATTCGATAGAACCTGAATCATCACCTGACTAAACTCTTTTGCGGAATGTGCGACTTGCTGGAACCGTTTTCTCAGGATCCTCTTAAGCAAAAGTGGCAGTGTAAACACCTATCCATTTGTTATTATAGATAAGAAGAACTTAATATTTTGCCTGGTTGAACGCCTGAATGCCGCGAGCAGATGCGCTGAAATTGATCGTGAATATGGTACAATTCGTGCCATTAAATCACGACGATTGAGGTGATGCTTCTAATGGCACAACTTTATTTCTACTACTCTGCGATGAACGCGGGGAAGTCCACTGCATTGTTACAGTCCTCTTACAATTACCAGGAGCGCGGCATGCGCACCCTGGTTTATACCGCTGAAATTGATGACAGGTTTGGAACAGGCAAGGTTAGCTCCCGTATCGGACTGTCGTCCCCGGCAAAGCTTTATAACCCACAGACCTCCCTGTTTGATGATATCGCCGCTGAGCACGCTCAGACGCCCATACACTGCGTTCTGGTTGATGAGAGCCAGTTCCTGACCCGAGATCAGGTCTACGCGTTGTCAGAGGTGGTAGACGAGCTGGATATTCCTGTGTTGTGTTACGGTCTGCGTACGGATTTCCGCGGTGAACTGTTTATTGGTAGCCAGTACTTACTCTCTTGGTCAGACAAACTGGTGGAGTTAAAAACTATCTGTTTTTGTGGCCGTAAAGCCAGCATGGTTCTTCGTCTTGATCAGGAAGGTCGCCCATATAATGAAGGCGAGCAGGTGGTCATCGGTGGAAACGAGCGCTATGTCTCTGTTTGCCGCAAGCACTATAAAGAAGCGCTGCAGGAAGGGTCGCTTAGCACGATTCAGCAGCGGGTGAGAGGAAAGGCAGAAGCTTAACGTTTTTTATCTATTTCTGAGCCATAAAAAAACCCGCCAATTGGCGGGTTTTTATTTTCAGGCTTTAAGTTAAGCGGTTTTCTTCGCTTTCTTGTCAGCTTTAGCTGGTGCAGCCGCTTTTTTCTCGGTTGCATCACCTTCTGTGTACTCACGACCATAGTAAGTATCCAGCAGGATCTGTTTCAGCTCAGCAATCAGCGGGTAGCGTGGGTTAGCACCGGTACACTGGTCATCAAACGCGTCTTCAGACAGTTTGTCGACGTGTGCCAGGAAGTCAGCTTCCTGAACGCCCGCTTCGCGGATGGACTTAGGAATACCCAGTTCAGCCTTGATGCTTTCCAGCCATGCCAGCAGTTTCTCGATTTTCGCCGCGGTGCGGTCGCTGGAAGAGGTCAGACCGAGGTGGTCAGCGATCTCTGCATAGCGACGACGAGCCTGCGGACGGTCGTACTGGCTGAAAGCGGTCTGCTTAGTCGGGTTGTCGTTCGCGTTATAGCGAATAACGTTGCTGATCAGCAGGGCGTTCGCCAGACCGTGTGGAATGTGGAACTGAGAGCCCAGTTTGTGTGCCATGGAATGACATACACCGAGGAAGGCGTTCGCAAACGCGATACCGGCGATGGTCGCTGCACTGTGAACACGTTCACGAGCAACCGGGTTTTTAGAACCTTCGTGGTAAGACGCTGGCAGGTTTTCTTTCAGCAATTTCAGTGCCTGCAGAGCCTGACCGTCGGAGAACTCGGACGCCAGTACAGAAACGTAAGCTTCCAGGGCGTGAGTCACCGCATCAAGACCACCGAACGCACACAGAGACTTAGGCATGTCCATGACGAGGTTAGCATCAACGATAGCCATGTCTGGGGTCAGCGCATAGTCAGCCAGCGGATATTTCTGGCCGGTTGCATCGTCGGTTACAACCGCGAATGGAGTCACTTCTGAACCGGTGCCGGAAGTAGTGGTGACCGCAACCATCTTCGCTTTCACGCCCATTTTCGGGAACTTGTAGATACGTTTACGGATATCCATAAAGCGCAGCGCCAGCTCTTCGAAGTGGGTTTCAGGATGTTCGTACATGACCCACATGATTTTCGCGGCGTCCATTGGGGAACCGCCACCCAGTGCGATGATCACATCTGGTTTGAAGGAATTCGCCAGCTCTGCACCTTTACGTACAACGGTCAGAGTAGGGTCAGCTTCAACTTCGAAGAATACTTCAGTTTCAACGCCAGCGGCCTTCAGAACAGAGGTGATCTGGTCTGCGTAGCCGTTGTTGAACAGGAAGCGGTCGGTCACGATCAGCGCACGTTTGTGGCCATCGGTAATCACTTCATCCAGCGCGATTGGCAGGGAGCCACGGCGGAAGTAGATAGATTTCGGAAGTTTGTGCCACAACATGTTTTCAGCTCGCTTAGCAACGGTTTTCTTGTTGATCAGGTGTTTTGGACCAACGTTTTCAGAGATGGAGTTACCACCCCAGGAACCACAACCCAGAGTCAGGGAAGGTGCGAGTTTGAAGTTGTACAGGTCACCGATACCACCCTGAGAAGCAGGGGTGTTAATCAGGATACGCGCGGTCTTCATTTTGTCGCCGAAGAATTTAACGCGCTCAGGCTGGTTGTCCTGGTCGGTGTACAGGCAAGAGGTGTGGCCGATACCGCCCATCTCAACCAGTTTCTCTGCTTTCACAACGGCATCTTCGAAGTTCCTGGCGCGGTACATTGCCAGAGTCGGAGACAGTTTTTCGTGAGCGAACGGTTCGGACTCGTCAACAACGGTCACTTCACCGATCAGGATTTTGGTGTCTGCTGGTACGGTGAAACCTGCCAGTTCAGCAATTTTGGTTGCCGGCTGACCAACGATTGCGGCATTCAGCGCGCCATTTTTCAGGATGATGTCCTGAACGGCTTTCAGCTCTTTGCCCTGCAACATATAGCCGCCGTGGGAGGCGAAACGCTCGCGAACGGCTGCATAAGCAGAGTCAACCACGATGACGGACTGTTCAGAAGCACAGATTACGCCGTTGTCGAAGGTTTTGGACATCAGGATGGAGGCAACAGCACGTTTCACATCAGCGGTTTCATCAACAACAACCGGAGTGTTACCTGCGCCTACGCCGATAGCGGGTTTACCGGAGCTGTATGCAGCTTTAACCATGCCCGGGCCGCCGGTCGCCAGAATCATGTTGATGTCCGGGTGGTGCATCAGGGCGTTAGACAGCTCAACGGAAGGCTGGTCAATCCAGCCAATCAGATCTTTCGGTGCACCCGCCGCGATGGCAGCCTGCAGCACAATATCAGCGGCTTTGTTGGTTGCATCTTTCGCACGTGGATGCGGAGAGAAGATGATGGCGTTGCGGGTCTTCAGGCTGATCAGCGATTTGAAGATTGCAGTAGAAGTTGGGTTGGTGGTCGGTACGATACCGCAAATGATGCCGATTGGCTCAGCGATGGTGATAGTCCCGAAGGTGTCGTCTTCAGACAGAACACCGCAGGTTTTCTCATCTTTATAGGCGTTGTAGATATACTCAGAAGCAAAGTGGTTTTTGATTACTTTATCTTCGATGATACCCATGCCAGATTCGGCAACGGCCAGTTTCGCGAGAGGGATTCGAGCATCTGCAGCAGCCAGAGCGGCCGCGCGGAAGATTTTATCAACCTGTTCTTGGGTGAAGTTGGCATATTCACGCTGGGCTTTTTTTACGCGCTCGACGAGTGCGTTCAGTTCAGCGACGTTAGTAACAGCCATAATGCTCTCCTGGATAATGTTAAACTTTTTTAGTAAATCAGCTGTGCGATACGTCAGTATAGTCAGATCGCCAACAGCTTGCGTAAGAGCCATGAAATCAACAGGTTACTTACGATCTTCTCTCCACTGATTTACTAAAAGAGCCTTCCATTACACCCGGTTAAGGAACCGGACTACTCCCTGGTGCGATATCAAGATTACCCACTTCTGAGTACAAATTGCGTGATCTAAATCAAGATTACACCAAGCTGACTCCTTTCAGCAGGCCGCTTTTAGCGGTTTGTATCAAGTGTTAAAAGATCGTGGTTTCGGATCGAAATAACATTAGCATAATTTAAACAGATACATAACAACGTCTGTCAGTCGCGTTTTCGAGTAGAATTGTGGTGAAGAATGCCGGCAAACAGCGTATCTTCAGCGCGTTTTCCATGATGGCTGAACGTCAACTACCACATTTGATGAGGGCGCGGAGTTACCGTGATTCAATCGCTGTTCGATTTTCCAACCTATATTAAGTTTTTCATTGGCTTATTCGCACTGGTAAACCCGGTGGGCATCATCCCGGTGTTCATCAGCATGACCAGTTATCAGACCGCACCCGCGCGCAATAAAACCAACCTGACGGCTAACCTTTCAGTCGCCATCATTTTATGGACCTCGCTGTTCCTCGGTGACGGCATTCTCCAGCTTTTCGGCATATCGATAGATTCCTTCCGTATTGCCGGTGGGATCCTGGTGGTGACCATTGCGATGTCGATGATCAGTGGGAAACTCGGCGAGGATAAACAAAACAAGCAGGAAAAATCAGAGACGGCTATTCGCGAGAGCGTGGGCGTTGTCCCGCTGGCTCTTCCGCTCATGGCGGGGCCGGGGGCAATCAGTTCAACGATCGTCTGGGGAACGCGTTATCACAATTGGGCTCACTTGATTGGTTTCTCCGTAGCAATTGCGTTGTTCGCGCTCTGCTGTTGGGGGCTGTTTCGCATTGCACCGTGGCTGGTACGCCTGCTTGGTCAAACCGGTATCAACGTTATCACCCGTATAATGGGTTTGCTGCTAATGGCGCTGGGGATTGAGTTTATTGTGGCCGGCATCAAATCCATTTTCCCGGGTCTGCTGGCATAGTCGTAAAGAGGAAACGGGGCAGCCGCTTCGTTTCCTCTTTCATCTATTAGCAAATCATATCAAAAAAACTGAAATATCCGTCGGTAATCATTGCCGCTTATACTTCCATAAGTTCAGTCTTATCAATGCATTAACCTACCGTTTTTTCAATGCTGCCCCACGCAATAATGTTATTTTTATTACATGATACTCTTACGCTTGCCGTGGGATAATTGAAATGTTATTAGTAATTTCAATGTTCAGGCAGAGTAATGTGCTAAATAGTAACCAATTGTTAAATTATTGTGCAAAAACTCTTCGGCGTCATCCTTATCAACAGTATGCCGTAGTGATGATTTTAACTAATTGATTATAAAAGAATAAATGTTTAACTTCTCGTTGGCTTCATTCGAAGTTTGCGTCACAAAAGAGAATTGGTTAACAAATTTGCAAAATGTATTGGCGGGCGGGAAAGGCATTTGATACTTTCCGCGCAGGCGCTTCGCGGCACAAAACACGGAGATGAGAATAATTTCCAAATAAATCTCCTGGCGCGAAAAGAACACCGTTTATCCCGACAGGGGGGATAACGTAAAGAATCGACGTAAGGTTGCCGAAAAAGAGTGACCGTAATAAAGAAGTCGGTGATAGCACGCAGTAAACCACCCGACACGCGCTTTCACTCCTGCGCGGTACGGGAAACCCTTCGGGGATTAAACAGGCTGGCACAAGTCAGTAATTATAATGAGCGGAGTATCAACACAATGTCCATCATCACAAAAAAAAGCCTCATCGCAGCGGGTGTTTTAGCTGCACTTATCGCAGGAAATGCAATGGCTGCAGACGTTCCTGCGGGCGTTAAGCTGGCAGACAAGCAGACGATGATCCGTAACAACGGTGCAGAGCCGCAGTCGCTGGATCCCAATAAAATTGAAGGCGTGCCGGAAGCAAACGTCAGCCGCGATCTTTTCGAAGGCCTGCTGATTACTTCGACCACAGACGGTCACCCGATCCCGGGCGTTGCAGAAAGCTGGGATAACAAAGATTTTAAAGTCTGGACCTTCCATCTGCGTAAAGATGCAAAGTGGTCCAACGGCGAGCCGGTAACGGCACAAGATTTCGTTTATAGCTGGCAGCGTCTGGTGGATCCGAAAACCGCGTCCCCTTATGCGAGCTATCCGCAGTACGGCCACATTCTCAACGTTGATGAAATCATCGACGGTAAAAAGCCCACTTCCGATCTTGGCGTGAAAGCCATTGACGATCACACGCTGGAAGTCACCCTGAGCGAGCCGGTGCCTTACTTCTATAAGCTGCTGGTTAACCCGGCAATGTCTCCGGTCAACAAAACCGCCATCGAGAAATTCGGTGAGAAGTGGACCCAGCCTGCCAACATCGTCACCAACGGTGCTTACAAGCTGAAAGACTGGGTGGTGAACGAGCGCATCGTAATGGAGCGCAACCCGAACTACTGGGATAACAAAAAAACCGTTATCGATCAGATCACCTATCTGCCAATCTCTTCTGAAGTCACGGACGTCAACCGCTATCGCAGCGGCGAAATCGACATGACCTATAACAACCTGCCGATTGAGCTGTTCCAGAAGCTGAAAAAAGAGATCCCGACCGAAGTTCACGTTGACCCGTATCTGTGTACTTACTACTACGAAATCAACAACCAGAAAGCACCGTTCACCGATGTGCGCGTCCGTACCGCGCTGAAGTTGGGCCTGGATCGCGACATCATCACTAACAAAGTAAAAGCGCAGGGCGACCTGCCAGCCTACGGTTACACCCCTCCGTATACCGATGGCGCGAAGCTGACCGAACCAGACTGGTTCAAACTGACCCAGGAACAGCGTAACGCGGAAGCGAAAAAGCTGCTGGCGGAAGCAGGCTACACGGCTGATAAGCCGCTGACCTTCAACCTGCTGTACAACACCTCCGATCTGCACAAAAAACTGGCTATCGCTGCGGCTTCTATCTGGAAGAAAAATCTTGGCGTGGACGTGAAGCTTGTGAACCAGGAGTGGAAAACCTTCCTGGATACCCGTCATCAGGGGACCTATGACGTTGCACGTGCGGGCTGGTGTGCGGACTATAACGAACCCACATCCTTCCTGAACACCATGCTCTCTGACAGCTCCATGAACACCGCGCACTATAAGAGCCCGGCGTTTGATGCGATCATGAAGCAGACTCTTCAGGTGACTGACGAAGCACAGCGTTCTGCGCTGTATGACAAAGCTGAACAGCAGCTGGGCAAAGACTCAGCGATCGTTCCGGTCTATTACTATGTGAACGCCCGTCTGGTGAAACCATGGGTTGGCGGTTATACCGGTAAAGATCCGATGGACAATATCTACACCAAAGATCTGTACATCATTAAGCATTAATGGCAATCCGTGGGGCAGCGTAACGTTGCCCCACCGTGTCTTATTTCACGCACTATCGCATGACCGCGCAGCCTGACTGCCGGGACATGTAAAAGGCACACGCCAGAAGGTACGGGCAATGTTGAAATTTATATTACGTCGCTGTCTGGAAGCGATTCCGACACTCTTTATTCTTATTACGATTTCCTTCTTTATGATGCGTCTTGCGCCGGGCAGTCCATTTACCGGGGAACGCACGCTGCCGCCGGAAGTGATGGCGAACATTGAAGCGAAATATCACCTGAACGATCCCATCGGCGTCCAGTATTTCAATTATCTGAAGCAACTGGCGCACGGTGATTTTGGACCGTCATTCAAATATAAAGATTATTCGGTGAACGACCTGGTGGCGGCGAGCTTCCCTGTGTCGGCCAAATTAGGCTTTGCGGCCTTTTTCCTCGCGGTTATCCTGGGTGTTAGCGCCGGGGTGATTGCCGCGCTGAATCAAAATACGAAATGGGATTACGCCGTCATGGGGGTGGCGATGACCGGGGTGGTTATCCCGAGCTTCGTGGTCGCGCCGTTGCTGGTGATGATATTTGCCATCACGCTGCACTGGTTGCCCGGCGGCGGCTGGAACGGCGGGGCGCTGAAGTTCATGATCCTGCCGATGGTGGCGCTGTCGCTGGCCTACATCGCGAGCATCGCGCGTATTACCCGTGGTTCGATGATTGAAGTGCTTCACTCTAACTTCATTCGTACCGCGCGTGCAAAAGGGCTTCCGATGCGTCGCATCATCTTCCGTCATGCTCTGAAGCCAGCTCTGCTGCCCGTGCTTTCTTACATGGGGCCAGCGTTTGTCGGGATTATCACGGGTTCAATGGTTATCGAAACCATTTATGGTCTGCCGGGCATCGGTCAGCTGTTCGTGAACGGCGCGTTGAACCGTGACTACTCTCTGGTGCTGAGCCTGACCATTCTGGTCGGTGCGCTGACCATCCTGTTTAACGCGATTGTTGACGTGCTCTATGCCGTTATCGATCCGAAAATCCGTTACTGACGCTGGAGTTCGCCATGATGTTGAGTAAGAAAAACAGCGAGGCGCTGGAACACTTCAGTGAAAAACTGGAAGTTGAGGGCCGCAGCCTTTGGCAGGATGCCCGCCGTCGTTTTATGCATAACCGCGCGGCAGTCGCCAGCCTCTGTGTGCTGGTGGTGATTGCGCTGTTCGTAACCCTGGCGCCGATGCTGTCGCAGTTCAGCTATTTCGATACTGACTGGGGCATGATGTCCAGCGCGCCGGATATGACTTCCGGTCATTACTTTGGCACGGATTCTTCTGGTCGTGATCTGCTGGTGCGCGTGGCAATTGGTGGACGAATCTCACTGATGGTCGGCATTGCTGCCGCGCTGGTTGCCGTTGTGCTGGGCACGCTTTACGGCTCACTTTCCGGCTATCTGGGCGGCAAAGTGGACTCGGTGATGATGCGTCTGCTGGAAATCCTGAACTCCTTCCCGTTCATGTTCTTCGTTATCCTGCTGGTGACCTTCTTCGGGCAAAACATCCTGCTGATCTTCGTGGCTATTGGGATGGTCTCCTGGCTGGATATGGCGCGTATCGTGCGTGGTCAGACGTTAAGCCTCAAGCGCAAAGAGTTTATTGAAGCCGCGCAGGTGGGTGGCGTATCGACCGCCAGCATCGTCGTGCGTCATATCGTGCCCAACGTGCTGGGCGTGGTGGTGGTTTATGCCTCACTGCTGGTGCCAAGCATGATCCTGTTTGAATCATTCCTGAGCTTCCTCGGTCTGGGTACCCAGGAGCCGCTCAGCAGCTGGGGCGCATTGCTGAGTGATGGCGCCAACTCCATGGAAGTTTCGCCATGGCTGCTGCTGTTCCCGGCAGGTTTCTTGGTGGTAACCCTGTTCTGTTTCAACTTTATCGGCGATGGCCTGCGTGATGCCCTCGATCCGAAAGACCGCTAAGGAGTGATGCCATGAGCACGATTGAAATGGTTAACGCCCCGCAGCAGCAAAAATCAGGTCTGCTGCTGGATGTGAAAGATTTACGGGTGACTTTTGCCACGCCAGACGGCGATGTGACGGCGGTAAATGACCTCAACTTCAGCCTGAAGGCGGGGGAGACGCTTGGGATCGTCGGCGAGTCCGGTTCCGGAAAATCCCAGACGGCATTCGCCCTGATGGGCCTGCTGGCGCAGAATGGCCGCATTGGCGGCGTCGCGAACTTTAACGGTCGCCAGATCCTGAACCTGCCGGAAAAAGAGCTGAACAAACTGCGCGCTGAGCAGATCTCAATGATTTTCCAGGATCCGATGACCTCGCTGAACCCGTACATGCGCGTCGGCGAACAGCTGATGGAAGTGCTGATGCTGCATAAAGGCATGGGCAAAGCGGAAGCGTTTGAAGAGTCGGTCAAAATGTTGGATGCGGTGAAAATGCCGGAAGCGCGCAAGCGCATGCGCATGTTCCCGCACGAGTTTTCCGGCGGTATGCGCCAGCGCGTGATGATCGCCATGGCGCTGCTGTGCCGGCCAAAGCTGCTGATTGCCGATGAGCCGACCACCGCGCTGGATGTGACCGTTCAGGCGCAGATCATGACTCTGCTGAATGAGCTTAAGCGTGAGTTCAACACGGCCATTATCATGATCACCCACGACCTTGGCGTCGTTGCCGGTATTTGTGACAAAGTGCTGGTGATGTATGCCGGGCGCACCATGGAATACGGCAACGCGCGTGATGTGTTCTATCATCCTGCGCACCCCTATTCGATGGGCTTGCTCAACGCGGTGCCGCGTCTGGATGCGGAAGGTGAAGCGCTGCTGACCATTCCGGGCAACCCGCCGAACCTGATGCGCCTGCCGAAAGGCTGTCCGTTCAAGCCGCGCTGTCCGCACGCGATGGACATTTGTCATTCCGCTCCGCCTCTGGAGGAGTTTGCGCCTGGCCGTTTACGCGCCTGCTTTAAACCGGTGGGGGATCTGGTATGAACGCCGTGACCGAAGAAAGAAAAGTTCTGCTCGAAATTGCCGATCTGAAAGTGCATTTCGACATCAAAGACGGCAAACAGTGGTTCTGGCAGCCGTCAAAAACCCTGAAAGCCGTTGATGGCGTGACGCTGCGCCTGTATGAAGGTGAGACACTGGGCGTGGTGGGTGAGTCCGGCTGCGGCAAATCCACGTTCGCGCGTGCAATTATTGGTCTGGTCAAAGCAACCGACGGTAAAGTGGCATGGCTGGGCAAAGATCTGCTGGGCATGAAGCCGGACGAATGGCGCGCCGTGCGCAGCGACATTCAGATGATTTTCCAGGATCCGCTGGCTTCTCTGAACCCGCGTATGAACATTGGCGATATCATTGCTGAACCACTGCGCACCTATCATCCTAAAATGCCACGTCAGGAAGTCCGCGACCGCGTGAAGGCGATGATGATGAAAGTGGGGCTGTTGCCAAACCTGATTAACCGCTATCCGCACGAATTCTCAGGCGGCCAGTGCCAGCGTATCGGGATTGCCCGTGCGCTGATCCTTGAGCCGAAGCTGATTATCTGTGATGAGCCGGTGTCGGCGCTGGACGTGTCGATTCAGGCACAGGTGGTGAATCTGCTTCAGCAGCTGCAGCGCGAAATGGGGCTGTCGCTGATCTTCATTGCACACGATCTGGCAGTAGTGAAGCACATCTCCGATCGCGTGCTGGTGATGTATCTCGGCCACGCGGTGGAGCTGGGAACCTACGATCAGGTCTATCACAACCCGCTGCATCCCTACACGAAAGCGCTGATGTCCGCAGTGCCTATTCCAGACCCGGATCTGGAAAAAAACAAAACGATACAGCTGCTCGAAGGTGAACTGCCGTCGCCAATCAACCCGCCATCAGGTTGTGTATTCCGCACCCGCTGCCCGATTGCCGGGCCGGAATGCGCGAAAACCCGGCCGGTGCTGGAGGGCAGTTTCCGACACGCCGTATCCTGCCTGAAGGTGGACCCGCTATAATTTCCCGGGCTGACAACTGTCAGCCCTTTTTATTGGCAGGTTATTTGGGCTGATGCCCTGCGGTCCGTGCGCCCGCATTTATACCGCTTCTGTTTGATCGGCGTACCCGCTATGCGAACTATTGCTGCACCTGTGGAATTACGTTACCGGACGGGAAATGAAAAAGGCTGCCAATGGCAGCCTTTTTGTGATTTCAGCGTGTGGCTTACTCTTTCCACAGAATGTGGCAGATTTTGTGGTCCTTTTCGCGACACAGCAGGACGCGGGCGAAGATATCGTTAATCTCTCCGCCGTCGGTGTCCGCAAGGCCAATCACCACTTCGGCGAAGAAGTCCGGGTTTAAATCGAAATCGACGTGCTCCTGCCAGTCCTCCGCCGGATCGAAAAGCTCTGCACCGCCGCGCTCTTCAAACTGCAGGTTAAACAGTATGATATCTGCCGGGTCGAGGTTATCGCCTGCCAGTTCGAGAAAAATATCGTAGGCCTGTTCAAGCGTTTCGTCTTCGGTCAGACGATTATTTAAATCCATATCCATGATGACACCCTGATTCTCAGCTAATGGGCACGTTTTACAGCAACGGGCTGAAGAAGTAAAACAGTCGCTCAGCGCCACGCTGCCACAGTGGACGTTTTAACCAGCGCTCTGGATCCAGCAGCCGAGAGCGTGAAATGTAGTCGTCCTGAACGGCAGCCAGGTCACCGCCGAAGCCAACGTCGTCAATGGCAAGCGTTATCTCAAAGTTCAGCCACAGGCTGCGCATATCGAGATTAACGGTGCCCACCAGGCTCAGCTCACCGTCAACCAGTACGCTTTTAGTGTGCAGCAGGCCGCCTTCAAACTGGTAAATTTTGACGCCCGCAGCCAGCAGTTCGGTGAAGAAAGCCCGGCTGGCCCAGCCCACCAGAACCGAGTCGTTCTTGCGCGGCATGATAATGCTGACGTCCACGCCACGCTGTGCGGCGGTGCAGATAGCGTGCAGCAGATCGTCACTCGGCACGAAGTAGGGCGTGGTCATAATAAGATATTCACGCGCGGAGTAGGCGGCGGTCAGCAACGCCTGATGAATCAGATCTTCCGGGAAGCCCGGGCCAGACGCAATGGTGTGAATCGTGTGCCCGCTGGCTTCCTCGAACGGCATAATGTTGACGTCCGGAGCCGGGGGTAAAATGCGCTTGCCCGTTTCGATTTCCCAGTCGCAGGAATAGACAATGCCCATTGAAGTGGCAATCGGGCCTTCCATTCGGGCCATCAAATCCACCCATTGTCCCACGCCCGCATCCTGCTTGAAGAAGCGCGGATCGACCATATTCATGCTGCCGGTATAGGCAATATAGTTGTCGATCATGATCATTTTGCGATGCTGACGGAGATCCATACGGCGAAGGAAGACACGCATCAGATTCACTTTAAGGGCTTCGACGACTTCGATCCCTGCATTGCGCATCATCGTAGCCCAGGGACTGCGGAAAAAGGCGACGCTACCGGCGGAGTCGAGCATCAGGCGGCAGTGCACCCCGCGGCGCGCGGCGGCCATCAATGATTCGGCTACCTGGTCGGCCATGCCACCGGGCTGCCAGATGTAGAAGACCATCTCAATATTGTGCCGGGCGAGCTGAATGTCGCGGATCAGCGCCTGCATGACGTCGTCAGATTCGGTCAGCAACTGCAGCTGATTGCCTTTTACCCCGGCGATACCCTGACGACGTTCACAAAGTCTGAACAGAGAACTGGCGACGGGGCTGTTTGATTCAGCAAAAATATGATTGCAGGCTTTAAGATCGTTGAGCCATTTTGCCGTTGACGGCCACATAGCTCGAGCGCGTTCGGCACGGCGTTTCCCTAAATGCAGTTCCCCCACGGAGAGATAAGCGATGATCCCGACCAAAGGCAGAATATAAATGATCAGTAACCATGCCATCGCTGAAGGTACCGCGCGTCGTTTCATCAGGATGCGTAACGTCACCCCCGCGATTAACAACCAGTACCCCAGAATGACCAGCCAACTCACCACGGTGTAGAAGGTTGTCATAAAAAATCCTTTTGAAAGCCTGTTGTTAAGAGTGTACGCGGAAGGCCTCATCTGGCAAACAAAAACAGGGGCAAAACCGCTGGTCACCCGGACGCAAGGGTTTATAATGTGCGCTCTTTCATCTCAGAGATGTGGAAATGAAGCGTAGCAGAAACGAAGTGGGGCGTTGGCGGATGCAGCGACAAGCGAGCCGTCGAAAAGCGCGGTGGCTGGAAGCCCAGTCGCGACGCAACATGCGCATCCACGCGATCAGAAAATGTCTGGTGGCCCGGCAGCGAAATTCACTGCTTTTTGCCATCTACGAATTCTGAAAGCAAAAAAGGCACCGTTCGCGGTGCCTCATGTTTTTTCAGTCTTCAGAAGACTTTTTTGTAGGGGCGTACTTTAACTTCACCATATACACCCGCCGCGACGTACGGGTCTGCTTCTGCCCAGGCCTGCGCCTTTTCCAGCGAAGCAAATTCCGCAATGACCGTTGAACCGCTAAACCCGGCCGCGCCTGGATCGTTACTGTCCACGGCAGGCATTGGACCGGCCGTCAGCAGACGACCTTCATCCTGCAGCAACTGAAGGCGAGCGAGGTGGGCAGGGCGAACCGATAACCGTTTTTCAAGAGAGTCGGCGACATCTTCAGCATAAATCACGTAAAGCACGGGCACAGCTCCTTATTCATCAATTGTCGAAACACGGTATTTCAAAGCGTCGGCGACTGCAATGCAAAGATTTACCCACTGCGTAACCTGTCGCACAGCTGTACTTATTTTGCCCAACAGCCACAGAAAGTTGACCGAAGATAAGATGGCTTATTGAATATGATTGCTATTTGCATTTAAAATCGGACCATCATTTTTCAACTGCAACGATTATGACTTCAATGACCCTCGATTTACCTCGCCGTTTTCCGTGGCCCACATTGCTCTCTGTGGCTATTCACGGTGCCGTAGTGGCAGGTCTGCTTTATACCTCGGTACATCAGGTTATTGAACTGCCGGCACCCGCACAGCCGATCACGGTAACAATGGTCTCACCTGCGGATCTGGAGCCACCTCAGGCCGTACAGCCACCGCCGCAGCCGGTCGTTGAGCCCGAACCGGAGCCGGAAGTGGTTCCTGACCCCCCGAAAGAAGCCCCGGTGGTTATCCATAAGCCCGAACCGAAACCCAAACCGAAGCCAAAACCAAAGCCGGTGAAAAAGGTGGAAGAGCCTAAGCGCGAACCGAAACCTGTTGAACCGCGCCCGGCGTTGCCGTTTGAGAATTTAACGTCGCAGAGCCGCCCGGCCACCAATACTGCACCTGCCCCCAGCAAACCGGCGGTGACGGCACCAACCGGTCCGCGCGCGCTGAGCCGCGGTGAGCCGCAATATCCGGCACGTGCGCAGGCGTTACGCATCGAAGGTAAGGTGCGGGTGAAATTTGACGTCACGCCGGACGGTCGCGTGGACAATGTCGAAATACTCTCTGCGCATCCCTCAAACATGTTTGAGCGCGAAGTGAAAACGGCATTGCGCAAATGGCGCTACGAGCCGGGTAAACCGGGCAACGGCATCATCATGAACATTGAGTTCCGCCTGAAGGGCGTGTCCATCAACTAACTTGATGACGGATAAGGAAGAAGCCCCGAATTAACGGGGCTTTTTTTATGCGGCGAGCACGCGATCCAGCGCTTTCTGCGCGGTGACCAGATGCTGACCTCCAAACAGAATCGCGCGGTTCAGGAGCGTATAGAGCTGGTAAATCGGCTGGCGCTCAAGGAAACCCGCTGGCAGCGGGGAAACGGACTGATAGCCATCGTAGATTTGCGGCGGCTGTTCCGGATGCAGCGGGAGCATCGCCAGGTCGCACTCCCGGTCACCCCAGTAGCAGGCAGGGTCAAAGATATAGGGCCCAGAGGGCCCCAGCGCGCAGTTACCTGACCACAGGTCGCCGTGAAGCAAAGAGGGCTGTGGCTGATGTGAGCTCAGGCGCTGGTGAATGTGTTCGACAATGCCGTCTATATTACCGAACGCCAGCCCTTTTTCTGCCGCCAGCTCCAGCTGCCAGCCGATGCGCTGCTCGGCGAAGAACGTTGACCAGCGACGCTGCCAGGCGTTGGGCTGCGGCGTAGTGGAGAGATCGTTATCAAAGTCGAGGCCAAACTGCGGCTGGTCGCTCCACTGATGAAGATGTGCAAGCTGCTGGCCGAGTAAAAAGGCGTTGTGTGCATCAAGCGGGCGGGGCGGCAGAAACTCCATCACCACAAAGCTGTAATCACGGTCGCTGCCGACGGCGTACACCTCGGGTACGGCAACGGTCTCACTTCGGGAAAGCAGCTCAAGCTGATCGGCCTCCGCGGTGAAGATGGGCAGCATTTCCCGCTCATCGCATTTGACGAAATAATCCTGGCCGCTGATACGCAAATGCCATGCGGCGTGGATCTCACCGCCGGGCAGTTCGTTACGCAGCTCAATTTCGCCGTCTCCGTGCTCTTCCAACAGGCTACAGATCGCTTGCCACATGCTCTCTCTCCCCATGTTTTCTGCCAGATCATAAGGTTAGTGCAAAAATGCGGTGGAAAACTCGAACTGACGCACAACTGCGCGTTTTAACTCGCCGTATCGGTAGTACTGGACTGAAGCCATTGCTCAAACGTCGTCACGCTGACGTCGGGCTTTTGCTTGATAGCCGCCTCTGCAAGGGCGAGGGTCAGGGCCTGAACGTCATCTTCACTTTGCGGGCTGACCAGACCAAACGTGTTGGTGCCAAGGTCATGCACTTTGCCCTCATCGTCTGCCAGCGTCAGGGTAAATCCGGCGCGGGTCAGGTGATTATTGAGCTCGTTGATTTCGGTCAGCGCTTGTTCATGAAACTTTACCGCTACCACGTAACGCGTGATATCACCGCTCATCGGGAACCTCTTTGTTAAGCATGGAGTTTTGATAGCATAGCCGATTACTGCTATTTTTCGACTCCTGCCACGTGGGTGGCGGGAAAACGGCTAAGCCCGGCACAAATAGTCGTAAATAGTGCGGGTATTTTCCAGGGAGCATAAGCGGGTACCCTGGTTAAGCGTGGCGGCACTACCTGCAGCGACCCCAAAGCGGACCATTTCTCCAAGTGAAGCTTGTTCCGCCAGCTTTATCACCATCGCGCCCACCATGCTGTCGCCTGCGCCAACGGTGCTCTGGCTTTTGACCGGTGGGGGAACCACCTGCACGCAACCGGTGGCATCAACACCCAACGCCCCTTGCGGGCCAAGTGAAACCACGACGCGTTTTGCTTTTCCACTCTGAACAATCTCTTCAGCGGCTTTTCGTACGTCGTCTGGCAGCGTCAGTTCCCGTTGCACCAGGGCGCTCAGCTCTTTCTGATTAGGTTTAACCAGTTCGATGTTTCCGACATCGAGCGCGGCGCTGAGCGCTTCACCGGAGCTGTCTATTACGCAGCGAATCCCCTGCTGCTGTGCGGCGCGAATCAGGCCGACCAATGTTGTGACGCTGACACCCGGTGGCAGGCTGCCGCTGATGACCAGAAGCGTTCCCGCAGTAAGGCGTAAAACTTGCTGTTCAAGCAGGTGGAATTCCGGAGCGGAAAGCGCGGCACCGGGCATTACAAAGCGGTACTGCTCGCCGCTACTTTCTACATGAACGTGAAGATTCTGCCGCGTCCAGTCACTGGCCTGAACGGTTTGCACGGGGATGTTTTCCTCCGCAAGCAGGGAAATCAGATGCTCGCCGGTTGCGCCTCCTGCCGGAAAGAGGGCGGTGGCTTTCCCGCCCAGAAAGGTAATTGCGCGGGCGACGTTGATGCCCCCTCCGCCGGGTTCAAAGACGGGTGCGCTGCAGCGCAGCTTGCCTTCAGGATAGATTTGCGGGGTGACCGTGGCGCTATCAAGGGATGGCGCCAGAGTAAGCGTACAGATATTAACCATTCGATTACCTCCATTCATGAGCCTGTTGGGCCGTTTCCAGGATGGCCAAGGCTAAGCCTGGCACTTCGGGTGTGTAGAATAAAGTTCAACGATCTGATTTTTCGCATATTTACAATCGCAAATGACGCCTCAGCTATATGAAATAAAACGCCTTTTGAGATCCTTCTTATTCAAAAAATGAAATAAGAATTCATTGCTATGTTATTCACGCCTTTTTATAATTTGTTACCTTTCTTTGGACCGCAATCGTTGCTCCTCGCGAAAGTTTCCGGGACCGTAATGGTCTCTTTTTTTGTTGTACGGACTCTTAATAAATGAAGCTTTTCAAGACAGTACCCGCAGTAGTTGTGCTGGCGGGGGGCCTTTTTGCGTCGCTGCACGCGATGGCTGATAATACCGTTTTTACTGTCATGGATGACCCATCCACTGCGAAGAAACCGTTTGAAGGTAAAATTAACGGGGGTTATCTGGCGCAGTCTGGCAATACAAAAAGTTCTTCCCTGACCGCCGATTCCACGCTGACCTGGTATGGCGACACCACTGCCTGGTCGCTGTGGGGCAACGCCAGTAATACCTCTTCAAACGACGAGCGCTCTTCTGAAACCTATCAGGTCGGCGGGCGCTCTCGTTACAACATGACTGACTATGATTATCTGTTTGGTCAGGCAAGCTGGCTCACCGACCGCTTTAACGGCTACCGCCAGCGCGATGTGTTCACCGCCGGTTACGGTCGCCAGATCCTCAATGGACCGGTGCACAGCCTGCGTTTTGAATTCGGTCCAGGTGTGCGTTACGACGAGTACACCAACGGTGATACCAAAACTCAGCCGCTGGGTTACGCTTCTGGCACCTACGCCTGGCAGATGACGGACACCACCAAATTCACCCAGGGTCTGTCTGTGTTCGGCGCAGATGACACCACAATCAACTCAGAAACCGCGCTGGACGTTGCTATCAACGACAGCTTCGGCCTGAAAGTGGCTTACAATGTGACCTGGAACTCCGAACCGCCGTCATCGGCACCGGAGCACACCGATCGCCGCACAACGGTAACGCTGGGCTACAAGATGTAATGATGCAGGCCGGAGTAATCCGGCCTGGTTGTTTTCAGGCTCACGAAAACAGCGCGGCCAGCTTCGGTATCCCCAATGCGCCAGGCGCCAGAATACCAAAGGCCCACACTGCCGCTGATGCGGCATTCGCTAACTGGAATTTTCCGGAAGGCATTCTGCAAATCCCGGCGACGAGCGGCACAACGGCTCTTAATGGGCCAAAAAATCGTCCGATAAATACTCCCCATGATCCCCAGCGCTCGAAGAAAAGGTGTCCACGCTGTAGCAGCTGTGGCTTCCGCGATAGCGGCCAGAGCATTGTGATTCGATAGCTGTAGTGATACCCCAACCACCAGGATAGCCAGTCGCCAGCGAATGCACCCGCGGCAGCAGCCAGCCAGACCGGCATGAACCGCAGTTCGCTTTCACCAATCAACGCCCCGGTTGCCAGCAAAATCACCGTGGCGGGCAGAAGCAGAGAAATAAACGCCAGGGATTCGCCAAACGCGAGTAGCGCTATCACGCCCAGCGCAAGCTTTGGGTGAGAGCTGATAAAATCCGTCACGGTCTGAATCAGTGCCGTAAAGTCCATTTTGTCTCCTTCATGGTAAAACGGGTAAAACAGTGATACACCGAAAGAGATTAACGAAAGGCTAACGGCCAGGAGATTTGCATCATGTCGGTTGCGCCATGCATTGATTTAAATAGTGATTCAGGCGAAAGCTTCGGGCAGTGGACGATGGGCGATGACGCCGCGATTCTTCCGCTCATCAGCAGCGCCAACGTGGCCTGCGGATTTCATGCGGGTTCACCCGCGGGTATTTTCACGACGCTACGCGCGGCGCAACGGTTGGGTGTCGCCGTTGGGGCACATGTGTCGTATCCGGATCTGGTTGGGTTTGGGCGCCGCAACATGGATGTGGCCAGTGACGAACTGACGGCGGATGTCATTTACCAGATTGGCGCGTTACAGGGGCTGGCAACGGCGGCAGGCACACGGGTGAGTTACGTGAAACCCCATGGCGCTCTGTATAACACGATTGCGCATGATAAACGCCAGGCGATGGCGGTATTGGCCGCGATTCAGTCCGTTGATGCGTCTTTACCATTAGTCGCGTTGGCTGGCTCGGCGCTGATTGCGTGGGCGAGGGAAGCGGGCATTTGTACAGTGGCGGAGGCATTTGCGGATCGTGCCTACCATCAGGACGGCTCTCTGGTCTCGCGGCGTGAGACGGGGGCAGTGATTCATGACCCTGAGGTGGTCGCGCAGCGAGTGGTTCAGATGATTTTAGAAGGCGGTGTGACCTCTGTGGAAGGTGAGTTCGTTACAATCGAAGCACAGTCTGTATGTGTACATGGCGACAGCCCGGATTCGGTTGAAATGACGCGCTGTATCCGTCAGCGGCTGGAGGCTGAAGGTATCTCAGTCCGGGCTTTTATCCAGGCTGTATAGCATGCCGTGAACCGACCATCAGGCAAGCGCCAGCGGGTGATGCTCCACTCAAAATTGGGTATGTCTGCCAACCTGAAGATCGTTTGAGGGTTTCTGCGTGCACCAGCAGCGTTATGTCTGGAGTAGTCTGAGCCGGGTTTCCAGAGCCACACCAATCAGCCGACAATCGTCATCAATCGGCACCAGGGGCCATTGAGGATTGAGTCCGGCCAGGTACATTTGACCGCCGTCGACGATCAGCTTTTTAAATGTGACTTCGCTGGCTCCAGGAAGCGTGGCAAGTACCAGGCTGTTATTAACCGGCTCGCGACCGGTATCAAACAGTACAAAATAACCCTCCGGAACGCTCAGCCCCGTCGGGGCCGTCATCGAATTTCCCTCCATTTTTAGCCAGAAGGCTTCACCGAGAATCTCAATATCGGCGTCCAGCCAGAGCTCAACGTCCCGCGCATCATAGATTTCTGAAATCTCATGCCAGGCTGTCACCGGAAGAGTACGAAGAACAGGATATTTTTTACCGGGGGCAGAGTTAACTCGATATGGCGCAGTGGGATCGTTGACGCTCACCACGCCCATGCCAGCCAGCTCTTTTGCCAGGACTGGACTGAACGCTTCTACATCCACTTTCAGCAGTCGCGCAAAAACCGAGGCTACAGCCGGATTCAACGGATTACGTCCATTCAGATAATGACCTACGGCGCCCTGGGTAATATCCAGTTCATCAGCAATCGACTGCTGGGTGATTCCGAGCAGCTTTTTCTTTGCCTCATAAAGCGTTTTAAGGCGCCTGGCGGCATCTGCCTGGGCAGGGGTAAGCACTTTTTTCTTTTCCATATTCAAATAGTAATACCCAGGTTATTAAAATAAAAATACCGCCGGTATTGTTTATTTCAATACACATAGTATTGTTGCTTCGGGCCATGCCACGGAGGCACAGAACATGAAAATTTCCCTTGCTCAATACGTCAGCGAAGTCGGTCAGGCAAAAGCAGCAGCAGCCATTGGCGTTCATCAGACGGCGATCAGCAAAGCGGTTCGCATAGGGCGACAGATTTATATCCTCAAGCTGCCAGGCGGAGAGGTTAAGGCCGTTGAATATCGCGATTTTCCTCACCGCCGAAAGCCAATTGTCAGGTAGGTGGCCCGGGAACGCTTTTCTGCTCTGAAAGATGAATGCAACGTTATGGCGACATCAATTTACGCCATCCTTTAATAACCACACAATGACGTGTACCATGTACGTTCGTTATTAGCAGGCGAAGGCAGGCGTTACTGGTTTTGTCCATCCATGCGCTCGCGGTTTGCAGAGTGAAGCAAATAAAACCTTCTAACTTGTTGATATGAATAAACTAATCAATTTTGTATGTGCTCTTTCGTGTGGGGCACCACTGCAAATAAGGATATAAAATGCCTGTAATTACTCTTCCTGATGGCAGCCAACGCCATTTCGATCATGCTGTGACTCCAATGGATGTTGCCCTGGATATCGGTCCGGGTCTGGCGAAAGCTACTATTGCTGGTCGCGTAGACGGTGAGCTGGTTGACGCATCCGACCTCATTGAACAGGACGCTAAGCTTTCGCTCATCACCGCGAAGGACGAAGAGGGCCTGGAGATCATTCGCCACTCCTGTGCGCACCTGTTGGGGCACGCTATCAAGCAGCTGTGGCCGAACACCAAAATGGCTATTGGTCCGGTCATTGATAACGGCTTCTACTATGACGTTGATCTTGACCACACCCTGACCCAGGAAGATATCGACGCCCTCGAAAAGCGGATGCACGAGCTGGCGGAGAAAAACTACGATGTCATCAAGAAGAAAGTGAGCTGGCACGAAGCCCGCGACACCTTTGTGAAGCGCGGCGAGAGCTATAAAGTTTCCATCCTTGATGAAAATATCGCTCATGATGACAAGCCTGGCTTGTATCATCACGAAGAATACGTCGACATGTGCCGCGGTCCGCACGTGCCGAACATGCGTTTCTGTCATCACTTTAAGTTGATGAAAACTGCAGGCGCCTACTGGCGTGGCGACAGCAACAATAAGATGCTGCAGCGCATCTACGGCACCGCATGGGCCGATAAAAAAGCGCTGAATGCTTACCTGCAGCGCCTGGAAGAAGCGTCTAAGCGTGACCACCGTAAAATCGGCAAACAGCTCGACCTGTATCATATGCAGGAAGAAGCGCCGGGCATGGTGTTCTGGCATAACGACGGCTGGACTATCTTCCGTGAACTGGAAACTTTTGTGCGCTCTAAGCTGAAAGAGTACCAGTATCAGGAAGTAAAAGGCCCGTTCATGATGGACCGTGTGCTGTGGGAAAGAACCGGCCACTGGGACAACTACAAAGATGCGATGTTCACTACTTCATCCGAGAACCGTGAGTACTGCATCAAGCCGATGAACTGTCCGGGTCACGTACAGATCTTCAACCAGGGTCTGAAATCTTACCGCGATCTACCGCTGCGTATGGCGGAGTTCGGTAGCTGCCACCGTAACGAGCCGTCAGGCGCGCTGCATGGCCTGATGCGCGTCCGTGGCTTCACTCAGGATGATGCGCATATCTTCTGTACCGAAGAGCAGGTGCGTGATGAAGTTAACGCCTGTATTCGTATGGTCTACGATATGTACAGCACCTTTGGCTTCGAGAAAATCGTCGTCAAGCTGTCTACACGTCCTGAAAAACGTATTGGCAGCGATGAGATGTGGGATCGTGCGGAAGCCGATCTGGCCGTGGCTCTGGAAGAGAACAATATCCCGTTTGAGTATCAACTGGGTGAAGGTGCCTTCTACGGCCCGAAAATTGAATTTACCCTGTATGACTGCCTCGATCGTGCATGGCAGTGCGGAACGGTACAGCTGGACTTCTCCCTGCCGCAGCGTCTGAACGCCTCTTACGTAGGCGAAAGCAACGAGCGTCAGGTGCCGGTGATGATTCACCGCGCCATTCTGGGTTCTATCGAACGCTTCATCGGTATTCTGACCGAAGAGTTCGCCGGATTCTTCCCAACATGGCTTGCACCGGTGCAGGTGGTGGTAATGAATATCACTGATTCACAGTCTGAATACGTTAACGAATTGACGCGTAAACTACAAAATGCGGGCATTCGAGTAAAAGCAGACTTGAGAAATGAGAAGATTGGCTTTAAAATCCGCGAGCACACTTTACGTCGTGTCCCTTATATGCTGGTTTGTGGCGACAAAGAGGTTGAAGCAGGCAAAGTTGCCGTGCGCACCCGTCGTGGCAAAGACCTTGGGAGCATGGGCGTAGAGGAAGTGATTGAGAAGCTGCTACTGGAAATTCGTAGCCGCAGTCTTCAACAACTGGAGGAATAAGGTATTAAAGGCGGAAAACGAGTTCAAACGGCACGTCCGAATCGTATCAATGGCGAGATTCGCGCCCAGGAAGTTCGCTTAACGGGTCTCGAAGGCGAACAGCTGGGTATTGTGAGTCTGAGAGAAGCTATCGAGAAAGCTGAAGAAGCTGGCGTCGATTTAGTTGAAATCAGCCCTAACGCCGAGCCGCCAGTTTGTCGTATCATGGACTACGGCAAGTTCCTTTATGAGAAGAGTAAGTCTACGAAGGAACAGAAGAAGAAACAAAAAGTTATCCAGGTTAAGGAAATTAAGTTCCGTCCTGGTACCGATGATGGCGATTATCAGGTAAAACTCCGCAGCCTGATTCGCTTTCTTGAAGATGGCGATAAGGCCAAAATCACGCTGCGTTTCCGCGGTCGTGAGATGGCCCACCAACAGATTGGTATGGAAGTGCTGACGCGCGTCCGTGACGATCTGAGTGAACTGGCAGTAGTCGAATCCTTCCCAACGAAGATCGAAGGCCGCCAGATGATCATGGTGCTCGCTCCTAAGAAGAAACAGTAAGGCCTTCAAGTAACAATCGCTGTGGGGCTTTCGGGCCTCACAGATTTTGTTCGCCTACGTTTCGTTTATTAACAATGCGAAGTGGAAGTTATTAAAATGCCAAAAATTAAGACCGTACGCGGTGCTGCTAAGCGCTTCAAAAAAACCGGTGGTGGTGGATTTAAGCGTAAGCACGCAAACCTGCGTCATATTCTGACCAAAAAATCGACTAAGCGTAAACGTCACCTGCGTCCAAAAGGCCTTGTTTCTAAAGGCGATCTGGGTCTGGTAATCGCGTGCCTGCCGTACGCATAAGCCGTTAACGTTTAATTTTTTCATTAAGAATATAGATACAGGAGAGCACATATGGCTCGCGTAAAACGTGGTGTAATTGCACGTGCACGTCACAAGAAAATTTTGAAACAAGCTAAAGGCTACTACGGTGCGCGTTCACGCGTTTACCGCGTTGCCTTCCAGGCTGTTATCAAAGCAGGTCAGTACGCTTACCGTGACCGTCGTCAGCGTAAGCGTCAGTTCCGTCAACTGTGGATTGCGCGTATCAACGCAGCAGCACGTCAGAACGGTATTTCTTACAGCAAATTCATCAACGGCCTGAAAAAAGCCTCTGTTGAAATCGACCGTAAGATCCTGGCTGACATCGCCGTATTCGACAAAGTAGCGTTCACCGCTCTGGTCGAAAAAGCGAAATCAGCACTGGCATAAGCCAGTTGAAGAGGGAGGCTTGCCTCCCTCTTTTCGTTTTAGATTGACCTGTAACACCAGCAATACGTTGACTTTTCAGGGTGAAGACTTTTCAATAAGCACTTCACAGACCTTTTCAGACAAGGTAACGCAAGCATGAATGCTGCTATTTTCCGCTTCTTTTTTTACTTTAGCACCTGACTTCAGGAGGCTAGCGCGTGAAAGACGAAACGGAAAACAGCGCCAGAAAGCCTCCCCAGGGAGGCTTTTTTCGTATATAGATTTCAAGTTATTACGTCCGCAAACGGGTGTTTGCATAGACATTATTGAGGAAAACCATGTCACATCTCGCAGAGCTGGTTGCCAGTGCAAAGGCAGCCATTAACGACTCGCACGATGTCGCCGCACTGGATAATGTGCGCGTCGAATATCTGGGCAAGAAAGGGCACCTGACCCTTCAGATGACAACCCTGCGTGAACTGCCGGCGGAAGAGCGCCCGGCCGCGGGTGCCGTTATCAATGAAGCGAAGGAGCAGGTCCAGCAGGCGTTAAACGAGCGTAAAGCTGCCCTGGAAGGCGCAGCACTGAACGCCCGCCTTGCCGCTGAAACCATCGATGTTTCACTGCCGGGTCGTCGCATTGAAACCGGCGGTCTGCACCCGGTCACCCGCACCATCGATCGTATTGAAAGTTTCTTCGGTGAGCTCGGCTTTACCGTGGCGACTGGCCCGGAAATCGAAGATGACTACCATAACTTCGATGCGCTGAATATTCCTGGCCACCACCCGGCACGTGCTGACCACGACACTTTCTGGTTTGATGCTACCCGTCTGCTGCGTACCCAGACTTCCGGCGTGCAAATCCGTACCATGAAAAACCAGCAGCCGCCTATCCGTATTATCGCGCCGGGCCGCGTCTATCGTAACGATTACGATCAGACGCATACCCCAATGTTCCATCAGATGGAAGGTCTGATCGTTGATACCAACATCAGCTTCACCAACCTGAAAGGCACGCTGCACGATTTCCTGCGTAACTTCTTTGAGGAAGATTTGCAGATTCGCTTTCGCCCTTCCTACTTCCCGTTCACCGAACCTTCTGCGGAAGTGGACGTGATGGGTAAAAACGGCAAATGGCTGGAAGTGCTGGGCTGCGGCATGGTGCATCCGAACGTGCTGCGCAACGTTGGCATCGATCCGGAAGTCTACTCCGGTTTTGCCTTCGGTATGGGCATGGAACGTCTGACGATGCTGCGCTATGGCGTGACCGATCTGCGTGCGTTCTTCGAAAACGATCTGCGTTTCCTCAAACAGTTTAAATAAGGGCAGGACAGAACAATGAAATTCAGTGAACTGTGGTTACGCGAATGGGTTAACCCGGCGATTGACAGCGAAGCACTGTCGGGCCAAATCACCATGGCAGGCCTGGAAGTTGACGGCGTTGAGCCGGTCGCTGGCGTGTTCAACGGCGTTGTTGTCGGGGAAGTGGTCGAGTGCGGCCAGCACCCGAATGCGGACAAACTGCGCGTCACCAAAATTAACGTCGGTGGCGATCGCCTGCTGGACATCGTTTGCGGCGCGCCAAACTGCCGTCAGGGCCTGAAAGTAGCCGTGGCGACTATCGGTGCGGTGCTGCCGGGCGATTTCAAAATCAAAGCGGCGAAGCTGCGCGGTGAACCTTCTGAAGGGATGCTGTGCTCCTTCTCTGAGCTGGGTATTTCCGACGATCACAGCGGTATTATTGAGCTGCCTGCTGATGCCCCGCTGGGAACCGACATCCGCGAATACCTGAAGCTTGACGACAACACCATCGAAATCAGCGTGACCCCAAACCGCGCTGATTGTCTGGGCATCATCGGCGTGGCTCGTGACGTTGCGGTACTGAACAAGCAGCCGCTGAACGTGCCGGAAATGGCGCCTGTTGCTGCCACCATCAGCGATACTTTCCCAATCAAGGTTGAAGCCACCGAAGCTTGTCCGCGCTACCTTGGCCGAGTGGTCAAAGGCATCGATGTGAAAGCCGCCACGCCGCTGTGGATGAAAGAGAAGCTGCGCCGCTGTGGCATTCGTTCCATCGACGCCGTCGTGGACGTGACCAACTACGTTCTGCTGGAGCTGGGTCAGCCGATGCATGCGTTTGACCTCGATCGTATCGAGGGCGGCATTGTTGTGCGCATGGCGGAAGAGGGGGAAACCCTGGTTCTGCTGGACGGTAGCGAAGCCAAACTGAATGCCGATACCCTGGTGATTGCAGACCATAACAAAGCGCTGGCTATGGGCGGCATCTTTGGTGGTGAGCATTCCGGCGTGAATGGCGAAACGCAGAATGTCTTGCTGGAATGCGCCTTTTTCAATCCGCTGTCCATCACCGGTCGCGCACGTCGTCACGGACTGCACACGGATGCTTCTCACCGCTATGAGCGCGGCGTGGATCCGGCACTGCAATACAAAGCGATGGAACGTGCCACGCGTCTGCTGATTGATATCTGCGGCGGCGAAGCGGGTCCGGTTATCGACGTTACCAACGAAGCCACTCTGCCGAAGCGTGCCACCATCACTCTGCGCCG
This sequence comes from Pluralibacter sp. UBA7423, assembly GCA_002470465.1. Lineage (GTDB taxonomy): Bacteria > Pseudomonadota > Gammaproteobacteria > Enterobacterales > Enterobacteriaceae > Scandinavium. The sequence continues at coordinate 259,819 of DKMD01000025.1, forward strand.
CAGTAAGCTGGATCGTCTGATTGGTCACCACATTGCCGACGAACAGGTGAGCGACATTCTGCGCCGTCTGGGCTGTGAAGTGATCGAAGGTCAGGACGAATGGCAGGCCGTTGCGCCAAGCTGGCGTTTCGATATGGAAATCGAAGAAGATCTGGTTGAAGAAGTCGCGCGCATCTACGGCTACAACAATATCCCGGATGCGCCAGTGCAGGCGGGTCTGATCATGGGATCTCACAAGGAAGCGAACCTGTCACTCAAGCGTGTGAAAACCATGCTTAATGACAAAGGCTACCAGGAAGTGATCACCTACAGCTTCGTCGACCCGAAAGTTCAGCAGCTGATTCACCCTGGTGAAGAGGCGCTGATTTTGCCAAGCCCAATCTCAAGCGAAATGTCCGCCATGCGTTTGTCGCTGTGGACAGGTCTTCTTGGCACCGTGGTCTACAACCAGAACCGTCAGCAGAGCCGCGTGCGCATTTTCGAAAGCGGACTGCGCTTTGTGCCTGATACGCAAGCTCCGCTGGGCATTCGTCAGGACGTTATGCTGAGCGGCGTTATTTGCGGTAACCGCTACGAAGAGCACTGGAACCTGGCGAAAGAGACAGTTGATTTCTATGATTTAAAAGGCGATCTCGAATCCGTACTGGATCTGACCGGTAAATTGGGTGATATCCAGTTCAGGGTCGAAGCGAATCCGGCACTGCATCCGGGCCAGTCTGCGGCGATTTATCTGAAAGGCGAACGCATTGGTTTCATTGGGGTTGTTCATCCGGAGCTGGAACGTAAGCTGGATCTGAACGGTCGCACGATGGTGTTCGAGCTGGAGTGGAACAAGCTCGCAGACCGCGTGGTGCCTCAGGCGAAGGAGATTTCTCGCTTCCCGGCAAACCGTCGTGATATCGCGGTGGTGGTGGTAGAAAACGTCCCGGCAGCCGATATTCTCGCAGAGTGTAAGAAAGTTGGCGTAAATCATGTAGTTGGCGTAAACTTGTTTGACGTGTACCGCGGTAAGGGTGTGGCGGAGGGGCACAAGAGCCTCGCCATCAGCCTGATCCTTCAGGATACCAGCCGTACACTCGAAGAAGAGGATATTGCCGCTACCGTTGCCAAATGCGTAGAGGCATTAAAAGAGCGATTCCAGGCATCATTGAGGGATTGAACCTATGGCGCTTACAAAAGCTGAAATGTCAGAATATCTGTTTGATAAGCTTGGGCTTAGCAAACGGGATGCCAAGGAACTGGTAGAGCTGTTTTTCGAAGAGATCCGTCGCGCTCTTGAAAACGGTGAGCAGGTAAAACTCTCCGGTTTTGGTAATTTCGATTTGCGCGATAAAAATCAACGCCCCGGGCGCAACCCGAAGACGGGCGAAGATATTCCCATTACAGCCCGGCGCGTGGTGACCTTCAGACCCGGACAGAAGTTGAAAAGCCGTGTCGAAAACGCTTCGCCCAAAGCAGAATAATTTCTGATTAACCAAAAAGGCCGCTTTTGCGGCCTTTTTTCTTTCCTGTTATTTGAAGAGACAATAAAATCAGCCACTTCACCTCACGATTTCAGGACACCATGCAACCACTTGCCCAACGCCAGCACCAACGAAACCAGCGATGGCTGGGAGGATTTCTGTTGCTGTTGCTGACGGCGATTTTCGTCAGCCTGTGCGCGGGCGAACAGTGGATAGCGCCGGGCGAATGGTTTACGGCGCGTGGTGAGCTGTTTGTCTGGCAGATTCGCCTGCCGCGTACGGTTGCTGTGGTGCTTGTCGGCGCATCTCTGGCGGTCTCCGGGGCAATCATGCAGGCGTTGTTTGACAATCCGCTGGCAGAACCTGGGCTGCTTGGCGTCTCCAATGGGGCTGGCATCGGGCTGATCGCGGCCGTCTTGCTGGGTAAAGGTCTGTTGCCGGGCTGGGCGCTGGGGCTGTGTGCGATTGCCGGGGCGCTGATTATCACGGTTATCCTGCTACGTTTTGCTCGTCGACATTTGTCTACCAGCCGCCTGCTGCTGGCGGGTGTCGCGCTTGGCATTATTTGCAGTGCCGCAATGACCTGGGCGGTCTATTTCTCAACCTCCTTTGACCTGCGCCAATTGGTGTACTGGATGATGGGCGGCTTTGGTGGCGTTGACTGGCATCAGGGCTGGCTGATGGTGGCGCTGCTGCCGGTGCTGACCTGGATTTGCCTGCAGTCACGACCGCTAAATTTGCTGTCGCTGGGCGAAACGTCAGCCCGCCAGCTTGGCCTACCGCTCTGGCTCTGGCGTCGTCTGTTGGTGCTGGCCACGGGGTGGCTGGTGGGCGTTAGCGTGGCGCTGTCCGGGGCCATCGGCTTTATCGGGCTTGTGGTTCCGCATATTCTGCGCTTATGCGGCCTGAGCGATCACCGCGTCCTGCTGCCTGCCTGCGTGCTGGCAGGCGGTTCGGCGCTGTTGTTCGCCGATATTGTGGCGCGCCTGGCGCTGGCCTCGGCAGAGCTGCCGATTGGCGTCGTTACCGCAACCCTCGGCGCACCTGTTTTTATCTGGCTATTATTAAGGGCTGGCCGCTGAGCGCCGGCCGATAACCAAAGAGGACGCTATGCAAGACACTATTCTCAACACAACGGTCACCACTATCGACGGTGAAAACATCAGTCTGGAAAAATACAAAGGTAACGTGCTGCTGGTGGTTAACGTCGCCTCCCAGTGCGGACTCACGCCGCAGTATGAGCAACTGGAAAATATCCAGGAAGCGTGGGGCAAACAGGGCTTCGACGTGCTCGGCTTCCCGTGTAACCAGTTCCTGGGTCAGGAGCCGGGCAGCGAGGAGGAGATCAAAACCTTCTGCAGCACGACCTACGGTGTGACGTTCCCGATGTTCAGCAAAATTGATGTTAACGGCGAGCACCGTCATCCGCTGTACCAGAAGCTCACGGCTGCTGCGCCTGTTGCCGTTGCCCCGGAAAGCAGCGGCTTCTACGAGCGCATGGCAAGCAAAGGGCGTGCGCCTAAAGTGCAGGGCGATATCCTGTGGAACTTCGAAAAGTTTCTGATTGGTCGTGACGGCGAAGTGATTCAGCGCTTCTCCCCGGACATGACGCCGGAAGATCCGATTGTGATGGAAGCTATCAAGCTGGCGCTGGCGAAATAACATGCCGCTGATGCAGCTGCAGGAAGTGGAGGAGGCTGGTCGGCTGCGCCTGCTTAACGCGGAAGTCCGACAAGGAGAGTTAGTTCACCTTGTCGGGCCGAACGGAGCCGGGAAGAGCACGCTGCTGGCGAGAATGGCGGGTCTGACGAGTGGGAAAGGGCAGATTGCCCTGAATGGGCAATGTCTGTCAGACTGGCCCGCGGCGGAGCTGGCCCGACATCGTGCGTATCTCACACAGCATCAGACACCACCTTTTGCCATGCCTGTATGGCACTACCTGACGCTGCATCAGCCTGATAAAACGCGGCACGCTTTGCAACAGGAGATTGCTGAGCAGCTGGGGCTGGAAGACAAACTCGAACGGCCGGTAAATCATCTCTCTGGCGGCGAGTGGCAGCGTGTTCGCCTGGCGGCGGTAGTGCTGCAAATCCATCCAAAGGGGAACCCGCAGGGGCAGCTTTTGTTGCTGGATGAGCCAATGAATAGCCTGGATGTGGCGCAGCAGGCGGCTCTGGACAGGCTGCTGGCAGAGCTGAGAGCGGCTGGCGTCACGATTGTCATGAGTAGCCATGACCTTAACCACACTTTGCGCTTTGCGAGCAATACGTGGCTGATGCGGCGTGGGGCATTGATCGCCAGCGGTGATACGGCGCACGTTTTGACGATCGAAAATCTGGCGGCTGCGTATGATATGCCGTTTAAAATGCTGCATGCGGATGGCGTTCAGATGCTGGTTTCTGCGCTGTAACAGGAAGGTTGCTTGCAACTTTGCAAATTCGCGGGCTAAATTATTTCTATAAAAAAATAGCAGAGGAACGCCAGGTTATGCGTCTCTTATTTATTTTCGTGGCCGCATTAATTTTAGCAGGGTGCAGTAGCCATCGTGCGCCGCCACCAAATCCAAGGCTTTCTGATTCCATTACCGTTATCGCTAACCTTAACGACCAGCTTGCAAACTGGCGCGGCACGCCTTATCGCTATGGTGGTTCCGGCCGCGGTGGCGTTGACTGTTCCGCCTTCGTGATGATGACATTCCGCGATAAATTCGATTTACAGCTTCCGCGTGATACCGAGCGGCAGTCGCAAATCGGCACCGAAATAGATAAAGACGACTTATTACCGGGCGATTTGGTGTTCTTCAATACCGGCTCCGGCGGCAGCGGGCTGCATGTCGGCATCTATGACACCGACAATCAATTCATCCACGCGTCCACCAGCCAGGGCGTCACCCGCTCATCGCTGGATAATGTCTACTGGCGAAAGCACTTCTGGCAAGCCAGACGAATTTAACCGGAAAATCAAAAAGGGCTATGGCCCTTTTTTTCTGGGTAAATTAAAAAGTATGCCTTTTTCGAAATAATTACCGTTTCTCATTTTCCCTGCGTAATGGAGCGCCGGATTGTGCGGCTGCCCGAATATGGATTACAATCATTCGAATGATAACGCAAAGGAATGCCTGAGTTACAAAGGAACGAATGAAATTAATCTTTTTAAAATCAAAGATTTTGTTTTCTACTGGGAACACACAGCAACGACCAGGGATGTCCCTTGAGACGAGGGGGACGCAATGATAGTGACACTGGACAAAGCATGGAAGACAGAGTTGTTATTCCTCCCTGCGAAAAATGGGGAAGGGAAACTGATCGGGCTTGAAATAATCGCTAACTTTGTTGGTTCAGACGATAATGTTCGCACGCCCACGTCTCTGGTAACCTCACGCCTGAATGGCGAACAGGAAGTCGCACTGTTTCGTGAAAAACTGGCATTGCTCGAAAACTGTCAGATCTTTTTTATTCAGCAGCAGTTAATCGCCTGGATTAATATTACCCCTGCTATTTCTGATGCATTGTTAACACAAAAAACGCTGGCCGAAGAAGCCGGACGATTTTCTTTTCTTGAACTGACCGTCGAGGAAAACTTTCCTGGGTTGAACACGCTGGATAAAGTTCACCCTCTCGTTCAGCTGGCGAATCTTTTTCCCCTGGTGCTGGCCAATTTTGGTGCCGGCGATGCCTCATCGCATGCCGTATTTTCCGGATTGTTTAAACGCGTAGTGCTCGATAAAAACTTTATTCAGCAGCAGGCGCTATTATTATCCTTCGATCCCTTTATGCGGGCGATAACGGCCCAGCTGGCATCCTCATGCCAGTCAATGATGGCCGCTGGCGTTGATAACCCGCAGATCCTGGAACGTCTGTTACCCTGGGGTTTCAGTGCTTTCGTTGGGGCTATATGGCCTGCGGTGGAAATGGCCTCGCTCACGCGCCTGATGCAGGAATAACCCTGCATCCCGCCCGTATTTATCTCTTCCCACAGGCACTACACTACAGACAGGAGGATCTATGACCCTGTCTTTTACCCATCACTGGCGCGATGAGCTGCCAGGTTTTTATACCGAACTGTCACCGACGCCGCTCACCAATGCCCGTCTTATCTGGCATAACGCACCGCTGGCTGAAAGCCTTGCGCTACCCGGCTCATTATTCAGCCCGGAAAACGGTTCTGGCGTCTGGGGCGGTGAAGCGCTGCTGCCTGGCATGCTTCCACTGGCACAGGTTTACAGCGGCCATCAGTTTGGCGTCTGGGCCGGGCAGCTCGGCGACGGGCGCGGCATCTTACTCGGCGAGCAGCAGCTGGCCGACGGGCGTCGCTATGACTGGCATCTGAAAGGCGCAGGCCTGACGCCGTATTCCCGAATGGGCGATGGGCGTGCCGTACTGCGTTCCACGCTGCGTGAAAGCCTGGCTTCAGAGGCAATGTTCGCGCTGGGCATTCCCACTACGCGTGCGCTGTCGGTGGTCACCAGCGATACGCCCGTTTACCGCGAAACAGTTGAGCAGGGTGCCATGCTGATGCGTCTGGCGGAAAGCCATCTGCGGTTCGGGCATTTTGAACACTTCTATTATCGCCGGCAGCCGGAAAAAGTTCGTGAACTGGCGGATTACGCCATTCGCCATCACTGGGCAAATCTTGAGGGCGAAGCTGACGTGTACAGCCTCTGGTTCCGTGACGTTGTCACCAAAACGGCGCAGATGATTGCCCGCTGGCAGGCCGTCGGCTTCTGCCATGGGGTCATGAACACCGACAACATGTCACTTCTCGGGCTGACGATGGACTACGGCCCGTTCGGCTTCCTCGACGATTATCAGCCCAATTTTATCTGCAATCACTCGGATCCTCAGGGCCGCTACAGCTATGATAATCAGCCTGCTGCGGCGCTGTGGAATCTCCAGCGGCTGGCTCAGTCGCTTTCTCCGTTCATCGCAGTGGACACGCTCAACGATGCGCTTGACGGCTATCAGGAAGCGCTGCTGGTGGAGTACGGCAAGCTGATGCGCCGCAAGCTGGGATTTTTCACCGAGCAGAAAGGGGACAATGAGCTGTTAAATTCGTTGTTCAGCCAGATGGCGCGCGAGGGCAGCGATTACACGCGCACCTTCCGTATGCTGAGTGAAACCGAACAGCACAGTGCGGCATCGCCTCTGAGGGATGAGTTTATCGACCGGGCCGGATTTGATGCCTGGTTCAGCGGCTATCGCGCCCGGCTTCAGGATGAACAGGTGGATGACGTTACGCGCCAGCAAAGCATGAAGCAGATGAACCCGGCAATTGTCCTGCGTAACTGGCTCGCGCAGCGGGCGATAGAGCAAGCAGAACGCGGTGAGTACGAGGAGTTTGCGCGTCTGCATGAGGTATTGCGCGATCCGTTTGCCGATCGTCATGATGATTACGCCAGCCGCCCACCCGAATGGGGCAAGCGGCTGGAAGTCAGCTGTTCAAGCTGAGGCTAGGGGGCAAGAAACACCTGCGGTGCAGATGCGTCGGGATGCTCTCCGATGCGCACCTCGGCGCCATACCAGCGGCTCAGCGTCTGCGCTTGCAGCACCTGCCGGGCGTTCCCCTGGGCGACGATCTCTCCCTGGTGCAATAGCACCAGCCTGTCGGCCCACAGCGCCGCCAGGTTGAGGTCGTGCAGCACGGCGCACACATGCAGCTGCCCGGCGCGGGTCAGCTTTTTCAGCAGACGCAGCAAATGCTGCTGATGATACAGATCCAGCGCCGAAGTGGGTTCGTCCAGAAACAACCAGCCCTGCGGCGCGTCATCAACCCATAGCTGCGCCAGAACGCGTGCCAGCTGTACGCGCTGCTGTTCGCCTCCTGAAAGGGCATTGTATTTCCGTCCCGACAGCGGCAAACAGCCTGTCAATGCCATCACTTCGCGAACGATCCTGTGGCTGCCGGTCTGTTCCCACGGCGCGCGGCCCATCGCCACTACATCTTCTACCGGCCAGTCGAAGCCGAGCTGGGTCTGCTGGCGCATTACGGCGCGGTGGCGGGACAAAGCCTGCGGCGACCACTCAGCCAGCGTTTTCCCTTTCAGAGAACATGTCCCGCTGTCCGGCGGCAAATAGCCGGTCAGCGCGCGCAGCAGCGTCGATTTTCCCGCGCCATTGGGGCCGATCAAAGCCACCAGTTCACCGGGCGCGAGCGTCAGGCTGATATTGCGTAAGACAGGGGAATAGCCGAGGTTTGCGGCCTGTAAACAGTCAGACATGCTGGCCTCCCCGACGGAAAATCATCCATAAAAACCACGGTGCGCCAAGCAGGCTCGTCAATAACCCTACCGGCATTTCTGCGGGGGCTACCAGCGTGCGGGCAACCGTATCCGCCACCAGCAACAGAATTGCGCCCACCAGCACGGAGCCGGGAATAACCGCCCGGTGATCTGCCCCGAGCCACATGCGCAGCAGGTGCGGCACCACCAGCCCGATAAAGCCAATCACGCCGCTGACCGCCACTGCACTCGCCACCAGCAGGGCGCTACACATCAGCAGACGGCGCTGGACTTGCTTCACGTTCACGCCGAGGTAGTGCGCTTCTTCGTCACCAAGCTGCAGCAAATTCAGCTGTTTCGCCAGCCGCCAGATGATGGCCACCGTCGGCAGCATCAGGGACGCCGTGGCAAGCAGCGTCGACCACTGCGCCTGGCCAAGACTGCCCATCCCCCAGAGTGAGAGCTGGCGCAGCTGCGCATCGTTGCTGAGCCACGACAGGACGCCCACGGCGGCTCCGCAGAGCGCATTGATGGCGATGCCGACCAGCAGCAGGCGCGAAAGCGCGTTGTCGTGGCGCTGGCTAAGCACAAAAATGACCATCGTTACTGCCAGGCTGCCGAGGAAGGCCGCCAGCATGGGGGCGTAGAGCATCAGTACCATCGGGAGAGAGAAGGGCAACACCACCCACAGCGCTACGGCCAGAGCCGCTCCGCTGCTGATCCCAAGCAGGCCAGGATCGGCCAGCGGATTGCGAAAAAGGCCTTGCATCACGCAGCCTGCCAGCGCCAGTGAGCCGCCGACGGTCAACGCCAGCAGCACGCGCGGCAGGCGAATGGTGAACCAGATCTGTCGCAGCGTGCCGTCACCGTGCCAGAGCACGTCAAGCGGCAGCTTCATCGCGCCAAAAGTGGTTGCCGCGAGCGTCAGGAGCGTTAACAGCCCGAGCAACGACCATAGCGAACGGGAAACCCACGGTATCATCAGGGCGTCTGCTCCGCTTTGTTGCGTAGCTGACGGAGCGCGTCCGGCGTACGAATGCTGAAGCCCAGCAGCGCCATATCATCAACCAACAGCACCTGTTTATTGCGCCCGGCGGGCGTTTGCGCGAGCCCCGGTAGCTTCCATAATCCGGCTTCACCACCCATGCTCTGTACGCCATCGGCAGAGATCACCACCAAATCCGGCTGGCTGGCAATCACGCCTTCCTGTGAAAGAGGCTGATAGCGATTGAAGCCCTGCATCGCATTTTGCAGGCCTGCCGCACGAATGGCCGCATCGGCCCCGGTTTGCTGCCCGGCTGCCATTGCGGTCATACCGCCATGGCTCAGGATAAACAGCACGCGCTTGTTCAGCGGGGTTTTTGGCAAGGTCGCTAATGCCTGTTTCATGCTGAGGCGGAGGTTTTTACCTTCGGTTTCTTTATGCAGCGCGGCGGCGACGATCCTGATTTTGTCGTCAATTATCGTCACGTCATTGCTGCCAGGAACGGTGATGACGGTAACGCCGTTTTGTTCAACCTGACTCAGCGCCAGCGACGGCTGTGCCTGAATGCTTGCCAGCACCGTGGTAGGGTGCGTGGCGAGAATGCCCTCCGCGTTCAGCTGCCGCAGGTAGCCGACATCCGGAAGCCTTAACGCTTCCGGAGGCCACATGCTCGTGCTGTCACGGGCAACGAGAGCGCTTTGCGCCCCCAGTGCATAGACAATCTCCGTCACGTCGCCACCAAGCGTCACCACTTTTTGTGCCGCCGCACCGGTAAACAGAGGCAGGGCGGCGATTAACGCGACGACGACTTTCATGCAGCCAGCCCTCTGGCGGTCAGCGCTTCCACTTGAGTGCGCCATTGGGTCTGCTCCGGCTCACCTTCGGTGCGCTGGCCGTAAAGCTGCGCAATCTGCGTGCCGTCGGCGGCAAACAGCTCGAGGCTGGTTACGTGCCCGTCGGCAGTCGGTTTGCGGGTGACCCAGGTTTCCGCAATGGTGTCTTCGCGCAGATGCAGGGTAAACGCCGGATTGAAGATATTCAGCCAGCCCTTCATCGGCACCACTTTCTCGATAGCGCCGGTGAAAATCTGCACGCAGCCGCGGTTGCCAACGAAGATCATGATTTCGTTGGCGTCCTGGTGGGCATTTGCCAGCAGGCGCGCAACGGCATCGTTGTCGACCTGGCAGGCCAGATCGTCACCTACAAGGCGGAAGGCCTGCTGGCGGCTGAGGTTATGGCGCTTCAGCAGGGTGAAGAACTGATGGACGTCAGTCATCGCGCGCCATTCGGCATCCAGCGCTTTGCCGTCGACGGTTATGTCAGCCATGGGTGCATCAGCGGCTTTCAGCTCAAGAGCAGGATTTTCCGCGTGAATGAAACGGGTCAGAATGTCGGCCCATGCGCTCATGTCGGTGGTATCGGTGGTGTAAACCTTCAGTAGCGCATCACCCTGATGGTCGAAAAATTGAATACTCTGGCGTTCGCCGCGAGCGCTGGCTTCGTTGATATGAAACACGCTCGCCCACTGATTGAGGAACAGGCGCAGATCCAGCGCTCGTGGGTTCAGCACCAGTCCGGCGTGGCCGCTCAGATGCTGGTTGGTAAAGGTACCGACCTGCTCATGAACCGCGTATTCATTACGACAGATGCATTTCACATCGCCCGCAGACTCCAGCGCCGCCAGAACGTCACGGCTTTCCCCCTGCAGGCGCCAGGCGTCGTGACCCACGCGCGCCCAGGTCAGTTCGGCCTCGCTGATGTGCATCATTGCGGCGATATCACGAGCGTACTTGCCCGGGTTTTCTTCTTTTAGCGCCAGCCAGCGTGTGTAGTGATTCATTGTCTCTTCCTTCCAGATAAAGGCCCCGCTGAACCGGGGCAGGGTGATTACCACTGATAGCTTACGAAAATCTTGCCGTTCTGACCGTCCTGCGGAATGCCCTGTGGCGAGTAGTACTCTTTGTCGAAGGCGTTGCCGAACACCAGCGTCGTGGTCAGGCCGCTGAAGGCCTGCTGGCCTTTATAGCTGACATAGAAGTCATTGACGCCATACCCCGCCTGAGGCGTAGCGCTGATGCTTTTCGTATTGTCAGCGAAGGTGCCAATCCAGCCCACGGAGAAGCCGGATTGCGCCAGCGGCACGTCCAGACGGGAGGTAACGGTGTCCGGGTTAATGGACGTCAGCCACTCGTCGGTATCGGTATCCTTTCCGCGTGTGCGGTTGTAGGCCACGTCGAGGCTGAACAGGTCGGTGGTGTATTTGCTCATCACGTCCCAGCCCCAGATTTTGGCATTGGGGACGTTGACGGAGGTCGTGGTTGCCGCCGCGAAATCCACAGAGGTGGTGATGTAATCCTTCGCGTTGGTATCGAAGTAGCTTGCCTTGAACTCAAGGCCGTCGTTCGCCATCAGCAGATCGTCAAAGCGCAGACCGAAACCGTATTCCTGCGTTTCGTTGGTTTCCGGACGCAGGTTCGGGTTAGGGACCCAGTAGTTGGTGTAGAAGCTGCCAATCGAGAAGTGTTTGGCATCGTTATACATTTCGCCCATGGTCGGCGCGCGGAAGGCCTGCGCGTAAGAGCCAAACAGCATCAGCCAGTCGGTTGGGCTGACGGTCAGGCCTGCGCGAGAGGACCACTTATCGGCATCAACGTCGTCATAACCTTTGCTGCTGCCACGATAGTTGTCATAGCGCGTGCCGCCAAGGATCGTCACCGGCAGATCGCGAAGGGTGATTTCATCCTGCAGCCAGCCGGAGCTGAAATTGATGCGGGCGTCCGGGAAGCCGGTGGTCGTACCGCCAGGATTTTGCTCCTGACGATAGTACTCGCCACCATAGGTCAGAAGGTGAGAGGCAAAGCTGTCTGTAAACAGACGAGTGCGGTTTTCCACTTTGCCGCCTTTGGTGGTTTGCTTGCGGAATTCACCTGTGTCATCGAGGTTTTGCGCATTGATACGAACTTCGGACCAGTAGCCTTTGACGTCGGCGTTAAGCCAGTCATTGCCTTCTGGCGCGAGGGTGTAAGTCACCTGGGCGTCACGCTGGATGGTCGAGCGGTCGGTCATCGGGTTGCTGCCGCTGGAGGCGTCCGGCGTCTGAGGGTTTTTTGGCTCCTGGGCGGCGTTGTTGTAATAACGCAGGGAGCCGCTCAGTTTCTGTGCCGGGTCGATTTTCCAGCTGCCTTTGGCAAGGAAGTTGCTGATGCTTTCATCGTTCGGTGCGGTGAATCCGTCGCTTTGTTTCAGATCGCCACGATCGCGGCTGGACCAGGAGACGATCCCGTCCAGCGTATCGGTACGACCGAAGGCGCTGGCACCCATGCCGAGGCTGCTGTCGCCGGTCCCGCCCGTGCCGAATACGCGATAGCCGCTGTTCTGATCCGCATTCAGCAAATCAGCTGCGTCAACCGTATCGTAAGAAATTACACCACCTAATGCGCCGCTGCCGTACAGCAAGGCCGCCGGGCCGCGCACGACTTCGATTCGTTTAATCAGGGCAGGATCGAGAAAGGTGCTGTTGAGGTGGCCGGTGTCAGTGCCCTGACGAATGCCATCGACCAGCACCAGCACGCCGCGGCGATCGTAGCCGCGCAGGTTAACGTCCTGACCGTTAGTGCGGCCCGTTCCGTCAACGGTGAGGCCAGGAACCTGGCGCAGCATGTCAGCGGCGCTGCTCGCCGTCTGTCCTTCAGGGGTGTCGGCATCAACCACGGTTACCATCATCGGGGCTTCAAACGCGCTGCGCTCATTGCCGGTGGCGGTGACGGTCATTTGTTCAGGAGCGGCAAACGCCGGATGGGTGATCGCGCCGAAAACAGCGAGGGCGACCAGGGTTGGGCGCAGTGATGCGGAATGCAGGTGTAGCATGCAACTCTCCATAGGAAGTGAAAAGCGCTGGCTGCCTCGGCATTGTGTCCTGGGTGGCTGGCGAAAAGTTATGTGGCGAAATTATTTTGTCAGGATCAGCTTTCCGGCATGGGTCTGGCGCAGCAGGTAGTGCTGGCCGTCATGCTCGATAATGACCCGGCCTTCCGGGCCCAGCAGGTTTTTGCTGCTGATTCGGCGATCGTTGGGCTGCGGGTGCGGTTTAGGCGGTGTGCCGTCCGTTGCGGTGAGCTTATCCAGGGATGTCATAGTGTTAAAAATAGTTATCAATGTAACAATGATAATCATTATCAACAAATCAAAAGGCTCAGCAACCCTTTTTGTGAAAAATAGGTGAATGGATCAAAAAAGAGAGGTTACGCAAGGGATTACGGATTTTGTATTGCCGGGCTGTACTGCGGTTGCCCGGCCTGGAGGCGTTTTAGGATGGGTTGACGTTTGTAGGTCAGGTAAGCATAGCGCCACCTGACGACAAAAATTAAAAACGGGTATCAACCGCCGCAGCCAGTTTTTCCAGCAAAAGCTCACTGTCTTCCCAGCTCAGGCAAGGATCGGTAATCGACTGACCGTACACCAGAGGCTGCCCTGAAACGATTTTTTGCGTGCCTTCGCGCAGGAAGCTTTCTGCCATGATCCCGGCAATGGCCGTCGAACCGTTGCAGATCTGCTGGCAGATATCGTCACATACCTCCAGCTGACGGCGGTGCTGCTTCTGGCAGTTGCCGTGACTGAAATCGACCACCAGATGCTCCGGCAAATCGAACTCGTGCAGCGTATCGCAGGCGGTGGCGATATCTGCCGCATGATAGTTCGGTTTTTTGCCGCCGCGCATGATGATGTGCCCGTACGGGTTGCCGCTGGTCTGGTAAATCGTCATCTGACCGTTTTTATCCGGCGAGAGGAACATATGGCTGGCGCGTGCGGCACGGATGGCATCGACTGCGATACGCGTATTGCCGTCGGTGCCATTTTTGAATCCAACCGGACAGGAGAGCGCCGAGGCCATTTCACGGTGGATTTGGCTTTCGGTGGTGCGCGCACCAATCGCACCCCAACTGATGAGATCGGCGATAAACTGACCGGTCACCATATCAAGAAATTCGGTCGCCGTTGGTACGCCAAGCTCGTTAACCTGCAGCAGCAGCTTGCGTGCCTGTTCGATGCCGTGATTCACGCGGTAGCTGCCGTTGAGGTCCGGATCGGAAATCAGGCCTTTCCAGCCCACCACGGTGCGCGGTTTTTCAAAATAGGTGCGCATGACGATTTCGAGGCGTGACTGGTGCTTTTCTCGCAGGGCCTGCAAACGACGGGCATAGTCCATCGCTGCATCCAGGTCGTGAATCGAGCAGGGGCCGATCACGACTAACAGGCGTTTATCTTCGCCGTTGAGTATTTTTTCGATTCGACGGCGGGAAGCGGTCACATGGTTCGCGACTTCAGCGGATACAGGATGGCGCTGTGCCAGTTCGGCAGGCGTGACCAGGCTGTCGATGCGCGCCGAACGCAGTTCATCAGTTTTGTTCATTGGGACTCTCAGAATTGGGTTACTTTCGCGGCCGAAGTGCCGGAAGTGATGCGCATCACGATAAACCAATCCCTGTTTTATTCAAGGCAGAATGTGACGCACATCTAATTACGCGGCTAATATTATCGCATTTTGCTACTTTGTACTAGTGTATTAGTACATGCGGCGGCTGAGTCCCATAATGTCGAGGATTTTGGTGGCGATCTCTTCCACCGAGTAGTTGGTGCTGTTGAGCCACGGAATCTGGTTCTTGCGGTACAGCGCTTCAACCTCGGTGACCTCCATCCGACACTGGCGCATCGAGGCGTAGCGGCTGTTTTCGCGGCGCTCTTCGCGAATGGCGGCAAGGCGTTCAGGGTTGATGGTGAGCCCAAACAGCTTGTGCTGCAAAGGCTTCAGCGCAGCAGGCAGCACGAGGTTATCCATATCGTCGGCGATGAAAGGATAGTTGGCGGCGCGAATGCCAAACTGCATCGCCAGATAGAGGCTGGTGGGGGTTTTGCCACAGCGCGATACACCGAGCAAAATCACCTGCGCCTGATCGAGATTGCGCAGCGAAATGCCGTCATCATGCGCTAACGTGTAGTCAATGGCGGCGATTCGGGCATCATATTTCGCGAGGTTGCCCGATGTCAGACCATGGGTACGATGGGCAACGGGCGTCGGGTCCAGCTTGAGCTCCTGCTGCAGCGGTGCCACCAGCGCCTGCACGATGTCCTGGCAGAAGCCTTCACTTTGCAAAATGATGGTGCGGATTTCCGGTAGCACGATGGAGTAGAACACCAGCGGGCGCACGCCTGACTGCTGGTAAATAGCGTCTATTTGCTCTTTGACCGCCTTCGCCCGACTTTCGGTTTCGACAAACGGCAGGGTGATGCTGTTCACCGACACCGGAAACTGCGACATCACGGCGTGGCCGAGGACCTCGGCAGTGATGGCGGTGCCGTCAGAAATGTAAAAAACCTGGCGATCGACATTATTATCCATTTTGACCATCCGGTAAAAGTGAGTTAATTCGCTGAAGCATCTGTTTATTTTAATCACAAGTGCCTCAGGCGTGTCTCATAAATAATAATGAAAGTATGTTTTTATTTTTAGTGAAATGGGGTGTTCATTTTTATAAATCCGGGTTATAGACCGCTATTTTATGTGGGATTTTAAATGAATCATAGAGTTACATTGCTGGGGGGATCTGTCCGAAAAACAGGAAAAATTAATTTGCTTGAACGATTCACCGTTTTTTCAACACGGTTAATTATGGCAGGATAATTAACGACGCCAGTGATGTTTCTGGCACTTTTCTTAATTAATGAAAGGATTGTTTCGATGTCTGACAATGCTCTGGTGCTCTGGTACAACCAACTCGGCATGAATGATGTAGACAGCGTCGGAGGTAAAAATGCCTCCCTGGGTGAAATGATTACTAATCTGTCCGATTTGGGCGTTTCGGTGCCTAACGGTTTTGCCACTACGGCCTGGGCTTTCAATCAGTTTCTTGACCAGAGCGGTGTGAACCAGCGGATTTATCAACTGCTGGATGAAACCGACATTGACGACGTGACCGCACTGGCGAAAGCCGGGGCGCAGATCCGTCAGTGGATCATCGACACTCCTTTTACCCCGGAACTGGAAAAAGCCGTTCATCAGGCCTATGACCAGCTTTCATCCGACGATGCAGAAGCGTCATTTGCCGTGCGCTCCTCCGCCACCGCGGAAGATATGCCTGATGCCTCCTTCGCCGGACAGCAGGAAACTTTCCTTAACGTTCAGGGTTACGATGCTGTACTGGTTGCCATCAAGCACGTATTTGCCTCTCTGTTTAACGATCGCGCCATCTCCTACCGCGTGCATCAGGGCTATGATCATCGTGGCGTAGCGCTCTCGGCTGGCGTGCAGCGTATGGTACGTTCTGACCTTGCCTCCTCCGGTGTGATGTTCTCCATCGACACTGAATCCGGATTCGATCAGGTGGTGTTTATCACCTCCGCTTTTGGCCTTGGCGAAATGGTGGTGCAGGGCGCGGTGAACCCGGATGAATTCTACGTTCACAAACCGACTCTTGCGGCAAATCGCCCGGCGATTGTGCGTCGCACGATGGGCTCGAAAAAAATTCGCATGGTCTATGCGCCAACCCAGGAGCACGGCAAGCAGGTTCGCATTGAAGATGTGCCGCAGGCCGACCGCGATCGTTTCTCTTTGACCGACGCGGAAGTGCAGGAACTGGCGAAGCAGGCGGTACAGATCGAAAAACACTACGGCCGTCCGATGGATATCGAATGGGCGAAAGACGGGCATACCGGCAAGCTGTTTATCGTGCAGGCTCGCCCCGAAACCGTACGCTCCCGTGGCCAGGTAATGGAGCGCTATACGCTGCATTCCCAGGGCAAAATCATTGCTGAAGGCCGCGCTATCGGCCATCGCATTGGTGCGGGCCCGGTGAAAGTGATCCACGATATCAGCGAAATGAACCGCATTGAGCCGGGCGATGTGCTGGTGACCGACATGACCGATCCGGACTGGGAACCGATCATGAAGAAAGCCGCGGCCATCGTCACGAACCGTGGCGGCCGTACCTGCCATGCGGCGATTATCGCCCGCGAGCTCGGCATTCCGGCGGTGGTTGGCTGTGGCGATGCCACTGAGCGCATGAAGGACGATGAGAAAGTGACGGTCTCTTGCGCTGAAGGTGATACCGGCTACGTCTACGCCGAAATGCTCGACTTCAGCGTGAAAAGCTCAAGCGTTGACACCATGCCGGATCTGCCGCTGAAAATCATGATGAACGTCGGCAACCCGGATCGCGCCTTTGACTTCGCCTGCCTGCCGAACGAAGGCGTGGGGCTGGCGCGTCTGGAATTTATCATCAACCGCATGATTGGCGTTCACCCGCGCGCGCTGCTGGAGTTCGACGACCAGGACGCGAAGCTGCAAAACGAAATCCGCGAAATGATGAAAGGCTACGATTCGCCGAAAGAGTTCTACGTTGGTCGTCTGACCGAAGGGATCGCTACCCTGGGCGCGGCATTTTATCCAAAACGCGTGATTGTGCGCCTCTCGGACTTCAAGTCCAATGAATACGCCAACCTCGTCGGCGGTGAGCGCTACGAACCGGAAGAAGAGAACCCGATGCTCGGCTTCCGCGGTGCGGGACGCTACGTGGCTGACAGCTTCCGCGACTGCTTCGCGCTGGAGTGTGACGCCGTTAAGCGCGTGCGTAACGAAATGGGCCTCACTAACGTGGAGATTATGATCCCGTTTGTGCGTACCGTTGACCAGGCGAAAGCGGTCATTGACGAGCTTGCGCGTCAGGGACTCAAGCGCGGCGAGAACGGCCTGAAGGTGATCATGATGTGCGAGATCCCATCCAATGCGCTGCTGGCGGAGCAGTTCCTTGAGCACTTCGACGGTTTCTCTATCGGCTCGAACGACATGACTCAGCTGACGCTTGGTCTGGATCGCGACTCCGGCGTGGTTTCTGAGCTGTTCGATGAACGCAACGAGGCGGTGAAAGCGCTATTGTCGATGTCGATTCGCGCAGCGAAGAAGCAGGGCAAGTACGTGGGCATCTGCGGTCAGGGTCCGTCGGACCACGAAGATTTTGCCGCCTGGCTGATGGAGGAGGGCATCGACAGTCTGTCCCTGAACCCTGACACGGTCGTGCAGACCTGGCTCAGCCTCGCTGAACTGAAGAAGTAATATCCCCAATCTATCCCCAATCCCCGGCTTGCCGGGGATTTTTTTGCCTGCTGCTCAGCGATTGTTCCTTACGCCAGCCTGCAACGCACGTAGCTCTCCGTGGGCCCGGTACGCAAATCACCGCTGGGCAATGAACGCTGAAATTTGGATAAAAAAAAGCCCATCGTGGGAGATGGGCAAAGACTACACACAGCAATTCGTTGTTTCACTCAGGGGATTTCCATGCTTATAAATCAAGGTGTTGATTTATAACCGTGACCTAATAGTAGGCATGGACAATTTTTGCGTCGATCGGATTGCTCTTAATCGTTAAAAAAAGGTAAAGAATTTGCGAGCAGGATACGGCCAATGTGCGCGGATTAAAGCTGAATAGCGCCGCTGCAGGGGATCAACAATAAGTAATGCTTAAGTATTGGGCCCGGCATAGCGTTTCTGCCGGGCCAGAGTAATCAGCTATCCAGCTTTTCGTGGCTGGATTCGAGAACCTCGAGTTCCTCAAGTACTTCTTCAGGATCGTTTGACGGCGGCGATACTTCGCGCACCCAGGCGTCAAACAGTCGCCAGGAGACGGCGAGCAGCACCGGGCCGATAAACAGGCCAATCATGCCGAAGGCAATCAACCCACCGATAACGCCGGTGAGGATCAGCACCATGGGCAAATCGGCGCCCATACGAATCAGCAGCGGTCGGATAAAGTTATCCATCGTGCCGACAACGCAGCTCCACACCAGCAGCACGGTGCCCCAGGTAGTATCACCGGTCCAGTAGAGCCAGATGATGCAGGGGATGAGCACGATCAGCGGACCAAGCTGTACCAGGCAAGAGAAAATCATCACCACGGTCAGCAGCGTCGCGTAAGGTACGCCGGAAATGGCGAGGCCAATACCGCCCAGCACCGCCTGCACCAGCGCCGTGACGACCACGCCCAGCGCGACGGCCCGGATGGCCTGGCCTGCCAGCAACACCGCGGCATCGCCGCGTTTGGCTGCCAGACGCGTGGCGAAATAGCGAACGCCCCAGGCGACTTTTTCACCCTGCCAGTACAACAACGCGCTGAACAGCAGCATCAGACCGCAGTGCATCATAAAGCGACCAATGTGTGCGGCCTGGCCCACGAACCAGGTGGTGGTGGTGCCAATATACGGACGTACTTTTGCCATAATGGCGGTGCCGCCCATGTCCAGCAGGCTGTGCCAGCCGGAGTAAAGCTTCGCGCCTACCAGCGGAATACTGTTAAGCCAGGTAAGATCCGGCAGCGTCAGATTGCCGGAGGAGATGGCATGAACCAGCGGCGTGCTACCGTCAACCAGGCTGTTAATCAGCAACGCAATCGGAATGACGAACAGTAAAAACAGCAGCAGAGTCATGACCAGCACCGCCAGTGAACGGCGGCCGAACAGGATGCGCTGAAGCTTAATCAGCACCGGCCAGGTGGCAATCACAATGGTTGCCGCCCAGGCAAATCCAAGCACAAAGGGCCGCACTATCCACAAACACGCCACAATCATAAGCGTTAAAAACAGCACCGACAGCAGGATCTGCGGTATATCACGGGGCCGATGAAGGGTTGTCATACGTTTTGTACCTTTAAAAATGCACCCGATTGGGCGCAGAGGATAAATCCGTTTACTGATAATAATATCAACAATTTCGCGAACATGATCGCCATGAAATCCGATAAGCGTATAAGTAAAAAATGTGATACAACGATGAGGCGACACGCAAACGATAAAACAGAAACTAAAGCGTTGTTCAACACACCATCATCTTCAACACAACATAGTCAGGCAGGGTCGAGCGTCATGATCCCACAAATTTCTCAGGCACCCGGCGAAGTCCCGCTGGTGCTGAATTTTTTGCAGGCACTGGAGCAGCAAGGATTTACCGGCGACACCGCCACGCGTTATGCCGACAGGCTGACGATGGCGACGGATAACAGCATTTATCAGCTTCTCCCCGATGCGGTCGTTTTCCCTCGTTCCACCGCCGATGTGGCGCTTCTGTCGCGCATTGCTGACGAAGAGCGCTTTCGAACGCTGGTGTTCACCCCGCGCGGTGGCGGCACAGGCACCAACGGCCAGGCCCTGAATCAGGGCATTATTATCGATTTATCCCGCTATATGAACCGCATCATTGAGATCAACCCTGAAGAGGGATGGGTGCGCGTTGAAGCCGGGGTCATCAAAGATCAGCTTAATCAATTCCTCAAACCTTACGGCTATTTCTTTGCGCCGGAGCTGTCAACCAGCAACCGCGCCACGCTTGGCGGGATGATCAACACTGATGCTTCCGGGCAGGGCTCGCTGGTGTATGGCAAAACGTCTGACCACGTGCTTGGCGTCCGAGCCGTCCTGCTGGGTGGCGATATTCTTGATACTCAGCCAGTGCCGGCGATGCTGGCAGAAACGCTGGCAAAAGAGCAGTCGGCGAGCGGTCGGATTTACCGCACCGTCTATGAGCGCTGCAAAGAAAACCGCCAGCTGATTATCGATAACTTCCCCAAACTGAACCGCTTTCTGACCGGTTACGATCTGCGTCATGTGTTCAACGATGAGATGACCGAGTTTGACCTCACGCGCGTGCTCACCGGTTCTGAAGGCACGCTGGCGTTCATTACCGAAGCGCGGCTGGACATCACACGACTGCCGAAAGTGCGTCGACTGGTGAACGTGAAGTATGACTCTTTCGATTCCGCGCTGCGCAACGCGCCGTTCATGGTGGAGGCTCGTGCGCTGTCGGTGGAAACCGTCGATTCCAAAGTGCTGAATCTGGCGCGGGAAGATATCGTCTGGCACTCGGTGAGTGAACTGATTACGGACGTGCCGGACAAAGAGATGCTTGGCCTGAACATCGTGGAATTTGCGGGCGATGATGAGGCGCTGATTGCGGGTCAGGTGAGTTCGCTGTGCCAGCGGCTGGATGCGTTGATAACCGCGGGCGAGGGCGGCGTAATCGGCTGGCAGCTTTGTGACGATCTGGACGGCATTGAACGCATCTACGCGATGCGTAAAAAAGCCGTGGGGCTGCTTGGCAATGCTAAAGGGGCTGCGAAGCCTATCCCGTTTGCCGAAGACACCTGCGTGCCGCCGGAGCATCTGGCTGATTACATCGTTGAGTTTCGTGCGCTGCTCGACGGCCACGGCCTGAGCTACGGTATGTTCGGCCACGTTGATGCCGGGGTGTTACACGTTCGCCCTGCGCTGGATATGTGCGATCCGCAGCAGGAAATCTTGATGAAGCAGATTTCCGATCAGGTTGTGGCGCTGACGGCCAAATACGGCGGCCTGCTGTGGGGTGAGCACGGCAAAGGCTTCCGCGCAGAATACAGTCCGGCGTTCTTTGGTGACGTACTCTACGGTGAGCTGCGCAAAGTGAAGGCCGCGTTTGACCCTGACAATCGCCTCAATCCTGGGAAAATTTGCCCCCCTGAAGGTCTTGACGCGCCGATGATGAAAGTGGATGCCGTGAAGCGCGGCACCTATGATCGCCAGATCCCGATTGCGGTTCGCTCGTCCTGGCGCGGCGCTATGGAGTGTAACGGCAACGGCCTGTGCTTCAATTTCGACGCTAAAAGTCCAATGTGCCCGTCGATGAAAATCACCAGCAACCGTATGCATTCGCCAAAAGGTCGGGCGACGCTGGTACGAGAATGGCTGCGCCTGCTGGCCGATCGCGGTGTCGATCCGCTCAGGCTTGAGAAAGCCTTACCGGAAACACGCGCGAGCCTGCGCTCGCTGATTGAACGCACGCGCAACAGCTGGCATGCGAAGAAAGGCGAGTATGATTTTTCTCATGAAGTGAAAGAGGCAATGTCCGGCTGCCTGGCCTGTAAAGCCTGTTCCACCCAGTGCCCGATTAAAATCGACGTTCCGGATTTCCGCTCGCGCTTCCTTCAGCTCTATCACACCCGTTATTTACGCCCGCTGCGCGATCATGTTGTGGCGACAGTTGAAAGTTACGCACCGCTGATGGCTCGCGCACCTAAAACCTTCAACTTTTTCATCAGCCAGCCGTGGGTGAAAAATCTGTCGAAAAAGCATATCGGCATGGTGGATCTGCCGTTATTGTCCGTGCCGTCGCTTCAGCAGCAGATGGTAGGGCACCGTTCGGCGAACATGACGCTTGAGCAGCTGGAGGCACTGAGTCCGGAGCAAAAAGCGAAAACGGTGCTGGTGGTGCAGGATCCGTTTACCAGTTATTACGACGCGCAGGTGGTGGCTGATTTTATTCGGCTGGTGGAGCGCGTGGGCTATCAGCCCGTCGTGCTGCCTTTCTCACCGAACGGCAAGGCGCAGCATATTAAAGGCTTCCTGATGCGCTTTGCGAAAACTGCACAGAAAACGGCGGACTTTCTCAACCGTATGGCGCAGCTTGGCATGCCGATGGTTGGCGTCGATCCAGCGCTGGTGCTCTGCTATCGCGATGAATACAAACAGGTATTGGGAGAAAGTCGCGGTGAATTCCAGGTGCAGCTGGTACACGAATGGCTACCGGAGGCGCTGAAAAACACTGAAACCCGCGACGTCGGCGGTGAGGCATGGTATCTGTTCGGGCACTGCACTGAAGTGACGGCTTTACCGATGGCACCGAAACAGTGGGCGTCGATTTTTGCGCGTTTTGGGGCAAAACTGGAAAGCGTCAGCGTCGGCTGCTGCGGCATGGCGGGCACCTACGGCCATGAAGTCACCAACTACGCCAATTCGCTGGGAATATACGAACTATCATGGCAGCAGGCGATGCAGCGTCTGCCGCGTAACCGCTGTCTGGCAACGGGCTACTCCTGCCGCAGTCAGGTGAAGCGCATAGAAGGCAGCGGCGTTCGCCATCCGTTGCAGGCATTACTGGAGATTATCGGATGATCTGGAAACGACAAGCCACTCTTGATGCGCTTAACGCGATGGGTGAGGGCAATATGGTGGGTCTGCTGGATATTCGCTTTGAGCGACTGACCGGCGACACGCTGGAGGCAACGATGCCGGTAGATCACCGCACGTACCAGCCTTTTGGCCTGCTGCACGGTGGTGCATCCGTGGTGTTGGCAGAAACACTGGGTTCGGTGGCGGGGTATCTCTGTACCGAAGGTGATGAAAAAGTCGTGGGCGTGGAGGTCAACGCCAATCATATTCGTTCCGTCCGTAGCGGGCGCGTGCGAGGCGTGTGCAAAGCGCTTCACGCCGGGCGTCGTCATCAGGTCTGGCAGATAGAGATTTTCGATGAGCAGGATAGATTGTGCTGCACGTCGAGGCTGACCACCGCGGTGGTTTAGAATAACTGAACAATAAAGAAGCGCCCAATCTTCCGAATTGTGGCGCTTTTCTTCACTGTTTCTGCCAAATTGTCTTATTTAACAGCACGCCGGGAATTAATTATCGTTTCTGCGGTAATAAATGGTGCTATCACATCGGATTGCTCCCGATTTATTCGTGATCACCTAAGGTAAGCTTCAGATTAATTCACTATCTTTTTTTCGACAGATGTAGCATTCTTGATTGCGAAATCTCCCCTGCCCGCAGACCAGCCTTTCTGGCTATAACAATGGACTCAAGGGTCGCGCAGGTTTTTAGACGTTCAAGTTAAAATGGTTTTTAACTCACGTGAAGTTTCACCACGTATCGCTTAATGATTGATGAATTGCTTCGTTTTTTCCTTACGCGCTACAGGTATACACGTACACAGGAATCAACGATGGCAAAAGCCTTCGACACATCTTTGCTGCACCCTCGTAACTGGTTGACCTGGTTTGGTTTAGGCGTGCTGTGGCTGATGGTCCAACTCCCTTATCCTCTGCTTTATATTCTCGGTTCTTCATTAGGGCGCGCCTCTCGTCCTTTTCTGAAAAGAAGAGAAAAGATAGCGTCAAGAAATATTACGCTTTGTTTTCCGGATATGAATGATTGTGAAAAAGAGAAATTAATCGAACAGAATTTTATTTCTCTCGGAATGGGCTTAATTGAAACGGGGATGGCCTGGTTCTGGAGCGATGCGCGGGTAAAAAAATGGTTTGACGTGGAAGGTTATGAACACCTGGCCAAAGCGCTGGAAGATAACAAAGGCGTGATGGTGGTCGGGGTACATTTCATGTCGCTGGAGCTCGGCGGCAGGGCAATGGGTCTTTGCCGTCCAATGATGGCGACATACCGACCGCACAACAGCAAGATGATGGAGTGGGTGCAAACCAAAGGTCGTCTGCGTTCGAACAAAGCGATGATCGACCGCCGCAACCTGCGCGGGCTGGTTAGCGCGTTAAAAAGTGGTGAAGCCGTCTGGTTCGCGCCAGACCAGGATTACGGCCCGAAAGGCAGCACCTTCGCACCTTTCTTCAACGTTTCTCAGGCCGCGACCACTAACGGTACCTTCGTGCTTTCCCGCTTGTCAGGTTCGCGCATGCTGACCGTTACCATGGTGCGTAAAGCCTCAAACCGGGGCTACAGCCTGCATATCAGCAAAACCATGTCGGACTATCCGGTCGAAGATGAATTCCAGGCTGCGAGCTACATGAATAAGGTCATCGAGAAAGAGATTCTGCGCGCGCCGGAGCAGTATCTCTGGGTGCATCGTCGCTTTAAAACGCGTCCGGCAGGTCAGGCCTCGCTGTACTGATACGACTCAAAGCGCTAAAGCCTCGAGTGAATCATCCACGAGGCTTTTTCATTTTTCCGATCGCCGCAAATCCTATCTCATAAATAGATATTTTCGATACATCTTTTCTTTACCGCCTTTTCTGCGAACTTCTTCTGCTAAAGCATCTATTTTTCAATGCATTGAACAATTTCAGGTGTGACTGTTCACCTTGCGCATAGGGTCTATGCTTAGTGAAAGCGCCTTAAAAGGTCGTTTCCGCTGAAAGCCCCTGCTGACAAGG
Source organism: Pluralibacter sp. UBA7423 (assembly GCA_002470465.1). Classification (GTDB taxonomy): domain Bacteria; phylum Pseudomonadota; class Gammaproteobacteria; order Enterobacterales; family Enterobacteriaceae; genus Scandinavium. The sequence continues at coordinate 284,452 of DKMD01000025.1, forward strand.
GGTTGAAGTGATAATCATTATCACTACCATAGAGGGATGCCCTGGTGGCTTTAACTCAATAAGGTGGACCTATGGAATTGCATTCAGAAACCTTCAATCCTGCCGATTTTGCCTGGCGTGGCATCAGCATGACGCCGGAGGCCGCGGCGCACGTTCGGGAGCTGGCAGACAAACAGCACGTGCTGGGGATTCGACTCGGAGTCAAAACGTCAGGCTGTGCAGGCTTTGCGTACGTGCTGGATACCGTGAGCGAACCTAAACCCGACGATCTGCTGTTTGAGTCCGACGGCGCGAAGCTGTGGGTGCCGCTTCAGGCGATGCCGTTTATCGACGGAACGGAGGTCGACTATGTGCGCGAAGGCCTGAATCAGATCTTTAAGTTTCATAACCCGAAAGCGCAGCACGAGTGCGGCTGTGGCGAAAGTTTTGGGGTGCAGGCGGAGTAATTATGTCACGTAATACTGAAGCAACTGACGATGTCAAAATGTGGAGCGGTGGGCAGCTCAATTATAAAGAAGGGTTCTTCACCCAACTGCAAACCGATGAGCTGGCAAAAGGAATCAGCGAGGATGTGGTGCGCGCCATCTCGGCGAAGCGCAATGAGCCGGAGTGGATGCTGGAATTTCGCCTGAACGCTTATAAAGCGTGGGTAGAGATGGAAGAGCCGCACTGGCTTAAGGCCCATTACGACAAGCTCAACTACCAGGATTACAGCTATTACTCCGCACCTTCGTGCGGAAACTGCGACGAGACCTGCGCGTCTGAACCCGGCGCGGTGCAGCAAACCGGGGCGAACGCCTTTTTGAGCCAGGAAGTAGAAGAAGCCTTCAATCAGCTTGGGGTGCCGGTGCGCGAAGGTCGCGAAGTGGCGGTCGATGCGATTTTTGACTCCGTATCCGTCGCGACGACCTACCGTGAAAAGCTGGCGGAGCAGGGCATCATTTTTTGCTCCTTCGGCGAAGCCATCCACGATCATCCTGAGCTGGTGCAGAAATACCTCGGTACCGTGGTCCCCGGTAACGACAATTTCTTTGCCGCGCTGAACGCGGCGGTTGCCTCTGACGGCACCTTCATCTATGTGCCCAAAGGCGTCCGCTGCCCGATGGAGCTTTCCACCTACTTCCGCATTAATGCCGAAAAAACCGGCCAGTTCGAGCGCACCATTCTGGTTGCGGATGAGGGCAGCTATGTCAGCTATATCGAAGGGTGTTCGGCCCCGGTACGAGACAGTTACCAGCTCCACGCTGCGGTGGTGGAAGTGATCATCCACAAAGATGCTGAAGTGAAATATTCGACGGTGCAGAACTGGTTCCCGGGCGATAACAACACCGGCGGCATCCTGAACTTCGTTACCAAGCGTGCGCTGTGCGAAGGCGAGAACAGCAAAATGTCGTGGACGCAGTCGGAAACCGGATCGGCAATCACCTGGAAATACCCAAGCTGCATTCTGCGCGGCGATAACTCCATCGGGGAATTCTTCTCCGTCGCGCTGACCAGCGGGTATCAGCAGGCCGACACCGGCACCAAAATGATCCACATCGGTAAGAACACGAAATCGACGATCATCTCCAAAGGGATCTCTGCCGGGCACAGCCAGAACAGCTATCGCGGCCTGGTGAAAATCATGCCGACCGCCACCAACGCACGTAATTTTACCCAGTGCGATTCGATGCTGATTGGGCCGGACAGCGGGGCGCACACCTTCCCGTACGTGGAGTGTCGCAACAATACCGCGCAGCTTGAACACGAGGCGACGACTTCGCGCATCGGGGAAGATCAGCTGTTCTACTGTTTACAGCGCGGCATCAGCGAAGACGATGCTATCTCGATGATTGTGAACGGTTTCTGTAAGGACGTTTTCTCAGAACTGCCGCTGGAGTTTGCGGTTGAAGCGCAAAAACTGCTGGCGATAAGCCTCGAACACAGCGTTGGTTAAGGATTAAGGGACACACATGTTAAGCATTAAAGATTTGCAGGTTGCGGTAGAAGACAAAGAGATCCTGCGCGGGCTGAACCTTGAGATTCGCCCGGGTGAAGTGCATGCCATTATGGGGCCGAACGGCTCCGGGAAGAGTACGCTTTCCGCGACGCTTGCCGGGCGCGAAGATTATGAAGTCACCGGTGGGTCAGTGGCGTTTAAGGGCAAAGATTTGCTCGAGCTGGCGCCGGAAGATCGTGCGGGCGAAGGTATTTTTATGGCGTTCCAGTATCCGGTGGAAATTCCGGGCGTCAGTAACCAGTTTTTCCTGCAAACGGCGCTCAACGCCGTGCGTGAATATCGTGGCCAGGAAACGCTCGACCGTTTTGATTTTCAGGATCTGATGGAAGAGAAAATTAAACTGCTGAAGATGCCGGAAGATTTGCTGACCCGTTCGGTCAACGTTGGCTTCTCCGGCGGCGAGAAGAAGCGGAACGATATTCTCCAGATGGCGGTGCTGGAGCCAGAGCTGTGCATTCTTGATGAATCGGATTCCGGTCTTGATATCGACGCCCTGAAAATCGTCTCCGACGGCGTGAACGCGCTGCGCGATGGCAAGCGGGCGTTTATTATCGTCACCCACTACCAGCGTATCCTGGACTACATCAAGCCGGACTTTGTCCATGTGCTGTATCAGGGGCGAATTGTGAAGTCCGGCGATTTTACGCTGGTGAAACAGCTGGAGGAGCAGGGCTATGGCTGGCTTACCGAACAGCAGTAACGCGCTACAGCAGTGGCATCATCTTTTTGAAGCCCGTGGCGAGGCGCGCACGCCGCATTCGGAGCAGCATCTGCAACAGATGCTGCGGCTTGGACTGCCGACGCGCAAGCAGGAAAACTGGAAGTACACGCCGCTCGACGGCCTGCTGAACAGCCAGTTTGTTAACTCTGAAGCGACGATCAACGAAGCTCAGCGTGATGCGCTGGCGCTGCCCGTTGCGGCGCTGCGGCTGGTGTTCGTCAATGGACAATACAGCGAAGCGCTGAGCGACAGTCTGGACGGCACCGGTTTCCGGATTGTTGTCGACAATGTGCGCGAAGCGCTGCCAGCACCCGTTCAGCCTGAAGTATTCCTGCATCTTACCGAAAGCCTGGCACACACAGTGACGCATATTCAGGTGGCGCGAAACCAGCGTCCGACGAAGCCGCTGCTGCTGATGCACCTGACTCAGGGCGTGGCGGGTGAGGAGATGAATACCTCGCACTACCGGCATCATCTGGAGCTGGCGCAGGGTGCGGAAGCGACGGTGATGGAGCATTACGTCAGCCTGAACGACGCACGGCACTTTACCGGCTCGCGGTTGACGATGCAGGTGGCGGACAATGCGCATCTCCACCATATTAAGCTCGCGTTTGAGAATCCTGTCTGCTACCACTTTGCGCACAACGATATTCAGCTGGGCCAGGATGCCAGCGCCGTTAGCCACAGTTTCCTGCTGGGCGGTGCGGTGTTGCGCCACAATACCAGCACGCAGCTGAAGGGTGAAAACACCACGCTTCGCATCAACAGCCTGGCGATGCCGGTGAAAAAGGAAGTGTGTGACACCCGCACCTGGCTCGAGCATAACAAAGGCTTCTGCAACAGCCGCCAGCTGCATAAAACCATCGTCAGCGATAAAGGCCGGGCTGTGTTCAACGGGCTAATTAACGTGGCTCAGCACGCCATTAAAACCGACGGGCAGATGACTAATAACAACCTGCTGCTCGGGCGGCTGGCGGAAGTGGATACCAAACCGCAGCTCGAAATCTATGCCGATGACGTGAAGTGCAGCCATGGCGCGACGATTGGTCGTATCGACGACGAACAGCTGTTTTATCTGCGTTCGCGCGGGATTTCGCAGCAGGCCGCGCAGCAGATGATCATTTATGCATTTGCCGCCGAGCTGACGGAAGCTATCGACGATGAAATCCTCAGGCATGAAATACTGGCGCGCATCGGCCAGCGTCTACCGGGAGGCGGGGTATGACATTTTCAATTGATCGGGTGCGCGCAGATTTTCCGCTGCTTGCCCGGGAGGTTAACGGCCAGCCGCTGGCTTATCTCGACAGTGCGGCCAGCGCGCAAAAGCCCAATGCGGTAATTGATGCTGAAGCAGAATTTTATCGCCACGGTTATGCGGCGGTGCATCGGGGGATCCACACTTTAAGCGCTGAAGCGACAGCGCGAATGGAGCAGGTGCGCCAGCAGGCGGCCACTTTCCTCAATGCCCGTTCAGCTGAAGAGCTGGTGTTTGTGCGGGGCACCACCGAAGGCATTAACCTGGTGGCGAACAGCTGGGGCGGCAGCAACGTCGGCAAGGGCGATAACATCGTCATCAGCCAGATGGAGCATCACGCCAACATCGTACCGTGGCAAATGCTGTGCCAGCGCACCGGAGCCGAGCTGCGGGTGATTCCGCTGAATGCGGATGGCACATTGCAGCTGGATGCCGTACCGGGCCTGTTTGACGCCCGGACTAAGCTTCTCGCAATCACTCAGGTATCGAACGTACTGGGTACGGAAAACCCGGTGCAGGCGCTGATCGAACTGGCACATCAGCACGGTGCGAAAGTGCTGGTGGATGGTGCGCAGGCGGTGATGCATCACACCGTAGACGTGCAGGCGCTGGACTGTGATTTCTACGTTTTCTCAGCGCATAAGCTATATGGTCCGACGGGCATTGGCGTGCTGTATACCAAAGAAGACATTTTGCAGGATATGCCGCCGTGGGAAGGCGGCGGTTCGATGATCGCTACCGTCAGCCTGACCGAGGGAACCACCTGGGCTAAGGCTCCCTGGCGCTTTGAGGCGGGCACGCCGAATACGGGGGGAATAATCGCATTTGGTGCAGCGCTGGACTATGTCTCCCACCTTGGGCTTGAGAGCATCGCTGAATACGAGCAAACCCTGATGCACTACGCGCTGGCTGAGCTGGCGACAGTGCCGGATCTGACGCTCTATGGTCCTGCGAACAGGCTCGGCGTTATCGCGTTTAATCTCGGAAAGCACCATGCCTACGACGTCGGCAGTTTCCTCGATAACTATGGCGTGGCGGTCCGCACCGGGCATCACTGCGCAATGCCGTTGATGGCGTATTATAACGTTCCGGCGATGTGTCGTGCTTCGCTGGCAATGTACAACACCGTTGAAGAGGTGGATCGTCTGGTGGCAGGATTAAAACGCATTCACCGTTTGCTGGGCTGACAGGGAGGCTCCATGGCCGCATTACCGGATAAAGACAAGCTGTTGCGCAACTTCACGCGCTGCGCTAACTGGGAAGAAAAATATCTCTACATTATTGAGCTTGGTCAGCGCTTACCACCGCTTAACAATGAAGCCCATACGCCTGACAACCTGATTCAGGGCTGCCAGAGTCAGGTCTGGATAGTGATGACGCGCAACGCGGAAGGGCGTATTGAACTGCAGGGTGACAGCGACGCCGCTATCGTTAAGGGGCTGATTGCTGTCGTGTTTATTCTTTATGACCAGATGACGGCTCAGGACATTATTGCCTTTGATGTGCGTCCCTGGTTTGAACAAATGGCGCTCACCCAACACCTCACGCCCTCGCGTTCGCAGGGGCTCGAAGCCATGATCCGCGCAATTCGCGCGCAGGCGCTCAGTTTTAGCTAAACTAAAAGTACAGCTTTCATTCTGTTACGCGAGGTGGTGTTTCCGCCTCGCGGGTGGCTCAGCTTTCTGACGGCCTGTCAGTGAATAAAAGGGAAACTCAGTATGAAACGCGCGTCCTTACTCACTCTTATGCTTTTAGGTGCTCTCGGCGCATCTCAGGCCGCCAGAGCGGTCGAATATACCTTACCGGCAAACGGTAGCCGTCTGGTGGGGCAGAATCAGACCTATACGGTGCAGGCGGGGGATAACAGCCTGCAAACTATCGCCCGGCGTTTTGACACGGCGGCGATGATCCTGCTTGAAGCCAATAATACCGTTGCACCTGTACCACAGCCGGGAACGCAAATGCTGATTCCGCTTCAGCTCCTGCTGCCGGACGTGCCGCGGGAAGGGATTGTGGTGAACCTGGCTGAGCTGCGGCTTTACTATTTCCCACCGGATGGCAATACGGTGCAGGTCTATCCGTTAGGCATCGGGCAACTGGGTCTTGAAACGCCTGAGATGACGACCCGTGTGGGCCAGAAAATCCCGAATCCGACCTGGACGCCAACCGCGGGGATTCGTCAACGCTCGCTGGAAAAAGGCATTACGCTGCCGCCCGTGGTCCCGGCCGGGCCGAATAACCCGCTTGGCCGCTTTGCGCTGCGTTTAGCCTACGGCAACGGTGAGTATCTTATTCACGGCACTAACGCGCAGAACAGCGTCGGCCTGCGGGTAAGCTCTGGCTGTATGCGGATGTTTACCGATGATATCAAAGCGCTGTTTGCGCAGGTACGTGTCGGTACGCCAGTCAGGGTTATCAATCAGCCGGTGAAATACTCAATCGAACCGAACGGCATGCGCTACATGGAAGTGCATCGTCCGATGACCCAAAGTGAAACGCAGAATCCGCAGACCATTGCTTACGTCCTGCCGGAAGGCTATGCGCAGTTTGCTAATGATAAAGGCACGGATAAGGCTGTAGCGGAAAAAGCGATGCATCGGCGTATGGGGGTTCCGGTAGCCGTTTCTGCCGGAGCGACGCCTGACGTCAGCGGTGCGAATCCGGTGCAGTCCGTATTGAACGGAACGCCTTCATCGGCGACGGAAACTCAGGTAACGCAGTAGAGAATAAACAGAGAAGGGAATAACAGGCAAAAAAATGGCGCACAATGTGCGCCATTTTTACAACACAGCTACAAATACTATTACTTACGGTATTTGGTAGCAGCGTTGTCCAGGCGCTGGTTAGCGCGTGCTGCGTCGTCTTTAGCAGCC
>DKMD01000025.1:291475-343154 GCA_002470465.1 Pluralibacter sp. UBA7423
AAACTTTTTTATGTTGAGAATATTTTTTTGATGAGAAGACGCTTATTTTTGATCGTTCGCTCAAAGAAGCATCGAAGTGGGCCTGAAGGGGCAAAAATGCTGTGAAAACAGCGCAGTTTAATCGGATTCATCTTAAATAATCTTAAGTTAAATAGTGAATTCCGATTTGATTTTTAAAACGACTCACGGCAAACAAGAATAAAAAAAGCGCCACGAAGGCGCTTTTTTAACATATCTGAACTTAAGTGAAATAATTACAGGACGTGAACAGATGCTGTGTTGGTGGTACCGCTTGGTACCAGAGCACCGGAAACCATCACTACCACGTCACCTTTCTGCGCCAGGCCACTCTGCACAGCAACTTCTTTGCCCAGACGGTAGAAATCATCGGTAGAGGAGATCTCTTTCACCAGCTGCGCGGTAACGCCTTTAGACAGTACCAGCTGACGGGCGGTCAGTTCATTGGTGGTCAGCGCCAGAATGGTCGCGTCCGGGAAGTATTTACGGATAGCGCGAGCAGATTTACCACCCTGAGTCGCCACGACGATCAGCGGAGCTTCCAGTTTCTCAGCTGTTTCTACTGCACCACGGCACACGGCTTCGGTGATGCGCAGCTTGCGGCTGTCGTTGTTGAAGTCCAGACGGCTGGTCATCACGCGGTCAGTACGCTCACAGATGGTTGCCATGATGGTAACGGCTTCCAGCGGGTATTTACCTTTTGCGGATTCGCCGGAAAGCATCACAGCATCGGTGCCGTCGAGGATGGCGTTCGCTACGTCACCGGCTTCTGCGCGGGTTGGACGTGGGTTTTTGATCATGGAATCCAGCATCTGAGTCGCGGTGATAACGACCTTACGTGCGCGGATACATTTTTCGATGATCATCTTCTGCGCGAAGATAACTTCTTCAACCGGGATTTCAACGCCCATGTCGCCACGAGCAACCATAATGCCGTCAGACGCTTCGAGGATTTCGTCGAAGTTGTTCAGGCCTTCCTGGTTTTCGATTTTGGAGATGATCTGGATGTGCTCGCCGCCGTGTGCTTTCAGGTGCTCACGAATTTCCAGCACGTCGGAACGCTTACGGATGAAGGAAGCAGCAACGAAGTCAACGCCTTGCTCGCAGCCGAAGATCAGATCCTGTTTGTCTTTCTCAGCCAGTGCTGGCAGCGCGATGGACACGCCCGGCAGGTTAACGCCTTTGTTTTCGCCCAGGTCGCCGTTGTTCAGCACTTTACAGATAACTTTATTGCCTTCGATGGCGGTTACTTCCATGCCGATCAGGCCGTCGTCAACCAGAATGGTGTTGCCGACGCTCAGATCGCTGGTGAAGCCTTCGTAGGTCACAGCAACGGTTTCGCTGTTGCCGACAACGGTTTTGTCCGTGGTGAAAGTGAAGGTCTGACCTGCTTTCAGGGAGACGTCGTTGCCGCCTTCCAGCTTAATAGTACGAATTTCCGGACCTTTGGTGTCCAGCAGGATAGCGGCTTTCTTGCCGGTTTTGCTCATCACGTTGCGCAGGTTCTGGATGCGCTGGCCGTGTTCGGCGTAGTCACCGTGAGAGAAGTTCAGACGCATAACGTTCATGCCAGCGTCCAGCATTTTGGTCAGCATCTCTTCGGATTCGGTTTTTGGACCGATGGTGCAAACAATTTTGGTCTTTTTCATGACAGTCTTAGTCTTTAAGTTGAGAAGGATAGGGGAATCTGTGTTCGTGGGCGCACTGCCACGACGTCAAGCCTGTGTTACGAAAGTTGCTATGCCACGAGTTAAGAATAGGTGACATCAAAAAAGCGTGCAGAGGAAAGTGAGCCTGGTTTACAGCTACGTGGGAAGGATGACATTTTGGGTTGTTTTTTATGCAGTCCAATGCGCTGAAACCATTCAAGAAAGAATCGGGGCGCATTATACGAGGTTACGGGTAAAAAAGAAAATGAAAACGCCGTTTCAGAACAAGACGATAGCGCTTAACAAAATCCCTACGCTTTGATCTTTTCGTTGTAACACAATCCGGCGCGAAAAGGGCACCGATTCGCGCTATTATCTCTAATGATTTGAAAATTAATGCGTTATCAGGAGCGGGAAATGGGCAATCAAAGTAAAGATGAAGCGCTGTACCAGGAGATGTGCCGCGTGGTGGGGAAAGTCGTCCTCGAAATGCGCGATCTTGGTCAGGAGCCAAAGCATATCGTGATCGCCGGCGTGCTGCGTACCTCGCTTGCCAATCAGAAAATCAAACGCGCTGAGCTGACCCGCGAAGCTATGGAGCGAGTGATAGCGGCGTTGGCGGGTCAGTAAACGTTCTTTCCTGCATGCGGCCGGGCGTCACCCCAAAGCGCAGTCGGAATGCCGCAATAAAAGCGCTGGTATTATCATAACCACAGCGCCAGGCCACTTCACCTACGGGAAGACCTTTATCCAACAGCGAAAGTGACGTAATCAGCCGGGACTGCTGCCGCCATTGGCTGAAGCGCATCCCTGTTTCCTGCGAGAAAAGACGGCTGAGCGTGCGAGGGCTAATCCCCCATTGCTGCGCCAGCTCGGGCTGAGAAAGGCGACAGCCTTCGGGGTTGAGTAGCATATCTGCAATGTTACGCAACCGCCTGTCCGTCGGGAGCGGCAGATGCAGCGGTAAAGTGGGCGTCAGCGCAAGCTCATCGAACAGCAGCGTCATCAGGTGCGAATGATAGTTTTCAGGCTGTGCAGGAGCAGGCGAAGCCAGTCGCAAAAGCAGGGCCCTCAGGAAATCGTTTGCTGCGAAAACTGCGGCAGTGGCAGGAAAATTTGCGCCATCAAGATAAAAGCTCATCCCTTTAACCGACGACGGTACGCGAGCAGCATGGTCTGTACCCGGCGGAAACCAGCCCAGCGTGCCGGGCATTACCGCCCATTGTTGCTCACGCGTTTCCACAAGAATCATTCCCCGTTCAACCACATAAAGCTGAGCTTCAGGATGCTGATGCCAGGGCGTGTTGTGCGCGTGCTGATGCTGAAGCGGCTGGGTATGAAAGCGGATCACAATGGCTGATTATCCGTATTGAATGGCTGAATGTGGATATTATACCTGCCACAGAGCGCAGTATCCTTGTTTTCATCAAACACGGAAAACCCGGAGACCTAAGATGACGGCAACACAGCGTATTGAACAGGCCCTGCTGCAAATAGTTTGCCAACCAGAGCATGATGAATCCCGGATTGCAGACTACTTTTCGCCCCATTATGCGCAGTGGGTTGATGGGAAAATGCTGGACTACGCCGGATTTGTGCAGCATATGGCGGTGGTGAAAGCGGCGACAAGCCGCATCCATATTGACATACAGGCCATTGCCGAAAACGGCAATGAAGTGTTGACCCATCATCGGGTGAGCGTCGTCAAACCCGACAGAAGTGAGGCGGTAATAGATGTATTTGCACGCTTCACCCTCTGCGAGGGAATGATCGTCCGCTGTCAGGAGCTGACCTGGCCGCTCAGCGGCGCGAAAGAAGACCGGGATTTAGGGAGCCGACGCTAGATCAGACAATCCCGCTTTGGTGCGCCACCCGTTGCGGATTGCCAATGAGTTGGAGACGGGGTAAAAGCTGAGGCCATTGAGGTGTAACGCCGGGTAAGGCTGGCATTCCCGGCTGCGGGAGTTAAGATACGCCTTTGATGGATTTGAGGTTTTCATATGAGCATGCCACTGCATATTCTTGCCGCCGGAAGCCTGAAGCGGGCGTTTATTCCTTTATGTCAGCAGTTCAGCGCGTCAACCGGTATCCCCGCCAGGGTTGATTTTGGCCCGGCAGGTCTGCTGCGTGAACGCATAGAGGCCGGAGAGCGCTGCGATTTATTTGCATCGGCTAATACACTGCATCCGCAAACGCTGCTAAACAGCGGAAGAGCGCAGGCGGTAGAGACGTTTGCGTTCAATCGCCTCAATCTGACGGCACGAAAAACGACACAGACCGAAAATGCCGACTGGCTGGCGCTGCTGACGAACACGGCGTTGCGTCTGGGCACCTCAACGCCCGGCTGCGATCCGTCCGGGGATTACACCTGGCAGTTGTTCACGCGGCTTGAAGCTCGTTACCCGTCGCTGACGCTAAAAGCCAGGGCGAAAATGCTGGTTGGCGGGAGGGAATCCCTTACTGTTCCGACAGGCGAAATGGCCAGCGCGTGGCTGATTCGTCAAAACCTCACCGATCTGTTTATCGGCTACGCGCATTATGCGCAGGCGCTGGAAAAAACTGACGATCTGCGTATCCTCGCGATCCCGGACGAATTCCAGACGCGCTGCGAGTACCAGCTGGCGCTGATGAATGCGGACGCTGAACCATTGGCGCAGTTCATCGTCGGCCCTGACGGACAGGCATTTTTGCGTCAGGCAGGTTTTCTAACGCTCGATGGCGAATAAAGGTGCTACCACCTGGCGCGGATAATCCTCCAGCGTCAGGGTGCGAACCGGTACGCCGTAGGCGTCCAGCAGATGTTCTTCCGTTACGATTTCCGCCGTTTCCCCGGCCAGCCATTCGCCGTCTGGCAATAGCAGCAGCGTATGGCTTGCTACCTGCAATGCATGCGTCGGATCGTGAGTGGTGAAAATGACGCTGCGCTGCTGGCGATGCGCCAGATGGCTGATGAGCTGCAACACCACCTGCTGGTTTGACAGATCGAGCGCGGAGCAGGGCTCATCGAGCAAAATATTCTGGCTGCCGCTGACCAGCGCGCGGGCGATCATCACCAGCTGCTGCTGGCCGCCGGAAAGTGCACCAAACGTCCTGCCCGCCAGTGAACCGATACTGAGCTGTTCCAGGGCAAACATGACCTGCCGCTTATCTTCCACCGTTGGCTGAGAAAAGAGCCCAACGTGACGGGCGCGGCCCATCAGTACGATATCCTGAACCTGCCAGGCAAAGGCCGGATGGAACGACTGCGGGACGATGCTCACTCCACCTTCCACCGTCAGATTGCCACCCAGCGCCGGCAGAGCCCCGGTAAACGTCTCCAGCAACGTGCTTTTCCCGCGCCCGTTAGCACCAAGCACGGCCCAGATATCTCCGGGCTGGCAGGTAAAACTCAGCGGTGAAAATAGCGGGCTACCGTGGCCGTACAGCAGTTCGCTGACGGATAAAGAGGCGGCGATCATCGTGCACTCCTGCGGTTGCTGTAGATGAGCAAAAAGGTGAAGACCGGCGCGCCAACCAGTGCGGTGATGATGCCGATAGGGATTTCTGCGGCGGTCAGCGTGCGGGCCAGGTCGTCTGCCGCCACCATAAACGCGCCACCGAGCCAGAAGGCGGTCGGCAGCAGGCGACGATGATCGGCCCCCACGAATAATCGCGCCAGATGCGGGATCACCAGCCCGGTCCAGGCAATGCTGCCGCTGACGGCGACCTGAGCGGCGACCAGCAACGCGCAGCAAATCAGCACGACCCGCCGTAATGGCCTGACCGACACGCCAAGCGCGCGGGCATCCTTCTCATCCAGCGACAGCAGATTGATGCGCCAGCGCAGGGCGAACAAAACGCCACCGGTGAGCAGGACCGGTGCCACGATCAGTGAGATTTTATGCCAGTTGGCGGTCGCGAAGCTGCCGAGCAGCCAGAAGACGATATTTGGCAGGACTTCTTCGGTATCCGCCATGTACTGCATCAGGCTCACCAGCGCGGCGAAAAAACCGCTGAGAATAATGCCGGAGAGGATCAGCACCAGCGTGCTTTCACGCCCCTGGAGCGTGGCTATCAGATACACCAGCCCGAGCGCCGTGAGGCCGAAACCAAAGGTAGAGCTCATCATCAGCAAGGGGCTCAGCCCCAGAAGGATCGCCAGCGTGCCGCCGAAAGCGGCTCCGGACGTCACGCCGATAATGTGCGGATCAACCAGCGGATTGCGAAACACGCCCTGCAAAGTGGCGCCACTGAGCCCCAGCGCGGCGCCGCACATAAATGCCATCACTACGCGCGGCAGACGTACCGACCAGACGATCTGACTGGCGATGTCCGGTTGTTGCTGGGAATGAAGCAGGCGTGAAATCACTTTGCTCAACGGCAGGTGATACTGACCGAGACAGAGGGAAATCAATGCCAGCAGCAGCGTGAGGAGGATCAGCGCAGATTGCAGGCCGCGAAAGCGGGCTTCACTGAGCATCCGCTTTCCAGTTCACGCGATAAAAGCGCTGATAGTAATCCTGTGCCTGTTTATCCACATCGACGGTGTTGTAGCGTTCCGGATAGAGCTTTTTCGCCATCCACAGTTCGCCAATCGCCAGCGCTTCGGGCATTGGATAGCCCCACGCTTTGGCGTATTCCGGCATAAGCCAGACACGATGATTTTTGACGGCATCAATGGCCTGCCACTGTGGATCGCTTTCAATCTGTTTCACTACCTGCGGATAGCGGTCCTGTACGAAAATCACCTGAGGATTCCACTGCAAAACCTGCTCCAGTGAAACCTGGCGCGCGCCTTTCACCGTGGCTGCCGCGACGTTCAGCGCTCCGGCATGCTCCATCATCAGGCCGGTATATTTTCCGGAGCCGTAGGTGTTAAGGTCCGGGTTCGCCATATAGACGCGGACTTTTTTATCCTGCGGAATATCTGCCACCGGGGCATTGGCTTTTGCCCGCGCGGTGAAGGTGTAGTTAATCAGCTGTTCGGCTTCTTTTGGACGTTCCACCACGTCACCGATCAGGCGAATCCCCTGTTTCAGTCCGTCGTTGTAGGCCTGCTCTTCGTTCGCCATCGTCGGGTTCATTTTGTTCTTTTCGCCAGCAGCGTCTTCACGCAGAGAAACGGCCACCACCGGAATACCGGCATTCTGAATCTGCTGAATCATTTCTGTCGGGGCGTAGTTTGCGACAAAAACTACCTGCGGATGCAGCGCCAGCAGGCTCTCGATATTGGCCTGGGTCAGATCGCCGGGCATCGGCAGGGTAGCTATCTTCGGCATAAAGCGGGCGAACTGCGGGCCAAGCTGTTTCTTCCAACTGCTCAGTACGCCAACCACGTCATCCTGAGCATTGAGCTGCACCAGAAGGTTCAGCGTCTGATGCTGAAGCACCACCACGCGATTGACATGATCGGGCAGCGTGACCTGGCGACCCAGCTGGTCGGTAACGGTGCGATCGGCGTGCGCCACATTGACGGTGAATAGCGTGCCAAAGGCAAGGGCAGTACAAAGAGAAAGGCGGTGTAGTCTGGACATAAATGTGCTCTGAGAAGGGAAATAATCGCTATGCATTAAATTATATAGCGATGCGGAGTGCAAACCTTTCGGGCCGAATACCCCTTCTGGATCAACAGAACATAACGATTTGTCGGTGATGGCAGAAAAAGCTGAACCATAATTACCCGGCGTTATTACCCGCTGCGCATGTTGCATAAGGCCAATAACTTATGTATTTTTATGCAAATTAAATGCATAAAAAGGTAATGATATGATCGGTAAATGGATGAAAGCCTGCTGCCTCACGGCGGCCCTCGCGGTCAGCGCACACGCGGCAGCAGAAACCTATGTAGTGGGCGCGGGCGGAACCTATCGCCCGTTTGAGTTTGAAAATAATCAGAAGCAGCTGGAAGGTTTTGATATCGATCTGATTAAGGCCATCGCGAAAGCCGAAAATTTCGATATCAAACTGGTCAATACGCCGTGGGAGGGGATTTTCGCGACCCTGAACTCCGGCGATCGCGACATCATCATTTCTGGTATTACCATCACCGACAAGCGTAAGCAGATGGTCGATTTCTCGGCACCGTACTTCCCGGCAGAACAGTCCATTGTGGTGCCAAAGGATTCGAAAGTGGGCTCGCTGGCAGACCTGAAAGATCAGAAAGTCGGCGTCGTAAATTCCAGTACCGGCGATATCGTGGTATCTGACGTGCTCGGCAAAAACAGTACCGCCATCAAACGCTTCGACAATACGCCGCTGATGTTGCAGGAGCTGTTTGAAGACGGCGTGAGCGCGGCGGTGGGCGACGTCGGCGTGGTGAAGTACTACATCAAACAGCACCCGGAGAAACAGTTCAAACTGGTGCCGGACGCTAAATTCGAGCGCCAGTATTTTGGTATCGCAGTGGCTAAAGGCAACGCTGAGCTGCTCAACAAGCTGAACGCCGGGCTGAAGAAAATCGTTGCCGACGGCACCTACGCGAAAATCTATCAGACCTGGTTTGATGCCGACGTACCTGCGTTACCGGCGCAGTAATCATTCGTAATGTTACGGCGATCGCCTCTGTGGACGGTCGCCGTTTTTTTCAGGGATAAACTATGACGGGATTCCGTTGGGAAATTATTGAGGAGTATGGCCCGCTGTTCGTGGATGGCGCGATAATGACCCTCAAATGCACCATTATCTGCGTGATCCTCGGCACGCTGTGGGGGCTGACGCTCGGGCTTGGGCGAATGGCGAAAGCAGAGCATGGACCGTGGAAATATGTGCTTCGCTACCTGGTGCAGTTTCCGGTGCGCTTTTACGTCAGCGCATTTCGTGGCACGCCGCTGTTTGTGCAGATCATGGTGGTGCACTTTGCGCTGGTGCCGTTGTTCATCAACCCGCGTGATGGGTTACTGGTGACAAGCGGCGTGATGAGCAGCGATTTTGCCCGCGAGCTGCGCTCGAACTACGGCGCATTTTTGTCATGTATCGTCGCCATTACGCTCAATGCGGGCGCTTATGTTTCCGAAATTTTCCGTGCGGGCATCCAGTCGATCGATAAAGGACAGATGGAAGCCTCACGCGCGCTCGGTATGCCGTGGTGGAAAACCATGCGCAAGGTGATCCTCCCGCAGGCTTTCCGCCGCATCCTGCCGCCGCTGGGTAATAACGCAATTGCCATCGTCAAAGATTCCTCGCTGGCTTCGGCGATAGGGCTTGCCGATCTGGCCTACGCCGCGCGTACGGTGTCGGGGGCCTATGCCACCTACTGGGAACCCTACCTGACCATTTCCCTGGTGTACTGGGTCATAACGTTCGTGCTGGCGCAGCTGGTTAACCGTCTGGAAAAGAGGTTTGGCAAAAGTGATTCACATTAAAAATCTGCATAAGCATTTCGGTGACAGCCACGTGCTCCGCGGCATCGACTGCGAGATTCAACCGCAGGAAGTGGTCTGCGTGATAGGCCCGTCCGGCTCCGGGAAAAGCACATTTCTTCGCTGCATGAACGCGCTGGAAAGCGTAACGGAAGGCGAAGTGGTGGTGAACGGTTTTGCCGTGCACGATAAGAGCACCGATCTCAATAAGCTGCGTGAAAGCGTGGGCATGGTCTTCCAGCGTTTTAACCTGTTCCCGCACATGACGGTGCTGGAAAATCTGCTGATGGCGCCGATGTCGCTGCGCGGCATGACGCGCAATGATGCGATTATCTTTGCCGAAGAGCTGCTGGCAAAGGTCGGACTCAGCGATAAACGCGATGCCTGGCCATCGAGCCTTTCAGGCGGGCAGCAGCAGCGGGTGGCAATTGCCCGTGCGCTGGCGATGCGACCCTCAATCATGCTCTTTGATGAGCCGACTTCCGCGCTCGACCCTGAACTGGTGGGCGATGTACTTGAAGTGATGAAGAATTTGGCCAGGGAAGGGATGACGATGGTCATCGTGACCCACGAGATGGGGTTTGCCCGAGAAGTGGCTGACAGGGTGATTTTTATTGACCAGGGCATTATTCAGGAGCAGGGCACGCCGGAACGGATTTTCAGCGCGCCGCAAAACCCACGTACGGCGGCTTTCCTCAGTAAGGTACTGTAAGTAAACGTGTCCAGCGATGCCAGCTGACTTGTCGGAATGGCATCGCTGGATTACGCTTTAACGCTCACCTCTCAGCAAATTGATCTTTATGGCCTGGTTCTCACGCTTACTGGCGGACATCCCCGGCATTCGCCATGCCTTCCTCGACGTTCACGAATCTGCCGTTTTCGACAAATCCCGACTGGTGGATATCAAACAGGTTCACGGGGCTAATATTCTTCATTTGACTGAAACGCCTGCACAAAGACCGCAGGTGGACGGAGTACTGACTTCCCTCACTGGCAAGTCGATCGGTATCGTGACTGCCGACTGTATACCCGTGCTGATGGCGTCCCGGGACGGGCGTTGGATTGCCGGGCTGCATGCCGGATGGCGCGGGGCAGCGCAAGGCATTTTGCAGGAAAGCGTCAGGCGATTCAGTGCCCATGGCGTTGCTGCTGAAGATATTTTAGTGGCCACCGGGCCACATATTCGTGCCTGTTGTTATGAAGTCTCTGGCGCGTTTCGTCAGACGTTGCTGGAAACGCCTGCGGGCTATCTGGTGCGTGACTATGCTGAGCAATTATTCTCTTCATGGCCGAAAACCCCCAATCCGAACAGCCCGGCAGCACGTGAAGAGAACAGCCTGTGGTTTGACTTATTGGCATTTTGCCAACTGCAGTTGCTGGATGCTGGCATAAGCAGAAAACATATCGATTGTCTGGCAGCCTGTACTTACTGTCATCCTGAGATACTGGGTTCTTACCGGCGGCGGACTCATCAACCTGCAACCAAAACGCAGCAGATCTCATGGATTGAGCGTATTGGCTAATTGCAGGCAGAGCAGCGGCCCTGTTTCAGCTTGAGAAGAAGCCTGATACCACTCTGCTAATTAATTAAAATTTAACGACAATATTTCTCAGGATTTGTTTTTCAGAATTTTCGAGCCCGATATTAGACTATTTCATCTGTTTTAAATGACGCTGTTTATATTATTCTGTGTGCGGTAATCATTTTCTGAACATGGAATGTATGAATCAAGGAAGAAAAATTCGGCCCACGCTCTATCTCTTTGAGCCACGTATGTTGCTGCGTTCCGTTATCAGCAGCGTTCTCGAGCAGCAACGCTGCAACTTTCATTCATCGCAGACGCTGGCTTATTTAATGGAAAATGTCTGTGGCGATAAGGCAAATAGCAAAATAATACTCGCGGGCGTTGCTGGTGCGGGGCCTGCTTTACCCGATCTGCTGCGGTTTATCCGCAATGCTAAATCATTAAAAATAAAAACCGTCCTCTGGGTTCCTGCCGGATATCCGTGGATGTTCAGAGTGTTGCGCGCTTTACATGCGGTAAAGGTGCTGTCGGAAGAAAATGTTGTTGATGAACTTATACCGATGCTCAACGCTATTGATGGCGTAAATCCTTTGTTGAGCAGAAATGCTGAGTCGCCTGCTCGCTCCCGCCGTATTACGCTCACCGAACTTGAGATTTTGCTGCAATTTGCCGCCGGACTGTCGTCTAAAGAAATGGCCGATTCCCGTCAATGTAGCTACAAAACGATTTTTTCGTGGAAGCATAATATCTGTGAGGCATTAAATATCGACACTCACGCTCAATGGCTGGAAATGCTGACTGAGATTGTGCAACTATCTTCATTGTATCAGGCAGAAGAACATTATGGCGCATTATAATATTTTATCCCTTTCTCAACCCTCTCTTTGGTATATGGGCCTTGAGCAGGGCTTTATGCAGCTGGCACGGACTAACCCCGGCTGGACGTTTTCAATGACCAGCAAAGCGGTGGAGAGCGACTCAAAGCCAAATCTTTATCTGCTGGATTTGACCACTGAACAAGAGGGGGTCCCGGAGTCTGTTCACCTTTCAGGCACGCGAGTACTGGCGTTGGTGCATGCGTCACAGCGCCGGATGATAAAAACGCTGCTCCAGACAAGCCGCTGTTCGGTTCTCTGTGTGGATGAATACCACTGTAATTTCCGCGAGATTGTGGAGGCCAGCGCACGAAATAAGCGCTTCCTGAGCCCGCTTATTCGCGAAATTTCGCGCCTGGCACCTGCACCTGCAAGCACGGTGGCTCTGACCGAGACGGAAAGCAAGATCCTCGACTATATCCGCGAAGGGAAAAATGGAGTGGAAATATCCCAGGCTCTGTTCCGTAGTCAGAAGACTATCAGCAGCCACAAGCGCAATATTATGCGCAAGTTCGGCGTCAGAAACGACCTGGCGCTCAGGCAAAAATTACGGCTTCTGTCTGAGGAAGCAGCATAAGCCTTAAATCGTCAACACTGCGAAGTTTTTATTGGCGTTAGATCAGGAGCAAACGGAACTGAAAGGGCAAAAATCCAGGGAGAGAAGAGATGTCATACAGAATGGTGCGTCCGAGTGGACTCGAACCACCGACCCCCACCATGTCAAGGTGGTGCTCTAACCAACTGAGCTACGGACGCACATAGAGAAAAGCAATGGTGCGTTCAATTGGACTCGAACCAACGACCCCCACCATGTCAAGGTGGTGCTCTAACCAACTGAGCTATGAACGCAATGGTGCGTCCGAGTGGACTCGAACCACCGACCCCCACCATGTCAAGGTGGTGCTCTAACCAACTGAGCTACGGACGCACAACGGGGACGAATATTAGCGGCAGGGAGGGGAAGTGGCAAGAGGCAATTGCCACTTTTCTTTCTGATTTCACGCGATTGCGGAAACAGTGCGCAAACTGTCGAGAAAGCAGCCGCCGTGAGGCGGCTGAGAGAGGATTAGCGTGCGGCGCGCGCCAGAATGATTGCCGAAGGCTGGCGCTGGAGGAAGCGCATCCGCAGCATCATTAACACAGCCGCTGAGGTCAGGCCGATAATAAAGCCCATCCAGAAACCGGCAGGGCCCAGCCGGGGCACGACGATATCCGTCAGCGCCAGCACATAGCCGCTCGGCAGGCCGAGTACCCAATAAGCAGTGAAAGTAATGAAGAAGATCGAGCGTGTGTCTTTGTAGCCGCGCAGGATCCCACTGCCAATGACCTGGATGGAGTCTGAAATCTGATACACCGCCGCCAGCAGCATCAGCTGAGAGGCCAGGGTAACAACTTCAGGATTATCGTTGTAGAGCAGGGCGATATGTTCGCGCAGCGTCACCGTGAAGATCGCAGTGATGACAGCCATGCAGACGCCAACGCCAAGCCCGGTACGGGCGGCGGTTTGTGCATCAAGCGTTGAACCCTGACCGAGACGAAAGCCAACACGGATGGTTACGGCGGCGGCCAACGACATCGGCAGAACGAACATTAGCGAGCTGAAGTTGAGGGCGATCTGGTGCCCCGCAACGTCGATAATACCCAAAGGTGAGACCAGAAGCGCGACCACGGCAAACAGCGTCACCTCGAAAAACAGCGCCAGCGCGATAGGCAGGCCGAGCTGCACCAGACGTTTCATTATCGCATAATCTGGTTTACCGAAGCCTTCGTGAGTGCGGATATCGCGCATAGATCGCGCGCGCTTCACGTACGACACCATCGCAAAGAACATCACCCAGTAAACGGAAGCCGTCGCCACGCCGCAGCCGACGCCGCCGAGTTCGGGCATGCCGAAATGACCGTAAATAAAGATATAGTTCACCGGGATGTTCACCAGCAGGCCAATAAAACCCATCACCATGCCCGGTTTTGTTTTCGCCAGTCCTTCGCACTGGTTACGGCAAACCTGGAAGAACAGATAGCCCGGCACGCCCCACAACAACGCACGCAGGTAGCCAACGGCTTTATTCGCCAGTTCAGGATCGATGTTATGCATGGCATGAATGATGTAACCAGCATTCCATAGCACGATCATGACCAGTACGCTGACGAAACCGGCCAGCCAGAACCCCTGACGAACCTGATAGCCGATACGATCGCGGCGGCCGGAACCGTTCAGTTGCGCAATGACGGGCGTCAACGCCAGCAGCAGGCCGTGACCAAACAGAATGGCTGGCAGCCAGATAGAGGTGCCGATGGCGACGGCGGCCATATCGGTAGCACTGTAGCCACCCGCCATGACCGTATCGACGAAGCCCATTGCGGTCTGAGCGACCTGGGCAAGGATGACCGGTATTGCCAGCGCGAGAAGCTGGCGCGCTTCAGTGACGTACTTTTGCACGTGAGTACCTTTTTATATTGTTATTGTTGAAGAGACTAAAAAAGCCGCCGTAACTGGCAGCAAGAAGAAAGAGCAGGGGAATTTTCGAATATATTGTAGCGACTCATAGCCATTAAGCCAGTCAAAAAATGGCAGTAAGTGCCCTCTGACTGGCAAGGCCGAAATGCAACTGTTATTGTGCGGGATATAAAAGGCGGTGATGATTTCCGTCCTCGTAGATACAGGAGCTTAAGGCATGTTTACTGGTATCGTTCAGGGCACAGCGAAAGTGGTGTCCATCGATGAAAAACCAAATTTTCGTACCCATATCGTTGAAATGCCAGCGCATATGCTTGATGGCATTGAAACTGGCGCGTCCATTGCCCACAACGGCTGCTGCCTGACGGTTACCGAAATCAACGGTGATCGAATCAGCTTTGACCTGATGAAAGAGACGCTGCGCATTACCAATCTTGGCGAGCTCAAAGAGGGCGATGTGGTGAACGTGGAGCGCGCCGCACGCTTTAATGATGAAATCGGCGGTCATTTAATGTCCGGCCACATCATGACGACCGCGGACGTGGCAAAAATCCTGACCTCTGAGAATAACCGTCAGATCTGGTTTAAGGTTCAGGACCCGTCTCTGATGAAATATATTCTCTATAAAGGGTTTATTGGTATCGACGGCATCAGCCTGACGGTGGGTGAAGTGACATCCACACGCTTCTGCGTTCACCTGATCCCGGAAACGCTTCAGCGCACAACGCTTGGCAAGAAGAAGCTGGGCGAGAAGGTCAATATTGAGATTGACCCGCAAACTCAGGCGGTCGTCGATACGGTTGAACGGGTGCTGGCGGCGAAAGAGGCCGCAGCGAAACCAGCAGTCAGCGCAGAATAATAAAAGAAAACCCCGGCGAGCCGGGGTTTATTTTAACGTGCGACGCGTAAACCGCCTTCAGTTCCGCGCGTGAACACCACCTGCCAGAGCTGAATGTCACGGGCGCGAAATGCACCGGCGCAGGCGTTCAAATAATACGAGAACATGCGTTTAAATCGCTCTGAATAGTTGTCCGCAATGTCTGGCCAGCTCTTCTGGAAACGATCGTGCCAGGCCATCAGCGTGGTATCGTAGTCGGCACCAAAGTTATGCCAGTCTTCCATTATAAAATGCGGTTCGCTGGCGCAGGCAATCTGGCGTACGGAGGGCAGACAGCCGTTCGGGAAGATATACTTGTTGATCCAGGGATCAACGTTGTTGTCCGTTTTCTTCGAGCCGATTGTATGCAGCAGGAACAGGCCATCCGGCTTCAGGTTTCTGTCAACGACGTCAAAATAGGTGGCGTAGTTTTTTGGTCCGACGTGCTCGAACATGCCGACAGAGACGATGCGGTCGAATTGATCCTGCAAATCCCGATAGTCCTGCAACAGGATTTGCACGTCCAGCCCTTCACAGCGCGCCTGTGCCATTTTCTGCTGCTCCGCAGAAATGGTCACGCCGACCACGCTGACCCCGTAATTTTTCGCCATGTAATACGCCAGCCCACCCCAGCCGCAGCCGATGTCCAGCACCCGCATGCCCGGCTGTAGCTGCAGTTTCTGACAGATAAGATCCAGCTTTGCCTGTTGCGCCTGTTCGAGCGTTTCGGCGTCTTTCCAGTAAGCGCAGGAATACTGCATAAAAGGGTCGAGCATGCGGCTGAATAAATCATTGCCTAAATCGTAATGCTCTTTACCGACTATCCAGGCGCGCTTCTTACTTTGCAGATTGAGCAGGCGGGCGCCTGCGATGCGGAGTGTGTCTTTTAAATGGTGGGGGAGCTGGCTTTCGAGCCCGGCGCGTAACACCTGATGGAAAAACACATCCAGCTGTTCGCATTCCCACCAGCCATCCATATAGCTTTCGCCTAATCCCAGTGACCCTTCCTGCAGCACGCGTTTAAAGAACAGGGGATTATTGACCCGGATGTCTGCGGGTGCGGAACCATTGATCCTGATGCCCGCCCGGCTCAGCAGTTCGCTGACGATACGGGACCAGTCATCATTGGGTACGCTTACTTCTTCTATACACGATGAACTCATAGCTTCTCCATCACGCGGCTTGTGATCAGAACCTTAAAACAGCGTAGACGCTTTTTGGGTTATGTGAGAACTCTCACGAAAGTTCCGTGAGTCTGCTATCCGACGTAGAACAGAGGAAGGGAGATATCCCTTGCCGAAAGGCCTTCCGTGGTGAATGGAGGGAAATCCGTTCCCTCGTTAATCGCTAATTTTTATCGTATTTATGTAATACCGGTCTCAGTATAGGCCGCAAAAATGTCAGGTTCAATAAAAAATGTTAGCAAACTAATGACCGAATTATTACATAATTGCTAACGTCATTATGCGAGAGATTCTTCGGCCACTTTGTCATTCGCCGTGGCCTGCATCCGGTAGCCCAGGGCCGCCAGTACGACCGTCGCAAGCATTACGCTGGTCGTGGTCAACAGCGGAGTGGCAATCAGTGTCGAGACCACCAGGCTTGCGAGGAAGCACAGCCCCAGCTGCAGCGTATTTTGCAGCGCTGCCGCGCGACCAGTCGCCTGCGGGAACGGACGCAACGCCTGCGCCACGACAATCGGATAGATTGCGCCGTTCGCCATCGCCATAAGGCAGAAGGGGATGAGCAAGGCGGTCAGCGAGCTGCCAGCGGTGAGACCGACGGCAAAGGTGCCAGCGACGCTCAGGGCAAAGGCCATCAGCAACCACGGAAGCATCTGCTGACCTTGCCATTTTTGTAGCGCCGCGCGACAGCCATAACCACCTACCAGGAAAGCGATAGTCTGTGGAACGTAGCTCAGGCCGATCACCGTCGGGCCGTAGCCCATTGCATTCAGAATGAACGGTGATCCGGTAAGCCAGGCGAAGAAGCTGGCGGAGCAGGCGGCATAAATGAGTACGTTACCGCGATAATCCTGCGAGCGCAGCAGGGCCATAAAGGTCAGCGGCTTTTCTTCTTGATGGAATTCCCGGGCCGGTTTTTTCAGGCGCAGGGCCGGGATCATCAGCAGGAGCGTAATCCCGAACAGCGTCGCGAAGATGGCCTGCCATTCGAAGTGATGCAGGATCCAACTGCCCAGCAGCGGCGCCAGCGCCGGAGAAAGCCCCACCAGCGGCATGATGGTGGCGAAAATTCGGTTGGTACGCTGGGCTGGGTAATAATCGGTGACCATTGCCTGCCAGGTAACGGCTGCGGCGCATACGCCAACGGCCTGCACAAAGCGCAGCACCAGCAGCAGCGTGGCATCGCGTACCCACAGCATGCCGATACAGCCGACAGCGAAGATGGCAAGGCCGATTAGCAGCACGGGTTTCCGTCCGTAGCGATCGGAAAGCGGCCCCCACAGCAACTGAGCGAAAGCAAAACCGGCCAGGAACAGACTCAGGCTTGCGCTAACGGCGGCTGCAGGGGTTTGTAAATCATTCTGAATCGCGGCAAAAGCGGGCAGATACATGTCGGTTGCCAAAAAACCGAGCACGCTTAAGCCCCCCAGCCAGCATAAAAATCCTTTCCCAGGTTGCATCATCTTTCTCTTTCTCATTGCAGGTGTACCAGGCTGATGAGTGTAGGGAGTGCAACTTCGCTTGTGAAACGCTAATATTTGTCTGGTGAATTCAAAATTTTTGCAGGCAGAAAATGTGGTCTGAATATTCCCTTGAAGTGGTGGATGCGGTCGCCCGCAACGGAAGCTTTAGCGCGGCAGCGCAGGAGCTGCACCGCGTGCCTTCAGCGGTAAGCTACACCGTGCGTCAGCTCGAAGAATGGCTGGCAGTGCCGCTGTTTGAACGACGTCATCGCGACGTGGAGCTCACCCCCGCTGGCGTCTGGTTTTTGAAGGAAGGGCGGTCTGTTATCAAAAAAATGCAGATCACCCGTCAGCAGTGCCAACAGATCGCTAACGGATGGCGTGGCAATCTGGCCATTGCCGTGGATAACATCGTGCGCCCGGAGCGTACCCGGCAGCTGATTGTCGATTTCTACCGTCATTTCCAGGACGTGGAGCTGTGCGTTTTCCAGGAAGTGTTCAACGGCGTCTGGGATGCACTGTCGGACGGGCGAGTTGAGCTGGCGATCGGGGCAACGCAGGCGATTCCGGTCGGTGGACGCTATGCGTTTCGCGATATGGGCATGCTGAGCTGGAGCTGCGTGGTGTCGAATCAACATCCTCTGGCTCAAATGCCGGGGCCGCTGAGCGACGATGTGTTGCGCAACTGGCCTTCTCTGGTGCGCGAGGATACCTCCCGCTCTTTGCCTAAGCGCATCACCTGGCTGCTGGATAATCAGAAGCGCATCGTGGTGCCGGACTGGGAATCTTCTGCAACGTGCCTTTCGGCAGGGCTGTGCGCAGGAATGGTGCCAACGCATTTTGCACGGCCTTACATCGATAGCGGCGAGTGGGTGGCATTGGATCTTGAGAACCCGTTCCCGGATGCGGCATGCTGCCTGACGTGGCAGCAAAATGATATGTCCCCGGCCCTGAGCTGGCTGCTGGAGTATCTTGGGGACAGCGAAACGCTAAATAAAGAGTGGCTGCAGGAGCCGGATTGACCGGCTCCGCACAGAGATTAACGGCGGTAATCGCGGAACGGGCCGTCTGCCACTGAACGGCGCTCGATCAGGCGTGGGTGGACCTCAATGGACTGTGACTCTTCGCGCTTGTTGACGATTCGGTCCAGCAGCATATCGAAGGCAGCTTCCCCAAGGGAATCCTTTGGCTGATGGATGGTGGTCAGCGCTGGGGTGAAGAAGCGAGCGTTGCGCACGTTGTCATATCCGATCACCGAAATATCCTGAGGCACGCGAAGGCCGTGTTCATCGGCGGCACAGAGTGCGCCCATCGCCATGATGTCACCGCCACAGAAGACCGCGGTAGGGCGTGGCTGTTGCGCAATCATCTGCTGCATGGCGCGGTAGCCGGATTCCGGTTCAAAGTCGCCCTGAACGATCCAGTTTTCCGGCACGGTAATTTGCGCTTCTTCCATGGCTTTCATGAATCCGGCCAGACGGCCAGCGCCGGTGTTGCGCTCCATTGGGCCTGGGATCACGCCGATATCGCGGTGGCCGCGTTCGACCAGGTAGCGCCCGGCAAGATAGCCGCCCTGGAAAGCGTTATCGATCACCGAGTCGGTGAAGTCAGCTTTGGCTTCACCCCAGTCCATCACGACCATCGGAATATGGCGATACTCTTCCAGCATGTCGAGTACCGGCTGCGGATATTCAGAACACATCACCAACAGGCCATCGACGCGCTTTTGCGCCATCATCGAGAGATAAGCACGCTGTTTTTCCAGGTTGTTCCAGGCGTTGCCAAGAATCAGGGTATAACCCTTTTCGAAACAGTTTTTTTCAACGGCTTCAATGATTTCCGCAAAATAAGCCGCTTCGCTGCTGGTGGCCAGCAGGCCAATAGTCTTGGTGTGATTGACCTTCAGGCTGCGCGCTACGGCACTTGGGGAGTAGTGCAGCTCTTTGATTGCCGCCCACACGGCGTTGCGTGTTTCTTCTGCGACAAAACGCGTCTTGTTAATAACATGTGACACGGTTGTAGTGGAAACGTTTGCGCGCTTCGCTACATCTTTAATTGTTGCCATTCGTTCTCACTCCAGACCCTTTCCTTACGCCTGATGACCGGCACGTAAACGTTTGCCTTTACACACCCTTAACACAATTCATTTGAATTGCGGTACGCCGGGATACGACACAGGACGACAGGAGGGGGTCAATGGCTGGTACGCTTTTAAATTAGCGTGGAATTTTGTCTGATTCTGAGGCAAAGGGGAAGAGAAAAATCGCTATGGCTCTAAAACCTGGAAGATTTTCAGACTGAAGTGTGCAAAAATGAGCAGGCTCACTTTTGTTGTGGGGATAAAAAGGAGAATAATTGATGAGTACCGACCTGAAGCTCTCTCTGATGACCACTGTGATCGCTCTGGCACTCATTGTCGCCGCTGGGCTGACTGCGGTGTTACACTGATTTATCCGGAGGGAGAGTCTTCTTCCTCCATCACCACCCCCGTCTGATTGTTACCAAATTAGCAAAAATCTTTTGCCATTTTGTTTACTTCTGTTTTTTTGTGATTGATGTCATGCTTTTGACTTCTGTTGTCGTGCCCTTTACTGGAAAGGGTTAACCGGAGTCGTAACATGAAAATCAATTTTCCACTGCTGGCGTTGGCAATCGGCGCATTTGCTATCGGCACTACCGAGTTCTCGCCCATGGGGCTATTGCCCGTTATCGCTAATGGCGTGGATGTTTCGATTCCCGTAGCAGGCATGCTGATCAGCGCTTACGCAATCGGTGTGATGGTTGGCGCGCCGTTAATGACTCTGCTGCTGTCACATCGTGCTCGCCGCAATGCGCTTATCTTTCTGATGGCGATTTTTACGCTCGGCAACGTGCTGTCGGCTATTGCACCGGACTACACCACATTATTGCTCTCTCGCATCATCACCAGCCTTAACCACGGTGCTTTCTTTGGTCTGGGATCTGTTGTGGCCGCGAGCGTGGTGCCCAAACACAAGCAGGCGAGCGCGGTGGCAACCATGTTTATGGGGCTGACGATTGCCAATATAGGCGGTGTACCGGCAGCGACCTGGCTGGGTGAAACCATCGGCTGGCGTATGTCATTCCTGGCAACGGCCGGTCTGGGCGTGGTGGCGATGATGAGCCTGTGGTTCTCATTACCAAAAGGCACCGGTGGTGAACGTCCGAATGTGAAGCAGGAAATGTCCGTGCTGATGCGTCCCCAGGTTTTATCTGCGCTGTTAACCACCGTTCTGGGCGCTGGCGCGATGTTTACGCTTTACACTTATATCGCACCGGTGCTGCACAACATTACCTCAGCGTCGCCGCTGTTTGTTACGGCAATGCTGGTGCTGATTGGCGTTGGGTTCTCCATCGGTAACTATCTGGGTGGTAAGTTTGCTGACCGCTCGGTGACCGGCACGCTGAAAGGTTTTTTACTGCTGCTGATTGCCGTGATGGTGGCGATTCCGTGGGTAGCGCAGAACGAAATCGGTGCAGCGATAAGCATGGTTGTCTGGGGTGCTGCGACGTTCGCCGTGGTTCCACCTTTACAAATGCGCGTTATGCGCGTGGCGCACGAAGCTCCGGGGCTATCGTCCTCGGTCAATATCGGGGCATTTAATCTGGGCAATGCGCTGGGCGCGGCTGCTGGCGGAGCGGTTATTTCCGGTGGTCTGGGCTACAGTTTTGTGCCAGTGATGGGCGCGGTTATCGCGGGTATGGCGCTGCTGGTGGTGCTGTTCAGCGGCCGTCGCCAGCCTGAAGAAGCGTATTCCAGCCACTGATAATATGCCCGGCGGCAGGCACCGCCGGGCCAGGCATTATGCCGCCAGGTTCTTCGCGACAAATTCCCAGTTTACCAGCGCCCAGAAGTGCTCGAGATAGTTCGGACGGGCGTTACGGTAGTCGATGTAATAGGCGTGCTCCCACACATCTACGGTCAGCAGCGGTTTTGCATCCGTCGTCAGCGGCGTGCCTGCGTTCGAAGTGGAAACGATAGCCAGTTTGCCGTCCGCTTTTTTCACAAGCCAGGTCCAGCCTGCACCGAAGTTTTTGACGGCTGCATCGGTAAACTGCGCTTTGAAATCCGCAAAGCTGCCGAAGCTTTCGTTGATGGCCGCAGCGACAGCGCCTGCAGGTTCGCCGCCGGCGTTGGGTGCCAGGCAGTGCCAGTAGAAGGTGTGGTTCCACACCTGAGCGGCGTTGTTGAACACGCCCGCTTCAGAAGTGCGAACAATATCCTCCAGCGTTTTGCCTTCAAAAGCCGTGCCTTTGATCAGATTGTTGAGGTTGGTGACGTAGGTCTGGTGGTGTTTTCCGTAATGGTATTCCAGCGTTTCAGCAGAAATGTGCGGCGCGAGAGCGTCTTTTGCATACGGTAATGCAGGTAATTCGAATGACATTGCTTATTCTCCCTATTATTTTAAGACTCAATAACCCTGTATTGAGTATGGATAGGGTAGCAAATTAAAAGATGTGGCTAAAGAGGAACTTACCCCGACGCTGAAACGACG
The DNA here is from genome assembly GCA_002470465.1 of Pluralibacter sp. UBA7423. Lineage (GTDB taxonomy): Bacteria > Pseudomonadota > Gammaproteobacteria > Enterobacterales > Enterobacteriaceae > Scandinavium. Next base: position 313,377 of record DKMD01000025.1, read on the forward strand.
GGGCAGGGGATCAACGAATGGTTTTCGGCGTCATTACGCGGCGAGCACCAACGTAGTGGTTGGCCCAGTAGTCTTCACTGAGGGAGGTAATCTGGATATCTCGCCCGGTACGTGGAGACTGAATAAATTTCCCGCCGCCAACATACACGCCAACATGATCGGCAGTGCCGCGACCACGAGTGCGGAAGAAGACCAGATCGCCACTTTCCAGTTCACCACGTTCAACGGCCCGGGCATCACGCAGGTGATACATCTCATTCGCGGTGCGAGGAATGCGGAACTTGACCAAATCTTTATACGCATAATAGACCAGACCGCTGCAGTCGAAACCGGTGCGCGGCGACGTACCACCCCAACGGTATGGCTTACCAATCTGGCCCATCAGTTTATTCATTGCGGTTTTCTGCGCTTTTTGCACGCGGACTTTATGCGCATCGGCAATGGTCAGCGGTTTGACTTCCTCGGTCACGCATTTCTTTTTATGCCCCTTGCGAACGCTGCATTTCTGCACCATTTTTGCCGAAGCGGTTTTCAGGGCGGGGCTGTGGGTTTTGCGCGTGGAGGTCTTTTTGCTGGCGGAAATAGCAGGTTTGCTCTTGAGCGTGGTTTTCTTTTTGCTGGTTGTTTTTGTTTTCGCAGTGGTTTTGCTTTTGTTGCCGCTGGTTCGTTTTTTACGGTCCGTCTTGGCCTGATGCGATTTCTGGGATGCGGAAGACCGCGCCTGTTCAGACGCATGAGACAAAGGCGTAATCGACAACGATGTAAACAGTAAAGCACAGAGCGTGATCGAGATTTTATTTATCCGCGCCACTGAGCATTCCTCTGTTAGGCAGGCAAACGGTCATGCCTGGGTATGATTGACAAAACGCATCGATTCTAATGCATAAAAACCCTGGTTGTTAATACACTTTTTCTATTGAATGATCCATTTCGTTAGCAACTGCAAAAAATTACATCAATTCGGACATAAGGCGCACGAAAAACGCTCAAGTTGTTCTCGGAGTTTGCCGATAAACACATATTTTTAAGGCAACTTTACGGCGTCAGAGGTAAAATGCATTTGCGTGAACAAAATGTTATTTCTGACGGTAGCCGTTGGCGTTACACTTAGCAGCTACAGTCATAAAAAAGAAGTTTGAGGAAGCAAGACAATGAGTACGACTCTTGAGAAAATCCAGACCCAAATCGCCGAAAACCCAATCCTTCTGTACATGAAGGGGTCTCCGAAGCTGCCGAGCTGCGGTTTCTCTGCTCAGGCGGTTCAGGCGCTGTCTGCCTGCGGTGAGCGCTTTGCTTACGTAGATATTCTGCAAAACCCGGACATCCGCGCCGAGCTGCCTAAGTACGCAAACTGGCCGACTTTCCCGCAGCTTTGGGTTGACGGTGAGCTGGTTGGCGGCTGCGACATCCTGATCGAAATGTATCAGCGCGGTGAACTGCAGCAGCTGATCAAAGAGACGGCTGCGAAGTATAAAGACGACGAGCAGGCGGCAGAGTAATCCTGCTGGCAGCATAAAAAAAGCGACCTTCAGGTCGCTTTTTTTATTACGCATTTTCAGCGACAGGCAACGGCCAGCCGCCGAGACGTTTCCACCGGTTGACGATTTCACAAAATAGCTGCGCGGTCTGTTCAGTGTCGTACAGCGCCGAATGCGCCTGAGTACCGTCAAATTCCATCCCTGCCGTGATACAGGCTTTTGACAGCACGGTCTGCCCCAGAGCAAGACCGCTCAGGGCTGCGGTATCAAAGGTCACGAACGGGTGGAAAGGGTTACGCTTAAGCCCGGCTCGCTCGGCGGCGGCCATCATAAAGCTGTGATCGAACGTGGCGTTGTGGGCGACCATAATGGCACGGTTGCACTCCTGATCCTTCATGCCCTTGCGTACTTCTTTAAAAATGGCGTGCAGCGCATCGTATTCGCTGACCGCGCCGCGTTCCGGGTCATTCGGATCAATGCCGTTAAACGCCAGCGCTTCAGGCACCAGGTTTGCGCCTTCGAACGGTTCAACGTGAAAATGCAGTGTGCTGTCCGGCATCAGCCAGCCTTCCTCGTCCATTTTTAACGTCACGGCGGCGACTTCCAGCAGCGCATCCGTTTTAGCGTTAAAGCCCGCGGTTTCTACATCGATAACGACAGGATAAAAACCACGGAAGCGGTCGCACAGAGCATTACGTTGAGCGTTGTCGGACATCTGGATCTCTTAAGCATACAAAAAAGTAGCGCGCATTATGGCAAATTTTGCCAGCAGTTGCAGCAAAGGTGGGCGTAAAAAAGGGTGCCTGAGCACCCCTGAACCTTAGTTGCCAAGACCCTTACCGGCGTCTTTTGCTTCGATCAGTTCAATTTTATAGCCATCGGGATCTTCCACGAAGGCGATGATGGTCGAACCACCTTTGACCGGGCCCGCTTCGCGGGTAACGTTGCCGCCGTTGTTGCGAATGCGTTCGCAGGCTTCTGCCGCATTGTCCACGCTCAGCGCGATATGGCCGTATGCCGTGCCGAGGTCGTAGCTATCGACGCCCCAGTTATAGGTCAGTTCGATAACGGCTTCTTCGCTTTCCGGGCCGTAGCCAACGAAGGCGAGGGAGTATTTATATTCCGGGTTTTCGCTGGTGCGCAGCAGCGTCATGCCCAGCACGTTGGTGTAAAACTCGATTGAACGTTGCAGATTGCCAACACGCAGCATGGTGTGAAGCAGGCGCATACTCTTCCCCTTAAAGTGTTGTTTGTACATCAGGAATATCAGTATAGCGGCGCTTATGCGCCGCTATCAATGCAGGATTAGAGGGCAGGGTAATCGGTGTAACCTTCCGCTCCGCCGCCGTAGAAACTTTCCGGGCGCTGTGGGTTGAGCTCAGCTTTGCGTTCCAGACGCGCAACCAGATCCGGGTTGGCAATATAGGCGCGGCCAAAGGCGACGGCGTCTATCAGGCCTTTTTCAATCAGATCTTCGGCTTTCTCCGGCGTGTAAGCGCCAGCGCCAATGATTGGGCCGTGGAAGCGCTCGCGCACCTTACGACGGAATTCTTCGGTGTATGGCTGACCGCCAGCCCAGTCCGGCTCGGACATATGCAGATAGGCAATCCCGCGTTTACCGAGTTCTTCAATCAGGTACAGCGCATCGGCTTCTTCGTTCGGACCGTTGTCGGTGTTCTGGAAAGAACCGATTGGCGATACGCGGATACCGATACGATCAGCGCTCCACTCTTTGCTGACGGCATCGACCACTTCCAGCACCAGGCGGGCGCGGTTTTCGATGCTGCCGCCATACTGATCGGTACGATGGTTAGCAGACGGTGACAGGAACTGGTGTAGCAGATAACCGTGTGCAGAGTGCAGCTCAACCAGATCGAAACCGGCTTCGCGAGCGTTAGCGACAGCCTGACGGAAATCGTTCACGATACCCGGGATTTCATCCAGTTCGAGCGCGCGTGGCAGAGAAGTATCTTCACGGGTTGCGTTGCCGTTGGCATCACGCAGAGAAGTACGCGTGCCTGCGCTCAGTGCGGAAGGGGCCACTGGCGCCTTGCCTCCGGGCTGGAGGCTGGTGTGGGAGATGCGGCCGGTGTGCCACAGCTGAACCGCCATATGACCATGCTCGGCATGGACGCCCGCGGTAATTTTTTTCCACGCGGCAATCTGTTCCTCGCTATGAAGGCCTGGTGCACCAGCGTAGCCTTTCGCCTGGGCAGAAATCTGCGTAGCTTCAGAGATGATAAGCCCTGAGCTTGCGCGCTGGCGGTAGTACTCGCCCATCAGCGGCGTCGGGATATCACCCGGCTCGATGCTGCGCAGACGCGTCAGCGGCGCCATCAGTACGCGGTTAGGCAGAGTAACTGCGCCAACCTTGAGCGGGGTAAACAGTTTGGATCGTGACATGGTGACTCCTGAGTAGACCGGTCGTCTGGTGATTCGATAAAAAAAGAAAATCAACGTGCTGATTTTCCGTTAGTCGTTGTTAAGCCGGGAAAGGCCTGCTTAACCTGCCGTATGTGGACTACAGCCCCGGTGCGGCAATCATCGTTTTCGCATGTTCGAGCGCGCTTTCCAGCGGCGTCGCACTGCGGGATATCTTGGCCTGTAGATTCGCGCCCAGCCATAAGGAGTAGAGCACTTCCGCCTGGGTATGCGCATCGCCCTGGAAAGTCAGGCAGCCTTCTTTGCTGCCTTCATCCAGCGCGTGGGTCAACAGCACGATAATCTGGCTGGCTCCTTTGTTCATCTCCGTGCGCATGACTTCCGAAAGATCGCAAACTTCGGCGGAGAGTTTGACCGTCAGACAACCGCTGATGATGCCCTGCTGGCAAAACTGGTTGAGCGTGTGCTGATAGTAAGCCAGCAGCCTGTCGCGGTGGTTGCCTTCACCGTGCGCAAAATGTTCAGCCAGGCGACGGTGATAGTCGGCATAGTGTCGCTCAAGCATCGCCACGCCAAACGCTTCTTTAGAGCGGAAATAGTGATAGAACGAACCCTTCGGCACTTCCGCCGTTTTCAGGAGCTCGCTCAGGCCCATTCCGGTAAAGCCGCGATGCATGCACAGGCTCTCGCCGGTGGCGAGGATGTGTTCGCGGGTGTCGTGTTCGATTGGTCTGTTCATGGCGCTCAATGTAGTAGACCGATCGGTCTAATGCAAGTGAAAAGTGTGAAGGGTTGCAGGATGCGCATTATCAGGCTTCAATGACAGTAAGCGGAAAACAGGGGGGCGATGTGGCAGAGCAGCTGGAGTTTTTCCCGGTTCAAAGTCCTTGCCGGGGTATTTGTCAGTCTGATGAGCGTGGCTATTGCCGCGGCTGCCTGCGTAGCCGCGAAGAGCGCTTCAACTGGCAGCAGTTCACCGATGCTCAGAAACAGGAGGTGCTACGCCTGTGTCGCCAGCGTCTTCTGCGCAAAATCCGCGCAAACAAACCCACAATACCTGAAGAACCCGATCAGCCCTCACTGTTTTAGCGCTGAATGTGCGTATACTCGATGAAATTTTTCTGTTGAGGAAGCATTTATGGTTCAGCGTATTACCCTCGCGCCAAACGGCCCGGAATTCTCCCGCTTTGTAATGGGCTACTGGCGCCTGATGGACTGGAACATGTCCCCGCAGCAGCTGGTCAGCTTTATTGAAGAACATCTGGATCTGGGTGTTACCACGGTCGATCACGCAGATATTTACGGCGGCTACCTGTGCGAAGCGGCCTTTGGTGAAGCCCTGAAGCTGGCTCCGCACCTGCGTTCCCGTATGGAAGTGGTCAGCAAGTGTGGTATCGCGACTACCGCGAATCCGGAAAACGTCATTGGCCACTACATTACCGATCGCGACCATATCGTGCGCAGTGCGGAGCAGTCGCTGAAAAATCTGGCGACGGATCACCTCGATTTACTGCTGATCCACCGTCCGGATCCGCTGATGGATGCCGACGAAGTCGCGGAAGCGTTTACTGAACTGCACCAGAGCGGCAAGGTGCGCCACTTTGGCGTCTCAAACTTCACGCCTGCGCAGTTCTCTCTGTTGCAGTCGCGCCTGCCGTTTACGCTTGCCACTAATCAGGTTGAGCTTTCGCCGGTGCACCAGCCGCTGTTGCTGGACGGCACGCTCGATCAGCTGCAGCAGCTGCGCGTGCGTCCGATGGCGTGGTCCTGCCTCGGCGGCGGTAGCCTGTTCAATGACGACAAATATCAGCCGCTGCGCGATGAGCTGGCTCAGGTAGCGAAAGAACTGAATGCAGAAAGCATTGAGCAGGTGGTCTACGCCTGGGTGATGCGCTTACCGTCTCAGCCATTGCCTATCATTGGCTCAGGTAAAATTGAACGCGTGCGTTCCGCCATTGCGGCAGAGCATCTGGAGATGACCCGCCAACAGTGGTTCCGCATTCGTAAAGCCGCGCTCGGCTACGACGTACCTTAATTCCGCTTTACGCTCTGGTTCCGTCCAAAAAAGTGTCCCTGGTATAGACTTATCAGGGACACTTTCTTTTTGGAGGTTCTATGCAACGAGTCACTCTCACGTTAATTGCGATGGTCATTTCCACGGGCGCGTACGCGGCCAGTACGGATGTGGAGATGAATCTGGTCACTTCCCAGGGCGTTGGGCAATCCATTGGCGAGGTGAAAATTACCGAGACGGATAAAGGGCTGGAATTTGCGCCCGACCTCAAAGCCTTGCCGCCGGGAGAACATGGTTTTCACGTTCACGCCAAAGGGAGCTGTCAACCCGCAATGAAAGAGGGTAAAGCCAGCGCTGCCGAAGCGGCAGGCGGGCATCTGGATCCCGACCATTCGGGTAAGCATGAAGGACCAAACGGCATGGGGCATCTCGGCGATTTGCCGGTGCTGGTGGTCAACAATGACGGTAAGGCTACTCAGCCGGTTCTTGCTCCTCGCCTGAAAAAACTGGATGAAATCAAAGGCAAAGCGCTAATGATCCACGTTGGTGGCGATAATATGTCCGATCAACCCAAACCGCTGGGCGGTGGAGGCGCACGCTATGCCTGCGGCGTTATCAGGTAGCGCTTTCTACGAGCGTGCCTTCCGGCGGAGCCTGTTCCAGCTGGAGTAACGAACAGTACAGGCGCCAGACAATCGACGCCAGTTCGCGAGCTGCGGGCTGGTGGTGGTGGCCGAGCGTTTCATAAATTCGCTGTAGTTCCGTCAGCGCAGAGGCCAGTGGGCGCTGCTGGACGCCACGCTCGCTCATCACATCCCGCAGCAGGCTGATACACAGATCCCTCACCTGAACCAGCGGGTCGGAACGTGTTTCCCAGTCGCGAAGCTGCCAGACAACATGGGAACAGTTCAGCAGCACCACGCCCCAGCGCAGTAGCCAGCGGCGGGCGAGGAGGTCCTGGCTGTTGCTGAGTTGACTGATGTAGTGATAAACCAGCGATTCAAATTCGTGCTCGCTGTGCTGCGGATGGCGGCTGAGCTGATCGACAAAGTGACGCCGTAACGCTCGGATGTGTCGGCGGCTTTTACGCGCATCCGAGCCCGGTTTCAGCACGGCGAAAGCCAGCCACGCCATACCTACGCCGATAATTTTTGCCAGATTGTCGTTCAGAAAACCACCGAAATCATAGACTGGCGGATTCGTCACTGAGATAAACGACCCCATAAATACAATCAGTTGCCCCCACAGCCCCGCATATTTCGGCATCTGTAACTTGAACAGCTGCATCGTAATGATGAGGGGGAACAGAAACAGCAGGAACTGCCACAGATCGCTTATCTGAACCATCAGGCCAAACTTCACCGCAAAGCTGAACAGCGAAAGCCACAGCAGGGTGCGCAACAGCAACGTCAGCGAGTTGAAGGGCGAAGGTGAAACGGAGTACAGGACGCAGCAGATGGCCGCCAGCGTCAGCGCGGCCGGACCTGAAGACCACTGCGTATTGATGGCCCATGCGCCTACGGCAACCAGCGCACAAAAGGTGCGAATACCATTCCATAGCGCTTCGGCGTGGTCGGTCCGGCGGGCGAGCGCAGGCGCTGCCGGTACGTCAAATTCAGTGATGGCCGAGGCGTTTTCCAGCCGCAGGATCCAGCGGTTGGTGCTCAGATAGATACGGCAAAAATAACGCAGCCTTTGCCAGAATGCACGATGGCGGAAATCCTGAGGGTCGTGCGGTGCCAGCGGAGCAATGATCCGTGCCACCGTGTAAGCATCCGCGTTGGGGCGCGCCAGTTCGACAAACAGGTTCTCAAGGACCTCGCGGATGTTCTTCGGAGAATCGGGCCAGTTGACCAGCATACGACGAAGGCTGGAAATCACGCTGGTCAGACGGAGCTGCTGGTGAAGGAGCGCGTTCAGCAGGCTGTTCTGACGACGAAAGCGATAGTGGCTCCAGAAGGCCTGAATGCGCAGCAGGTTCATCGTCAGAATTTGGCCGATCATGCTTTCATGGGCGGTGCGAACGGCATCGCTGTTTTCCGGCTGCCACAGCAGGCTGGCATGTTCGAGAATGCGGGCGTGCATTTTTTTCAGCGCCGTCAGCAGCGCCGTCCCGTCGGAGGTGCTGGGCATGATCATCATCATCATCGCGCCGCACAGAATCCCAAGTATGACCTCGCATACGCGGGCCTGAGCAATGTCCCAGATATGGGTGGCATCTACCACGTTGACCATGGGAAACGCGATGATCGCGCAGGTATATCCCGCAAGCTGGAAGGCGTAGGCGACATTATTCATGTACATCGCGCAGGTCCAGGTGCAGAACGCAATCCACGCTGACAGGCCTAAGAGGAACAGCCACGGATCGGTCAGGGTATGACCGGCAATCAGAATGGCGGCGCAGGCGCCAAGCAGACTTCCGGCGATGCGGCCAAGACTTTTACTGATTACCCCGCCGACGGTCGGAAAGCTGACGACGGCAGCAGAGGTCATCGCCCAGTAGGGCTGATCGAGATTGATATAGTAGGCAAAGCTCAGGGCCAGGCACATCGCAATGCCGTTGCGCAGGGCGTAGCGCCACTGTGGGCGCGTTGCTTTTACCCAGGGGAGTGATTGCCAGGAGAACGCCGGAAAATTCATTACTCACCGCCGAGTGAGACGGTACAGGTGGTGCCGGAAACCAGAACAATATCCTGAGGCAGCTTATCGAACTCAATGCGCACCGGTACGCGCTGCGCCAGCCTTACCCACGGAATGGTGGGTTTGACGTCAGCCACGAGGCTGCCGTCAGCGCCAACGCTTTGATCAGTAATTGCCCGGCCAATGCTGGCTACGTGACCCTGTAACGTTTGTCCGTTGCTGTAAAGCGTGACGTTTGCCGGTACGCCAGGCTGGATATGGCGCAGTTTTGTTTCCTCAAAATAACCGAGCACGTAAAACGAGTGGCTGTCGATCAACGCAAAGACAGGGCGGCCAACGGAGGCGTAATCCCCCGTTCGGGTGGACATATTGGTGACCCAGCCGTCCACAGGTGCCTTGACGTCGGTTTGTGAGAGTTGCCAGTTGGCATGTTCAAGCTCTGCGCTGGCTGCATCCGCACTGGCTTTCGCGGCGGCGACGCTGGCTGCGGCGGCCTCAGCATTGGCTTTTGCCGTTTGCAGCGCAATGTTCACCGTATCGAGATCTTCTGCAGAAATGAAGTTTTTCGGCAGATCACGGCGGCGATCCGCTTCGTGACGAGCCTTCGCCATATCCGCCAGTGCTTTGTCCCGATCGGCCTGCGCTTTTGCCATATCCGACACCGCTTTAGCCTGCTGCGCTTTCGCGTTCATCACCGCAATGCGGAAGGGGGTGGCATCCAGTCTGAACAGCACATCGCCAGCTTTGACCTGCTGGTTATCGCGCACGTTCAGCTCGGTAATGCTGCCGGAAATCTGCGGCGTGATGCTGACCTGCTCGGCGCGAATTTTCCCGTCGCGCGTCCAGGGCGATTGCATGTAGTAGTTCCAGACCAGCCAGACGGCAATCAGAGCCAGCGCCGCAACGAGGAGCGTGGAGAAATATTTTAGTTTTTTCATCAGGTTATTTTACCACGCAACGATCAGCATCAGCGCCGTGCAAACCGCCAGCGCGAACAGGGAGAGATCCATTAAGAGCGGATGCCAGACGTCACCTGCGTACATCCAGTCGCGCAGCAGCCGATGGGCGATAAGCCAGATCGGGAAACCGAGCAGCACCGCTTTAAACAAGGGAGGGAAATAGATGGACGCGCCGACGATTAAATCCTGTAGCGGGAATCCGGGTGTGTTAAAGGTTAGCTCCACGAACAAAATCCTTTGCAAATGTGCCATTACCGCAAACCTGTGGTGACAGGTCGGAATAGTAAACAGTGTAAATCATTGTGTCAGCCTGCGGATGAGGCGATACATTTGTTTTGGTCATTTAAATGCTGCACACTAGTCTAAAATCAGTATAATAACTTAGCAAGCTAATTATAAGGAGATGAAATTGGAATCGCCACTGGGTTCTGATCTGGCACGACTGGTGCGCATTTGGCGTGCTCTGATTGACCATCGCCTGAAACCTCTGGAATTAACGCAGACGCACTGGGTCACGCTGCATAATATTCATCAGCTACCGCCAGAACAGTCGCAAATTCAACTGGCTAAGGCTATCGGCATTGAGCAGCCTTCTCTGGTTCGTACGCTGGATCAGCTGGAAGAGAAAGGTCTGATTTCGCGTCAAACCTGCGCTAATGACCGCCGTGCCAAACGTATCAAGCTGACGGAGAAAGCCGAGCCGCTGATTGAAGATATGGAAGCGGTGATCCGTAAAACGCGGGGAGAAATTCTTTCCGGGATTTCGCCTGAAGAGCTCGACCTTCTGCTTGGGCTCATTCGTAAGCTGGAGCAGAACATCAATGAGCTACAGGCCAGAGATTAAGCGCCAGCTCATCGAATACACAAGGCCCTGCACAGCAGGGCCTTTTTTCTTAATTCAGCCAGACAACCACCCGGTTGCGGCCCTGTTCTTTTGCCTGATACATCGCTTCATCTGCGCGCTGAACGCAAACCTCCTGTTCAGCTTCTTTTTGTGTGGCAGTAAACAGACCCATGCTGATAGTGATTTTCTCCGGAAGATGGCCGTTGCTGCTTACTTCATCATGCTGATAGACCGTCTGACGGATCCGCTCGGCAATTTGCAGTGCGTCACTGGTATCGGTGTCCGTCAGCAGCAGGGCAAACTCTTCACCGCCGATACGGGCCGCAACGTCCTGTTTCCGGGTTGTATCCTGTAAAATTCCAGCGACAAACTGAATCACCTTATCTCCCTGCAGGTGGCCATAGTTGTCATTGATGCGCTTGAAGTGGTCCAGATCGCAGACGATAACCGACACAGGCTTTTCCTGTGAAACTTCAGCCATATGGCGCTTCAGGCTGTCATAGAAGAAGCTGCGATTAAACAGGCGCGTCATCGGGTCACGGATGGAGTTTTGGTAAGAGTCTTCATACTTGCTGTTAGATTCTTTATACAAAGTAAATACGTCGCAGAGCAGAACAAAAATAAGGAACAGCGTTGCGGTTGTTTCAAACAGACGCGACTGATACCAGGAATATCCTTCAGTGGAGACGGCAGGCAGCAGCAGGAAGAGCATGAATATATAAAACGTGCAAAACAGATAGCCGCTGTACCAGAAAATATTTCGCAGGCGGGTCATCGCCAACATAATGATTAACGTCAAACACCAAAGCGCAACCATTCCGCCAGTCAGATAGTTATGCCATAGCGGTGTAAATATTTTAGTCAATTTATCAACAAGTTCAAGACTCATTCCCTCTGAACGACTTGAATATAACCAGGAAAAAATCAACGTTATGACGGTAAAGCCGATAAGTCCGGTAAGAATAAGGATATGATTACGGCGAGTATGAATATCACTATGGCGATATTTGTACAGAAATGTTGAAGTGGTGAACAATATTGCCATCATGACGTTACGGAAAAAATAATAGATGAGGGCGTCATTGACATTCACGCTTGAAACGGATGCGCAGAGCAGCCAGTCAGCGTAGCTGCTGAGGGTGCCGAGCATCAGCACCGACGAGCCGCCAAAGGCGCAGGCAATCGCCATCAGGTATAAACGGTGCTTATCGCACAGGTATTTCATCAGCATAAAGCTGGCAATGAGAATGTGGAACACCATCAGGAAAATGGTCATCACCGGGAAAAGTGCCGGAGTCATCGTAGGAATACGATAAATGACCTGGCTTGAAATAAGATGTAATAAACCGATAAGGAAAAGGGTTGCGCCAAAGAAAACCATTAACCGCCTAAACGGGAAGGATTTATTGCCAAGCATATTAAAAATCTCAACGTGCGGTATTGCAAAGAGCAGCACCAATAAAAGCAGGCATCGGCCTGGAACAGATGAAGTGTAAAATATTCACGAGAGGTAAATATTGCGCAGGCGCAAGTCTGCTTTCAGAAAAATAATAAGTTATATGTCGTAGTGTAAGTTTGATGCAGAAAATGTGAATAAAAGAAGATGAGATGCGTGGAGGTAAATAAAAGCGTGTGGCTATACGCCACACGCCGGATAATTAGCGTGGTGAAACGGTCACCTGGCTGCCATTGCTTGCCATCACGACGCGCTGGCCTGCGGAGAAACGGGTATCGCCCTGTTTCTGCACAACCATGATGGTGTTGCCATCGTCTTTGCGGATTTCCAGCTCAACGCCCTGGGTTTTGTTCACCGCCCCCTGGACACCCTGGCCCGCGACGCCGCCTGCTACAGCACCCGCTGCGGTTGCCAGTGACCGGCCTGTACCGCCCCCGATGGTATTACCGAGGAAGCCACCCAGTACCGCACCGCCAATTGCGCCGATGACGTTAGAATCATCACCGCCCTGAATTTGCACCGGACGCGTGTGGACAATCGTCCCGTAGGTGACATTCTGAACCTGCTTGGCTTCGGATGCAGAATACACGTCCCCGGAGAGGCCGCTGCTGCTGACACAACCTGCAAGCGTGAAACCAATCATTGAAACGGCCAAAACACGTAACATCATTTATGAATCTCCTGTTCACCAAGAAACGCTCTTGAGAGCATCCGTACACCGCAATTATATGGCAATTCTGCGTCGCAGATCATATGTTCTGCGATGATCTGTTTAAAATTGTACACGCTTTGTGCTTAACCAAGGTTAAACCACCGTTGCACCACCAGGCGCAGACGCCTGATTGACGCTGACAGAAGGCCCAATTGTGAAATTTTGTTATTGGATCATGGCATTAAGAAAGTGTTTATGTTTCATTGATGGCTCTCAGTCACGAACTAAGGAAGGCGTATGAAATCGGGTCGCTATATAGGTGTGATGTCGGGGACCAGCCTTGACGGTGTCGATGTGGTGCTGGCGGCAATGGACGATAACATGGTTGCACAACAGGCCAGCCTGTCGTACCCCATTCCCATTGCGCTGAAAGAAGCCATTCTGGCAATCTGTCAGGGGCAGCAGCTGACGCTGTCGCAGTATGGGCAACTGGACACACGCCTTGGCCACTTGTTCGCCGATGCCGTGCTGGCTTTGATGGCACAGGAAAACCTTAAAGCAAGCGACGTGATAGCCATTGGCTGCCACGGTCAGACGGTCTGGCATGAGCCCGACGGCGAGGCGCCGCATACGCTGCAAATTGGTGACAACAACATTGTTGCCGCTCGTACTGGCGTCACGGTAGTGGGTGATTTCCGCCGCCGCGATATTGCGCTGGGCGGGCAGGGGGCGCCGCTGGTGCCCGCCTTTCACCACGCGCTTCTTGCTGACCCGCAGGAGCGGCGCATTGTGCTGAATATCGGCGGCATCGCGAATCTGTCCATGCTGTGTCCTGGTCTGCCGGTAAAAGGGCACGATACCGGGCCGGGTAATATGCTGATGGATGCCTGGATTTGGCGTCAGTGCGGCAAGCCTTACGACAAAGACGCCGAGTGGGCAAGCTCAGGGAAGGTGATCCTTCCGCTGCTCCAGGAGATGCTGAGCGATCCGTGGTTTGCACTACCGGCGCCGAAAAGCACCGGGCGTGAATATTTCAACTATGGGTGGCTGGAACGCCAGCTGGCGAAGCACCCAGGGCTGGCGGCTAAAGACGTGATGACTACACTGACGGAGCTCACTGCCGTAACCATCAGCGAACAGGTGCTGCTGAGCGGCGGCTGCGAACGTTTACTGGTGTGCGGTGGTGGTAGCCGTAATCCGCTGCTGATGGCGCGTCTCGCAGGACTGCTACCGGGAACGGAAGTGTCGACAACCGACGAAGCAGGCGTCAGCGGCGATGATATGGAAGGGCTGGCGTTTGCCTGGCTTGCCTGGCGTACGCTGAACGGCCTGCCGGGGAATTTACCTTCCGTAACAGGCGCCAGCGAGTCGACGGTACTGGGCGCTATTTTCCCTGCCAACCCGGTGCAGAATCAGAGTTAACTGACTGAGTCGTTTTCACATTGCCGATACAATAGCCGCGTAATGGGAGGGCATCAGCCCTCCGGGACCGGGAAAGTCTTAAGGCAAGCCAATGAAAAAAATACCCCTCGCTGCAGTCACGCTGATATTACCCCTGATGCTCTCCGGATGTAGCTACTACAGCCAGTTTGTGGAGCGAATGAACACAGATACCCTCGAATATAAGTGTGACGAAAAGCCGCTTACCGTTCACCTGAACAACACTCGCCAGCAGGTGAGTTTCATCTATGATAATCAGCAGCAAACGCTGACGCAGGGCATTTCTGCCTCCGGTGCGCGATACACCGACGGTATCTATGTCTTCTGGTCGAAGGGCGACAGTGCGACGGTCTACAAACGTGACCGTATCGTACTGAATAACTGCCAGTTGCAAAATCCGAAGCGTTGAGATTTTACTGAGGGCGGCGCACAATAGCGCCACCTGAAGACAACATCGAAAACGCCATGTCTGACAACGACGATCTGCAGCAAATCGCGCATCTGCGCCGTGAGTATACCCGTGGCGGCCTGCGCCGCCGCGATCTTCCCGCTGAACCTCTGGCGCTGTTTGAGCGCTGGCTGGGCCAGGCCTGCGAGGCCAGGCTGGCCGATCCGACTGCAATGGTGGTAGCCACCGTCGACGAAAACGGTCAACCTTATCAGCGTATTGTGCTGCTCAAGCACTACGACGAAAAAGGGCTGGTGTTCTATACCAACCTGGGCAGCCGTAAAGCGCATCATCTCGAACAAAATCCGCGCATCAGCCTGCTGTTCCCCTGGCATATGCTGGAGCGTCAGGTGATGGTAACCGGCAAAGCCGAGCGTCTGTCGACAATTGAGGTAGTGAAATACTTCCACAGCCGCCCACGCGACAGCCAGATCGGTGCCTGGGTGTCGAAGCAGTCCAGCCGTATTTCGGCGCGCGGGATCCTCGAAAGCAAATTCCTTGAGCTTAAGCAAAAGTTCCAGCAGGGCGAAGTGCCGCTGCCGAGCTTCTGGGGCGGATACCGCATCAGCATTGAGTCGATGGAGTTCTGGCAGGGCGGTGAACACCGTCTGCACGATCGATTTATGTATCAGCGCGAAGGCGACGCCTGGAAAATTGACCGCCTCGCGCCGTGATCCCATATTTGTTGCGTTAAGCGCTGGCACAACACGGGCTGGCGTTTTATTCTATGGGCCTTTCGCAAATGGCGAAACGTCGTGTACCGGCTAAGGTGCAGTCT
This sequence comes from Pluralibacter sp. UBA7423, assembly GCA_002470465.1. GTDB lineage: Bacteria > Pseudomonadota > Gammaproteobacteria > Enterobacterales > Enterobacteriaceae > Scandinavium. The sequence goes on from DKMD01000025.1 coordinate 328,468, forward strand.
GTTTTATACATGGAGACTTTGATGGCGAGCAGTAACTTGATTAAACAATTGCAAGAGCGGGGCCTTGTGGCTCAGGTGACGGACGAGGATGCGTTAGCAGAGCGACTGGCGCAGGGCCCGATCGCGCTCTATTGCGGCTTCGATCCTACCGCTGACAGCTTGCATTTGGGGCATCTTGTTCCCCTGTTATGCCTGAAACGCTTCCAGGAAGCGGGCCACAAGCCTGTGGCGCTGGTCGGTGGAGCTACTGGTCTTATCGGCGATCCAAGCTTCAAGGCCGCAGAGCGTAAGCTGAACACCGAAGACACCGTTCAGGAATGGGTGGAGAAAATCCGTAAGCAGGTGGCGCCTTTCCTTGATTTCGACTGCGGCAGCAACTCCGCCATTGCGGCGAACAACTACGACTGGTTCGGTGGCATGAACGTGCTGACCTTCCTGCGCGACATCGGTAAACACTTTTCCGTTAACCAGATGATCAACAAGGAAGCGGTGAAGCAGCGTCTGAACCGTGACGATCAGGGGATCTCCTTTACCGAATTCTCCTACAACCTGCTGCAGGGCTACGACTTCGCCTGCCTGAATAACCTGCACGGCGTGGCGCTGCAAATCGGTGGCTCCGACCAGTGGGGTAACATCACCTCCGGCATCGATCTGACCCGTCGTCTGCACCAGAATCAGGTGTTTGGCCTGACCGTGCCGCTGATCACCAAAGCCGACGGCACCAAATTCGGCAAAACCGAAGGTGGTGCGGTATGGCTGGATCCGAAGAAAACCAGCCCGTACAAATTCTACCAGTTCTGGATCAACACCGCAGATGCGGACGTGTATCGCTTCCTGAAGTTCTTCACCTTCATGGACATTGCTGAAATCAATGCCCTGGAAGAAGAAGACAAAAACAGCGGCAAAGCGCCGCGTGCCCAGTATGTACTGGCAGAGCAGGTGACGCGCCTGGTTCACGGCGAAGAAGGCCTGGAAGCAGCGAAACGCATCACCGCAAGCCTGTTCAACGGTACGCTGAGCGACCTTAGCGAAGCGGACTTCGAGCAGCTGGCGCAGGACGGTGTGCCGATGGTCGAAATGGAAAAAGGTGCCGACCTGATGCAGGCGCTGGTGGATTCCGAACTTCAGCCATCCCGTGGTCAGGCACGTAAAACTATCGCCTCCAACGCGGTCACCATCAACGGTGAAAAGCAGACTGACCCGGAATACACCTTCGCCGACAGCGATCGCCTCTTCGGACGTTACACGCTGCTGCGTCGCGGTAAGAAAAACTACTGCCTGGTGTGCTGGAAATAATACAGAAGCCCGGCAGCGTGGGCTTACCGGGCCTACTAAAAGCGTTATATTCGTAGGCCTGTCTAAGCGAAGCGCCGTCAGGCAACCAGCCAAACAAAAGGCCGCATAAGCGGCCTTTTTTACGTCTGTCTGAAACGATCAGCTTAACCCTTCAGCCGCCAAAGCCGCCGTCACGCCCGGGCGAGCGGCAACGCGTGCCATATAGGCTTCAATGTTTTTCAGGCCGCTCATGTCGAGTTTAACGGCACGGGCCCAGCGCAGAACGGTAAACAGGTAACCATCGGCAATGGTAAAGCGATTTCCGCTAATCCACTCGTTGTCGCGCAGTGAGTCGTTCACGTAGCTCAGTTTCTTCTCAAGCAGGGCGCGGACGGTCGGTTTGAAGTCTTCCGGAGTATCAGGACGGAACAGCGGCGTAAAGCCTTTGTGCAGCTCTGTCGCGATGTAGTTGAGCCACTCCAGCGTCTTATAGCGCGCAATGCTGCCCGCAGGGGCCAGCAGCTGGCGGTCTGCTTTGGTGTCGGCGATATACTGCATAATCGCCACGCCCTCGGTCAGCAGCGTGTTGTCATCCAGCAGCAGGGCTGGCACCTGACCTTTTGGGTTGACCTGCCAAAAATCTTCCCCGTTTTCCAGCTGCTTTTTCGCAAGATCAACGCCTACCAGCGAGAAGTCCATGCCGCTTTCACGCAAAGCGATGTGAGAAGCGAGAGAACAGGCACCGGGCTTGTAGAACAATTTCATGACGAACTCCTTTGGACACAGATGTGCTCTCTATCCTGATGTGGCGACAGGTAAAAAACAAGGTTCATCGCATTTAGCGCGAACAAAAAAAAGCCGCTGAACGTGTCAGCGGCTGAATTTTTCGTTTTCCGGATGAGGCTTACGCCGTTGCGGTCTCGCGCGCTTTTGCGGTAGCAGCATCATCGTCGAGCGTCATGCGGTTCAGCTTCGGTGCGGTCAGCATCATCAGCACCGCGATAACGCCGGTAGCGATACCGATTTTCAGGAACACATCACCGTAGACGTTCAGGGACATCAGCGGATCGGTTACGTTTTCCGGAACAGCCATCAGGTTCGCGATTTTACCTGCGATAATTGCGGCTCCCGCTGTTGTCAGGAACCAGCTACCCATGATGAAGCCCATCAGGCGCTGTGGAACCAGCTGTGCGACCATTGCCAGGCCCAGACCGGAGATCATCAGCTCGCCGATAGACTGCAGCGCATAGCTCAGAATCAGCCAGTTAACGGAAACGATACCCGCGTCGGTGGCGAACTTGGTGCCCAGCGGCAGAACCAGGAACGCACCGGAGCACAGCACCATACCGACGGCAAACTTGTGCGGCATCGGCAGACGGTCGCCCATCTTGTTGTAGATAGCGGCCAGAATCGGGCTACCAATCATGATCCAGAACGGGTTCAGGGCCTGGAACTGCTCCGGCTCGAATGCGATACCCAGAATAGAATGCTCAACGTTGCGGATAGCAAAGAAGTTCAGAGAGGTTGGCATCTGGCTGTAGAGCACGAAGAAGACAATCGCTTCCAGCATCAGAAGGAAGGCTACAATCATCTTACGACGCGCGGCGCCTTTCATCGCAAAGGCTTCTTTAGCGAAGATGCAGATGATACCCAGAGCAACAACACCCAGAACCGCACGAGCAACGCCCTGGTTATGCAGCAGCCAGGTTGCGATGGTGACCAGCACCACAACGCCGACGATAGTTGCCAGCAGTTTGCCAACGTGTACCGGTGCGAAGTCAGGTTTAGAACCGTACTGCTTAACCCATTTCTGGCAGAACGCGAAGTTCACCACGGTGATCAGCATACCGACCACGCTCAGGGCAAACGCGGTGCTCCAGCCGTATTTCGCGGCAAGCCACGGGGTCGCCAGCATAGAGAAGAAGGAACCGATGTTCACGGACATGTAGTACATGGTGAATGCACCGTCCAGACGCGGGTCGTTTTTATCGTAGCAGGTAGAGAGCAGGGAAGACGGGTTAGCTTTGAACAGGCCGTTACCGACCGCAATGGTCGCCATACCCATATAAACCACCGCCGCGTCGTGACCGGAGAAAGCCACCAGCGCATAACCGATCGCCAGAACGACGGCACCGAGCATGATAACGCGTTTGGTACCCAGGACTTTATCGCCCAGCCAGCCGCCAACGGCAACCAGACCATAGACCAGAGCACTGAAAGAGGAGAACAGCGTAATAGAGTCCGCTTCTGACATACCCAGTTGTTTTACCAGGTAAACGGCCATAATCCCTTGCAGGCCGTAGAAGCCAAAACGTTCCCAAAGTTCAATGGAGAAAATCAGGTAGAACGCTTTTGGCTGTTTGAAAGCGTTAAGACTCACGCTTTCGTCTGTTGGTTTATTGTTTGCAGTAGACACTTATACCTCTTTTTTACATCCCATATTAACGGGGGTGGTGGGCGTGACGTTCGTTTCGACATCCGCCTTATAGTTATTCTTGGAGGGGAAAACGGCAGGTAATGTTCACTATCCGGGGCGATCGCACAAGGGGTTTGTAATACTCTGTTACACATAACGGAGGCGTTATAATCGTCCGTTCATACAAATGTTATTTAGTGTTTAACTTTGCCGTTTCGCTCCATCCAGATTTTTTCACTAAAAGCGAGCCCGTTTCTTCGCCTTGTGGCGATATGTTCTGCTGTTTTGCCTGTGGTGTAGTTATATAGGCCATTAATCCTAAAAATAGTGGTGATATGTCTGGTTAAAAAACGACTAACCCCTGCATCAGCAAAGGCTTGGCTGCGATTTGATAACAAATAAGTAACCTGATGTTATCGTGGTGATCCAGATCACATTTGTATAGAAAATTCAGCTGAGAAAAAAACGATTAACCTGTCCGGACGATTAACCACCGGATTATTCGTTATCATTGCAGGGAGGTATGGGGTAAATGCAGGGGAGAAACGCCGGATTGCGACACGGCGTTAAAGCAGTCAGAAATCGACTTTCTCTTTAAATTCACACAGATCTTCAATCAGGCAGGAGCCGCAGCGTGGCTTGCGGGCGATGCAGGTGTAGCGGCCGTGCAGGATCAACCAGTGATGGCAGTCCACTTTGAATTCGGCAGGAACGACCTTCAGTAGCTTTTCTTCCACCTGCTCAACGTTTTTCCCTGGCGCAAAGTTGGTGCGGTTACAGACGCGGAAAATGTGGGTATCAACGGCAATCGTTGGCCAGCCGAAGGCGGTGTTCAGCACCACGTTTGCCGTTTTGCGCCCGACGCCGGGCAGGGCTTCCAGCGCGGCTCTGTCTTCCGGGACCATGCTTCCGTGCTGTTCAATCAAAATGCGGCAGGTTTTAATCACGTTCTCAGCCTTGCTGTTAAACAGGCCGATGGTTTTGATGTATTCCTTTACGCCGTCTACGCCGAGTGCCAGCATCGCTTCCGGCGTATTCGCTACCGGATAGAGCTTCGCGGTCGCTTTGTTAACGCTGACGTCTGTGGCCTGGGCCGAAAGCAGGACGGCAATCAGCAGTTCAAAAGGCGTGGAGAAATTCAGTTCGGTTGTGGGATGCGGATTGTTGTCACGCAATCGGGTCAGGATTTCATGACGCTTCTCTTTATTCATCAGGCTTTCCCTGTGGTGGTTTTCACGTCCGGTGTCACTTCACAATGGTTACGCACGGTGCTGGCTTTCTGCTTCGCGCGCTGATCGATAAGGTATTTGATCGCCAGCAGCATGCCAAGGCCGATAAATGCGCCCGGCGGCAGCATCGCCAGCAGGAACGGCGTATCGGTATGGAACACTTCGATTCTCAGCGCTTTGGCCCAGCCGCCCAGCAGGCCGTCGGCGCCGTCAAACAGCGTGCCGTTACCTAAAATTTCGCGCAGGGATCCCAGCACGAACATCGCGCAGGTTGCTCCCAGGCCGATGGAAAAACCATCCAGCGCCGAAAGCATAGGGCCTTTTTTGGCGGCGAAGGCTTCCGCACGTCCTACCACGATACAGTTGGTCACGATAAGCGGAATAAAAATGCCGAGTGACTGATAGAGCCCAAAGGCATAGGCGTTAATCAGCATCTGCACTGAGCTCACCACCGAGGCAATGATCATCACGTAAATGGGAATGCGGATCTCCGGCGGCGTCCACTTACGCAGCAGGGAGATAAACAGGTTGGTCAGGGTCAGCACCAGGGTGGTCGCCAGTCCCAACCCGAGCGCATTGGTAGCAGTAGATGTGACCGCCAGTAGCGGGCAAAGGCCCAAAAGCTGTACCAGCGAGGAGTTGTTTTTCCATAATCCCTGGACGATGACGTCTTTAATTTCGCTCATGATTTACTCTTCACAAGGGGGGAGTTCGTTTATCTGTGCCGGTAAAGTCTGCGCAAACAGGCCTGCACGTTTCACCGCGTTAACCACCGCGCGCGGCGTGATGGTCGCACCGGTAAACTGATCAAAATCACCGCCGTCTTTTTTCACCGCCCAATGGCTGTCGTCTGTGCCGTGAATGATTTTCCCGGCAAAACGCGTGATCCAGTCGCCGTGCTTCATCTCAATTTTATCACCCAGGCCCGGCGTTTCGTGATGTTCCGTTACACGTGTACCGAGCACGGTGCCGTTGAAATCAGCCCCGACCAGCAGTTGAATTGCGCCGGAATAACCGTCGGGTGCCGTGGCTTCCATTACGACCGCAACCGGTGCGTCGTCTTTACGCGCAATATAGACTTTATGGGTGCCTTTACCGAGCGCCGGATCGTTCAGCAGGTAACAGCTTTTCAGCAGATCGTTATTATAGCTACCCGGCACAATGACCTGGTCGAACAGCGCCATCTGCTGCTTTGCCGCCTGGCTGTCAATGGTGTTTTTGGTCATCTGGTTGATGATGGCAGTCGTTCCGGTAGCGCCGGCGGCGAAGAGAGCCAGCGTGATGCCGTGTTTGCGAATCGTTGTCAGCATGGTCGGTCTCAGCGGTGTCCGTAAACGCGTGGGCGCGTGTAGTAGTCAATCAGCGGAACGGTGATATTGGCGAGCAGGGTGGCGAAGGCCACGCCGTCCGGATAGCCGCCAAAGCTGCGAATCAGCCACACCAGCAGGCCCGCCAGCGCACCGTATACCAGGCGCCCACGGTTGGTCGTCGAGGCCGTCACCGGGTCGGTCAGAATGAAGAAGGCGCCCAGCATGGTGGCGCCGGACAGCATATGCATCTGCGGAGAAGCCAGGCTCTCCGGGGAGAAGATCCAGCCGAGCGTAGAGCAAATCGCCAGCGTCAGCAGGAAACTCACCGGAATGTGCCAGCGAATGGTTCGCTGCCAGATCAGGAACAGACCACCCAGCAGGTATGCCACGTTCACCCACTGCCAGCCAATGCCCGCCAGCGCGCCACGGTAAATGGCTCCGTTGAGGATCTCATTCACGCTGTGACCCGCATGCAGAGACGTTTTGAAGTTGTCGAGCGGCGTCGCCTGGCTGATGCCGTCAACGCCCATGCGCAGGGTATTGATATCGGCACCTGCTGCCGTGTGGCCGCTGAAAATTATCTGCACGACGTCCATAAAGCCTGGCGTATTTGCTGCGATCGCCTGCGGCGGCAGCCAGGAAGTCATCTGCACCGGGAAGGAGATCAGCAGCACGACGTAGCCGATCATTGCCGGGTTAAAGGGATTGTGACCGAGGCCGCCGTAAAGCTGTTTGGCTATGATTACCGCGAACGCCGTGCCGAGCACAATCATCCACCAGGGGGCGGTAGAAGGAATACTGATCGCCAGCAGCAGGCCGGTCAGCAGAGCCGAGTTATCGCTAAGCGTTTGCCCGATACTCTGCTTACGCAGACGCAAAATAGCCGCTTCGGCGCCCCAGGCCGTCACGCTTGCCAGCAGGAGCTGAATCAGCGTGCCCCAGCCGAAAAACCAGGTCTGTACAGCGATGCCTGGAATAGCCGCCAGCAGCACCAGCAGCATAATTCGCGAGGTCTGGCGATGGTTATGGGTATAAGGGGAGCTTGCGATTTTAAAAACCATTTATTCCTCGTTCACTGCCTGTTTTTCTGCTTTACGCGCCTTTGCGCGTGCGATAGCCGCTTCAACGGCGGCTTTGCGCGGGTCAATAGCTTCATCGACAGATTCATTTGCCGCCTGTTGTTCGGCCTTGCGCGCTTTGGCGCGGGCGATAGCTGCTTCAACGGCGGCTTTACGCGGGTCAACGGTTTCCGCGACAGGCTCGGCTGTTGCCTGCTGTTCAGCCTTGCGGGCTTTGGCGCGGGCGATAGCTGCTTCAACGGCGGCTTTACGCGGGTCAACGGTTTCCGGGACAGGCTCGGCTGTTGCCTGCTGTTCAGCCTTGCGGGCTTTGGCGCGGGCGATGGCTGCTTCAACGGCGGCTTTACGCGGGTCAACGGTTTTCGCGACAGGCTCGGCTGTTGCCTGCTGTTCAGCCTTGCGTGCTTTAGCCCGGGCAATAGCAGCCTCAACGGCGGCTTTGCGTGGATCTACTGCGTCTGAAAGCTGTTCTGCGATGGCTGCATCAGTCTGCTCGCCAGCAAGGCGTTTTTCGGCCTGAGCTGCGCGGGCCTGTGCTTTACGTGCTTCACGTGCGGCGATGACGGCGCTGTTGTCAGGTTTTTCACCAGCCTGAATGATGACAGGCTGGGTGGCCTGCTGCTGTTTTTCACGAACCCGGCTCAGGGCCGCTTCGATTGCAGCCTGGTCTTTTGCCGCAGGCTGAACGGCGGCCTGTTTGTGTCGCTCCAGACGGGCGGCTTTCTCACGCTCAAGGCGCTCTGCGCGGGCTTCGAAACGGGCTTTCGCTTCGGCGGCGCGTTTTTCTTCCTGGCGAATGGCGGCGATTTCCGCTTTTTCCTGACGGAAGTACTGCACCAGCGGAATGTTGCTTGGGCAGACCCATGCACAGGCCCCACACTCAATACAGTCGGAAAGATTGTGTGCAGTAGCTTTGTCGTGCTGCTGGCCTTTGCTGAACCAGTACAGCTGCTGCGGCAGCAAATCAGCCGGGCAGGAATCGGCACAGGCGCTACAGCGAATGCAGCCTTTCTCTTCCTGCTCTTCGCCCATCTCGCTGGCGGAAGGCGCCAGCAGACAGTTGGTGATTTTTACCACCGGCACGTCCAGCCAGGGCAGGGTGAAGCCCATCAGCGGACCGCCCATAATCACCATCTGTTCAGGCGTGGCGCAGAAGCCAGCATCTTCGAGTAAATGACGAACCGGCGTGCCCAGTCGCGCCCAGACGTTGCCCGGACGGGTAACGGATTCACCGGTGAGTGTCACTACACGTTCGGTTAGCGGCTCACCGTCAATGATGGCACGCTTCACCGCAAACGCCGTGCCGACGTTCTGCATCAGCACGCCAATATCAGATGAGCGACCGCCGTGGGGAACCTGCTTGCCGGTCAGAATTTGCGTCAGCTGCTTTGCGCCACCGGACGGGTATTTGGTCGGGATGACGCGCAGGCTGATGCCATGAACATCAGCGAGTACGGCGCGCATCATCGAAATGGCCTGCGGCTTATTGTCTTCGACGCCAATCAGCACTTCTTTCGGCTGAAGGACGTGCATCAGAATGCGGATACCGTCGACGATCTGGGCCGCGCAATCCTGCATCAGGCGGTCGTCGGCGGTGATATACGGCTCACACTCGGCGGCGTTGATGATAAGCGTGTCGATTTTATCGCCGCCGCCTTTCAGCTTGCTGCCGGTCGGGAAGCCAGCGCCGCCCAGGCCTGCAACGCCAAAATCATGAATGCGCTCAATAAGCTCGTCACGGCTTCGCTGCTGCCAGTCACACCAGCCGTCGCGGTCGATCCAGCGGTCTTCACCGTCGGCCTCGATAATAACGCTCATCTCTGCGAGAGCCGAAGGATGCGCCGTGGAGTGGGGAGCAATCGCGACCACGATACCGGAGGTTGGCGCATGGACGGGAAGCATTCGGCCCCAGCCACGGGTTAACGGCTGGCCGCGCAGAACGCGTTCGCCAACCGTGACGCTGAGTTCGCCTTCGGCACCGATGTGCTGTTTCAGCGGGATGACGTAGCGCGGCGCAAGGGGAACCTGGCGCAGCGGCGTGCCATTGGACTGAGTCTTCATCTCCGGAGGATGGATCCCGCCGTCGAAGTCCCAGATTTTGTCCTTTCTGAACGCGGAGAATAACTTAAGCATGGTGTTCCACTGGAATGATACGAACTGGAATGGCCTGCAGATCCCATTTCCAGCTTTCGGTCGTCTCAGCGACCGGACGTAATTCAATACACTGCGTCGGACAAGGCGCGACGCAAAGGTTACAGCCGGTACACAGGTCGCTTATGACGGTATGCATCGCGCGGGTGGCGCCGACAATGGCATCAACCGGACAGGCCTGAATGCACTTGGTGCAGCCGATACAGTTGGGCTCATCGATCACCGCCAGCATGCGCACCGGCTCAGAAGCCTCTTCCTCGCCGTCTATAGGCTGCGGTTCAACGTTCAGCAGCGTGGCGATTTTCAGCATCACGGCTTCGCCGCCTGGGGCGCAACGGTTAATTTTTTCGCCCTGGCTGCCGACGGCTTCCGCATAGGGACGACAGCCCGGGTAGCCGCACTGGCCGCACTGACTCTGCGGCAGAATTTCATCGATTTTCTCTACCACCGGATCGTCTTCCACCGCAAAACGGCGTGAAGCGTATCCGAGAATGCCGCCAAAAATAAGCCCTAACAGGCTGATGGCCGCAATGGCAATCCACACTAAGGTCATTACAACTTCACCAAACCACTAAAGCCCATAAAGGCCAGAGACATTAACCCTGCGGTGACCAGAGCAATGGCGTTACCCTTAAACGGGGCAGGGACATCGGCGACCACCAGACGTTCGCGAATAGCGGCGAACAGCACCATCACCAGCGAAAAACCCACCGCCGCGGAGAATCCGTACAGCGCCGATTGCAGAAAATTGTGCCCGAGGTTGATATTTAACAGCGCCACGCCAAGCACCGCACAGTTGGTAGTGATAAGCGGCAGGAAAATCCCGAGCAGGCGATAGAGCGCCGGGCTGGTTTTACGCACAACCATTTCGGTGAACTGCACCACCACCGCGATGACCAGAATAAAGGCCAGCGTGCGCAGGTAAATCAGATTCAGCGGAATGAGGATCCAGGTATCAATCAGCCATGCGCAGACGGAGGCGAGGGTCATCACAAACGTGGTGGCAAGGCCCATCCCCATCGCCGTTTCCAGTTTTTTGGAAACGCCCATAAATGGACACAGCCCGAGAAACTTCACCAGAACGAAGTTATTCACAAGGACGGTGCCAACGAAAAGCAGCAGGTAGTTGGTCATAGTGCGCCTGAAACGAAAAAAAGCCGCCTATTATCGGACAAACCGACGCAGGCGACAACAGATTATCTGTAAGGTTATTACGGCTTAACGAAGGTGCGTTTCACGCGCTCAGAGCGCTTGAAATAGGGCACTAACAGCGCGGTAGCCAGCAGCGGGAAAAGCAGCTGACGTAAGGCTAACGCATCGGATACCGGAGCGAAGGCAAACGTCTTAACGGCAAGCAGGACCATAATAAGCAACCAGATGATGTAATGCTTTGGCACCAGCCTGCGGCGCTTAAAGAAAGCCGCTGTCAGCCAAAGGGTGTAGCACCACATGGCTAGGCCAAAAAGCAGTGAGAAGCCGATTAACACCAGATTTGTGGTACTCAGAACCTTCAGATTCGCGACAAAAAGAACACCGATAAAATTCAGCGTCGTCAGCGTCACGCTTATCAGGGCGACAATAAGCCAGGCCAGCGGGGCAAGCAGCCAGCCGCCAATACGTTCTGTAGGTTCTGTGGTCATGACCTCTCCGAAATCAGCGTCAGTCAGAAATGCGGGGCGAGAAGTATAAGCAACTGACGCGACAGAAAACAGTCTTTATTATTGTACGTAGCGCCACACGGTCTTAGGCACCTGGCCAATATCGTACAAACGACCGCCGGAAACCAGCTCCGCCCGGCGATGATCGGCTGCGCGATACATATTGACGATTTCCTGAGTGTCGCTGAGTGAATAATTCAGGTGATCAAAAAGCTTTTCCAGACTTTCAAGAGAGCTGATTTTGCGAAATTTCAATAAATAATCCAGGACGGTCATTGTAGCGCTTTCCAATTATGCTGTTGTAATTATTAGGTAAATATAACCCGTTAGCGTTCATCATCGGGCCGGTTATTCGGGCTGACGGGTCACAAGATGCGCTTAAATTATTTAGGCTATAAGCACCAAAAACAAGCTCAGAAGAGTATTCTGGCCATGTAAAATTTGAATTAGGAATTTTCCAGGCGGAATGTCAGGCGCCGGAAGGCGCCTGGGAGAGAAGATTAACGTTGTTCGCCGCGGGTAGCAATCACCTTCTGGTACCAGAAATAGCTCTTTTTACGTTTTCGGGCCAGATTCTGATGATGATCAACATAAACGAAGCCGTACTGTTTCTTATAACCGTTTAACCAGCTTAGTAGATCAATAAAGGACCATGGGTAATAGCCGCGCACATCTGCGCCTTGCAGCATTGCATTTTCCATCGCCGTAATATGTATGCTCAAATAATCAATACGCGGGTCATCAACGATTTCACCCTTAATAATAGGGTCTTTTGCGCCCAGGCCATTCTCGGTAATGTACATCGGAATATCACCGTAGCGTTCTTTGATCATCATAATGCCGTCGGTAAGACCCTGCGGCCAGATTTCCCAGTCCCAGTCCGTATAAACACCGTCCGGATTGCGCACGAATTTAAACAGGTCCTTAAAGCCGAATTCATTTCCGCTGTTCGGTTCGCCGTTGTGGTTGCTGGCGGTGCTGGTTTCGCCTGGGTTAGCGACCACGGTTTCGCGGCGATAATAGTTCAGACCGATAAAGTCACAAATATTATCGCGCAGCAGTGCGTCGTCGCCGGATTCGAAGTGTGGAACGCCCCAAAGCGCCTGCGTTTGCGCAAGTAAATCCTCAGGGTAGTGCCCTTTCAGAACCGGATCGTAGAGCCAGTGGGTATGGATAGCATCGGCGATGGCCGTAGCGGCCAGATCTTCCGGGCTGTTGGTTAGCGCCGTATGAGGCTGCAGGACGTTAACGAAGCCAATCTCACCTTGCACGTTCATCTCACGGAAAGCTTTGACCGCCAGCGCGTGGGCAATGAAGACCTGATGACAGGCCTGCACCGCGCGTGCCGGATCTTTTACCGAAGGCGGGTGGCTGCCGGTGATATAGCCGTGGCCAATAAATACGATGGTCTCGTTGAACGTTGCCCACAGTTTTACGCGGTCTCCATAGCGCGAGTAGCACAGACGTGCATACTCCTCGAAGGCTTTTGCCGTAGCGCGGGCTTCCCAGCCGCCTTCATCCTGTAAGGCCTGCGGCAGGTCCCAGTGATAGAGCGTAATCATCGGCACGATGTTGTGAGCCAGCAGGGCGTCGATCAAATCGCTGTAGAATTTGATCCCGGCTTCATTGACTTCACCGCGGCCGTTTGGCAACAGACGTGGCCAGGAAATAGAAAATCGGTAGCTTTGCAGACCCATTTCGGCCATCAGCGCCACGTCTTCCTGCATGCGGTGATAGTGATCGACGGCGATATCACCGTTGGTGTTCTGGTAAGTCGTTCCCGGCAGATGAGAAAACACATCCCAGATGGATAACCCTTTACCGTCTTCGTTATGTGCGCCTTCAACCTGATACGCGGCGGTTGCTGCGCCCCAGAGAAAGTCTTTTGGAAATGCGGCCATGACACGCTCCTTATCGATAAGATAAAAGCAGTGTACGGAGGGGAAATGTAAATCTGCAACCGGTTTCAGAAACCGGTTGCATAGTTGCGACCAGGGTCACTTTCTGACAATCACTTGTGCGGCGTCGTAGCCGTAGTGGGGGCTTCTGGTGTCTGGTAGTTATCAATGTGATGCGCTGCAATCAGCAGCAATACGCAAACCCCAAGCACAATCCAGCCCACCAGCTCGACGATGCGGTTAAATACCATAGTCATAACAATCACTGTCTCCAAAAATCCAGCCAGGAATGTTACCAGGAACACTGCGTTCAGGCCAGGGCGGGAAACGAGCAATCTGCATCATTTTTCACCATCTGTTGAAGGTTTAAGACGCTCGCGAGAGCGAATTGTTAATAAACAGTTGTGAGGTTCTGACAGATGTTGTGAAATGACAGCCATCCACAGATGAGGGCGAAAACATGAGTGACACTATCCGCGTCGGATTAATTGGCTATGGCTACGCGAGTAAAACCTTCCACGCACCGCTGATTAGCGGCACGCCAGGCATGGAGCTGGCGGCGGTTTCCAGCAGTGACGAAGCGAAGGTCAAGGCAGACTGGCCGGGCGTGAAGGTCGTTTCGGAGCCGAAGCATCTGTTTAACGACCCGACCATTGATTTAATTGTCATTCCTACGCCAAACGATACCCACTTCCCGCTGGCGAAAGCCGCACTGGAAGCGGGCAAGCATGTAGTGGTGGATAAACCCTTTACCGTGACACTGTCACAGGCACGTGAGCTGGACGCGCTGGCGCGCGGCCTGGGCCGTCTGCTTTCGGTATTCCACAACCGCCGCTGGGACAGCGATTTCCTGACTGTGAAGCAGCTGATTGCCGAAGGTCATCTTGGTGAAGTGACCTTTTTTGAATCGCACTTTGACCGCTACCGCCCGGAAGTCCGCAACCGCTGGCGTGAACAGGGCGGCCCGGGGAGCGGTATCTGGTACGACTTAGGCCCGCATCTGCTGGATCAGGCCATCAATCTGTTTGGCCTGCCGGTGAGTCTGACTGTCGATCTGGCGCAGCTCCGTCCGGGCGCACAGTCTACGGACTATTTCCATGCGGTGTTAACCTATCCGCAGCGCCGTGTGGTGCTGCATGGCACGCTGCTGGCTGCGGCAGAATCGGCGCGTTATATCGTACACGGCACCCGTGCGAGCTACGTGAAATACGGTCTTGATCCACAGGAAGAACGTCTGAAAAACGGTGAACGCCTGCCGCAGGAAGACTGGGGCTACGACATGCGTGATGGCGTACTGACCCGCGTGGACGGTGACGATCGCACCGAAGAAACCTGGCTGACGGTGCCGGGCAACTATCCGGCATACTATGCGGGTATTCGCGATGCCCTGAACGGTAACGGTGAAAATCCGGTTCCGGCGAGCCAGGCGATTCAGATTATGGAATTGATTGAGCTGGGCATTGAGTCGGCGAAGCACCGCTCAACGCTGAGCCTGACCTGAGTGCAGCTATTGAGGCGCACGCTGATGCCCTCACCCCAACCCTCTCCCACGGGAGAGGGCGCAAACACTAAAAACGGCAACCGAAGTTGCCGCTTTGCATTTACCTCCGCCACCTGGCAATATGCAGAGCATAAAGAGCCGGGACATTCTCCTAATGCCGATCGTTTAAG
>DKMD01000027.1 GCA_002470465.1 Pluralibacter sp. UBA7423
CTGCGTCGGGCATGTTTTACGCCCAATTTGGGCCAGAAGAGGCAACGAACGATGAGTGTAACCGGAATTGAAAAGCTGGAATTTGGCGTTGAAGACCTGACGCACTGCGCCAAATTTATGCGTGATTTTGGCCTGACAGGCGATGCCAGCGGCCAGCGTTTTACGACCTTAAGCGGCGCGCGCGTGGAGCTGAACCCCATCGACAGCCCCGATCTTCCCCCTGCTTTTGAAGCGGGCAACACGCTGCGACGTATGACCTGGGCGGTCGCCACGCAGGCCGATCTGGATGCGCTGCGCCCGAAGCTTGAACAACAGCCCGGCTTTTGTGAAGTGGGCGACGGGCTCGAGTGCCTCGACCCGAACGGCATGACGCTGCGCGTGCAGGTGAGCCAGCAAAGCGACGTGGAGCTGAACGTCGAACCCATCAATCAATGGGGCGATGTCCGCCGTATCGATACCCCAAGCCCGGTTTACGACCGCGCGCAGCCGATTAATGTCGGCCACGTGGTGTTCTTCGTGGAAGAGCTGGCGGCGGTGGAAAAATTCTACCGCGAGGTGCTCGGCTTTCAGGTTTCCGACCGCTATATCAACCGCGCCGTGTTCCTGCGCTGCGGCGTGCGCGGCGGCCATCACAACCTGTTTCTGCTGCAACTGCCGAATCGTAAGCGCGGCCTGAACCACGTGGCCTTCACCGTGCGCGATATTCACGAGGTGATTGGCGGCGGTATTGCGATGAATAAAAACGCCTGGAGCACCTTTATCGGGCCAGGCCGTCATCCGGTGTCATCGGCGTACTTCTGGTACGTCAACAGCCCGACCGGCGGCGCGTTCGAGTACTACACCAACGACGACTACCTGACCGAAAACTGGCAGCCGCGTGAACTGGAACACTCTCTGGTCTCCTTCACCGAATGGGCAGTGGAAGGCGGCATCGACCACGATACCCGCCGTCAGCAGAAAAAGCCGGAGGCGGTATGACCTCGCGCATGGTGATTATCGGTGGCGGTCAGGCGGGCGGCTGGGCGGCGAAAACCTTGCGCGACGAGGGCTTCGACGGTGAGATTTGCGTGGTAGCGGAGGAGGCGTGGGATTTCTACGAGCGCCCGCCACTCTCCAAAGCCTCACTCCTGGAGCCAGACGCGCAGCTGCCGCGGCTGTTTTCTGAAGAGGCGCAGCAGGCGCTGAGCCTGACCTGGTTCCGACCGTTGCGAGCAGAACAGATCGATCGCGGCGCGAAAACGGTACGGTTAAGTAACGGCGAGCAGCTGAATTACACCGCTCTTCTCATTGCCACCGGAGGGCGGGCGCGCCTGCCGGGTGAAGTGTGGGCCCGTCACCCGCAGGTCTATACCTTACGCCACTGGCAGGATGCGCAGCGCCTGAAAGGTCGTCTGGCTGAAAGTAAAAAGCTGGCCATTATCGGCGGCGGCTGGATTGGCCTGGAGATTGCCGCCTCGGCACGTAAAAGCGGCGTGGCGGTCACGCTGTTCGAGCAGCAGCCTGCGTTGTGCATGCGCTCGGTCAGCGGCGAGGTTTCTCAACGCTTAGAGGCTCTCCATCGGGAGCAGGGCGTGGACATCCGTACCGGCTGCGGCGTGCTGGAGCTGGAAGATGACGGCGGACTTCCGGTTATTCACTGCGACGGCAAACGTGAAACCTTCGATGCGGTGGTGGTGGGGATCGGCGTCGATCTCAATCTGGAATTGGCGCGCGATGCCGGGCTAAAAACCGAACGTGGGATCGTGGTGGATGCGCAAGGACGCACGTCAGATCCGTTTATCTTCGCTGCGGGCGATGTGGCTCAGCACCACCATTACGGCCTGTGCATCCAGTCGTGGGCCTTTGCCCAGAATCAGGCGGTGGCGACGGCGAAAGCGATGCTCAACTCTGATGCGCCGGGCTACGACGATGCGCCGTGGCTGTGGTCGGATCAATACCAGCACAACATTCAGATCCTCGGCATTCCGCAGCCGGGGAGCACAACGATAGCGCGTGAAGAGTCGCTGTTCTTCTCGCTGGACGAGAACGGGCGGCTGACGCAGCTGGTGGCATTTAACGATGCGCGCACCGTCAAGCTGGCGAAGCGCTGGATGGCGGCCGGACGGGATCTGTCTGACGTGCCGCTCGCCGACCCGACTTTTTCACTGATGTCACTGCGATAAAAAACGCGCGCCCGTAGGGGGAGACATGACCACATTCGAGACCAACACCGCGCCCGTTGAGGCAAGCGGTGAGGGCACCCGCACGCCCGAAAAGGCGGTGCGCTGGGCCATTCCGCTGTCGCTGCTGGCCTGCGTACTGCTGGCGTTTTTCGACAAAATCAGCATTGCGGCGCTGTTTTCTGACGGCCATTTCCAGCAGGCGATGGGGATTGATTTTGACACCACGCGCCTCGGCATTCTGATGAGTGCCTTCCTGCTGAGCTATGGTTTTTCGTCGGTCTTTTTAAGCGGTTTAGGCGACAAAATTGCGCCGCTGCGCCTGCTCACCGGGATGATGGCGGTGTGGTGTGTGCTGATGGTGGCGATGGGCTTTACCCATAACTACACGGTGATGATCGTGCTGCGCATTCTGCTTGGCGTGGCGGAAGGGCCGCTGTTCCCGCTGGCGTTCGCTATCGTGCGCCATAACTTCCCGCAGCATCTGCAGGCCCGCGCCACCATGCTCTGGCTGCTGGGAACGCCGGTCGGTGCAGCGATTGGTTTTCCGCTCTCCCTCTGGCTGCTGAATACTTTCGGCTGGCAGAGCACCTTCTTTGTGATGGCGATGCTGACCGTGCCGGTGCTGCTGTTTGTTCGCATCGGCCTGCGTGGGATCCGTCTGGAGGCGAAACCCGGTGCTTCACAGGCGTCACAGGATGAGCGCCGTGCGGCACGACGCGAGCTGTTTGTCAGCCTGCACTTCTGGATCATCTGCATCTTTAACATCGCCTTTCTGACCTATCTGTGGGGCATTAACGGCTGGCTGCCGGGCTACCTGATTAAAGGCAAAGGCATTCATCTGGAGCACGCGGGCTGGCTGTCGTCGATGCCGTTTATCGCCATGTTGGTGGGCGAAGTGATTGGCGCATGGCTTTCGGACAGGGTCGATAAACGCGCGGCAGCCTGCTTTATCTCAATGGCGGGTGCGGCGGTGGGGCTGGCTGCGGTGATGCACCTTACTACTCCGCTGACCATCATCGCGGCGATGAGCTTCAGCACCTTCATGTGGGGCACGGGCGCACCCAACATTTTCGCTCTACTGGCAAAGGCCACCCATCCACGGGTGAGCGCTACGGCGGGCGGTATTTTCAACGGGCTGGGAAACTTTGCGGGCGCGCTGTCGCCAGCGGTGATGGGTGCTCTAATCGCCTTCACCCACAGCATGGATTCCGGGCTGATTTTTTTGGCGGTGATGGCGACGGTGGGCTGTGTCCTGTTACTGCCGCTGCTGAGACGTTACTGAGGAGAGTGTTATGACTGATTCAACCGTAACCCATAAATCAGGTATCAAGCCTGACCACCTGACCATGGAAGAGTGGATCGAGTCGCGCATTGCGCGCTTCGAAGGCCGCAAATATGACTGGAACGCGCTGAAGTTCCAGGCCGATTTCGACCCGAAATACCGTCGCGCACAGATGCGCTATATCGGCACCGGGGCAACGGGCGTGGCGAACGATAGCAATACCGTTCAGGCGGACCATTTTACCTTCTCCACCATGGTGCTGCCGTCGAAGTGTGAAGGGCCGCTGCACCTGCATGACGACGTGGAAGAGGTGTTCTTCATGCTCAAAGGGCAAATCACGCTGATGATTCAGGACGGCGACAGCTATACCGAAACCGTGCTGCGCGAGCGTGACCTGATCTCCGTACCTGCGGGTATTTATCGCGGCCTGTTTAACCACGGTGAAGAAGAGGCGCTGATGTGCGTCATGCTGGGGACCAACAAGCCGGAAATCCCGACCTATCCAGCCGATCATCCGCTGTCGAAAGTGAAGCGGAACTAAGGGGGCACGATGACGGGTTTTCGTGAACAGGGAAGCGGCATTCCGCTGATGCTGCTGCACGGCATCAGCTCGGGCGCGGCCTCCTGGCATAAGCAGATGGCGCTGAAGGATTTTCGCGTGCTGGCGTGGGACATGCCCGGTTATGGCGAAAGCCCGATGCTGGCGGTGGAGCGTGCAAACGCCGGTGATTACGCCGACGCGCTGGCGGCAATGCTTAACCGCGCGGGCGTCTGGCAGGTGGTGCTGGTGGGCCATTCTCTGGGAGCGCTGGTTGCCAGCGCCTTTGCGGCGAAGTTCCCGGAACGCGTCCTGCACCTGGTTCTGGCAGATGCCGCGCAGGGCTACGGGCAGGCCACGCCGGAGCAGCGTGAACAGATCTGGCGCAGCCGCGAGCAGCAGATGGCGCTGGGCGGCGAAATCATGGCGCAAACACGCGCCGCGAAGCTGCTTCACCCTGGCGCGCGTGCGGAGGATATCGCCACCGTTGCTTCTGGCATGCGCAGGCTGCGTCCTGAAGGTTACCTCGCTGCCGCGTGGATGCTGGCCCACGACGATATTCACGGCTGGCTGAAGCGCTATTCAGGCAGTTTTGAAGTCTGGTGCGGCGAGCAGGATGCGATTACCCAGCCTGAGCTGGTTCAGGGACTGGCGCTGCGCTATAGCATGCCCTTTATCGCCATCCCGCAGGCCGGGCACGCCAGCTATCTCGATAACGACGCGTTTTTCAACCAACAGCTTTTACGTATTAACGAAGAGGTGCGCGATGAATGCACAAATTGATGGGCGCGTAGCGGTAGTTACCGGCGGTTCTTCAGGCATTGGCTTTGAAACCCTGCGTCTGCTGCTGGGCGAAGGGGCAAAGGTGGCCTTCTGCGGGCGCAACCCGGACCGGCTCGCCAGCGCACATGCGGCGCTGCAAAACGAATACCCTGACGGGGAGATTTTTTCTTACCGCTGCGACGTGCTGAAAGCCGATGAAGTGCAGGCGTTTGCAGAGGCTGTGAAAGCCCGCTTTGGCTCGGTAGATATGCTGATCAACAACGCCGGACAAGGTTACGTGGCGCACTTCAATGACACCCCGCGCGAGGCGTGGCTGCATGAAGCTGAACTGAAGCTGTTCGGCGTGATCAACCCGGTGCAGGCATTTCAGGCGCAGCTGGAGCAGTCCGATATCGCTTCCATCACCTGCGTGAACTCATTGCTGGCGTTGCAGCCGGAGGAGCACATGATCGCCACCTCCGCTGCCCGCGCGGCATTGCTGAATATGACGCTGACCCTCTCGAAAGAGCTGGTGAGCAAGGGCATCCGCGTGAATTCCATTTTGCTTGGCATGGTGGAATCCGGGCAGTGGCAGCGACGCTTTGAGAACCGTGCGGACAAAAATCTGAGCTGGCCGGAGTGGACGGCGGATATCGCCCGCAAGCGCGGCATCCCGATGGCGCGCCTTGGCAAACCGCAGGAGCCCGCTCAGGCGCTGCTGTTTCTCGCCTCGCCGCTGGCCTCGTTTACCACCGGTGCGGCGCTGGACGTTTCCGGCGGCTTCTGCCGCCATCTGTAAGGACGCATCATGAAAACGATCATGCTCATTGGTTTTGGTGCGATGGCTCAGGCGGTGATTGAGCGCCTGCCTGATGGCGTTGCTATCGGCTGGATTGTGGCGCGTGAGCCGCACCATGTTGCGATTCGCCAGCAGTTTGGCGATGCGGTGATGGCCCTGACCTCGCCGTTGGACTGCGAGGAAACGCCCGATCTGGTGCTGGAATGTGCCAGCCAGCAGGCGGTGGCGCAGTATGGCGAAGACATTTTACGTCGCGGCTGGCATCTGGCCGCAATCTCCACCGGCGCGCTGGCGGACAGCGCGCTGGAAGCGCGTCTGCTCAACGCTGGCGGCAAGCTGACGCTGCTCTCCGGGGCCGTGGCGGGTATCGACGGTCTGGCGGCAGCGAAAGAGGGTGGGCTGGAGCGCGTTACCTATCAGTCACGCAAAAGCCCGGCCAGCTGGCGCGGCAGTTACGCCGAGCAGCTTATCGATCTTGATGCTGTATCCGAAGCACAGATCTTCTTTGAAGGTAGCGCCCGCGAGGCGGCACGTCTGTTCCCGGCCAATGCCAACGTGGCGGCGACCGTGGCGCTCGGCGGTGTGGGGATGGACGACACCCGCGTACAGCTGATGGTCGACCCGGCAACAAAACGCAACACCCACACGCTTCACGCTGAAGGCGTGTTCGGTGAATTCCACCTGGAGCTGAGCGGCCTGCCGCTTGCCAGCAATCCGAAAACTTCCACCTTGGCGGCGCTCAGCGCGGTACGCGCCTGCCGTGAACTGGCGCAACGCTAAGGAGCCACTATGGATGAGCTGAAGATATTTATTGGTGGCCGCTGGCAACAAGGCGGCGGCAACCCGATGCAGAGTCTTTTTCCCGCCGACGGTTCGCTTAACGCCACCCTGCACGCAGCGAGCCTTGACGATATCCAGGAGGCGATTGAGGCCGGAGAGCGCGCCTGGCGCGAGCCCACCTGGCGCAACAGCCTGCCGCACGTTCGCGCGAAGATCCTGCATAAGGTGGCGGATCTGATTGAATCCCGCGTTGATGAACTGGCGCGGATGCAGAGCCGCGATAACGGCAAGCCGCTGGCGGAAGCACGCGGTCTTGTGATGAGCGCAGCGGGAACAGCACGCTACTTCGCTGCCGCCTGCGAGCTGCTGGAAGGTGAACTCCCGACGCCGCGCCAGCCCGATCTGCTGACCCTGAGCCGCTATGAGCCGCTCGGCGTGGTGGCGGCCATCACGCCGTGGAACTCGCCGATCGCCAGCGAAATGCAAAAAGTAGCTCCGGCCATTGCCGCCGGTAACGCGGTGATCCTCAAACCCGCAGAAGCCACGCCGCTGATGGCGCTGGAGCTGGCGCGTATTTTTGAACAGGCCGGGCTGCCTGCGGGGTTGCTGAGCGTGCTGCCGGGCAAAGGCTCGGTGATTGGTGATGCGCTGGCGCGTCACCCGAAGGTGCGCAAAATCTCCTTTACCGGTGGCACCACCACCGGACGTCATCTGGCGCACGTGGCGGCGGAGAAGCTGATCCCGGCATCGCTGGAGCTCGGCGGCAAATCCCCGACCATCGTACTGGAAGATGCTGACATCGAGCAGGCCGCGCGCGGTATCTGCTACGGCATTTTCAGCTCGGCGGGGCAGGCGTGCATTGCCGGTTCTCGGCTGTTTATCCACGAGAGCATTTACGCTCCGCTCATGGCGCGGCTGCTGGAGTTAACCCGTGGCTTGCACGTCGGTCATCCGTTTACTGACGGCACTCATGTAGGACCGCTGATTAACGTCAGGCATCTCCAGAGCGTGCAGGACTATGTAGAGCTGGCGAAGCGTGAAGGGGGCCGCGTGCTGTGCGGCGGAGAGATCCCTGCCGATCCGCAACTGACAAACGGCAGCTTCTTCCTGCCCACAATTATTGAAGGACTCACCAACGGCGCGCGCGTCTGCCAGGAGGAGATCTTCGGCCCGGTGCTGGTGGCGATGCCGTTTAGCGATGAGGCGACGCTCATCCGCGAAGCAAACGACTCGGTATACGGCCTGGCGGCAGGGATCTGGACGCGCGATACCGGGCGTGCCCTGCGTTTGAGCGAGCAGCTGGAAGCGGGCACGGTGTGGATCAACACCTACAAAGTGTTTGCGATTTCGACCCCGTTCGGGGGCTTTAAAGAGAGCGGCCTGGGCCGCGAAAAGGGCATTCAGGGGCTGAAAGCCTGGATGCAGCAAAAGAGCATTTATCTGGCGACGGGTAACAGCGTCAACCACTGGTGCGACTGAGAAAGGGTGAGCAATGAGCGAAATGATAACCGTCGGCGACGCCATCGCCAGAACGCTGGAGCAGTATCAGGTTGGGGCCATCTACGGCGTCATCTCCATTCACAATTTGCCGATTGCCGATGCTGTAGGGCAGCGCGGCAACATCCGCTTTGTGCCTGCACGCGGCGAGGCGGGTTCCGTCACCATGGCCGATGCCCACGGGCGTTTTTCCGGCCTTGGCGTGGCGCTGACCAGCACCGGTGCGGGCGCGGGTAACGCGGTAGGGGCGTTAGTAGAGGCGATGAATGCCTGCACGCCTCTGCTGCATTTAACCGGGCAGGTGGAGAAAGCCTGGCTGGATGCCGACACCGGTTTTATCCACGAAACCCGCGACCAGCTGACCTTCCTGAAGGCCAGCTCAAAACGCGCGTACCGCATCAGCAATGCTAACCAGGCGATGGCTATCCTGCATAAAGCGATTCAGGAAGCGCAGACGCCGCCGTGCGGGC
Organism: Pluralibacter sp. UBA7423; assembly: GCA_002470465.1. Lineage (GTDB taxonomy): Bacteria > Pseudomonadota > Gammaproteobacteria > Enterobacterales > Enterobacteriaceae > Scandinavium. The sequence goes on from DKMD01000027.1 coordinate 8,291, forward strand.
CGGTCTCTGTGGAAATTCCGATTGATATTCAGGGGGCGAAAATTCCGCTGTCGCTGGTGACAGCACCGGTAAAAGCGTCTTCGGTTTCAACGGTCGATGCCACGGTTGTTGATACGCTGTGGGCGCAGCTTAAGCAGGCGAAACAGCCGCTGCTGTGGCTGGGCGGTGGAGCGCTCGGAAGCGCTGATGCAGTGAAAAAACTGGCGGATGCGGGCATGACCGTTATCTCCAGCACCCATGCGCGAGGCGTGCTGCCGGACAGCCATCGTGCCAGCCTGCGGGCGTTCCATAATTCGCCGTCGGTTGAGGCGCTTATCGCCCGGTGTGATTTTACTCTGGTGGCGGGTTCACGCCTGCGCAGCAACGAAACGCGATCCTGGACGCTGGAGCTGCCGCATCCGCGCATACAGATTGATATCGACCCGGCGGCGGCGAGCCGTAATTATCTGATGGATAACACGCTGGTCGCTGACTGTTCCGCGCTGCTGAGCGCGCTGGCTGAAAAAGCGCAGGGGCGCGAATGGGGTAATTCCACGTGGGATACGCAGGTACAGGATGCGGTGACGAAAGCAGAGCAGGGACTGCGCGAGCAGTGCGGCGCCTATGCGAAGCTCAATGATGCTATTGAAAACGCGCTGCCGATGAATGGCCTGCTGGTGCGCGATATTACCGTGTCCGGCAGCCTGTGGGGCAGCCGCCTGTTCCGCGCCAACGGCCCGCTGATGAACATTCATTCCCTCGCGGGGGCGATTGGCATGGGCCTGCCGATGGCGATTGGCACCGCCATTGCGAATCCACAGCGTAAGGTGGTGGGGCTGGTGGGCGATGGCGGCCTGAGCCTGAACCTGGGCGAACTGGCGACGCTGGCACAGGAGAAAGCCAACGTGACGCTGCTGGTGATGAACGACGGCGGTTATGGCGTGATGCGCGGTATTCAGGATAAGTACTTCGGCGGGCGTCAGTATTATAACGAACTGCATACGCCGGACTTTACCCAACTGGTGCAGGCCATTGGCTTACAGGCGTGGAGCGTTGAGCGGGCAGAAGATTTTGACGCCGTAATGACGGAAGCGCTGGCGATGCCGGGGCCGTCGGTTGTGGAAGTGCGGATGGGGCAGATTGGCGCGCTGAAGTTTGCCGGGCCGCCGCAGAAAACGCTTTATTAGCTGTTAATTGCCCGGCGGCGCTGCGCTTGCCGGGCAGTGCCGGGCGGCACATTTGTGTTTGCCCGGCCTGGATCATTCCTGCCCGTTTACTTAATTCCGTCCGCCTTCATGCGATCGCGGATATGCTGGGCGCGCTCTTCAGATGCCGGGTGATCGTCAAGCATTGAGCTTTGACGACCGGCTTCCAGCTTCGCCAGTTTTTCAAAGCTGGTGGCAAGACCCGCCGGGCTGATCCCGCGTTTGCGCAACAGGTCGTAAGAGTAGTCGTCCGCTTCGGATTCCTGACGCTGGGAGAACTGCGCGTTCACCAGTTTTTCGCCAAGATCGCCCAACTGTGACTGCGACAGGCTGCCAACAATGCCACCCGCGGACGCTGCGGCAACGCGCACGGCATTGGTGCCGAGCTGAACCTGCATCCCTTTCTTCACGTGTCCAAGCGCGACGTGGCCCATTTCGTGGCCGATAACCGCTTCCACTTCGTTATCGGTCATCAGATCCATCAGCCCGCTGTAGACGCGGATACAGCCGTTGGCCATGGCGAAGGCGTTGACGTCTTTGGTGACGTAAACCTTGTAGTTCACCGGCTGGCCGTTGATGTTATCGCCCAGCGCGGCGGCAATTTTGGCCAGGCGCTTTGCGTATTCGCTGCTGGAGGGCGCGATGGTTGCTTTGCTGTCCATTTCCTGACACGCCTGGTCGCTCAGGGTTTTCACCTGCGCATCGCTGAGCGTGTAGGCCTGGAATGCCTCCGCGCCAGAACTCATCAGGCCGTTTGAATCCATGTTTTGACAGCCAGTCAGAACGCTCGCTATCCCAAGAGCCAGTACCACCGAGTGCAGTTTCATCATTCATTTTCCATCATTATGAATCGCCAAAGTCTTAAATATTCCGTTAATCGAAGCCACGGAATATTACCAAAGTATAAAGAAAATAATGACAAGGCGGCGAGGGGATTGCGCAACGCGCCGCCACAATCCGGAGATTTCCCAGGCACCGCGCGGATGCTCCATGTACATGGCCTGCCGCTTGGGTTACATTGTTGTCACTTTTTTCCGGCGTAGCCTAAAACGCGCGGTCGTCAAGCCGTTTTGGCGTTGCCTTCAACAGTCCGATCTGGAGTCAAAATGTCCTCACGTAAAGAGCTTGCTAATGCTATTCGTGCGCTGAGCATGGACGCAGTACAGAAAGCCAAATCCGGCCACCCGGGTGCCCCAATGGGTATGGCTGACATTGCCGAAGTCCTGTGGCGTGATTTCATGAACCACAACCCGCAGAACCCGTCCTGGGCTGACCGCGATCGCTTCGTGCTCTCGAATGGCCACGGCTCCATGCTGATCTACAGCCTGCTGCACCTCACCGGCTACGATCTGCCGATCTCCGAGCTGCAAAACTTCCGTCAGCTGCACTCCAAAACCCCGGGTCACCCGGAAGTGGGTTACACCGCAGGCGTTGAAACCACTACTGGTCCGCTGGGCCAGGGCATTGCTAACGCAGTAGGCATGGCGATCGCGGAAAAAACCATGGCCGCGCAGTTCAACCGTCCGGGCCACGACATCGTTGACCACTTCACCTACGCCTTTATGGGCGACGGCTGCATGATGGAAGGCATCTCCCACGAAGTGTGCTCCCTGGCGGGTACCCTGAAGCTGGGCAAGCTGGTTGCTTTCTATGATGACAACGGCATCTCCATCGACGGCCACGTTGAAGGCTGGTTCACCGATGACACAGCAAAACGCTTCGAAGCCTACGGCTGGCACGTTGTGCGCGGCATTGACGGCCACGACGCTAACGCCATCAAGCGTGCGGTAGAAGAAGCGCGTAAAGTGACGGACAAACCGTCCCTGCTGATGTGCAAAACCATCATCGGCTTCGGTTCCCCGAACAAAGCAGGCACCCACGATTCTCACGGCGCGCCGCTGGGCGACGCAGAGATCGCACTGACCCGCGAACAGCTGGGCTGGAAATACGCTCCGTTCGAAATCCCGTCTGAAATCTACGCCCAGTGGGATGCGAAAGAAGCAGGCCAGGCGAAAGAAGCGGCCTGGAACGAGAAGTTTGCTGCTTATGCGAAAGCCTTCCCGCAGGAAGCCGCAGAATTTACCCGCCGCATGAAGGGCGAAATGCCGGCGGACTTCGACGCGAAAGCGAACGAGTTCATCGCGAAACTACAGGCGAACCCGTCTAAAATCGCCAGCCGTAAAGCGTCCCAGAATGCGATTGAAGCATTTGGCCCGCTGCTGCCGGAATTCCTCGGCGGTTCCGCTGACCTCGCGCCGTCCAACCTGACCCTGTGGTCTGGTTCTAAAGCGATCAATGAAGACACTGCGGGTAACTATATCCACTACGGCGTGCGCGAATTCGGTATGACCGCCATCGCCAACGGGATTTCCCTGCACGGTGGCTTCCTGCCGTACACCTCTACCTTCCTGATGTTCGTTGAATATGCGCGTAACGCCGTGCGTATGGCTGCGCTGATGAAGCAGCGTCAGGTGATGGTTTATACCCACGACTCCATCGGCCTGGGCGAAGACGGCCCGACTCACCAGCCGGTTGAGCAGATTGCTTCCCTGCGCGTGACCCCGAACATGAGCACCTGGCGTCCGTGTGACCAGGTTGAGTCTGCGGTGGCGTGGAAATATGGCGTTGAGCGCCACGACGGCCCGACTGCGCTGATTCTGTCCCGTCAGAATCTGGCCCAGCAGGATCGTACCGAGAAGCAGCTGGCAGACATCGCTCGCGGTGGCTACGTGCTGAAAGACTGCGACGGTCAGCCACAGGTTATCTTCATTGCGACCGGCTCTGAAGTCGAACTGGCGGTTGCCGCGTGGGATCAGCTTTCTGCCGAAGGCGTGAAGGCGCGCGTGGTCTCCATGCCGTCTACCGATGCGTTTGACAAGCAGGACGCGGCATACCGTGAATCTGTGCTGCCGAAAGCCGTTTCTGCACGCGTTGCCGTAGAAGCTGCAATCGCTGACTACTGGTTCAAATATGTGGGCCTGAATGGCGCTATCGTTGGTATGACTACCTTCGGTGAGTCTGCGCCAGCTGAGCAGCTGTTCGAAGAGTTTGGCTTCACCGTTGAGAACGTAGTGGCGAAGGCGAAAGCACTGCTGTAATGGTCAATATGCCCGGCGGCGCTTGTGCTTGCCGGGCCTACAACGGTCACCTTTGGTGGCCGTTTTGCTTTACCTCGCCATCCGTCAGAAGTGCCTGCTGGCGCAGCGCTTAGCAGGCCTACGGGAGCCGCTCAGTTCAGGCCGGGTTTTGCCCGGCTTTTTTACGTCTGCTATTCCGGGTCGCTGTGAAAATCACATAAATTATTCCATTAAAAATGTGATGTGCGTCAGATAACCAGCTTCTCCGTCTGGACAATCATTCCTTTTATTCCGCGTTTCGATTACTCTGGCTGAAGCGTTTCAGTCGATTAAATGTTCGACAAATAATCAATCAGTCGCGGTTTGCGACAGCAGGCATTCCCTTCCTGATGAGGCTGGACTACGCTTCAGCCACACAAATTCAGGAGAGGCTTGCAGGAGACCTATGACCGTACGCGTAGCGATTAATGGCTTCGGTCGCATTGGACGTAACGTGGTTCGCGCTTTATATGAATCCGGACGTCGTGCGGAAATCACCGTGGTGGCAATCAACGAACTGGCGGATGCTGCGGGCATCGCGCATTTGTTGAAATACGACACCAGCCATGGCCGCTTTGCCTGGGATGTCCGCCAGGAACGGGAGCAGCTGTTCGTCGGCGATGACGCTATTCGTCTGCTGCATGAGTCTTCTATCGAGACGTTGCCCTGGCGCGAGCTGGGCGTAGACGTGGTGCTCGACTGCACTGGCGTGTACGGTACGCGAGAGGACGGGGAAGCCCATCTGGCCGCTGGCGCAAAGAAAGTGCTCTTTTCACATCCTGGCAGCAACGATCTCGACGCAACCGTCGTGTACGGCGTCAATCATCAGGAACTGCAGCGCGAACACCGCATTGTCTCCAACGCATCCTGCACGACAAACTGCATTATTCCGGTCATTAAACTGTTAGACGATGCCTGGGGCATTGAGTCCGGCACCGTGACGACAATCCACTCGGCGATGCACGATCAGCAGGTTATCGACGCCTATCATCCTGATTTACGGCGCACCCGAGCGGCCAGCCAGTCGATCATTCCGGTGGATACCAAACTGGCCGCCGGTATCACCCGAATTTTCCCGCAGTTTAATGACCGATTTGAAGCGATTGCGGTGCGAGTGCCGACGATTAACGTAACGGCAATCGACCTCAGCGTGACCGTGAGAAATCCGGTAAAAGCCTGTGAAGTCAACCTGTTGCTGCAAAAAGCGGCACAGGGGGCATTTCATGGTATAGTTGACTATACGGAATTACCGTTGGTCTCAATAGATTTTAACCACGACCCGCACAGTGCCATCGTCGACGGCACGCAGACGCGGGTCAGCGGTGCGCATCTGATCAAAACGCTGGTCTGGTGTGATAACGAATGGGGTTTCGCTAACCGAATGCTCGACACCACGTTAGCGATGGCCACTACAGGTTTCAGGTAAGGCGCGATAGCGTCTGCAAAACTTTAGAATCAATGAGAGGATTCACCATGTCTGTAATTAAGATGACCGATCTGGATCTGGCTGGTAAACGCGTTTTCATCCGTGCCGATCTGAACGTTCCGGTAAAAGACGGTAAAGTCACCAGCGACGCGCGTATCCGTGCTTCCCTGCCGACCATCGAACTGGCGCTGAAACAGGGCGCGAAAGTGATGGTTACTTCTCACCTGGGTCGTCCGACCGAAGGCGAATACAACGAAGAATTCTCTCTGCTGCCCGTTGTTAACTATCTGAAAGACAAACTGTCTGCTCCAGTACGCCTGGTTAAAGACTACCTGGACGGCGTTGAAGTGGCTGCCGGTGAGCTGGTGGTTCTGGAAAACGTTCGCTTCAACAAAGGCGAGAAGAAAGACGACGAAGCGCTGTCCAAAAAATACGCTGCGCTGTGCGACGTGTTCGTGATGGACGCATTCGGTACTGCACACCGTGCGCAGGCATCGACTCACGGTATCGGCAAATTTGCTGACGTAGCTTGTGCAGGTCCTCTGCTGGCCGCTGAGCTGGAAGCGCTGGGTAAAGCGCTGGGCAACCCGGCTCGCCCAATGGTTGCTATCGTGGGTGGTTCTAAAGTTTCCACTAAGCTGACCGTTCTGGATTCCCTGTCTAAAATCGCTGACCAGCTGATCGTAGGCGGCGGCATCGCTAACACCTTCGTTGCTGCACAAGGCCACAACGTAGGTAAATCCTTGTACGAAGCGGACCTGGTTGATGAAGCAAAACGTCTGCTGACCACCTGCGATATTCCGGTCCCAACTGACGTTCGCGTTGCAACTGAGTTCTCTGAAACCGCAACCGCAACCCTGAAATCTGTTAACGACATCAAAGATGAAGAGCAGATTCTGGACCTGGGCGACGTGTCTGCACAGAAACTGGCTGAAATCCTGAAAAACGCCAAAACTATTCTGTGGAACGGTCCGGTCGGCGTATTCGAATTCCCGAACTTCCGTAAAGGTACCGAAATCGTGGCTAACGCTATTGCAGACAGCGAAGCGTTCTCCATCGCAGGCGGCGGCGACACCCTGGCTGCTATCGACCTGTTCGGTATCGCTGATAAGATCTCCTACATCTCCACTGGCGGTGGCGCATTCCTCGAATTCGTGGAAGGCAAAGTGCTGCCAGCAGTCGCAATGCTCGAAGAGCGCGCGAAGAAGTAAGCCATTCGGGGCAGGGAAACCTGCCCAATTTTCAGCGGGCTAACAGGCACGCACTTTTTTTCGGCCGAAGATACAGGACTACGTAACATGTCTAAAATTTTTGATTTCGTAAAACCAGGCGTCATCACCGGTGACGACGTACAGAAAGTTTTCCAGGTAGCTAAAGAAAACAACTTTGCTCTGCCAGCGGTTAACTGTGTGGGTACTGACTCCATCAACGCCGTACTGGAAACTGCTGCGAAAGTTAAATCTCCGGTAATCGTTCAGTTCTCTAACGGCGGCGCGGCGTTCATCGCGGGTAAAGGCGTGAAAACTGACGTTCCTCAGGGCGCAGCAATCCTGGGTGCCATCTCTGGTGCACACCACGTACATCAGATGGCTGAGCACTATGGTGTTCCGGTTATCCTGCACACTGACCACTGCGCGAAGAAACTGCTGCCGTGGATCGACGGTCTGCTGGACGCGGGTGAAAAACATTTCGCAGCAACCGGTAAGCCACTGTTCTCTTCCCACATGATTGACCTGTCCGAAGAGTCTCTGGAAGAAAACATCGAAATCTGCTCCAAATACCTGGCGCGCATGGCCAAAATGGGCATGACTCTGGAAATCGAACTGGGTTGCACCGGCGGTGAAGAAGACGGCGTCGACAACAGCCACATGGACGCTTCCGCGCTGTACACTCAGCCAGAAGATGTTGACTACGCGTACACCAAACTGAATGCGATCAGCCCACGTTTCACCATCGCTGCTTCCTTCGGTAACGTACACGGCGTGTACAAGCCAGGCAACGTGGTTCTGACCCCAACCATCCTGCGTGATTCTCAGGAGTACGTTTCTAAGAAACACAACCTGCCGCACAATAGCCTGAACTTCGTCTTCCACGGCGGTTCCGGTTCTTCTGCTCAGGAAATCAAAGACTCCGTAAGCTACGGCGTAGTGAAAATGAACATCGATACCGATACTCAGTGGGCAACCTGGGAAGGTATCCTGAACTACTACAAAACCAACGAAGCTTACCTGCAGGGCCAGCTGGGCAACCCGAAAGGCGAAGACCAGCCGAACAAGAAATACTATGACCCACGCGTATGGCTGCGCGCGGCTCAGTCCTCCATGATCGTGCGTCTGGAGCAGGCTTTCAAAGAACTTAACGCGGTTGACGTTCTGTAATTTTTGACAGCCATTTCTGCCCAAAGCCCGCTTAACAGCGGGCTTTTTTATTGCCTTTCCAGTACCGTCATTGTGTTTAATTCTGTGATCTGCTTGGCATTAACGACGATTCTTGTTTACCCTTATCCCACTGACTTCTTGCCGGTGTGGCGAGTTTTATTTCCCAAAAGGGCAGCTATAAGGATGATCGGATGGAAGATTTGAACGTTGTCGACAGTATTAATCATGCTGGATCGTGGCTGGTGCGAAACCAGGCGCTATTGCTGAGCTATGCGGTAAATATCGTTGCCGCCATTGCCATTATTATTGTCGGGATGATTATCGCCCGTATGGTGTCAAATGCAGTCAACCGCGTGATGCGTGCACGTCAGCTTGACGCCACCGTGGCCGATTTTCTCTCCGCGATGCTGCGCTATGCCATCATTGCCTTTACGCTGATTGCGGCGCTGGGGCGCGTCGGGGTGCAGACTGCGTCGGTCATTGCGGTTCTTGGTGCCGCCGGTCTGGCCGTTGGTCTGGCACTTCAGGGCTCGCTCTCTAACCTTGCTGCTGGCGTGCTGCTGGTTATGTTCCGCCCGTTCCGTGCCGGTGAATATGTTGATTTAGGTGGCATAGCGGGAACGGTGCTTAACGTGCAGATCTTCTCCACCACGATGCGTACAGCAGACGGCAAAATCGTTGTTGTCCCCAACGGCAAAATCATCGCCGGGAACATCATTAACTTCTCCCGGGAGCCGGTGCGCCGCAATGAGTTTATTATTGGCGTGGCCTATGACTCTGACATCGATCAGGTCAAACAGCTGCTGACTAACATTATCGAATCCGATGAGCGTATCCTGAAAGATCGCGAGCTTACAGTGCGTCTGAATGAGCTTGGCGCGTCCTCAATCAACTTTGTGGTTCGCGTATGGAGTAAAAGCAGCGATCTGCAAAACGTTTACTGGGATGTGCTGGAGCGCGTGAAGCGTGATTTCGATGCCAACGGCATCAGCTTCCCGTATCCGCAGATGGACGTGAATTTCAAACGTGTGAAAGAGCAGGACGAAGCTGCATAACGGCTTCGTTTATCCCTTTTCATAACCCGCTCCGGCGGGTTTTTTCTTTTTTGCATTCTTCGCAGTCGTTGAAAAGGAGTGGATATTAGTTAAGATAATGGATGATTAATATTATCCATTTTATCTAATGTTAGATGCGCGCTATAGTCTCACCATTGACAGACGGTTAGCGAGAATATCATCGTGTTATCTTATTATTTTCAAGGGCTTGCACTTGGTGCTGCCATGATTTTGCCCTTAGGCCCGCAAAATGCTTTTGTGATGAACCAGGGGATCCGTCGCCAGTATCACATTATGATCGCGTTTCTTTGTGCGCTGAGCGATTTGCTGCTGATCTGCGCGGGCATTTTTGGCGGGAGCGCACTGCTGATGCAGTCGCCGTGGCTGATGGCTGCTGTCACCTGGGGCGGTGTAGCTTTCCTCTTATGGTATGGCTTTGGTGCCCTGAAAACCGCTATGGGCAGCAATCTTGAGCTCGCTAAAGCTGAAGTTATGAAGCAAGGGCGATGGAAAATTATCGTTACCATGCTGGCAGTGACCTGGCTTAATCCTCACGTTTATCTGGATACGTTTGTTGTATTGGGCAGCCTTGGCGGCCAGCTGGGCGCGGAGCCAAAACGCTGGTTTGCGCTGGGCACCGTCAGTGCATCGTTCCTCTGGTTCTTCGGACTGGCGTTGCTTGCCGCGTGGCTGGCACCCCGATTGCGCACCGCTCGGGCGCAGCGAATCATTAACCTGCTGGTCGGCCTGGTGATGTGGTTTATCGCGTTTCAACTGGCGAAAGAGGGGATTTCACACGTTCACGCGTTGTTCAACTAAGCCTTGTCTTATGGACATTTAGTCCCCAGAAGCTAAGCTTGCAGGCATGCGCCCTGTTTCGGGTGAATACGTAACAAGGAGGAACGACAGTGAAGTTTAAAGTGATGGCCCTGGCGGCATTAGTGGGATTCAGTGTGATGTCGGTACAGGCAAATGAGTTGCCGGATGGACCGCACATTGTCACCTCCGGAACGGCAAGCGTGGACGCTGCGCCGGATATTGCAACTCTCGCGATTGAAGTGAACGTGGCGGCGAAAGACGCTGCATCAGCAAAGAAACAAGCCGACGATCGCGTAGCCCAGTATCTCTCTTTCCTTGAGCAAAACGGTATTGCCAAGAAAGACATCAGTTCTGCGAACCTGCGTACCCAGCCCGATTACGACTATCAGAATGGCAAAAGCATTCTGAAAGGTTACCGCGCGGTGCGTACCGTCGAAGTGACATTACGTCAGCTGGATAAGCTGAATTCGCTGCTGGACGGCGCGCTGAAAGCGGGGCTGAACGAAATTCGTTCCGTTTCACTGGGCGTTGCGCAACCGGAAGAGTATAAAGACAAAGCCCGCAAAGCCGCGATTGATGACGCCGTGCATCAGGCTAAAGCGCTGGCCGAAGGCTTTAATGCGAAACTCGGCCCGGTTTACAGCGTGCGCTATCACGTGTCCAACTATCAGCCGAGCCCGATGGTTCGGATGATGAAGGCTTCAGCAGCTCCGGCAGCGGATTCTGCGCAGGAAACCTACGAGCAGCCAACGATTCAGTTCGACGATCAGGTGGACGTAGTCTTCCAGCTGGAAACGACTCAGGCGCAGCCACAAAAAGCGGCTGAGCCCGAAAAGAAAGCGGAATAATTCGCGCCAGCTGCACAGTAAAAAGCCGGGAAATTCCTAATGCCGATCGTTTAAG
>DKMD01000040.1:0-92005 GCA_002470465.1 Pluralibacter sp. UBA7423
CTCAGAGCCATGATGAGTATCCTTTCAAGGGTTCTGTGTGGGTACAAACATTATCGAACCGGGATATACCCGCAGTTGTACCCGCATCAGTGTGTTGATGTAGATTGAATCAGGTTGACTTAGGTTGAGTGAAAAAGCGAGGGAAGCCTTGCGGATACTGGATTTCAGGCACAAAAAAAGACGTCCATTGACGTCTATTGATGTTCCGATGGTGCCGAAGGCCGGACTCGAACCGGCACGTATTTCTACGGTTGATTTTGAATCAACTGCGTCTACCGATTTCGCCACTCCGGCACAGAAGGGTGATGCGGAAACGTGTTGGATTATACCTGTCATACGGTGGCTTGCAAGCTGCATCTCAGACGGCATCTGTCAAGTGTTGAAAATTTCGGCAATGATGATTTGTGAGTGATTTCAGGCGAATCAAAGATTAGCTCCCCCCCTCACCCCATAGGTGCGAGGGAGAAAAGCACTGCATCACATTTGCCCCTGTGCCCAATCCCTTTCCCGCCCCGTTCTGCCAAGCGCCGCCCGGTGGCATGCTCTACACTTCCTGTTCAACACCATAGTGAGGGAAGTGCGATGTCCATTATAAAAAGTTACGCCGCGAAACAGGCGGGGGCAGACCTGGAAGTGTGGGAATACGATGCGGGCGAACTGCTGCCGGAAGACGTTGAAGTTCAGGTGGATTACTGCGGGATTTGCCATTCTGATCTGTCGATGATCGACAACGAATGGGGCATGTCGAGCTATCCGCTGGTTGCGGGGCACGAGATTATTGGTCGCGTGGCGGCGCTGGGCTCTGCGGCGCAAAGCAAGGGCCTGAAAGTAGGCCAGCGCGTGGGCGTGGGCTGGACGGCGCGCAGCTGCGGGCACTGCGATGCCTGCATAAGCGGCAATCATATCAACTGTCTGGAAGGCTCGCTGCCGACCATCATGAACCGCGGCGGCTTTGCCGATAAGCTGCGCGCCGACTGGCAGTGGGTCATTCCGCTGCCGGAAAGCATCGATATCGAATCCGCAGGCCCGCTGCTGTGCGGCGGCATTACGGTATTCAAGCCGCTGCTGATTAACAACGTCACCGCCACCAGCCGCGTCGGCGTGATCGGCATCGGCGGGCTGGGGCATATTGCCATCAAGCTGCTGCGTGCAATGGGTGCGGAAGTCACAGCATTCAGCTCAAATCCGGCGAAAGAGAAAGAAGTGCTGGCGATGGGTGCAGACCGCGTGGTTAACAGCCGCGATCCGGAAGCGCTGAAGGCGCTGGCCGGGCAGTTCGATCTCATCATCAACACCGTGGCGGTTGACCTTGACTGGCAGCCGTACTTCGAAGCGCTGGCCTACGGCGGCAACTTCCACACCGTCGGCGCGGTGATGAAGCCATTACAGGTGCCTGCGTTTACGCTTATCGGCGGCGACCGCAGCATCTCCGGTTCGGCAACGGGTAACCCGGCTGAGCTGCGCAAGCTGATGAAGTTTGCCGGGCGCGCGAAAGTGGCCCCAACAACGGAGCTGTTTCCGATGTCGAAAATCAACGATGCGCTGAAGCATGTGCGCGAAGGCAAGGCGCGCTATCGCGTCGTGCTGAAGGCGGATTTTTGATGTAAAAAAGGGCATCGTCTGATGCCCTCTTACTTTGCCTCCCAGCAAAGAAAGTAAGTACACACTCACTCCACCAGCATTTTCACCACGGCCTTGCGCACCTTCGCCGGTTTCCCGACGGCGCATAATGGCTTATGCACTTCGCCCGGGTAGAACACTACAAAATCCCCTTCGCTCAGCACCACGGTTTTTTCCTGCACGCCCTCCGGCAAAAAGGCGATGTCTTTGTCCGACAGCCAGTCGGTGTCCGGCTTGCCCGCAGGCTGAGTGCTGAAGGTCATCCCTTCCTGGCCTTTCAGGACAATCTGGATATCCAGATACTTCGCGTGATACTCGGCGCGGCGATCGGCAAACGGCCCGGTGCTGTCTTCTGAAATCAGATAAAACAGGCGGTTGCCGTCGATATCGTGCTTGCCCAGCGGCGTGGCGTCCGTAACGTGTGCTTTGACATGCTCAATGACCTGGCGCAGCTCAGATGGCAGCCAGCTATGAATATGGTGAATATTTCCGGCGATCATAAAACCCTCTCAATATAAAACAACGTTTCATTTTTTTGTTTTATACGCCCAAACCCGCTGCCATACCATCGCTTTTTTGTGGATATTTGCCCTGACGCACCTTTCCGCAGGCAAACGATTTCCTTTCTGTGCATGAACCCCTTGATCCCCGCAGCCAACTGCGTATAATGCCAGCCGTTTTGCCGGGAGGAAGCATGGTCAACTGCGTACGACATTCTGTCTTACCGCGTCTGAAAACAGGCGCTGGTCTGCCGTTTTTCTTCCGTTGCATTCCCGAATTCAAGAAGCCCCTTTTTTAAGGGGCTTTTTTTTTGCCCAGGCGTCAGGAGATAAACATGGCTAACCCGCTATATCAAAAACATATCATTTCCATAAACGATCTCAGCCGCGAAGACCTTGAACTGGTGCTGGCGACTGCCGCCAAACTGAAGGCGCATCCGCAGCCGGAGCTGCTGAAGCATAAGGTGATCGCCAGCTGCTTCTTTGAAGCCTCCACCCGCACCCGTCTGTCGTTTGAAACCTCGATGCACCGCCTGGGCGCAAGCGTCGTCGGCTTCTCCGACAGCGCCAATACGTCGCTGGGCAAAAAAGGGGAAACCCTGGCGGATACCATCTCCGTTATCAGCACCTACGTCGACGCCATCGTGATGCGCCACCCGCAGGAAGGCGCGGCGCGTCTGGCCACGGAGTTTTCCGGCGGCATTCCGGTACTCAACGCGGGCGATGGCGCGAACCAGCATCCGACCCAGACGCTGCTGGATCTGTTCACCATCCAGGAAACCCAGGGTCGCCTGGAAAACCTCAGCATCGCGATGGTCGGCGACCTGAAATATGGCCGCACCGTCCATTCGCTGACCCAGGCGCTGGCGAAATTTAACGGCAACCGCTTTTACTTTATCGCCCCGGACGCGCTGGCCATGCCGCAGTACATCCTGGATATGCTGGACGAAAAAGGCATTGCCTGGAGCCTACACGGCACCATCGAAGAGGTGATGGCAGAGGTGGACATTCTGTATATGACCCGCGTGCAGAAAGAGCGTCTGGATCCGTCCGAATACGCCAACGTGAAGGCGCAGTTTGTCCTGCGCGCTGCGGATCTGGAAGGCGCGCGCAGCAATATGAAGGTCCTGCATCCGCTGCCGCGCATTGATGAAATCACCACCGACGTCGATAAAACGCCGCATGCCTGGTATTTCCAGCAGGCGGGCAACGGCATCTTCGCGCGCCAGGCTCTGCTGGCGCTGGTTCTGAACAGCGACCTGGCACTGTAAGGGGAAAAACGATGACACACGATAACAAACTTCAGGTTGAAGCCATCAAGCGCGGCACGGTGATTGACCATATTCCGGCGCAGGTCGGCTTTAAGCTCCTCACCCTGTTCAAACTGACCGAAACCGATCAACGCATCACCATCGGCCTGAACCTGCCGTCGGGCGAAATGGGTCGTAAGGACCTGATTAAAATCGAAAATACCTTCCTGACCGACGAACAGGTTAACCAGCTTTCGCTGTATGCCCCGCACGCAACGGTAAACCGCATCGACGAGTATGAAGTGGTGGGTAAATCACGCCCGAGCCTGCCGGAGCGCATCGATGGCGTGCTGGTCTGCCCGAACAGCAACTGCATCAGTCATGCTGAGCCGGTTTACTCCAGTTTTGCAGTGAAAAAACGCGCTGATGACATCGCACTCAAATGCAAATACTGCGAAAAAGAGTTTTCTCATTATGTGGTGCTGGCCAACTAATTGAGGTTGGTAATGGATCCCGGCCTCCCTATAATGGCCGGGTCCCTATAAAACCCATTACTTTTATACTCTAAATAATTCGGGTTGTAGGACGGCGGCAAAGCCACTCACCTACAGCCCGAAGTATGACGAGTATATTCAGGAGATAACATGTCTAAAGTACTCGCGACGGAAAATGCACCAGCCGCTATTGGCCCTTATGTTCAGGGCGTCGATCTGGGCAGTATGATCATCACTTCCGGTCAGATCCCGGTTAACCCAAAAACCGGCGAAGTACCGGCCGACGTTGCCGCGCAGGCGCGTCAGTCGCTGGAAAACGTGCAGGCGATCGTTGAATCCGCTGGCCTGAAAGTAGGCGATATCGTGAAGACTACCGTGTTCGTGAAAGATCTGAACGATTTCGCAACCGTTAACGCCACTTATGAAGCGTTCTTCACCGAGCACAAAGCGACCTTCCCGGCGCGCTCCTGCGTGGAAGTGGCTCGCCTGCCGAAAGATGTGAAGATTGAAATCGAAGCGATCGCTGTTCGTCGCTGATTTCCTCTTTATTCAGCCCTCTTCGCCTGACGGCGACAGAGGGCATCCTCCTTCAGACCTTTTTCAGCGCCGCAAACACCTCTGCCACCGCAACCGCCCCAGGATCGGTCACGCCGTCCAGGTTCTCCTTACTCACATACGAAGAACGCCCTGCTCCCGCTTTTTGCATTCTCGCCGTACTCTCGGCCCCCGTTTTCGCCGCTTCGATTGCCGCATTCAGGTTCTGATCCCGTAGCGCTTCCAGCGCCGGTTGCAGCGCATCGATAAGGGTTCGGTCGCCGAGACCCGCCCCGCCGTAGTGCTTCATCTGTTGCAGACCTTTCAGCAGCGCATCGGGCAGCGTTTTACCTTCGTGCACGGCCTGGCCCGCAGCGGTGAAGAAAATCGACATGAGAACGCCGCTCGACCCGCCCATGACCGTTGCCAGCCGCTCGCCAACAAGCTGCATGAGCTGCGCGCTGTCGTTAAGCGGGAGTTTGCCCGCGTTCAGGAGCTGCACAATATCCCGCGCGCCTTCCGCAAAGGTCGAGCCGGTATCGCCGTCGCCTACTTTCGCATCCAGCGCGTTGAGGCGGTTTTCGAGGTCGATTAACGTCTGCGTCGTGCTCAATACCAGCGCTTTCACCTGTGCATTGTCAGACGGCGTGGTGTCGACGCTGTCGTGAATTTTGCCGTGCTTCAGTGTTTTCAACGGTGCGAACGCCACGGGTTTTTGCCAGCCGATGGTTTCAACTTCGGCCTGCAACGCCTGCTCAAATGCGGGCGTGAGCTTCAGAACCGAAAGCGAGAAGCCTTTCATATCCAGTGAGCTGACCAGCGCGGCGGGGCCAATCAGCCAGCCAATCTGCTCCTTCAGCGCCGAATGCGCCAGCTCTTTGGTCAGCAGCGCCATCTCCAGCGCCGATACGCCGCCAAGGTTGTTGATGAGCACCGCCACTTTTGCGTCGCCCACTTTGGCTTTCAGCGCCGCCACCAGCTTGTCGATAATAGCTTTACTGTTATGGCTTTCGACCACCGACGCGCCCGGCTCGCCGTGAATGCCGAGCCCAAGCTCAATGTGCCCCGGCTTGATGCGTCCGGCTTCGTCATCGCTGCCCGGGAGATTACAGCTCTCCATCGCCACGCCGAGGCTGTAGACGCTGTCGCATGCCTGCTGCGCAATATGGCGCACCTCGTTAAGCGTTTTTCCCTGTTCGGCGGCGTAGCCCGCAATTTTATGCACCAGCGCGGTGCCCGCAATGCCGCGCGGCTGCTTGTTGTCCGGCAATGCGATGTCGTCGGCGACGATCACCATCTCTACCTTCAGGCCATAGCGTTTGGCTTTTTCTGCCGCCAGGCCGAAGTTCAGCCGATCGCCGGTGTAGTTTTTGACGATCAACAGGCAGCCGCGATCGCCCGTTACCGCCACAATGGCGTTCAGAACCGCATCGACGCTCGGCGAGGCAAACAGGTCGCCGCACACCGCCGCCGTGAGCATCCCTTTGCCGACAAACCCGGCGTGTGCAGGTTCATGACCGGAGCCGCCGCCGGAAATCACCGCTACCCGGCTTTTATCCCAGTCACCGCGAGCGATGACGCGAATGGCCGGGTCGATATCCAGGCGCACCAGGTTGCCGTGCGGCGCGGATAACACTATGCCTTCTACGGCATCGTTGACCAGCTGTTTGCGGTCATTAAAGAAGAATCTGGACATTACCTTCCACCCATTTGAAATACGTATGCAAAAGCATAGGCCACCTTGCGTATTACGCCGCAAAGTCCGGAATTGCCTGAGCAAATTTTCCGTCACTTTGGCCTATACTCGACGCAGGATAAACGGAGGAAAACCCATGAGCTCACCGCTGCTGATTGCCCGCACAAAGGATCTACAACTCAAATTACTGCCCGGTATGGCGAACCGCCACGGACTGATTACTGGCGCAACGGGGACAGGGAAAACCGTCACCCTGCAAAAGATGGCCGAATCGTTCTCAGAGATTGGCGTGCCGGTCTTTATGGCGGACGTGAAAGGCGATCTGACGGGCGTGGCAAAGGAAGGGCAAGCCTCAGAGAAGCTCATGGAGCGGCTCTGCAAAATCGGCGTCACCGACTGGCAGCCGCACGCAAACCCTGTCGTGGTGTGGGATATTTTCGGTGAGAAAGGCCATCCGGTGCGGGCCACCGTGTCTGACCTCGGCCCGCTGCTGCTCTCGCGTCTTCTCAATCTCAATGAGGTCCAGTCTGGCGTGCTGAATATTATCTTTCGCATCGCCGACGATCAGGGCCTGCTGCTGCTCGATTTTAAAGATCTGCGCGCCATCACTCAGTACATCGGCGATAACGCCAAATCGTTCCAGAATCAGTACGGCAATATCAGCCCGGCATCGGTGGGCGCTATCCAGCGCGGCCTGCTGACGCTGGAGCAACAGGGCGCAGAGCACTTCTTCGGCGAACCGATGCTCGACATCAAAGACTGGATGAAAACCGACAGCAACGGCAAAGGCATCATCAACATTCTCAGCGCTGAAAAGCTGTATCAGATGCCAAAGCTGTATGCCGCAAGCCTGCTGTGGATGCTGTCGGAGCTGTATGAACAGTTACCGGAAGCAGGCGACCTTGAGAAGCCAAAGCTGGTGTTCTTCTTCGATGAGGCGCATCTGCTGTTCAGCGACGCGCCGCAGGTGCTGCTGGATAAAATCGAGCAGGTGATTCGCCTTATTCGCTCCAAGGCCGTCGGGGTCTATTTCGTTTCGCAAAACCCTTCTGATATTCCTGATAACGTGCTGGGCCAGCTTGGCAACCGCGTGCAGCATGCCCTGCGCGCGTTCACGCCGAAAGATCAGAAGGCGGTGAAAACTGCCGCCCAAACCATGCGCGCCAATCCGGCATTTGATACCGAAAAAGCCATTCAGGAACTCGGCACAGGCGAAGCACTGGTGTCGTTTCTTGATGAAAAAGGCAGCCCCTCCGTAGTTGAGCGGGCGATGGTGATTGCCCCGAGCTCGCGTATGGGGCCGGTCACGGACGACGAACGCAACGGCCTTATCAATAACTCCCCGCTGTATGGCAAGTATGAAGATGCTGTCGACAGAGAGTCGGCGTATGAGAAATTACAGAAAGGCGTTCAGCAGACCACCGAGGCACAGAACGCACCACCGACCAAAGGCGAAACGGCAGAAGTGGACGGCGGCGTACTCG
Organism: Pluralibacter sp. UBA7423; assembly: GCA_002470465.1. Classification (GTDB taxonomy): domain Bacteria; phylum Pseudomonadota; class Gammaproteobacteria; order Enterobacterales; family Enterobacteriaceae; genus Scandinavium. The sequence continues at coordinate 7,579 of DKMD01000040.1, forward strand.
GCGGCCTGAAGGACATTTTGTTCGGCACTACCGGTCCGCGCGGCGGTAAGCGCGACGGCGTCGTGCAAACCATGGCGAAAAGCGCCACGCGACAGATAACCAATCAGATTATTCGCGGCGTACTCGGCAGCCTGATGGGCGGCCGCAGACGCTGATCCCCAACGCCCGGCGTTCCCATACCGTTGTACGAAAAAAGATAAAGGCGCTGTAGTACAGGCTTCACGCTATTCGTTACTGCGCCGGAGTGGAATCGGTGACTTCGCCGTTGGTCGGAAAGCGCAGCCTGATGATCGCGCCGTCTGTAGGGACCGTTTCCAGTTCATCCACGTCCAGATGCGCACTCTCCGGCAGGCTGAAGCTGTCGGCGGTCACACGGTTCACCCGCCACGGCGTCATGTAGCTGACCAGCAGATCGCCATGGGCGTTAGTGGTGGAACCAAACTGGTTGTAGAAAGAGACGCCCGGCGTATCCGGTACCTGTACCAGGGCCGCCGTGCTGCCGAGGGTCTGCCCAAAGGCTATACCTTCGTCGTGTACCAGCACGCTACCACTCACGTCGGCGTGATAATCGCGCCGGTCACTGCTGCGGTTCAGGCTCAGGTTCATCTCCCCTGCGTTGTACTGGTATCCGAGGCTGGCGGCCAGGCTGTCGTCGCCGTGTTCGGTATGCCCGACGGTGGCATCGTAGCGCAGGCTGAAATCGTCCAGCGCCGAGCCGTAAACGTTCACCCCGTGGCTGTTTTTGTCGCGGCTCGCCAGGTCGGAAACCAGGGCAACATTGCTGCTGTGGCCGGCGAAGCTGAACGGAATGCTGATGTTAATGCCCAGCGTACTCTCCGGCACTTCGCCGCCGCTGCGCTCATAGCCGGCGTATACCGACAGATCCACCTCGTCCCAGCTGCTGTTAATACTGAGAGAAATACTGTTTCTGTCGGCGGTCGACTGGCGTGATTTGAGCCAGTTCCAGGAAAGGCTCAGGTTCGAATCCTCACCAAAATTCTGCGTCAGCTCCACCTGGCCGCCGACTATCCTCTCCGTTACGTCGTCATCCATGCCAAAGGCCTGCCATTGCGACTGAGCCAGCCTCTCCTCCAGCGAACGATACCGGCTTCCACGAGGGTACCACTGGAGCTGAGCGTTAAGGCTGGTTTCGGTGCGGAAGAAGGCTTTCGCATAGCGTAGCCGCCAGACGCTACCGCGATAACGCTCGTGCGACTGGGCGTAGCTGGCGAAACTGACATCCGCCGACGCCGCGCCCCACATCCCCATATTTCCCCCCAGCCCCAGCACTTCGCTCTGGTAGTTTTCCGACTGCTGAAGGCCGCCAAAAACCGTCACGTGCGGAAGGACGCCCCTGGAAAGCGTGCCCTGCCAGAAACGAGCCCGATCCTTGTCATCGAGGCGCGATGGCTTGTAGCGGCCCGCCGCCAGCTCGTAGCTGAAATAGCCATGCTTCACCAGATTCGGCATGATCGAATAGGGTAACTGGCGGGTACGTTCCGTTCCGTCGCTCTCCTGGATAGTCAGCTCCAAATTGCCCTGGGCATCGGGAGGGTAGAAGTCACGCAGGGTAAAGGGGCCCGGCGGAACGTGAATACGATAAACACGTTCGCCGTTCTGGTGAATGGTGACCTCCGCCTCGGTGCGCGCATAGCCGTTAATCACCGGCGCGTAGGGACGCCAGCTGTCAGGATACATGGACTCATTGCTGGCAAGGGAAATGCCGCGATAAGGAATGCTGTCAAAGAGTGAACCGGTGGTAAAGCCATCGCCAAAGGTAAGCCGCGAGCGCAGAGCCGTAATATTGCGCCATAGCGAAGCGCTGTCGGTCCAGGAGCCATGGTCACCGTCCCTTTCACGCCAGAAGGTGTTCTGATAGCGTAGACGCCACGGCCCCACATTGACACCGTTCTCCAGGCTCAGTTGTCCCTCCGTGCCCGAGCTTTCCCAGCTGTAGCGCGCCCGCTGGTTATCAGCGTTCAGCCGGTAGTTTACGAACAGCGCATTGATACCGTCATCCCAGCGGCTGGTGCTGACGCCGTTCTGCTGAGGATTGATCGCCTCCTCAGGAAACAGCAGCGTCAACAGATGCGCCTCCGGGCGATACCAGTACTGAAAGGAAAAGGTTTCGGCGGACTGTGGGGTCAGACAGGCGCGGGCATCCCACTGAAGTTTGTCGAGTACGTTCGCCCGCACGCCCCACTCCTGAAGAAGCGGCCGCGTCAGGCAGGGAAATCCCTCCCGAATATCAAGCGAAATAGCACCCTTGTAGGTGTTGTTGAATATTATCCAGGTACTTTCACTGGCCATGGCTGCCCGTGCTGAAAGCAACAGCAGCAGAATGATGACTATCCGGAAGAGCACGGTAGCGGACATGACAATGCGGGCAGGACGCATTGCATCCTGCCCGCAACAGCCATCACTGATGACTTATTTCAGGGAAGCCAGGTCGGCGCGAGCTGCGCTCAGCTCCTGCTGTACTTCACGCAGGTCAGCCTGCTTTTCGACCAGTTTTTTCTGGTATTTAGCGATTTTCTTCGCGTCGCCTTTCGCTTTAGCTTCGCGCAGATCGGCCTGAACTTCAGCCACATCTTCGCGTTTTTCCGCGACTTTCTTCTCAAGCTTGGTGACTTTTTTCTGAGCATCGGCCAGCACGCTTGCGTTGGTGCAGTGTGCTTTCACTTCTGCCAGCGCTTTTTTCAGCGATGCAACTTTGTAGGTGTTGCCGAACTGCTGAGCGATACGGATTTCTTTCTGCAGCGCAGCTTCTTTCTGCGCGCAGGTTTCTGCCGCGTGGGCAGAAGCAGAAGCGAACATACCAACGGAAGCTACTACAGCCAGAACAGATACTAATTTTTTCATTGTCTATCTCCTTAATGAATGCCTCACCGCAGCTGAAGCCGCGGCTGTTTCCTGCGACCAAAAGAATAATCGCGTTCGGCATGTCATTACGATACAGACCCATCTTCATCGCGCTGTAGGACGGTCCGTTGCGGCTGTAGTCCTGTTTCACGCCACTGGATCAGCATGGCCCGTAGTTGGCGTATTTGCGCTTCAAGACGGTGGATACCTTCGCTATTGGGTGCCTGCTCCTGGGCCTCGCAAAGCGCCAGCAGCCCATCAACCCCCAGCAACTGGATGCCACCGCGTAGCTTATGCAGCGTTTCGCGCAGCGGCGTCTCCTGGTCGTGATGCCAGCGGGTCAGCTGATGAAGAGTTTCATCAAGAACGGACAGCTGTAGCGAAAGGAAAACGTTCAGGTTCTCGCCCTCCAGCAGCGCCGGGGGGAGGTCGGGTTCGCCAGACCACGAAAACGTCGGCACGGCAGGTTCTGGTGCCGTGACGCTGCCGAGCAGACCTGACAGTACGCTGAGCGTTATGGGCTTAAACAAGCAGTCGCGCATCCCCGCCTTCCGTCCCGCCTCACGCACCACGTCACGGGCATCGGCGGTCACGCCATAAATGGCTATTTCAGGCCAGCGTGCAACAAGCAGACTGACCAGCTCGAAGCCGTTCATTCCGGGCATATTGCAGTCGGTGATGATCGCATCCGGCTGCCAGGCCTCCACGCTTGCCAGCGCCTGTGCGGACGTTTCCGCTCCGCTTGCCCGATGGCCTAACCAGCGCAGTTGCTCAATCAGCAGCATCCTTCCCGCCGGGTTATCGTCGACCACCAGCACGCTGAGAGGGCCACTGTGCTTTTCTTCCTGCGGTTGAGGTCCAGGCGACGTCAGAGCAGCCATGAGAGGTAGCCTGAGCATCACCGTCACTCGCGTGCCTTTGCCTGGTTCGCTGTGCAATACCACGCTGCCCCCCATCATCTGCGCAAGGCTGCGACAGATGTACAGCCCCATTCCGCTGCCCTGTGCCACATGGCGATCGTCGCCCTGTACAAAGGGCTGGAACAGCCGCTCTCGGGTGACGTCATCAATGCCCGGGCCGGTATCCTCAACGTCCATGCGCAGCAGCTGGTAGTCATCCTCTCTTCCCGCTGACTCCACCCGCAGGGTGACCTGCCCGCGATCGGTGTACTTGATGGCATTACCCGCCAAGTTGACGAGGATCTGCCGCAGGCGGCTGCGATCCGCCAGCACGTCTCCCTGAATATCAGCGTCAATTTCCAGCACGAATGTCAGCCCTTTCCGGCTCGCCATCCCCTCAAACAGCAGGGCCGCCTCCTCAATCAGCCCCCGCAGCGCGACGCGTTCCGGGCGCAGCACCAGGCGGCCCGCCTCAATACGTGAGACATCGAGAATATTACCGATCAGCAGCAGCAGAGACTGGGCGGCATCCCACGCCACCTGCACCGAGCGCGCGTTCTGCTGCGCGTCTCCCGGCCGTTTCATCACCAGCTCAAGCATGCCGAGAATGGCGCTCACCGGTGTGCGGATTTCATGGCTCATGGTTATCAGGAAAGCGCTTTTTGCCTGGCTGGCCTCATCGGCGTGGCGCTTCGCCTCACGCAGCATCTTCATAAGCCGCTGCTGGCGACGACAGAACCAGACGATGGGCACCAACAGCAGCATCACAGCGCTACAAAGGAGCAGCAGTAACCCACCCGACGTTGAGGGCGCTGACACCGCCGTGAAGCCGTTGCCTGCGCTGCCACCCCGGGTAAGGGCATGCAGATCCTCCGGCGGAATGTTAATCAGCGCTTTGTTGAGGATGGTGATCAGCGGCCAGGACTGGCGGGAAGCGCCGAAAGAGTAGCGCATCGGATCAATATCAATGCTCGCCAGAATGTGTAATGAGGGGTATTCCTTCCCGTCGAGCAGGGCGTTGGCGACGATAAGCGGCATGGTCATCATATCGCTTTCCCCCCGCACAACGCGTTCAAGCCCCTGCCGCCAGGAGGCGGCTTTGACGTTCAGCTCTGCGCTTTGCTGACGCAGCCAGGCATCCGGCGACTGGCCATCAAGGCTGACGACGGCCCGGTTCAGCGCAGCCTGAGCATGCGTCCGGCGGCCCACCATCACCCAGGAGTTATACAGCCAGGTGCGGGTGGTGATCAGATCGGCCCGCCAGATATCGTCCTGAACGCCACCCGCCACGAGGTCAGCCTTGCCTTCTTTGACCGCCACAAGCGCCGCGCGCTGGCCCGGATAGCGCTGGATTTCAAAGACCAGGCCGGTGCGCAGCCGCAGCGCCGTCAGGATATCGGCAATAATGCCCCGCAGCTGGCCGGATTCGTCGAACCAGGCCACCGGCCCGTTGTCCTGCGCCACCGCCACGCGAATGCGGTTATGCTCCTGAATCCATTTACGCTCCAGGGAGGTATAAACCGGCTGCTGCTCGCTGAGGGATAGCGGAATGCCGCCGTTCCAGCGGCGGTGAATTTCCACACCGGCGCTCTCGGGCACGGCCTTCAGCACCTTATTCAGCACTGTAATCCAGATTTTACTTTCGGGCATCACCGCAAAAGAGAAACCCTGAGTCGGATAAGGCCGGGTAAGGGAACGAATACGCAGATTGCTCAGGTTGGACTGGCTGACCAGATAGCGGGCAGTGATCTCATCGCAGAAGAAGAGATCTATCTGACGAAAGGCCAGCGCCTCCAGCGCGTGCCGGGCGGAATAGAAGCTGACGATCTGTGCGTTTGGGTAGCGCGCCAGTACCTGCGCGCCGTCATAGGTCGATGCGACGGCAATTTTGACGGGTGCTTCGTCGCGCGGGGCGTCAGTGTTAACCACCTCAACCGCCTCGTTCGGACTGTAGGGCGTGCTCAGCAACAGGTCGTCGTGACGCTGGTTCTCTCCCGCCTGGGCGATAAAATCCGCCTTTCTCTCCCGCAGTGCGGCCAGCGCGGCAGCATAGTCCGGGTAGCGGATGACGTCGATTTCCAGACCGAGGCTGTCCGCCGCCAGCCCTAAAAAGTCGGCGTTAATACCGCCATAATCGTTCAGCCCGGTAGTAATGTCGTAGGGTGGTGACATGGGGCGCCAGACGGCAAGGCGGAGCTTGCGGTGCTCGCGTACCCAGCGCCACTCCCCCGGCGTCAGCCCCGGATCGGCCAGCACTTCCTGGCTGCGGGCCAGCAGCTTTAGCGCCTCATTCGCCTGGGCGACATGGGCGTTAAAGGTGAAAATCAGCAGCAGCAACCAGCTAGCGATCCTCACGGCGATCCTCCGCAGCCATCATGTCGATAAGCTGGCTGAGATCGTCGCAGCCGCACTTTTGCAGCATACGCGTTTTATAGGTACTGATGGTTTTATTACTGAGCGACAGCAGGCCGGCAATCTCCATGTTGCTTTTGCCCTGCTTTAAAAAATTCAGTACCGCGATTTCGCGATCGGACAACTGCGCCAGCATATTGTCAGGGTCGCTGCGATGCTCCTGTACGATACCAGCGCGATGAAGAACGCCCTCAGGAAAGCACTGATAACCCTCTGCAATCAGCTGACAAAGCGGCTCGACGTGCTCCAGCGACATATTTTTATTAATAAATCCGCTGGCACCGGCCTGAAGCGTACGCAGGGCATATAAGCCTGCGGGCTGGCTGGTAAATATCAAAACTTTCAACTCAGGAAAATGCTGCTTCACACGGGGCAATAAATCAAGGCCATCGGCATGGCTTAATTCCAGATCGAGAATAAGCAACTGCGGCCTGTGCTGGTGTATCTGAGCAAGAAGATTTTCGCCATTTGAAATAGCAACGGCGTACTTCCCTTCTTTTTTCAGGATGACTTTAAGCGCAAAGCAAATAGCCGGATGGTCGTCCACTATCAGAATCGAAATCATAACATTCCCTGCAATGATGGCGAACAAAACGATGATCGCGAGCAGCTAACACAGCCCGCCTCCCTGTATAAGTTGCTTATTTTAACCCCATCACATATCAGAGAGAAAATAAAATCCGTATTTTAGGATTCTTTTCTATTTATGGGTTTTATCTGATGCGGGCACAATCACAAAATAGTTAAAAAGCAATTTAATCGCCTGGTAAAATATAAAATAGATTTTATTTTTCCTCTATTTTTTAAATTTCAGATTTCGTCTATTTTATTTTAAAAAAACAGAAGCGGACGACTTTATTTTATCTTTTGGGAAACAAGGTGAAGTGGGACTATCTCATCCCTTTGGAGATAAAAAAAAGCAGCCCGCAGGCTGCTTTTCATCACACAAAGCGACAGGCTAGCTACGCCTCATCATCAGCCACAGGCTAATCAGGAAGAAGCTGGCGCTTGGCAGCAGGGCACCGACAACCGGTGGAATGCCGTAGACCAGCGTCAGCGGACCGAAGATCTGATCGAGCACGTAGAACACGAAGCCGAAGCTAATCCCTGTCACCACGCGCACGCCCATCGGCACGCTGCGCAGCGGCCCAAAGATGAAGGACAGCGCCATCAGCATCATCACCGCCACCGACAGCGGCTGGAACACTTTGCTCCACATATTCAGCTGGTAGCGCCCCGCATCCTGGCCGCTGGACTTGAGGTATTTGACGTAGTTATGCAGACCGCTTATCGACAGCGCATCCGGATCCAGCGCTACCACGCCCAGCTTGTCCGGCGTGAGGTTGGTTTTCCAGGTGCCGCTGACGGTCTGTGAGCCGGTGACCTGTTTCGGGTCGCTCAGGTTAGATTCATCTACCTGCGACAACTTCCAGGCCTTGGCATCCTGGTCAAACTTAGCCGAAGCCGCGTAGCGTACGGACTGCAAACGACGGTTGTCGTTAAAGCTGTAAATACTGATCCCACCGAGTTCATCGTTACCTTTGATGCGTTCGATGTAGATGTAGTTGTTACCGTCTTTCGCCCACATGCCCTGCTGGGTAGAGAGCAGCGAACCGCCATACATCGCCTGTGCACGCAGGTTGCGCGCCATCTGTTCGCCCTGCGGAGCCACCCACTCACCGATAGCCATCGTCAACAATACCAGCGGGATTGCGGTTTTCATGACCGACAGCGCCACCTGCAAACGGGTGAAGCCCGATGCCTGCATCACCACCAGCTCGCTTCGCTGCGCCAGCATGCCGAGCCCGAGCAGCGCGCCCAGCAGGGCCGCCATCGGGAAGAAAATTTGGATATCTTTCGGTACGCTGAGGAGGGTATACATACCCGCGCCGAGCGCGTCGTAGCTCCCCTGCCCGGCTTTTTTCAGCTGGTCGACAAACTTGATGATGCCCGAAAGGGACACCAGCATGAACAGCGTCATCATGATGGTGGTGAAGATGGTTCTGCCGATATAGCGGTCAAGAACGCCAAATAGCTGCATTATACCGCTCCTTTCCCGCCGATTCGTGCACGCAGACGACGCATTGGCACCGTATCCCAGATGTTCAGCAACACTGCCAGCCCGAAATAGAGCACGTTAATAGCCCACATCCACAGCGTCGGATCGATTTTGCCTTTGCCGCCGTTAGACTTCAGCGATGTCTGCACGAGGAAGAAGACAAGATACAGCAGCATGGCCGGCAACATAGACAGCACGCGTCCCTGACGTGGGTTCACCACGCTGAGCGGCACGACCATCAGCGCCATAATAAATACCGTCGCCACCAGCGTCAGACGCCAGTGCAGCTCGGCGCTGGCCTGCGGTGAATCCGCATGCCACAGGGCGCTCATGCCCATCTGCTCGGTATCATCCGGATCCAGCGCAACGGTCTGGTGCCCGATGATCGCCTGGTAATCTTTGAAATCAGTGATGCGGAAATCCCGCAGCATCGCGGTGCCCTCAAAGCGGGTGCCCGTATTGAGATTTACGACCTGTGAGCCATCTTTCTGCTGGGAGAGGTGCCCGGAATCCGCGACGACCACGGACGGACGCGCGTTGCCTTTGGTGCGAATTTGCGCCATGAAGACATCATGGAATTGCGTGCCGCTCACTTTTTCGATAAACAGCACCGAGTTGCCATTGGTCGCCTGAGTGAACTGGCCCTGCGCTAACGCCGCCATGCCCGGGTTGGCTTTGGCTTCCGCCAGCACTTCATCCTGATGTCGCGAAGACCACGGCCCGGCCCACATCACGTTGACCGCAGCCACGATGGCGGTGAACAGCGCCAGAATCATAGCGGCTTTGATCAGCACGGCTTTACTCAGGCCGCACGCGTGCATCACCGTGATTTCACTCTCGGTATAGAGTTTGCCCAGCGTCATCAACAAGCCGAGGAACAGACTGAGGGGCAGGATAAGTTGCGCCATTTCTGGCACCCCGAGTCCCAGCAGGGACAGAACGAGGTTTGTCGGGATGTCACCGTCTACCGCTGCGCCGAGGATCCTGACCAGTTTCTGACAGAAAAAAATCAGAAGCAGGATGAAGAGGATAGCCAGTTGGCTTTTCAGCGTCTCCCGCACCAGATATCTTATAATTATCACTATAAATACGCCCGTTAAAACCTGTCTTTGCTCGTCATTCTTCACGTTCCAGGTGCGTTGGCTGCACCCGCTCACCTCAGTCACATAGTGAGCTATGTTCCTGAGGATTCACGGCCTTGCCGCCTTCCTGCAACGCGAATAATTTAGAGCACAGTTGCTGGAAAATTGCTTGTTTCATGGCTTAAACGTCATTTATTCTCTTGAGTCGTCGAAAACATCGCTAAGATTAAAAGACTCAGCGGCTTTACGTTTCAGACCCGGTTCTGACGAGCCAACATCGCGATATCGCTAAGATTAACACGAAGTCACCGCAACAGCGGACATGAGTTACGAAAGCTTGCAATTCTATCCGTAGCCACCGCCGTTGTCTTTAAGATTCAGGAGCGTAGTGCATGGAGTTCAGTGTAAAAAGCGGCAGCCCGGAGAAACAGCGGAGCGCCTGTATCGTTGTTGGCGTCTTTGAACCACGCCGTCTCTCCCCGATCGCCGAACAACTCGATAAAATCAGCGACGGCTATATCAGCGCCCTGCTGCGCCGTGGCGAGCTTGAAGGCAAACCTGGCCAGACCCTGCTGCTGCACCACGTGCCGAACGTGCTCTCTGAGCGCATTCTGCTGATTGGCTGCGGCAAAGAACGCGAGCTTGATGAGCGTCAGTATAAGCAAGTTATCCAGAAAACCATCAATACGCTGAATGACACCGGCTCGATGGAAGCGGTCTGCTTCCTGACCGAACTGCACGTCAAAGGCCGCAACAACTACTGGAAAGTACGCCAGGCGGTGGAGACGGCGAAAGAGACGCTGTACAGCTTCGACCAGTTGAAAACCAACAAGAGCGAACCACGTCGCCCGCTGCGTAAAATGGTGTTCAACGTCCCAACCCGCCGTGAGCTGACCAGCGGCGAGCGCGCCATTCAGCACGGTCTGGCAATTGCTGCTGGTATCAAAGCAGCGAAAGACCTGGGCAATATGCCGCCGAATATCTGTAACGCCGCCTACCTCGCTTCTCAGGCACGCCAGCTCGCTGACTCTTACAGCAAGAACGTCATCACCCGCGTTATCGGCGAACAGCAGATGAAAGAGCTGGGCATGCACTCGTATCTGGCGGTCGGCAACGGGTCACAGAATGAGTCCCTGATGTCGGTCATTGAATACAAAGGCAATCCGTCCGAAGATGCGCGTCCGATCGTGCTGGTCGGCAAAGGCCTGACGTTTGACTCCGGCGGCATCTCCATTAAGCCTGCCGAAGGCATGGACGAGATGAAGTACGACATGTGCGGTGCGGCAGCGGTCTACGGCGTAATGCGCATGGTGGCAGAGCTTCAGCTGCCGCTGAACGTTGTCGGCATTCTGGCGGGCTGTGAAAATATGCCTGGCGGGCGCGCGTATCGCCCGGGCGACGTGCTGACGACCATGTCCGGCCAGACCGTTGAAGTACTGAATACGGATGCCGAAGGCCGTCTGGTGCTGTGCGACGTGCTGACCTACGTGGAGCGCTTCGAGCCTGAAGCGGTTATCGACGTGGCAACGCTCACCGGCGCCTGTGTGATTGCCCTGGGCCATCACATCACCGGGCTGATGTCGAACCACAACCCGCTGGCGCATGAGCTTATCGGCGCGTCCGAACAGGCCGGTGACCGCGCGTGGCGTCTGCCGCTGGGTGATGAGTATCAGGAACAGCTGGAAAGCAACTTTGCGGATATGGCGAACATCGGTGGCCGCCCTGGCGGTGCCATCACCGCAGGCTGCTTCCTGTCGCGCTTCACCCGCAAGTATAACTGGGCGCATCTGGACATCGCCGGTACCGCATGGCGCTCCGGCAAGGCCAAAGGCGCCACCGGTCGTCCGGTTGCCCTGCTGTCTCAGTTCCTGCTGAACCGCGCCGGTTTTTCCGGCGAAGAGTAGTTGTTTTTAATGCCCGGCGGCGCTTCGCTTGCCGGGCCTACATGCTTTTCGTAGGCCGGGTAAGCATTCATGCCACCCGGCTTTACGTTTAAAACCACGCAAAGAAGCCCCATATTATGAAGAATGCGACGTTCTACCTGCTCGACAACGACAACACCGCCGACGGCTTAAGCGCCGTAGAGCAGCTGGTGTGTGAACTGGCGGCGGATCGGTGGCGAGCGGGAAAACGCATTCTGATCGCCTGTGAAGATGAGAAGCAGGCCATTCGCCTGGACGAGGCGCTGTGGTCGCGGCCGCCGGAAAGCTTTGTGCCGCATAACCTGTCGGGCGAAGGCCCGCGCGGCGGTGCGCCGGTGGAAATCGCCTGGCCGCAAAAGCGCAACAGCAGCCCGCGGGACCTGTTAATCAGCCTGCGCGTGGGCTTTGCAGATTTTGCCACCGCTTTCACAGAAGTGATAGACTTCGTCCCACACGAAGATTCCTTAAAACAACTGGCGCGTGACCGCTACAAAGCGTACCGCATGGCTGGTTTTAACCTGAATACGGCAACCTGGAAATAATGGAAAAGACATACAACCCCCAAGATATCGAACAGCCGCTTTACGAGCACTGGGAAAAGCAGGGCTATTTCAAGCCGAACGGCGATGAAAGCAAAGAGTCCTTCTGCATCATGATCCCGCCGCCGAACGTCACCGGCAGTTTGCATATGGGTCATGCCTTCCAGCAAACCATCATGGACACCATGATCCGCTACCAGCGCATGCAGGGCAAAAACACCCTGTGGCAGGCCGGTACCGACCACGCGGGTATCGCAACCCAGATGGTGGTGGAGCGTAAGATTGCCGCTGAAGAAGGGAAAACCCGTCACGACTACGGTCGCGATGCCTTTATCGACAAAATCTGGCAGTGGAAGGCCGAATCCGGCGGCACCATTACCCGCCAGATGCGCCGTCTCGGCAACTCCGTAGACTGGGAGCGCGAGCGTTTCACCATGGACGAAGGCCTTTCCAATGCCGTGAAAGAAGTCTTCGTTCGCCTGTACAAAGAAGATCTGATCTACCGCGGCAAGCGCCTGGTCAACTGGGACCCGAAACTGCGCACCGCGATTTCTGACCTCGAAGTGGAAAACCGCGAGTCTAAGGGCTCGATGTGGCACATCCGCTATCCGCTGGCAGACGGTGTGAAAACTGCAGACGGTAAAGATTACCTCGTGGTTGCCACCACTCGTCCGGAAACCGTGCTCGGTGACACCGGCGTAGCCGTAAACCCTGAAGATCCGCGTTACAAAGATCTGATTGGCAAATTCCTGGTGCTGCCGCTGGTTAACCGCCGCATTCCCATTGTTGGTGACGAACACGCCGACATGGAAAAAGGCACCGGCTGCGTGAAAATCACCCCGGCACACGACTTTAACGACTACGAAGTCGGTAAGCGTCACGCGCTGCCAATGATCAACATCCTGACCTTCGACGGCGATATCCGCGAAAGCGCGCAGGTGTTCGATACCAAAGGCGAAGAGTCCGACGTTTATTCCAGCGACATCCCGGCGGAATTCCAGAAGCTGGAGCGTTTTGCCGCGCGTAAAGCCATCGTTGCCGCCGTTGATGCCCTGGGCCTGCTGGACGAAATCAAACCTCACGATCTGACCGTGCCGTACGGCGACCGTGGCGGCGTGGTTATCGAGCCAATGCTGACCGACCAGTGGTACGTGCGTGCCGACGTGCTGGCGAAGCCTGCCGTAGAAGCGGTAGAAAACGGCGACATCCAGTTCGTGCCGAAGCAGTACGAAAACATGTACTTCTCCTGGATGCGCGACATTCAGGACTGGTGTATCTCCCGTCAGCTGTGGTGGGGTCACCGTATCCCGGCGTGGTATGACAACGAAGGCAACGTCTACGTTGGCCGCACCGAAGAAGAAGTGCGCAGCGAAAACAACCTGAGCGCAGACGTCGCGCTGCGTCAGGACGAAGACGTGCTCGACACCTGGTTCTCCTCCGCGCTGTGGACGTTCTCGACCCTCGGTTGGCCGGAAAACACCGACGCACTGCGTCAGTTCCACCCAACCAGCGTGATGGTCTCCGGCTTCGACATTATCTTCTTCTGGATCGCCCGCATGATCATGATGACCATGCACTTCATCAAAGATGAAGACGGCAAGCCGCAGATCCCGTTCAAGACCATCTACATGACCGGCCTGATCCGCGATGACGAAGGCCAGAAGATGTCCAAATCCAAAGGTAACGTCATTGATCCGCTGGATATGGTCGACGGTATTTCTCTGGCTGACCTGCTGGAGAAACGTACCGGCAACATGATGCAGCCGCAGCTGGCGGAAAAAATCCGCAAGCGCACCGAGAAGCAGTTCCCGGACGGCATCGAGCCGCACGGCACCGACGCCCTGCGCTTCACCCTGGCCGCGCTCGCCTCAACCGGCCGCGACATCAACTGGGACATGAAGCGCCTGGAAGGCTACCGCAACTTCTGTAACAAGCTGTGGAACGCCAGCCGCTTCGTGCTGATGAACACCGAAGATCAGGATTGCGGCTTCAACGGCGGCGAAAAAGTACTGTCGCTGGCCGATCGCTGGATCCTCGCGGAATTCAACCAGACCGTGAAAGCGTACCGTGAAGCGCTGGATAACTTCCGCTTTGATATCGCCGCGGGCATCCTGTATGAGTTCACCTGGAACCAGTTCTGTGACTGGTATCTGGAGCTGACCAAGCCGGTGATGACCGGGGGCTCTGAAGCAGAACTGCGCGGCACCCGCAACACGCTGGTCACCGTGCTGGAAGGTTTGCTGCGCCTGGCGCACCCAATCATTCCATTCATCACTGAAGAAATCTGGCAGCGCGTGAAGCTGCTTTGTGGCAACACTGCCGACACCATCATGCTGCAGCCGTTCCCGGCGTTCGATGCCGCTCAGGTTGATGAAGCCGCGCTGGCCGATACCGAATGGCTGAAGCAGGCGATCGTTGCCGTACGTAACATCCGCGCGGAAATGAACATCGCGCCGGGCAAACCGCTGGAGCTGCTGCTTCGTGGCTGCAGCGCCGATGCCGTGCGTCGCGTGACCGATAACCAGAGCTTCCTGCAGTCCATGGCGCGTCTGGAAAGCATCACCATTCTGCCTGCGGATGACAAAGGCCCGGTTTCCGTGACCAAAATCATCGACGGCGCAGAGCTGCTGATCCCGATGGCTGGCCTCATCAACAAAGAAGATGAGCTGGCGCGTCTGGCGAAAGAAGTGGCGAAGATCGAAGGCGAAATCAGCCGCATCGAAAGCAAACTGTCGAACGAAGGCTTTGTGGCACGCGCACCGGAAGCGGTGATTGCCAAAGAGCGTGAGAAACTCGACGGCTACGCCGAAGCGAAAGCGAAGCTGATTGAACAGCAGGCCGTGATCGCCGCGCTGTAATCCCTCAACCCCTTACGCACCCGCGTAAGGGGTTTTCTTCCTGAAAACTCCTCGCTTGCACTCATTTTTCTGCGGTGCTATTAACTGCACTATCTGTCACATATCGCCACGAGTAATGCTATGAATGTTATGACCCCCGCCGCCCTCACGCTGCGCCGGATTGCTGAGCAGGATAATTCAGCCGTCGCTTCGGTCATCCGCCAGGTTTCTGCCGAATACGGCCTCACGGCCGACAAAGGCTACACCGTGGCCGACCCGAACCTGGACGAGCTGTATCAGCTCTACAGCCAGCCGGGGCATGCCTATTGGGTTATCGAGCAAGGCGGGAAGATCGTGGGCGGCGGCGGCGTAGCGCCGCTGAAATGCAGCGATACGGATATCTGCGAGCTGCAAAAAATGTATTTTCTGCCCACGGCGCGGGGCAAAGGCATGGCGAAGAAGCTGGCGCTGATGGCGATGGATCATGCGCGTCGTCAGGGATTTACGCGCTGTTATCTGGAAACCACGGCCTTTTTGAAAGAGGCCATCGCGCTGTATGAGCATTTAGGCTTTGAGCATATAGACGGCCCGCTCGGCTGCACGGGCCATGTGGATTGCGAAGTGCGGATGCTGAAGGTGCTTTGATTTCATCCACTTTGCCTGCCGCCGTTCGCGCAGGCAAAAGTCAGTACAGCTTGTGCTCCCGCATAAACCCTTCCCCACCAAGCTGGCGCATCTGACGCAGGATCCACGCCTGACGGCTGCGGATGTAACCGGAAGGCGCATCAGCCCGAAACTTGAGAGGATTCGGCAATACGGCGGCCAGTAGCGCGGCTTCAGACATCGTCAGCTTGCTCGCAGGCTTGTGGAAATAGCGCTGCGAAGCGGCTTCCACGCCGAACACGCCTTCGCCAAATTCAGCGATATTGAGGTAAACGGTCAGGATGCGTTTCTTGCTCCAGACGGTTTCAATCCCCACCGTCAGCCCGGCCTCCAGCCCTTTACGCAGCCAGCTTCTTCCGTCCCACAAAAACAGATTTTTGGCGGTTTGCTGCGAGAGCGTTGAGGCACCGCGAATGCGGTTCTCGTTGCGTTCGTTGTGCGCCAGCGCCTTTTCTATCGCCGACACGTCAAACCCCCAGTGTTCGGGGAATTTCTGATCTTCTGCCGCAATCACCGCCAGCCCCATCCACGGCGTCATCTCATCCATGCTGACCCAGTCGGAATGGGCCAGATAGTGGAAGTTGCCGCTAAAGATGGCGCCCAGCTGACGCTCAACCATCACCGCCGAAAACGGGACGGGCAGCACGCTGAACAGCGCTATTCCGCCGCCCCAGAAAACGGCAAGCACCAGCAGCACCCGCAGCGCAATGCGTTTCAGCCAGGAGAGAGGTGAACGACGTGATCTCATTCGCACAGCACCAGCACACGCGCGACCAGCTTCTCGATGCCCGTCGCGGCCTCAGCGATATTCTGCGCCAGCATGTAGGCAGGCGTTGTCACCACTTTGTTCTCTTCGTCCACGACGATATCATCCACCGGGCAAGGCACGTGCTCTGCGCCCATCTCTTCCAGCACTTCAGCGGTGTCTATGTCAGTTCCGATAGTGATGCGCAGCGGGAAGTCGAAAATCGCGGGCAGCATCGCCGGGGCGATACACATAAAACCGAGTGGCTTACCGGCCTGATGCAGCGCCTGCGACAGCGCCTTCAGCTCCGGATCGACACTGCACTGGCTTCCCTGCACGGCAAAATTGCTCAGGTTTTTCGCCGCACCGAAACCGCCGGGCACAATCAGCGCGTCCAGCTCGCGTGCATCTGCCATCGACAGCGGCTGAATCTCACCGCGGGCAATACGCGCGGCTTCAATCAGCACGTTGCGTTCGGGCGCCATCGATTCACCAGACAAATGATTAATCACGTCCGACTGGGCTTTATCAGGCGCAAAACAGACCGCCTTAGCGCCGCTGCGGGCAATCGCCAGCAGGGTCAGCACCGCTTCATGGATTTCACTGCCGTCATAGACACCACAGCCGCTCAGCACGACGCCAATTTTTTTCATAACGCGTTTCCTTGTTGCAACCGTATGAAGCCCATCAATTATTTTGATTTAACCGCTATGCTTCACACATTTTACTGATTTACGTAACAAATATTATAAGTTTTGCTATCTTAATGAGCGTACAACCCCGTTTTCAGGCAGTGCCAGTCAACAACGATATCAACGCTAAGGCGCAGCCACGATTTCCCTGGTGTTGGCGCAGTATTCGCGCACCCCGGCTTGACCGGGGTCATTTTTATCGGCTGGCCACCCACGCTTTCAGGGCTGCCACATCCTGTTGCCATTCGGCTTTCATCTCTTCAACCCATTCCCCCACGTTGTCCCACCACGCAGGAAGATCGGGCGTCTGGATCTGCTGCCCCAGCTGCTGAATATGGCGCAGGCCAATAGAGCCCGCCGCGCCTTTGATTTTGTGCCCCTCTTCGACAATGCCCTTCTGGTCGCGAGCGGTCAGGTTAGATTCCAGCACCGCCAGGTAGCCCGGCATCATTTTCTCGAACACGGCCAGACCGTCGGTAATCAGCTTTGGCCCCACCAGTTCGATGTACTGCTGAAGCATGTCGGTATCCAGCACGTTGCTTGATTTACTGCTGTCGCTTGCGGTCACGTGGTTCTCCTCGTCGTCAGGGGTATCCCAGAATTTCTGGATCATCGCCGTCAATGCCGGCACGGAGAGCGGTTTGCTCAGGACATCATCCATGCCCGCATCCAGGTACTCTTTTTTGTCTTTCAGCACATTTGCGGTCAGCGCGACCAGCGGCGGCAGCTCATCGGCATGGTAGCGCTGCTTCAGCTCGCGGGAGATATCCAGGCCGGTCATGTCCGGCAGCTGAATATCCAGCAGCACCAGGTCGTATTCGCCCGGGGTGAACATCTCCAGCGCGGCCTTTCCGGTCATCGCCACGTCAACGCTGTTGCCGAGTTTCTCCAGCACCGAGCGCGCCACAATCACGTTAAGCTCAATGTCTTCCACCAGCAGCACATGCAGCGCTGGAAGCGGCATATCGTCGTCGCTGAACGCGTCCTCGACTTCCTCCGCCACCGCCGGCGCATGAACCGTCAAGGTAAAGGTTGAACCGCTGCCCGGAAGGCTTGCGACCGTAATATCACCGCCCATGCTTTTCGCCAGGCGGCGCGATACCGCCAGACCAATACCGGTGCCGGTAGCAGGCTTCCCGCCCTGACTGTCCTTCACCTGATAATACATGGCGAAAATCTTGTCCTGCTCCTCCTGCGGGATCCCGATGCCGGAGTCCTGCACTTCGAAATGCAGCATGTCGCCTTCGTCATAGCGCACCCGCACCGAAACGTTGCCCTGCTGGGTAAACTTCACCGCGTTGCTGATGAGGTTCCACAGAATTTGCCGCAGGCGCGTGCCGTCAGTGATGACCTTATGCGGCAGCGGCAGCGTCGGATCCATCACGAAACGCAGCCCTTTTTGCTGAGCCTGCAAACCGGAGAGGTTCTCCAGGTCGGCCAGGAAGCTGGTGAAATCGACCGGCTGGTTATCCAGCTGCACCTTCCGGCGCTCCATCTTATCCATGTCAATAATATCGTTGAAGATATTGCCGAGCGTCACTGCCGAAACATGAATGGTTTTCAGGTATTTTTCCTGCTCGGTGGTGAGCTCGGTATCCAGCAGAATGCGGCTCAGGCCGACGATGCCGTTCAACGGCGTACGCAGTTCGTGGCTGATGGTGGAGATAAACGTGGTTTTGTCGCGGCTGGCGCGTTCGAGCGCATCCTGGTAGCGCTTGCGCTCGGTGATATCGCGGCCAAAGCCCATCAGGCCATGACGCTTCCCGACGCGGTCATAGTACGGCACTTTACGGATTTCGAAGCAGGCCTTGCGCCCGTCCGGGTAGTCGAGCCACTGCTCATAGGTCAGAGAAACGTTGTGGCGGAAGACTTTCTCATCGGTTTCAATGACTTTTGCCGCCGCGTCCGGGGAGTAGACATCCGCTGGCTTCAGGTGAATCAGCTGCTTTTCGCTTTTGCCGGTCAGCAGCTCCATGGCGCGGTTGCAGCCGGAGAACTCTTTATCTTCGTTGCGGTAGAACACGAGGTCCGGCGAGGCATCAAGGAAGGAGCGCAGGAAAGAGGATTGCTGCTCGAGCTGGATCTGCGTCTGTTCGCGCTCTTTCATCTCGATTTTCAGCTGCTCCAGCGTGCTCTGGCGCTCGGCCTCCGCTTTTACGCGGTCGCTGATTTCCTGGTTAAGCTGAGCGATGTTGTCCTTCAGCTGTACGTTAAGCTTCAGGTCGCGGTCACGCATCTCCTCAAGCTTATCGACAAGCTTCGACAGGCGCTGACGCGACTCCTCCAGCTGTTCCACCACCACCGAGAGGAAATAAACCGCCCAGGGCGTAATCAGCAACCCGAAGAAGATAGAGCGGATAACGTCGATACTTTCGACCTGACCATGCAGCACCATGGTGACCGCCATCTGTACCACGATGGCCAGCACCACCAGCGCCAGGGCCAGCAGCATTGAGAAGCGCACCAGGCCGAGCTTCATCATCAGATCGACATAGTACTGCGCAAGCATTCGGATTTGCTTCATAGGGATTTCCTTCACCACAACGTCGCTCAATAATACCCAATTCTGAGCAACGCGTTGAAGGTTGTGCGAAAAATGCGGTAATGATTGGCATCAGGAAGGTAAAAACGCCCCTTTCTTGCCGGAAAAGGGGCGTTGCGTCAGACGATTACTGCCAGCCGTAGCGACGGCTGTAGACCCCTTTCACCAACTGCGTCAGGGTCATGTAGCCCACCAGAATCGCCACCAGCCACGGGAAGTAGGAAAGCGGCAGCGGCGTCAGCGACAGATAGACTGCCAGCGGGCTGAACGGCAGCGCGATCCCGACCACCATCACCAGCAGCGTCATCACAATCAGCGGCCACGCGGCCCGGCTCTGAATGAACGGAATGCGGCGGGTACGGATCATATGTACGATCAGCGTCTGCGACAGCAAGCCCACCACGAACCAGCCGGACTGGAACAGCGTCTGGTGCTCAGGCGTATTGGCGTGGAACACAAACCACATCAGGCAGAAGGTCAGGATGTCGAAAATCGAACTGATCGGTCCGAAGAACACCATAAAGCGCCCCAAATCTGCCGGGTTCCAGCGCTGTGGCTTCTGGATTTGCTCCTCGTCAACGTTATCGAACGGGATTGCCACCTGGGATACATCGTACAGCAGGTTCTGAATCAGCAAGTGCAGCGGCAACATCGGCAGGAACGGCAGGAAGGCGCTTGCCACCAGCACGCTGAAGACGTTACCGAAGTTAGAACTCGCGGTCATCTTGATGTATTTCAGCATGTTAGCGAAGGTCCGGCGGCCTTCAATAACCCCCTCTTCCAGCACCATCAGGCTTTTTTCCAGCAGGATGATATCCGCCGCTTCACGGGCGATATCCACCGCGCCGTCCACGGAAATACCGATATCTGCCGCACGCAGCGCCGGGGCGTCGTTGATACCGTCGCCCATAAAGCCGACCACGTGTCCTTCACGCTTGAGCAGCGTGACGATACGCTCTTTGTGCATCGGCGTCAGGCGGGCAAACAGCGTAGTGCGCTTTGCCAGCGCCGCCAGCTCGTCGTCGCCCATCTCGTCAATGCTGCTGCCCACCACCACATCGCCCACTTCCAGGCCGACTTCGTGGCACACTTTTGCCGCCACCAGCTCGCTGTCGCCGGTGAGGATTTTCACGGTGATGCCGCTGGCCTTCAGCGCTTTCAGCGCCGGTGCGGTGGTCTCTTTCGGTGGATCGAGGAACGCGATGTAGCCTTCGAGGATCAGATCGGATTCATCAGCACGCTGATAGTCGCCAGCTCGGGCGGGCAGATATTTCGTCGCCACCGCCACCACGCGCAGCCCTTGACGGTTCAGGGTATCCGTTACGCGGCGAATACGACGCAGCATGGTGTCATCGAGCGGGACAATCTCGCCGTTGTAACGCACCTGAGTGGAAACGTTGAGGATCTCCTGTAACGCGCCTTTGCAGATCAGCTGGTGCACGTCGTCCTGCTCGGACACCACCACTGACATCCGGCGGCGTTCGAAATCAAACGGGATTTCATCGATTTTCTGCCAGCGCTCGGACAGGCTGCGGGCTGACTCCTGCTCCACGCCTTCCAGCACCGCCACGTCGAGCAGGTTTTTCAGCCCGGTCTGGTAGTGGCTGTTGAGCCAGGCGCTGTGCAGCACCAGTTCGCTGGTTTTGCCGGACACATCGGTATGGTTTTCCAGCACGATTTTGTCCTGCGTCAGAGTGCCGGTTTTATCGGTGCAGAGGATGTCCATCGCGCCAAAGTTCTGAATCGCGTCGAGGTGTTTCACAATGACCTTCTGCTTCGACAGCTTCACCGCCCCGCGCGCCAGCGTCGAGGTGACGATCATCGGCAGCATTTCCGGGGTCAGGCCCACGGCCACGGAGAGCGCAAACAGCGCCGCTTCCCACCAGTCGCCTTTGGTGTAGCCGTTAATCAACAGCACCACCGGCGCCATCACCAGCATAAAACGGATCAGCAGCATACTGACTCGGCTGATGCCTTTCTGGAACGCATTCGGCTCGCTTTCCTGTTCGCTGACGCGCCCCGCCAGCTGACCAAACCAGGTATTGCCGCCGGTTGCAAAGACGATCGCCTGCGCCGAACCGCTCACCACGTTGGTGCCCATAAAGCAGAGGGTATCGGCTTCCAGCGGATTGTTTTGCTGCGGATCACGGCTGCGCGCCACTTTCTCCACCGGCAGCGATTCGCCGGTCAGCGAAGCCTGCGCGACAAACAGATCGCGCGCCTGAAACACGCGCAGATCCGCCGGGATCATGTCACCGGCCGAAAGCTTAACGATATCGCCCTGCACCAGCTGATCGATAGGGATCTCCAGCCAACGGCTTTCCCCCAGCTCGTTCACCACGCGCAGCACCGTCGCAGTGTTGCTCACCATCGCCTTCAGCGCATCGGCGGCTTTGGTGGATCGCGCTTCCTGAATGAAGTTCAGCAGCGTGGAGATCATCACCATCAGGCCGATAACGCCCGCGGCAAACAGATCTTCCGTGGAGTAGGAGATCACGCCGAGAATGGTCAGCAGAATGTTGAACGGGTTACGGTAGCAGAGCCACAGGTGCACCCACCATGGCGATGGCTTCTGCGCAGGAATAACGTTGCTGCCGTGCTGTTCGCGCGCATCTTCAACTTCCTGCTCGTTCAGCCCTTCCGGGTGGCTGCTGAACGCCCGCCAGATTTCGTTTTCATCCATCGCCGCGACGTTCAGACACTGCTTGCTAAGAGAGTCCGGAATCGGCGCAGCGGCCAGGTTTTTTGCATCCGGCAGCGGATCGCGGCTGACCAGACGATGTGGCAGATGGCGGCTGAGCTGTGCGATCAGCTGCCGGGTAATGTTTTTCAGCATAATAAGCCCCTTCGCGCTCGCCGTTCGGCGATCGCGGGTAACTGTCAGGCGCAACGAGGCCGCACCTGATGGTACTTTTTTAGTTAAAACAGGGACATCTGAGAAATGACGTCACTGCCTCACGCATTATCCGGTAAGGCAGCGAAAGACTGGCTTACCGGGAAAAGATCATGCTCCATCGATGATGGGACGTGGGATCGGGATCCATACAGCCTCCGGTAAGTGAAAAGAAACGCTGCGCACTATACCTCTTAAACCTTACAATGCGTAGCGATAATGCCGATTATTATAGGCGCGCATAGCTAAACGGCGCGTATACCAGACTTTACTCATTGAAGTTTCATTGAGTACGATTACGCTCTTTCTTCAAATCGCTTCGCTGACACGGGAAAAAAGGATGCAAAACCGGCTGACCATCAAAGATATTGCGCGCTTAAGCGGCGTCGGGAAATCGACGGTTTCCCGCGTGCTGAACAATGAAAGCGGCGTCAGCCAGCGCACCCGTGAGCGGGTCGAAGCGGTGATGAATCAGCATGACTTCTCCCCTTCCCGTTCGGCGCGCGCCATGCGCGGCCAGAGCGATAAGGTGGTGGCGATCATTATGAGCCGCCTGGATTCGCTGTCGGAAAACCTCGCAGTGCAGACCATGCTCCCGGCGTTCTACGAACAGGGTTACGACCCGATCATGATGGAAAGCCAGTTTTCGCCAGAAAAGGTGGAAGAACACCTCGGCATGCTGCGCCGCCGCAATATCGACGGCGTGGTGCTGTTCGGCTTTACGGGCATCACCCAGGCGATGCTAAAGCCCTGGCGCGAAACGCTGGTGATGCTCGCCCGCGATGCCAAAGACATTGCCTCCGTCTGCTACGACGATAAAGGGGCCATTACCCTGCTGATGCAGCACCTGTACGACAAAGGCCACCGCCATATCAGCTATCTGGGCGTGCCGCACAGCGACGTGACCACCGGCAAGCGCCGCCACGACGCGTATCTCGCCTTCTGTAAAAAACACAAAATCCACCCTGTTGCCGCCCTCCCGGGCCTGGCGATGAAGCAGGGTTATGACGCCGTCAGCAGCGTCACCCATGAAGAGACTACCGCGCTGGTTTGCGCCACCGATACCCTCGCCCTCGGCGCCAGCAAATACCTCCAGGAACAGCGCAACGACACGCTACAGCTGGCGAGCGTCGGCAACACCCCGCTGATGAAATTCCTGCATCCGGAGATTGTCACCGTCGATCCGGGCTACGGTGAAGCGGGCCGCCAGGCCGCACATCAGTTGATCGAGCAGATCAATGGCCGTATCGCACCCCAGCAGCTGATCATCCCTGCCTCCCTCGCCTGACGGCTACGCGCAAAACCGAATTATTGTGATCCTCACCCAATTTCGGGAACGTTCCCATTTTCGATTTTCAGCGAAGCGGATACTCTTGCAGCCAGTCAATACACTCCCTTTCTTCTACAGTCATGAGGCTTCATGATGAGCAAAGTTAATCAACAGGACATCGACAAACTGATCGTGCTGGTTGGCGGGCGCGATAACATCGCCACCGTCAGCCACTGCCTGACCCGCCTGCGCTTCGTGCTGAACGATCCGGCAAAGGCCGATCCGAAGGCCATTGAAGATCTGTCGATGGTGAAAGGCTGCTTCACCAACGCCGGGCAGTTCCAGGTGGTGATCGGCACCGACGTGGGTGACTGGTACAAGCTGCTGCTGACCACCACCGGGCAGGCTTCCGCCGATAAAGAGCAGGCTAAGCTTGCCGCACGCCAGAACATGAAATGGCACGAGCAGATGATCTCCCATTTCGCGGAAATCTTCTTCCCGCTGCTGCCCGCGCTGATCAGCGGCGGCCTGATCCTCGGCTTCCGTAACGTCATCGGCGACGTGCCGATGAGCAACGGCCAGACCCTGGCGCAGATGTACCCGGGCCTGAAAACGCTGTACGACTTCCTGTGGCTGATTGGCGAAGCCATCTTCTTCTATCTGCCGGTCGGCATCTGCTGGTCTGCGGTGAAGAAGATGGGCGGTACGCCAATCCTCGGCATTGTGCTCGGCGTAACGCTGGTCTCTCCGCAGCTGATGAACGCCTACGAGCTCGGCAGCAAGATTCCGGAAGTGTGGAACTTCGGCCTGTTCGCCATTGAGAAAGTCGGCTATCAGGCGCAGGTGATCCCGGCGCTGCTGGCAGGCCTGGCGCTCGGCTTTATCGAAACGCGCCTGAAGCGCATCGTGCCGGATTATCTCTACCTGGTGATTGTGCCGGTCTGCTCGCTGATCCTGGCCGTGTTCCTCGCCCACGCCTTTATCGGCCCGTTTGGCCGCTGGATTGGCGATGGCGTTGCCTTCGCGGTACGCCACCTGATGACCGGCAGCTTCGCGCCGATTGGGGCGGCGCTGTTTGGCTTCCTGTATGCGCCGTTGGTTATCACAGGCGTCCACCAGACCACGCTTGCCATCGACATGCAGATGATTCAAAGCATGGGCGGCACCCCGGTATGGCCGCTGATTGCGCTGTCTAATATTGCTCAGGCGTCTGCGGTTGTCGGCATCATTATCTGCAGCCGCAAACACAACGAGCGTGAAATTTCAGTGCCTGCTGCCATCTCCGCCTACCTCGGCGTGACCGAACCGGCGATGTACGGCATCAACCTGAAGTACCGCTTCCCGATGCTCTGCGCGATGATTGGCTCCGGCCTGGCGGGCCTGCTCTGCGGCCTGAACGGCGTGATGGCCAACGGGATTGGCGTCGGCGGCCTGCCGGGTATCCTCTCCATCCAGCCGAAGTTCTGGGCCGTTTATGCCCTCGCAATGGCGATTGCGGTGATTGTGCCGATTATCCTCACCACCGTGATGTACCAGCGTAAATTCCGCCAGGGCGCGTTACAGATTGTCTGACTTTTTCGGGGCGCACTTGCGCCCCTTCCTCATTTGACCAGGAAAGCCTTATGAACAACCTTCCTCAGTGGTGGCAAAACGGCACCATCTACCAGATCTATCCCAAGAGTTTTCAGGATACTACCGGCAGCGGCACCGGCGATTTACGCGGCGTTACCCTGCGCCTCGACTACCTGAAAACCCTCGGTATTGACGCCATCTGGTTGACCCCGTTCTACGTTTCACCACAGGTGGATAACGGCTACGACGTGGCAAACTACACCGCCATTGACCAGGCCTACGGCACGCTTGAGGATTTCGATGAGCTGGTGGCCGAAGCGAAATCCCGTGGCATCCGCATCGTGCTGGACATGGTGCTCAACCACACCTCCACGCAGCATCCGTGGTTCCGCGAATCCCTGAATCCACAAAGCCCTTACCGTCAGTTCTATATCTGGCGAGACGGCAAATCTGGCGAGCTGCCAAACAACTGGCGCTCAAAATTTGGCGGCAACGCCTGGCAGTGGCACGCCGAAAGCGAGCAGTATTATCTGCATCTGTTCGCCACCGAACAGGCGGACCTGAACTGGGAAAATCCACAGGTCCGTGCTGAGCTGAAAAAGGTTTGTGAGTTCTGGTCCGATCGCGGCGTGGACGGCCTGCGTCTCGACGTGATCAATCTGATTTCCAAAGATCAGGCGTTCCCGGGCGACCCGGTCGGCGACGGGCGAAGCTTCTACACCGACGGCCCACGCGTGCATGAGTTCCTGCAGGAAATGAGCCGCGACGTGTTCACCCCGCGCGATTTAATGACCGTCGGCGAAATGTCTTCCACTACTCTCGACCACTGTCAGCAATACGCCTCGCTCGACGGCAACGAGCTGTCGATGACCTTCAACTTCCACCACCTGAAGGTGGATTATCCAGGCGGCGAAAAGTGGACGCAGGCGTTGCCGGATTACGTGGCGTTAAAGGCGCTGTTCAGCCACTGGCAGCAGGGCATGCACAACGTCGCATGGAACGCGCTTTTCTGGTGTAACCACGATCAGCCTCGCATCGTTTCACGCTTTGGCGATGAAGGAGAATATCGCGTCCCGGCGGCGAAAATGCTGGCAATGGTGCTCCACGGCATGCAGGGCACGCCGTACATCTACCAGGGCGAAGAGATCGGCATGACCAATCCGCACTTCTCGACTATCCGCGAGTATCGCGACGTGGAAAGCCACAATATGTATGCCGAACTCCGCGCTCAGGGCCGCGATGCCGACGAACTGTTGGCGATCCTCGCCAGTAAATCCCGCGACAACAGCCGCACGCCGATGCAGTGGAATAGCGAGGAACACGGTGGCTTCACCACCGGCAGGCCGTGGATCAACCTCGCCGATAACGTAGCGGAGATCAACGCGCACGCGGCGCTCAAAGATTCGAATTCAGTGTTTTATGCCTATCAGAAGCTCATCGCCCTGCGTAAAGAAGAGCCGCTGCTGACGTGGGGGAACTATCAGGATCTGCTGCCGGAGCATCCGTCGCTGTGGTGCTACCGCCGCGAATGGCAGGGGCAAACGCTGCTGGTTGTCGCCAACCTCAGCCGCGACGAACAGCACTGCGAGCTTGAGACGATGGCGGGAGAGTGGGAAGTGGCGATAAGCAACTATCCTCAGCCGCAAAACAAACCGGGCGCGATGACGCTGCGCCCGTTTGAAGCGGTGTGGTGGCTGCAGAAGCCGTAGTATTGCCGGACGGCACTGCGTTTGCCCGGCCTACGCATACATGGCGGAACACAGTCATCCCGTAGGCCGGGTAAGGCGCATGCCGCCACCCGGCAATTCTCTTCTCATCAACAATCAGGCGTTTGGCACCCCATCCACCGCCACGGCGCTCTCTTTCTGCTGTGACGCATGCTCTTCCTTCGCCTTCAGGCGATCCCAGGCGCGGAAGAAGGGATAGTAAATCACCAGCGAAATCCCGAGGTTCACCGCCTGGAGCACCGTGCCGGAAACGTGCCCGCCGGTGGCCAGATAGCCGCTGATGAAAATCGGCGTGGTGAACGGCAGCGCGATCCCCGCAGGTGGAGCCACCAGCCCGGTCGCCATCGCGGTGTAGCTGACAATCACCAGCAGCACCGGCGTCAGGATAAACGGCAGGAAGAAGTACGGGTTCATCACCAGCGGAATACCGAACACCATCGGCTCGCTGATGTTAAACAGTGCGGCAGGCGCGGCGATTTTACCGAGCTGCTTCATCTGTGCGCTGCGGCTTCTCAGCACCATAAAAATCACTAACCCGAGCAGCGCTCCGGTACCGCCCGGTGCGATCCACAAATCATAGAACTGCTGGGTGATAATGTGCGGAACAGGCTGGCCGTTCTGGAACGCGGTCAGGTTTTCCGCCATATTCGACAGCCATACCGGCTGAATAAACACCAGCACGATGGCATCGCCGTGCAGGCCAAGCGTCCACAGAACGCCAATCAGGATAACCGAGATAATCATCCCCGGCAGCGTGCCGCCGACGTGGTGCATCGGAATGCCGATAAGCGTGGCAATCATGCTGTTAATGTCGCCGAACGGGGAGGCTTCTACCGCCAGACGCAGCGCCAGTACCACCGCCAGCACGCAAAAGCCCGGCACCAGCGCGAGGAACGATTTCGCCACCGCAGGGGGCACGCCGTCCGGCATGCGGATCACCAGATTGCGGCTGGCGACAAAGCGGTAAATCTCGGTAGAAAGCAGCGAAATCACAATCGCCACAAACAGCCCCTGGCTGCCGACAAAGTTAATCGGGAGCACGCCTTTCACCACCTCCGCTGCGCCGTGAACCGGGGTGAACAGCGTGTTCTGCGGAATGGTCATAACAAAGGCCACCAGCGACATCGCCCCGGCGGTGAGCGGATCAAGCGTGCGGTATTTTTCCGCGAGGCGGTAGGCAATCCCGAAGCTCGAAATCAGCGCCATGATGTCGTAGGTCGCCTTGACCGGATAGAGCATTTTGTCCCGCCAGACGTCACCGAACAGGTGGCTCATCATATCGGCGTAGCCCGGCACCGGCAGGTAAGCAAAAATCAGGAAAAACGAGCCTATCAGCATAAACGGCATATTGAGAATGATGCCGTCACGCACCGACAGCACGTGCTTCTGCCCGGCGATTTTCAGCGCGACGGGCATGACATAGCGTTCAATTAACGTTGTTTTTGACATGGTTATATCCCGTCTTAAAGGTTCAGTTAAACTGCGGTAACCACTGACGATTCAGGGTTAACACTTCGTCCAGCAGCGCCTGCGCGTCGGTGACGTTCCCCACCAGCGGGTTGGTCACCAGCGCCAGCAGCGCGCTTTCCCGACAGCCGTGAACGGCGGCCTCGATGGTTAAATGCTCGAATGCTTTCACCTGCTGGGTGAGGCCGTTCATCGCGGGCGGCAGCGGCCCGAAAGCCAGCGGACGCGCCCCCTGCGCATCGATAATGCTGTTGGTTTCCACCACCGCATCGTCGTCCAGTCCGTGAATAGCGCCGTTGTTACGGGTATTCACCACCATCTCTTTACCGAGATTGTTGTGAATAGCGTTGATCAGCTCCACCGCCACTTCGGAATAGTACGCGCCGCCGCGGAAGCTCAGCTGTTCCGGCTTTTCGTCGAGGCCGGGGCTGGCATAGAGCTCAAACAATTCCTGCTCCACTTTCATCACCTGCTCGGCGCGGGTGCCCTTGCTTTTAGCCGCTTCAATTTCATCGGCCAGCATCGCTGGCGTCAGCCAGAAGTAGCGATGATACGGGCAAGGAATGGCCTTCAGCGCGCGCAGGAAATCAGCAGGCCATGGCAGCTCCTTAATATTGTTCATTGAAAGCGCGCTGCCGTCGCAGAGCATCTCAATGACGTCTGCGGTGACATCCTTACTGTTGTGCATCACCTTGTGGATCCACACCATGTGGTTCAGCCCGGCAAAGCGCAGGTTGAGCGCGGCTTCATCGGCATCGAGCATTTTGCCAATCATGTGCTGCATATTGATAGGCACGTTACACAGGCCGATTATCTTCGCCTTGCTGTAGCGGCTGACCGCTTCGGTCACGATGCCCGCCGGGTTGGTGAAGTTAAGAATGAAGGCGTCCGGCGCCAGCTTCTCGACCTTACGCGCAACGTCAAGGATCACCGGAATGGTGCGCAGCGCTTTGGCGAAGCCGCCGACGCCGGTAGTTTCCTGCCCCAGCAGGTTGTATTTGAGGCCCAGACGTTCATCCTGGGCACGGGCCGCCAGCTGCCCGACGCGAAGCTGGGTGAGCACAAAGCTTGCGCCGCGAATCGCATCATCAAGGGTGAAGTGGACGCTCACTTTGACGTGCTCCAGCCCTTTGTGCTTGAGCATACGCCCGGTCAGCGCAGCGATAATCTCCACTTTCTCACGACCGGACTCCACGTCCACCAGCGCCAGTTCCGTCACCGGGAGCTGCTCGTAACGCAGGATAATTCCCTCAATCAGCTCCGGTGTGTAGCTGCTGCCGCCGCCGATGACGGCGATTTTTAATGCCTGCATGATGACCTCGTTTTCGGCACAGGGAAGCCCGCGCGTGTTCGCTAACGTCACGCGGAAGTGCCGGTCAGATTAGAAAAAGGAAAATCAGTGAGCGATGAGCGCCAGCGCTTTATCCAGCACCGCTGCGCCGCGCATCAGGCCGTAGTCGGCCATGTCGATCACCGCCACGGCTTTGCCCTGCGGTTCGGCAATCGCCGAGAGACGGGCAACTTCATATTTGACCTGGGGGCCAAGCAGTACCACGTCCGCGCCCGGCAGCTCGCGTTCGAACTCGGCGACGGGCACGGCGTAAATATCCAGATCCAGTGCGCGCTGCTGCGCTTCCGCCTTCATTTTGTTGACCAACATGCTGGTCGACATCCCCGCAGCGCAGCATAAAACGATTCGTTGCATGACGTTCCCCTTTAGTGATGCATGCGATCGCTTCCGACCCGCACGACTATATTGTTAAGATTATGTAATGGAGAAGGCTATATGAAATTTATTTTCATGGATGTGATCGATGCATAACTTTCAGCCAATAGTTGCGCCCTTACGGTACAGAGTTCAAGCAGAAATGTAGGCGGTATCAGCAATCAGTGGTATAAAGTGAGTCAACCATAAGTGAAAAATATTTTCAAACCGTGACATCACGCAAAGGACCGAACCGGATGGACATCGTTGGCCAACTGAAGGACGGAATGAGCCGTTTCAGCACCCAGGAATCCCGGGTGGCAACGTTTATTCTGGAAAATCTGAGCTTTACCGCCAGCGCCTCGATTGACGAACTGGCGGCGAAAGCGGGCGTCAGCCCGGCCACGATCACCCGCTTTGCCCGCTCGGTGGGCTGCGACGACATTCGCGATCTGCGTAAACAGCTGGCCCAGGCAAGCGAGCGCCGCTCAACCTGGGTATCAGGCCACAGCGCCGCGTTGCCCGCCGCCTGGCGCGATCGTTTCGACGCCGTAAACCTGACGCTGACGCATCAGCTGGAGCACACCAGCGAAAGCGCTCTCGATAAGCTGAAATCACGCCTGCAAACGGCCCGTGCCGTGCACTGCTTTGCGCTGGGAGAGCAGGACGTGCCGCTGGCGACCCTGTTACAGCATCAGCTGCTGCCGCTCGGCATTGCGCTTAATCTTTGCCAGGATGGCAACCTGATGCGGATGATTGCCAGCACGTTGAGCGACGATCATCTGCT
This sequence comes from Pluralibacter sp. UBA7423, assembly GCA_002470465.1. Lineage (GTDB taxonomy): Bacteria > Pseudomonadota > Gammaproteobacteria > Enterobacterales > Enterobacteriaceae > Scandinavium. The sequence goes on from DKMD01000040.1 coordinate 38,254, forward strand.
GCTGGTGCTCGCCACCGGCCAGGCGGACAACCTGCTCCAGGGCGCGACGCTGCAGGCCCGCATGCAGGGCGCAACCATTTTTGCCCTCACGCCTGAAAATCACGCACTTAGCAACATGGCGGCGGAAGTGCTGCCGCTTTCCTCTTCGCCGCAGGCTGCCCGCTATGCGCTGCTGATGTTGGTGGATTTACTTAACGATACCCTCAATGCGTGATCCTCATCACGGCGCTGCTCGTGCCGTGACCAGCTGATTTTGCGGCTTTTTTACCCACCTCACCTTCCCGGAAATTTCATTTTAATCCGCACTGCCCGCCTGCTGCGCTGTCCCATTTTTACTTTGTTCTGAATCAAAAAAATCGCAAACATGTTTGATGCAAATCACTATATATAGAACTTAGAATGCACCCCGGCCCTACATATTGTATTAATCGTCTATTCTCACACCAATGGCCACACAAGCCAGGCGATGAGATTTGTGGATAAAAAGGGCCGGGACTGAAGGAAGTGATTGGCGAATAAGCCCAATTGCGCTTTCAGTCAGCTTTCCCCCTCTGTGGATAACCTGTTCTTTTAATTATGGAGTGATCATGACACCGCATGTGATGAAACGAGACGGCTGTAAAGCGCCTTTCAACTCAGCGCGCATCCAGGAAGCTATCCTGCGTGCGGCCAAAGCAGCGGGAGTCGATGACGCAGACTATTGCGCCACCGTCGCAGCAGTCGTCAGCCAGCAGATGCAGGGCCGCGACCAGGTTGATATCAGTGAGATCCAGACGGCGGTGGAAAACCAGCTGATGTCTGGCCCACATAAACAGCTGGCGCGTGCTTATATTGAGTATCGCCATGACCGTGACGTACAGCGCGAGAAGCGCGGTCGTCTGAATCAGGAAATTCGCGGTCTGGTTGAGCAGACCAACTCGGCGCTGCTCAACGAGAATGCCAACAAAGACAGTAAAGTGATCCCAACCCAGCGCGACCTGCTGGCAGGCATCGTCGCCAAACATTACGCGCGCCAGCATCTGCTGCCGTACGATGTGGTACAGGCGCACGAGCGCGGTGAAATCCACTATCACGACCTCGACTATTCGCCGTTCTTCCCGATGTTCAACTGCATGCTTATCGATCTTAAAGGCATGCTGACCCAGGGCTTCAAGATGGGCAACGCGGAGATCGAGCCGCCGAAATCTATCTCTACCGCAACGGCGGTCACCGCGCAGATCATTGCTCAGGTAGCGAGCCATATCTATGGCGGAACCACCATCAACCGCATTGATGAAGTGCTGGCCCCGTTTGTCACTGCAAGCTTCGCCAAGCACCGCAAAACGGCGGAAGAGTGGCAGATTCCGGATGCGGAAGGCTACGCCCATTCCCGCACCGAGAAAGAGTGCTATGACGCGTTCCAGTCACTGGAATATGAGGTCAACACGCTGCACACCGCCAACGGTCAGACGCCGTTCGTCACCTTTGGGTTTGGTCTGGGCACCAGCTGGGAATCGCGCTTGATCCAGCAGTCGATTCTGCGCAACCGCATCGCGGGTCTGGGTAAAAACCGCAAAACCGCCGTGTTCCCGAAGCTGGTCTTTGCCATTCGCGATGGCCTGAACCACAAGGCTGGCGATGCCAACTATGATATCAAGCAGCTGGCGCTGGAGTGCGCGAGCAAGCGTATGTATCCGGACATCCTGAACTACGACCAGGTGGTAAAAGTCACCGGTTCGTTCAAAACCCCGATGGGCTGCCGCAGCTTCCTCGGCGTGTGGGAAAATGAAAACGGCGAAGAAGTCCACGATGGCCGCAACAACATCGGCGTTATCAGCCTCAATCTGCCGCGTATCGCGCTGGAAGCTAAGGGCGACGAAGCCGCCTTCTGGATGCTGCTGGACGAACGTTTGCAGCTGGCACGTAAAGCGCTGATGACCCGCATCGCCCGTCTGGAAGGCGTGAAGGCGCGTGTGGCACCGATTCTGTATATGGAAGGCGCCTGTGGCGTGCGTCTGAAGGCCGATGACGACGTGTCTGAAATCTTCAAAAACGGTCGCGCGTCCATTTCGCTGGGCTATATCGGCATCCACGAGACCATTAACGCTCTGTGTGGTGAAACGCACATGTACGACAACGAAGCGCTGCGTGCGAAAGGCGTTGCCATCGTGCAGCGCCTGCGTGACGCGGTTGACCAGTGGAAGGATGAGACCGGCTACGGCTTCAGCCTCTACAGCACGCCAAGCGAAAACCTGTGCGATCGCTTCTGCCGCCTCGACACCGCGCAGTTCGGCTTGGTGAACGGCGTAACGGATAAAGGCTACTACACCAATAGCTTCCACCTCGACGTGGAGAAAAAGGTGAACCCGTACGATAAGCTCGACTTCGAAGCGGCCTACCCGCCGATCGCCAACGGCGGCTTCATCTGCTACGGCGAGTACCCGAACATTCAGCACAACCTGAAGGCGCTGGAAGACGTGTGGGACTATAGCTATCAGCACGTGCCGTATTACGGCACCAACACGCCAATCGACGAGTGCTACGAGTGCGGCTTCACCGGCGAGTTCGAATGCACCAGCAAAGGCTTTACCTGCCCGAAATGCGGCAACCACGATGCGGCTCGCGTCTCGGTCACCCGCCGCGTATGCGGCTATTTAGGCAGCCCGGATGCCCGTCCGTTTAACGCCGGGAAGCAAGAAGAAGTGAAGCGCCGCGTGAAGCATCTGGGGAATGGGCAAATCGGTTAAGCCTCTGCCACGTGACTGCCCGGTGGCGCTGCGCTTACCGGGCCTACAGATCCGCCATTCATTGTAGGCCGGGTTAGCGCAGCGCCACCCGGCATGGTTATCAGCTATGAACTTTCATCAGTACTACCCTGTCGACATCGTCAACGGCCCCGGCACTCGCTGCACGCTGTTCGTCTCCGGCTGCGTCCACGAATGCCCCGGCTGCTACAACAAAAGCACCTGGCGGCTTAACTCCGGCATGCCTTTTACCGTGGAGATGGAAGATCGCATCATCGCCGATCTCAACGACACCCGCGTGAAGCGTCAGGGGATTTCACTCTCCGGCGGCGATCCGCTGCATCCGCAGAACGTGCCGCACATTCTGAAACTGATAAAACGCGTTCATGCCGAATGCCCGGGGAAGGATATCTGGATATGGACGGGCTATAAGCTTGCGGAGCTGAATGCTGACCAGATGGCCGTGGTGGATCTGATTAACGTGCTGGTCGACGGGAAGTTCGTGCAGGACCTGAAAGATCCGGCGCTGATCTGGCGCGGCAGCAGTAACCAGGTCGTCCATCACCTGCGCTGAGGGTTCTGCAATGTTATCGCTACAGAAATAAAAAAACGCCCAAGGGCGTTTTTTTATTTATAAACAGCAATCAGGACACTCTGATATTTTCAGATTACGGCGCGAGCGATTCACCTGAATATATTATGCCTGATGCGGTTTTTTATTTACGATACTGCATCGGGGCGTAGCCCGATTGAATAAACGTAAAGACATTATCAAACGGCACCATGGCCGATTTACAGAAAATGCATTTCGCACCATGCGGATTGCTTTTCGTCACATCAAAAGCGGAGGTGCGGTACTGCGAGCCATGGCAGCATGGGCAGCGAAAATGGATAGATTGAGTCGTATTTTTCATATCAATAACCTTTATAATTTTTTTGGGTAAGTGGCCTGAAACAAAATTTGACGAGGTACAAAAGAAAAAACACCAGGAGATATCGGAGGATACTGCAGATGATGGGAATTGCTTTTAGGGTAACTTCAGTAAATTTTCACGTTCAAACCAGACCATCATTAACTCATGAATATTGTTTTCCGGCAAGCCCCGTTATAAAAAGAATTGTAAATAACAGGATTACGCGTTGTCATTGACGATAAGCAGTAAGCATTTCTTACACTTACTGCTCAGCATAAATAGCCATTAAAAGCGGCTCACGCACTCCATCGCCACCGTTTTAAATTCTCTGAAGTTCTTGCAGCTGCACAGCCTCGCCATCGCCCGCTCCCGCAGGAAGGTGACGAAAATATCGTAGATCGCCATCGCCTCTTCGTATTCGCTTTTGCTGATCGCCAGCAGGAAAATCACATGCGCAGTTTCATCGCCCCAGGCGATTCCCTGTGGCGCAAGCACGGTGTAGACCACGGTCTTCTTCGCCAGCAGCCCCAGGGCGTGCGGCAGTGCAATACCGTCGCCGAGCATGGTGCTGACAATGGCCTCACGCTCCACTACCGATGCGACAAATTCGTTGTCAACAAACCCTTCATCGCTCAGTTGCTTACACAGCCCGGCGAACAGCGTCTGCTGATCGATAGGCTCGTTGATAATGCGGAAATGGCGGGCGTCGAAAAACTTCTCCAGCATCCACGGACGGGTGCGGTCCACCAGCACCAGCTTGCCGATTTGTTCCAGCTGATACTCCGTCGGGAACGGCGACATCACTACCACCGGCTTGTCTTTATCCGTGATACGCACCGTTGAAACAACAAAATCTTCGCTGATGCTTTCGCGCTGTTCGTAGTCGCGCTGGGTGATGGTTTCGGTCATTTCGAGCTGCGGATATTTGCGCTGTAGCACCGCCTCAATCATGCGCACCATCGCGTTTCCGGCGTCGCACACCAGCAGCACACGCGGCTGACGCTGGTAGCCGATGTTGTAATGACGCTCCAGCCCCACGCCAATGTGCAGCACCAGAAAACCAATTTCGTTTTCGCTGATGGTCCAGGGCGTGTATTTGCTCCAGCCCGACACCGCAGCGAGAGTCATGTCCCAGGCCATCGGGTAGTGCTGTTTGATGTTATCGAGCAGCGGGTTGGGGATCATTATCTGGTAGCGCACACGGGTGATCATGGTTTTGATATGCGTCAGCAGGTCTGCGTGCAGCTGCTCATCGCTGAGCAGGTTGTAGTTATAGTGGCTGTTGATGTACTGGAGAATGTAGTTCACCAGCGCTTCGTCATCGTCGGCGTTGATCTGGCTCGGCGCGATATCCTGAACCTGACGTGCTGCAATGTGCACCCGAAGCCAGTTTTCTTCCGAAGCCGCCAGGGTTTTGCCCGCCAACTTTTGAATCGCGGCCGCAAGATCGCGAGCAGCATGGCGCACGTTCTCTTCCACATCATCGGCGGTAAATTCCGGCAGCGGATACCCTTCACTGACGCGGCGCACCGCCACCGCGCAGTAAAGACGCACGAACAGCTCGCCTTCGTCCGTCAAACGAATGTGCCAACGGCTGAAGACCTCCTGCAGGACCGCCGTCAGTTGCTCCGGCACGCCAGCGTTCAGCGCTTCCTGAGTCAACAGCGGGTTGGCGCTGTCCTGCTGGGCCAGCTGCCAGAGCAGGTCGGTAAGGCAGGCGCGAATGGCCATCTCGCTGCCGAAAAGCTTCACGCCGTGGCGCGGACGGGTTTCCAGCGTCAGCTGATAGCGCGCCAGCCACTCGCGCACCTCAGCCATATCCCCCTGAAGCGTGGCGCGACTGACAAACCATTCATCCGCCAGATCTTCAAGCTTGAGCGAAAAGGCCGACGTCAGAAATCGCACCATCAGATAGTGAACGCGCTCAGTGCCGGTGCGTGGAATGCGCAATGCGCGCGGGCGGGAATCCTGCAAGGACTGGAACAGTGCCGGGTCGTCAACGCGCAGCTGATAGCCGTTGCCCCGACTCAGCACGAACTGCGCGCCGTGCTGAACCAGCAGCGCATTGAGTGCGGTGATATCTGCCCGAACGGTTCGCGTGGAAACAGAAAGCCGCCGGGCGAGTTCGTCCTGCGGCAGCGTTTCGTTTTGCAGCATGTCAAAAAGCTGCGCTAAGCGTTGATTCGGGAATCGCACTCCGGTGTCCTCATGTTCAGAACGGGCGCTAAGCGCCCGCGGTGTTTCTTATTATTTTGGTGATATCACCATTTGCGACGGGCTGCCCACGGCGGTATAGCCCGGCTCAAAGGTCAGCTTGCCGCTGTGCGGTGCGACTTTAAAGCGAGTAATATTGTCACTGCGCTGGTTCATCACATACAGCCACTGCCCCTCAGGGTCGAGCGTAACGGTGCGCGGGTAATCGCCGCGGGTCCAGACATCATCCTGATGAACGAGCTCGCCGTCGGCAGATACCGTAAAGTGTGCGACGCTGTTATGCAAACGATTGGCGACATAGAGCTGCTTTCCATCCTGGCTGAGCGCCAGTCCGGCGGCAAAACTGGTGCCTTTGTACTCTTTCGGCAGCGCAGAAACCGTTTTGCCTTCCGTCAACAGACCTTTGTCTTTGTCGAGATGGTAATGCGTCAGCGTTGAAGCTTCCTCATTAATTAACCATAGCCCGTCCCCCTTCGGCGTGAAGACAAAATGACGCGGCCCTGCGCCTTTTGAAGAGGCATTAATAAACGGCGGCGTGTTTGGCGTCAGCTTGCCGGTCGCGTCATCCAGCTGATACTGATAGATACGATCGAGCCCCAGATCGGTGGAGAAGACGTATTTTCCCTGAGGATCGGCAGAAATCATATGCGCATGCGGCCCGTTATGATCGCTGATGGCAAAGCTGCCTTCCGCTGCCGCTCCCGGTTTGCCCGCGCCCGCCGGGCCTTCATCCTGATGCGTGTCCGAGGCTTCACTCAGGCTACCGTCTTCCTTCACCGGCAATACCGCAATCGTGCCGCTGACGTAGTTTGCCACCAGAAGATGACGACCGTTCGGCGTCAGCGACAGATAAACCGGGCCCGCACCGCCGGAGGAGACCTGATTGAGCTCGGTGAGCGAGCCGTCTGCGCCTATTTTCAGCGCCTGCACCACACCTTTTTCGGCTTCGCTTGCGACATACAGCGTTTTGCCGTCGTGCGATACCGTCAGCTGCGCGGCGTTAGGCAGTGAACTGACCAGCGTTTTATCGTGCAAATCGCCGGTCTTCGGATCGATCGTAAAGCGGTAAAGCCCTTCGCCGTTCGGATTATAAGTCCCCACCCAGGCGTACTGGGCGTGAGCGGCGGTAGCCAGCAGAGAGAATGAAGCGACAAGCAGGTGACGTGCAGACAGCATGATGACTCCTTGACGGTGATTGAGCAGAAGTGAGGTCTGATGCCCTCTCCCCGGCCCTCTCCCACAGGGAGAGGGAGAAGAGAATGAGCAGCAGTCCAGTTCTTTCCCTTTGCAGGGGAAGAGAAAAAATACGAGCACAATCCAGTTCCCTCTCCCTGAGGGAGAGGGTTAGGGAGAGGGGGGAAAAATCACCCCACCAGCTTTTTGGTCATCTCCAGCAGCGTGCGCACGTCTTCCGGGCGCGTGTTGCCGCTTTCTTTGTCGATGATCGAGCTGTAGATGTGCGGGATCACTTTCTTCACGCCCGCATCGAGGGCGATCTTCAGGATTTCGCTGTAGTTTTCCAGATCGATGCCGCCGGTTGGCTCCAGCCAGAAATCATGGCGTGCACAGGCTTCGGCAACAATCTGATACTCGTCGCGGCACTTCAGGCCACCCATCGGGAAGTATTTGATGGAGCTGCAGCCCATGTCTTTCAGCAGAGCGATGGCGGTATCAACCGGCACGATGCCGTCCTTTTCCTGACTGCTCAGCGGGCCGGTGGAGATTTTGACCATTCCCGGCGTACCGGTTGGTGACACCAGGCCGTTCACCACGGTCTCTTTCTGCCCGAGCAGCGCGCGGCTGGTTGCTACGCCGGTAAACACCTGATTTACGTGCTGCGGCTGAACTTCACGGGCGATCAGGCTCACCATGTCAGACTGGTTCGGATCGCCCGCACCAAGACCGACGGACAGCGCATTATCGATAAGCTTCGCGTATTCGCGCATGTCGGCAACCGCGCTCGGTACGTCCGGATAGTTTTTGGAGAGCACGCCCACCAGCACATGACCTTCCGCCGCTTCGTACACGTCGCTGGCGTTGCTTTTGGAACCTGCCAGCACGTTCAGGCAGACGCGGTCACGGTAAAAATTAGGGGTCAGTTTCATGCGTTGTTCTCCTTGTTCAGCACTTCCGCAATGCGGCGTGCCACGATCTCCAGCTGCTGCGCGTTCACGCTGCGAACGTCAGCTTCGATAATGCCTTCGTTAGCCTTGTAGCCGCGGAAGTAGATGGCGTATTCACCTTTTTTCAGCTCGGCCACGAGGTCGCCGGTCGCGACTTTGGTGACGGCTTCGTCGAATTTAATCTCAGTGCGCGCGATATCACGGCCCGCCGCATCCCACACCACACGGGAAGACACGCCGTTCAGGGCGTTCATGGCGTTGATGAATGGCGTCATTTTTTCCACCATCTCTGCACCGCTCTCTTTCTCGGCGGTCAGGTAGTGTTCGATAGCGCAGGTCAGGCCGAGAATGCCCTCTTTACCGACCTTCATCGCGCGGCCAATGCCCGCGGTCTGACGTTTCACCCATTCAACATACTGGGTTTTGCCGATGACCAGGCCGCTGGTTGGCCCTTCGATGGCTTTCGCGCCGCTATAGATGACCAGGTCCGCGCCATAACGGTAGTAGCACTGCAAATCTTCTTCGGCAGCCGCATCCACAATCAGCGGCAGATTGTGCTTACGCGCCACCACCACCGCCTGTTCTACGCTCAGCATGCTTTTCTGCACGCAGTGGTGAGATTTGATGTAAAGAATCGCCGCGGTACGAGGCGTGATTGCCGCCGCCAGCTGATCGGCAGAGCATTCGTTGGCGTAGCCCGCTTCCACCATTTTGCCGCCACCGAGCGCGATCATGGTGCTGACCGGCGCGCCGAAGTTAACGTTGTGGCCGCGTGGCAGGACGATTTCGTTATTCTCAATCGGGGTGCTGTGCAGGTTTTCCAGCAGCCAGTCGCTGTCTTTGACCAGTACGCCCGCGACGGACTGAGCGATACCCGCAGAAGCGCACGACACTACCGTCGCGCCTTCCACTTCCAGCAGCTTCGCGATGTATTCACCGGTTTTGTTGACCAGGTCTTTCATCTCGAAGTAGTGATTCATGCCGGTCATGACCGCGTCCACCACTTCCGGGCGTGGCGTTGACACGCCGAGTGCTGTCATGCGGCCAGAGGCGTTAATCACTTGTTTAAGCTGGTATTTCTCATAAATCGAAGGCATGTTCTGCGCTCCCTTGTTCGGTCATATAGCCCTTGCCTGCACGAATTGCGGCGAGCGGCACCAGATCCAGGTCCGCCTGCAGGGCGTTGTTTTCTGCATCCACCAGCGTTACCGGCTGGCGTTTCAGGGTGAAAATGGTCAGATCGGCATCGAAGCCAACGGCAAGCCTGCCTTTGCGCTTGAGGCGAATCGCCTCGGCGGCATTAGCGGTCACGCAGTTGATGACCTGCGGCAGCGACATGCCGATAGCAAGGAACTTCGCCATCACGCGCGCCAGTGAATGCACCGGGCCGTTGATGCGGTTACGGCAGTAGATATCCGAGCTGATGGTATGCGGCAGAATGCCCATCGCAATCGCCTGCTTCGCTACGTCGAAGCTGAAGCTTGCCGTACCGTGGCCCACGTCGAGCTTAATGCCGCGCTTCAGCGCGCCGGAAACGGAGGCGCGCAGTTCGCCAGATGGCGTCAGAATGCGGTTCGGTTTGCCGTTGTAGCAGTGGGTGATGATGTCGCCGGAGGTCAGCAGCTCAGTAATTTCATCGAGGTTCGGCGGGTTGTTGCCGATATGCACCATCAGCGGCAGATCGCCGTTGGCTTTCTGAATTTCCTTCGCCTTTTCCAGAGGCGTGATGCCGTTTTCGCCCACCACGCTGCTGCTCATGCGTGCCTTCAGGCCAACAATAAAATCCGGATGACGTTTGATGGCAGAAGCCGCAGCCTCTGCATCAATGTTCGCCATGTTCGCCAGCTCGTTCTGCGCAATCAGCCCGACGCGGGAGATATTGAGCAGGGCGTAGACATCCGTTCCGCACTTACGGGTGATGTCGTAGAACGTGTCAACGTCATCCGCGCCGGTGCTGCCCGCATCAATCACCGTCGTCACGCCGGTGGCGACGCCCACGCTGTCCGGCTCGTCGTTGTAAATCGGCGATTTCGGGTAGCAGTGAACGTGTAAATCAATCCAGCCTGCGCTGACATAGTGCTCGCCGCCCAGAGAGACGACTTTCGTCGCCTCGCCGTTAATGTCGCCCAGGGCTGCAATTTTGCCGTCTTTAATGGCGATATCCGTTACCGTATCGTCAACCAGGCGTGCGCCCTTAAGCAGTAAATCAAACATCGCTTTCTCCTTGCAGACTTAAATCGCCACCGGGAAGATGGAACCGAGAATCATCGCGCCGAGGATGGCGCCGCCGGTGATCGGCTTCTGCCAGATGTAAAACAGTAATGCGCCAATCAGCGAGCCAATCCCGATAGGAATGGAAGCGGTCATTGCGCTCAGGATAATCAACGGCCCGAGGAAGCGACCGGAAGCGTTACCTGCGCCCATCATGACGTCCGCCCCGTAGGTCGAGTTGCTCTGGTTAACGGTAAACTTACGCGCCAGAATAATGACGTAGCCAATCGCGAGGCCGATAATCAGGCCGGTTGCCAGAGAAGCGGCAAAGTTCGCCACCGGGAAGACGATGCCTGCGCCGAGCAGCAGCGCCGGAACGCCGAGGCCCACGCCGGTCTGAATCGCCCCGCCGATATCAAGAATACCGACCAGTGAACCTTCAATAATGCGGGCAAACAGAAAGCTCGCGCCGAAGGCCGCCACCGCGCCGTAGACGCCGGTGTCGATCCCGGATTTCAGCATCGCCACGAAGGCCACTTCGTTAAACGCGCCGATACCATACAGGTAGTACATGTGTGTCCCGGCGAAAACGCCGGAAGAGAGCAGGCCGACAAAGATCGGGAATGACCAGTCCGCGTACCAAAAACCTTTATTCTGTTCCATGCGTTATCCCCTTATTTGCCGCTTAACGCGTTATGCAGCAGATCCAGCCAGTTCGGCACCGTCATGTGGAAGGATTCGATCATCTTCATGTCGAAGCCACGGAAGAAGGCGCTCAGCACGAACAGGGCGATAATGGCCGCCATCATGATTTTGGTTACGCGGTTCCAGCCCGCATCTTCTACGCCCTTACCGATCAGGATGCCCAGCACCAGACCCGGTACGGCGTTGCCCATAATCAGCTGCGCTGCGCCGCCGAAGATGGTCGCCCAGAAGCCGGATTTCTTACCGGCATCAATCGCCGCCAGCCAGAAAATCACTGGCATGATGATGTTCACCAGCAGGTTAGCCGCAGGCACCAGCACTTTAACCGCCGTGACCTGTAACGCTTCCGGTACTGCCGACGCCGTGGAGTTGAGGAACGCTACAACGATCATGCCGATCAGGCCGCAGGCAATCGCCATTTTCTTCGGATCGTGAAGAGTTTCCGCCACGTTGCGGTTTTTCAGCATCAGTGCTGAAGCGCCCCAGTGCGGGATGATGCGGTGGTCAACGTCCTGAGTGAAGGCACCCGCCGCCACGGAAGATGCCCAGGCGTTGAAGAAGAAGCCCAGACCAAAGGAGAAGTGAGAAGCCGGATCCCCTTCGCAGGAGTTCAGCTCGCCCAACGTACGAAAAGCACCCATCCCTTGTGTGGTGGGCGCATGAAACATGCGTGCAGCTCCGGCGCCCACGCCGACGCCAACCAGGCCGCCGATGATGAGCGATTTAATAAGAATTATCAGGAACATGAGTCTGTCCTTTTCATGGTTATGTTGTCGTGACGAAATCCACTTTGTCGAGGTTTAACGCCGTCACGTTGACGGTGACGTCCAGCTCCACGCTGAACATGCGTCGCTCCCGGCGCAGAAAGAAAAACAAAAATGCTTCTTTCCGGACCGTTTCCTGCGCATGAACAACCGCCACATCCTGTGGTTCAATGCGCAGTAAAATGTGCGGTGAGGATTTCATCACCGTACCTTGTACCTGGCTCAGCGCATCGGCAAAGGCCCGTGCTTTGGCCTCGCCTTTGCCCTTCACCCTCACCGTGGTGGTGAACTGTTCTTTCATGCTTATGCGCCGTATTTCTTCTGCCAGGCCTGCACTAAACGCTCGCCCAGCTCTTCTTTATCCATGAAGCCGAAGCCCAGCACGTTCGCGCCTTCGTTGATCGCGGTAACGCCTTCATCCACGGAGCGCATGCCGTACTTCGCTTTGTAACCGTGCTTGGTCTGAGCGGTAATCGCACCCGCGCCGCCGCTGCCGCAGAAGGAGATGCCGAAGGTCGCGTTTTCCGCCTTCATCACGTCACCAAGCTTCATATCTGCTGCCACGCCCGGTACAACAACCGCACGGCCACCGGCTTTTTCCACGCCCGCTGCCACTTTCTGACCTTTGCCCAGACGGTCACCAATCACGACGGTAATTTGTTCCATGTTTTGCTCCTTAAAGGTTTTCTTTCGCCACTTCGAAGTGCACCGACAGCAGCCAGGCTTCTTCATCCGGAAGATTGCCAAACTGCGCCACTACTTCGCGGGCAAGGTTCATTGAATCGGCTGAAATTTCTTCAAACAGGCTGGCTTCCACTTCGGGCAGCGGCTCGCCGGTAATTGACCGGTGTGCCATCGCACGGACGTGAGACGTCAGCATTTGTTCCTGGACGGCATTCGGGATGATGTCGTGACCCTTGAGCAGGCTGTACACCTGGCCCAGCATGCGAGTTGCAAGCTCTTCGGTCTGACTCCCGACGTCGGTAATAACTGCTCCGTTGTTCACTCTTCTGACCCCGTTTATTGCGTCTGAGTCAAAAACTACCGTGGCAGCTGTCGGGTTTGTAGCGAGTTGTTTTCCACTTCGAAGTGGAAAGGCGAGCGGCAGGAGTGATCTGTCCCACAGAATTTGGCCGATCGGGGATGAAATGCTGGATAAGCGTGATGAAGGTCACGAGAAAAAACTGAATTAGCCGCGGAAGGAAGCAGCAATATTTTGCGAGCCTTCACGTAAAACTGTGACGTCGATAAGCTTTTACGATGACGATACGGGAGAATAACGGCGGGTGCCTGAGGTTTTTTGTCTGAAGCAGGAGACAAAAATCAGAAAGCCCCAGCCTGACTCTGCATCAGGAATGGGGCTTTATCTGTTACGTCGGACAACGAGAATTCGCGGGCGAAGGACCTCCGAATTTCTTCGTCAGCCTTCCGCTGGCCGCGTTGTGCTCAGGCGCCCTTCTTAACGGTATTTCTTATGGTAAGTATTGCGGGTTCCGGCCAGATCGAGAGCCACACCCTGCGCTTCCTTGATTTTGCCTTCGTTCGCGAGCTTCATCGCGCCATCAATCTGGCCGATCAGAATATCGAAGCCGTGGCGGAAATCTTTCATCTCCGCGCTGTCCGGCGCTTTATCTTCCAGCTTCGGTGGGGTCTGTTTCTGCGCATCCTGGGCCGCCGTACGCATTTTTGTCAGCGCCGCTTTCATTTCCGCGGCATCATCCGTTTTCTGCACCACTTTCAGGTTTTCAGACAGGGTGTCCATATCATCGCCGAGATCGGCAAAGGCAGGGGCGATACCCAGCATCAGGGTAGAGGCTGCCAGCATAGCCAGAACTGTTTTACGCATTGCTCACTTCCTTCATTTTTTATTATTGAACAGAGGTGGCGCAGCAGGTTGCGTCACCATGAGAACACTGTTATTGCCCGGCGATTTTCATTTCCGGCAGCAGTACGGAACCGCACTGAATGTTGCTGCGCGTTTCGATGTCGTCGGCCACGGTCACGATATTACGCCACATTTCTTTCAGGTTTCCGGCAATGGTGATTTCACTCACCGGATACTGGATTTCGCCATTTTCCACCCAGAAACCGGACGCGCCGCGGGAGTAGTCGCCCGTCACGCCACTCACACCCTGCCCCATCAGCTCGGTGACCACAAGGCCGGTGCCCATCTCTTTAAGCAATTTTTCAAAGCTGAGGCCCTGACCCTGAATACGCCAGTTGTGAATGCCGCCCGCGTGGCCGGTGCTTTTCAGGCCGAGCTTGCGCGCGGAGTAGTTGGTCAGCAGCCATTGGGTCAGAATACCGTCTTTGATGATATCACGACGTTCGGTGCGCACACCTTCGCTGTCAAACGGCGTGGACGCCAGGCCTTTCAGCAGATGCGGATGTTCTTCAATGGTCAGCCACTCTGGCAGAATTTGCTTACCGAGGGAGTCCAGCAGGAAGGTGGATTTGCGGTAAACCGCCCCGCCCGCAATCGCACCGACCAGATGCCCAAACAGCCCAGTCGCCACTTCATTGGCAAAAATCACCGGCGCTTTCATGGTGGAGAGCTTGCGTGGCGAGAGACGGGACAGCGTGCGCTGCGCACAATCTGCCCCTACGGCTTCCGGGGCGAGCAGATCGCCCAGCGCGCGGCCAATGGTGTACGCATAGTCGCGCTCCATGTCGCCGTTCTCTTCGGCAATAACGCAGCTGGAGAGCGAGTGACGTGTGGAGCAGTAGCTTTGCAGCATGCCGTGGCTGTTGCCGAACACCTTGATGCCGTAGTGGCTGTTGAAGCTGCCGCCTTCGGTATTGGTGATGCGTTTGTCCGCCTTCAGCGCGGCCTGTTCGGCGCGTGCGGCAAGCTCAATCGCTTCATCGGGGGAGACTTCCGCCGGGTGGAACAGATCGAGATCCGGCGCATCAAAGGCCAGCAGCTCTTTTTCCGCCACGCCCGCATACGGATCTGGCGAGGTGTAACGGGCAATATCCAGCGCCGCCTGTACGGTACGGGCAATGGCGTCCGGGCTTAAGTCCGTTGAGGACGCGCTGCCTTTACGGTTCTGGTGGTACACCGTGATGCCAAGGGCGCCGTCGCTGTTGAATTCAACATTCTCCACTTCGCCATAGCGCGTGCTGACGCCGATCCCGGTGGTTTTGCTGACCCCGACCTCTGCGCCATCAGATTTGCCTGCCGCCAGCTCCAGCGCGGTGGAGACGGCTTTTTCCAGTGCTTTACGCTGTTCTGCTACCTGTGTGATGACTTTCATCGCTAATGCCATAATGTAGAAAGGAGTTTATTGAAGTCTATCAGAGAACCGTTTTTCAGTGCGTAATGAAACTGCTACCATGTGTCTCTTTTTTTAGGAGCCTGAGATGACCAAGCAGCCCAAAGACTGGCTCGATGACGTGCCCGGTGATGACGAAATTGACGATGAAGATGATGAAATCATCTGGGTCAGTAAAAGTGAAATTAAACGCGACGCTGAGGAATTAAAAGACCTCGGCGCCGAAATGGTTGAGCTCGGCAAGAATGCGCTCGACAAAATCCCACTGGATGAAGACCTGCGCGCCGCCATTGAGCTGGCGCAAAAGATCAAGAAAGAAGGCCGCCGCCGCCAGCTGCAGCTGATCGGCAAAATGCTACGAAGCCGCGACGTTGACCCGATTCGCCAGGCGCTTGATAAGCTGAAAAACCGCCACAACCAGCAGGTTGCCCTGTTCCATAAGCTGGAGCAGCTGCGCGATCGTCTGATTGTCGAAGGGGATGATGTCGTCGCGGAAGTGCTGAACCTGTGGCCGGACGCCGACCGACAGCAGCTGCGTTCGCTTATCCGTAACGCGAAGAAAGAGAAGGAAGGCAACAAACCACCAAAATCCTCTCGCCTGATTTTCCAGTATCTGCGCGAACTGGCTGAAAACGCCGACTGATCGCCTGTAGCAGCCCCGTTCCGACGGGGCCTGCTGTTACTCCGCCATCACCACCTGATGTAAATCCTTCCTGAAGCGTTGATACGCTTCCTCCGCCAGCGGCTGCGGGTAACTCAATACAATCAGTTCATGATCGGCGATGCTATCGTGATAGCTCGGATGCGTATGCGCGTAGTCGTTCGCGACAAACCCCATGCTCTGATAAAAGCGAAGCCGCTTGTGGGCTATGTCCGTGGTTAGCGGGTCGATTTCCAGCAGCGTACGCGGATTGCGCGCCAGAAGCCGGGCGAGTAAACGCTTGCCGTAGCCCTGACCGCGCAGGCTGTCGTCAATGGCGAGATGCTCAATGTAGCCATAATCACCGAATCTCCAGGTACCGCTTAAGCCCACAAATATGTCACCGTCGTACCAGGCCTCCAGCGCGTAGTCCGGATGCGCCAGCGCCTGCCGTTTCGCCACATCTTCCCGCTGTTCATGCCAGGGAAAAGCGTGGGAATAGAGGTTATCCACCAGGGAGAAACGTTCCCCTTCGGCGTGCGTCAGTTTTTCGCTCGTTAGCATCGCAGCGTCCATTATCGATGAGGGAAAGACAGTAAAGCGGGGAAATGAGCCGCCAGCAGTAATGCCGACGGCTCTGACTGCGGAATTACTCTTGCGCCTGCTGCGCTTTCTTCGCCAGCATATCCAGCAGCTTCTGGTGAATGCCGCCGAAGCCGCCGTTGCTCATCACCAGGATGTGATCGCCCGGCTGCGCAGATTTGCCAATCATCTCGACCAGCGTGTCCACGTCCGCGCTCCAGTGCGCAGGCTGGATGCAGGCATCTGCCACTTCCGCCACCTGCCATGGAATGTGCTGAGGCTGAAGCAGGAAGACCTCGTCCGCACGGCCAAGCGACGGGGCCAGATCATCTTTGCAAATACCCATTTTCATGGTGTTGGAGCGCGGCTCCAGCACGGCCAGAATGCGCGCCGTGCCGCCTACTTTGCCGCGCAGCGCCTGAAGCGTTGCGAGGATCGCGGTTGGGTGATGGGCGAAATCGTCATACACGGTCACGCCGTTGGCCTCACCGCGCAGCTCCAGACGGCGTCGGGCGTTCACAAAGCTTCCCAGCGCGTCGGCGGCATCGGCAGGCTTGACGCCCACGTGGCGCGCAGCGGCGATCGCCATCAGGCCGTTGTGCATGTTGTGCTCGCCAACCAGGCCCCATTTCACCTGGCCTACCTGCTCACCGTCGAGCCATACTTCCCACTCAGCGGCATCCTGGGTGATTTTCTTCGCCTGCCAGTGGCCCTGCTCGCCCACCAGCTCCTGCTCGCTCCAGCAGCCCATCGCCAGGGTCTGCTTCAGGTTGATGTCGTTCTCTGGCGCGATGATGCGGCCCTGGCCCGGTACGATGCGCACCAGGTGATGGAACTGTTTTTGAATCGCTTTCAGGTCGTCGAAGATATCTGCGTGATCGAACTCGAGGTTATTGAGGATCAGCGTGCGCGGGCAGTAATGCACGAACTTCGAACGTTTGTCGAAGAAGGCGCAGTCGTATTCGTCGGCCTCGATCACGAAGAACGGGCTGTCGCCCAGACGCGCGGAGACGTTGAAGTTGCCCGGTACGCCGCCGATCACAAAGCCTGGCTTATAGCCGCAGGCCTCAAGGATCCACGTCGCCATACCGGCGGTGGTGGTTTTACCGTGCGTACCCGCAACGGCGACAACCCAGCGATCCTTCAGCACGAAGTCATGCAGCCACTGCGGGCCGGACATGAACGGAATGTTTTTCTCAAGCACCGCTTCCACGCACGGGTTGCCGCGGGTCATGGCATTACCGATGATCACCAAATCGGGCTGAGGCTCAAGCTGGGCAGCATCGTAGCCCTGAATCAGGTCAATGCCCTGCTCTTCCAGCAGCGTGCTCATTGGCGGATACACGTTGTTATCCGACCCCGTTACTTCATGGCCAAGGGAACGAGCCAGCATCGCCAGACCGCCCATAAAAGTGCCACAAATACCCAAAATATGAATGCGCATACGTCACTGTTCCTTTTTCATCAGCGGCGTATTTTACCCTCTTGTGGGCAGTGTCGGAAATGCATTTCAGCGAATTCCGTATTTAGCTGGCGCGATTCACCTGTACGCGGCTTTTTGAATGTTTGTTAAGATTGTTGGACATTAACCGCTTTACTCAACATCAAATGCAGGGAAAGTGTTATGAAAACGTTAGGTGAATTTATTGTCGAGAAGCAGCATGATTTTCCGCATGCCACGGGTGAACTGACTGCTTTGCTGTCGGCAATAAAGCTCGGCGCCAAAATTATCCACCGCGATGTCAACAAGGCAGGCCTGGTCGACATTCTCGGGGCCAGCGGCGCGGAGAACATCCAGGGAGAAGCGCAGCAAAAGCTCGATCTGTTTGCGAATGAAAAACTGAAGGCCGCCCTCAAAGCGCGCAACATCGTCGCCGGGATCGCCTCTGAAGAAGAGGACGAGATTGTCGTTTTCGAAGGCTGTGAGCACGCCAAATACGTCGTGCTGATGGACCCGCTGGATGGCTCCTCTAACATTGACGTTAACGTAACCGTCGGCACAATTTTCTCTATCTATCATCGCATTACGCCAGTTGGCACCCGCGTCACCGAAGAAGATTTCCTGCAGCCTGGCAACAAGCAGGTCGCCGCGGGCTACGTGGCCTATGGCTCCTCAACGCTGATGGTGTACACCACCGGCTGCGGCGTGCACGCGTTTACCTACGATCCGTCGCTCGGCGTGTTCTGCCTGAGCCAGGAGCACATGCGCTTCCCGGAGCGGGGTAACACCTACTCCATTAACGAAGGCAACTACATTAAATTCCCGCAGGGCGTGAAGAAATACCTGAAGTTCTGTCAGGAAGAAGACAAGGCAACGCAGCGCCCGTACACCTCACGCTACATCGGCTCTCTGGTGGCGGATTTCCACCGCAACCTGCTGAAAGGCGGGATCTATCTCTATCCAAGTACCGCCAGCCACCCGCAGGGAAAACTGCGCCTGCTGTACGAATGCAATCCGATGGCTTTCCTCGCCGAACAGGCGGGCGGCAAAGCGAGCGACGGTAAAGACCGCATTCTGGATATTATTCCGGAGACCCTGCACCAGCGCCGTCCGTTCTTCGTCGGCACCGATCATATGGTGGAAGACGTCGAGCGGTTTATGCGTGAGTATCCGGACGCGTAATTCCCCTCACCCTAACCCTCTCCCCAAAGGGGCGAGGGAATAATTTGCGCCCTCTCCCTTTCAGGGAGAGGGCCGGGGTGGGGGTAAAGAAGAATAATTAAGCCGCCTGGTTCTGCAAGCGGAAGGACGCCATGGCGTCCATCAGCTCACGCGACTGCTCTTCCAGCGAGCGCGTGGCCGCCGAAGACTGCTGAACCAGCGCCGCGTTCTGCTGCGCCGTCTCATCCATCTGGCTCACCGCAATGTTCACCTGCTCAATACCGCGGCTCTGCTCCAGCGACGCGCTGGCAATTTCGCGCATCAGTTTGGTCATGCGCATCACTTCAGACGCAATTTCGTCCATCGTTTCCCCGGCCTGCTGCGCCAGGTCGCTGCCTTCGCTGACGTGGGTCTGGGAATCGCTGATAAGCGTGCGGATCTCTTTCGCCGCATCGGCGCTGCGGCTCGCCAGATTGCGCACTTCTCCCGCTACCACCGCAAAACCACGCCCCTGCTCCCCGGCACGCGCCGCTTCGACCGAGGCGTTCAATGCCAGGATATTGGTCTGGAAGGCGATGCCGTCGATAACGCTCAGAATGTCGCCAATACGGCTGGAGCTGCCGGAGATGTCGCGCATTTTCTCGATCACATAGCAAACCATTTCGCTGCCGCGATCGGCGGTATCGGAGACGGTTTTCGCCAGCTGGTGCGCCTGTTCGGCGTTGTCTGCGTTCTGCTTCACCGTGGCGGTGATCTGCTCCATGCTGGCTGCCGTTTGTTCGAGCGACGTTGCAGTCGACTCCGTGCGCTGCGCCAGATTGTTATTGCCTGCGGTCAGCTCGCGGCTGCCGATATCAATCTGCGAGCTGGCATCACGCACGCGCAATACCGAATCCATCAATGACTGACGCATCTCGCCGATCGCCGCATTCAGCCGGTTAATTTCGAAGCTCGCCAGGGCATTCTGGCTATGGGTCAGGTTGCCCGCCGCGACCTGCTCAAGCTGCACAATCGCCGTATTCAGCGGCTTGAGCAGCATGTGGCGCAGGGCCATCCACGCCAGCACGATCACGCCTGCGGTCAGCAAAATGGCGATAATCATCAGCGTCATCACCCGGTTTTTACTGGCCCGCACTATGCTCACTTCCGCCTGACCGCGCGCATCCACCCAGCCCTGAAATGCCTGCATATCGTTATCAAACTGGCGGGAAACGGGGATCAGATGGTTTTCCAGCAGATCGTAATAGCTGTCAGCGCTTTGGCTGTCGAGCGCGGCCAGCATCGGGGTGATGCCCTGCTGGTTGTAGGCACCATAGCTTTTAGCAACGTTCGCCAGCAGCTGCGTGCCCTGCTCATCATCAATTTTTGAGTCGATCACATCGGCCAGGGTTTTCTGCACAACCCCGATTTCCCGGTGAATGTTCTGTACCGACTTTGCCGCATCGTCGAGCATGCCGATTTCCATCAGGCGGACGGCCTGCCCGGCTTCGTTGCGGGCACGCAGAATCAGCGTGTAGCCTTTGTTGAGCTGCACGAGCTGCTCACCCTGCAGGTGATTAATGCGCGTGAGCGATGCGGAACTTTTGGTGAGGGCGTAAATACCAATGCCGCTGACCAGCAGCAAAAGGAGGGTCATCACGGCCAGTAAAGAAAGCAGGCCGGTACGGATGGAGAGCTGTTTCAGCATGATGTCATTCCCGGTAGCAAAGAGACTTTTGGGTGTAAATAAAAGGTATCGGCTGCGACCGGGAAAACTTTAGGGTTATTAATAAATTCAGTATGTTATTGCTTTGTTACCGCCACCGGCACGCGCGTCACCGGCGAGCTCTGACGATTTTCCCACAACACCGTCAGGCCGCGCTGCAGGGCAATAAAAATAAACAGCAAAATGCCGATGGCAATTTTTGTCCACCACGAGCTCAGCGTGCCGTCGAAGTTGATGTAGGTCTGAATCAGCCCCTGAATACCCACGCCAAACAGCGTGCCAAGCACCGTTCCCACGCCGCCGCTTAGCAATGTACCGCCGATCACTACCGAGGCAATGGCATCAAGCTCCACGCCCATCCCTGCCAGCGCATAGCCCGCCTGGGTGTAAACGGAGAAGACAATCCCGGCGAGCGTTGCCAGGCCCGTCGACAGCATATAAATCCGGATGGTGGTGCTGCGGGTGGAAATCCCCATCAGGTTCGCCGATACCGCACTTCCGCCGATGGCGTAGACCTGATTACCAAACCGCGTGCGGTGAGCAACAAACATCCCCGCCAGCACAACCAGCAGCATCAGGAGGCCCATGGCGCTGAGCCGCCCGCCGCCGGGGATCATCCACGCCATATCGGAAAGCCTGTCGTAAATCGGATGATTGATCGGAATCGACTCTTCCGAAACGAGATAACTGACGCCGCGCAGGAAGAACATTCCCGCCAGCGTAATGATAAACGCCGGGATCTTCAGGACATCAATCAATAACCCCATAAATGCGCCAAATGCACAGCCCATCACCAGCACCAGCGGAAACGCCACCAGCGGCGACATGCCCCAGAAGCCGATCGCCTTGGCGAGGAACACGCCGGTAAACGCGATCACCGATCCCACGGAGAGGTCGATCCCACCGGAGAGGATCACAAAGGTCATGCCAACGGCGATGATCCCGAGAAACGCATTATCGGTGAGGATGTTGCAGATCACGCGCGTTGAGGCGAAGCCGGGGAACTGCGTCAGGCAGTAGAGATAGCCGAGAATGAACACCGCAAGGGTGATCATCAGCGGCAGGTTACGTTTTATCATGGCCGCGCACTCCTTTCAGTAAGCCGATAAAGCGCGGCGACTGGACTACCAGTACGCACAGCACCACCACCGCTTTCACCACCTGGTTCAGCTCCGGCTGGAAGCCCGACAGCAGAATGCCGGTGTTCATGCCCTGAATAATCAGCGCGCCAATCACCGAGAGCAGCAAATTAAAGCGCCCGCCCATCAGCGATCCGCCGCCAATGACGACGGCAAGAATAGCGTCCAGCTCCAGCCACAGTCCGGCATTATTGGCATCCGCCCCGCGAATATCGGCGGCAACGATCACCCCGGCAATGGCGGCACAGACGCCGCTCAGCACGTACGTCAACATCACCACTATGCGAGTGTTCACCCCGGCGTTTTTCGCCGCACGGATGTTGATCCCCACCGCTTCAATGAACATCCCAAGCGCCGTTTTGCGGGTGAATAACCAGAAGATAATGAGCGTTATCAGCGCGATGATCACCGGCGTCGGGAACAGCAGCAGTTTTCCGCTGCCAAACCAGGCAAGCGAGTCGGAATCAAAAGTTACGATTTGCCCGGCGGTGATGAGCTGCGCCACGCCTCGCCCGGCCACCATCAGGATTAGCGTGGCAACAAACGGCTGGATTTTGAGGATGGCGACCAGAATGCCGTTCCATAACCCTGCCAGCACGCCCGTCGCCAGCGCCACCAGCAGCACCACCGGCAGGCTGTGTCCGGCAACCTCCATCGACGCCGCCGTCGCACCGGCTATCGCCATCACCGCGCCGACGGAAAGATCGATCCCGCCGGTGGCAATCACCAGCGTCATACCGATTGCCAACAGCGCCACGGGCGCCGCGCGATTAAGAATATCAATCGGGCTACCGAACAGTCGTCCGTCCTGCAGCACCACCTGGAAAAAGTGCGGTGACACGAAGCTGTCGACCAGCAGCACGAGGATCAGCGCCGCGATTTGCGGCATCCCCGTCGGCCAGCTAAAGCGGCGCTTCTTCGGCCCGCTTTGAGGGAGAGATTGTGGCATCACTGCATACCCCTTATGCCGCAATAGCATTCATGATCGCCGGAACCGATAGCGCGTCCAGCGGGATCTCGGCCACCTGTTTACGGTCGCGCAGAATAATCACCCGATCCGCATAGCCCACCAGCTCCTCCAGCTCGGAGGAAATAACCAGCAGCGCCAGGCCATCGGCACAGAGCGTTTCGATAAGGCGGATGATTTCAGCGTGAGCGCCTACGTCAATGCCGCGCGTAGGTTCATCGAGGATCAGGAACTGAGGGCGCGTTAACAGCCAGCGCGACAGCAGCACCTTCTGCTGGTTGCCGCCGGAGAGAAACTCAATTGGCTGTTCAGCACTCGGCGTGCGGATACCAAGCTGGCGAATAAAGCGTTCGGCAATTTCGTTTTGCTCCCGGCGAGGAATCGGCCGCAGCCAGCCGCGCTGCGCCTGGAGCGCCAGAATGATGTTTTCCCGCACCGAGGCGGCGGCAATAATACCGTCGGTTTTGCGATCTTCCGGGCAAAAACCAATGCCGAGACAGGAAGCCTGATGCGGCGAGCGCAGCGTCTGCGGCTTGCCTTTGATCTCCGCGCTGCCGCTGTCCGAAGGCCTGATACCGAAGATGACTTCCGCGGTTTCGGTACGCCCGGAGCCGAGCAGCCCCGCCAGCCCGACAATTTCGCCAGGACGCACCTGTAAATCGAACGGCTCAATCACGCCTTTCTTACCGAAGCCTTTGAACGCGGCGACGGGTTTATCGCTGAGCAGCGTGCGGCCCGCGCGTTGCAGGGCGTTATTGTCCAGTTCGCGACCCAGCATCATTTTGACCAGCTCTATCTGCGGCAACGCTTTGGTTTCCTTACAGCCGACAAAGCTGCCGTTGCGCAGCACGGTGATGCGGTCGCTGACCTGATAAACCTGATCGAGAAAATGGGTGACGAAGATAAGACTGACGCCCTGATCGCGCAGCTGGCGCATCAGGGTGAACAGCATTTCCACTTCCTGAGTGTCCAGGCTTGCCGTGGGCTCGTCGAGGATCAGCACCTTAGCGGAGAGATCGATAGCACGGCAGATAGCCACGATTTGCTGCATGGCGACGGAAAAACGGTTCAGCGGTTCACGCACATCGAGCGAAAAGCCATAGGAAGCCATCAGTGCAGTCGCGCGTTTTTCCATTTCTTTACGTTGCAGGAAGCCGAAACGCCGCGGCTCGCGGCCGATAAACAGGTTATCCGCTACCGACATGTTCGGCAGAAGGTTCACTTCCTGATACACCGTCCCAATCCCAAGCTGTTGAGCGTGGGCGGTGTTTTTCGGGGAGATGGTTTCGCCTTCGAGCCAGATGGTGCCGCGATCGGCGTGATAAACCCCGGTCAGCGCTTTGATGAGGGTGGACTTTCCGGCACCGTTCTCACCGAGCAGGGCCATGATTTCACCACGACGCAGGCTGAAATCGACGTTATCCAGCGCCTTAACGCCGGGGAAAAATTTGCTCAGGCCTTCCGTGCGCAAAATATCCTGATTGTGAACAGAATCAGTCATTGTCAGCCCCTAAAAATAACCTTCACCCCGACCCTCTCCCTAAAAGGGAGAGGGAGAACACCAGGCCCGCTCAAATCAAACGCCGCTCGATCGGTTCCCTCTCCCCTCAGGGGAGAGGGCCAGGGTGAGGGGTTTTACATCAGTAGCCCATGTCTTTTTTCTTATCCAGCTGGGCCTGGGCGCTGTCTTTCAGGTACAGCTGAGAGTGCGTCAGGGTCAGCTTCGGCGGCATAGTGCCGTCTTTCTTGAATTTCTCCAGCGCATCAAACGCCGGGCCTGCCATGTTTGGCGTCAGCTCCACGTTAGCGTTGGCTTCATCGGCCAGCATCGCTTTATAGATATCCGGCACGCCGTCGATGGAGCCGGTCAGAATATCTTTGCCCGGCTTCAGACCCGCTTCTTTGATGGCCTGAATGGCACCGATAGCCATGTCATCGTTATGGGCGTAAACCATGCAGATGTTCTTGCCGTTGTTTTCTGCTTTGATGAAGCTTTCCATCACTTCTTTACCTTTACTGCGGGTAAAGTCGCCGGACTGAGAGCGGATAATCTTAATGTTCGGCGCTTTAGCGATGGCTTCGGCAAAGCCTTTCTTACGATCGATAGCGACGCTTGCGCCAACGGTACCCTGCAGCTCAACAACGTTACACGGCTTCCCGGCTTCGGTTTTTACCAGCCAGTCGCCAATCAGTTTGCCTTCCAGCACGTTATCGGCGGTGACGGTGGTCATGTAGAGCGATTTGTCTTTCACATCAATCGAACGGTCGAGCAGGAATACCGGGATTTTGGCCTGTTTGGCTTCTTTCAGCACCGGCTCCCAGCCGGTTGCAACCACAGGAGCAATGAAAATGGCGTCCACGCCCTGGGCGATGAACGAACGTACCGCTTTGATTTGGTTCTCTTGTTTTTGCTGTCCATCGGCGATTTTCAGGGTGATCCCACGTTTTTCGGCTTCACTTTTTGCCACGCTGGTTTCAGCAGCACGCCAGCCAGATTCCGAACCAACCTGTGAAAATCCTACGGTTAAAGGGGCAGCCATCGCCATAGACGACATGGCTGCGGAAACAGCGGAGACAAGAAGTAAACGCTTCCACATAAGGGTATCCTCTCTGAGATTTTGTGGGTAAAACCAGCATCTGCCGAAAAACTATAGACAATGAGAAATGTAACGTGATGCGTTACATCACACTTCCAAAAAGAGAAAGTGTGATTTGTAAGCGCTTCCACAGCTTTATTCATCAAGCGGCTGGCTTTATGGATTTTTCACCTGGTTAAAGGCTCTGAAAAACGACGCGAAGGCAAGCCAGGACTGAAAAGAAGCGAAGACATTTAGGTTGAGTTGGCTATAATACCGGGCACTTGGTTGCTATACATTTTTAAGGAATCCGACATGAGCTTACTCAACGTCCCTGCGGGCAAAGAGCTGCCAGAAGACATCTACGTTGTTATCGAAATTCCTGCTAACGCAGATCCAATCAAATACGAAATCGACAAAGACACCGGTGCGCTGTTCGTGGACCGCTTCATGTCTACCGCGATGTTCTATCCGTGCAACTACGGCTACATCAACCACACCCTGTCTCTGGACGGTGACCCGGTTGATGTTCTGGTTCCAACGCCATATCCACTGCAGCCGGGCTCCGTGATTCGCTGCCGTCCGGTTGGCGTCCTGAAGATGACCGACGAAGCCGGTGAAGATGCGAAGCTGGTTGCCGTACCGCACACCAAACTGAGCAAAGAGTACGATCACATTAAAGATGTGAACGACCTGCCAGAACTGCTGAAAGCCCAGATCGCTCACTTCTTCGAGCACTACAAAGATCTGGAAAAAGGCAAATGGGTGAAAGTGGAAGGCTGGGACAACGCTGAAGCTGCAAAAGCAGAAATCATCGCCTCCTTCGAGCGCGCGAAGAAGTAATTCTTTTCGTGATAAAAAACACCGCCTCCGGGCGGTGTTTTTTATTGTGCACAAAAAGTCACGCCACCCGAAGGTGGCGTGACTTAGTCAGAACTTATCTTTATCCAGCCAGTTGCCGGTATCGATTCGGGTGAAGCCGTCTACCGGACGCTGATAGACGTACATCCACGCGCTGCCGTACGGCGTCTGAATCAGGTAGCGGGCGTACTCACCACCTTTGGTACGCAGCGCATCAAGCTCGGCGAGCGTCGAGGCGTCGATTCGATAAACTTCACCTGCTACTGTTCCTTCACCGGGAACCGCGCCTGGATAGTGGCCCAGGCTGTAGAGCTGATAGTTATCGACGCTGTGATCGCCCAGCCACTGAGCGTTGGTCATCCAGTGGCTGTTGCCCTGTTTGCGCCGTAAACTGCCGTAAACAAATATTCGCATTGCTAAAACTCGAACTGATAGAGCAGATCAAGTGCCTGGTCTATGCCAGACACCGCTTCCAGATATAGCTTGGGCATCAGACGGTAGCGTAGCGTGAGTGTTGCCAGAGAGTCAAAAATTCCCACGCCATATTTCACCTGCAATCCTGGAGCGATGTAGCCGCTCACCACAACCTGTGAGGAGTCGCCCACCCCGGCAGTATCCAGGGCCAGATTGCTGACGCCAAACGTCTCGCCGATTTTACCCACAATCTGCCCACTTTGTGCAACCCCTAGTCCGACCAGCGCTGACGTCATCGCCGCGCCGTCCCCCTGCTGGCTGTCGAGCCCCTGCCCGCGAAGCAGATACGAAAGCGCCGCCTGCTGCGACATTGCCGGGTCGGAGAAGATTTCGGCCTTCGGCTGATCCGCCAGCCCGGTCACGCGTACGCCCGCGGTGACGTTATCTTCCGTGGCATCCGGGTTACGAATTGCTTCAATATTCAGCATCGGCCGATCCGGCGGGCCGGAGAACAGCAGGATGCCTTTACGCACGATCAAATCCTGCCCATAGGCGTGGAAGCGCCCTTGCGGGATGTTGATCTGGCCATTCAGACCCAGACCGTGCTTGTCCTGAGCCACTTTCAGATCGCCCGTCAGGCGCGCCTTCAGGCCGAACGCGTCCAGGCGCACGTTGTTACCGACGTGAATAGTCAGATTGCTGTTGATCGGAATGCCCGCCGTTTGCGGATTAACCGGCTTCAGGTCTTTGTCGAGCATGACTTCATCACTGGAGACGCCGACGGCGCTCTCCGGCACGTCATGCACCACGATGCGCGCCCACGGTACATCCACGTTGCCATCCAGCGTAAACAGGCTCGGCGTTGCGGTGAAGACCACGTCCGGCGACACATCAAGGCGAACCATTGGCGGTACGGTGATGCGCACCCGACTGCCTTTTGCCGCCACCTGCGCGCGCCAGTTGTCTATTTGCGTCCAGTCGGCGTTACCGCTGAGGCTAATTTGCCCCTGCTGGGTGGCAATTACGCCATCGAGCGTCGAGCGCGTGCCGTTGAAGTTCATCGCCACCCGGCTCGGCTGCATGTCAAACGGCATAAAGTTACCGTCGATATCCAGACCGGTCAGCGCCAGCTGTCCGAACAGCTGCGGGCTCTGAACGTTCCCCCCAAGGCGCAGGTTCGCATTCAGAGTTCCCGCGGCCTTTTCCCCACGTGCGAAAATCGGGTTGATCATCGCCAGAGAGAAGTTACGGATATTCACGTTGCCGCCGAGATTGCGCCGCCCCTGCGGATCGGTCACTTCAACCTGTCCGTCAAGCTGGCCGTTGTTGGTCAGGCGAATCATCCAGCCCAGCTGAGCACGATTATTGTGCAGATCGGCGTTCAGGTTAAGCGTGTCAAAGGCTACCGGCAGCGCCGCGTCGTTCACCGTCTGCGTGACCTTTACGTTACGTCCGCTGAGCGTCACTTTGCCCTGCGGCAGACCCGGTTTGGTCGCATCCCAGCTCACATCCGCATTGCCAGTGAACACGCCGCTCGCCTGCGTTTCTTCCGGCATAAACGGCTTGAGCATGGCTAAATCAAAGCGGTTAAGATTGACCACCGCCCGCCCGGTCTCACCGGCATCAATGGTTTGCGGCACGCACAGCTCTGCGTTCGGGTTCGTCCAGCAGTGAGGCCCGATGCTGATTTTCTGCTCTTTATTGCGGAAATCGAGCGTAATGGCGCGCGAGAGCGACACGAGCCCAACCGGCGTCTGGAAGCGGGTATTGCTGAGCGTCCCTTTCCAGCGCTCTTCTTTACGGTCAAAGCTGCCCGCCAAATCAAGCTGGCCGGACACCGGCTCGCCCTGAACACGCAGCTCCAGCTTGTGCTGTTTCTCATCGCCTTTCGCGGACAGCAGCACCTGCCTGATATTGACGCCGGGCTGCGCAATACCGTTCACACGCACATCGAGGTTACCGCCAATCTGGTCGGTGGATTTCACGTCGCCTTTGATCGAAGCCTGAGCGACGGAAATCTCCTGCCAGCGCAGGTTGCGGGCAGTGATATCCGCCAGCAGCTGCGGCGCATCGACGGTGCCGCGAACCTTCAGCAGACCTTTGGCCGTGCCGCCGAGGCCCGGAAGCGCGTTATCCAGCCCCGGCGCATCGATGGTCGCATCCAGGTTCAGCTCCTTCACGCCCAGTTCGCCCTTCACGTCGGCGCTGTTGCGCCCAAGCTCCAGATGGAGCCCCGGTATTTTCCATTGCAGATAGCTGTTGCCCGAAAGCTTACCGTCAACGTTTACTTTATTTTGCTTCACGTTGCCGGTGAGCTTAAGTTCCGGCACGTCCACCTGCCAGCTGCCGCCATACAGGCTGCCGGTGGTTTTGATGCTGCCGTTAAGCTTTGCAGGCCAGTCCGGCATTTCTTTAGCGGTATTGATGCCGTTTAGCGTCAGCGCACCGCGCCAACTGATCGCCTGCTGCCAGTCCAGCAGCGCCTTGAGCTCCGTTTTCCCTTCCAGCGCCGCGATGGTCAGCTTATCGAGATTCACCTGCAGCTCATTGCCTTTAGCATCCAGCGTGATAGTTGCCGGAGGCACATCCTGTCCTTTCACCGCCGTGCGGAACGACAGCGTGTAGTCGGTCATTTTGCCGCTGAGCTTCAGCTTCAGGTCATCGGCCTGATACTGTTTCGCGCCGGTAAACGGCCAGTAAAGCTGCTTGCTCAGCACTTCCAGATTCAGCGGCAGCCCGGCTTCGGCGAGCTGCGCCTGCGCCCGAATGCCAACGTCTACCGGACCAGAGAGATTGATCCCGACGTCGAGCTGCTTGCGCACTTCGCCGCCGATTTTCATTTTGATCTTCTCGCCCTTCACCGGGTCGATATTCAGGGTGCTGTTAAGGGTTAAATCGACCGGCCAGCTGTCCTGAAGTTTTGCCGTGCCGGTGGCGTTCACCGTGCCCTGGCTGGAGTCAACGTCCAGCGCGTCCAGCTTCATGTCGCCGTCAATGCTGCTGACTTTAAGCAGCATTTTG
Organism: Pluralibacter sp. UBA7423; assembly: GCA_002470465.1. Classification (GTDB taxonomy): domain Bacteria; phylum Pseudomonadota; class Gammaproteobacteria; order Enterobacterales; family Enterobacteriaceae; genus Scandinavium. The sequence goes on from DKMD01000040.1 coordinate 67,690, forward strand.
TAGACGGTAAGGTCGGTGTCACCCGTCAGCCTAAGCTGCTCACCGCGAAATTCCTCAATATTCAGATTGAGCGGCAGATGCACGTCGGTCATTTCTGGCAGCACCGGCTTCGAGAAGAGTTCCTTCATCGTCTCACCGAGCGTTTTTTCATCCGGCTTCGGCTTCTCGATTTTCGGCTCAACCACCTGTTCCTGCGCCACGTTAGCCACTTTCGGTAGGGCGATAAGCAGCCCCTGTAGCGAGGTCGGCGTCAGCGTCAGGTTTTTATCCTGCCAGTTAAGGCCGGAGGTGAAATCCATCACCGACACGGTGGTGTCGTCGATTTTGATATTCACGTTATTCAGCGCAACCCGGCTCAGGGTTATCGGGTACGGCGTGGAGAGGTTCAGCGGCCCGCTGTCCTCTTCCGTCGCGGGTGCTGACGGCGGCATTTTTTTGCTGTCGATCGCCACGTTCACGTTTGAAAGCGACAGATCGTTCACGCACAGGCTGCTTTTCCACAGGCAGGCAGTATTCACCGCCAGATGGAACTGCCCCGCGTCTACCGCCACGCCTGGCTGCTCATAGCGCAGGTTTTTAACCGTTAAATCCTTCCAGCCGCCGACCACCTGGCCGATGGAAAGGCCGGGCACCCAGCGGTCCGCGGCTTTGAAAACCAGATGCAGCCCGGTCGTGGTCCCCACCAGGAATGCCACCGTGCCCAGCAGCAGAATGAGGAATACCAGTACGCCGAGGCTAATCTTCTTCCATAAACTCATAATTCTGGCCCCAGACCGATGTAGAACTGTAACCCGTGCTCGTCTTTGTCACCGACCGGCACCGCCAGGTCGAGCTTGATGGGCCCGACCGGAGACTGCCAGCGCACGCCGACGCCCGCGCCGGTTTTAAAATCGTCATCGCGGAAGTCGTTTACCGCTTCGCCGCTGTCGACGAACATCGCCCCCCACCATTTACCGGTCACGTTGTACTGGTACTCCAGCGAGCCCGTCGCCAAACGCGATGCCCCGGTAAGCTTGCCGTTATCGTCTTTCGGTGAGATCGACTGGTATTTATAGCCGCGAATGCTGCGATCGCCCCCGGCGAAGAAGCGCAGGTCCGGCGGCACTCTGTCGAAGTCGCCGGTTTCGATCCAGCCAAGGTTGCCGCGCACCACAAAGCGGTGGCGATCGTAAAGGGTGCGAATCCAGGTGTTTTGCGCCTGAATAACGGCGAAGTCAACGTCCGATCCCCACGCGGTGTTCGATACATCGACCGAATAGCGCTGGGAATCGCCCCACGTCGGCATCAGGCCGCCACGCGAGCGGGTGCGGCTTATCATCACGCCCGGATAAAGCAGCATGGTGGTGTTGGTGACGTCCGCCTGGGTAAAGTGAGAAAGGCTCCAGCGCAGGTTAATCGCACGCTGCCAGCCGCTGGAAAGATCCCAGTAGCGCGACACGCCGAGCGTAGTGGAGTCCGATTCGGTATCGTTCAGATCGGTGCGCTTAAAGCCACCCTGCAGCAAATAATACTGTTCGAGTGGGTTCTTCAGCAGCGGCACTTTATAAGAGAAATCGAGCTGCTGCTCCGGTGCGGAAAGGCTTACGGACGAGGTCAGACTGTGGCCGTAGGAGTTGATCCATGGCTTGTTCCATGACGCTTTAACGCGCGGGCCTACGTCGGTGGAATAGCCAACCCCGGTTTCAATCGTGTTCCGGGTGCGCGGCGATACCACGCCTTCCAGCGGCAGAACTTTCGTTTTTCGCGCTTTATCAAATTCCGGCGCCACCACCACGGAGTTGAACCAGCCTGTCGCCGAGAGACGGCGGTTGAGCTCGGCCAGATCGTCGGAGGTGTAGTAATCCCCTTCCTTAAACGGAATCAGATTTTGCAGATAGCGGTCCTGAATCTGCGATCCCTGGAACGTCACCGGCCCGAAGCGATAGCGTTCGCCGCTGTCGTAGTCGATGTCCCAGAACGCCTGATGGCGGTCAAGGGAAACGCCAAGCTGGCTCTTTTTGAATTCGCTGTCGAAGTAACCTTTGCGCAGCGAGACGCTGGTAAGATCTTTCTTGAAACCGTCGTAATCGCCGTGGTTAAGGATAGTCCCGACGGCAGGTCGCTTTTTCAGCAAATCCAGATAATCGCGATCGGTTCGCGCCCCGCCGCGTAAAATCACGTCGGTGCCACCAATGCGAACGGGTTCGCCCGGCGTAACGTGAGCCATCAGCACCTGGCGGCCCTTGGCCGGCGCAGGCTTCAGCTCAAAATCAATCTGCGGTTCGTAATAGCCGAGCGCCTTCAGCCCTTCGCGGATAGCGTCATCGACGCGCGCGCGGAAACGGCGATCCGGCGTCACCTCGTCGCTCTCGATGGTGGACAGCTGTGCGCGCACGTTCTTCAGCAGCTCTCCGTCAAGCCCATCTACCTGTAAACGTATGTTTGCCGCTCCGGCAACACCACTGACCAGCAACAGGCTGGCCCAACAAAATTGGCGAATTTGTGGCACGTCTTCTCCCAAAAAGTCCTTGTTTCCACCCCGTCAGGAAACACAATGCCGATCTACTGCTTAACAAAATTCCAACACGTTCGGTTGAAAAAAATCGATCCAACTCAATATTATTTCTTATGTCTAACTCTAGTCGTGTTCACGGCCTTTATTGTGTTCAAAGAGAGGCGCTGTGACAACCTTAACCCCAATTTCCTTTATCCGGAGGCCATCCCGTGAGTCTATTTGATAAGAAAACCCTTGTTTCGCAGGCGGATGCGCTACCCGGTCGCAATACGCCAATGCCCGTCGCCACGCTGCACGCCGTTAATGGCCATTCGATGACCAACGTCCCGGAAGGCATGGAGATCGCTCTGTTTGCCATGGGTTGTTTCTGGGGAGTGGAGCGCCTCTTCTGGCAGTTGCCCGGCGTGTATAGTACCGCTGCGGGCTACACCGGAGGCTATACGCCGAATCCGACTTATCGTGAAGTGTGTTCAGGCCAGACCGGCCATGCCGAAGCCGTACGCGTGGTATATAACCCGGCAGTCATCAGCTATGAACAGCTGTTGCAGGTGTTCTGGGAGAACCACGACCCGGCGCAGGGCATGCGTCAGGGGAACGATCAGGGCACACAGTACCGCTCGGCGATTTACCCTCTGACTCCTGAACAGGACAAAGCTGCGCACGAGAGCCTTGAGCGTTTCCAGGCGGCGATGCGCGAAGCCCAGGACGATCGCACCATCACCACCGAAATCGCTACCGCTAAACCTTTCTATTACGCGGAAGACGATCACCAGCAGTACCTGCATAAGAACCCGTACGGCTACTGCGGTATCGGCGGAATCGGGGTGTGCTTACCGCCACAGCTTGCCTGAGGCCTGAACTTGCCATCGCAACGCCGGGGCGCAAAGTTAAGCCTCTGGCGAATTTACAGTCCCTTACGCTATACTATCCCACGATATTACCGGTCCAGCGCCTTCGGACCGGTTTTTTTAAGCGCAATTTCACGCGCAAAAACATCATCAACTATCCTTCCGAGGTTCTGGCGACAAAAGCCAGAAAAACTATGCTAAACAGTATATTAATCATACTCTGCCTCATCGGCGTCAGTGCGTTTTTCTCAATTTCCGAGATTTCGCTTGCGGCTTCCCGCAAAATTAAACTGAAGCTGCTCGCCGATGAGGGTAACGTTAACGCTCAACGTGTGCTGAAAATGCAGGAAAACCCCGGTATGTTCTTTACCGTGGTGCAAATTGGTCTTAACGCCGTTGCTATCCTGGGGGGTATCGTCGGTGACGCCGCCTTCTCTCCGGCCTTCCATACTCTTTTTATCAACTACATGTCCGCTGAACTGGCCGAGCAGATTAGCTTTGTCCTGTCGTTCGTCCTGGTGACCAGCCTGTTCATTCTGATAGCCGACCTGACCCCGAAACGCATCGGTATGATTGCGCCCGAAGCCGTGGCTTTGCGCATCATCAACCCGATGCGCTTCTGCCTTGCCGTCTTCCGCCCGCTGGTGTGGTTCTTCAACGGCATGGCAAACATGATATTCCGCCTGTTCAAGCTGCCGATGGTGCGTAAAGACGACATCACCTCCGACGATATCTACGCCGTTGTCGAAGCCGGTGCGCTGGCAGGCGTGCTGCGTAAGCAGGAACACGAGCTGATTGAGAACGTGTTTGAACTCGAATCACGCACCGTGCCGTCTTCGATGACCTCGCGCGAAAACGTCATCTGGTTTGATTTAAACGAAGATGAACAAAGCCTGAAAAACAAAGTGGCCGAGCATCCGCACTCTAAGTTCCTGGTGTGTAAAGAAGATATCGACCACATCATCGGTTATGTGGATTCCAAAGACCTGCTGAACCGCGTGCTGGCCAATCAGAGCCTGATGCTGACCAGCGGCGTGCAGATCCGCAATACGCTGATCGTGCCGGATACGCTGACGCTCTCAGAAGCGCTGGAAAGTTTCAAAACCGCCGGTGAAGACTTCGCGGTGATCATGAACGAATATGCGCTGGTTGTGGGTATCATCACTCTGAACGACGTGATGACCACGCTGATGGGTGACCTGGTCGGCCAGGGCCTGGAAGAGCAGATTGTTGCCCGCGATGAAAACTCATGGCTCGTTGATGGCGGCACGCCAATCGACGACGTGATGCGCGTGCTGGATATCGACGAATTCCCGCAGTCGGGCAACTACGAAACCATCGGCGGGTTCATGATGTTTATGCTGCGTAAGATCCCGAAACGTACCGACTTCGTGAAGTTCTCCGGCTATAAGTTCGAAGTGGTGGATATCGACAACTTCCGTATCGACCAGCTGCTGGTCACCCGCATCGACAGCAAGCCAACGGTGCTGGCACCGAAGCTGCCGGACGCGGAGGAGAAAGGCGCGGCGTAAGGTTTCCGGCCCTACAAACATCAACGGCTCCCATCGGGAGCCGTTTTTTTACGTTACTGCATAGCACGTTGCTGATTACGCCATCTCAGTTTGCAGACGCATAACCTGACGGTTGATTTCGGACATCACGGAAAGATGCTGCTTGTCCTTCACTTTTGGGATAAGGATCTTGCCCTTATCAAACTCAAAAGCGCCAACGTCCTTGATGTACAACCGTCCACGAAACAGGATCTTCACGTACTTCGCCACCTGAAGCGGGTTGTACTTTTGGAAAATTTTCATTGTTGTCTCCTGCTGAGTCTTACACCCTTGCGAGTCCACAATCGGCTCCGCGTTCCGGGGCGCAAAATTAATGCACTAAAACTATAGTCCATATCGACCGGGACACCCAGTCTGTAGAAGTTTATTTACCGTTTGATGACAAAATTTAAGAATTATCTTTTCAGAATGACTATAAAGGCAGTATAAACCTTCATTTTCTCACGGTTATGTGCGTTCACCCGCAAACTGGCATCACGCTTGCGGGAAAACCTCATCATTCGCACTTATGATTAAAACAAAACCCTAAGTGGTCGGATCACCTGCATACAATAAGGAAACATCATGACTCTACGTAAGCTGATGGCAGTTTCATGCCTGCTGTTCCCGCTGATGGCCTCGGCGCACAACCTGAAAACCGGAGAGCGCGTTCCGGCGGTAGGCGTCGCCGACCGCGGTGAACTCATTCTCAATAATGATGAGTTTAGCTATAAAAACTGGAATAGCTCGCAGCTCGCCGGGAAAGTGAGAGTTGTACAACATATTGCCGGTCGTACATCTGCCAAAGAGAAAAATGCCGCGCTGATTGAAGCGATCAAGACCGCAAAATTCCCGCATGATAAGTACCAGACCACCACCATCGTGAACACCGATGATGCGATTCCCGGCTCGGGCATGTTCGTGCGCAGCAGCCTTGAGAGCAATAAAAAGCTCTATCCGTGGTCGCAGTTTATCGTCGACAGCAACGGCGTGGTGCGCAGCGCCTGGCAGCTCGATGAAGAGAGCTCCGCGATTATCGTACTCGATAAAAATGGCCGCATTGAATGGGCAAAAGACGGGGCGCTAACCCAGGATGAAGTGCAGCAGGTCATCGCCCTGCTGCATAAGCTGTTAGCTCAGTAGATCGATACCCGGAAGCCGGGGTTGAGGAACGATTCACGCGGCGTGTAATCGAGGGTTTTGCCCTGCCAGTCGTGAACGTGCGCCCCGGCAGCCACCGCCACCGCGTGGCCCGCCGCCGTGTCCCAGATGCTGGTTGGCCCAAAGCGAGGATACAGCTGAGCCTGCCCGTCCGCCACCAGGCAGAACTTGAGCGAGGAGCCGATCGACGTTGTCTGATGCTCACCCAGCTGCTGCAGATACTCCTGCAGCTCAGAGTCGCCGCCGTGCGAGCGGCTGACCACCACCAGCGGCGGACGCGCATCCCGTACCTGAATCTGTTTACGCACGCCGCACTCTTCTTTCCAGGCTTTGCCCTCTTCGGCGCTGTACATCACCTTCATTACCGGCGCGTAAACCACGCCCATAACCGGTTTTCCTTTTTCAATCAATGCGATATTAACGGTAAACTCGCCGTTACGCTTAATGAACTCTTTGGTACCGTCGAGCGGATCGACCAGCCAGTAGCGCTGCCAGTGCTGGCGCACGTCCCAGCCCGGCGGATCCTCTTCTGACAGCACCGGAATATCCGGCGTCAGCGCGCTTAGCCCTTCAGCAATCACCTTATGGGCCGCGATATCGGCCGCCGTCACCGGAGAGTCATCGGCTTTACTGACCACGTCCATCGGCTTCTCGCCATCGTAGACCTGCATAATGGCATCACCTGCTTTCCGTGCAAGCTGACAAACCTGTTCCAACATATTCCACCTCGTGTTGAGTAGAGTGGCGTTAACTCGTTGTTTTAGTTATATCCCATCGCGACAAATTGCGCTATCTGTGAAGCGTTACCCGTTTCATCGCCCCGATTTCTGGCAAGCTTCACATTTCTGTAAGCAACAGGATGTATACCCTTTTCTCTTTTGTGCCCCCGATCAATAAAAGGACGCCTCTGATGATTAAGTTTAGCGCAACGCTCCTGGCCACGCTGATTGCCGCCAGCGCCAGTGCGGCGACGGTGGATTTGCGAATCATGGAAACCACCGACCTGCACAGCAACATGATGGATTTTGACTACTACAAAGATACCGCAACGGAAAAATTCGGCCTGGTACGCACCGCAAGCCTTATCAACGCCGCGCGTGAGGAAGTTAAAAACAGCGTTCTGGTGGATAACGGCGACGTCATTCAGGGAAGCCCGCTCGGCGATTATATGGCGGCCAAAGGATTAAAAACGGGAGATGTGCATCCGGTTTACAAAGCAATGAACACGCTGGACTATGCCGTGGGCAACCTCGGCAATCATGAGTTCAACTATGGGCTGGAGTATCTGCACAAAGCCATCAATGGCGCGAAATTCCCGTACGTTAACGCCAATATCATCGACGTTAAGACCAAACAGCCGTTGTTTACCCCTTACCTGATTAAAGAGACAAAGGTCGTCGATAAGGACGGCAAGCCGCAGACGCTGAAAATCGGCTATATCGGCTTCGTGCCGCCGCAGATCATGACCTGGGATAAGGCCAATCTCAGCGGCAAAGTGACGGTGAACGACATCACTGAAACCGCCCGTAAATACGTGCCGGAGATGCGTGAGAAAGGTGCCGATATCGTGGTAGTCATTGCCCACTCAGGCCTCTCCGCAGACCCTTATCACGCCATGGCAGAGAACTCTGTGTACTACTTAAGCCAGGTACCGGGCGTGGATGCAATCATGTTTGGCCACGCGCATGCCGTTTTCCCGTCAAAAGATTTCGCCAGTATTAAAGGTGCCGATATTGAAAAAGGCCTGCTGAACGGTGTGCCAGCGGTAATGCCCGGCATGTGGGGCGATCATCTGGGCGTGGTCGATTTGAGCCTGAATAACGACAGCGGCAAATGGCAGGTGACGCAGGCTAAAGCCGAGGCGCGTCCGATTTACGATCCGGTGGCGAAAAAATCCCTCGCGGCAGAAGACACCAGCCTGGTGAAGGTGCTGAAGGCCGACCACGATGCCACTCGCGCCTTTGTCAGCAAGCCGATTGGCAAATCTTCGGACAACATGTACAGCTATTTATCGCTGGTGCAGGACGATCCTACCGTTCAGGTGGTGAATATGGCGCAGAAAGCCTACGTCGAGCACTTTATTCAGGGCGATCCGGATCTGGCGAAGCTGCCGGTGCTCTCCGCTGCGGCGCCGTTCAAAGCAGGCGGTCGCAAGAACGATCCGGCGAGCTACACCGAAGTGGAGAAGGGTCAGCTGACCTTCCGCAACGCCGCCGATCTGTATCTCTACCCGAACACGCTAGTGGTGATGAAAGTCAGCGGCCAGGAGGTTAAAGAGTGGCTGGAGTGCTCCGCCGGGCAGTTCAACCAGATCGACGTGACCAGCAGCAAACCGCAGTCGCTCATCAACTGGGACGGTTTCCGCACCTATAACTTCGATGTGATTGACGGCGTGAATTATCAGGTAGACGTCAGCCAGCCCGCACGCTACGACGGCGAATGCCAGAGCCTCAACCCGAACGCAGAGCGCATCAAAAATCTGACCTTTAACGGCAAGCCCATCGATCCAAAGGCGACTTTCCTCGTGGCGACCAATAACTACCGCGCTTACGGCGGTAAGTTTGCAGGCACCGGCGACAGCCATATCGCTTTCGCCTCGCCGGATGAAAACCGTTCAGTCCTGGCGGCGTGGATTAGCGCCGAGTCGAAAAAGCATGGCGAGATTCATCCCGCAGCGGACAACAACTGGCGCTTAGCGCCAATCACCTCAGCTACGCCGCTGGATATTCGCTTCGAAACGTCGCCGTCAGAAAAAGCGGCTGCGTTTATCAAAGACAAAGCGCAGTATCCGATGAAGCAGGTCGGCACCGACGAGATTGGCTTTGCGGTGTATCAGGTGGATTTAAGCAAGTAGCGGAAGGATTTGTAGCCCGGTAAGGCGAAGCCGCTACCGGGCAATTTCTGCATCATAGCGGACGCTCACGCCGCCCGCTCATCCCAGTTCGCCATCACCTGCGGCAGGTTCAGTTCGATCCAGTCGGCCAGCGCTTCCACTTTCTCACTCACCTGCTCGCCAAGCGGCGTCAGGCTGTACTCGACGTGCGGTGGCACAACGGGGAAAGAGACGCGGTTAAGAAAGCCGTCCTGCTCGAGAGCCTGTAACGACTGCGCCAACATTTTTTCACTGACGCCGCCCATTTTGCGGCGCAAATCGCTGAAGCGGTGAGTGCCGTCACGCAGCGCCACCAGAATCAGTACGCCCCAGCGGCTGGTGACGTGCTTAAGCACATCGCGGGACGGGCATTGTTCGGCAAACAGATTGCCGTCACGCAGCTGCTCACTCAGTGTCGGATTCGCCATTTTCATACTTACCTTTTTGTACGTACTTACCAAAAGTTAGCTATGGTGTTAGCTTACCACAACTGAAACCAAACACCATGGAGCACCCTCATGATCGCAATTACTGGCGCTACCGGCCAACTGGGCCAACTCGTTATCGAAAATCTGCTGAAAACCGTTCCCGCTAATCAACTGGTCGCCATTGTGCGTAATCCGGCAAAGGCACAAGCGCTGAGCGACAAAGGCATCGTCGTTCGTCAGGGCGATTATAACGATGAAGCCACGCTGACCACGGCCCTCCAGGGCGTGGACAAACTGCTGCTGATCTCCGGCAGTGAAGTGGGTAAACGCGCTGAACAGCATGGCAATGCCATTCGTGCCGCGAAAGCAGCTGGCGTGAAATTCATCGCTTACACCAGCCTGCTGCATGCAGACAAATCCCCGCTGGGTCTGCACGTCGAACACGTCGCCACGGAGAAAATTCTGGCGGAGTCCGGTATTCCTTACGCGCTGCTGCGTAACGGCTGGTACACCGAAAACTATCTGGCGAGCGTCCCACCGGCCATTGAACATGGCGTATTTATTGGTGCCGCCGGGGCAGGAAAAATCGCAGCAGCACCTCGCGCTGATTATGCGGCAGCGGCGGCAACCGTAATAAGCACCGACGGCCATGCCGGAAAAGTGTACGAGCTGGCGGGCGACAGCGCCTGGACGCTGAGCGAGCTGGCCGCCGAGCTGAGCAAGCAAAGCGGGAAACCGGTGAGTTACCAGAACCTGAGCGAAGCTGATTTCGCGGCGGCGCTGAAAGGCGTGGGGCTGCCAGCGGGCCTGGCAGACATGCTGGCGGATTCGGATATCGGCGCGTCAAAAGGTGGTCTGTTTGATGACAGCCATACCCTGAGCAAACTGATTCAGCGCCCTACCACGCCGCTGTCTGAAAGCGTCAAAAGCATTCTGTAAGCGTCGATAACTGCTCATTTTTGTGGCACACCCACGGGGTATCTTCGATAATGTCGGGATATTCCGTGGGAGGTGACCGTGCAGGGCGTACCTGACCTGTTCCATGATAAGAGAGATTGCGCAAGCTTCCGCCACCTGGACAACCTTCCGGGGGTGGAGCTTTATCACGCCCATATCTCCCGCTACGCCTTCGAGCCCCATACCCACGAAGCATTCGGCATCGGCGCCATTGAGCTGGGCGCGGAGCAGTTTCGCTATCGCGGTGCAAAGCACGTCGCCCCGGTAAACTCAGTGGTCACCATGAATCCGGACGAGCTGCATACCGGCGAAGCGGCCAGCGAGGACGGCTGGCGCTATCGGATGGTCTATCTGGAACCTGACCTGCTGGAAGAGGTGACAGGCATACGCCACTGGTGGTTCAGCGATGTGGTTCGCCACGATGCGCAGCGTTCCGCCCTGCTTTGCCAGCAGATTTATGGCCTGTGGAATACCCCCGATCCGCTCGCTCAAAAAGGTTTACTGCTCGACCTGATCGACACCTTCCGTCCGTTTGCGAAGCATGCCCCCATCAAACAGGAAGGCGCGCATCGTTTTGAACGCGTGCGCGAATATCTGCACGACAACTATATGCATGCCCTGACGCTCGACGAGCTCGCCGCCGTGGTAGCGCTCAGCCCTTATCATTTCCAGCGCCAGTTCAAGGCCCGCTATCACGTCACTCCGCATCAAATGCTGATGGCGATTCGCCTGTGGCGCGCCAAAGATTTTCTGACTCGCGGGATGCCTGCCGCTGAAGTGGCCGCTGCCACGGGCCTGACGGATCAGTCTCATCTTACCCGCGCTTTTACCCGCCGTTACGGCATTACGCCCGTCCGCTATCAGAAGCAGGTTTTTCCGCGCTAATGCGCAACCTCATACAATACGTGTATCCGCCACGCTGCCTACACTGCCAGCCTTGATAAATAAGGTGGCGACGATGATGAGTGGTGTGCTTTACGCTCTGCTGGCAGGGCTGATGTGGGGGCTGATTTTCGTCGGGCCGCTGCTGGTGCCTGAGTATCCTGCAGTATTGCAGTCAATGGGCCGCTATCTGGCGCTTGGGCTTATCGCCCTGCCGCTGGCATGGCTTGGGCGTACGCAGCTCAAACAGCTCGGCAAGCGCGACTGGCTGACGGCGCTGAGCCTGACGATGATGGGCAACCTCATCTATTACGTTTGCCTTGCCAGCGCAATTCAGCGCGCTGGCGCCCCCGTGTCGACCATGATTATCGGTACGCTTCCGGTGGTGATCCCGGTATTTGCCAATCTGTTGTACAGCCAGCGTGACGGTAAACTCGCCTGGCGTGGGCTGGCGCCCGCTTTAGGTTGCATCGCGCTGGGCTTAGCTTGTGTGAACATTGCTGAGCTTAGCCACGGGCTGGCCGAATTCAGCCCATGGCGTTACGGCAGCGGCATCGGGCTGGCGCTGATCTCCGTCGTTTGCTGGGCCTGGTATGCGCTGCGCAATGCGCGCTGGCTGCGGGAAAATCCGGATAAGCATCCCATGATGTGGGCCACCGCCCAGGCACTGGTCACGCTGCCGGTATCGCTGCTCGGCTACGTGCTGGCCTGCCTGTGGCTGCGCGGTCAAGAACAAAGCTTTCCATTGCCGTTTGGCCCGCGTCCGGACGTGTTTATTACCCTGATGATAGCCATCGCCGTGTTTTGCTCCTGGGTCGGCGCGCTGTGCTGGAATATCGCCAGCCAGCGCCTGCCGACGGTGATCGTCGGGCCGCTGATCGTCTTCGAAACCCTGGCCGGGCTGCTGTATACCTTTCTGCTGCGCCAGAACTTTCCCCCGATCCTGACGCTGTCCGGCATTGCGCTGCTGGTCGCTGGCGTGGTCATTGCCGTGCGGGCAAAACCGCAGAAGCCTCAGCTTGAATCCCTGAGCGAAGACCCTGTGGAATAGTGCGATATTCCCAAAGGGGTATTCCCTTATCTTAAAGATGCATTTAAAATACATCTTATATTTTACAGATGAGGTAACGACAATGGCCTTCCGCGATCAACCCTTAGGTGAACTGGCTCTCTCCATTCCGCGCGCATCTGCGCTGTTCCGTAAATATGATATGGATTACTGCTGCGGCGGTAAGCAGACGCTGGAGCGCGCTGCGGCACGTAAGGACCTGGACGTTGCCATCATTGAAGCTGAACTGGCGACGCTGGCTGAAGCCCCCGTAGAAAAAGAGTGGCGCACCACGCCGCTGGCAGAAATTATCGATCATATTGTGGTGCGCTATCACGACCGTCACCGCGAACAGCTGCCGGAGCTGATTTTACAGGCGACCAAGGTAGAACGCGTTCACGCCGACAAACCGAATGTGCCGAAAGGGCTCACCAAATACCTGACGGCGCTGCACCAGGAGCTTTCCAGCCATATGATGAAAGAGGAGCAGATCCTGTTCCCGATGATCAAACAAGGCATGGGCAGCCAGGCAATGGGCCCGATAAGCGTGATGGAAAGCGAGCATGATGAAGCGGGTGAACTGCTGGAAGTGATTAAGCACGTTACCCAGAACGTGACGCCGCCGCCGGAAGCCTGTACGACCTGGAAGGCGATGTATAACGGCATTAACGAGCTGATTGACGATCTGATGGAGCACATCAGCCTGGAAAACAACGTGCTGTTTCCTCGGGCGTTGGCAGGCGAATAAATCAAAGAGCCAGTTTCGACGTCTCCCCCTCACCCCGGCCCTCTCCCTCAGGGAGAGGGAGAAAGCCGGCTTGTGCGGTGAAAGGGAATGTAGGCCGGATAAGCGTCAGCGCATCCGGCATTTTCATTTAATTCAGTGCTCTTTTCTTGCCGGCATACAGCCAGCCCAGCCCCAGCACGATAAACCACAGCGGCGTGACAATCAGCGCCTGACGGGTATCGTCCTCAAGCGTCAGCAGCACCAGCACAAACACGAAGAACGCCATGCAAACCCAGCACATCAGCTTGCCGAGCGGCATTTTGTATTTCGATGCGGCGTGCAGCTGTGGGCGCTGCTTACGGTAGACCAGATATGAACAGAGAATGATGGTCCACACGAACATAAACAGAATCGCTGAAACGGTGGTGATCATGGTGAACGCCGCAATCGCGCTTGGGTTCACATAGAGCATCACCACGCCGCCAAGCAGGCAGATGCAGGAGAAGGTCAACCCTTTCGCCGGAACGGCGCGCTTTGACAGCGTCGCAAAAGCCTTCGGCGCCATCTTATCCTGAGCCAGGCCGAACAGCATACGGCTGGTTGAGAACACCCCGCTGTTGGCGGAAGAAGCCGCAGACGTCAGCACCACAAAGTTAATGATGCTCGCCGCCGCAGGCAGCCCTACCAGCACGAACAATTCCACGAACGGACTCTTGTCCGGCACCACAGAACTCCATGGCGTCACCGACATGATCACCACCAGCGCAAAGACGTAGAACATGATGATACGAATCGGAATCGAGTTAATCGCGCGCGGCAGTGATTTCTCCGGATCTTTGGTTTCCGCTGCCGTGGTGCCCACCAGTTCAATCCCCACGAAAGCAAAGACCGCTATCTGGAAGCCGGCAAAGAAGCCGCTGATGCCTTTCGGGAACCAGCCGCCGTCGTTCCACAGATGGTCAAACGAGGCCTGTACGCCGCTCGGCGAGGTGAAGTGCGTCATCACCATCACCAGGCCGACAATCACCAGGCCAACGATGGCGACGATTTTGATCATCGCAAACCAGAACTCCATCTCACCAAACATCTTCACGGTGGCGAGGTTCAGGCCCAGCAGTAAAAATATAACCGCCAGCGAGGCCACCCAGTCTGAGAGCCCGGGGAACCAGAACTGCGCGTATGACGTGATGGCGACCACGTCCGCCATGCCGGTGACAACCCAGCAGAACCAGTAGGTCCAGCCGGTGAAATACCCGGCCCACGGGCCGAGCAGGTCGGCGGCGAAATCGCTGAAGGATTTGTATTCGAGATTCGACAGCAGCAATTCACCCATTGCGCGCATGACGAAAAAGAGCATAAAGCCGATGATCATGTAGACGAAAATGATCGACGGGCCGGCCAGGCTGATGGTTTTCCCCGAACCCATAAACAGGCCTGTCCCTATCGCGCCGCCGATAGCAATCAGCTGAATATGCCGGTTAGTGAGATTGCGCCGGAGCGACTGTTCCGTTGGCGCATCCTCTTGAGCACCAACTTTTACCTGATCTACCATGTGATTTTCTTCCTGTTGTTCCTGTTGTGTTGTACTTTGCTGGCTCTGTGGCCATTGAATACCTCTGACGAGGTTTCAGTTTTTTGACTGATCGATAGTAGGTAAGAATCGGCGGGTTGAATACTATGAATTGGCTATTATGTTAATAAGATGTTTAAAGTGAGTGTTATATCACTCTGTTAACGCGAAACAGCTCACAAAAATACACCGACTGCGGCGCAATGCAAGATTAAATACTGACAATTTTCTAACTTAGGGATTTTTCTCTGATTTATGACGTCCTCTCCCGTCACCGGGAGAGGATCCAGCGGCCTTACAGGATTTCGAGCAGTTCGACTTCGAAAACCAGGGTGCTGAAAGGAGGAATGGATGCGCCAGCGCCGCGCTCGCCGTAAGCGAGGTTTTGCGGGATGGTCAGTTCCCATTTGGAGCCAACCGGCATCAGGGTCAGCGCTTCGATCCAGCCTGGAATCACGCCGTTGACCGGGAATTCAGCCGGTTCGCCACGTGCGACAGAGCTGTCGAACACGGTACCGTCAATCAGTTTGCCGGTGTAGTGAACACGTACGCGGTCGGTACGAGCCGGGATAGCACCTTCGCCCTGAGTCAGAACGCGGAACTGCAGACCGGATTCGGTACTGCTTACGCCTTCTTTCTCACGGTTTTCTTCCAGATATTTCACGCCTTCTGCCGCCATGGCTTCAAAGCGCTCACGACGAACCGCGTCAGCACGTTCGTGAATTTCGCGCAGTGCACGGTGTACCACATCTACCGGAACCTGTGGCTGCTTGCCTTCCAGAGCGTCAGCAATACCAGCGACCAGTGCTTCCGGCAGCAGGCCCTGCAGGCCGGATTCGCTAAGCTGTTGTCCTACCTGGAGGCCGATTCCGTAACTGGCCTGGGCTTCAATGGTGTCAAAAGTCGGGGTTGCCATGGTCTTTCCTTTCATCGGATGAAAATCAGCGGGCAGCATACCAGCCAGGCCGCATCGGGTAAAACTTTGTCTCGGCAGAATTATGTATATACTGAGGGACAAAACAGGGAAACGCGGAGCAGGAGGTAACCCATGCCCGGGCGGTTCGCACTACAACCTTTGGTGTTAAAAATCTGGCATGCCCCGGATAATTTCCGGCTGATGGACCCGCTGCCACCGCTGCATCGTCGTGGCATCATCGCAGGCTTCCTGCTGGTGATTATTGGCTTCCTGCTTCCTGCCGGCGACAACGCACCCGCACAATCGGTGAGCCGCAACGCGCAGCTCGATATGCAGTCGCAGTCCCAGCCGCAGCAGGGCAACCTGCAACAGCCTTTGCCTCCGCTGGTTTCTTCTTCACCGACGGTGAGCGATCCTGACCAGGCGGCTCCTGCCGCGCCTGAGGTGGTTCAGGAAGGTCAGCCAGACGACGAGCCTCAGCAGGTTCAGCGCCAGCCTCAGCAGCAGAGCGAACCTGCGCAAGCGCAGTCCGTGCCAGGCATTGAGCAGCAGTGGCGCAGCTACCGTGTAGAACCTGGCAAAACCCTGGCGCAGCTGTTCCGCGACCACAACCTGCCGCCAACTGACGTGTACGCGATGTCTAAAGTGGAAGGCGCGGGCAAGCCGCTGAGCACATTACAGGCCGGGCAGATGGTGCAGGTACGCCAGAATGCTAACGGCGTTGTGACAGGCTTAACGATTGACAGCGGTAATGGCCAGCAGGTGCTGTTTACCCGCCAGGCCGACGGCAGCTATCTTCGCGTTCGCTAATGACCGTGCCCGGCACTCGCCGGGCAGCTCTCAGACACTTCTTTTATTGACCCACCAAATCCCCGAACAGACCAGCACCAGCGCCAGTGCGTATTTCCATTCCAGAATGTTCTCGCCAAGAAAAATGCCGGACAGTACCGTACCCGCCACCGGAATCACAAAGTTAAACGGCGCAATCATACTGACGCGGTTGTACTTCAGTAACGTGCTCCATAGCGCAAATGCCACGGAAGAAAGCAGCGTCAGATAGCCCAGCACGGCCACAGAGTCGATACCGTGGAACGTCAGCGTTCCACCGCTCAGGTAGCCGCCCACCACCAGCGCCAGGCCGCCAATACCCAACTGCCAGCCGGTCATCACCGTTGGATCGACGGTCTGCGAAATACGTTTGCCGTAGAGCGTTGCTGCCGAAAGGATAAAGGCGGCCAGCACGATAAAACCGTCCCCCTGCCAGACGAAGCTGAAATCCATCAGCGAATGGCTGAAGTTCACCAGCATCACTCCGGCAAACCCAAGAATACAGCCGAGGGATTTGTTATAGCTTAGCTTGTCATTCTGGTAGATGAAGTGCGCCAGCAGCACGCTGAAGAAGGTGCCAGTGGCGTTCATAATCGAGCCTTTCACGCCGGTCGTAAACGCAAGGCCGATATAAAAAATGGCGTACTGGATGGAGGTTTGCGTCAGACCAAGCAGCGTCAGCTGGCCAAACTGGCGGGCGTTCAGGCGAGCTATCGGCTTACGCTGTGCCAGCGCAAACAGCAACAGCAGCACACCGGCAAACAGGAAGCGGTAACCGGCAAAGATAATTTTCGACGGGATGTCGTCAGTGGCAATCTGGAAAATTTCATAGCCATTTTTGATGGCGGGATACGAGCTTCCCCATAATAAACAGCAAAGCGTTGCGCCTGCATAAACAATGTTTTTACGGGTAAATAACGGGGCGGGTGTGGCGCTGTCCATGAGCTAAGCCTGAATTAAAATCGCGTTTTAATTCATTATCCTGAAAGGTGGCAGAAATAGCTACCATACAAGTGGGAAAGTGCAAACCTCAGAAAGCAAAACGCCGGCACAAGGCCGGCGATTTGTCGTGCTACGGAGTAATGAATTACTCAGCAACCACGTTTACTACCAGTTTAGCGAACACTTCGCTGTGAACCTGGAAGTCCACTTCGTGCTCACCAGTGGTACGCAGAACGCCGTTCGGCATGCGAACTTCGCTCTTGGCAACAGCAACGCCTGCAGCAGAAACTGCGTCAGCGATGTCGCGAGTACCGATAGAACCGAACAGTTTACCTTCGTCGCCAGATTTAGACGCGATGGTAACGGTGCCCAGTGCGTTGATTGCTTCAGCGCGAGCATTTGCAGCAGCCAGAACGTCAGCCAGTTTGGCTTCCAGTTCAGCGCGACGTGCTTCGAAGAATTCAACGTTTTTCTTGGTAGCTGGAACAGCTTTACCCTGTGGAACCAGGAAGTTACGAGCGTAGCCCGCTTTAACGTTAACCTGATCACCCAGGCTGCCCAGGTTTGCTACTTTATCAAGCAGAATAACTTGCATTACCTTATCCTCTTAAAGTCGTTAATAGACGGCGGCCGATTACTGATGACGATCAGTGTATGGCAGCAGGGACAGGTAGCGAGCGCGCTTGATGCAACGAGCGAGCTGGCGCTGGTATTTTGCACGAGTACCGGTGATACGGCTCGGGACAATTTTACCGCTTTCGGTAATGTAGTTTTTCAGCGTAGCGATGTCTTTGTAATCAATCTCTACAACGCCTTCCGCGGTGAAACGGCAGAACTTGCGACGACGGAAATAACGTGCCATTTGGCTAGTCTCCAGAATCTATCAATTCAATCTGCTCGGCATGCAACACCATTTTGCTCAGACCATTTCGCGCCTTGTGGCAGCTGATAAAGCCCTGAACGGTGATTTGCGTGCCGACCGTTATACTGTGAGTAATGGCCTGGTTCTCTTGCCCGCTAATAATAACCGGCATTTGACACCACGCCTGCCGGTGAAAACCGGCTTCCTCCTGCACAGAACGGTGCTCAAGCACGAACTGGCAGTGAGGAATTCCTGATGGGCTGACCTTTCGAAGGGGCGCCCTGCACACTGTGCCGGACAACGCCAGACGGTTGGCCATCAGCAATTACTCTTCAGAATCCCCAGCTTCAGCATCATCTGTGGTTTCGTTTGCGAAATCATCGCGACGCTCACGACGCTCGTCTTTCGCTTTAACCATTGGAGATGCTTCAGTCACAGCGTGTTTGGTACGCATAACCATGCTGCGGATAACGGCATCGTTGAAGCGGAAGTTTGTTTCCAGCTCATCGATCACTTCCTGCGGTGCTTCAACGTTCAGCAGAACGTAGTGCGCTTTGTGCAGTTTGTTGATCGGGTAAGCCAGCTGACGGCGGCCCCAGTCTTCCAGACGGTGGATCGTACCTTCTGCTGCAGTGATTGCACCAGTGTAACGCTCGATCATACCCGGAACCTGTTCGCTCTGGTCAGGATGGACCATAAAAACGATTTCGTAATGACGCATCGAATTGCTCCTTACGGATTATTCAGCCTCCTGTCTGGGTCAGCCGCGGCCCATGGAGGCAAGGAACGTGTTAAAGGGCGGCTGAAAAATTGACGCGTAATCATACTTGCGGGCAAGGGGAAACTCAAGGTGATTGCGCAAATAATTCGCACGAAGGGCAAAGCGAAGGGAAGTCAGTGGCTTAAAATTAATCAGTAATGGATGCGCCAAATTTTTGAACAACTGCATCAGAAATGGTCGTGATGGAATCGAAAAGGAGCGATTACACTTACATCATACCTCAGCGGAAGACAGCAGGAGACTTCAGTTTAACGCAGCAGGCTGTATGGAGTAACGCACATGAAAAACATCGCAATCGCCGTAATGGCTACCCTTTTGCTCACAGCAAACGCGATGGCAGCCATCAAAATCGACGGCCGACAGGCCAGAAATATGGACGATGTGCAGAGCTTAGGCGTCATATACATCAATCATAACATCGCCACCGAAAGCGAAGCAGATCAAGCCTTGAGTGAAGAGAGTGACGCCCACGGCGCCAAATACTATCACCCAATCCTTCTTCATGAACCCGGCAGCAATGGCCTTATTCACGCCAGCGCTGACGTTTACCGCTAGCACCAGGAAAACCACTGAACGTATTTGCCCTAATCCACTCTGCCCCCGGCTCCGGGGGCTTTTTTTCACAAGTGTTTCTGGAAAAAAGCCACCGTCGCGGACAGCGCTTCTGGCGTGATGCGGTGACGCACGCCAGTCTGCCACTCACAGGTAAGCTTTGCGTCAAGCCCGGCCTTCCACAGCGCCTGCTGTAAGCGGAACGTTTCTGCCGCGGGCACAACGTCATCGTCTTCACCATGCCACAGTAACAAAGGCTTCATGGCGAGTTTTTCCAGCTGATGCGTAACGTCCCACTCCGCAAGCTCAGTGGGAAAATCTGGCGACGGAAAGAGCGTACGGGAGAGCGACATAAAATAGCCCGAGCCCATCAGGCTTGCGCCACATTTGATGTCCGGATGCCGGGCAAGAATGCCCAACGCCGTCATGCCGCCCATCGACGCCCCCGCCACTGCCAGTCGTTCCTCTTCCAGCCAGCCCTGCTCAATGATGGCTTCGCGCAGCGCAGCAAATTCCTGGCAGCTGTTCAGCAGGATTGGCCAGAAGCGCTGCATCCGGGCGTTCTCGTCGCCTTCAAAGCGTGACCCGTGATCGGGCGCATCCGGCATAATGACCCGGAAACCAGCCTGCGCCAGCGCCACGGCAAAATAACTGTAGACCAGCTTCGATGAGGTAAAGCCATGATAAAAAACGATACACGGCAGTGGAGAAGCGTTCTTTCCCTGGGGACAGGCCTGCAAAACTTCCCTGCCCGCCAGCTTGCGCACGTCAAGTTCAATCATTACTCTTCTCCTTCTCTCTTTAGCCGATAACGCGCAGTAATATTACCTGCAAATTGCACTGACATTGCGTCCGCCGAATGTTGCGACATGGATTACGCTTTTAGAAAGATTTCATTCGAAAATCGCGCCAGAGATAACAATTCGGGAACATTCCCCCTAAAGGCAAATTATTAGTCACTACACTCATGATTATCAGGAAACGGGATATGGCTATGCAACGTATTACGCCACTGCTTCTGGTGCTGTTGTTATGTGGATGTAGCGTGCTTCAGGGAACACCTGCGGCGCCGCCGCCGAAAACCGACTATCCGCAGGAAATCCAGCGAAACCAAACGGAAGGCCTGCAAAAAATCGGCACAGTCAGCACTATGGTTTACGGTTCACCGATGGACGCAGAAGCGGATATTAAGGCGAAAGTGACTGCCGCCAAAGCGGATTACTACGTGATCGTAATGATTGATGACACCGTGGTTCCGGCGCAATGGTATTCACAGGCGATAATGTATCGCAAGCCGTAAGCGAGGATTATTTAATCCGCTTTACATTGCTTTTCAGCCCTTCACGTTTCCCGATGCACAATGGCGTCATGCCGATTTACGACGGGATGATTGTCCGCGATGGATTGCCCAGGGCTACCTCGGGTTACGTGAAATGGAGCTGACGACGATGAAACACGCCTTTGCCTTCTCTTTAGGATTTTCAAACACGACGGCGCAGCCTGCGGAGTTTGCCAGCGCCGATTGTGTTACCGGACTGAACGAGATCGGTCTGATTTCCGTCAATAATATTTCCGGCACGCTTCAGGACGTCGAATACGTCATCGCCCGCAAAGCCGATGAGCAAGGGGCCAGCTGGTACCGTATTATTCAGATGTATGAGGAACAGCACGCCGATAACTGGCGCGTACAGGCGATTCTTTACGCCTGAGCACACGGGCAGATTTCATCAGTCTGCCCTTTCGTCTTACCCGACGCCGCCCGTCGCTCTGAGTAATAAGTCGTCCTGAACCTGCCCGTCCAGCAGTACGCCTCCTCGCGTATCCAGCATCATGCGGCACCACGCCTGCGCTATCGGTGGCGTCGCCGTTTGCAGCATTTGCGCGCCGCAGCCCAGCAGATAAAGCTGCTGAGTGATTTCCCTTCCCTGCGCTTCTGAAGGCTTATGTAGCCGCTGAGCTAGCTGCCGCCAGGCCCTGTCGAAGTGTCTGTCCTGACCTTTGACTTCATTGCATTCGGCGCTGAGTAAATCAAGCACGCCGGGTTGTCGGGTCAGCACCCGAAGTACATCAAGGCACATAATATTGCCCGAGCCTTCCCAGATGCTGTTCACCGGCATTTCGCGATACAGACGCGGCAGTTCGTTATCTTCGCAATAGCCCACGCCGCCAAGCACTTCCATCGCCTCAGCCACAAATGGCATACCCACTTTGCAGACGCCGAATTTCGCCGCTGGCGTAAACAAACGCGCCCATAGCGTCGCTTCCGGGGAGGTGCGGTTATCCCAGGCCCTCGCCAGACGGAACAAAAACGCGGTCTGCCCTTCCAGCTGCAAAGCCATACGGCTGAGCACCTGGCGCATCAGAGGCTGCTCAATAAGCGGCTTGCCAAAAGCCTGGCGCTGATGAGCGTGATAGAGCGCCACCGAAAGCGCACGCCGCATCAGGCCGTGGCTGCCCAGCGCGCAGTCAAATCGCGTCAGGCCACCCATTTTCAGAATAAGCCGGATGCCCTCGCCCTCTTCACCCAACAGCCAGCCGGTAGTATCAGTGAACTCAACTTCGCTACTGGCATTCGAACGGTTGCCAAGCTTGTCTTTCAGGCGTTCGAGCCGGATCGCGTTGCGTTGCCCGTCGGGCAAAAAGCGCGGCACAAAAAAGCAGGAGAGCCCGCCTTTGGCCTGGGCAAGGACCAGATGTGCGTCGCTTTGCGGCACCGAAAAAAACCATTTATGCCCCACCAGCCGGTACAGCTGGCCGTCAATTTTCTCTGCCCGGGTCGTGTTGCTGAGCACGTCTGAACCACCCTGCTTCTCGGTCATCCCCATGCCGATCAGCAGCCCACGCTTCTGGCTTCCCGGCAGCAGATGCGAGTCATAACGATCGCTCATTAACGGCGTCAGCCAGTTGGCGAAGGGCTGTGGCATCAACCGTTGTAGTAGCGGTGTCGCCGCAAAGGTCATGGTTACCGGGCAAAGCGTCCCCGCTTCCACCTGAGCATGCAGAGTAAAGCGTGCGGCACGCGCCACAAACGTCCCCATCCGCGCATCCTCTTCCCAGGCAAGATTGTGTACCCGATTGGCGCAAAGCCCCTGCATCAACAGGTGCCACGCGGGATGGAAGCGTACATCGTCCAGCCGCTCGCCCGTAGCGTCATAGCGTAGCAGCTCCGGTGGATTGACGTTTGCCAGCCGCCCGAGTTCCAGCGATTCCGCCGTACCAAGCTGCTGCCCGATGCTTGCCAGTAAATCACCATCCCAGCCCGCCCCCTCACGCTGCACGGCCTCCCGTAGCGCCGTATCCGAAAGGAAGAGGTTGCTGTTGTTCAGGGGCGCTGGCTGGTTGAACACGGTATGCGTTTGCCAGGACATGACGTCTCCTTGCTATCAGGGATTGTGCGGTAAGTATGGTCAGCACACGGTAAATCTGCCCATGAAAGCGCGGACAAAAAAGAATCTCCCCCGGCTTCGTGAAGCACATCACAGGCATAAGAATTTTAAATTTCCTTATCATTTTTGTATGGAATAATTTATTCACACGTTAATACACTGTACAAACCGGGAAAGAGTATGCAAACAGGGTCAGTGGCTGGCGCAGCGCACAAGCGCGCGCTTATTGCGGGTTCAATTGGCAACTTTATCGAATGGTATGAGTTTGCCGTGTACGGTTTTCTGGCAACGGTTATCGCCAAAAACTTCTTTCAGCTGGCGGGAGAAGCGCCGCTCACCAGCCTTATCCTCACCTACGCGGCTTTCGCCGTCGCCTTTTTCTTCCGCCCGTTAGGCGCAGTGGTTTTTGGTCGCATTGGCGATCGCATCGGGCGTAAGCCAACGCTGATTCTGGTGCTGGTGATGATGACGTTCGCCACCACGGCGATTGGCCTCGTGCCGGTTTATGCCTCGATTGGCGTAGCGGCCCCGCTGCTGCTGACGGCGCTGCGCATCCTGCAAGGCCTGTTTGCCGGTGGCGAATACGGTGGTGCAGTTTCGCTAATGACGGAGTTTGCCCCTCGCGGAAAACGTGGCCTGTACGGCGCCTGGCAGTCGTTCACCGTGGCATTGGGCCTGCTGGCGGGCGCGGGAATTGTCGCGCTGATGTCGGCCCTACTGACGCCAGAAGCTATGCTCGACTGGGGCTGGCGCGTCCCGTTCTATTTAGCGCTGCCGATGGGTGCTGTCGCGCTCTGGCTGCGCATGCATATGGAAGAAACGCCGAGCTTTGTACGCCAGCAAAAAACCGATACGCCAGCGGTTAAAGCCAGCGTCAGCGGCACTTTTAAAGCAATTGTGACCGGCATTGGCCGCCTGATGGTGTGGTCCGCCGCAGGCTACACCTATCTGGTGATCATGCCTTCTTACCTGCAATCGGCGCTGCATACCGGCTTTAACCAGGCGCTGCTGATCGCCGTTATTTCCAACATTGGTTTTGCGGTCACCATTCTGCCGTCAGGCATGCTCAGCGATAAAATTGGCCGCCGCGCGGTGATGGTTATCGCCACGGTGCTGCTGCTGGCGCTGGCGCTGCCGTTACTGAAGATTTTGCAGGCAGAGTCGAGCACGCTGCTGGTAAAAGCGCTGGTTGTGCTGGTGGCTGGGGGATTAGTCGGCATGCTGGCGGGCCCAGGGCCTGCGATGCTGTCAGAGATGTTCCCGACCAAAGTGCGTTACACCGGGCTTGGGCTGGCGTATTCGCTGTCGAACGCGATTTTCTCGGGATGTGCGGGGCTGATTATCACCGGCCTGATTAAGCAGACGGGGAATCTCGATATTCCGGCTTATTACGTGATGGCAACGGCGGTGGTGAGTATCTTCGCGCTGATGACGCTGAGAAAGGACGACCATCTGCGGTCGCTGGATGAGTAAGAGTTCAGCGCCGTCTGGTGCCCTCACCCCGACCCTCTC
>DKMD01000040.1:92141-160230 GCA_002470465.1 Pluralibacter sp. UBA7423
CCCCGACCCTCTCCCACAGGGAGAGGGAGCACAGACTAAAAACCTTCTCCGAAGAGAAGGTTTTACTGTTTATACCGCGCGCTGGCGAACGGCTTCGAAAAGGCAAATGCCCGTCGCAACAGAAACGTTCAGCGACGACACGCTGCCCGCCATCGGAATACTGATCAGCTCATCGCAGTGCTCGCGAGTCAGGCGACGCATGCCTTCCCCTTCGGCGCCCATCACCAGCGCCATGCGGCCCGTCATTTTGCTCTGATAGAGCGTGTGATCGGCTTCGCCAGCAGTCCCTACAATCCAGATATTCTCTTCCTGCAGCAGACGCATAGTGCGCGCCAGGTTGGTCACGCGGATCAGCGGCACGCTTTCAGCGGCACCACAGGCCACTTTCTTCGCCGTTGCATTGAGCTGAGCCGAGCGATCGCGCGGAACAATCACCGCGTGGACGCCTGCGGCATCGGCGCTACGCAGGCATGCGCCCAGGTTATGCGGATCGGTAACGCCGTCGAGGATCAGCAGGAACGGATTCTCGAACTGAGCCAGCAGATCCGGCAGATCGTTTTCCTGATACTGACGGCCCTCTTTCACGCGGGCGATGATCCCCTGATGCACGGCGCCGTCGCTCTTCTCGTCAAGGAACTGGCGGTTCGCAACCTGGATCACCACGCCCTGCGCTTCCAGCGCGTGGATAAGCGGCAGCAGACGTTTGTCCTCGCGGCCTTTCAGAATAAAGACTTCCTGAAAACGTTCCGGAGCACGCTCCAGCAGGGCCTGCACCGCGTGGATGCCGTAAATCATTTCACTCATGAAGGGTACTCATTACCTGTTAGTTCAAATATTGTTTTCCCCTCTCCCTAACCCTCTCCCACAGGGAGAGGGAACAGCCCTGAGCTTCGTTCTGGAAAGCTCGCTGTATATTTTCTCCCTCTCCCTACGGGAGAGGGCCGGGGAGAGGGGCTTATCTCTTACTCTGCCGCTTGCTTCTTCACTGCGCGTTTGGCTTTTGTCGCAGCGGCGATTTTAAGCGTTTTATCAGACGGTTTTTTGGCTTTTTGACTGGCCGCCGCCTTCTTCGCCGCTTTTGGCTTCACTTTTTTGCTCTGGCCTTTCTCACCGCGGAAGGCGCTGTCTGGCTCAAAGTTGACCTTTTTCCCGGCATCGCGGCGTTTACCACCCGCTTTACCATTTGCCGGTTTCTTCGCTTTCTCGCGCGCGGTTTTGCCTGGGTTACGCGGACCACGCTCGCTGGAAATCAGCGAGAAGTCGATTTTACGCTCATCCATGTTGACGGCTTCAACCTTCACTTCCACGCGATCGCCAAGACGGTAGGTCTGACCGCCGGATTCGCCAATCAGGCGCTGCCCAATCTGGTCAAAGCGGTAGTAGTCGTTGTCCAGAGACGATACGTGCACCAAACCGTCAATAAACAGATCGTTAAGACGCACGAAGAAGCCGAAGCCCGTAACGCTGGCAATGACCCCGGAGAACACGTTGCCGACCTGATCCTGCATAAAGTCGCACTTCAGCCAGTCGGATACTTCGCGGGTCGCCTCGTCGGCACGGCGTTCGGTCATCGAACAATGCTGACCGAGCTGCAGCATCTCTTCCATGCTGTAGTGCCAGCCGCCGGTCTCCGTTGAGTTTCCTTTGTGACCTTCATCTTTCGCCAGTAAGTATTTGATGGCGCGATGCAGCGACAGGTCCGGGTAACGACGAATCGGTGAAGTAAAGTGGGCGTAGGACTGCAGCGCCAGGCCAAAGTGACCGCGATTTTCCGGGTCGTACACCGCCTGCTTCATTGAGCGTAGCAGCATGGTTTGCAGCATTTCCGCATCCGGACGATCGGCAACGGACTCCAGCAGCTTCGCGTAGTCGCGCGGCTCCGGTTTGTTGCCGCCTGGGAGCTCCAGACCCAGCTCGGCCAGCACGGTACGGAAAGAGGTGATCGCCTCTTCGGTCGGCTTGTCGTGAATACGGAACAGCGCAGGCTCATTCTCTTTCTCGACGAAGCGCGCCGCCGAGATATTGGCGAGGATCATGCACTCTTCAATCAGCTTGTGCGCATCGTTACGCTGGGTTTGCTCAATACGTTCGATGCGACGCTCAGCGTTGAAGATAAACTTCGCCTCTTCGCTTTCAAACGAGATCCCTCCGCGTTCGGCGCGGGAAGCATCAAGCACTTTGTAGAGGTTATGCAGCTCTTCGATATGCTTGACCAGCGGCGCATACTGCTCGCGCAGATCCTGATCGCCCTGCAGCATATGCCAGACCTTGTTGTAGGTCAGACGCGCATGGGAACTCATCACCGCTTCGTAGAACGTGTAGCTTGTCAGGCGGCCCTTCGCTGAAATGGTCATTTCGCAGACCATACACAGGCGGTCGACCTGAGGATTCAGGGAACACAGCCCATTGGACAGCACTTCCGGCAGCATCGGGATGACCTGAGACGGGAAGTAAACCGAGGTGCCGCGGTTGCGGGCTTCGGTATCCAGAGGCGTTGGCGGACGGACGTAATAGCTGACGTCCGCAATGGCCACCCACAGACGCCAGCCGCCGCCGCGTTTCTTCTCACAGAAAACGGCGTCATCGAAATCGCGGGCGTCTTCGCCATCGATGGTAACCAGCGGTAAATCACGCAGATCCACGCGACCGATTTTCGCTTCTTCCGGCACCTGCTCTTTCAGGTTCGCAATCTGTTTTTCAACTTCAGGCGGCCAGACGTAAGGGATTTCATGGGTGCGCAGCGCCATATCCACGGCCATACCGGTGCCCATGTTATCGCCAAGGACTTCGACAATTTTGCCGACGGCCTTGGTGCGGCGGGTTGGGCGCTGGGTGAGTTCAACCACCACCACAAAGCCCATGCGCGCGCCCATGAGTTCTTCCGGCGGAATGAGGATATCGAAGCTCAGGCGGCTATCGTCCGGCACCACAAAGCCGATGCCCGCGTCGGTGAAATAGCGCCCCACGATTTGCCCGGTTCTTGGTTCAAGCACGCGCACGATGCGCGCTTCGCGACGACCTTTTCGATCGGCGCCCAGCGGCTGTGCCAGCACCAGATCGCCGTGCATGCACATTTTCATCTGCTCGGATGAAAGATAGAGATCGTCTTTGCGCCCTTCGACGCGCAGGAAGCCAAAGCCATCACGATGGCCAATGACTTTGCCTTTCAGCAGATCGAGACGTTCCGGCAGCGCATAGCACTGACGGCGGGTGAAAACGAGTTGCCCGTCGCGCTCCATGGCGCGCAGGCGGCGACGCAGGGCTTCCTGCTGTTCTTCACCTTCGATTTTCAGTTCGATTGCCAGCTCATCTCGGCTGACCGGTTTTTCGCGTTGGGTGATGAAATCGAGGATGAACTCCCGGCTCGGGATAGGGTTCGCGTATTTTTCGGCTTCGCGTTGCTGGAAAGGATCTTGTGACATAGCGGTTCCTCCGTTGTCAGCTCCGGTGAAGTGACGAGTCACTCCACCAGCAATAATTTATAAAGCGGTTGATTCTCTTCAACCAAATCGGCCAGCGTGTAGTTATCCAGCTCCTTGAGAAAACTGTTTACGGCCTGAGAAAGTGCCTGTTTTAAACGACAGGCGGGCGTTATATGGCAAAACTCGCTGCTGCAGTTCACCAGCGATAATGGCTCAAGTTCACGAACAACGTCGCCGATGCCAATGGTATGGGCCGGTTTGCCCAGGCGAATACCACCATTTTTACCGCGCACGGCATCAACAAAGCCTGCACGACTTAACTGGTTGATAATTTTAACCATATGATTACGGGACACGCCATACACCTCCGTCACCTCAGAGATACTGGTCATTCGGCCGTCCGGCAGCGATGCCATATAGATTAGCGCACGCAATCCGTAATCGGTGAAACTCGTTAACTGCACATCAACCTCAAAGCGGGAAAAAACGGGGGATTATTACCATTGATGATAAACCAGCCAGCCAGGTAGCGGTTAATTAATTTAAGCGGAGGAAGGCGGAAAGCGGGAACAGAGGGGCGCAATGAATGCGCCCCTGGCATGATTATGCGTCGAACGGGTCGCGCAGGATCATGGTTTCAGAACGGTCCGGGCCGGTTGAAATAATATCAATCGGTACGCCGGTCAGTTCTTCGATGCGTTTAATATAGTCCAGCGCCGCCTGCGGCAGGCCGCTGCGGGTTTTCACGCCAAAGGTGGTTTCAGACCAGCTCGGCATGGACTCATAAATCGGCTCGATGCCTTCCCAGTCGTCGGCAGCCAGCGGCGTGGTGGTCACTTCGCGGCCATCCGGCATACGATAACCGACGCAGATTTTCACCTCTTTCAGGCCGTCCAGCACGTCCAGCTTGGTCAGGCAGAAACCAGACAGGGAGTTGATCTGCACGGCACGGCGTACCGCAACGGCATCCAGCCAACCGCAGCGACGACGACGACCGGTGGTCGCGCCGAACTCGTTACCCTGCTTGCAGAGGAACTCGCCGGTTTCGTCAAACAGCTCGGTCGGGAACGGACCTGCGCCAACGCGGGTAGAGTAAGCTTTGATAATACCCAGAACGTAATCCACATAACGTGGGCCCAGGCCGGAGCCGGTCGCCACGCCACCTGCGGTGGTGTTGGAGGAGGTTACGTACGGATAGGTACCGTGGTCGATATCCAGCAGCGTGCCCTGGGCACCTTCGAACATCACGAAATCACCACGCTGACGCGCCTGATCCAGCAGGTCGGAAACGTCAACAACCATCGCAGTCAGGATGTCGGCAACGGCCATGACGTCATCCAGCACTTTCTGGAAATCAACCGCTTCGGCTTTGTAGAAGTTCACCAGCTGGAAGTTGTGATATTCCATCACTTCCTTCAGCTTGTCGGCGAAGGTCGCTTTGTCGAACAGGTCGCCAACGCGCAGGCCGCGACGGGCCACTTTGTCTTCATAAGCCGGGCCGATACCACGACCGGTGGTGCCGATAGCTTTTGCACCGCGCGCTTTTTCACGAGCCACGTCGAGCGCGACATGATAATCAAGGATCAGCGGGCAAGCTTCGGAAAGCAGCAGACGTTCACGAACCGGGATACCACGGTCTTCCAGTTCTTTCATCTCTTTCATCAGCGCAGCAGGCGACAGCACAACGCCGTTACCGATGATGCTGGTC
Source organism: Pluralibacter sp. UBA7423 (assembly GCA_002470465.1). GTDB lineage: Bacteria > Pseudomonadota > Gammaproteobacteria > Enterobacterales > Enterobacteriaceae > Scandinavium. Next base: position 97,272 of record DKMD01000040.1, read on the forward strand.
ACGTTGTCACGAAGAATGCCTGATGGAATAAGATGGAGGACGGTTTTTTCACCGTTGATTACGAGAGTATGGCCTGCGTTGTGACCGCCCTGGTAGCGTACAACATATTTAGCCCGTTCAGTCAGAAGATCGACGATCTTCCCTTTACCTTCGTCACCCCATTGGGTGCCCAGTACGACGACGTTGTTACCCATTTTTCAAAATCACCGTTTGCTTAAAAATGGATTCTACCATCGGTTTCGATGATGACCAGCACTTTTTGCATCCTAAAAATGATGATTCCGCCGTTTTTTTATTCAGCCAATCGTTCTCGTCAACATGTAGTAGATCACTACGCCTGCGACCACAAGGCCACCGCCAAAACGACGCAAAAGATGGTCCGGAAGCTGTGAAAGTGCCGCCACCATTTTGCGCCAGGCCTGAGGATAGAGCATCGGTCCAAGACCTTCGAGCACCAGTACCAGCGCAAGCGCCAGCCAGATTGTTGAATTCATCATTCATCCTGAGAAAAAGAAAACCACCGCAAGAGCGGTGGTTTTTCACAAAACTACGGGCGAGTTTAACGCGCGGTACTGGTCGGCGTCTTCATGTAACGGAAGAAATCGCTGTCCGGGCTCAGCACCATCACGTCCTGATTGCTTTCGAAGCTGTTCTCGTAAGCACGCAGACTACGGATGAAGGCGTAGAAATCCGGATCCTGGCTGAAGGCATCGGCAAACAGTTTCGCCGCTTCGGCATCACCTTCACCGCGCATGATGCGACCCTGACGCTCGGCCTCCGCCAGCGTTTTGGTCACTTCATAGTCGGCGGCCGCACGCAGTTTCTCTGCCTCTTCCTGACCCTGTGAACGGTGGCGACGGGCTACCGCTTCGCGCTCGGCGCGCATACGGTTGTAGATAGCTTCCGACACTTCCGCAGGCAGGTTGATCTGCTTGATGCGGACATCAACCACTTCAATACCCAGCGCAGCCATACTGTTCGGATTGATCACCGGCACTTTACCGTTGGTTTCCGCAACGACACGTTCTGCCGCTTCCGCGATAGCGCTGTCAGCTGCAGGCGTTGCCACTTCTTCGTCACCGCCGGAGGTACCGGAGTTCAGGGCATCGCGTACTTCGATAGTCAGACGACCGCGGGAATCCGTTACGATATCTTTCACATCCAGACGACCAATTTCAGAACGCAGACGGTCAGAGAATTTGCGCTTCAGCAGCACTTCGGCCTGAGAGACGTCTCCGCCACCGGTTGCCAGGAAGTAACGGCTGAAATCACTGATGCGCCACTTGATGTAGGAGTCAACGATCAGGTCTTTCTTCTCTTTAGTCACGAAGCGATCGGCCTGGTTATCCATGGTCTGGATACGCGCATCCAGCGTTTTCACCGACTGGATAAATGGCACCTTGAAATGGAGGCCCGGCGCATAAATCACCGGCTTCTTGTCGCTGTCACGCACCACGCTGCTGAACTGGAATTTAATTCCGCGTTCACCTTCTTTCACCACAAAGACTGAAGCGTAAAGGCCTACCAGCACGATGATAATTATTGCAATAACTGACTTACGCATCGTTATTCCCCCTGACGCTGGTAGTCGTTACGCTGCGCGTTAGCACGGCGTTGGTCCATGATATCGCTGTCGCTTGTGGCCGGTGCGGCGCTGTTGCTGTTGGCGCTGCTTGAGCTGGATGCAGGCGGCAGGCGCAACAGGCTGCTGGCGCCGCTGCTGTCACTCTTTTTTGCCGGCGCTGCACTGCCACCCTTCAGCATCTGGTCGAGCGGCAGCACCATCAGGTTGCCCCCTTTATCGTTGACCAGCACTTTACGGGTATGGCTCAGCACTTTCTCCATGGTTTCGATATACAGGCGCTCACGGGTAATTTCCGGCGCCGCTTTATACGCAGGCAGAATCTTGACGAAACGCGCAACTTCACCTTGCGCTTCGAGGATAGTCTGCGTCTTATAAGCGCGAGCTTCTTCGAGGATACGCTGCGCCTGACCGTTGGCACGCGGCTGAACTTCGTTGGTGTACGCTTCCGCTTCACGAATGTACTGCTGTTCGTTTTCACGAGCGGCAATGGCATCGTCAAACGCTGCTTTTACCTCTTCCGGCGGACGAGCAGCCTGGAAGTTGACATCCAGCAGGGTGATCCCCATGTTGTACGGGCGAATCGTCTCTTCCAGCTCACGCTGGGTATCGCTACGAATAACGGTACGGCCTTCGGTCAGAATACGGTCCATGGTGTATTTGCCGATCACACCGCGCAGGGCGCTGTCCGTCGCCTGACGCAGGCTGTCGTCCGGGCTGGTCACGCTGAACAGGTATTTCTGCGGATCGGTGATGCGGTACTGCACGTTCATTTCAACGCGCACCACGTTTTCATCAGACGTCAGCATCACACCAGAAGCGGCAAGCTCGCGAACGGCTTCCACGTTGACCGGCGTCACTTCGTCGATAAACGTCGGCTTCCAGTTCAGGCCAGGCTCAACCAGATGGCTGAATTTACCCAGACGAGTGACCACACCGCGCTCTGCTTCTTTAATGGTGTAGAAGCCGCTCGCCGCCCAGATAATGACGACCGCTGCGGCCGCAATACCGACAATACGCCCACTCATTGGCGCACGAGGCCCCTGCGAAGCGCTGCTGCCTCCGCCCGAGCCACCTTTACCACCGCCTAAGCCGCCGAGCTTTTTGCTCAGCTTGCGGAAGATATCATCCAAATCAGGAGGCCCCTGATCGCGACCACCTTTGTTTCCATTTCCCCCAGAGTTGCCGCCTTGATTATTGCTGCTTCCCCACGGGTCGCGGTCCTGTCCGTTATTACCGGGCTGATTCCACGCCATGTATATGCTCCATTTGTTATGCGGTGTATACCCGGCACGCCGGGTATAAAGGCGAATAATCTTCAGGCCAACTGGCTATCAGACAACGTAGTCTGCCAGCGCAGGTTCTTGCTTACAGAGGCGACGCCAGTCAACTATCGGCATCCGAACTTCCAGACCAACGCTGCCGTCATCCTCCATCCACTCTTTTTCTATCGCCTGAAGCTGATAAAACCGGCTTCTGAGACGCCCTTCCTGCGGCGGCAGGCGCAGCGTGTGCTGTGCCACCTCACCGGAAAGTCGTTCCGTTAAAGCCTGGAAAAGCAGTGGTACGCCGACGCCGGTCTGAGCAGAAAGCCAGACCCGAATCGGTTTGTTTTCATCATCTCTGTCGATACGCGGTTCGAAATCGTCCAGCATATCTATTTTGTTCATCACCAGCAGGGTTGGGATCTCGTCGGCCTCGATTTCATCGAGCACGACATTCACCGCATCAATGTTTTCCTGCAAACGCACATCGGCGGCGTCAATCACATGCAGCAGGAGCGTCGCCTGACGTGTTTCCTGCAGGGTCGCCTTAAATGCGGCCACTAAATCATGCGGCAAATGGCGAATAAACCCAACGGTGTCCGCCAGTACGGTTTCGCCTACGTCAGCGACGTTAATCCGACGCAGCGTCGGGTCGAGCGTCGCGAACAGCTGGTCGGCCGCATACACCTGCGCTTCAGTAATCTGGTTAAACAGCGTCGACTTCCCGGCGTTGGTGTAACCCACCAGCGACACGGTCGGAATATCGGCTTTGGTTCGCGAACGGCGCCCCTGTTCGCGCTGCTTCTCAACTCTCTCCAGACGGGAGAGGATCTGCATAATACGGTTACGCAGCAAACGGCGGTCAGTTTCGAGCTGGGTTTCACCCGGGCCACGCAAACCAATCCCGCCTTTCTGACGTTCCAGGTGGGTCCAGCCTCGCACCAGGCGTGTTGCCAGGTGACGCAGCTGCGCCAGCTCAACCTGCAGTTTCCCCTCGTGGGTACGCGCACGCTGAGCAAAAATATCGAGAATAAGACCGGTACGATCGATAACCCTGCATTCGCACAAACGCTCCAGGTTTCGCTCCTGGGCCGGACTTAATGCATGGTCGAATAAGACAACGGAGGCCCCCGTTGCTTTCACGGCTTCCGCAATTTCGACAGCCTTACCTTCACCAACAAAATACTTTGGGTGCGGCGCTTTACGGCTACCGGTAATCACCTGCATTGCTTCGACACCGGCGGAAGAGACCAGGGATTCAAACTCCTGAAGGTCTTCCATATCTTTGTCTTGCGAAAAATAGATGTGTACCAGCACCGCCTGCTCACCGGCGTCATAACGGTCAAACAAGCGAAAAATCTCCTAAAAGACCAGCGGGGAACCGAATAAACTGGCTCCCCGACATGGAAAAACAGCCATCAACCTTATTCGGTTTCGTCGCTGTCTTGCGGCGCAGATGAAGACTGCGCGTTGCTACCATGATGGTAGTTACTACCCGTACCGCCGCCAGCGTTGTTGCTATGATGAGAGACCGGACGAGACGGAACAACGGTAGAAATTGCGTGCTTATAGACCATCTGGCTGACCGTGTTTTTCAACAGGATCACAAACTGATCGAAAGACTCAATTTGACCTTGCAGCTTAATACCATTCACCAAATAAATAGAAACCGGAACACGTTCCCGACGAAGTGCATTCAGAAACGGATCTTGTAAAGATTGCCCCTTAGCCATTCTCTTTTCCTTATATGCTTGTTATACCCACGGTTTTCAGGGTGTTACCCACAAACTTCGGGCTTGTACTTAGAACCTTTCGATTCTGAAAAATTGCGCACGATACATCTTAATTTTACACGTTCAGCCCAGGCTCGCATCAACAACCTTTAACACATCGTTGAACGCTTGTTCAGGTTGTTCACTGTCTAACCAATGAACCCCTTCCCAACCGCGCAACCAGGTCACCTGACGCTTGGCCAACTGTCTCGTGGCGCAAATACCTCTATAAACCATTTCATCATATGAGATTTCGCCTTCAAGGTATGACCACATCTGGCGGTATCCCACACAACGAATGGAAGGCATGTCCGTATGCAAATCTCCACGGGCAAAAAGCGCCCGCACTTCTGCTTCAAAACCTGAAGCCAACATCTGATGAAAACGCTGCTCAATGCGCTGATGGAGCAGTTCACGGCTCGCCGGGGCGATGGCGAACTGATGCACCTTGTACGGCAGAGCTTCTCCTGACGTTTGCGTCAGTTCCGTTAAAGTTTTACCCGAAATGAAAAAAACTTCCAGTGCCCGGGAAAGTCTTTGCGGATCATTTGGATGAATACGCGCACCGGCAACCGGGTCAATCTCCAGAAGTTGCTGATGCAGTGCATTCCATCCCTGCTCTGCTGCCTGTTGCTCAATCCTGGCCCTGACGGCGGGATCTGCCGACGGCAAGGGCGAGAGTCCTTCCAGCAACGCCTTGAAATATAACATTGTACCGCCTACCAGCAGCGGAATACGCCCGGCGGCGGTGATTTCGGCCATCTCGGCCAGCGCATCGCGGCGGAAATCCGCGGCAGAATACGCCTGCGCCGGATCGCGAATATCCAGCAACCTGTGAGGGGCTAAGGCCTGCTCACGGGCATCTGGCTTCGCGGTGCCGATATCCATCCCCTGGTAAATGAGGGCGGAATCCACACTAATCAACTCAACGGGCAAAACTTTGCGTAGCTCAATCGCCAGCGCGGTTTTACCGGAGGCCGTTGGCCCCATCAAAAAAATGGCCTGAGGCAGGCTCTGTGTTACGTCACTCATGTTTAAGGGCATTCATCGCCGTATGTAAATCAACGGGTTGTAACAGGCCACCCGGCGGCGCTTTCACCAGCTGTGGACAAAGACGCTCTAAGTCCGTCAGCAGGGCAATCGCCTGCGCCATATTCCACTGCGCATGTTCGCTTGCAAGATTGCGCGCTAACCACTGCGCCAGCGTCACCGCATCGAACGTCGATTGCTGCGCGAGGTAGCCTATCAGTTCAGGAATCAAGATTTGTAAATTTTGTTGTCTTAAGGGTAAAGGCACCGCCCGCACCGTTACATGCTGCGCTTCTGATTGAATTTCAACGCCTAATTGCCCCAGTACGGGAAGGGATTTAGCCAACGCCGCCTGCTCTTCAGCGCTTATTTTTAAGCGCAGCGGAATCAGCAGAGGCTGCGCGCAAACCGGGGACGTTTCCGGCGAAAGCTGCGCCTGTTTCAGCCAGCGTTCCGCAACGGGCAGCGCCATCAGGTTGAGCTTGCCGTCGCGTTCGAGCAGTGCAAGATCGGCAGCAATAATCGTCAATACCCGGCCAAAGCTGTTGCTGTGTCCGGACAAGCTTTCCGGCGCGGCAGGCATAACAGGCCTGCGTTCTGCAACCGGTGTCTCCAGCAGTTGTTTGTATAAAGCCCCCTGCTGTTTCTGGTAACCCGGTTGCGCATTAGGCCAGCTTTCATGACGCGAACTGCCGCCGGATGGCGAGCTATAGCGCGGCGCGGCAGGCTCGCGTACAACGGCAGGTTCAGCAAAATGGTTACGTCCGGCGGCTACGCGGTTTTCCGGTAATGTGCGCAGCGCGGGTTCTTCAGCTTCTTCCGCCAGCGGCAAAGGCGTATCCATCTGCTGCTGCAACACGCTCAGCACGCCCTGATAGATAAAATCATGTACCAGCCGCGACTGATGAAAGCGCACCTCATGCTTCGCCGGATGCACGTTCACATCGACCTGGTGCGGGTCGATAGTCAGATAAAGCACGAACGCAGGCTGTTCCCCGGCTCCGAGCTTGTCTTCACAGGCCTGGCGAATCGCGTGATTGATAAGCCTGTCGCGCATCATGCGCCCGTTCACGTAGCAGTACTGAATTTCCGCCAACTGCGCATTGCTGAGTTTCGGATCGGCCACCCAGCCGTGCAGGGCCAAATCGCCATGCTGCCATTCAATCGCCAGCGCCTGTTCCATAAACGGCGTACCGCAGATGGCCGCCAGACGGCGTTCTTTCTGGCCGCCTTCCGCCACCGCACGGTACTGCCGCACCGCTTTACCGTTGTGGCTGAGGTTAATGGTGACGTCAAATCGCGCCAGCGCGATGCGGCGAATAATTTCGTCGATGTGGCTGAATTCGGTTTTTTCGGTGCGCATGAACTTGCGGCGTGCCGGCGTGTTGTAAAACAGATCTAACACTTCGAGAGTTGTGCCCACAGGATGCGCCGCAGGTTTTACGGTCACGTCCATATCGCGCCCTTCGGCGTACGCCTGCCAGGCTTCAGGCTGTTCGGCCACGCGGGACGTTAAGGTCAGACGGGAAACGGAGCTGATACTCGCCAGCGCCTCCCCGCGAAAACCGAGGCTGATGATCGCCTCAAGGTCGTCGAGCGACGCAATCTTACTGGTGGCATGACGGGCCAGCGCCAGCGCCAGCTCATCTTTTTTGATGCCGCAGCCGTTATCGCGAATGCGGATAAGCTTTGCGCCACCGCGTTCGATATCGATATCAATGCGGGTCGCGCCCGCATCAAGGCTGTTTTCGACCAGCTCTTTCACTACCGATGCGGGCCGCTCCACCACTTCGCCAGCGGCAATCTGGTTCGCAAGCTGCGGGGGCAAAACCTGTATCGGCATGAAGCGCTCCTTAGTTAATTAACGTTCCGTTTGGGCCTGCTGCGCTGGCCGTTTGTGACGCTTCGCCGCGCGGCCCGCTTTGTAACGGATGCGCTTCAAAGTACTTCCGCAGACCGTTATAAATCGCTTCGGCGATCTGCTGCTGATAGCTGTCGCTGCCGAGCAGGCGTTCTTCACCGCCGTTGCTGATAAAGCCGGTTTCAACGAGGATCGACGGGATATCAGGCGAGCGCAGCACGCCTAAACTTGCATGCTCAGGGCGGCGCTTGTGAATATTGCCGACACGCTGAAGCTGACCCAGAACGTCAACCGCTACATCATACCCGACGCGCTGCGAATGGCCGAACTGTAAATCCAGCACCGCCTGACTCAGGTAAGGGTCGGCCTGACTGTTCGCCAGCACATCGCCTGCGCCGCCGAGCAGCTCAGACTGCTTCTCGTGCTGCTCCAGCCAGCCCGCCATTTCGCTGTTGGCACGGCGGTTGGACAGCACCCATACCGATGCGCCCGTGGCGTCGCGGTTTGGCGCAGCATCCGCATGGATGGACACCAGGAAGTTAGCGTTCTGCTTACGGGCTACGTCCGAACGCCCCATCACTGAAATAAAGTAATCGCCGTCTCGCGTCAGCACGCCTTTAAACATCGGGTCGTCATTCAGCAGAGCGCGCAGCTTACGGGCAATGGAGATAGTGACGTTTTTCTCTTTGGTGCCGCCCGGGCCGATTGCGCCGGGATCCTGGCCACCGTGCCCGGCATCAATAGCAATAATGACCTTGTCACCGCTGGCGCTTGCCGTACGCGCTCTCGCCGCCGGGCGGGTTTGCGTATTGCTGCTGGTCACGCTTGTCATGCGGTCATTTTGCGTTTTGAACGGATTGCGCGCTGGTTCAACAGGACGAGGTGCGGGAGTCACCATCGGGGCTTCCACACGTTTCGCTACCGCCGGTGGCGGAGGTGGCTCATCTGCGTTGATGGTGAAGACCACAAGGGTGCTCGCACCATTTTGCTGTTTCACCGCGCGAGTTTTGCCGTCGCCAGTAAGATCAACCACCAAACGTAAAGACTGGTCATCTTTTGGCGTGCCGGAACGAATGCTTTTGACCAGGTTATTACCGCTGAAGTTGAGCGGCAACCCCTGAATCACGCCGGTTTGCTTGATATCCAGCGCGACGCTGCGTTTGCCTTCCTGCGAGAAGGAGTAGTCAGGATCGCCCAGAAAACTGAACGTAATGCGGGCCTGTTTATCTCCGTTAGAGACCTGGATATCGGATAAATTTGCCGCCGTCGCCTGAAGGCAAAAAAGCATCAGGCATGCCACCCACCAACTTTTAACGCGATACATCATCCCGTCATCCCTCAGGTTAACCGGCTAAGCGCGCCAGTAAAGACTCACCCAGTGAGGAGACTGCCGTCACGCGCGCCTCTCGCCCTTGTGCCTGGTATTCGAGGTGAATTTCGACATCCGGTTCAGGCAACACACCCGCGCCCTGTTGCGGCCATTCCACCAGGCAGATGGCATTGTCAGCGAAGTAATCGCGGATCCCCATGAATTCAAGCTCCTCAGGATCCGCAAGGCGGTACAAATCAAAGTGGTAAACCATTAAATTGTCGAGCGTGTACGGCTCAACCAGCGTATAGGTCGGGCTTTTGACGTTGCCTTTATGGCCCAGCGCCTGCAAAAAACCGCGACTAAACGTGGTTTTCCCGGCGCCCAAATCGCCGTAGAGATAAATGACGGTCGCGCCCGTGCAGGCCCCGGCAATACGATTGCCCAGCTCTAATGTGGCCTGCTCATGGGGTAAGGGAATCACTCGATTTATCATGGTTTACGTCAATCACATCCGGGTTAACAACACGCTGTAGCGTGTAAAAAAGATCGGTGGCAAGCATGCCACGGGTTCCGTAACGGGCGGCAAGCATGTCTGCCGCCGCGCCATGTGCAACACAGCCGGCACAGGCAGCATCATACGGCGAGAGATGCTGGCCTAGCAACGCGCCAATAATGCCGGAAAGGACATCGCCCATGCCGCCGCTGGCCATCCCCGCGTTGCCGACATCGGCAATGGCGATACCGCGCGTCTCACCGGCAATCACGGTTCCTGCGCCTTTCAGCACCGCGACGCCTCCATACCGTTTTACCAGACGCTGTGCAGAAAGTAAGCGATCGCTTTCAATTTCCGCCACGCTGCAGTTCAGCAACCGGGCCGCTTCGCCGGGGTGCGGCGTCAGGATGCGATTGTGACGTTTATCCGGATTGATTGCCAGAATGTTAAGCGCGTCGGCATCCCATAACATGGGCTTTCTGACGTTTTCCACTTTTCGCAGCGCCTGTTTGCCCCAGGCCTGCTGCCCAAGCCCTGGGCCGATCACGATAACGTCCGCCCATTCCAGACTCTCATCCAGGGTTTTCGGCGTGAGCTCATGCACCATCAGTTCAGGCCGCGCCGTCACAATGGGCGCAATATTTTCTGCACGCGTCAAGACACGCACCAGTCCGGCCCCAGCACGCAGCGCGGCTTCACCGGCCATGCGAATGGCACCTGAAGTGCCATGGTCACCGCCGATAATCACCAGCTTACCGTGATCGCCTTTATGCGACGTTGGGCGACGCAGCGGCAACCAGCGGACAAGCTGACCGACATCGATTCGTTGAAGATCCGTGGATTGCGTAGCCAGCCAGGCCTCAAGGCCCAGCGCATGATGATGCAAAGTGCCCGTCACATCGCGGGCTTTGCCTGTCAGCAAACCCGGCTTGAGCGCAATGAAAGTCATGGTATGGGCAGCACGGATCGCTGCGCCAGGCGTTGCGCCGGTATTGGCAAGCAAGCCGGAAGGGATGTCGAGTGCCACGACGGGAGCCGAATGATCGTTCGCCTGTGCAATGAGCGTGGCGACAGGTTCGCGGGGAGCACTGTTACTGCCGGTTCCGAGCAGCGCATCAATAATCAAATCTACGCCGTCAGGCCAGCCCGCATCCGCCGCATGAATAACGCCGCCCGCGTTCAGCCAGGCTTCCCGTGCTTCAGCAGCTTCGTCAGGCAGCGGTTTATCGCTTTCAACGGCCAGCAGCGTCACGGCAAGGCCTGCAGCCTGCGCCAGACGCGCCACCACGTAACCGTCGCCGCCATTATTGCCGTGACCGCAAAGGATAAGCCAGTGTGCCGAGGCAGGATATCTGCCACATGCAAGCTGGAAAGCGGCTTCACCCGCACGCAGCATCAGTTCGTAAAGGGTTAATCCGAGCGCATCAGCGGCCTCAATTTCTGCGCGACGCAGGGCATCCGCAGACCAGATGGTGTGTGGTATACTTGCGGGGTTTCTCGTCATTGTATGGTCCGTCATGTCACAGCCCCTCGATCTCAATCAATTAGCGCAAGATATCAAACAGTGGGGCGCCGAACTGGGCTTTCAGCACGTCGGCATTACCGATACCGATCTCAGCGCCAGCGAACCCAAACTGCAGGCATGGCTGGACAAACAGTACCACGGCGAAATGGAGTGGATGGCACGCCATGGAATGCTCCGCGCCCGCCCTCATGAACTGCTGCCCGGTACGCTGCGCGTTATCAGCGTGCGAATGAACTATTTACCTGCCAACGCAGCGTTTGCCAGCACCCTGAAAAACCCGTCACTCGGTTACGTCAGCCGGTATGCCCTCGGGCGTGATTACCACAAGCTGTTACGCAATCGCCTTAAAAAGCTGGGCGAGAAAATTCAGGAACGGTGTGCCTCGCTGAATTTTAGACCTTTTGTCGATTCTGCGCCCGTTCTGGAGCGCCCGATTGCAGAAAAAGCAGGGCTTGGCTGGACAGGTAAGCACTCACTTATCCTCAGCCGCGATGCGGGTTCTTTCTTCTTCCTCGGCGAGCTGCTGATAGACCTTGCGTTACCCATTGATAAACCAGTGGAAGAAAACTGTGGCCGCTGCGTTGCCTGTATGACCATCTGCCCGACCGGCGCTATTGTGGAGCCTTACACCGTCGACGCACGCCGCTGTATTTCCTATCTGACCATTGAGCTTGAGGGCGCGATCCCGGAAGCATTCCGGCCGCTGATGGGCAACCGCATTTACGGCTGCGATGACTGCCAGCTGATTTGCCCGTGGAATCGCTACTCGCAGCTCACGGAAGAGGACGACTTCAGCCCGCGCAAGGCCTTGCACGCACCTGAACTTATCGAACTGTTCGCCTGGAGCGAGGCCCACTTTCTGAAAGTGACGGAGGGGTCACCCATCCGCCGCATCGGTCATTTACGCTGGCTGCGAAATATCAGCGTGGCGCTGGGTAATGCCCCGTGGGATCCGCGCAATCTTGCGGCACTGGAAAGCCGTCAGGGTGAGCACCCACTTCTCGATGAGCACATAGCGTGGGCGATTGCGCAGCAAATTGATAAGCGAAATGCCAACGTCATTGAAGTGCAGCTACCGCAAAAACAGCGTCTGGTTCGGGTGATTGAAAAAGGCCTGCCGAGGGATGCATGATTCATTCACAGGGTGTGAATAAAAATAAAAACACATTGAAATTCAAGGGCGAAAAAATCGTCAAGTGATCGCGATAACAATTTGAAATCTATTTTTATTGTTATTAATCAGATAATTAAAAAAATTTGATTCACATTCAGAAGCAATTGACGCTCGAAGAGCACGATGCGGACCTGTGGATAAGTCTGTTTACAAGAGTGTAACTGAGACAATAAAAATCGCCCCCAGCGCGTTTATTCGCTGTGGATAAGAAGATATATTGAAAAAATTTGGAGCGGGAAACGAGACTCGAACTCGCGACCCCGACCTTGGCAAGGTCGTGCTCTACCAACTGAGCTATTCCCGCTTGGGTGGTGCGTATCTTGCGATACTACATCTGGCGATGCGCAAATTTTGGAGCGGGAAACGAGACTCGAACTCGCGACCCCGACCTTGGCAAGGTCGTGCTCTACCAACTGAGCTATTCCCGCTTGGGTGGTGCGTATCTTACGATACTTTTCAACTTGTTGCACAAATTTTGGAGCGGGAAACGAGACTCGAACTCGCGACCCCGACCTTGGCAAGGTCGTGCTCTACCAACTGAGCTATTCCCGCAAATTTGTTGCTGACGTAACGCGTAATTCTCTGTCGTTACGGGAGGCGCATTATACGAGAAATCCTTGTTGCTGCAACCCCCCTTCACGCGATTTTTTTTGATTTTTGCTCAAGTGCTGCATTAATCGCCAGATAGATTGTTTTTACGGCGAATGCCCGGCGGCTCTGCGTTTGCCGGGCCTGTGCAAGCCATCCTTCACCGTTACAGCTTAATAAAGTTCTCGCGATAGTACGCCAGCTCCGCCACGGACTCACGAATGTCGTCCATCGCCTGATGCGTGCCCTGCTTCTTAAAACCGTCGAGAATTTCTGGCTTCCAACGACGCGCCAGCTCCTTCAGCGTGCTGACGTCGAGATAGCGGTAGTGGAAGTACGCCTCCAGCTCCGGCATGTATTTAAACAGGAAGCGACGGTCCTGGCCGATGCTGTTACCGCAGATGGGCGATTTGCCCGCTGGAACCCACTCTTTAAGAAACTCAATAGTTGCCAGTTCTGCTGCGCGATCGTCCTGGGTGCTCGCCTTCACGCGATCCACCAGACCGCTGCCGGTGTGCGTACGCACGTTCCAGTCATCCATCAGCGCCAGCTGAGCATCGGACTGATGTACCGCAATGGTCGGCCCTTCCGCCAGAATGTTGAGGTTTGCATCGGTCACGAGCGTGGCGATTTCGATAATGCGATCGCGCTCAGGATCGAGCCCTGTCATTTCCAGATCGATCCAAATGAGGTTGTTTTCATTTGCACTCATGCTATTTTCCACCCTTCTCGCGTCACAACGACAGTGACTATATTCATCTAAAATAGCGTGTATCATAGAGGTTTTGCCCCCCTGGGGCGACCAGGAGTCAGCACGATTGAGTAAAAATAAACTCTCCAAAGGGCAGCAGCGCCGGGTAAAAGCCAACCATCAGCGCCGTCTCAAAACCACTGCGGAGAAGCCCGATTTCGATGACAACCTGTTTGGCGAAACGGCTGAAGGCATTGTTATCAGCCGCTTTGGCATGCATGCCGATGTGGAATCCGCCGAAGGCAGCATCCACCGCTGCAATATTCGTCGCACCATTCGTTCTCTGGTAACGGGCGACCGCGTGGTCTGGCGTCCGGGTAAAACCGCGGCGGAAGGCGTCAACGTTAAAGGCATCGTTGAGGCAGTTCATGAACGCACCTCCGTGCTGACGCGCCCGGACTTCTACGACGGCGTCAAACCAATCGCCGCAAATATCGATCAGATAGTGATCGTCTCCGCCATTCTGCCCGAGCTGTCGCTGAATATTATCGACAGATATCTGGTCGCCTGCGAAACGCTGAGCGTTGAACCCATCATCGTGCTGAACAAAATCGATCTGCTGGACGACGACGGACTGGCTTTCGTCAACGAGCAGATGGATATCTACCGCAAGATTGGCTATCGCGTACTGATGGTCTCCAGCCGCACTCAGGACGGGCTCAAGCCGCTGGAAGAAGCGCTCACCGGGCGCATCAGCATCTTTGCGGGCCAGTCCGGCGTGGGCAAATCCAGCCTGCTGAACGCCCTGCTCGGCCTGCAGGAAGAAATTCTCACTAATGACGTGTCCGATAACTCGGGCCTCGGCCAGCACACGACGACCGCTGCGCGTCTGTATCACTTCCCGCACGGCGGCGATGTGATTGACTCTCCTGGCGTGCGTGAATTCGGCCTTTGGCACCTTGAACCGGAACAAATCTTCAACGGCTTTGTCGAATTCCACGACTATCTGGGCGCCTGCAAATACCGCGACTGCAAGCACGATAACGATCCGGGATGCGCCATCCGTGAGGCGGTGGAAAAAGGTGAGATTGCCGAAACGCGCTTTGAAAACTATCACCATATTCTCGAAAGCATGAAACAGGTACAGGTAAAAACGCGTAAAAGCTTTTCTGAAACCGACGACTGACATTTAAGCTGAACGTCGCTAGAATCAGCCCCTTTTTTGAAAAGGCTCCGCCGAGAGCCTGAAACAATGAATATGGCCTGGAGGCTATCTTGTTAAATTCATTCAAACTTTCGCTTCAATACATTCTGCCGAAACTGTGGCTTACGCGCCTCGCAGGCTGGGGCGCAAGCAAACGAGCGGGCTGGCTGACGAAGCTGGTGATCGACCTGTTCGTGAAGTACTACAAGGTTGATATGAAAGAGGCGCAGAAGCCGGACACCGCCAGCTACCGCACCTTCAACGAATTCTTTGTACGTCCGCTGCGCGATGACGTGCGCCCGCTGGACACCGATCCGAACGTGCTGGTAATGCCAGCCGACGGTGTGATCAGCCAGCTGGGCAAAATTGAAGACGACAAAATTTTGCAGGCCAAAGGCCATAACTACAGTCTGGAAGCACTGCTGGCGGGCAACTATCTGATGGCGGATCTGTTCCGCAACGGTTCTTTTGCTACCACTTACCTTTCGCCGCGCGACTACCATCGCGTACACATGCCGTGTAACGGCGTTCTGCGTGAAATGATTTACGTGCCGGGCGATCTGTTCTCCGTCAACCATCTGACCGCGCAGAACGTACCGAACCTGTTTGCCCGCAACGAACGCGTCATCAGCCTGTTTGATACCGAATTTGGCCCAATGGCGCAAATTCTGGTCGGTGCGACCATAGTTGGCAGCATTGAAACCGTCTGGGCTGGTCCCCTCACGCCACTTCGTGAAGGCATCGTTGGCAACATTGAAACCGTCTGGTCTGGCACCATCACGCCACCTCGTGAAGGCGTTATTAAGCGCTGGACGTGGCCAGCAGGCGAAAGCGAAGGCTCCGTTGCGCTGCTGAAAGGTCAGGAGATGGGCCGCTTCAAGCTGGGCTCCACCGTGATCAATTTGTTTGCGCCGGGCAAAGTTCAGTTGGTCGAAAAACTGGCCAGCCTGTCAGTCGCCAAACTGGGCCAGCCGCTGGCCGTTTCAACTGAGACCTCCGCCACTCCGGCAACGCCGCTGGCAGAAGAAGAGATCAACGCTGAGCACGACGCCAGCCCGCGGGTTGACGATAAATAAGACGAAGGCTAATTGCAGAAGGATCGCTGACGTGCACCTGATTATCACTTTTCTGATGGCCTGGTGCCTCAGCATGGGGGCATACGCAGCAAGCGCCCCCGACGCCAAACAGATCGCCCAGGAGCTGGAACAGGCAAAAGCGGCGAAGCCCGCCCAGCCGGAAGCCGTTGAGGCGCTTCAGTCTGCGCTGAACGCGCTTGAGGAACGAAAAGGTTCTCTTGAGCGCGCCGCACAATATCAACAATCCATTGATAACTTCTCTAAGCTCTCGCAAACCCTGCGCGCGCAGCTTTCCCGCCTGAGCGATGAACCACGCCAGGTGCCGACGGCACTGACCACGGATGCCCTGAATCAGGAGATCCTTCAGGTCAGCAGCCAGCTGCTGGAAAAAAGCCGTCAGGCGCAGCAGGAACAGGAGCGCGCACGCGAGATCGCCGACTCCCTCAATCAGCTGCCGCAACAGCAAACCGATGCTCGCCGTCAGCTCAATGAGGTCGAACGCCGCGTCGGCACGGCGACGGGCAATACGGCCCAGGCGCAAAATCTGAGTTTGCAGGCAGAATCGGCCAAATTAAAGGCGCTGGTGAACGAACTTGAGCTGGCCCAGCTTTCGGCAAACAATCGCCAGGAGCTGGCGCGTATACGCTCTGAGCTTGCGCAAAAGCAGAGCGAGCAGTTGGATACTTATCTGCAAGGCCTGCGCAATCAGCTTAACAGCCAGCGCCAGCGCGAAGCTGAAAAAGCGCTGGAAAGCACCGAATTATTAGCCGAAAACAGCGCAAACCTGCCGCCGCACATCGTAAAGCAGTTCGCCGTCAACCGTGAGCTCTCCCAGGCGTTAAACCAGCAGGCTCAGCGGATGGATTTGGTGGCCTCCCAGCAGCGTCAGGCTACCAATCAGACGTTGCAGGTGCGTCAGGCGCTCAATACTTTGCGTGAACAGTCGCAGTGGCTCGGCTCCTCCAATCTGTTAGGCGAAGCCCTGCGCGCGCAGGTGGCCCGACTGCCGGAAATGCCCAAGCCGCAGCAGCTTGATACCGAAATGGCGCAGCTGCGCGTACATCGCCTGCGCTATGAAGATTTACTCAGCAAACAGCCGCAGCTGCGACAGGCCAACGGGCAGCCGCTTTCGGCAGAAGAAACCCGTATTCTGGATGCCCAGCTTCGCACCCAGCGAGAATTACTCAATTCCCTGCTGCAGGGCGGCGATACGCTGATCCTCGAACTGACCAAGCTGAAAGTCGCCAACGGGCAGCTGGAAGATGCGCTGAAAGAAATTAACGAAGCAACCCACCGCTATCTGTTCTGGACCTCAGACGTCAGCCCCATCACCTTCGCCTGGCCGCTGGAAATTGTGCAGGATCTGCGCCGCCTGATTTCGCTGGATACCTTCAGCCAACTCGGCAAAGCCTCAGTGATGATGCTGACCAGCAAAGAGACGCTGGTCCCGCTGTTTGCGGCGCTGATCCTGGTCGGTTTCAGCATCAGCTCCCGCAAGCACTTTACCCGCTTCCTGGAACGTTCCAGCAACCGGGTGGGCAAAGTCACCCAGGATCACTTCTGGCTGACGCTGCGCACGCTCTTCTGGTCGATTCTGGTGGCCTCACCGCTGCCGGTGCTCTGGATGACACTGGGCTATGGGTTGCAGGAGGCCTGGCCCTGGCCGCTGGCGGTGGCCATCGGGGACGGCGTCACCGCCACGGTGCCGCTGCTGTGGGTGGTCATGATCTGCGCCGCCTTTGCTCGCCCTAACGGTCTGTTCGTGGCGCACTTCGGCTGGCCACGGAACCGCGTTGCCCGCGCGATGCGCTACTACCTGATGAGCGTTGGCCTCATCGTGCCGCTGATTATGGCGCTGATCATGTTCGATAATCTCAGCGATCGCGAATTCTCAGCATCGCTTGGCAGGCTCTGCTTTATGCTGATCTGCGGCGCGCTGGGCGTGGTCACGCTCAGCCTCAAACGCGCAGGGATCCCGCTGTATCTCGATAAAGAAGGCTCCGGCGATAACGCAATCAACCGCATGTTGTGGAATTTGCTGATGGGCGCGCCCCTGGCGGCAATCCTTGCGGCCGCCGTCGGTTATCTGGCTACGGCCCAGGCGCTGCTTGCCCGTCTTGAGACCTCCGTCGCCATCTGGTTCCTGCTGCTGGTGGTCTATCACGTCATCCGCCGCTGGATGCTGATTCAGCGCCGCCGTATCGCTTTCGATCGCGCTAAGCACCGTCGTGCCGAGATGCTCGCTCAGCGTGCGCGCGGTGAGGACGATCCCTACCACACCACCAGCCTGGAAGGAGCGACGGAAGTGGACATCGCCGAAGTGGATCTCGACACGTTAAGCGCCCAGTCGCTACGGCTGGTACGATCGATTCTGATGCTGATCGCGCTGGTGTCGGTGATCGTGCTGTGGTCGGAAATCCACTCGGCGTTTGGCTTCCTTGAAAACATCTCGCTGTGGGATGTGACTTCAACGGTGCAGGGCGTCGAGAGTCTCGAGCCAATCACCCTCGGCGCCGTGCTGATTGCGATTCTGGTATTTATCATTACGACGCAGCTGGTACGCAACCTCCCGGCGCTGCTGGAGCTGGCGGTGTTGCAACACCTGAGCCTGACGCCCGGCACCGGCTACGCCATCACCACCATCACCAAATACCTGCTGATGCTGATCGGCGGCCTGGTCGGCTTCTCGATGATTGGTATCGAATGGGCAAAACTGCAGTGGCTGGTGGCGGCACTCGGCGTCGGGCTCGGCTTTGGCCTGCAGGAGATCTTCGCTAACTTTATCTCCGGCCTGATCATCCTGTTTGAAAAACCGATCCGCATCGGCGACACAGTGACGATCCGCGATTTGACCGGCAGCGTCACGAAGATCAACACCCGAGCGACGACGATCAGCGACTGGGATCGCAAAGAGATCATCGTGCCGAACAAGGCGTTTATCACGGAACAGTTTATCAACTGGTCGCTGTCGGATTCCGTCACGCGCGTGGTGCTGACCGTTCCGGCCCCGTCCGACGCCAACAGCGAAGAGGTGACGCAGCTCCTGATGACCGCCGCCGAACGCTGCTCGCTGGTCATCGATAACCCGGCGCCGGAAGTGTTCCTCGTCGATTTGCAGCAGGGTATTCAGATTTTTGAACTGCGTATCTATGCCGCCGAGATGGGCCATCGTATGCCGCTTCGCCATGAGATCCACCAGCTGATCCTCGCCGGTTTCCGCGAGCACGGAATCGACATGCCGTTCCCGCCTTTCCAGATGCGACTGGAAACGCTGGACGGGCGTAAGACGGGCAGAATGATGACGTCGGCAGGGCGCAGACGTACGGCGGGAAGTTTGTAATTTTCAGGGGAGTGCGGCCTGATGCCCTCTCCCCCGGCCCCTCTCCCACAGGGCGAGGGGTGCAAACACTAAAAAACCCTCTTGATGAGGGTTTTTGCTTTTTACCTTGCTGCCGGGCAATGCCTGAAATCAGGCACGATCTACCGTAAAAGCGATAACATCACTGATTTGTTCTGCGCCAAGCGCCAGCATCACCAGACGATCCACGCCCAGCGCCACGCCGGAGCAATCCGGCAGGCCTGCCTTCAATGCTTCCAGAAGGTTCACATCTATCGGCTGCTGCGGTAAATCACGCGCAGCACGCTTTCGGTTATCCTGCTCAAAGCGCTGCTGCTGCTCACGGGCATCGGTCAGCTCATGGAAACCATTCGCCAGCTCCATGCCTTTGTAATAGACCTCAAAGCGCTCCGCCACGCGGTGATCTTCGGTGCTGATTTGCGCCAGAGAAGCCTGACTGGCCGGGAAGTGGTAGATAAAGGTCGGGCGATCTTTGCCAATATGCGGCTCAACGCCGAAGGTAAAGAGCATCTGCAACAGCGTGTCGCGGTCTTCTTCCGTATCGGCAATATTGCTGAGATCGAGCTTCGCCGCTGCTTCGCGCAGCAGCGCTTTATCCGCCGACAGCGGATCGATTTCCAGATGACGCTGGAACGCCTGCTGATAGGAGAGGCTTTCCGCCGGCTGGCACTCCAGCACCTGCTGCATTAGATCGTCCACTTCGTTAATCAGACGATACATGTCGTAATGCGGACGATACCACTCCAGCATGGTGAATTCCGGGTTGTGGTGGCGCCCCATCTCTTCATTGCGGAAGCTTCTGCACAGCTGGAATACCGGGCCACAGCCCGCAGCGAGCAGCCGCTTCATGTGGTATTCGGGGCTGGTCATCATGTAGAGATTGATACCCTGAGAGTGGCCCGGGCCGACAAAACGCGTCTCAAACGGCACCAGATGAATATCGGTCACCGTCGCCTGACTCATGCACGGCGTTTCCACCTCCAGCACGCCGCGGTCGGTAAAGAAGCGGCGGATCTCCGCCATAATAGCCGCGCGTTTTAACAGATTGGGGATGGAGGCGCTCGGCTGCCAGGTGGCCGTTTCGCTCATGGTAACTCTCTCCGAATGCAAACAAAGGCCCGAAGTCTACCCGCAAGCGGGACACGAGACAAATTTTGCCCGGTGAAATTCGGGGTTTCCGCCGCAAAGCGCATTTCGTGATGCAGTCCATCAATTTCGATGATAAATGCGCAGGCGGATCAGCAAAAAAATCGAACGCGTCAAATTTCCCTCCAGATCATAAGGCTATACTACGATACCCATAAAGGAGCAGTGGAAACGCTTTCGTCATCTCCCGGGTTCGACCCGGTGAACTACCTTTAGTCAGGCGGGTGACGAAATAACAACAATTCTGGAGGAATGTCGTGCAAACCTTTCATGCCGATCTGGCCGTTATAGGCGCTGGCGGGGCGGGATTACGCGCTGCAATTGCCGCAGCGCAGGCCAATCCCAACGCTAAAATCGCACTGATTTCAAAAGTCTATCCAATGCGTAGCCATACCGTTGCCGCAGAAGGCGGTTCGGCAGCTGTCGCACAGGATCATGACAGCTTCGAATACCATTTTCACGATACCGTCGCCGGTGGCGACTGGCTTTGCGAGCAGGACGTGGTGGATTACTTCGTCCACCACTGCCCGACCGAGATGACCCAGCTTGAGCAGTGGGGTTGTCCGTGGAGCCGCCGCGAAGATGGATCCGTTAACGTGCGCCGCTTCGGCGGGATGAAAATCGAGCGTACCTGGTTTGCCGCGGATAAAACCGGCTTCCATATGCTCCACACCCTCTTCCAGACTTCCCTGCAGTTCCCGCAAATCCAGCGCTTTGACGAGCATTTCGTCCTCGATATTCTGGTCGACGACGGCCAGGCTCGCGGCCTGGTAGCGATGAACATGATGGAGGGCGAACTAATCCAGATCCGCGCCAACGCGGTGGTGATGGCGACCGGCGGCGCGGGCCGCGTGTATCGCTACAACACCAACGGCGGTATCGTCACCGGCGACGGCATGGGTATGGCGCTGAGTCACGGCGTACCGCTGCGCGATATGGAATTCGTCCAGTATCACCCGACTGGCCTGCCGGGCTCCGGCATTCTGATGACCGAAGGCTGCCGCGGTGAAGGCGGTATTCTGGTCAACAAAGACGGCTACCGCTATTTGCAGGACTACGGCATGGGCCCGGAAACGCCGCTTGGCGAGCCGAAAAACAAATATATGGAGCTTGGCCCGCGCGACAAAGTTTCGCAGGCGTTCTGGCACGAATGGCGCAAAGGCAACACCATCTCCACCCCGCGCGGTGACGTGGTGTACCTCGACCTGCGTCATCTGGGCGAGAAAAAACTGCTCGAACGTTTGCCGTTCATCTGCGAACTGGCGAAGGCCTACGTCGGCGTGGACCCGGTTAAAGAACCGATTCCGGTTCGTCCGACCGCGCACTACACCATGGGCGGGATTGAAACCGATCAGCAGTGTGAGAGCCGCATTAAAGGCCTGTTCGCCGTCGGCGAATGTTCTTCTGTCGGCCTGCACGGCGCTAACCGTCTGGGCTCCAACTCGCTGGCTGAGCTGGTGGTCTTCGGCCGAATGGCGGGTGAACGCGCCATGGAACGCGCCTCAACGGCGGGTGAAGCCAACGGCGCGGCGCTGGATGCACAGGTCGCCGATGTCGAAAAACGCCTGAAAGCGCTGGTCAATCAGGAAGGCAACGAGAGCTGGGCGAAAATCCGCGACGAAATGGGTCTGTCGATGGAAGAAGGCTGCGGCATTTACCGTACGCCGGAGCTGATGCAAAAAACCATTGATAAGCTTGCAGAGCTGCAGGAACGCTTCAAACGCGTGCGCATTACCGATACCTCCAGCGTCTTCAACACCGACTTGCTGTACACCATCGAACTGGGCCATGGACTGAACGTTGCCGAATGTATGGCGCACTCTGCCCTGGCGCGTAAAGAGTCTCGCGGCGCCCACCAGCGCCTTGACGAAGGTTGCACCGAACGCGACGACGTTAACTTCCTCAAACACACGCTGGCGTTCCGCGATGCAGACGGCACCACGCGTCTGGACTACAGCGACGTGAAAATCACTACGCTGCCGCCGGCAAAACGCGTGTACGGTGCGGAAGCGGAAGCCGCTGAGAAGAAGGAGACGACCAATGGCTGAGATGAAAAACCTGAAAGTCGAGATCGTGCGCTACAACCCGGAAGTGGACACGGCCCCGCACAGCGCGTTTTACGAAGTGCCTTACGATGAACAAACGTCGCTGCTGGACGCGCTCGGCTACATCAAAGATAACCTGGCGCCCGACCTGAGCTACCGCTGGTCATGCCGAATGGCGATTTGTGGCTCCTGCGGCATGATGGTCAACAAAGTGCCGAAGCTCGCCTGTAAAACCTTCCTGCGTGATTACGAGAAAGGCCTGAAGGTCGAGGCGCTGGCTAACTTCCCGATTGAGCGCGATCTGGTGGTCGACATGACTCACTTTATCGAAAGTCTGGAAGCCATTAAGCCGTACATCATCGGCAATCCGCGCACGCCGGAACAGGGACCGAACAAGCAAACCCCTGCGCAGATGGCGAAATACCATCAGTTCTCCGGCTGCATCAACTGCGGCCTGTGCTATGCCGCCTGTCCGCAGTTCGGGCTCAATAAAGAATTTATTGGCCCTGCGGCCATTACGCTTGCACATCGTTATAACGAAGACAGCCGCGACCACGGCAAAAAGGAGCGCATGGCGCAACTGAACGGCAAAAATGGCGTCTGGAGCTGTACATTTGTCGGCTACTGCTCGGAAGTGTGTCCGAAGCACGTCGACCCGGCCGCCGCCATTCAGCAGGGTAAAGTGGAAAGCTCGAAAGACTTTCTTATTGCGACCCTGAAACCACGCTAAGGAGTGCATCATGACGACAAAACGCAAACCCTACGTGCAGCCAATGACCTCCACGTGGTGGAAAAAACTGCCCTTCTACCGGTTCTATATGATTCGTGAAGGCACCGCAGTGCCGACGGTCTGGTTCAGTATCGTATTAATTTACGGCCTGTTCGCGCTGAAGCACGGTGCGGAATCCTGGGCAGGGTACGTGGGCTTTCTGCAAAATCCAATTGTGGTGATCCTTAACCTGATTACCCTCGCCGCCGCCCTTTTGCATACCAAAACCTGGTTCGAATTGGCGCCAAAAGCTGCAAACGTGATTGTAAAAGGCGAAAAAATGGGGCCAGAGCCGGTGATTAAGGCGCTGTGGGGGGTGACGATCGTGGTCACCGTGGTTGTCCTGTTTGTCGCACTGTTCTGGTAAGGAGACCAAGATGATCAATCCAAACCCAAAACGTTCTGACGAGCCCGTGTTCTGGGGCCTGTTTGGTGCGGGTGGCATGTGGGGCGCGATAGTCGCGCCGGTGATGGTGCTGCTGGTCGGTATACTGCTGCCGCTCGGCCTGGCACCGCATGACGCCTTCAGCTACGAGCGCGTGCTGGCCTTCGCTCAGAGCTTCATCGGCCGCGTGTTCCTGTTCCTGATGATCGTTCTGCCGCTGTGGTGTGGTCTGCACCGCATTCATCACGCCATGCATGACCTGAAGATTCATGTGCCTAACGGCAAATGGGTATTCTACGGTCTGGCGGCGATCCTGACGGTGATCACGCTTGTTGGTGTTATTTTCATCTAAAGCTGAGATGCCCGGCACGCGCCGGGCATATTTCTGTTCGCCTGCCGCACGTTTTCCCCGCACGGTTCTACACTTACAAAAAAGCCTGTAAGGACATTGCCATGCGTCTGCTGCCCATCATTGCGACTGTTGCTGCTGCGTTTTTGGTTGTTGCCTGTAGTAACCCTGTGCCACCGCCCGGCGTCACCGTTGTTTCCCCTTTCGATACTAACCGCTACCTCGGTACCTGGTACGAAATCGCCCGTCTGGACCACAATTTTGAAAGCGGTCTGGAGAAAGTCACCGTCACCTACACTTTGCGCAGCGATAGCAGCATTAACGTGGTGAACAAAGGCTGGAACCCGGATCGCGGCATGTGGCAATCCACTGACGGTGTAGCCTATTTCACCGGGTCACCAGACAGGGCCGCGCTGAAAGTCTCCTTCTTTGGCCCGTTCTACGGCGGATACAACGTGATCGCGCTGGATAAAGAGTACCGGCACGCGCTGGTCTGCGGACCGGATCGCGATTATCTGTGGATCCTCGCCCGCACGCCGACCATCACTCCCGAAATGAAGCAGCAGATGCTGGACATTGCGACCCGGCAGGGCTTCCCCGTGCAGAAGCTGATTTGGGTAAAACAGACCTATTAGTGCGTGCTGAGCTTCAGGCCGATAATGCCGCAGACGATCAGCACGAGGCTGAAAATACGCGCCAGGCTTGCCGATTCACCGAGCAACAGAATACCGGTAATGGCGGCACCGACCGCGCCGATACCAGTCCAGATGGCATAAGCCGTACCGACCGGCAGGGTTTTCATCGCCCATGAAAGCAGCGCGATGCTGGCAATCATTGCCGTGGCTGTGATCACGCTAGGCACCAGACGGGTAAAACCGTGGGTATATTTCAGGCCAACGGCCCAGACAACTTCGAGTAAACCGGCAACAACCAGAATTAACCAGGACATATTTGACTCCATGATGGGGTCGTCCCCGGCTTTTGAG
The DNA here is from genome assembly GCA_002470465.1 of Pluralibacter sp. UBA7423. Taxonomy (GTDB): domain Bacteria; phylum Pseudomonadota; class Gammaproteobacteria; order Enterobacterales; family Enterobacteriaceae; genus Scandinavium. The sequence continues at coordinate 121,882 of DKMD01000040.1, forward strand.
ATACGCTTACGGGTCGTCCCGCAAGGTCGTGAAGAGTCTTTATTCTAGCCGCACTTTTTGGGGATGCAAGGGATTTAGGTTAAGTCGCCTTTCCACGATGATGAGGTGAATTGGGCGCATTTCAATGCGGAAATCGCCTTTTTATCTGCACGTAACCTTCTTTATGATGGCTTCATGGTGTATTGCCCCACAACTATGAAGTGCTCATCAACCCAGCATGTATAAAATCCTGATTATTGATCGCTGCAGTTTCACCCGCCTCGGACTTGAGGCATGGTTACAGCAGATCAATGGCGGTTCCACGTCATTTTTAGTCACTCCACTAAATAGCCTGCTTCTGGCGAAAGCGCATATTGAAAGCTGGCAGCCGCATCTGGTGATAGCCGATTTCGCCGCCTTCCAGCACGATCTTAAGCAATCACATTTTCTTCCCGCGCTCCTCGCCGTCTGCGAACAGCGCTCGCGCTTGATACGCCTCCAGAGCGAGCCGCTGACTTTTAAAAACGTCGGTGAAGAAGTCGCCAAAAACGCGCCAATCGAAAAATTGAGGCATCAAGTCCTGACCGCTTTGTACAGTTGGCCTAAAACTCACCCAGCACCTATCGCCACACCGCTGTTAACACGTCAGGAAGAAAAAGTATTGTCGCTGTGGATGGAAGGCGTCAGCAATCAGGCGATTGCCAGCGAAATGCAGATTACCGGAAAAACTGTCTATACCTATAAATGTAATATTCGCATGAAGCTGAAAGTCGAAAATCGCTTTTCGCCATTTATCCCGTCAGCCAAGAGTGTTGAATAGCGGTACGGCCGCAAAGCCGTACCGAACAGCTTAGTTCTGAGCTTTAGTCGCAGCACCTGAAATAGCCTGGCCGCCACTGGAAATGTCTTCTCCAACGCCCTTCGTCGTATTACAACCGGAAAGCACGGACGAAAGTACCAGGAGAGTAAAAAACGCAGCAATTGTCTTCTTAATCATGATCTCATCCTTTTATTGCCAGTGAGTATTTGTGCTGTAGCAACATAAGCATAGACAAGATCCCCACAGATGGACGGAAAAGGCACATTTTTTAAGACGATGGGAGATTATTTACTGGCCGCGTGGGAAATAGAGTTCCCCAGATGTTCGACATCCTGACCAAAACCACGAAAGGTGTTGCAGCCGGAAAGCAGCGTTCCGCCTAACAGCAGTACAAAGAAAAGTTTGACTAAACGGTTCATCATCCCTGCCCCTGAAAAAAAATCGACACAGCGAACGCCGTGCCGATTTTTTATAGCATGAATTACTTCACGCGAGAAACGTATTCACCAGAGCGGGTGTCAACTTTGATCACTTCGCCAATCTGAACGAACAGAGGAACTTTAACCACGGCGCCGGTGCTCAGGGTCGCTGGCTTGCCGCCGGTACCTGCGGTATCACCTTTCAGGCCTGGATCGGTTTCAACGATTTCCAGCTCAACGAAGTTTGGCGGCGTCACGGCGATTGGGCGACCGTCCCACAGGGTCACGATGCACTCAGCCTGGTCCAGCAGCCATTTAGCGTTATCGCCAACCGCTTTCTCATCGGCAGCCAGCTGCTCGAAGGTTTCGTTGTTCATGAAGTGCCAGAACTCACCGTCGTTGTAGAGGTAAGTCAGGTTCATGTCCACAACGTCTGCGCCTTCGGCGGAGTCGGTGGATTTGAAGGTTTTCTCAACGCGGGTGCCGGTCAGCAGACGGCGCAGCTTAACGCGTGCGAACGCCTGGCCTTTGCCCGGTTTTACGAATTCGCTGGATTCGACCGCGTACGGTTCGCCATCCATCATGATTTTAAGACCGGCACGGAAATCGTTGCTAGAATAAGTCGCCATAAGGCCCTCTAAATTTGTTAACTGGTAGCTAAGCCACAAAATGGCGCATATTGTAACCCTAAACACCCCATCCAGAGAAGATTGGTTATCGCAACTTGCCGATGTAATCACCGATCCCGATGAGCTGTTACGTCTCTTAAATGTAGACGCTGATGAAAATTTGTTCGCCGGACGCGACGCTAAGCGTTTATTCCCGCTGCGTGTCCCGCGGGCGTTTGCCGCGCGTATGCAAAAAGGCAATCCGAATGACCCGCTGCTATTGCAGGTGGTGACCGCTCAGCAGGAGTTTGTTGCAGCCCCTGGATTCAGCACCGACCCGCTGGAAGAGCAGAACAGCGTGGTGCCAGGCCTGCTGCATAAATACCGTAACCGGGCGCTGCTGCTGGTGAAGGGCGGCTGTGCGGTCAACTGCCGCTACTGCTTCCGCCGCCATTTCCCGTATGCTGAGAATCAGGGCAACAAACGCAACTGGCAGGCGGCGCTGGACTATATCAGCGCTCACCCGGAACTGGATGAGATTATCTTCTCCGGCGGCGATCCGTTGATGGCCAAAGACCATGAGCTGGACTGGCTGCTCAACGCGCTTGAGGCCATCCCGCACATCAAACGCCTGCGTATTCACAGCCGTTTGCCGATCGTTATCCCGGCGCGCATTACGGATACGCTGGCGGAACGCTTTTCGCGCTCCTCTCTGCAAATCCTGCTGGTAAACCACATCAACCACGCCCAGGAAATTGACGATAACTTCCGCCAGGCAATGCACAAACTGAAAATAGCGGGCGTAACGCTGCTGAATCAGAGCGTGCTGCTGCGCGGCGTGAACGACAATGCGCTAACGCTGGCTAACCTTAGCAATGCTTTATTTGATGCCGGCGTTATGCCCTACTACCTGCACGTGCTGGATAAGGTGCAGGGTGCGGCGCATTTCATGGTGAGCGATGACGAAGCGCGAACGATTATGCGCGAACTGCTGACGCTGGTTTCGGGCTACATGGTGCCAAAACTGGCCCGTGAAATTGGCGGTGAACCAAGCAAAACGCCGCTGGATTTGCAGCTGCGACAGAGCTGAACCCAATAGATCGCAGATAATAAAACGCCCTCACGATGGAGGGCGCATTCATCACATAAAGTGACTCAGTTCGGGCACTTATAGACCTGGCCGATCATTTCGCTGTCGGTCGGGACGAAGCTGGAAAGCATTCCCTGAGTCGGGCTGCTGACGCCGTAAATCACGTTGCCGCCCATTTCCGCCGCCTGGTTGCGCAGCGCATTCGCCGCACCACGCATTGAACCGCCCTCTTCACCGCGCTGGCCAGAAAGCCAGTTGCTCTGCTTGCCCGTTGCGGAGCCAATCAGATGGCATTCGGTGCCCGGCTTATCTTCAACAAAGCGAACGTTTTGCCCGCCTGCGGTCAGTTCATTGCTGGAACTGCAGCCTGCCAGCATTAAAGCGGCACCGACGATCCCTGCACAGACTTTTACGCGCATGTTATTCCTCGTTATTAGTGGGCTGGACACAACTTGTCCGAGTGAACGTTATACTAAAAAGATGACCAAAAGAAAAACCCCCGGGGCATGTTCTGCCACAGGGGTTTTCTATTTTTTGCGAAATGTTTATTTAATCGAATAATTCAAGTTGCAGAAAGGCGACAAGTGGGTGAATCCCCGAAAGCTTACTTAAGTAAGTGACCGGGGTGAACTCACGCAGTCAACGCATCTGCGGCTTGAAGAATGAAGATTAAATTACATCATGCCGCCCATACCGCCCATGCCACCCATGCCGGCTGCGCCTAAGTCAGGTGCGTCGCCTTTTGGCAGGTCGGTAACCATGCACTCGGTGGTGATCATCAGACCCGCCACGGATGCCGCGTACTGCAGAGCAGAACGAGTCACTTTGGTTGGATCCAGAATACCCATGTCGATCATGTTGCCGTACTCTTCGGTCGCTGCGTTGTAACCGTAGTTACCGTCGCCGCCTTTAACGGTGTTCGCCACAACGGATGGCTCTTCACCGCAGTTCAGCACGATCTGACGCAGCGGAGCTTCCATCGCGCGCAGCGCAACTTTGATACCCACGTTCTGATCTTCGTTGATACCACGCAGTTCGCCGAGCTTAGAAGCCACGCGAATCAGCGCTACGCCACCACCGGCAACCACGCCTTCTTCTACCGCAGCACGGGTTGCGTGCAGGGCATCTTCAACGCGCGCTTTCTTCTCTTTCATTTCAACTTCAGTTGCCGCGCCCACTTTGATAACGGCTACGCCGCCAGCCAGTTTCGCTACGCGTTCCTGCAGTTTTTCACGATCGTAGTCAGAAGTCGCTTCTTCGATCTGCTGGCGAATCTGAGTCACACGACCCTGAATGGAAGCTTCTTCACCCACGCCATCGATGATGGTGGTGGTGTCTTTGTTGATCACAACGCGCTTAGCCTGACCCAGATCTTCCAGGGTCGCTTTTTCCAGCTCCATACCGATCTCTTCAGAGATAACGGTACCACCAGTCAGGGTTGCGATGTCCTGCAGCATAGCTTTACGACGGTCGCCAAAGCCTGGTGCTTTAACCGCAGCGACTTTCACGATGCCACGCATGGTGTTAACCACCAGGGTCGCCAGCGCTTCGCCTTCAACGTCTTCAGCGATGATAACCAGCGGCTTGCCTGCTTTCGCAACGGCTTCCAGCACGGGCAGCATTTCGCGGATGTTGGAGACTTTTTTGTCTGCCAGCAGGATGAACGGGCTTTCCAGCTCAACTGCGCCAGTTTCAGGCTTGTTGATGAAGTACGGAGAGAGATAACCGCGGTCGAACTGCATACCTTCAACCACGTCCAGCTCGTCCTGCAGGCCGGTGCCGTCTTCAACGGTGATCACGCCTTCTTTACCGACTTTGTCCATTGCTTCAGCAATGAGTTTACCTACGGTTTCGTCGGAGTTAGCGGAGATGGTACCTACCTGAGCGATAGCTTTGGAGTCAGAGCAAGGTACGGACAGGGTTTTCAGTTCTTCAACCGCAGCAGCGACAGCTTTGTCGATACCACGTTTCAGGTCCATTGGGTTCATGCCCGCAGCAACGGCTTTCAGGCCTTCAGTGATGATGGCCTGCGCCAGTACGGTTGCGGTGGTGGTGCCGTCGCCCGCAGCGTCGTTCGCTTTAGAGGCCACTTCTTTCACCATCTGTGCGCCCATGTTTTCGAACTTGTCTTCCAGCTCGATTTCACGCGCTACGGATACGCCATCTTTGGTGATGGTCGGTGCACCGAAAGATTTATCCAGAACCACGTTACGGCCTTTCGGGCCCAGGGTCACTTTCACTGCATCTGCCAGTACGTTTACGCCGCGCAGCATTTTCACACGAGCGTCGTTACCGAATTTTACGTCTTTAGCTGCCATTGTTCTTTCCCTTAAATTCGTTTGTCAGTGTGCGAATGAATTACGCTTCAACAATTGCCAGGATGTCGCTTTCGGACATGATCAGCACTTCTTCGTTGTCGATTTTCTCGGACTTCACGCCGTAGCCGTCGTTGAAAATCACGATGTCGCCCACTTTTACGTCCAGCGGCTGCACAGAGCCGTTATCCAGAATGCGACCTTTACCGACAGCGATGATTTCGCCACGAGTTGATTTACCCGCAGCGGAACCGGTCAGAACGATGCCGCCTGCAGATTTGGATTCAACTTCTTTACGTTTGACGATCACACGATCATGTAACGGACGAATACTCATTGATAGCTCTCCTTTGAGAAAGTCATTATCAGTTATGGATGACGCCGGGCCGCTGTGGTTTACCGGCTAGTGACGAGAGAGATGGGGATGGGAATTTTTCCTTCAAGGGGGGCACATCAAAAAAATCTTCAGAATTGGCCTTAATTCACGAAACGAAGCTTTCAGAAGCAAAAGGCCCGGAAGTTCCGGGCCTTTCATCTGCTTAGCGATCGTCTTTATGATCGAGGCGCTCGTGCTGCTCATCCTTGCGCTGATACTCCCCTTCAAACGTGTCGCCTCCTTTCTCAGGCGAGGTGAAACCCCCACCCGGCGTGCGCGCAAAGCGCAGGTGCGGCATCAGCTTCAGCGTCAGGTGTTTTTGCACCGGCGGTAAAAGCAGAAGCAGGCCAAGGAAGTCGGTAAAGAAGCCCGGGATCACCAGCAACAGGCCAGAGATAATCAGCGATACGCTTTTAATCATCTCCGCCGCCGGGCTTTCACCCGCCTGCATTTTCTGCTGCATCAGCAGGAAGTTTTTGAAGCCCTGATGACGAATCAAAGACATCCCGATGACCGAGGTGAAAATCACCAGAATCAGCGTCAGGAAAACGCCCAGCACATGCGCGACCTGGATAAAAATCGAGATCTCGATGTAGACGTATAAAAAGATGGCAAGCAGCGGTATCCAGCGCACTGGTTTCTCCTGTGAAAACCGCCGCTCGTAGCGACGGTTTGAATGGGTTTGCGATTCGCGTATTCAGGAGATGGAGGCAAAAAAACCTTTTTCAATCCGCTGCATCACGCTTTTTTCCCGTACGGTTTTTGCGGTGATTCATTTCACAGATTAATAAATCGGATGCGGGTCGGCGCAGTTTAAGTGATCCAGGTTACGGCAATTCGCTATTATCAGCATATGATCGTGGGCATCGGGCCGATTAAGGAAATAATCGTCGGCCAAAAAACAGACAAGACTCCACTCGTCCTGTGTATAAGATGAATTCATTAGCAGCTTAATCAAGAAGGTTCACATGTTAAACAACATTCGTATCGAAGAAGATTTGTTGGGTACCAGGGAAGTTCCAGCGGACGCGTACTACGGCGTCCACACTCTGAGAGCGATTGAAAACTTCTACATCAGCAACAGTAAAATCAGCGATATCCCCGAATTCGTTCGCGGTATGGTGATGGTGAAGAAGGCCGCCGCGCTGGCGAACAAAGAGCTGCACACCATTCCAAAAGGTGTCGCTGACGCCATTATTGCCGCATGTGATGAAGTCCTGAATAACGGCAAATGCATGGATCAGTTCCCGGTTGACGTCTATCAGGGCGGCGCAGGCACCTCCGTGAACATGAACACCAACGAAGTGCTGGCCAATATCGGCCTCGAACTGATGGGCCATCAGAAAGGTGAATACCAGTATCTGAACCCGAACGACCACGTTAACAAATGCCAGTCCACCAACGACGCCTACCCGACCGGCTTCCGCATCGCGGTGTACGCGTCCGTGGTGAAACTGATTGACGCCATCAATCAGTTAGGTGACGGCTTCCAGCGCAAGTCGGTCGAATTCCAGGATATCCTGAAGATGGGCCGCACTCAGTTGCAGGACGCAGTGCCGATGACCCTCGGCCAGGAATTCCACGCGTTCAACGTTCTGCTGAACGAAGAGACGAAGAACCTGTTGCGCACCTCTGAACTGCTGCTGGAAGTGAACCTCGGCGCAACCGCCATCGGTACGCGCCTGAACACTCCGGACGGCTACCAGCAGCTGGCGGTACAGAAGCTGGCAGAAGTCGCTAACATGCCGGTGGTGCCTGCCGAAGACCTGATTGAAGCAACCTCTGACTGCGGCGCTTATGTAATGGTTCACAGCTCGCTGAAACGTCTGGCGGTGAAGCTGTCGAAAATCTGTAATGACCTGCGCCTGCTCTCTTCTGGCCCGCGCGCTGGCCTGAACGAAATCAACCTGCCGGAGCTGCAGGCGGGTTCTTCTATCATGCCAGCCAAAGTGAACCCGGTTGTGCCGGAAGTCGTTAACCAGGTGTGCTTCAAGGTTATCGGCAACGACACCACCGTCACCATGGCCTCCGAAGCGGGTCAGCTGCAGCTGAACGTGATGGAGCCAGTGATTGGCCAGGCCATGTTCGAATCCATCCACATTCTCACCAACGCCTGCTACAACCTGCTGGAAAAATGCATCAACGGTATTACCGCGAACAAAGAAGTGTGTGAGGGCTACGTCTATAACTCCATCGGCATCGTGACCTACCTGAACCCGTTCATTGGCCACCACAACGGCGATATCGTCGGTAAAATCTGTGCCGAAACCGGCAAGAGCGTGCGTGAAGTGGTGCTGGAGCGTGGCCTGCTGACCGAGGCCGAACTGGACGATATCTTCTCCCCGCAGAACCTGATGCACCCGGCCTATAAAGCTAAGCGTTTTACCGATGAAAGCGAACAGTAATAATTCAGGTTAAAATCAGGCAAGGCACGTCGGCTGACGTGCCTTTTTTCTTTTCTGGAACATCAAAAAAATAACATTTAAGTATCCAACATCTAACAATCAAGGGAAGCGATCATGATAGTCATCGAACTTATCATTGTATTAGCGGCGATCTTTCTCGGCGCCAGATTAGGGGGAATTGGCATTGGCTACGCGGGTGGCCTTGGCGTTCTGGTGCTTGCCGCCATTGGCGTTGAGCCCGGCAAAATTCCGTTCGACGTTATCTCCATCATCATGGCGGTGATTGCAGCGATTTCCGCGATGCAAATCGCCGGTGGTCTGGATTACCTCGTGAATCAGACGGAAAAACTGCTGCGCCGTAACCCGAAATACATCACCATTCTGGCTCCCATCGTTACCTACTTCCTGACTATATTTGCCGGTACCGGCAACATCTCGCTGGCCACGCTGCCGGTGATTGCCGAAGTGGCAAAAGAGCAAGGCGTTAAGCCATGCCGCCCGCTCTCAACCGCCGTGGTCTCTGCGCAGATTGCGATTACCGCTTCGCCGATTTCCGCCGCCGTGGTGTACATGTCTTCGGTGATGGAAGGTCACGGCGTCAGCTACATCCACCTGCTCTCCGTGGTCATTCCGTCCACGCTGCTGGCAGTGCTGCTGATGTCGTTCCTCGTCACCATGCTGTTTAACTCTAAGCTTTCCGACGATCCGGTGTACCTCAAGCGCCTGGAAGAAGGGTTAATTGAGCTGCGCGGTGAACGCCAGATGGAGATCAAACCGAAGGCGAAACTGTCGGTGCTCCTGTTCCTGCTTGGCGTGGTCTGCGTGGTGGCTTATGCCATCGTTAACAGCCCAAGCCTTGGTCTGGTTGCCAAACCGTTGATGAACACCACTAACGCGATTCTGATCATCATGCTGAGCGTCGCCACTCTGACGACGATTATCTGTAAGGTCGAAACCGACAGCATTCTGAGCTCCAGCACCTTCAAGGCGGGCATGAGCGCCTGTATCTGTATTCTCGGCGTGGCCTGGCTAGGCGACACCTTCGTCTCCCACAACATTGACTGGATCAAAGAGACGGCCGGCAGCGTGATTCAGGGCCATCCGTGGCTTCTGGCGGTGATCTTCTTCTTCGCCTCCGCCCTGCTCTATTCTCAGGCGGCGACGGCGAAAGCCCTGATGCCGATGGCGCTGGCGCTGAACGTCTCCCCACTGACTGCCGTAGCCTCTTTCGCTGCGGTATCCGGCCTGTTCATTCTGCCGACCTACCCGACGCTTGTCGCCGCGGTACAGATGGATGACACAGGCACCACGCGCATTGGCCGCTTCGTGTTTAACCATCCGTTCTTCATTCCCGGCACCATGGGCGTCATTTTCTCAGTGTGCTTCGGCTTCCTGATTGGCAGCTTCGCTCTTTAACGCCTTTCGGGATGTAAAATTACTTAAAGTCGGGCCGCTCAGCGGCCCGGGTCGTTCATGTCTCCTCCCCACATCGTGCTATAGTGCCTTTTTTCGCCGATACGAGGTTGCCGATGACCCAGCCAGACGCCGTTGTTGTTCTCTGTACCGCCCCGGACGAAGCCACTGCCCAGGATCTAGCCGCCAAAGTGCTGGCGGAAAAACTCGCCGCCTGCGTGACGCTGCTGCCCGGCGCCACATCGCTTTATTACTGGGAAGGCAAGCTGGAGCAGGAGTATGAAGTGCAAATGCTGCTGAAGTCCGATACCGCTCATCAGCAGGCGCTGCTGGATTGTCTGAAGTCACATCACCCGTATCAAACCCCGGAACTGCTGGTTTTACCCGTTTCCCACAGAGACAACGATTACTTCTCATGGCTCAACGCATCCTTACGCTGATCCTGCTGCTGTGCAGCACATCGGCCTTCGCCGGGTTATTTGACGCACCCGGCCGCTCAAACTTCATCTCAGCCGATCAGGCCTTTGCTTTTGATTTTCAACAGAATGAGCACGACCTCAATCTGAGCTGGCAGATAAAAGATGGCTACTACCTGTATCGTAAGCAGGTCAGCATCACGCCAGCCCAGGCATCCGTGTCGCCGCTGGCGATGCCGGAGGGTGAGTGGCATGAAGATGAATTCTTTGGCAAAAGCGAAATTTATCGCCATCGGCTGATGCTGCCCGTTACGGTTAAGCAGGCTGATAAAGGCGCCACGCTGACGGTCACGTATCAGGGCTGTGCCGAAGCGGGTTTCTGCTATCCGCCTGAAACGAAAGTGGTGCCGCTGAGCGCTGTAGTGGCTTTGGCTGCCGAACGCCCTCTCCCTGACCCTCTCCCCCAGGAGAGGGAAAAAGAAGGCAATTCAGATGCCAGTCACTCCCTCTCCCCAGGGGAAAGTAGAAATGCTGAATCTGACTCAGAGCTCCCCTTCTCTGCCCTGTGGGCGCTGCTAATCGGTATCGGCATCGCCTTCACCCCCTGCGTGCTGCCGATGTATCCGCTGATCTCCGGCATTGTCCTTGGCGGGCAGAAACGTCTCTCCATGGGCCGGGCACTGTTGTTGGCCTTCGTTTACGTTCAGGGGATGGCGCTCACCTACACGGCGCTGGGCCTCGTGGTCGCCGCGGCCGGCATGAAGTTCCAGGCCGCGCTTCAGCATCCCTATGTTCTCATTGGCCTGTCAGCCGTCTTTATTCTGCTGGCGCTCTCCATGTTTGGCCTGTTCAGCCTGCAGCTGCCCTCGTCGCTGCAAACGCGCCTGACGCTGATGAGCAACCGCCAACAAGGTGGCTCCGCAGGTGGCGTGTTCGCGATGGGCGCCATCGCCGGGCTGATTTGCTCGCCCTGCACCACCGCGCCGCTGAGCGCCATTTTGCTGTACATCGCCCAGAGCGGAAACCTGTGGCTCGGCGGCGGTACGCTTTATCTGTACGCGCTGGGTATGGGTCTGCCGCTGATTCTGGTGACCGTCTTCGGCAACCGCCTGCTGCCGAAAAGCGGTCCGTGGATGGCGCAGGTCAAAATTGCTTTCGGGTTTGTGATTCTTGCGCTGCCGGTGTTCCTGCTGGAGCGCATTATCGGTGACGTCTGGGGCTTACGTTTGTGGTCGATGCTGGGTATCGCCTTCTTTGGCTGGGCATTTATCACCAGCCTTTCGGCAAATAAGCCGTGGCTGCGCGTGGTGCAGATTATCCTGCTGGCCGCCGCGCTGGTCAGCGCCCGCCCGCTGCAGGACTGGGCATTTGGCGCTGCGCAAACGCAGCAGCAGGCACATCTGGACTTCAAGCGCATCAGCAACGTGGACGAACTCAGCCAGGCGCTTGCCGAGGCGAAAGGCAAACCGGTGATGCTCGATCTTTACGCAGACTGGTGCGTGGCATGTAAAGAGTTTGAGAAATACACCTTTAGCGATCCACAGGTGCAACAAGCGTTAAAAAGCAGCGTTTTATTGCAGGCCGACGTGACGCGCAACACAGCGCAGGACGTCGCCTTGCTGAAAGAGTTGCAAGTTCCGGGTCTGCCGACCATTCTGTTTTTCGATACCGCAGGCAAAGAGATCCCATCCATGCGGGTTGCCGGGTTTATGGATGCCGCCACCTTTCAGGCGCATTTGCAGAAACGGGCCCGGTAAACGACACTTTTAAAGGGATAGACGGAGGACAAAGCCGTGCAACGCGAAGACGTACTGGGGAAAGCCCTGCAATTACTTGAGATTAAAGGTATTGCTGACACGACGCTGGAAATGGTGGCCGAAGAGGTTGCCACGCCGCTTGATGAACTGACGCGCTTCTGGCCCGATAAAGAAGCGCTGCTGTATGACGTGCTGCGCCATCTCAGCCAGCAGGTTGATATCTGGCGTCGCCAGCTGATGCTGAACGATGAGCTGAGCAATGAGCAAAAAGTGCTGGCCCGCTACAGTGCGCTCACCGAATGCGTCAGCAACAATCGCTATCCTGGCTGCCTGTTTATCGCAGCCTGTACGTTTTATCCGGACCCTGAGCACCCTATTCACCAGCTTGCGGACCTGCAAAAACGTGCTGCCCATGAGTTTACGCACGAGCTGCTGACGAAGCTTGAAGTGGACGATCCGACGATGGTCGCCAAACAAATGGAGCTGGTGCTGGAGGGCTGCCTGAGCCGCCTGCTGGTAAAACGCAGCCAGCAGGATGTCGATACCGCTCAGCGTCTGGCTGAGGATATTTTACGCTTTGCTCAATGCCGTTCAGGTGGCGCACTGACCTGAGCGCAAATTTGTCAGTGAAAATCGCAGCGAAATTATGCAAATTGCCGCAAAGTTAAGCAACCACACCCGTTTTCCTTGATTAGGGTTGACGGGCATCGCCGATTAGGGTTTAATTCGCCCCGTTGCCCGGATAGCTCAGTCGGTAGAGCAGGGGATTGAAAATCCCCGTGTCCTTGGTTCGATTCCGAGTCCGGGCACCACTTTCACTTCTATGTATGTCTCCCAAACTCCACAAAACTCAAGTATAATCACTGCCATACGTCACTTTCTGACATTTCGAACTCCACTGACCTCAACCCAACTCTCTCTAAATCAAGTTGTATCTGGGGGCTTTTCAGGGGGCTCTTTGTGTTCAATGAAAATTGAGGCCCCCATATGGCACTGACAGCCCGGCAGGTCGAGACCGCCAAGCCTAAAGAGAAGGACTATAAACTCTCTGACGAGCGTGGCCTTTTTCTTCTGGTGACCACCACAGGAAAACGATACTGGCGTATGAAATACCGTATAGCCGGTAAAGAGAAAAAGTTATCTATCGGCGTTTATCCTGAAGTCTCTCTGGCTGATGCACGTGTAAAACGCGATGAGGCCAGAAAGGTAATTGCTGATGGTGGCGACCCAAGCGAGAAAAAGCAGCTCGAAAAACTCGCCAAAAAGATATCCGTCGTTAATACCTTCAGAGTGCTCGCTATGGAGTGGCACAAGCACAAGTGTATCTCATGGTCGGAAAGCTACGCAGAAAGCGTTATGGAAGCGCTGGAGAAGGATATCTTCCCTTATGTGGGTAAACGCCCTGTCGCAGAGATCCTTCCTCTGGAGATGCTGGAGGTTTTACGTCTGATTGAAAAACGTGGTTCGCTGGAAAAATTACGTAAGGTCAGGCAGTACTGCAATCAGATCTTCCGCTACGCCATCGCAACAGGACGTGCGACGATTAATCCAGCAGCAGAACTGACCGGTACGCTGACCGCACCAAAAACCGAGCACTTCCCTCACCTACAGGCATCCGAGTTACCCGCATTTCTTGCCAGTCTGGCTGATTACCATGGCAGTTGCATTACGCGTATGGCAACCAGTCTGCTGCTGCTGACAGGAGTACGTACTATTGAACTACGCGCTGCGGAATGGCAAGAGTTTGATCTGGAGAATGCGTTATGGACAATCCCTGAAAGCCGCATGAAGAAACGCCGTAAGCATCTGGTGCCTTTGTCAGACCAGGTTCTGGCGATCCTGCAGGAACTCCGCACTTATACCGGTCAGTATCAACTCGTGTTTCCAGGGCGTTGTAATATTAACAAGCCGATGAGTGAAGCCAGTATTAACATGGTGATCAAACGTATCGGCTATGATGGTAAAGCTACAGGCCATGGCTTTCGGCACACTATGAGTACTATTTTGCATGAGCAGGGCTTTAATACTGCATGGATCGAGATGCAGCTGGCTCATGTGGATAAGAATAGTATTCGCGGAACCTATAACCACGCACAGTATCTGGAAAACCGCCGCGAGATGATGCAATGGTATGCAGATCACATCAGCAGAATGACTGATTAAAGGTCTTATCCTCTTTAAGGGCCTCATCACGCTTCGTGATCAGTGGCCCTTTTTTTCCTTATCCCGGAGGGATACATCATCGTTTCCCGTAATCTAGTATTTACCTCCGGCATTATATTCATGGAACCATTGATGCATTAGGCACATCATAAATATGAGCCGCAAAGTGGGATTGTAACCGATGGTCGAGTAGGGCCTGAAAAATGTCCGCACAGCAATCATCATTAGCAATAATTTTTCCCTGTGCATCAAACTGGAGATTCAGTCTGAATCGCACCGCATTTACCCTCAAACTCTCCATGAATTCTGGCACCTTGTAATACCCCTTTTCTTTAATAGCAGATGCTCTTCTCAGTTGCATCGCATTATTACCAACGTACCGTTTCAACGGCTCTGCATCGGTAAGCAACTGACTGAATTCCGGTTCATCCATTAATACGTTAAAATTATCAATATGCGCTGTCTTGTAACTCAAAACTGATTCAAATACTTTTTTATTCTTAATGTAAACATTATCCTCAAGAATGAAAAAGTCAAAATCCTTTGCAATGTTAAATCGTGGAGACCTATCAATTTTCAACTTATTATTTTTGAAAACAACTGACTTCAACCCGGCCTGCTTTTTGGTCGCCCAGGATGCATCAGTTTTCTTCACACAGTGTAGTACTGTATCACCGGAGACTAATTTTACAGAGTAGAAATCACAATTAGATAACTCTTTAATCTCTTTTACCTTTTTTGCTGGTATTTGATTCGCAGATACCGTTGTAACATCTACAGCCGAAGTTTCCCCGGTTCCAATAAGCATAAGACTGCCTTCGTTGTTCTGCGCCAGCAACGAATAATCCATGATTTCTGTATAGTTACTTCTTTCTGTTTGAATAAATCCTAATAATTCTGTTTTAAGCTCAGGATCTACTGGGATCCATTTCCCTGTAAATGACGTCTGCCCTTTCAGGGATTTTTTCCTGAATACCCAGACCGATAACTCGGCCGTTTGAAGATCAAAGCCCTGTAAATTCTCAAGCATCATCATTCTCTCCACAAATGACTATAACAGATTGTATTGTTTCGTACTCATAATCTGAATTTGGATTAACATCTGTGTTGGCTAATACAACTCCAGAAAAGATATCATTGCTCCCAGGGAAACGATAAGATATCTCATACATCTTCCAGTTAAAGACTATAAGCATGGGATTTAATATTATTTGACCTGACTTATATGAGAGCCAGAAGAGCCACAACAAGAATATAACAAACCCTAAAAACTTATTTGTCTCCATATAACTTATGCTCATAAATGAAACGATATAAGGAAGCACATAATTCATTAAATCTGATGGAGTATATTTTGATTCAATTATTTTTATTTTTTGTCCATCGGGTTTAGCAAGGTTCAAAGCAAACCATGAGAAAACAAAGCAGGCTAAACAAACAAGAAACAAACTCACTGACAGGAATGGTTTTTGAAGCGGAAGATGGCATGTTCCTGAAGTCAAGAAATTAAAACAAATATTTCCCTTAAGTTTTTTATTGTCCAGATCCTGCATTAGCAGGATCATACTTAATGGCAAATATGATCCTAAGAAGATTGCAAGAGCAAAGAATAGTCTTGGTGTCACGCTCCCCCCTTGTTTTTTCTTATGTTCTTAATCAAACGACCTCGCGTTTTTTTCACTGTTTTTTTGGTCCTGTCCGGAAACAGTATTGCCTGCTGCTCAGCCACACTCAGATGCATATTCTTTTCCAGAAGAGTCCATTCTTCATCGCTCCAGGGACGAAAACCAGCTTCACTACTACGGGACTTCTTCAGCCCCAGCCTTTTCGCCATTATTAACTGACATTGCATTTCTTCCTGGCAGACGAGCAGACCAACATTCCCATCCGGGGATAGTCCGCTTTAAGTATATCGAGTTCTACCTCCCGCCAGAAACGACCACTTTGCACTCCCAGTGTCTCCGCCATTGAAAAGATCGCACTAATACTTCTTCCAGGACGTAGTTGTTTCAGGGATCTGACATCCATACCTCGGGTGTAGTGGTCACGGATAACATCCTTTTTCAGCCTCACTCCACGGCGCACTTTTCTTTTTTCGGCATCCAAGCTTGTTAGCCATTAGCCTTACTGCGCCAGGCGTTCGTCCTAACCGTACAGCAATCTTCGCGACAGGTGCCGAGGAATAGTTATTTTCCAGAAAGGTTAAATCCCTGACTGTCCATCTAGCTCGGTTATTACGGTAACAAACTGAATACCTCATATTCTTAGCACCATTTTTACTCTGATGCATTCTGTTTTATTTCAGCATAGCGGGCAGCCAGTTGTTTCAGATGCACCTCCAGTTGAGACCTCGCAGCGGCAGGCAAAGGTACTCCAGCAGGATTTTCTGACAATACTCGCAGTTGCTCTTCAGCCGGCATGGACTGGTTAAAAGACTGCCGAATGGAAAATACAACAGACTTCAGTTCGCTGACCGTCATGTATTTCCCTTTCTGCTCATCCAATCCGTTCAACCTTTCACTCAGTTTCTGTAGCGTCATCATTCCCTGATGCCAGCCATTCAGCTGTTCCGTCGGCAATGAGGCAGCACTAAGTTGTTGCCGCCACTGTTGTATCAGGGGTCTGGCCTGTTCAGGCCACAGTGACTGAGCCTGTTCCACAAGCTGTCGACTGTAGTCAATATTCCAGTCAGGCGGTAATTTATCCAGTCGGTCAAGCTGCTGTTGTGTCTGAGCGATAAGGTCCTTCGGCAACGAAGTTTGCTGACGCAACATGTCCAGTTGTTCAGTTGTGAGAAGTGCAGGTAATGGTGTCAGTGAGACTACTAGCTGGGCCTGTAGCGGGTCAAGCTGGTGAAGCAACTGCCAACCCCACTCTGCGACAGCGCTTATCACCAACATGGTACACATCCCGGCAGTGAAAGATTTCCATTTTTTTACCGGAGTAGGCACCGCTGCCAGCACTTCCACATTCGGCTGCGGTTCCGGCTGCGCAACGTAAACCCACTTCACAGCACTCTCTGGCGTATCTTCAGCAGGGCTACCAGTAAGGTCCCTCGCGGATGCTGTAGCCTCATTCATCACGGAGGCAGGCAACACAATACCAGGCTGAATGTTTGACCTGGTGCTGGTTATTCCATCACTGTTTTCCAGCCTGACAGCACTGTTGTGCATCAGAGTACGCAACGTATCAAGCTGGCTCAGGTGCTTAAGCTCCAGACGCTGCAATACTTCCCCCAGGCTGGTGAGCAATTGCTCTGCCCGATACAACTGGCTGAGGTCGCTGTAATTCAGCGGGAGCGAGCGCATTCGTTGCTGCAGACGCTGGCTCAGACTACTGAGGATTTCCATACGGGCATGGACCGACTGCGGCCAGAGTGCGCCCCACTGATGGCTTATCAGTGCTTCGAGTATCGCCAGCCCTTCATTTAGGCCGAATAAACCGGCCAGTTGCGTACGCGCAAGCGTATACCAGGCTGCCATTTGCAGTTCTACACCGTTCTGCTCAAACAGTGAGAGACACCGTTTTTCGACATACTGCCAGTTAACATCCGGACGTGCCGGATGGGTCAGCTTACTCAGTTCATCACGCAGGGCGGCATAGTCCGGCAGCGCCCTGGGGTCGCCACCAGTTTTGATTCTTCGTGGGTTGATGTCATTCATGGCCAGTTGTCCATTTGACGTATAAGGAGCGATTGAAAGTTATTGCTTATGCGGCTTCGCTTTCTGCATATTCGAGACTCTGCAGATACTGTAGCGCCACCGGGTCAGCAATATATTCAACCTGCCCATGGTGACGCTCCACCTCATCAATAATTCTGCTGAGCTCGACCCGGAAAAACTCCTTACGCAGGTTAACCCGGTTAATCCGGTAGCTTTCAAGATGGTCGTGAAGTGTCTTTTCAAGCGCAGGAGCGTCATCGCAGGAAATCATGGCGTGGACGTCAAAATCAAACGGCACGGCTGCCCCGCTTAATTCCTTCACGCGATCCATCGGTTCCAGTCGTCTGGTCATGCCGATTTTAAAGACGTTTTCACCGAAAGAGCCAATATTCGAAATCACATACACATGTCCCTGTTTCGTGAGCTGGGCCATGGATTTGGCGCGCTCATACTGCTGATGCACGTCCTGGATTTTCTGCTCCAGCTCCAGACGCTGTCTTTCCAGTTCTTCCCGGTGAGCACCTTCAGCGGCGAGCAGGGCTTCTTCCAGTAAACGCTGCTGCTCAGCAAGGCGTTGCTCTTCCTCTTCCGCCTCGCGCTGCTGCTGGTCCAGTTCATCCTGCCGCTGTTTTTCTTCCCGCATCTGACGCTTGAGCTCAGCCTGGTATTCTTTTTCTTCCTGCGCTTTTTCCAGCAGGGCGACCTTATCCAGAAACTGCTGTTTTACGCCTTCCCAGTCGGCATTATCTTCCAGTTCCAGAAAGGTGATTTTCTCGCTGATGGCCGCGTAAGCCCCTCTCTCCTTCCTGAGCTGGTCGTACTTGCTTTGCCAGTTATTTACCGTGGTACCGGAAAGCAGGGTTTTCACCTTAAATTTATACGCGGAATCTACAATACGCTGCAGTGCCCGGGAGGCTTTATTTCTGGCATTGTGAAAGTCATCCCACTGGCCGGAAAGCTGTTTCTTTTCCGGATACAGACCGCGAGCCACTTCAGCACTGACCGTTTCGTCAAAGGCTTTCTCTTTCTGCGCCTGGTCCAACATGGCCTGTTCGAGTTCTGCTGTTTTCTTCCGGAAACCCCGGTAAATGAAAACCCGCATTATCAGCGCAACGGCTATCAGTAAACCGAAGAACAGACCGATAACACCAGCCGGATTAGAAACATATTCAATAAATCGCTCATTAAGATTGATTAATGCTCTTACCGCGACATAAATGCCCCAGGCAATGACGCCAATAATAACCAGAATAATACCCGCAACATTGTCATATTTTTTTCTTCGTGCCATGTTTTATCTCTTCCCTTTCTTCTTTTAATCCTGACTCTCTAATCTGTACAACGGGCAAGGATACTTCGCCATATCGTATTAATACTGATTTCCTGAACAAATCGGTAAATGGGTGTACCCGGGCTTACTGGCCATATAGAGGGGAGCGCATGTGGGCTGTCGGGGTTGGGTACTGACCGGCTCGTCATTTTCTGCAACGGGTTGCTGTTTCTGCTTTTTCGCCACTGTCACCTTTTTCGTCTGCGTTTTGCGGGTGGAAGTGGGCGGTTTTACCCGATTGCTGGCGTCTGAGGAACCATACCCGGAACAGAATCGTTTCGACTGGCTCAGACTCCCGTCATTACAGACAAAATAACCATCAGAAGTACAATGTGATATTCCGCCTTTTGAGCCCGAGCATGGCTGTCTTCCACGGGCTGCTTCAACCGGCAGGCTAAAAATCACACTAAGCACCAGAAGGAACCCTATTATTTTCATTTGTTTATCCATGATTTATTTTTGAGATCTGCCCCCCACCTGCTATAGAACATTTCGCCAGATAAATATGCAGTGGCCGATGACAGAGAAATGAGCGTTCAAATTGCGGTACTCATTACAGTAGAAGTACCGGATTCAGATCGAAAACAACACCTGCACCCATATCTCAGTTCTGACCTGGCAACGTCCCAGGCCGGTCACTCACATTACTCGACCGGATGCACAGGCCCCGGGGGCCACACCCTGCTGTTAAGGAATACCAGCATAATCTTTCAATCCGGCTGTTATACCGCAAAGCGGTACCGGGAGTAACAGATTTGCTGAACTTCCAGAGCAGGGCGACAAAATGAAGCATTTTCAGGGGATCCTGTACAGATTTGTCACGGGTGATTACAAGGCAGGGTATCGTCCCTGATAATTAAAGCAGCATTCTTGCGACTGCCATGATTGATGGGTTGATACGAAATCAACTCATTGCGTTAATCCGCTTCAGAGTTACAGAACCCGGAGGAATTCGCCTGCTAATGACTCACAACATCCTTACTACTCTGTGGCTGTTTCGCCGTTAGCTCATCACCCTCTGTATTAAATGATAAACAGGTCCCACCTTCACAGTGGATATTAACCGGCATCCCGAGTTGGTCATGCCAACAAATGAATAACGCGTCGTTATTAAAAACCACCGTTGTTTTAGACAGTTCCCCATCAATTACTTTCGTAATCCCCTTAACTTCATTGAGGTTGTGCACCCCCACATATTTCAGCACATCCCAGTTTATAGTAAATTCAACATTGTTACCCATCATTTCTATTTCATGTCCGGCATCCATTATCGTTTTCACACGGCCATCTGGATAAATAAAAGATTTACTACCGGTGTAATATAAAATCTGAGTACCATCTTCTTGTGTTTCTAGCTTGTATTTCATAATTGTTCCCTGTATTAACAACAAATGAATTAAAGAGACTATCTGTGTTGTTTTGAGGTCAATAACTCAGGCTAACAGGCAGCCAATCATCGAAAAAAAGGTTTCTTCGTCAAAAGGACGCCGGTGCCCTGCCTGGCCTTCATGAATACTGTATGTCCAGAACGGTCCGTCACTGGAGCGCATGAACAGACGGTAAATCAACTGTGGTTTCACCCCGTGGTATAGCGTGACATCCACACATCCGGTCACGCTCTGTCCGTACAAAAACGCCGGCGTAAATTTAATGATTCTGTTGCCATAACATAAAGCCACCCCGGTGAGAGTAAATGCGCCCTCTGAGATCAGCAGCTCATTCAGGGAAACCGTAAAGCTCCGGATTTCAATGCCGGTGCCTTCCAGCCACTCACCAATATTGTCCTGTAACTGCACCATCGACTGGCGAAACTCAGCGATATCAGCCTGCGCCTGGTTTTTAAAACATCCTGCGGGTGCCTGCATCGACTGAAGTTTTTTCAGAAATTGTTCTTTTGCTGACATAGATTCTTTGCGTGTATGTGAAGGGATACTGGTTCTTTACAGTCGGTGGTTGCTATCCAGGAAATTCTGCTGACGAAGGTGACGGATGAGCACCCGTCCTTCTGGCATAAATTCCGTACCGTAGCGAACCAGACCCACCCCACTGAGCTCCGCATCGATGGCATAGCGCAGTTCTCCCGGGACCGCCTGCTCAAGCAGTACCACCTCAATGGAGCTCAGGCGCGGTTCATATTTCAGCAACACGCCGGAGAGTGTGGACATCAGCTTGTGTGCCGTGCCGGGCAGGCCCTGCAGAATGGTGGTCATATCCGGTAGCCCGTAATCGGGTATATGTGCCAGCGTGCCGGCACGACAATTAAGAATGCGCTGCATGTTATCCAGCACAGACAGGATGACCTGACTTTCTTCACTGACCTGATGAAGATCGAGATCACCGGCAAAGTTACCGCAAAGCATCTCGTACAAAGAAGGCGTATTTCTTGACGTCATCAGTTTGCCCCATCCGGCTTGATTATAAAGACGTTGCCGTTGTCATCCCTCTCCAGAAGTGACCAACGGGCACGATGCATTTTGCCGTCCTTATCTTCAAACTCCGGCATGACCTGTCCGGTGTGGGTACGGGTATACTGTGTTGTGCCATTAACAATAGCCGCCCAGCGACCATCGAATGGTGAAACATCGCCACTCCAGCACGTGATGCGTACTCCTGTTTCCTTCAGTAGATCTTTTTCTCTCTGCGGCCAGTTGTATAATTCTTCAGGCTTGCCTTCAGGGAAAAAACCTTCTGGTGGAACATCAATAAATTCACCTTCGATACGACGAATCAGCGTCCAGCCTGTTTTAGCCCATTCAGAGTCATCCCAGCTATAGATCCTCTCGCCGTCCTTAGTAATATAATCGCTTCGCTGCACTCCTTGTCGTGCCGATGCAGGCTGCCCATAATCAGCAGGTATAAACCGGGCTGGGGCAAAATCAATGTCGGGCAAATAAATTCCTGTTTGCACAGGGTTTTCGCCTAATTCGATACGAACAGATGTATCAAGTTCGTATTGGGGAATCTGTAAAGGGAGATCATTCGAGGTATAAGCGTTTTCACCATCGTAGGTTAAACGCCCTTCATTCCAGGAACCTCTAATTGTGGCAGACAACTGCCTGTCCAGAATTGTTGCGATGCCTTGAAGTTCAGATATTGTTTCGATTTCATCCCGCGTCATCCACCCATCCCAGCATTCAGTAATGCCTTTGTTGATATCACTCATGGTATGACCGATGTTAAATGCCTTGATATCATTATGGGTGCGAAGAATAAAAGCTTCGGTATAACGCTCTCTGGCGGAACGAATATTGGGTAAAACACGATTCCCCCACACCACATCAGCCTGCTGCCACAAAGGCAGTTTACGGCTGTTCAACGGCATCTCTCGCAAATAGCGCGCAAAAGCCGCCTCATGAGCATCGATATAAGCAATAATTGCATCACGCGTGGCAGCATAATGTTCAGGAGAAATAAAATTCTCAAGTAAATAACATTCCTGAGGATGTAAGATGGCCATTAGTTTTTGTCCTTTGGTTCGTACCAGTTATGGGTGTTTTCCAGTTTTGGCAATCCCTGATACGGATAAACAGGATCGTTAGCCGCATCGCCATATCCCCAGCCTGTTTTCTGCCGCGGTCCGGTGTACTCTTTTTTCAGTTGTGATGGGTCGAGAACAATTTGTACAGCTCCGCCTTCCAGGGAATATTCTGGAGCCTCACGGTTAATCTGGGTACCCGCACGTCCCTCCCAGACCTTCAGTGGTTGTCCTGGAGGAACGGTATAAGTCACATACTCCCCGTTCTCATTCCATTTTTTCCATACCGCAAACCTGCGTCGCCATTCACTTTTGCTGGTCAGCTTGTCAAATTCAGATTTACGCATCCAGCAGATATTGTTATCCCCTGAAGAAGGGTCTACTACACGATAGAGAACAGTACCTGGCGGGATTTCAACCGCTCGCATGGAGTTGTCGAAAGTATCAAATTTATTCTTCAGTATCGGGTTTTTGCTGGTTTCACTGATATCCGGCCAGCCAGCTACAACTTTATCTTTAAAATTGAACTTATCCAGCGCTTCGTATTTAGGCTCTTTTGCCTCCAGATCCACCCAGTCTGGCTTTTCTCGTTTGAAAAATGCCAGTTCTTCACTGGCGCGGGTTGCACCATAAAGGTGAACGTTATCACCAACATGAGCACGAAACGCATTGTCCCCTTCAACTCTGAGGCGATTTGCCAGCCGCTCCAGAATGCCGTTCAGTGGTTTCAGGGCTTTCGCCAGCATAGCATTTGCCTTGCTGCGCACAGAGACCAGCGTTTCCCACAGTGCAGCGACAGGACGTTGCAGGCTGGAGGGTCCCCAACGGGTTACGGTATCGAACAGACTGCGCGTCACCTTCATCAGTTTGTCCATCACCTCAAGCAACGCAGATGTACTGAGCATCTTTTTCAGTTCATCAATTTTGCCTGCCAGATAATGATAGGGATTGTAAATCCGGAGCGTTCGCAGCGTGCCACGCACCGTAGGGGTATCCAGAAAACGGTTAAGTTGCGTGATACTCCCGTCAAGCAGACGGTTGTAATTACCGGCCTTGCTCAGTTCATTGAAGTGGGCTTTACGGATTGACAAAAACATCACCTTCGCACTGCCTTTCACCAGAGACCCCAGCGTCGGAAAGCAGCCAACCAGCGTCAGACCAAGACACACCCACGGCCATATCTCAGTGTCATTTTCTTTTATTTTTTTGCAGTTGGCGATAAGGTCGCGTACATCGCAGACCTGATCCACCAGAGGGATCATCGAGATAATCGTTCCGGTCACAATCTGCCCGGTCGTCTGCTGTTCGTTAAAGTCGCCCTGAAGCGTTTCCCACAACCATTGCCCGGACGCTTTCGCCTTATCGGCCAGTTCGTCATACCAGCTTTGTGGCGGGGGCTGGTAGAAAGCCAGTGCGTGCTGAAGTTCCTGATCTATCATTTTATCCCTCCCTGATACTGGTTTTTTCCAGCAGTAAATCCCACGGTGTCCACGGTTTTTCCGGCTCAGGTGGCGGGAGCTGGTAAGTCACGGTCGCAGACTCAAACGGCATATTTTTGTGCAGGGCATATCCCTGTTCATCCAGTACGCCCGCGAGTTCGCTTCCCCCTTCGAAACGAAGGGTATAAGGTGCTTTCGGGATAGCCTCCTGCCCGTCAAAGAAGTTCAGAGCGAGGTCGTTCTCTCCCTTCCCCGGTAGATAGGGCACTTTTACCGTCTGCGAAGCCCCACCTTCTGTGTCAAGCCGGCTGGCCTTGCGGGTATAGGTCCCCGCCGTCTCATATTTAATCTGCCCCTGCTCAATGATGAGGGAACTCCCACCGCCGACCAGACGTATTCGCTTTTTACCGGCCAGCAACATCTCTTTGGCGGAGATAAGGGTCAGTTTCTGCTCTGCGCTCAGATGCATCACCCCGTTCTGCGCCTGAAACTGTACGGGCCCCTGAGCCGAAATCAGGCTCAGCTTGCCATGTTGGGCAAATATTCCCACGCTGTCGCCTGCCAGTCCGGTGATATGCCCTTCAGCTCCCATACTGATGTCACCGCCCGCATTCAGGGCGATATTGTCCGCTGCGGTCAGCTGCAGATGTTCACCACTGGTAAACGCCAGCCCTTCCGGGGCGGAGAAGTGAAGCATTTCATTGAGGGTTTTCAGGCGGGTGCTGAACATCGACTGTTGACTGGCGATGTCCGCTTCCAGGGCTTTCGCCTGGCGGGTGGCTCTGGCCAGCTCCGCGATTTGCTGGTTCACCGCCTCAATTTCTTTCAGCGCCGCGTCCATATCCAGCACCTCACCTTCCCCGCGCGTTTTCCCGTCGGCGGTGACCAGCAGCCCTTTTGCCACACGGATAACCCCGAACTCATCGGTGCGCAGCTCAAATCCGGTGCCGCGAACGTCGTTCTGCATATCCACGATATGCCCCTGGTTCAGGGCGGTGCCACCAAACGGCGTACTCAGCGCAATATGCTCTGCCTGACGCTGGTCTTCCATCCGCAGTTCATTATCCCCGGCGGTGCGCAGGATGTTCTGGCTGCGGTTGTCCCGGGTAACCACATCGGCATGCTCTGAGTCATGAAAGGCATGGGCGATATACGGGCGGTCCGGGTCACCACCGTCAAAGGCGATACCGACTTCCGTACCAGTGATAAGCGGGGTATGCCAGCCGTATGTTTCCCCGGCACAGGGTTTGGCCTGGCGTACCCAGAGGTAGTTATAACCGGGCTCTGCGTCTTCGCGGCTGAAGTCCAGTTTCACCCGGTAACGGCCCTGGCTGTCCAGGTGTGCATACGGGTCATTCTTCTCTTCACTCTCCACACGGGCCGTCAGCGTCCCGGCAATCACCGGGCGTGGCACCGTTTTCGGGCGGAAGCAGAACTGCTCACTGTAAGGTATTCCCCACAGGGAGACATGAAGACGGGTATCGCGGGCCGCGCGGAAGGTGGTGAGTGTAATCACCATCCCCTCTTTGAGCTCCGGTACATCACTGTCACCGGTCTCCAGCACCATGCCCGGCGTCAGATGGCTGGCATTACTGAACAGGTGCAGGCGGATGGCCCTGTTCAGTTCACGTTCGTGATGAATACGGGCACAGAACGCCCCGCTTTCGGTTTCCGGTTCAGAGGAGGTGTCATCCCCGGCTTCGCGGTACGGGGCCGCGTAGCGGTAGTGCTCACCGGTGGTGGCGACCTCGTTTCTTACGCTGACGACGGCATCCATTGGCGTGCTGGCGGTGCGGTAGTTGTAATCCCGGGTGGCCACGCGGCCGGTCACCGTGTGGTGCCACACTCTGGCATCCCATACGGCTTCAACTGCGCCGTCATGGAGAGCAGAAGGCTCACGGTACGGCAGGCGTACATCAAACTGATACTGCAGCTGGCTGTCGCCAAAGGTCACCGTGTCCAGCCCGGTGATGGTGTTCACCCCGGTGCGGAACCAGATGCCATCTTCGGCCAGTATTCGCTGAATAAACTGCAGGTCAGTCTCCCGCCATTGGGTTATCAGCTCACGGACCGGGTAGGTCCGTTCCAGCCGGAATTCAAAATCAGTCCCATCGAACCCATGGCTGCGCAGTATCTGCTCAACCAGTTCCGGCACGGAGACATTCTGCCAGACCGCACAGCGGCGGGTGTGGCTGAGCAGCGCCAGGCGTGAGGAGAGCGTTACGGCAAAATGCATCTGGTCTGCAGTTTCTTTCAGGCACTTAAAACCGGTAATGATACCCTGCACCACACGGCCAGAGCGCATGCTGAGCGTGGCATACTTCAGCATTGCATCCTGACGGCTGATGCCTTTTTGTGGTGTAGTGAACTCAATGGTCCATTTGAACGGCTTGTTCAGCGCCTCACGACCGTGGAAGTTCAGCACATCGGGCTTAAGGGGACTGTCATTTATCTCAAGCGTATAGCGGGTCTGCCCGTCAAACAGGGCCAGCCAGTTGTCCAGCATAGTGTCCATGAACTTACTCCTCCACCGGTACCGGGGTCAGCCCGGTGCTGTTCAGCTGGATAGTACGCGGTTTGTCCGGATCGAGATCATCCCGGGTCAGCACCAGACGCCAGCTGTTGTTGCGCATATCCGGGCGATTGAACAGCCCCACCACTGCGACATATTTCGCGTCCTCGTCCATCGGCATATTGAGGGTCACGCTGCCTTTGGGCATCACCAGCAGCGATTTGCTGGCGACGATGTCCTCTTTGAGGGTGTTATCTGCATCACGCAGCAGTTTCTGGTAGTCGGCGGCGTCCACCTTCTGGCGATCTTTCAACTGGTACACCTGCACCATGGTGGCAAGCGGGATCTGGCTTTCATCGGCATTGGAAGCGGCACGTGGCTCGAAATCCAGGTGCAGCACCTTTATTTTTTTGTAGAAGATGGCTCTGGTTGCGCTGACCGTGCCATCCGACACGGCCTGAGTCAGGCCACATGCGGTCAACAGGGAACAGAGCAGCATCAGTGCGGCGCTGCGCGACAGGGAAGCGAAAATCATTCGGGGAGTCCTTTTCAGCGTTCAGAAACAGGGGCGTGTTGAATGTGTCTGGTGTTGGGTATTACTTTCAGGAATATCAGTCGAAACGGTAGCCACCGGGCTCTGCCGGTCGCAGGGTCTCACAGGTCAGCCCTTCATAGGTGCCCAGGCTCACGGTCAGGTGCGTGCGGGTTGCGGGTTTGTCCCGCTTCAGGCCCAGCACGCCGGTACGTCCCAGTTGCACCCGGTGCGCCTTACCCAGACGGGGTTCGGGCAGGCAACTCACCGGCACCGTGAGGCGAAGACGCACATCGGAGCGGTACCCCATGTACACCCGCAGCAGCACCATCAGGTCAGTGTGCAGCTGACCGCCGGGCAACCAGCCCTGTGCCTCCTGCAGGTTGTCAGTCGCCAGCATCAGCAGAATACGGCTGCAGGCCTCTTTCCCGGTCCTGCCGAGCGTGGCACGCTGTGACAGGGACACCCGGTTTTCTTTACCGAGACCGCTGCGGTTTTCTACGGGAACTTTCACCGGGTCCGGGCTGATAACCGTGGTCCGGGTCTCCGGGGCCAGCAGACTCACCAACTGACGTATGCCTTCGGCGTTTCGGGTGGGCAGCCGCATGGTCCCCAGTAGCGCCAGGAAGCGGGAGACCGGCGTGGCAATCTGCTCCGCCGTACCCGGGATGCCTAGGCCAACCAGCCCCAGCAGGCACTGAGAGGTCTCATCCACGCCGCCGGCTTCGAAGGTCGCCGGGTAAGCGTATTTACGCCAGATACGGTAGTACTGGGTGTGGATGCGGTGGCTGAAGATATCGAGGAATGCGGAGGTGGCTTCATGCCCTTCCCGGCGCTGCGCAATATCATCGAGGTACGCCGTCGGCAGCGGGGAGTCAACCCCGTACAGCCCGAGGAAGGTGGTGCGCACCGTCGGCGACAGGTCCGGGTGGTCCTCGTCGGTTTCAACCGCCTTCAGCTCACTGACCGGGAACCCCATCCCCGGCCACGGGCGAAAACGCACCGGGTCGGCGGACAGTTTCTCGGTGCTGCCGAGCTTCGGCGCCTGCGGGTTTTCCTGCTCCAGCAGCTGGCAGAAGCGGTAGAAATTAACCCGCCAGATGTCGTCGCGAAGCCGCTCCGTCAGCCCGGAATGTGCTGGCTGTGATTTTCTTTCCATCGCAGTCGTTTCCCTGTCGGTTGCAGGACCAGCGTGAGCTGATTGAAGAGGTGGACATCGGCATAAAGGGCAAAGAAGCGATGCAGCATCTCACCAAACAGGGTGACATCACCCTCCCCGGCAAAATTGTCCGCGTTGAGGGTGATTTCAATGTCCACCCCGCGCAGCATAAAGCCCTTCTCAAAACGGCGGATTAGGGTGTGCTTTACCGCCACAATCGCCTCCAGACGGCGGCGGTTCATCTCATCGTCGGTCCAGTCATACAGCGCCAGCGTGCCGCGTAACACTTCCGGGTTATCCATCATGCTGAGAAAATTAGAGCCCAGATGACTCATCACCCGCCAGTGGAAGCGGTCATTTGCCGGTGGGTAAAGCGGCAAAGTTGGCACCTTCAGATTCATGACCCGAACCGGTACCTTGCCTGCTTTCACCACCCGGTCCAGCAGGGTGCTTTCGAGCGAGCGGCGCGGCAGCTGGCCGTTGGTGCCGGTGATGCGGATGGAAAGCGACTCCGGGGTTTGGGACAACTGCTCCAGCTCGAAGGACTTGCCGCCGAGAATGAGCCAGGTGTCATACAGTCCCGAAGGGCCGCGCTTCACACGGGTATGAAAGTATCGCTCCGGCGCATCAAAGCGCATCATGCCCCCACGGTGGCGGAAACTGGTGAACGGCACGTACGGATGTTTGCCGTTTTTCACCGCACCGTGAATGGCATCCACACTGTAGATTTCCGTATGACCGTCCTGCACGCGCATCGGGCGCAGCAGGTATTCGTTCTGCAGCGGATCAGGCGTCAGCGGGTCCGCTTCCAGTGAGAACAGGTTAATGACCGGCGCACAGTGCAGACGGAAGTTGTCGGTCTCAAACGGCATGTCAGAAGGCCAGCCGCCGTCGAGTACGATATCGGTCTCAAACCAGGTGGTTTTCGCACTCAGGCCGGCCAGCTCCAGCCCTTTAAGCTCCACAAACATAAACTTCTCGCGAAAGCTGAAATACTCAAGCAGCAGCTGGTAGCCACTGAACGCGGAATCCCCTTTCGGCCACAGCCGGTCGGTATCGTCAAAGCCCATCGGCTTGCACCAGCCGTCAAAGCGTACCCGTTCGGTGCGGGTTTCAGCATGGCGAACATACATCGCCTGCACCCGACGGGTCAGCGCCAGATGCAGCGCCGAGGCCACCGGGCTGTCAGCATCGAGGTAGATGGCTACCTTATCGATACCGGCTTTTGACCAGTCCACTTTGTCCGGGCAGTCGAAACGCAGACGAATGGCAGCACGGCCATCCGGTTCGGTCTGCAGACGGGCGTCTGCCAGGTTCAGGGGCTGCAGCGGCACCGCGCGGGTAGTGCGGTACTGACAGACCGTCTTCTCCGGCCCGACCGGGCGCGACAGCACGGAGAAACCTTCTTCCAGCATTTCCATTTTGCGCAGCTGCTGCCACTCCGGACTAAAGGCCACCACGGAGAGCGAAGGGATGGTACGCATGTAATGCGGCCACAGCAGGCTGACCAGCCCCTCAGTCAGCTCTGGCAGGTCATCATCGAGCTTTTCGCGCAGGCGGCCCATCAGGAAGGCAAAGCCCTCAAACAGGCGCTCCACATACGGGTCGCGCGCCCCGGTTTTATCCAGGTTGAGCATCGCCGCGCGGTCGGGGTGGGCACGGGCAAACTCTTTACCGGCTTCGCGCAGATAGCGCATCTCGGCTTCGTAGTAGCGAAGGGTTAAATCATCCATGTAAGGAGATCCTGAGTATAGAAAATATCAAAAAGAAAACAGAAGGTGTCATCAAGGGGGATGACCCGTAATATCAGGGGGCAATTAACCGCACAGCACCATCGCGCGGGCCGGATCGAGAGCAATCAGCCCGGCCAGCAGGCTGTCCATTTCCGGGGCAAAACGGGCCTTGTCACTTTCACTGCGCCCCGCTTTCATGCGCAGCAACCGCAGACGGCGGGCCTGCACGTCGAACAGCAGCCCCGGCTCCCACTCACTGAGGGTCAGTTGCGGGGCGCTGTCGGTAAGTTCACCCAGCAAATGGAGGGCGAGTTCATTACGTCCGTACTGCTCTGCCACCTTTGCCATCAGCAGACGCAGCAGCCAGCGGCTGCGGGGTAAGGCCATGTCCGGGCGATTCTGCAGCCAGCTAAGTGCCGCCTCCGGCCCCTCACTGTCGCCCTTCTCCATCGCCTCCGCTTCCAGTGCCAGAATGTCATCTGCCTGAGCGGCGGTGGCCACTGCCGGCTCGTCACTGAAGCCCGGCATGTCATCGTTGACCTTTTCGGCTATCCAGTTCAGCGTCACCTCATCGGCAAGCGGCGAGCCGTCGTTCCAGGCAAGTGCCTCCAGGCCGGGAAGACGTTTGAGCATCAGCTTCAGGTCGCTCAGAATATAGTCGGCCCATTGCTCCCAGGGGTTCCCTGCGCGGCTCAGCCCCTGCCACAGATACCACTGCAAATCGAGCCAGAAGCGGTTGCCGCCTTCGGTGAACATCACATCCACCTGTTCAATCAGCTCTGTCCAGCTCTGCTGCAGGTACAGGCGTTTAAGCTGGGCGCGATAGTCCGCCTTTGGCGGCAGCAGGCGGGTGCGCCCGCTTGCGTCGAGCGCCGGCAGCTGCGTCACCAGGTCCCAGCGGGCGGCCTTCATCATCCGGTGAGCCGCCAGCCAGCCCTGCGGCTGCTCCACCACCCAGCCGGACAGGACGCGCAGCTGACGGACCAGCTCCACTTCCGATTTGACGGCTGCGGTTTCCGGTACAGCTGCGCCTGACGTCGGTGTGCAGTGGGGACTTTCACCTGCATGATCCTGGCCGGATGTTGCCACCGGTGTATCCAGCCCGCCGCTACCGGCCAGGCGGGTTTCCAGCATGCGAAGCAGCCCGGCAAAGGTGGGGCGTTCCGCCTCTGGCAACTGCTCAACCGCATTCTCCAGCAGGCACAGGGCCGCCGCCGTTCTGGCCGTCTCTTCCCGCGTCACGTCCGGCCAGCGTGCTAATGCATCCAGAACGCGCTCACTGTTCAGCCACTCGAGTGCCGCTAAACGGGCGGTGCTGCGCTGCGGGTGGCAGTGCTGCCCCGCCTGCTCCAGCATGGCCGTCAGCAGCAGAACGCCGTCCGTCAACCCGGTATCGCCGTCACGCTGCAGGCGGGCAAAGGCATACCAGGTCGCCACCCGGATATCGCGGGCATGTCGGGTCAGAATGCTTTCCGCCAGGCGGCAGAGTACGTCGATATCAGTACCGGAAAGCTTGTTGATCTCCTCGCGCATCAGCTGGAAATCATCCTCATAGGTCGGGTCATCCCCGGCTCCATTACCGGTCGGGAGTGGTGTCAGCCACGGCGACCACAGAGAGAGGTTTTCCCGGCTCTTAGCGAGCAGTGCGGCATGCTGGTCCACATCCGGAAGACACAGGGTCAGTAACGTTTCTGCCATCGCCATTTATTCGTCTCCCGCCAGTGTCAGTGTGCTGTCGGCAGCACCAACGGCAAAAATGTTCTGCGGCAGGCTGAAGCCCTGCAGTTTGAGCAGCGCCAGCGGCCCGTCACCGAGCTCGCTGCGCAAGATAAATTTCAGCGGATTACCGTCCGGGGTGATCCACACCAGCTGGGTGCGGCTGCTGTCGAGCGGAGTGATCAGCGCCTTATCCAGCAGGCGGATGAAGCCCCAGTTCCCCTGGTGGCTTTCATACAGGCGCATTTCGGTGTTCACTGAACGCCAGCTCAGATCCACACCGGGGTAATACGTATTACCCGGCCAGGTGAAACTCTGCCAGCTTTCCATCTGGTTGAAGTAATCCAGTTTCTGGCCATCGAGCGTCAGCCAGGTGCGGGCCACATCGCGCGACGGTCGGGCCATCAGTTCAAAATGCACGCCGGCATCGCCCTGGGCAAAAACAATATCGGAGATATCAGCAAGCTTATTGATGGCAGTAAGGAACGCCGGGTTGATGCTCATTCCCTGGCTGGCAGCCGGATCCACCACCCAGTGGCTGCCTTCCTGATGCAGCATGCCGCCGAGGTTGGTTTTGATAAATGCCGCGATACGCCCGGAGTCGCTGCGCAGGAACTGGGCCAGCAGTGGCAGTGAAGCATCACTGCCGGTGGCCTTAAACGGATAGCGTCCGGCAAAAGCGGTGTTCCACTGCGAAACAATGGTGCTCTGCCAGCGGGCATTGAGACTGCCTGCAGCAGGAGCCAGCACCTGACGCCAGGCAAGGTCAAGTGGCTGCACAAACAGCGCCTGCCCGAAGCCGTTCCACTCCTGGCCGAGGCTTGCGGCCACCAGAGAGCCGTAGTCACGGGTATCGGTCAGGTCAATGGCTTTGCCCTGGAACACAGTCTGGGCCAGCATCTGCGCCATCGCCTGCGGATCCGGTGCACTCGTCACCTGCTGCAGCTTAAGACGCACCTGGGTCACACGGGCAAGCCAGGACTGGAAGCTGAGGTTACCGTTTGAGCCGGTACCGTCCTTGCCGGCCATCAGACCCGTGAGCGGACCAAACACGCCGTCCAGCGGACCTTTGGGGCCCTGTGCCTGCTCAATAAACTGTTTTGCGTTTTTCTTACGCCCCACCAGTTTTTTCGCCGAGTCCACCAGGGTGTCAGCCAGAGCTTCTCCTTTGGCACCCGTCTGCCCCTGCCAGGCAAGGGTATTCATCAGCGCCACCAGAGGTGACTGGCGCACATCCGCCAGCAGGTTCAGCTGGGCAATCGCTTCGGAGAGCGAGGCGGCTTCCTGCCACTGGATACTGTTGGCCATATTGAGCCAGGCGTTGCCAAAATCGGTGAAGTAACGCTCGGTCAGGCGCTGTTTGAGCGCTTCCGGCGATACATCACTGCCCGGCTGATGGGTTTTATCAGTAAGCACCCAGTCGATTTCATCACGGCGGGTCTTCACCACCTCATCAATGGCGTCCTGTACCTGCTCTTCCCACGCCTGGCGTGTGAACATCCCCGGCACCACTTCTTCCGAGGAGAACAGAGATGAGGCGTCCGTATCGCCGGTCATGTCCGCGAGGGTTAAATCCGGCCAGTTACGGGCAATGCGTCCGAGCATCTCCTGATACAGACCGGATTCAGCGTTGCGCTGACCAATCTGTTTGAGCAAAATCTGGCGCACCGTGCCCACCAGTTCGCGGTCGGGGGTAATTTTCCACTCAGGGTGTGCCGGTAAGTTCTGCGCCCAGAAGCCGAGCAGTTTCGGGGCCTGTGTCTGCCACACGCTGTCCGGCACACCGCTGCGGTGCGGCCAGGCTTTCAGCATATTGCCGGCAAGCCAGTTCGCATCTGCTTTGTCCGGGCGCGCCAGCATCAGATAACCTTTCAGCAGGTTATAGGTTTTTTGGGTCGCAGACGTACGTGCATCGCTTGCCGGCGGCAGTTGCACAAAGGCATTCAGCTGGCTGTGAAGCTCTTCGGCCAGCGCATCACGCATCAGCGCCTGGTTGTTACGGGCGTACAGTGGCCAGAGCATCTTCAGCGTGTCGCTGTCCTGGTTCAGGCCAAAGCGGGTGTACCACGGCGCACCGTGCACTTCGCGGTTCTGCAGGCGGGCAATAGTCTGTTGCAGTGCCAGCTGGTTACGAAGGCGCTCCGGCAGAGGCTGTTTTGTGTCAGCGGCAACCCGAGCCGTATCCTGGGCCAGCCAGATTTGTGTGCGGTTGACGGACAGGGACAGCAGCGTACCTGCGCCCCAGAGCAGAACCAGCCCAAGCAGCACCAGGCGCAGTACCTTCTGCCAGTGGAAGCCGATTTTACGGGCATGCACCTGCAGGCTGTCATTCTCAAGTTCCTGCCAGACTGCCGGTGACAGGCGCGCATGCGGTACTGTTTCGGTTCCCGGCAATGCCGGACTGAACATCACACCACGCAGACGGTAAGGGGCCGGCCCCGACATCAGCGTGGTCAGCAGCGGGACCAGGGAGCGCCGCAGCGAGCCACGCAGGGCTTTTGACAGACTCAACAGCCAGTGATGCTGTGAACTCTCCAGCAATGCTGCCACGCCGGGCGTCTGCAATTCGGAGGACAGAGTGGTGAGTGTCTCACGGGTCTCTTCCGTTGTTGCGCCCGGACCAAATAACGCGCCGGCTGGAGGCACACCTTCCCCGTCATGGGCCCAGGTACCTTCCCGGATAAGCCACAGCCAGACCGGCAACTGCCAGCCCAACAACGTATCGGTTTTCTGGCGTACACGCACCAGCGTGTCCTGCTTCGCCGTATCGGGCAGTACAGCCGTATTCATCACCTGCACCACGCCATCCAGCGGACGCTGTGGGCG
Organism: Pluralibacter sp. UBA7423; assembly: GCA_002470465.1. GTDB lineage: Bacteria > Pseudomonadota > Gammaproteobacteria > Enterobacterales > Enterobacteriaceae > Scandinavium. The sequence continues at coordinate 156,027 of DKMD01000040.1, forward strand.
AACGGCTTTCAGTACCGACAGGAACTCATCATCCGGCACGCTTTCCGCCAGACCGCCGTGAATAAGCACCACCCCGTCACTCTCCTGCCAGTGATCGCGCTTAAGACCCGGTACCACCTTTTCGATATCGCTGTCGGTACCCTGTACCAGAAGCAGGCGAACTTTGGCTTTCCAATGACGGCGGTAGCGCAGGCGCAGGTGCTCGACCAGCGCTTCAGCCACAAACCGGGAGGTATCCGCGTCAGTATGCTTTGCTTCAGGCTGGGATGCAGCAGCCTGCTGTCCGGAGGCTACCACATCCAGCTTTCCCAGCTTCTCACCGTTCTTCGTGAATACAGTTTCAAGTACCCAACCGATGATCAGCACAGCCAGCATCTGCAGCAGGCTGATAATCACTATGCCGGTCGTACTGAATGGCCCGATATTGAAGGTGTCCTTAACCCACTCCGGCCATAACAAGAGTGCGCCGCCAGTGAGGCAGACAGATAGTGCGCCCAGAATCAGCGCAAGCAGAAAAGTGGATGCGATTTTCATAACGGAGGAGAGCAATCCCTTGAGAGTTATTCTGGTGTGACAATACAGAGTTGTCGGTTGTCTTCTGAAAGTTCGGTGACAATAAGCTGGGCTTCGCTGTCGCTCAAACACTGACGGGTCGCCAGCTGTAACGCCTGCCAGGGGGCGGCAACACCCGCAAACCCGACAACCGTATCAATATGAATGATTTTGTCAGCCTTAAGGCCAGGAGCATACGTCTCACGGGCCTTGCTGAAGATATCGCCGGAGGCCATCTGGCCGCCGCTGGTCCAGGCCCGCTTCAGACTGGTTTTATCAAGCCCTGACCACATCATGACGCGTTCAAACGCCAGATTCAGATTGCCATCGCGACATATCTGCGGCCGGTGAACTTTGACTGACACGTCCGGGATATCCTTCAGACGGCAGTTGGTCAGCAGTAACACGGAAATGGCTTCGCCACTGTCCTCTGGCGGGTGTTCGTAAAGCTGAGCGCTGACCACCAGTAACGCAGCAGCACGGTCATAATGACAGTCCAGCCAGTAGTCGAGGATTTCCAGCCCCGTCAGGTCGCGGATGCGCACCAGCGGATGGGAAACACTTTTTTGCAGGAGCGACGGCAGTGTCGAAAACTGTTCACCGGTATCCACCGCCAGATAGCAGGTCAGCGTCGGAGGGAGCAACGCCACCAGATTCTGGACGTGGGCGATAACCTCCTGAAAAAAATGCGCTTCCCGGTCAGCCATCTCTCCGGTAGCGGCCAGCGCCCGGTGACGAACCGGGTTGCCACCATTAACGGGTTCGCAGGGCATCATCAGGGGCTTTCTGGCTAACACTGCCTCATGCGTCATCAGACTGGCAGACCCCAACCCGTTAATCAGGCCTTCACCGATAAGCCAGGCAAAGCGCTGTCCGCGCGCAACGTCTGCCCGGTATCGGGCGGCGGTTGTGGCATTTTTTCTTTCACAACGGTCACGAAGAAGCACGTAGCCAAAATAGCGCCCGACAACCAGTAAGCCCCACAATACGACAGGCAATCCTGTTGCCAGCCCCCAGAAAGCTGCACCTGAACGCTCACCTTGCCAGAACAGGAATGTTACTGCAGCCCCTGCCAGCAGCATCACAAGTCCCAGGAACAGCCAGCGTTTAAAACGCGGACGGAACGGCAGTTTCTCCTGCGCGGGAATGCGCTCAAGTTCAACCGACACGTTTACCCCACCAGAGCATTGGGCAGTGAGCTGATAAGCGTGCAACCGCAACCACACTTGTGACCGTGGAAAGCCACAGGAACACCGCGATCGCGATAATTTGGGTTACCTTCGATAATAGTGGTATCGCCATGCTCCGGGCAGGAAACACGATCACCTTTACGGGCCACGCCGATATCGCCAAAGAACATGGTTGTTGAACAGGACAGCACTGCACCACCATGAGTGGTTTTGTCACCGAGACGGATTATTCCTTGCATATACTTCCCTTGATATTATTTATAGTCAATAAGACTCAAACATGGATTTTGAAACTTCACTACCATTTTCAGAATGACCTTTATCGCTTGAATAATCAAAAGACACATCATTAATTTTAACAAGCTTGCCATTGTCGAATGAGTAAATAGTTTTGCTATACTTCTCGCAGCAATCATCCTTTGAATCAAACACTATATTTTTAGTGAATGGTCTGTATGTCAACGTACCATTTACGCCGCTTAATACTTCCTGTTCCACAAAGCCCTTACTGGTTGAAATATACACACTCTGACTTCCATTATTTGGCCTGTGATCAGTTCTGGCAATTACGTCATAAAAACCATCATCATTAACATCCATAAAATCGATGGTAGGAGTGTCAATAGATTCCGGCAAGGATATATTTTCAACTTTACCATTGAATTCCAACTTCAGTTCGGAACCACCATTCTCAGAATCAGATATTTTTACACCACTCAATAGACCGTCTTTAAATGAATCATGAGCTAAAAGGGTTACAGGAAGGCATTTCTTCCCACACCACTGACCTTTGTATCCATCTACTGTAGGTTTGAGCGTTATCACTGCTGTACTTTCACCTACTTTCTCATTCAATACAACCGAGTCGGCAGAGGACGTTCCGTTTAGCAAGATGTTTTTCTCGAATTTATTATAAATATAAACACCAGAATACGTCCCGCTGGATGCAGTAAGGCTCATTGTGATGTTACTTTTCCCTATTGTGCCGTTATATAAGGAAGTTATCGTATATTCAGCATTAACTTCTTCGGACGCATTACAAAAAAAAGAAAACACACAAACAGACAATAATAGTATTTTTTTCATTTCGATCACTCCAGACCAAATGCATTCTTAGCTATCGATAGTTTTGCCACTCGATCATCCATGTGGTTCGGTTCTTTAGCTTTGTCAGGATAATAAGGTTTCTTTTGTACAGCCCAGCCATTAACATAAACTGACACCCAGTATATGTCATCTTTATCAGCCGAACTGTTTAACTTAGGTTTTATGTATCTCCAAAAGTAACCAGATGCTAGTGCCGCATACCTTGGGTTGTTTGAAAGGTGGCTAGCCTTAGCTGTTGTTGATGTTATATCGAATGAGTTGTCGTTAAGTTTGGTTCTTAGATACTGCTGACATTTTGTATAATTATCACGGCCTGTAATTTGTAATAACCCCCTCCCTTTAAACAAGGGACCATCTCCAGCTTGGTTATTACCTAAATCACTACGACCTTCGTAGGCTTTTCCTGATGCAGTTTCTTCAGTATATTTAAAGAAGCCCGTTTCATGAAGGATCTGTGCCATAAAATGCGCTTTTCTCAGAGGGGTATTTATTTCAAACAGCTTCATTGTTTCATTTAGAGGTTCAAGATAAATCTGTACATATTTTTCTTTGTCGGCAGGAAGCATTGCCTTTAATTGCTCGTAGGTGATCATTTCCTCGCCATCAGAAAGCGCATTCAAAAAAATCACCGGATGCATATGCCAGACAGGCGCACCACCACTTAATCCGTCCACCTTGCTCATCCATTCCATGTCGTCAAACCACTTTTTGACATAGCTGACACAGAGGGGACCCAACTGTTTTAAAAACGTTCTCCATCGATGATGGCTGCTGCCACCAAACCATTCACTGTCGTGTTTCACCACCATTCGTGCCGCGATATCCCTGACATCCAGTTCCGCGTAATTCACCGCGAGACGCAGTTCTTCGCCTGACAGGTCACCACTGTTATCGCTGTCCATTTTCCTCAGCAGGGCTTTGTAGTAGTCAGAGACCTGTTTTTCCCGGATACCGCGCTCAGGGCGTACCCACTCTGCAATTCTGGTGAACCCGTCTTTGATCCACCCTTCATGCAGGGATTTCGTCATATCGGATGTGGACGGCTCTTCAAATGCTTTAAAGCCAAGTTTATCCAGGTCGTACTGACCGATATCTGCATCGACATTGTCTTCGCTGAGCCAGGCACCGTCCCCGATATCAAACCAGCGCTTGCCGCTGCTGTCGGTGAACGGATGGCATTTGTCCTGCGGCATAATTTTGTGAATATCTTTCTTCACCTGTCCTTTGGTCCGGGTGAAGGTATCGCCGGAACGGCTATAAATGAAATTTTCCGGGTGGATATAAACGTATTTCGGGCCGCCCTTCACCTGTGCCTTATTGCTCAGAAAATCGAGCATCCGGCTGTCGGTGCTGAG
>DKMD01000028.1 GCA_002470465.1 Pluralibacter sp. UBA7423
TTTGGTTACCGGACGTGATTCCGGACGCGGTACGTAGTCGTTGCTTTCGGAGAGATTTTTATACCCGTCGAGCGACGACATCACTTCCAGCATGTGCTCCGCATAGGCTTCCCAGTCGGTCGCCATGTGGAAAACGCCGCCGAGCTTCAGTTTGCTTTTCACCAGCTCCGCAAAAGGTGCCTGAACGATACGGCGTTTATTATGACGCGCTTTATGCCATGGGTCAGGGAAAAAGAGCTGAACCATGGTTAAAGAATTGTCAGGAATCATTTTGTGCAGCACTTCGACCGCGTCATGACACATCACGCGCAGGTTATCCACGCCCTCTTCGTGGGCCGAAGCCAGGCAGGCACCAACGCCCGGCGAGTGCACTTCAATACCTAAGAAGTTCTGCTCAGGTTTCGCCTTTGCCATGGTGACAAGCGAAGCGCCCATGCCAAAGCCTATCTCCAGCGTGGTTGGCGCATCGCGGCCAAACAGCTCGACGAAATCGACAGGTGCTTCGCTGAACTCAACGCCCATCACCGGCCAATAGTTGTCCAGCGCGTGCTGCTGCCCTTTGGTCAGACGGCCCTGACGGCGGACAAAGCTACGAATACGGCGCAGCGGGCGACCGTTTTCATCAAATTCCGGTGAAATGACGTCGTTGTTCATAAAAAATCTGTCTACCTGGTGAGTGTTCGGGAAACGGGCATTATCCAAACTCAGACGAAGTATGCAAGCCTGGGAAAGATCCGGTTTACAGCCCGGTGTCGCTGTGCTGCAATCTGCGTCCCTGATACAGTGAATCGGTAGCCATGCAAGCCTCACAATTTTCAGCCCAGGTGCTGGACTGGTACGACAAATACGGGCGTAAAACCCTCCCCTGGCAAACAGAGAAAACGCCGTACAAAGTATGGCTCTCCGAGGTGATGTTGCAACAAACGCAGGTTGCTACCGTCATCCCTTATTTTGAGCGCTTTATGGCGCGCTTTCCGACCGTCACCGATCTCGCCAATGCACCGCTTGATGAAGTGCTGCACCTGTGGACCGGCCTTGGCTACTACGCCCGCGCCCGCAATCTGCATAAAGCGGCGCAGCAGGTCGCTACGCTGCACAACGGTAAATTTCCGGAAACGTTTGACGAAGTAGCCGATTTGCCCGGCGTCGGGCGTTCAACCGCCGGTGCCGTGCTTTCTCTTTCGCTTGGTAAACACTTCCCTATTCTCGACGGCAACGTCAAACGTGTGCTCGCCCGCTGCTACGCCATAGACGGATGGCCGGGTAAGAAAGACGTCGAGAAAAAGCTGTGGGAAATCAGCGAAGACGTGACGCCAGCGAAAGGCGTGGAGCGCTTTAACCAGGCAATGATGGATTTAGGCGCGATGGTCTGTACCCGTTCAAAGCCGAAATGCGAACTCTGCCCGCTCAACAGCGGCTGCAAGGCCTGGGCCAGCCACAGCTGGGCGCAGTATCCCGGTAAAAAACCGAAGCAAACGCTGCCGGAACGCGTGGGGTACTTCCTCATTATGCAGCACGAAGATGAAGTGCTGTTATTGCAGCGCCCGCCAAGCGGCCTGTGGGGCGGCCTGTTCTGCTTCCCGCAGTTTGCCACCGAGGAAGCGTTGCGCGAATGGCTTACGGTGCGTCAGATTGACGCGGGTAAGATGATGCAGCAAACCGCATTCCGTCACACCTTCAGCCATTTCCACCTCGATATTGTGCCAATGTGGCTCCACGTGCAGTCCGTTGCCGGATGCATGGATGAAGGCAGCGCACTCTGGTATAACTTAGCCCAGCCGCCTTCCGTGGGGCTTGCGGCTCCCGTAGAGCGCCTGTTACAGCAGTTACGCACCGGTGCTCTGGTCTGAGCGACGGTCATCAAGAGGAATAGTCATGAGCAGAACCATTTTTTGTACCTTCCTGCAGCGCGAGGCTGAAGGCCAGGACTTCCAGCTTTATCCGGGCGATCTCGGCAAGCGTATCTATAATGAAATTTCGAAAGAAGCCTGGGCCCAGTGGCAGCATAAGCAAACCATGCTCATCAACGAGAAAAAACTCAGCATGATGAACCCTGAGCACCGCAAGCTGCTGGAGCAGGAGATGGTGAATTTCCTCTTCGAAGGTAAAGACGTTCACATCGAAGGCTATACGCCGCCAGAAAAACAGTAAAAATGATACTGGCTGCCCGGGTATTTCGTTGCACGGGCGTACAGCGTCAGCAGGCCGGGTACGCATAGCGCCGCCCGGCATGACATAACAGCCAACACGCACTCCCGGAATGATGAAAAAATATTTAGCGCTAGCCCTGATTGCGCCGTTGCTCATTTCGTGTTCAGGCTCTAAAAAAGGAACGCCTTACAACGAAGCCTGGGTGAAGGACACCAACGGTTTTGACATCCTGATGGGGCAGTTTGCCCATAACATCGAAAATATCTGGGGGTACAACGAGGTTCTGGTCGCCGGACCGAAGGACTACGTCAAGTATACCGACCAGTATTATACCCGTAGCCACATAAACTTTGATGCCGGCACCATTACCTTTGAAACCATCGCGGGCACCGATCCGGCAGGTCGTCTGCGCCAGACCATTGTCAAAACCCTGCTGATGGGCGACGATCCCGGCTCGGTCGATCTCTATTCCGACGCCGACGACATCCAGATCTCCAAAGAGCCGTTCCTCTACGGTCAGGTAGTGGACAACACCGGGCAGCCGATTCGCTGGCAGGGGCGAGCTTCCAATTATGCCGACTGGCTGTTGAAGAACCGTCTGCAAAGCCGCAAAAACGGGCTGCACATTATCTACAGCGTGACGATCAACCTGGTGCCGAACCACCTCGATAAGCGTGCGCATAAATATATGGGCATGGTGCGCCAGGCTTCGCGCAAATACGGCGTGGACGAGTCGCTCATTCTTGCCATTATGCAGACCGAGTCCTCGTTCAACCCGTATGCGGTCAGTAATTCCGATGCGCTGGGGCTGATGCAGGTCGTGCAGCACACCGCCGGGAAAGACGTGTACAAGGCGCAGGGGAAATCCGGCACGCCAAGCCGCAGCTTCCTGTTCGATCCGGCCAGCAATATCGACACCGGCACCGCCTATCTGGCAATGCTGAACAACGTCTATCTGAACGGTATTGATAACCCGACGTCGCGCCGCTATGCGGTGATCACCGCCTACAATGGTGGTGCAGGGAGCGTACTGCGTGTGTTCTCCAACGATAAGGTTCAGGCTGCCAACATTATCAACAGCATGGCGCCGGGCGATGTTTACCAGACGCTGACCACCCGCCATCCTTCAGCGGAGTCACGTCGCTATCTGTATAAAGTGAATAACACCCAGAAAAGCTACCGCCGTAAATAATTCCTTCTCAGGCCCGGTTTTCCGGGCCTTCCTGCGTATTTCCCGCCTTCTGATCGCCCCAAAGCGTTAACTGCGTCACCTTTTTGCTCTGCAAAAAAGAAAAGATTGCATTTATTTGCGGGAGGTAACAAAACGCATGACGCCTGAACGATAGAATTGCATCAAATTGACCCCGTAAATGTTTCCACAGCAACACAGCCCGCATCACTTTGTGAGGAAAGTAACATGAACCTTAAGCTGCAGCTTAAAACACTGTCGTTCCTGCAGTTCTGCCTCTGGGGGAGCTGGCTGACCACCCTCGGCTCCTATATGTTCGTCACGCTCAAATTCGACGGCGCAGCTATCGGTGCCGTTTACAGTTCGCTGGGGATCGCCGCCGTGCTGATGCCAACGCTGCTGGGGATTGTGGCGGACAAATGGATCAGCGCCAAATGGGTATACGCATTCTGCCACCTGGTCGGCGCAGGTACGCTGTTTATGGCCGCGGGCGTGACCACGCCGGGGGCGATGTTTGTGGTGATCCTCCTGAACTCGCTGGCCTATATGCCAACGCTTGGGCTGGTGAACACTATCTCCTACTATCGCCTGAAATCCGCAGGCATGGACATCGTCACGGACTTCCCGCCGATCCGCATCTGGGGCACCATTGGTTTCATCATCGCCATGTGGGCGGTGAGCTTCTCCGGTTTTGAACTGAGCCATATGCAGCTCTATATCGGCGCGGCGCTCTCGCTGCTGCTGGCGCTGTTCACCCTGACGCTGCCGCACATTCCGGTCTCCAATCAGCAGAAAAACCAGAGCTGGAGCAGCATGCTGGGCCTCGATGCCTTCGCGCTGTTCAAAAACAAGCGCATGGCGATTTTCTTTATCTTCTCCATGATGCTGGGCGCAGAGCTGCAAATCACCAACATGTTCGGCAACACCTTCCTGCACAGCTTCGATAAAGATCCGCTGTTTGCCAGCAGCTTTATCGTGCAGCACGCCTCGGTAATGATGTCGATTTCGCAGATTTCCGAAACCCTGTTTATCCTGACGATTCCGTTCTTCCTGAGCCGCTACGGTATTAAGAACGTGATGCTTATCAGTATCTTCGCGTGGATGCTGCGCTTCGGGCTGTTTGCCTATGGTGACCCGACGCCGTTCGGCACCGTGCTGCTGGTGCTGTCGATGATTGTCTACGGCTGCGCCTTCGACTTCTTCAACATCTCCGGTTCGGTGTTCGTGGAGAAAGAGGTGAAGCCGGAAATCCGCGCCAGCGCCCAGGGCATGTTCCTGATGATGACCAACGGCTTCGGCTGCATTCTCGGCGGGATTGTCAGCGGAAAAGTAGTGGAGATGTACACCACCAGCGGCATTACCGACTGGAAGAGCGTGTGGCTGATTTTCGCGGCTTACTCACTGGTGCTGGCCTTCGCGTTCGTGGCGCTGTTCAAATATAAGCACGTTCGCGTTCCTGCCGGTACGCAGTCGCAGTCCATCGCACACTAATCCCTCTGACTTGCCCGGCGGCGCTCCGCTTGCCGGGCCTACAAAATCCCCATCACAGGCCTGATAAGACGCGCAGCGCCGCCATCAGGCATTACTTCAAAACGTAGCCATAAAGCCGCTTGATTCCGTCGGCATCTTTCTCGCTGTAAACGCCCTGCAGCTCCGGCGAGAAGCCCGGCAGCAGGTTGACGCCCTCTTCCAGCGCCAGGAAATAGCGTAGCACCGCACCTCCCCAGATTTCACCCGGCACCACGCACAACACGCCCGGCGGGTAAGGCAGCGCGCCTTCGGCAGCAATCCGCCCTTCCGCTTCGCTCAGACGCACCAGCTCCACGTTGCCGCGTATAAACTCGATATTGGCATCCTGCGGGTTCATCACTACGGCCGGGAAGCTCGCCTTGCGGAACATCGCCTTTTGCAGATCCTTCACATCGAAGCTCACGTAGAGGTCATGCATCTCCTGGCATAGCTGACGAATAGTGTAATCGCGATAGCGCACAGGATATTTGTTGTAGACGGTCGGCAGCACGGCGGCAAGCGGCGTATCGTCTTCGATATGCTGTTCGAACTGGCCGAGCATCGCCACCAGTTGGGCCAGCTTCTCCGTACTTTCAGCTGGCGTCAGCAGGAAGAGGATGGAGTTGAGATCGCACTTCTCCGGCACGATACCGTTTTCACGCAGGTAATGCGCAAGGATGGTTGCCGGGATACCAAACTCTGTGTACTCGCCGCTGTCCGCATCGATGCCCGGAGTGGTCAGCAGCAGCTTGCACGGATCGACGAAATATTGATCCTGCGCGTAGCCCTCAAATCCGTGCCAGCGGTCGCCCGGGCCGAAGCTGAAGAACCGCCGTTCTTTGGCAATGGTTTCGGTGGCGTGATCCTGCCACGGACGGCCAGCCACCGTCGGTGGAACGAACGGTTTGATCATCTTGCAGTTGGCGATAATGGCTTTGCGCGCTTCAATACCCAGCGTGACGCACTCCGCCCACAGACGACGCCCGCTTTCCCCTTCGTGGATCTTCGCGTTCACATCCAGAGCGGCAAACAGCGGATAAAACGGGCTGGTTGACGCATGCAGCATATAGGCGTTATTCAGCCGCTTATAAGGGCAGAACCGCGCCTGGCCGCGGATGTGGTTATCTTTCTTATGGATCTGCGAAGTCTGGGAAAAACCGGCCTGCTGCTTGTGTACGGACTGGGTCACAAAAATGCCCGGATCGTTTTCATTGAGGTCCAGCAGCAGCGGCGAGCAGTCCGCCATCATCGGGATAAACTGCTCATAGCCTACCCACGCCGAATCAAACAGGATGTAATCACACAGGTGGCCGATTTTGTCGACGACCTGGCGGGCGTTGTAAATCGTGCCGTCATAGGTTCCCAACTGAATCACCGCCAGGCGGAACGGGCGTGGTTCTGCCGCCTTTTCCGGTGCCACTTCCTGAATCAGGTCGCGCAGGTAGCCATCATCAAAACAGTGCTCATCAATCCCGCCGATAAAGCCAAACGGATTGCGGGCCGCTTCCAGATACACCGGCGTAGCACCCGCCTGGATCAGCGCCCCGTGATGGTTGGATTTATGGTTGTTGCGGTCAAACAGCACCAGATCGCCACGGGTCAGCAGCGCATTCGTCACGACCTTATTTGCCGCCGACGTGCCGTTCAGCACAAACCAGGTTTTGTCGGCGTTAAATACTTTCGCCGCAAACTTCTGCGCCCGCTTAGCGGCACCTTCATGTATTAACAGATCGCCGAGCTTCACGTCGGCGTTGCACATATCAGCCCGGAAGATGTTTTCGCCGAAGAAATCATAAAATTGACGACCGGCCGGATGCTTCTTAAAGAACTCGCCGTGCTGATGGCCCGGACAGGCAAAGGTGCTGTTACCCATCTCAACGTACTGCGTCAGGGTATCGAAAAACGGCGGCAGCAGCGTTTCTTCATAGCGCGCGGCAGCAGCCTCCAGCTCCAGCCACTGCTGCATGCTACCACCGATAACGGCATTCACGCCCTCAGGTACATCGCACGGTTCCTCAGAGAACAGGTACACCGGCAGGTTAAAACCGGTGCGCTTTAGCAAAGTAAGAATGCCGCTGCGGCTGTCCGCAGCAGTGATGACGACTGCCGCCACGTCGGTGAAGTCGGTGCTGTCCAGCGCCACCACGCGACGGTGAGTGGAAAGGCGTGAGACAAGCTCGTGGCTTGCGGCAATGTGCAATGTTTTCATAAGCGCGACTACCCAAATCGGGAGAGTAAAATGCCCGGACGCGACAGCTATCGCGCCCACAAACTGTCCGGGTCTGACTGGTAACCAGCTCCGACCGCCAGACATCAGTAAAAGCAGACGGTCTCTGGTTTTACTGCTGTCCTGCAGTGAGCGTGCGTCGGCCTCACCGCATGGTGAGCATAGAAGATTCTGCGAAGATAAGGGAACGCCCTCGCGGCAGCGCGAAGTGAGTCTGGCAACGATGTTTGACGATAAACATACTGGCGCCCCGGAGGATAGAGGAGAAAATTCGCGCAATGATTGCACCTTTTATAAGAGGGTGCAAGATGCTATCGATATGCATGAATGCATCGGATAAGGCAGAAAAATCGTGATGAAAACCGTTATAAATTCAGTTATTACGCATACAAACCGACACTGTTATAGACGCTGATACTGAGCACTGTTGTAAAAATGGCGAGAGTTTGCGCAGTCCGTCGCGAAACAAACAAATTTCGTTGACGACGCGTGTCGAATCTAGTTTAATGCGCCCCGTTGCCCGGATAGCTCAGTCGGTAGAGCAGGGGATTGAAAATCCCCGTGTCCTTGGTTCGATTCCGAGTCCGGGCACCAAATTCATATCAACGGACCTCCACGGAGGTCCGTTTTTGCATTCCAAGCCCGCCAGAATTAACACTTCTACATTCCCTTAACTCCACCCAACTCAATCAACTTCAACCCGCATCAAGTCCCTCGCGAGGGTACAACTGAGGGTATAGTCTGATTCGATAAAATTTATACCCCTTTGACTATCAGGAGATACCGCCAATGGCGCTCACTGACGCTAAAATCCGTGCGAACAGAAACGAATCAAACAGTCTGTACCCGAAGCAGCTCAGACATTTGAAGGCATAGCAAGACAGTGGCATAAGAGCAATAAAAAATGGTCAGCCTCACATAGTAAGAAGATACTGAAAAGTCTCGAGACTCATGTTTTCCCCTTTATCGGTTCACGTGATATTACCACCCTGAGGACTCCAGATTTACTTATCCCCGTTAAAGCAGTCGAAGCCAAAAAGATATATGAGATTGCAGCCCGCCTTCAGCAGCGCATCTCCGCAATCATGCGATATGCTGCCCAGTCAGGCATGATCAGTTATAACCCTGCCGTGGATATGGCTGGCGCTTTAAACGTCAGCACCGCCCTGCCCTCGCTTTAAATCGTATTTCAGAGCTTCTTGAACGACTGGATGCCTACAGAGGGCAATCACTCACCCGACTAGCGACCAGACTCATCCTGCTTATCTTTATTCGTTCCAGTGAATTACGCTTTGCCAGGTGGTCTGAGATCGACTTAGAGAAAGCAATGTGGACCATACATCCCGAACGGAAACCTATTGAAGGGGTTAAGTACTCTCATCGTGGCTCCAAAATGCGTACAGAGCATCTGGTACCGCTCTCCAGTCAGGCGCTGGAAATACTGAGGCAGAGCCACACCATCAGCGGTGAACACGAACTAATTTTCACCGGCGATCACAATCCATGGAAACCTATGAGCGAAAATACCGTGAATAACGCATTGCGGCTAATGGGTTACGACACGAAAGTGGATGTATGTGGTCATGGCTTCAGGGCAATGGCCTGCAGTTCATTAATTGAGTCAGGATTATGGTCCAGGGACGCAGTGGAACGCCAGATGAGTCATCAGGAGCGAAATGGCATACGTGCGGCTTATATCCATAAAGCGGAATTTCTGGATGAGTGCAGGCTGATGCTGCAGTGGTGGGCTGATTTTCTGGATGCAAATGAGGAGAAGTCAGTGAGCCCATTTTATTTTGCAAAACTCCAGTACGTATAGCAGCTTGCGCCAAAATCAATCAGAATAGTTCACATTAAGCACCTCCGAAATGGAGGTGCTTAACAGAGCGAATTTTTATTTTTTTGATCCAAGATTGCATCCATCGGTTAAATTCACAACAAAAGCAGGCGTTGCATACATCCTGCAATATTGCTCCTTATTGATCGTGTCTAAGGAAAAATACTAACTGCTTATTGCTATACAAAAGCGCAAGATAAAAATTTATAGGGGTCCAACTGCGTTGAACATTCCGTATAGATGCCTACCCGGTTTAGTTATTTGATTAAAAGGCGCTGCATTTATTAGCAGCAATCCCGTCATGGCCTTCGGCGGCTGTTAACCAATTCGTTATTATATAAATCCAACGGCATTGTCTGCCGAGTGCTCACCCCCAAGCCGTTTGGAAGATCTGGTGAACATGGAATTGAATGAAATAACAAACACGGCAGTGACTTCTCCTGCTAGTCACATACCAGATTTTGTGAACGTACATTCCGTTACGATTACGTGCCCTTTGCTGAACTGACCCGGGAAAACTTCGAAAAATATGCTATCGGTTGGAGGGGAAGGATGCAGATGTTGAGTCGCACAGTCTGCATGGCAGAACTGGCCTAGCAGAGAATTGATGTATTTGCGAATAAGCGCAACGGGCGATACAACACATGGCAAGCAAAGCGCTATAAAAAAGTAAGCGCCACGTGAAGGACGTGGGGTAAAAATTACTTTACAGAGAGAGTGACGTTCTAGAGAAGCAGCTCTTTCACACAGTTAGCTGGCCATGTATTGAAAACGCCGATCACGTGACGCAACCATGCTTCTGGCTCGATGCCGTTAAGTTTATAGCTACCGATCAGGCTGTACATGACTGCCGCACTGTCGTCGCCACCATCAGGGACAAAGAACATGTAGTTACGGCGTCCCAGAGCTACCACCCGGAGAGCGTTTTCGCACATGTTGCTGTCTATCTCCACCCAGCCATTGCGACAGTATTGGTTCAGCGCCTCCCATTGTTGCAGCAGGTATGCGAATGCTTTCACCGCATCTGAGTGGCGCGACAGGTGCCCATTTGCTGCTATATCCAGCCGAACAGCGACTGCATCAGCGGAACGCTTCTGGCTTTTCTGGCGGTCAGTCGCTCTTCTGCCGGACTGCTGCGGATCTTCGACTCGATGGCGTACAGCGCCCCGATACGGTTCAGCGCTTCTGTTGTCACTACTGTTGGGTGGCGGACATGAACATCGTGGATCTTGCATCGGGCATGTGCCATACAGGCCGCTTCGGTTACCCTGAACGCGGTGTTAATGATATCCAGTTGTTCGGAGATACTTTCATCCAGCGGTTCCGGTAATGGGCGGGTCACTCGGCCCGCAGCACGACCATGCCCGGTTTCGCGCGCATGTATTCCAGAAACGGCGAATCCACCACTTTTCTGCTGGCGGCCAGCGAAGAGGCATTCCTGAACCATACCTGCCCGTCGTGGCAGACCACAATACCCACATGCGAAACGTCCAGCCCTTCAAGCGGGGAGTAGACGCCGACATAATCCTCGTTTTTCATCTGGTCCAGCATCTGCTGACTGATGGCTTTTCCAGGAATGTATTTTATTTTACGGGAATGAATGCCCAGACCCGGAATGTACTCCCCCCCGTCAGGTTTACGGTTAAGCTGTTTGTCAGCAGTGACATAGTCAGGGCTGACATCCGGCGTGACGTCCCGGGCATTGTGTGGTGCGGTGGCGAACCAGTCAGAGAAGTACAGATACCCTGCGCCACATCGTGTCTGAACAGAAGAACTCCTTGCCGCTTCAGGCCCAGCAATGTGCTGATAACCTGCTGGAACACATTAATCGCATTGAAGATAACATCGCTGAATACGATCGGATCCTGTCTCGTATGGCCAAAGCTGATCACCGTAGTCAGAGGGTGACGGAACTGAAAGGGATTAGCCCCATAACGGCATGTGCGCTGGTCGCCAGTATCGGTAGAATGGACGCCAACTCGCAGTCTGGCTCGGACTTACGCCATCGCAGTACAGCAGTGGCGGTAAATCAAAGCTTGGCTGGCTAACAAAAGCGGCATCAAGGTTAGTCCGTGAGAGATAAATACCGTTCATGGTATTCTATCTCAAAGAGGCGATTCAATCTCCTAACCATCAAGATCAAACATAAGTACACTTTTAGTCCGGCAAAAAGGGGAAACACGGCAGAATGCTCCGGTGTATACTGAGCATTCTGCCGTGTTTAAGAGCGGTTTTGTATTATTTATTACGCCAGACCGGAGTAATTTTTTTCAGCCAGTGATCGACACTGACATATTTACCACCGCCGTAAACCAGCAGAACCAATAGCATGATGAAATAGGTAGCAGAGAATTCGATACCGTTATTAAGAATAATTGGATCACCTAACTGGGTAATATAGTTATAACGGCCCGGGAAGTTCTCAATCAGCCATTGCAGGAAAGCCGTCATACGCTGAGAGGATTCCATACTATTGCTGGCAATGGCCAGCCAACCATGTGACCAGTGAACCATCAGGCTGGCGACACTCATAACCACTATCATCGGAATGGCCAAGATTCGGGTAAACAGACCTAGAGCGATGCAGATCAGGCCAAGCACTTCGGTTGAGGTGGCCAGAAACGCCAGCAACCATGGAAACGGCAGCCCAAGCCCCCCCTCAGCTGTTGATTGCGAAAACCAGGCAACCGTACCGCTAAAACCCATCACTTTGGAATGTGCGCCTTCGTAAATTACCGGAATTAAATAAAGGCGGATAAGCAATAATGCAATGAAATCAACTTTCATGATTTTAGATACAATTAAATTGTACCATGAGATCAGCTTTGTAAGCATAATATTATCCCTTGAACTTTAATGACAATAGTTCATCGTTATTGTTGGCTACCAGCCATGAGTGAAAATGTAATTCAGGTGAATAGCGCGCGGCTTTATTTTTCAATTGCTCCAAGCTCACCATCATTATCCGGTCATTAAGCTCCGATAATAGCTGCACGTCGACCAGACTGAGCCTCTTCTGATAAAGCACATTATTATGTTTACGGTAAAGTGCGTAATAATACAGAAGTGGCATTTCCTCATAATAAAGTTCTCCCTCTTTTAACCAGAATGGTAAGGCAATTATTTTTAGCGTCGGATTCAGCTCGACCTCAATACCATTCAACTGTTCAGGATGCAGCGTTATAAATTGTGATAACGGAACCTCACTGTCATCAATTTCCACTGCGTAAGTCAGCCATTCATATTCCACCAATGCCAGATCACGTGCTGATAGTTGCCCTTTGTCACGCATGAAAAGTAGCAGCTCCGTTGCCACCTGATGAAACTCCGGCTGACTGGCCTGATGCTGTTGAATAAATGCATCCGCAAGCTGGTGAATATCCGCTTCATCCAGGCTACGGCAAAACAGCGGGAAAACGCTTTGCAGTACACCACTAATATTTTCCCTGACGATTTTGCGGTACAGCTTCATGCCACAGGTATACGATTCAGCTGCTGTGCCACTGGCGCGTAGTCGGGCAGAAAACTCAGCTTCTACGGTTGCAAGTGATACAGGCACTGTATGTAGCGTGCTCACAATACCTCCTTGGTTACGCAATATATGCCCGGAGTGCTGCCAGTTCCTCACAGAGGTCATCCAGCGGTGGCACATTGTTATCCCGTTCAAGCAGTAGCGGCCTGTCACCATGAAGATGAAACGTCTGCTTGACCAGTTCCATCACATCTTCCTGCACCGACGTGCCGTGTGTATCGAGCCGAAACTCCTCATATTTTAGGTGGCCCGCGATGTGGTAATACACAATTGCGCCGCCGGGAATACTGCGGATATAGTCAAGCGCATCAAAGCCGTGATTAAAGGCATTGACGTAGACATTATTGATATCCAGTAACATGCCACAACCACTGCGTTGCAATAGCTCTCCCCAGAATTCAGATTCCGGCATCTCACCGGCATAACGGTGATAGGAGGAGACGTTTTCAAGTACCAGCCGCCGCCCCAACAGGTTCTGCACATGATCAATACGTTGCGCGAGATAAGGCAGCGTATCGGCGAATCTCGGCACTGGCAGTAAATCATAGAGATACCCATGCGAGTCACGGGAAAAGCACAGATGATCACTGTAAATATCGATGCAGTATTCATCCAGAAAGCGGCGCACATCGTTAATGTATGTTTCGTTCAATGGACAGACATCGCCGATCGACAGGCTCAGACTGTGGGCAATCAGGGGATATTTTTTGCTGACGTCCGCTAAATACTCCTTTTTTGCGCCACCAATATTCATCCAATTATCGGGTGCCAGTTCAAGAAAATCGATACCCTGGCGCTTTGGTTGCTGTAACAGCGCCAGTATGTGCTCGTTGCGCAGCCCGATACCGGCACTATTCCTAGCTATTTCCCGCATACGCCACTGACACATTTTCCGTGATTTACCTGTTGCGGGGATTCCTGATTTTTAACACCTTCACCTGTCATGCCGCATTTACCATCGCGGGCCCGCACCAATTGATCCTGTGGATCGTGTTTCAGGTTAGCCTGTCCGTAGATTTTTTCCGTACCACATTTACCGCTGGCACATTTTCCGCTATTGGTCGGGGCTTTGTTTTCAATCTTATTGGCCACATTCTCTGCATCCGCAGCAGAAACCGGTGCGATCATTCCTGCGGTCAGCACAGAGCCCACCATGATTGACAATGCGATATCTTTTTTCATTAATTATTCCTTCCCATCAGCTAATGAAATCGGGAAGCAGGAGAGATCGCGGCTGGTATAAACCTTTCCGCGGTAATACTGCTTCACTGTCTTAAGTGACTGATCTTTCAGACGTAGGCCTTTGCCCATAAAGTGGTTCAGTACCAGCACTTTAGGGTTAATTTCGGCAGCAACTTTACCGACCACATCCGGGGCAGCATGCATAAATTTCGATTCGGTATCGGCATTCTCGTCAATCGCCAGGGGCATCACCAGCATGTCAGCGCCTTTGGCGAAAGGTACAAAGGCCTTATTGCTACCATTCTGATCGGCGGAGACGACTATAGTGCCTTTTGTGGTTTCGATACGGAATGCCAGACAAGGCACATCGCCGTGCGGGATCCCCAGAGCGGTAACTTTCATCTCAGCATCCTGATACACCAGTTGCGGCTCTGTCGCGGTATAGTCGATATCTTTGACCTTACTTTCCAGTTGCAACCCATCCGTGGCGTTATACAGACCATTCAGGTATGAATAAGCACCGTCTTCTTTTTTGAACAGATCGTGGAAATATTGCGTCATAGAAGGGAATGCCCCTCCGCCAGCCGGGCCAGCCAGATCAATCACTTCCTTTTTGCGTAAGAAGTAACCGCCTTTGAGGATAGCCGCCAGATCAGAGACATGGTCCGTGTGGAAGTGGGTGATACCGATCAGTTTAAGATCTTCCAGCCGGGCTCCCGACTGACCAAAGCGTAAGAACACACCACCACCGGCATCGATCAGAATAGCGGATTTGCCATTCAACCAGATAACCTCGCCGGATGAAGCCCGTTGATCATCGGTGATTGGGCCGCCTGTGCCAAGAGTTTGCAATGTGAAATCGGTGTTTTCACACTGCAGCCTATCAGCAAGGGAATTAGCAGAAAAAATCAGTGAAAGTGACAGTAGAGCCACCTTGTTTAAACGAGCCTTCATAAAGCAACCTTCCTTAAGTTTAGAGCAAGGGTTTCATTCCCTGCGGTCCCTAACATGATGACTGCAAATTTACATTATTTCGTTAACATATCTAAATATATAGTTTTCGTTATAATTACCACTTATACAGATAAAAAAATCTCGTGCATTGACGCAGTATTTTTGTTAACCAACGCGCGTTGTTGCCTATGGATACTCGTTAGTAGATTCTTTGGGCACAGAAAACCGGTTCTGCCGCATTAAGATAGCTTCCAATAACATGCTGTTTTTTTATGATGCTAACTATTAATGCCTTTGCTCCAAAAAACCTCAAAAGATAACATTACTTCGTCGACATTATCGGCTAGTGTGTTTGCTGGTATCTGACTTACTCACTGAGCTTGCGCGATTTGGAAAATATAATGGCAGAGCGTGGTATTGTTGTTGACTATTCCACACCCCATCGCAGGGTCATACGCCTGGTGCCATTACTGGATAAAGCATTTCTCCATCATAAGTGTGTGTAGGGTGCCGTTGGCGACTGGATGAAACCTACATCAAGGTCAAAGGGCAGTGGAGATATATGTATCGGGCTGTTGACAGTTCAGGTCAGACCATCAGCATTTTGCTGACCGTCTGGGTAATGAAGTAGCGGCATTGCGCTTCTTTCGCAAGACTATCCGTCATCACGGATGAACCTAAAATAGTGACGAAAGATAAAGCGGTGTCAATAACGCTACTCTGCTGGTAAACCTGATGAGGAGAACATCCTCGTCAGGCAAAACAAGTATCTGAATAATCTTGTTGAGCAGGTTCACCGCAATATCAAATGAAAGTTACGAAGGATGCCTGGATTCAAATCATTTCGACGGACCCGGACGCTCCTGGTGGGTATTGAACCAAAGCACATGGTACGGAAAGGGCAATATCAGCATCTGAAAAGTCAGAGCCTATCATCCGCAGAAGTATAACGTGATCTTTCTGAAGTATTAGGTCACAGCTCCAACAGATAGCTCACCACTCCGGCAAACCCGGTGACGTAACCTTCAGGCGTATCAGCATTAATTCCAGAATTATTTATTTTATAGCGACCATTAACGTAATACGATGGCGTGCCAGACACCGAAAATTGTTGCAACGCTGCTTCCTGCTTCGCGATTAACGCCTTCACCACCAGACTATTTTGAGCGCTTTCATATTCAGCAGGTGTCACCCCTGCATGGGAGAAAATGGCTTTAATGTCACTGGCTTTGCGCAAATTTTTAGTTTTTTGCACTGCCTCAAACAATGGTTTTTCGATAGCATCACTCTTTCCCATGACCATTGCGATAGCCCAAGCTTCGGTCAGCTCATTTCCCAGTTTCCCTATTGCACTGACGTGGTATTTGGTGACCATTTTATCGGCAGGCAGGACACGGTTAATCCCCTCGCTGACTGGGTAGCGCTGCGTAAACTGATAGCAGGGTCCGCAATAAAATGAAAAGAACTCGATAACGTCGGGAGCCTGAGCGACAGGTTGTTGTAGAACAGAGTATTGTTCACCTTCTTTGATAGTTGAATTAGCATCGAATGAAAACAAAGCGAATAACATTAATGCAGACATTCCGTTTTTAAAAATCCAGCTCTCTTTTACTGAACATGCATAGTGTGTAATCATCTTTTAAAACCCTTTTATATCGCGGACGCATAGCGTTACCAGAAATTAGTGTGGGTAGCTTAGCATGTACTATCTAAGCTAAATATTGATTAAACAGAACAACCAAACCACTTTTAGTGATTTGGTGCTGTTCCGCTTACGTGGAAAGTTGGTTTTTTATTTTCTTATCAAAGAGTTGCCGTAGCGGAGTCAGTCCATAAATGACTCTAAGGTGTTTTTAGTCATCCTGTTACTTCTCTCACTAAGTTTAGAGAGTTCTATTGTATTAACCACAAGGGGAACTGTTACATAGTTCGCGATGCTCAAGTACGGGAGCAGGTGGAAAGAGTTAAAAATTAAATATAATGGCAAAACATGGAATGGTAACCTTACTTTTTCTACCATCACCTGTTGGGGACAGCTTTTTTTACTCGAGTGGCTAACAGCATAAGGAAAGGGGAAGCATCATTACTCGCAGCATTTTTGAAATCAATACAGAGTTTTCAGCACCAGATGGTATGGCTTGACCTGCGGCAACACCCTAAGCAACCTCGTATACTGAGGAGCGAATATAAACACCGTATGTTTCTGCGTTAAACCAATGACCCAATAATGGGTATATTGCGGGATATAAAAATATGGCGAGAGTGCCGAAAATAACGACCGTGACTATGGCGACAGCAACTTCATTGCCTTTAGCCTTGATTACTGACTTTGCTGCTAAAATTGTGACTTATCCACACATATCACTTCCTGCACCGATTAACCAAAGGGTATGCTTATCAATATGAAACATTTTCCCTCCTAATAAACAGGCCAGAAAAAAGTGGTTGATAGTTATAATATATCGATGACGACACCTTTGAAATCCACTTCTGAAATTTATGAAAATGTCAGTCGGAATCCGTATAAACTGATACCCTTACGTAACAAGTACTGTTTGGAAAACAAAACACCATCATCACATTTTTGCCAAATTTTGGGGTAGATGGTGTTACTTATGAGTAATTCCAAAAAGAATCGCTAACGTCAAGGCGCTGAAACCCGCCCCCGCGATGATGGGGTAGCTACCGTCTCATAATGCAATGCTTGCAATCAGCATGCTCAGAAAAAACAGGAATAAACTTCCAAACCTCCCGACAATATATAATTCGAGTTTTGTTTTTATAATTAAATTTAAAAATGAGTAACATCGGCGATAGGGTTGAGTTCACGCATAAAACTTTTATAGAATATCTTGACAAAAAAACAGCAGGCAGACACTCTTTTTACTATGTAAATAGTTATGCATTAATCACATCGAAAAAGTTATCGGCAAACATTGTCAGAGGTGTTGATGTAATATTTCACATTGATGTAAAGGCTCGGGTTTCCTTTGACATCACTATTCGTTACAACCACGTTTGGTAAAGCTATGGCACTCTTAATTGGTAGTCTTTTTTACCTATATTCATAGGTAGTAGGTCCCCCTGCGTTGGGAAAAATCGCCTTGATGTCATTTGGGCGGTGTCCCTTCATTGCATAACCATTGGTAAAAAAAGCCGGATGCAGTCCAGTTTCACTATTACCAAATAGTTTATCGCCGTCTTGTCATAACAGGTAGTGATGCGACGGTATTCTTTCAGGCGGCCAAAGCATCGTTAAACAACATTGCGATTTTGAGTGGTATCACGAGCGCGTGCTAACCTGGCCATAGTTTTTCCTCTCTGACAGGTCAGACGCTATTGTTATAACGGTTACTGCAGGCCATGACAAGTCGCAGCAGTCAGGCTGCCTACTGAAGAGGATAAACAAAAATAGAC
>DKMD01000041.1:0-22794 GCA_002470465.1 Pluralibacter sp. UBA7423
GCGATAACCTGAACTTCGTTAACGAAGCCTTCCGGGAACAGCGGGCGAACCGGGCGGTCAATCAGACGCGCGATCAGGGTTTCGCCTTCGCTTGGACGGCCTTCACGACGGAAGAAACCACCCGGGATTTTACCGGCAGCGTAGGTACGCTCCTGGTAGTTAACGGTCAGAGGGAAGAAGTCCTGGCCTGGTTTCGCTTTTTTCTGACCAACAACGGTCACGAAGACCGCAGTGTCATCCATGCTAACCATAACGGCAGCCGTCGCCTGACGTGCCATCATGCCGGTTTCCAGAGTGACCGTGTGCTGGCCATACTGGAATTTACGAACGATCGGATTCAGCAAAATTTTTATCCTTTCAAAATGGTGAGCGCGCATTAGCGAATGCACCGCTCAGAGAACCGATCCTCTTGCATCCTCGCGACTAATGACAGCCTTAACGACTGGTAAGGCTGTCATTAGTCGCGCGAAACTCTGCAATGAAGATCATTTATCGCATCAATACAAACAATACATGAGTTTCAGCCTGATTGCTGCCATCTGGTTGAAAAAAGGGGCCATAAAGGCCCCTCTTTCTGAAACTCGCCAGAATTAGCGACGCAGACCCAGACGCTCGATCAGCGCAGTGTAGCGTGCTACATCTTTACGTTTCAGGTAGTCGAGCAGTTTACGACGCTGAGAAACCATACGCAGCAGACCACGACGGCTGTGGTGATCTTTTTTGTGCTCAGAGAAGTGACCCTGCAGGTGGTTGATCTGAGCGGTCAGCAGTGCAACCTGAACTTCGGTAGAACCGCTGTCGTTAGAACCACGACCAAACTCGGAAACGATTTTTGCTTTAGCTTCAACGCTTAGAGACATTTTAAACTCCAGAATAAAATAGGAAAAAGGGTGCCGATCTCTAATTCAGCGACCCCAGGATTAACGCACTGACGCAGGCTGGCCTTTGTTCAGGCGTTAAGCGGCAATATTCTACCCGCAGCGACCTGTTATCGCAAGGCAGGCGATTATTCCGAATACTCAACCACCAGACGACGCGGGGCAACGCGGCCTTCGTCATCAATTTCACCCATACCGATAAACTTGCCGTCATCGCCTTCCGTCACGCGAACCAGACCACTCACCTGCACGTTCGCCGAACGCACCGGATTGCCGTTTTTAAAGTAAACGGAGGAGGTCAGCGGCAGATTGACGACCGGGAAGTCGGCTGCCGGGCTGTCCATGGGCATCAGCAAAGGATCCAACAGCTGTGCTGCAGGAATATCCTGAGATTCCGCCTGTGCGACCAGCGCCTGCAAATGCTCCAGCGTCACCATCCGCTCGACCGGATAGCGGCTGACGGCCAGACGACGCAGCATGATCACATGCGCACCGCAGCCAAGCTTTTCACCGAGATCGTCGATAATCGTCCGGATGTAAGTCCCTTTTGAGCAGTGGATCTCCAGCTCCAGTTCATCACCTTCGTGGCGAAGGAACAGCAGCTCATACACCGTAATTGGACGAGCTTCGCGAGGCACAGCAATGCCCTGACGGGCATATTCGTAGAGCTTTTTACCCTGATATTTCAGCGCCGAATACATCGATGGCACCTGCATGGTATCGCCGCGGAAGCTTTCCAGCGCGCTCGCCAGATCGGTAGCGCTGAACGTCAGCGGACGCTCTTCCACCACCTGCCCATCGGCATCCGACGTATCGGTACGCTGTCCAAGCTTCGCAATCACGCGATAGCGCTTATCGGAGTCCAGCAGGTACTGGGAAAACTTGGTGGCTTCGCCAAGACAGACCGGCAGCATACCGGTCGCCAGCGGATCCAGCGCGCCGGTGTGCCCGGCGCGGTTAGCGTTATAGAGACGCTTCACCTTTTGCAGCACATCGTTGCTGGACGCCCCCTGCGGTTTATCCAGCAGAAGCACGCCATGAATGTCGCGGCCACGACGACGAGGACGACTCATCAGTCCTCCTTGTTGTCGTCCGGGTTCACACGACGCTCATCGTCATGACGCACCACGTTAGTCACCAGGTTAGACATGCGCATCCCTTCTACCAGCGAGTTATCGTAGAAGAAGGTCAACTCAGGCACGATGCGCAGACGCATTGCTTTACCGAGCAGGCTACGGATGAAGCCTGATGCGTCCTGCAGCGCGCGGATGCCCGCTTTCACCGCAGCTTCATCTTTATCGTTCAGGAAGGTCACGAACACTTTGGCATATGCCAGATCGCGGGAGACTTCCACACCGGAAACGGTCGTCATCAGGCCCAGACGAGGATCTTTGATTTCGCGCTGCAGGATGATAGCAATCTCTTTTTGCAGCTCCTGGGATACGCGCTGCGGGCGACCAAATTCTTTCGCCATAATAAATTCTCCAGACAAAAAAGGGGCTATCAGCCCCTTTTGAAATTCATGCCGGGTGGCGCCTCGCTTACCCGGCCTACAATCTGAACTAATCTGCGGTAGATTAATCGATGCTGCGCTGGATCTCGATGATCTCGAACACTTCGATCATATCGCCGACGCGAACGTCGTTGTAGTTCTTCACGCCGATACCACATTCCATGCCGTTACGGACTTCGTTGGCATCATCTTTGAAGCGGCGCAGAGATTCCAGCTCGCCTTCATAGATAACCACGTTGTCGCGCAGGACGCGGATTGGGTTGTGACGTTTGACCACACCTTCGGTAACCATACAGCCTGCGATAGCACCAAATTTCGGCGATTTGAACACGTCACGCACTTCAGCCAGACCGATGATCTGCTGTTTCAGCTCTGGTGACAGCATGCCGCTCATTGCTGCTTTCACTTCGTCGATCAGGTTATAGATGACGGAGTAGTAACGCAGATCCAGGCTTTCGGCGTCGATTACGCGGCGCGCAGAGGCATCTGCACGGACGTTGAAGCCAACCAGAATCGCGTTGGATGCCGCAGCAAGCGTCGCGTCGGTTTCGGTGATACCACCTACGCCAGAACCGATGATCTTCACTTTCACTTCGTCAGTAGAAAGCTTCAGCAGAGAATCGGAGATCGCTTCGACAGAGCCCTGTACGTCGGCTTTCAGCACAACGTTCACTTCGTGAACTTCGCCTTCGGTCATGTTGGCAAACATGTTTTCCAGCTTGGACTTCTGCTGACGCGCCAGTTTAACTTCACGGAATTTGCCCTGACGATACAGCGCAACTTCACGCGCTTTCTTCTCGTCACGAACAACCGTTACTTCGTCACCGGCAGCCGGAACGCCTGACAGACCGAGGATTTCCACCGGAATAGACGGACCTGCTTCCAGTACTTCCTGACCCAGTTCGTTACGCATCGCACGAACGCGACCGTACTCGAAGCCACACAGCACGATGTCGCCTTTGTGCAGGGTACCTTCACGAACCAGCACGGTAGCAACCGGACCACGACCTTTATCCAGGAAGGATTCGATTACGGCACCGCTTGCCATGCCGTTGCGAACGGCTTTTAGCTCCAGAACTTCAGCCTGCAGCAGGATAGCGTCGAGCAGATCGTCAATACCGGTACCTGCTTTCGCAGACACGTGGACGAACTGGCTCTCGCCGCCCCACTCTTCCGGCATGATGCCGTACTGGGACAGTTCCTGCTTCACGCGGTCTGGATCGGCTTCCAGCTTATCGATTTTGTTCACCGCAACGACAACAGGCACGTTCGCCGCTTTCGCGTGCTGAATAGCTTCGATAGTTTGTGGCATCACGCCATCGTCAGCAGCAACAACCAGGATGACGATATCCGTCGCCTGAGCACCACGAGCACGCATGGAGGTAAACGCGGCGTGGCCCGGAGTATCGAGGAAGGTGATCATCCCTTTAGCATGCTCAACGTGATAAGCACCGATATGCTGGGTAATGCCGCCTGCTTCGCCAGAGGCCACTTTCGTTGAACGAATGTAGTCGAGGAGAGACGTTTTACCGTGGTCAACGTGACCCATAATGGTCACAACCGGTGCACGCGGTTCAGCCGCAGCGCCGGTATCACGGTCACTCATTACCGCTTCTTCCAGCTCGTTTTCACGACGCAGGATAACTTTGTGGCCCATCTCTTCGGCAACCAGCTGTGCGGTTTCCTGGTCGATGACCTGGTTGATGGTGGCCATTGCGCCCAGCTTCATCATCGCTTTGATGACCTGAGAACCTTTAACCGCCATCTTGTTAGCCAGATCGCCAACGGTGATGGTTTCGCCGATCACAACGTCACGGTTAACGGCCTGAGCTGGCTTCTGGAAGCCCTGCTGCAGAGTGGAACCTTTACGTTTGCCACCTTTACCGCCACGAAGGGAAGCGCGAGCTTCTTCGCGATCGGCTTTGGATTCAGCATGTTTGTTGGCTTTCTTCGCTGGACGCGCGGCTTTGGTGTTACGACCACGGCCACGACCAGCTTCACTTTCACGGTCGTTTTCATCTTCAGCCTGACGAGCATGCTGAGAGGTGGTGACGTGATAGTCGCTGGTGTCTTCAGTCGGCTCAGCGTTCGCATTGCCGTTCTTTTCGTTCTCTTCTGCCATGCGGCGTGCTTCTTCCGCAACGCGACGCGCATCTTCTTCAAGCTTGCGGCGCGCTTCTTCTTCCGCTTTACGCTTCAGCTCTGCGGCTTCGGCTTCACGGCGGGCTTTCTCAGCCTGGGCGGTTTTAGTCATATCGTCTGTATTGCTCACTTTGTCTTTTTCCGCAACGTCACGTTTCGCTTTATCAGCGGATTCACGTTTCGCCTGTTCTGCGGCCTCACGTTCAGCTTTTGCCTGTGCCTCACGTTTGGCTGCTTCTTCAGCCTCACGACGGGCCTGTTCTTCCGCTTCACGCTTCGCTTCTTCTTCCGCCAGACGGTCAGCTTCCTGCGGATCACGTTTTACAAAGGTACGCGTTTTACGGACTTCAATCTGCACCGATTTGCTTTTGCCACCCGTGCCCTGAACGCTCAGGGTACTGCGGGTTTTACGTTGCAGCGTCAGCTTGTCTGGCGCGGAGCCGTGTTCACGGTTCAGGTGCGCCAATAAGGTTTGTTTTTCTTGCGCGGTCACAGAATCATCAGCTTTCTTTGGGATACCTGCGTCAGCGAATTGCTGTACCAGGCGGTCCACGGAAGTCTGAATTTCTGCGGCCAGCGTTTTTACGGTTACATCTGTCATGCTGTTCCTTCCTGCTACAGTTTATTACGCTTCGTCGCCGAACCAGCAAATATTACGTGCGGCCATGATGAGCTCACCGGCTTTCTCGTCGGTTAACCCTTCAATGTCAGCCAGGTCATCAATGCCCTGATCGGCGAGATCTTCCAGCGTACAAACGCCGCGGGCAGCCAGCTTAAATGCCATTGCGCGATCCAGACCTTCAAGGTTCAGCAGATCGTCAGCCGGTTTGTTATCACCGAGGCTTTCTTCCTGTGCCAGCGCCAGCGTGGTCAGTGCGTTTTTCGCACGTTCACGAAGTGCTTCAACGGTCGGTTCGTCCAGGCCGTCAATTTCCAGCAGTTCTTTCATTGGCACGTAGGCCAGTTCTTCCAGGCTTGAGAAGCCTTCTTCGACCAGTACGGTCGCGAAATCTTCATCAATATCGAGATATTTGGTGAAGGTATCGATCGCCGCGTGAGCTTCTGCCTGATGCTTCGCCTGCAGATCGTCAACGGTCATGACGTTGAGATCCCAACCGCTCAGCTGAGAAGCCAGACGCACATTCTGGCCATTACGACCGATCGCCTGCGCCAGGTTGCCCGCTTCAACCGCGATGTCCATGGTGTGCTTATCTTCGTCAACGACGATAGACGCCACGTCAGCCGGAGCCATTGCGTTAATCACGAACTGCGCCGGGTTGTCGTCCCACAGCACGATATCGATACGCTCGCCGCCAAGCTCAGTAGAAACAGCCTGAACGCGCGCGCCACGCATACCGACGCAGGCACCGACCGGGTCGATACGCTTGTCGTTGGTTTTCACGGCGATTTTCGCACGTGAACCCGGATCGCGGGCTGCCGCTTTAATCTCGATAACTTCTTCACCGATTTCCGGCACTTCAATGCGGAACAGTTCAACCAGCATTTCTGGTTTAGAACGGGTCACGAACAGCTGTGCACCACGTGCTTCCGGGCGTACAGAGTACAGCACGCCACGAATACGGTCACCCGGACGGAAGTTTTCACGCGGCAGCATATCTTCACGCAGGATCACGGCTTCAGCATTGTTGCCCAGGTCCAGAGAGATGTTATCGCGGTTCACTTTCTTCACCACGCCGGTGATGATCTCACCTTCGTGTTCACGGAACTGGTCAACTACCATTGCACGTTCCGCTTCGCGGACTTTCTGCACGATAACCTGTTTCGCGGTTTGCGTAGTGATACGGTCGAAGGTCACAGATTCAATCTGGTCTTCAACATAGTCGCCGACGTTGAAGCTTTCATCTTCAAAACGCGCGGCTTCCAGGGTGATCTCTTTCGTCGGCTGAGTCACTTCCTCAACGATAACCCAACGGCGGAAGGTATCGAAATCACCGCTTTTGCGATCGATCTCAACGCGAACATCAATCTCTTGTTCGTATTTTTTCTTTGTTGCCGTTGCCAGCGCACTTTCCAGCGCTTCGAAAATCTTCTCGCGCGGCAGCGACTTTTCATTGGAAACGGCTTCAACAACAGCCAAAATTTCTTTGTTCATCGGGGCCTTTCACCTCAATCCAGACTGTTAAAAGTGGGGAACCAGGTTCGCCTTCTGGATGTTACTCAGCGCGAACACTTCATCTTTGCCTTCGACAGTAACAGTGATCATCTCACCGTCTACCGCTTTGATAATGCCCTGCCATTTGCGACGGTTCTGAACCGCCATACGCAGGACGACGGCGACCTCTTCACCGAGGAATCGCGTGTAATGTTCAGCGGTGAACATAGGACGGTCGAGCCCTGGTGAGGAAACTTCCAGGTTATAAGCGACGGTAATGGGGTCTTCGACATCCATGACGGCACTGACCTGGTGGCTCACATCAGCACAATCATCAACATTGATGCCATCTTCACTATCAATATAGATGCGCAGCGTAGATGTGCGACCACGAATAAATTCGATGCCGACCAGCTCGAAGCCCAGTGCCTCAACCGGCGCCGTAAGCATCTCTGTTAATTTCTGTTCTAATGTGGACAAGCCCACCCCCAAGACATAAAAAAAGGGCGTAAAGCCCAGTTATTCTTTAGTCAGATAACAAAAAACCCCGATAAATCGGGGCTTTAGATAACTGAACCCTATAACCGCAAGTGCGGTTTAGAAACCTTTCCATGAGAATTTTTTCAAATCCAGCGACGATTTCGAAGAGACTATTTGAAAAAACTCAAAGGGAAAGTGGTTGCGGGGGCCGGATTTGAACCGACGACCTTCGGGTTATGAGCCCGACGAGCTACCAGGCTGCTCCACCCCGCGCCTGAAACGTGGCATATTTTACTCATTCTGAGCAAAAAACGCAAATACTGCTGGGATTTGGTACCGAGGACGGGACGTAAAATCGGCCTGCAGTATATTGAAAACACATCGAGCGTGTCAACTCATTCAAATTGATAATTGAAGCAGCATAGAAAACCTGCTGTTATGCATAATGTTATCGCATTGAAACGGGAAAATTTTCGCTAAAACGCATGAATCACTTCCTGTTCCCGACAAAAAATGATTAAATGAAAACTCACTTATTTTGCATAAACATGCAGTAGGCGCTAAGGCACTTACCTCACTACAGTCTGGCAAGCAGGGTTTTACTTTATGACGACGATTCTCAAGCATCTTCCATCTGGTCAACGTATTGGTATCGCTTTCTCCGGTGGCCTGGACACCAGCGCCGCGCTGCTGTGGATGCGAAAAAAAGGCGCCGTGCCGTATGCGTACACCGCAAATCTCGGCCAGCCAGATGAAGAGGACTACGATGCTATCCCTCGCCGTGCAATGGAATATGGCGCTGAAAATGCGCGTCTTATTGATTGCCGCAAGCAGCTGGTTGCAGAAGGCATTGCCGCCATTCAGTGTGGCGCATTCCACAACACCACCGGCGGCCTGACCTATTTCAACACCACGCCGTTGGGCCGTGCCGTTACCGGCACCATGCTCGTTGCCGCAATGAAAGAAGACGGCGTCAACATCTGGGGCGATGGCAGCACCTATAAAGGCAACGATATCGAACGCTTCTAT
Organism: Pluralibacter sp. UBA7423; assembly: GCA_002470465.1. Lineage (GTDB taxonomy): Bacteria > Pseudomonadota > Gammaproteobacteria > Enterobacterales > Enterobacteriaceae > Scandinavium. The sequence goes on from DKMD01000041.1 coordinate 8,156, forward strand.
CGTTACGGCCTGCTGACCAACGCCGAGCTGAAAATTTACAAGCCATGGCTCGATACCGACTTTATCGATGAGCTCGGCGGGCGTCAGGAAATGTCTGAGTTTATGATTGCCTGCGGCTTCGACTACAAAATGTCCGTCGAAAAGGCTTACTCCACCGACTCCAACATGCTGGGCGCAACGCACGAAGCCAAAGATCTCGAGTTCCTGAACTCCAGCGTCAAGATTGTGAACCCGATTATGGGCGTGAAGTTCTGGGATGAGAGCGTGAAAATCCCGGCTGAAGAAGTAACCGTACGCTTTGAACAAGGCCACCCGGTCGCGCTTAACGGCAAAACCTTCAGCGATGACGTAGAAATGATGCTCGAAGCTAACCGTATTGGCGGCCGCCATGGCCTTGGCATGAGCGATCAGATTGAAAACCGTATCATCGAAGCCAAAAGCCGTGGCATCTATGAAGCGCCTGGGATGGCACTGCTGCACATCGCCTACGAACGTTTGCTGACCGGTATCCACAACGAAGACACCATTGAGCAATACCATGCGCATGGCCGTCAGCTTGGTCGCTTGCTCTACCAGGGGCGCTGGTTTGATTCCCAGGCGCTAATGCTGCGCGACGGTCTGCAGCGTTGGGTGGCCAGCCAGATCACCGGTGAAGTGACGCTGGAGCTGCGTCGCGGGAATGACTATTCCATTCTGAACACGGTATCCGATAATCTGACTTACAAAGCGGAACGTCTGACCATGGAAAAAGGTGAATCCGTCTTCTCACCAGACGATCGTATCGGCCAGTTGACCATGCGTAATCTGGATATTACCGACACCCGCGAGAAGCTGTTTGGCTACGCTAAAACGGGCCTCCTCTCAGCCTCTTCCGGCAATGGTCTGCCGCAGGTTGAAAATCTGGAAAACCTGACGAAGAAATAATCTTCCTCAAGGCCGGCTCGCCGGCCTTTATTATTTTTAGCCGTATTAACGCTTGCCAGTACATCACAATTTTTGCTCCTGAACGGTATTTCAGCCGAATTTACCTGTCAGTATATTCACGCGTGCATTACCCTATCTTCTATAATTCTGACGGCAGAAATCGTCATTTTTCATGAGGATCTCTATGCACATCTCACCGCCTGTTCGCCCCCAACAGGTCATAAACCGACTTCTGGACGCGCTTGAACCCTACGCCACGCCAATCAACGCCATTGCCAGAAAAAAGCTGAACTGGAACTACAAAGGTAAACAGCAAATGTGACTATTTAAGAAGGGCGAAATCTCCATTCTTCGCGCATCCGATGGCTTGCTGATGATAACGGTCTATGAAGCACACATCTTTGGCGTTGCCGAAACTCTTCAACCCATGCAGGGGCATCAGCTGCGCGTTGAAACCGATTCCGTGCTTCTTCGCATTGATGCCGAAGAAGCCATAAAGATCATCAGCGAACTCAACCTTTGGAAAGAGGCCACCGCGCTTCTGGCTTACCACACCGCCTATCTGGCCTACCGCGATGCGCTGGTATTGCAACAGCGTACTTACGCCGTTATCCGCAATCACCTGATGGAAATGATCCTGCTCCCTGAGGAGATGCGAATGCGGGTTTCCATTCTTGATTATATTCAGGACAGAACGCATCTCTCCCGGAGCAGCATCCTGAACGTTTTGTCTGCCCTAAAGAAAGGAAAATATATTCAGTTTATCCGCGGTGGATATTTGCAGCATATCGAATCCCTTCCTGAAAAATTCTGATGTAGCCTACACTTTCTGCGCTTAAATAAGCGCAGAAAGATTTTACATTTCAATACATCTGCAAACACACGGACAATAAACCGCTTAAAACCCGGCCGTTATTTAAATTTAAACGTCTTTGAAATAACCCAAAATAGCAATCATCGCTATCTTAGCGGCTGACGTTCTGACGACTTTAGCGTCGACCAAGATAACGTCGGCGGCGGCGTGTTCGGTGGCTACCAGATTAATGACTGGCTGGCGATTGAAGGCGGCTACGACTACCTGGGCAACATGCAGTACAACGGCAACCACGGCGTGAACGGTGCCAAAATGAAGAGCCAGGGCCTGCAGCTGTCTCTGAAAACCAGCTACGCGCTGACCGATAGCTGGGATCTCTATAGCCGCTTCGGTGCGATGGGCTACCGTGCAGAAACCGACGTTGCCGGTCATAACAACTTTGAAACTGGCGTGCGTCCGGTTGTCGCCGCAGGTACCGAATATGCCTTTGCCAAAAACTGGGCAGGCCGTCTGGAATATCAGTGGGTCAGCAACGTGGGCAATGCTAACCAGATCGGCCTGAACTCCGATGTTCACTCTGTAACCGCCGGTATTGTTTACCGTTTTGGTCAGCATGATGACGCAGCGCCAGCTCCAGCACCTGCGATAACCGGACAGGTAATGCGCTGATTAGCTGCCTCTCTCCCGATCGTCGGTTTTCGTGCAAATCTCCGGCCAATAATTTTTATACGCAACAGCAACCACTTGATTCATTTGCCCGATCGCGCACATCGGGCTTTTTTACATTTGAAGGATCAATCCATGCGTATATTCAGATTCAAAACCGCGCTACTGCTCGCGACACTTAGCACCACTGCCAACGTAAATGCTGCGGTGAACCTCCATGCCGAAGCGGGTGAAAAATTCACTGACCTTTCTGCAAGCTTTGGTGCCAACGATCCAGGTCTGACGTTTAACGGCAGCTGGGGGCACAGTGACGATGACGGTGATGTCGCGGGATTGAGAATGGGATTTAACCTGCCTTTAGGACCTGTACTGTTTACCGTCGGTGGAAAGGCACTGTACCTGAATCCGAAAGACGGCGACGAAGGCTATGCCGTTGCCGTCGGTGGAGGCGCTCAGGTTCCTCTGGACGATTTCATTACCGTCTTTGGAGATTACTACTATTCGCCTGATTCGTTTTCAAGCGGCGTTGAAGACTATGTGGAAGCCAACGCGGGCGTGCGGCTGAAGGTTATCAAATCCATGAACATCGAGGCAGGCTATCGCTATATTGATATGCCGGGTAAGAACGGTCATCGGGATAACACCCTGGCTGACGGCGCCTATGCAGGCTTCAACTTCAGCTTCTGAACCTTGCCAAAGATTGCCGGCTCCCGGCAATCTTTACTGCGTGCAATGCTTCCTCAGGCAGCAACGTTAATCGGTTTCAGCATATCATTGATTGCCTTCAGCCCTGCCAGGTTCCCCTCTTTACGATAGCCTTCGTTCATGGCCGAAATCTGCTCAAGCTTCGACAACGCGACAAAAATACGGTGTGCGTCGCTGCGGGTGTCAAATACCTCTGAAGGCTTCACACCCTCACCTAAATGCGATTTTAGCGAAAACCGCAATTTGCTGAGACGGTCAGCATTCTCTTTATAACAATTCGTCACGTCACGACAGTTTGCCGTGGAGCTATTTTGCACACGAACTACCGGTACTGGCATTTCCTGTATTTCATTGACGGTCTTTAAGGGAGATGAATTGCTGCAAGCGGTGAGCATAAATATGCCCGTAAGCATTACCATTTTAGAGAGAGTCACGGCGTCTTCGTTCCTGCATGATGATGTAAAAATAGACGAAGCCGACTTTATCGATTAATTAAGAAGGTCTACAGGAGAGATTTGTTTATTAAAAAACAGAGGGCCTCAGGGGAGGACAAAAACAAAAAAAGACGTCTTTCGACGTCTTTTTTCTGGAATATTGGTACCGAGGATGGGACTCGAACCCACAAGCCCGTTAGGGCACTACCACCTCAAGGTAGCGTGTCTACCAATTCCACCACCTCGGTATACAACCCTTAGTGCGGGATATCGCTGCCCGGCTGCGCCGGTGCTACTGGCTGAGTCTGCTCCGTTTTAGGTGCAGTCAGATTATCCCACTCGCTTCCTTTACTGGTTTTGTTGGTATTGATGTTACCCAGAACCAGACTGATGATGAAGAACAAGGCTGCCAGAATCGCCGTCATGCGGGTCATGAAGTTACCAGAACCACTTGAACCAAACAGCGTAGCGGATGCGCCTGCTCCGAAGGAGGCTCCCATATCAGCGCCTTTACCCTGCTGCAGCATGATAAACCCTACGAGGGCAATCGCAACAAGAAGGAAAACGACCAGAAGAGCTTCGTACATAATCAACCTGTTCCTTGCGGTATTACCGCATACCAATTGCTTCAACCATTAAAGCGGGACTTTTTAACGTTTCCCACTGAAGCGGGTGTGAATACTAACCAAAGCGAATGGGCTTCGCAAGGGCAATTTTGACGCATTGTATCAAGTGCGGAAAAAAACAGCAAAAAGCAAAACCGCGCGCAACAAAAAGGCGGCAAAAGCCGCCTTTTTAAGCAGTTATCGTCACTATCAGACGGCTTTCACCGCATCGGCAATACGATTCGCGAAGGCATTTACCTGAGCATCATCTTCGCCTTCAACCATTACGCGAATCAGCGGTTCGGTACCGGATTTACGCAGCAGCACGCGACCACGACTTCCCAGGGCCGCTTCCACTTCAGCGGTCACTTTTTTCACCGTTTCATTTTCCAGCGGGTTTTCGCTGCCGTCGGTATAGCGAACGTTGACCAGCACCTGCGGGAACATCTTCATCCCGCTGCACAGATCCTGCAACGTCATATGGTTACGCGCCATTGCGGCCACAACCTGCAGCGCCGCAACAATGCCGTCACCGGTGGTGGTTTTATCAAGCAGAATCACGTGACCGGAGTTTTCAGCCCCAATACGCCAGCCCTTTTCCTGCATGGCTTCCAGCACGTAACGGTCACCGACCTTCGCGCGGGTAAACGGAATACCCAGCTGCTTAAGCGCTACCTCAAGGCCCATGTTGCTCATCAATGTGCCGACGGCGCCGCCGCGCAGCTGGCCCTGACGCAATCCTTCACGAGCGATGATGTAGAGGATCTGATCGCCATCGACTTTGTTACCTTCGTGATCGACCATGATCACGCGGTCACCGTCACCGTCAAAGGCGATACCCAGATGCGCCTTCTCTGCCAACACGCGAGCCTGAAGCGCGCGAACGTCGGTTGCACCGACTTCTTCATTGATGTTCACACCGTCTGGCTCACAGCCGATAGCGATAACCTTCGCCCCCAGCTCACGGAAGACGTTTGGTGCGATGTGATAAGTTGCGCCGTTGGCACAATCGACGACAATTTTTAGCTCATTCAGATTGAGCTCATTCGGGAATGTGGCTTTGCAGAATTCGATGTAGCGGCCTGCGGCATCCACAATTCGACTGGCTTTGCCGAGTTCTGCAGAGTCCACGCAGGTGATCTCTTTTTCCAGTTCCGCTTCAATCGCTTCTTCCACCGCATCGGGCAGTTTCGTCCCATCGATGGAGAAGAATTTAATGCCGTTGTCGTAGAACGGGTTATGGGAGGCGGAAATCACGATCCCGGCCTCAGCGCGGAAGGTGCGCGTGAGGTATGCCACCGCAGGCGTTGGCATCGGGCCGGTGAAGGAAGCAGATAAACCAGCCGCAGCCAGCCCCGCCTCAAGGGCAGATTCCAGCATATAGCCGGAAATGCGGGTATCTTTGCCGATGATCACTTTGCGTGAACCGTGGCGGGCCAGCACTTTACCGGCGGCAAAGCCGAGCTTCAGAACGAAATCGGGGGTAATTGGCGCATCACCTACGCGACCGCGAATGCCGTCGGTGCCAAAATATTTACGGTTACTCATAGCGTTTGTTTTCCTTCGCAGCAAGGGTGGCTTCGACCACGCGCATCGCTTCAACTGTCTCTTTCACGTCGTGAACGCGGATAATGTGCGCCCCCTGCATTGCGGCAATCACTGCACAGGCCAGGCTACCGCTAAGGCGTTCAGACGGACCGACGTTGAGTAATTGTCCAATCATCGTTTTTCGTGACATTCCCACTAATAGCGGCAGGCCGAAGTGGTGAAACTCAGATAAACGAGCAAGCAGCGCGTAATTGTGGGAAAGATTTTTACCGAAACCGAATCCCGGGTCGAGCAACAATTTATCTTTTGTGATGCCCGCAGCTTCGCAGCGTGCAATCTGGTCAATAAAGAAGCGGCTCACATCGGTAAAGACATCGTCATACTTCGGCGCTTCCTGCATCGTGCGCGGTTCACCCTGCATATGCATCAGGCACACCGGCAGGCCTGTTTCGGCAGCGGCTTCCAGCGCCCCAGGCTCCGTCAGCGAACGGATATCGTTGATGATATGCGCGCCAACGCGTGCAGACTCGCGGATCACCTCAGGTTTGGAGGTATCGACTGAAATCCAGACCTCAAAACGCTGGGCAATCGCCTCAACCACCGGGATCACGCGAGAAAGTTCCTCCTCCACGCTCACTTCCGCCGCCCCAGGGCGCGTTGATTCGCCGCCGACATCAATGATAGTCGCCCCGGCATTGATCATCAGGTTGGCATGCTTAACCGCTTCAATCAGCGTGTTGTGCGTGCCGCCATCCGAAAAGGAATCAGGTGTAACGTTGAGGATACCCATCACATGAGGATAAGCGAGGTCGAGATGGGTGCCCTGGGCGAAAAGTTTCATGACGGATCCCTGGTAAATTCTGGCGAAATGAGAATAAAAAAACCCCGGAGCCATCGCCCCAGGGTTTTCAGTTAAAGCAGCGTCATCAATAGCGGATAGCTTATTTGTCGCCCAACTGCTCTGACATGGTGTTACCCGGGTTTGGCGTGCGTGGTTCATCAACCGGACGCGGCGCTTTCGGGGTACCATTGCTGTCAGAGTTATTGGACGCGCCTGGATCTTCCCAACCCGCAGGTGGGCGAACATCTCGGCGAGCCATCAGGTCATCAATCTGCGGCGCATCGATGGTCTCATACTTCATGAGCGCATCTTTCATCGAGTGCAGGATGTCCATGTTGTCATTAAGGATTTGACGAGCGCGAGCATAGTTGCGTTCAATCAGCGCTTTCACTTCCTGGTCGATGATACGTGCCGTTTCATCAGACATATGCTTCGCTTTGGCAACGGAGCGGCCGAGGAACACTTCACCTTCCTCTTCCGCATACAGCAGCGGACCGAGTTTGTCGGAGAAGCCCCACTGGGTCACCATGTTACGCGCCAGGTTCGTCGCCACTTTAATGTCGTTAGACGCACCGGTGGAAACATGTTCTGCACCGTAGATGATCTCTTCAGCCAGACGGCCACCGTACAGCGTGGAGATTTGGCTCTCCAGCTTCTGACGGCTGGCGCTAATCGCGTCGCCTTCAGGCAGGAAGAAGGTCACACCCAGCGCACGACCGCGAGGAATGATCGTCACTTTATGCACAGGATCGTGTTCCGGTACCAGGCGACCGATAATCGCGTGGCCTGCTTCGTGGTAAGCCGTAGATTCTTTCTGCGCTTCCGTCATCACCATGGAGCGGCGTTCCGCACCCATCATGATTTTGTCTTTCGCTTTCTCAAACTCGACCATGGAAACCACACGCTTGTTGCCGCGAGCGGCAAACAGAGCAGCTTCGTTAACCAGGTTCGCGAGATCTGCACCGGAGAAGCCTGGCGTACCACGCGCGATGATTGCCGCGTCGATATCAGGTGCCAGCGGTACGCGACGCATGTGCACTTTCAGGATCTGCTCACGGCCACGAACATCCGGAAGACCAACCACAACCTGACGGTCGAAACGGCCTGGGCGCAGCAGCGCCGGGTCAAGCACGTCCGGACGGTTAGTTGCCGCGATAACGATGATACCTTCGTTACCTTCGAAGCCGTCCATTTCAACCAGCATCTGGTTCAGCGTCTGCTCACGTTCATCATGACCACCGCCCAGGCCTGCGCCACGCTGGCGGCCTACGGCGTCGATTTCATCGATGAAGATAATGCAAGGTGCCGCTTTCTTCGCCTGTTCAAACATGTCACGCACACGAGATGCACCGACACCCACGAACATTTCAACGAAGTCAGAACCGGAAATAGTGAAGAAAGGCACTTTCGCTTCGCCAGCGATAGCCTTAGCGAGCAGGGTTTTACCGGTCCCCGGAGGGCCGACCATCAGCACGCCTTTTGGAATTTTACCGCCCAGCTTCTGGAAACGGCTTGGCTCACGCAGGTATTCAACCAGCTCGCCAACTTCCTCTTTCGCTTCATCGCAGCCTGCAACGTCAGCAAAAGTGGTTTTGATCTGATCTTCGGTCAGCATCCGCGCTTTGCTTTTACCGAACGACATGGCACCTTTGCCACCGCCGCCCTGCATCTGACGCATGAAGAAGATCCAGACACCAATCAGCAGAAGCATTGGGAACCAGGAGATGAAGATAGAAGCCAGCAGGCTTGGTTCTTCAGGCGGTTCACCCACGACTTTCACGTTTTTGGTCAGCAGGTTATCAAGCAGTTTAGGATCGTTAACCGGAATATAAGTCGTGTAACGGTTACTATCTTTCTTGGTAACGTTGATCTCACGTCCGTTGATACGCGCTTCGCGAACCTGGTCCTGATTGACCTCTTGCAGGAAGGTAGAGTAATCCACCTTACGGCCATTTGACTCGCTGGGCCCAAAGCTCTGGAAGACTGACATCAGCACAACTGCGATGACCAGCCAGAGTATTAGGTTTTTCGCCATGTCACTCAAGGGATTAACCTCTTATTACAACTGTGTTAATAACAGCGTCAGGTTACTATACATCCGACGCATTTCAAACCGCTGCCGGAACGGCAAAGGCTTAAAAGCGTCAGGTTATGGTTTTCGCCCGGTCGCTACAATGTACACTTCTCGCGAACGTGCGCGGGAAGAGTCCGGCTTACGAACTTTGACTTTCGTAAACAGGGAGCGAATTTCCTTAAGGTACTCCTCGAAACCTTCGCCCTGAAACACCTTCACTAAAAAACTGCCGCCCGGTGCCAGTACATCACGACACATCTCAAGCGCCAGCTCTACCAGATACATGGCACGGGGAATATCCACCGCTGGTGTTCCGCACATGTTTGGAGCCATATCGGACATGACAACCTGGACTTTACTGTCACCTACACGTTCAAGTAACGCTTTCAGCACTAATTCATCACGAAAGTCGCCCTGAAGGAAGTCCACACCAACGATTGGATCCATCGGTAAAAGATCGCAAGCGATGATGCGACCACCGCCGCCGATCTGCGTCACGGCATACTGTGACCATCCGCCGGGGGCAGCACCGAGATCGACCACCGTCATTCCCGGTTTAAAAAGTTTGTCACTTTGCTGTATTTCATCAAGTTTAAACCAGGCACGGGAACGTAACCCCTTTTTCTGTGCCTGCTGAACATATTTATCGCTAAAGTGTTCCTGGAGCCAGCGGCTGGAGCTGGCAGAACGCTTTTTACCTGTCATTTAACTTTCCCATCGGGGCAGATCCTCGTACCCGGCAGCGTAAATTTTAACGGCCGATTTGGCGATAATTGAGAGATGGCGGTAGAATGAACCGTTTTCAATCCCAACGTAAGCAAAAATATACGATGAATCTGAGTACTAAACAAAAACAGCACCTGAAAGGTCTGGCACATCCGCTCAAGCCGGTAGTTATGCTTGGCAACAATGGTTTGACCGAAGGGGTACTGGCCGAGATTGAACAAGCGTTAGAACACCACGAACTGATCAAGGTGAAAATCGCCTCGGAAGATCGCGAGACTAAACTCCTTATCGTGGAAGCTATCGTTCGCGAAACCGGCGCCTGTAACGTACAGGTCATCGGTAAAACGCTGGTTCTGTATCGCCCAACAGCAGAGCGCAAAATCTCGCTGCCACGTTAAGAGTAACCTGAATTGAACACATTTGATGTGTAAAACGAGGGGTTTCCGCGGGCAGGTGAGCAAAATGCCACGCTCTTAACGTTGTTAAAAGGCCGCTAAGCGGCCTTTTTCTTATCTTTACATTTTGTAAACAAAAGTGTTTACAGGTAGTCGACCTTGACGATTTCGTATTCCACTTCTCCGCCTGGCGTCTGGATAGTCACGACGTCATCCTGCTCTTTGCCGATCAGGCCACGTGCAATCGGAGAGTTCACGGAGATGAGATTCTGCTTAAAGTCAGCTTCATCATCGCCCACGATACGCCAGCTGGTCTCTTCGTCGTTGTCCAGGTTCAGCACCTGCACGGTGGCACCAAAAATCACGCGCCCGGTGTTAGGCATTTTGGTGATATCGATAACCTGAGCGTTAGAGAGTTTCGCTTCAATGTCCTTGATACGCCCTTCACAGAAGCCCTGCTGCTCACGTGCCGCGTGGTATTCGGCATTTTCTTTCAGGTCACCATGTTCACGAGCTTCGGCAATCGCTGCAATGATTTCAGGGCGACGAACGGATTTCAGGAACTCCAGTTCTTCGCGCAGTTTTTCGGCACCACGTAAGGTCATCGGAATTGCTTGCATGAGTTATACCTCTTCATCATTCTTTCAGGCACAGCGTACGCTGCAGCCCTGCACGTCCTTCTGCGACTCATCGGAAGCCAGAAGTTAAGCAAAAAGAAAACTGACCCGGAACGAAAATTCCAGGCCAGCGGCAATTTTTCTGTTTGATGCGTATTTTACCCTGAAGTTCACTATGGGTCATCGTTTACTTTACAGGGCGTTGCGCCGTAGTATGACGGCTTGTTTCCAGGCTGTTAGCGCGAGATTATGCGATTTTCCAGATTTATCATCGGATTGACCACCAGTTTAGCCTTTAGCGTGCAGGCCGCGAACGTCGAGGAGTATGTCAATCAGCTCCCGGCAGGCGCGAATCTGGCACTCATGGTTCAGAAGATCGGCGCAAAAGCGCCGGATATCGACTATCACAGCCAGCAAATGGCGTTACCCGCCAGTACGCAAAAAGTGATCACCGCGCTCGCGGCGCTGCTACAGCTGGGCCCGGATTTCCGATTTACCACGACGCTGGAAAGCAAAGGCAGCATTGAAAGCGGCGTATTGAAAGGCGATCTTGTGGCGCGATTTGGCGGCGATCCGACGCTAAAACGTCAGGATATTCGCAATATGGTTGCCGTCCTGAAAAAATCAGGCGTGCAGAAAATTGACGGCAATGTGCTGATCGATACCTCCGTGTTCGCCAGCCACGACAAAGCGCCCGGCTGGCCGTGGAACGATCTGACTCAGTGCTTCAGCGCCCCTCCCGCCGCCGCCATTGTCGACCGTAACTGCTTCTCCGTCTCTCTTTACAGCGCGCAAAAACCCGGTGATTTGGCCTTTATTCGCGTAGCGTCCTACTATCCGGTAACTATGTTCAGCCAGGTCAGAACGCTGCAACGCGGTTCTGGCGAGGCGCAGTATTGTGAGCTGGACGTCGTGCCAGGCGATCTCAACCGCTATACGCTGACGGGGTGTTTACCGCAACGCTCTGAACCCTTGCCACTGGCCTTTGCCATTCAGGATGGCGCCAGCTACGCAGGGGCGATCCTGAAAGATGAGCTTAACCAGGCGGGCATAACCTACAGCGGCACGCTGCTGCGTCAGACGCTGGTCAACGAGCCGGGCACGGTGCTCGCCAGTAAACAATCAGCGCCGCTGCACGATCTGCTGAGGATCATGCTGAAAAAGTCAGACAACATGATCGCCGACACCGTCTTCCGTACCATCGGCCATGCCCGCTTCGGTGTGCCTGGTACGTGGCGCGCAGGATCGGATGCCGTCCGGCAGATCCTCCGCCAGCAGGCAGGCGTGGATTTAGGCAACACGATCATCGTTGATGGTTCCGGGCTCTCTCGTCATAACCTGATTGCGCCAGCCACCATGATGCAGGTGTTGCAGTACATCGCCCAACATGACACCGAGCTGAACTTCATCTCCATGCTGCCTCTGGCCGGCGTTGATGGTTCTCTGCAGTACCGTGCGGGATTACACCAGGCGGGCGTAGACAAGAAAGTATCGGCGAAGACTGGATCATTACAGGGCGTCTACAACCTGGCTGGCTTTATTACGACGGCCAGCGGCCAGCGCATGGCGTTCGTGCAATACCTTTCAGGCTATGCGGTAGAACCAGCCGCTCAACGCAACCGTCGTATTCCGTTAGTGCGCTTCGAAAGCCGGTTGTACAAAGATATTTACCAGAACAACTAAAACAAAAAGGCTCCCGATGGGAGCCTTTTCTTTGCAGCAAACTTAGTGCTTGTAGATGAACTCGACGCCTTCTTCGTCATCTTCATCCCAGTCGTCATCCCAGTCTTCGTCATCTTCCACTTCGGCTTCTTCAAGCTGTTGGCGGTGATAGTCATCCCACATGAATTCGACTTTTTCTGGCTGCTTCTCTTCTTCTGCTTTCGCGACCGGGTTTTCGATGATGAAGGTCATCACGTCCCAGCAAAGATCCTTCACGCCCTGCTGGCTGGCAGCGGAGATCAGGTAGAACTTCTCTTCCCAGCCCAGCGCTTCAGCGATAGCTTTCGCTTTCTCTTCGGCTTCCGCTTTGTCCATCAGATCGATTTTGTTGAACACCAGCCAGCGCGGTTTTTCGGCCAGTTTTTCGCTGTATTTTTCCAGCTCGCCAATGATAATGCGGGCATTCTCAACCGGATCGGAACCATCGATTGGATCGATGTCGATCAGGTGCAGCAGCACGCGGCAGCGCTCAAGGTGTTTCAGGAAGCGAATGCCCAGACCTGCGCCTTCCGCTGCGCCTTCAATCAGGCCTGGGATATCGGCAACCACAAAGCTCTTTTCGTTGTCCATACGCACAACGCCAAGGCTTGGCACCAGCGTGGTAAACGGATAGTCAGCCACTTTTGGCTTCGCCGCAGAGACGGCACGAATAAAGGTCGATTTACCGGCATTCGGCATCCCCAGCATCCCGACGTCTGCCAACAGCATTAGTTCTAGCTGCAGATCGCGCTTGTCGCCCGGCGTGCCCATCGTCTTCTGACGCGGAGTACGGTTAACAGAGGATTTGAAACGGGTGTTACCCAGGCCGTGCCAGCCACCTTTTGCGACCATCAGGCGCTGACCATGTTTGGTCATATCACCCATTGTTTCGCCGGTGCCCTGGTCGATAACGCGCGTACCGACCGGCACCTTCACGGTGACATCTTTACCGCGTTTACCGGTACAGTCACGACTCTGGCCGTTCTGACCACGCTCGGCGCGGAAAGATTTTTCAAAGCGATAGTCGATGAGGGTATTCAGGTTCTCATCGGCTTCCAGCCATACGTCACCGCCGTCACCGCCGTCGCCGCCGTCCGGGCCGCCACGTGGAATATATTTTTCACGACGGAAGCTGACGCAGCCATTGCCGCCATCCCCTGCCACAACCAGGATCGTTGCTTCATCAACAAACTTCATTTTACTCTCCGTAAATCATTCGCCTGAGCGGGGGAGCGGAACAACCGCTTCACGCTGACGCCACCGTCCCCATAGACGATGACCAATGGCGGAATACATCGCGCCCGCAACCACGACAAACGCACCGAGATAACCTAAAAGGTTCAACATCGGTCTGGCGAAGAAATCGGGCCAGGCCATAGATAATAAATCTGAAAATAGCAGCGTAAACAGGGGAGTCAGCGTAATCAACGCGCTCACCTGCGCCGCCTGCCAGCGCGCCATAGCCTCAGCCAGCGCACCGTAACCCACCAGGGTATTCAGCCCGCAGAAAATCAGGCAGGCCAGCTGCCAGTCGCTCAACTGGGTAATCACACCCGGCTTTGCCAGCGGCAGCAATGCTATCGTACATAAAGTGTACAGCAAAAACAGGATCTGCTGTGAGGCTAACCGTCGCAATAACACCTTTTGCGCTACGCCGTAGCTGACCCATACCGTTGCCGCTCCAACGCCAAAAATAACGCCCCAGGTGTAATCCGTCAGGCGGGTAAAGATCTCCACCAGGCTGGTGTTAAAGAACATCACCAGACCACAGAGCAGCATTATCGCGCCAATGACCTGCGTTCCGCGCATCTTCTCTTTAAGAATGAAGACGCTGGCAACCATCATCCCGACGGGCGAAAGTTGGCCAATCACCTGGGAGGCGGTAGGACTTAAATACTGTAGCGACGAACTGAACAGGATAAAATTGCCGAACAGTCCTCCGGTAGCAATAGCCAGGAGCACCAGCCAACGAGGTTTACGAAACAGCTGCAGCGGTGGTAGTTTGCCCTTAATCGCGAGAATCGAACCGAGTCCAATACTTGCCATCAGAAAGCGATAGAACACCACGGTGGGCGGCTCCATGACTTCCAGCACCTGCTTCATGGCAATGGGCAATGCCCCCCAACACATCGCTGTGGTGAGCGCCAATACAATCCCAATGCCCGCCTGCTGTTTCATGCCCGTTTAATCCTGTAAGACATTTTCCGGACGTCTAATGTAAAAAGCCCCGCAACACGTTGCGGGGCTTTCATCCGTTACCGGACCGAAAAACTTACTCAGCAACGATGCTGATGTACTTACGGTTGTTCGGACCTTTAACTTCGAATTTCACTTTACCGTCTGCTTTCGCAAACAGAGTGTGGTCACGGCCGCAACCAACGTTGTTGCCAGCGTGGAATTTGGTACCACGTTGACGAACGATGATGCTACCTGCCAGTACAGTTTCGCCACCGAAACGTTTAACACCCAGACGTTTAGCTTCTGAGTCGCGACCGTTACGAGTTGAGCCGCCAGCCTTTTTATGTGCCATTTAAATCTCTCCTCAGGTCTTAGGCGCTGATGCCAGTAATTTTCACATCAGTGAACCAC
>DKMD01000041.1:22877-51978 GCA_002470465.1 Pluralibacter sp. UBA7423
GATCATCAGAACTTCAGCGAACTCAATAGATTCGCCAGTTGCGATGTCCAGCTTTTCCAGGCGAACGGTCTGACCTTCGCTTACTCGGTGTTGTTTACCACCACTTTGGAAAACCGCGTACATATAAAACTCCGCTTCCGCGCACGTCCTCGTGTGATTCAGAGTGCGCTATAAATATTCACAATAGGGCGCGAATATTACGCAAAAGGTGAGCCTTTGACAAGTACCATCATCGATCAATGCAGAAAAAAAACACAACGCACAAGGTAACGTTTATCTGCGTCGTTTTTTCAGTACAATCAGGTCTACAATTCTAACCCAGACTCTTCGTTATCCCTTACGGATAAGCGGTAAACAGGACATTAAGCCCGGCTTTTGCGATGAATTTAGAAAAAATCAATGAGTTAACCGCGCAAGATATGGCGGGTGTCAATGCGGCAATCCTTGAGCAACTCAATTCTGACGTCCAGCTGATCAATCAGTTAGGGTATTACATCGTCAGCGGAGGCGGGAAGCGCATTCGTCCCATGATCGCGGTGCTGGCTGCACGTGCAGTTGGCTATGAAGGAAATGCTCACGTCACCATTGCTGCGCTTATCGAATTTATTCACACAGCCACTCTGTTGCACGACGATGTCGTGGATGAGTCCGATATGCGTCGTGGTAAAGCCACCGCCAACGCCGCGTTTGGCAATGCAGCAAGCGTGCTGGTTGGCGACTTCATCTATACCCGCGCATTCCAGATGATGACAAGCCTGGGTTCACTCCGCATTCTGGAAGTGATGTCAGAGGCGGTCAACGTCATTGCTGAAGGTGAAGTCCTGCAGCTGATGAACGTTAACGATCCGAACATCACTGAAGAAAACTACATGCGCGTGATTTACAGCAAGACTGCGCGACTGTTCGAAGCGGCGGCCCAGTGTTCCGGCATGCTGGCGGGTTGTTCTGAAGAGCAAGAGAAAGGCCTGCAGGATTACGGGCGCTATCTTGGCACCGCATTTCAGCTTATCGACGATCTTCTTGATTACAGCGCAGATGGCGAAACGCTCGGTAAGAACGTCGGTGATGACTTAAACGAAGGCAAACCGACCCTCCCTCTGCTTCACGCAATGCGCAACGGCACGCCAGAACAGGCTGCGATGATTCGCCAGGCCATCGAAGAAGGTAACGGTCGGCATTTACTTGAACCCGTGCTGGAAGCAATGGCCACCAGCGGATCGCTGGAGTGGACTCGCCAGCGTGCCGAAGAAGAGGCGGATAAAGCGATTCAGTCTCTCCATTCTCTCCCCGATACGCCATGGCGCGAAGCGCTTATTGCCCTCGCCCACATCGCCGTTCAACGCGATCGCTGATCCCTTCCCGCGCAATGCGCGGGAAAGTTCAGGCAAAAACATCCTATTCTCCCTGTGCATGACGCCATCTTTATTTAATCCGAATATCGCTTCAACTTACTTGAACTTTTTAGAACCCTAACGATTTAGACGGTATAGTGGATAAACCACAAAACAGATGTGGGTTGTGTATCAACAGGGAGAGAGTATGGATAAATTTATCGACTGGCATCCTGCAGACATCATTGCCGGATTACGTAAAAAAGGAACGTCGCTGGCGGCTGAATCACGAAAAAATGGACTGAGTTCTTCTACACTCGCAAATGCATTAACCCGCCCCTGGCCGAAAGGCGAAATGATCATTGCGGCCGCACTTGGCACTCAACCGTGGATTATCTGGCCGTCGCGGTATCATGATCCGCTGACGCACGAATTCATCGACCGAACTCAGCAGAGAAGATACCCAAAAAAGAAGTGAACAGGAAAACAGCCCCCACGTCACAAGGACGGGGGGATGCCTGAGCAGAAAGCGAAATTATTCGCCCTTGATACGTTCGATGCTTGCGCCAAGACCGCGCAGTTTGTCTTCGATGCGCTCGTAGCCACGATCGATGTGATAGATACGTTCCACCACCGTCGTCCCTTCCGCGATACAACCAGCCAGTACCAGGCTTGCAGAAGCACGTAAATCGGTTGCCATTACCTGAGCACCAGAGAGTTTCTCTACGCCATGGCAAATCGCGGTATTGCTTTCAATTTCTGCGCGGGCGCCCATACGGATGAGTTCAGGCAAGTGCATGAAACGGTTTTCAAAGATCGTCTCCGTGACCACACCTGTCCCTTCAGCCACCATGTTCAGCAGGGTGAACTGAGCCTGCATGTCGGTAGGGAAACCCGGATGCGGCGCAGTACGCACATTCACCGCTTTCGGACGCTTTCCGTGCATATCAAGGCTTACCCAGTCTTCGCCCACTTCGATGTCAGCACCGGCTTCACGCAGCTTCGCCAGTACGGCATCCAGAGTATCGGGTTGCGCGTTACGGCAAACGATTTTACCGCCAGAGATAGCAGCAGCCACAAGGAAGGTTCCGGTTTCAATACGGTCTGGCAGAACGCTGTATACCCCGCCACCGAGGCGCTCAACGCCTTCAATGGTGATGCGATCGGTGCCCTGACCGGTAATTTTCGCACCCAGCGCGTTCAGGAAGTTCGCGGTATCGACAATTTCCGGCTCGCGCGCGGCGTTCTCGATAATCGTGGTACCTTCCGCAAGCGTTGCGGCACTCATGATGGTGACAGTGGCGCCCACGCTGACTTTGTCCATCACGATGTGCGCGCCTTTCAGGCGACCATCAACAGATGCTTTTACGTAGCCTTCTTCCAGTTTGATCTCTGCGCCCAACTGCTCAAGGCCGGTAATGTGCAGGTCGACCGGACGTGCGCCGATAGCACAGCCGCCAGGCAGGGAAACCTGGCCCTGGCCAAAACGCGCCACCAACGGACCGAGCGCCCAAATGGAGGCTCGCATAGTTTTCACAAGCTCATACGGCGCGCAGAACACGTTAACATCGCTGGCATCAATCCAGACCGATCCATTGCGGCTCACTTTGGTGCCAAGTTGACTCAGTAACTTCATGGTCGTGTCGATATCTTTCAGCTTCGGCACGTTCTGAATTTCGACGGGCTCTTCGGCCAGCAGCGCGGCGAAAAGAATTGGCAGCGCCGCATTTTTGGCACCGGAGATGCTCACCTCGCCCTGGAGACGCGTTGGACCCTGAACACGAAATTTATCCATTCGTTGAAATCTCTTTTAAATTTATCTCTGCAACGGGCGACGGCCCGTTACTTAAAAACCGTTGAGTTTGCGATCGCGTTCCCACTCCTGTGGGGTATACGCCTTGATCGACAGGGCATGAATACGGTTATCAGCAATGTATTCCATCAGCGGAGCATAGACGGACTGCTGCTTTTTCACCCGGCTCATCCCTTCGAACTGTTCGCCCACGGCAATAACCTGAAAGTGACTGCCATCGCCAGAGACGTGGACTTCCTTAAGGGAGAGTGCGTTCATCAGCACGGTCTGAATTTCATGATTTTCCATGGGATAATTTCATCTGATAAAGAAAACAGCCCAACATCTTAGAGGAAAGTGCGGCGGTCTTAAACAAGCAAAAAGCCCCGACGCACAAAACGTTGGGGCTTTTAGGAGTAATACATTGAATCGATTAAGGGATCAGATCGGCCGGAAGATTATAAAGCTGCACCAGCGTGTTCATCTTTTCACTCTTCCCGGTGACAGTGACGCTCCGACCCTGCTGACGAATCAGCGCCACCAGATGCATCAGCAGCGCGACTCCCGCAGTATCCACGCGGATGATGTCACTGAGATCGATGGTATCGACGCCCTGAGTCATCTCTTCCCGCACGTCCCACAGGGAAACCAGGTAATCCTGATCCAGCTCCCCTTGCAGCAACAGTCGACCGTTATCACGCGTCCAGCGCAGAGCGTCGGCCATTATTTTTTCTGTTCCAGCGTGATCGGCTGTTTGGAAATGGACTGCAGCTGAGCGGTCAGACCGTCAATACCTTTGGTGCGCAGCAGATCGCTCCATTCGTTCTGTTTAGTCGTAATCATACTGACGCCTTCGGCAATCATATCAAACGCCTGCCAGTTCCCGGTCTGGCTGTTCTTACGCCACTGGAAGTCCAGACGTACCGGAGGACGACCGTTAGGATCGACGATAGTGACGCGGATCGGCAGAATAGTGGCGTCACCGAGCGGTTTTTCAGGGGCAATCTGATAGGTCTGACCGTGATACATCGCCAGCGCCTGACCGTAAGCCTGTTTCAGGTATTCCCGGAACGCCGCGAAGTAGGCTTCACGCTGAGCAGGCGTTGCATCGCGATAGTAACGACCAAGCACGAGCGCACCGGCATATTTTACCTGCACATAAGGCAACAGTTCCTGGTCAACAATCTGACGCAGATAATCCGGATTAGCACGAATTTTTGGCTGCTCATTTTTAAGACGATCGAAGGTCTTCTGTGCGGCTTCATTCATCAGGCTGTAAGGGTTCGACTGATCGGCCGCATGGACGGCGGTCAGCGGGGCAATCACCAGCATGGCAACCATAAGTAAACGTTTAAACATGGCTCATTTCTCCTGAAATTAGTGCGTCGTTGCAGCAGGCGCCGTCGCGTCAGTATGGTCTGGCGACGGGCTTTGCGCATCGCCAGAATTCTCATTGTCGCCACCTTTGCTGTTGTAGAGGAACTGACCAATCAGGTCTTCAAGCACCATCGCGGATTTCGTATCCTGAATCGTGCTTCCTTCTTTCAACATCGCCGTGCCCATTTCCGGATCGTCAAAACCGACGTTCAGCGCGAGGTATTGCTCACCCAGCAGGCCGGAGGTGCGGATCGCCAGCGAACTGGTGTCCGGGATCTGGTTATATTGCTCTTCGATATCCAGCGTTACGCGCGGAAGGTAGGTTTTCGGATCGAGCGAAATGTCCGCCACGCGGCCAATCACTACTCCGCCGATGCGCACCGGAGACCTTACTTTCAGGCCGCCAATGTTATCGAAGGTGGCATACACCTGATACGTCGGCGTCGTTTTAAACGAAGTCACGTCCGCCGCTTTCAGGCAAACAAACAGCGCGGCCAGAAATGCCACCAGCAAAAACACGCCTACCCAGATTTCACTTTTTTTCGTTTGCATGAACTCAATTCCCAAACATCAGTGCAGTCAGCACAAAATCCAGCCCCAGTACCGCCAGCGACGAGTGCACCACGGTGCGGGTCGTTGCGCGGCTGATCCCTGCGGAAGTGGGGATAGCATCGTAACCGTTGAACAACGCAATCCACGTCACCGTAATGGCAAATACCACGCTTTTAATCACGCAGTTCACCAGGTCCATCCGCCAGTCGACGGCATTTTGCATTGCGGACCAGAAGAAACCTGCATCGATGCCTTTCCAGCTCACGCCAACCAGCGAGCCGCCCCAGATGCCGACGGCAACAAAAATAATGGTCAGCAACGGCAGCGAGATAACCCCCGCCCAGAAACGTGGCGCAATAACGCGGCGCAGCGGATCGACAGCCATCATTTCCATACTCGACAGCTGCTCAGTGGCGCGCATTAGCCCGATTTCAGCGGTTAACGCAGAACCGGCACGACCAGCAAACAACAAAGCGGCAACCACCGGGCCGAGTTCACGCAGCAGCGAGAGCGCCACCAGCATGCCAAGGCTGGTTTCGGCGCTGTAGGTGGTCAGCACCAGGTAGCCTTGCAGGCCCAGCACCATGCCAATAAACACGCCCGACACCAGAATAATCAGCATCGACAGTACGCCAACGTTATACAGCTGGCGCACTAACAAGGGGGCGTGCTTGCGGAACTCCGGTTTGCCGACGATCGCGTTGAATAACATTAACCCGGCGCGGCCAAAGGTCGAGAGCGTCTTAATCCCCCGATGCCCGAGCGCGGCCAGTGCATTTAACAGCATGAGCAACTTAACTCCCTGTTCCGAGTAAATCGTGATGATAATCGCCCGCCGGGAAGCGGAAAGGCACCGGGCCGTCGGCAATGCCATCAAGGAACTGACGCACGCGCGGATCGCTGTTTTCCTGGAGCGACTGCGCGCTGCCGTGGGCGACAATTTTTCTGTCCGCCACGATATACGCGTAATCGGCGATGCTCAGCACTTCCGGCACGTCATGCGACACCACAACACAGGTGACGCCCAGCGCGCTGTTTAGCTCAGAAATCAGCTTGACCAGCACGCCCATGGTAATCGGATCCTGCCCAACGAAGGGTTCATCGAACATAATGAGATCCGGTTCGAGCGCAATAGCACGCGCCAGCGCGGCACGGCGCGCCATGCCGCCGGAGAGTTCAGAAGGCATCAGTTTAGCAGCCCCGCGCAAACCTACCGCTTCCAGCTTCATCATGACGGTACTTTTCAGCAGCGGCGCAGGCAAACGGGTGTGTTCACGCAGCGGATAAGCAACGTTGTCAAAAACGTTCATATCGGTAAACAGGGCGCCAGACTGAAAAAGCATACTCATGCGCTTACGCACCGCGTACAAACGCGAGCGCGACATCCCCGGCACATTTTCTCCGTCAAAAAGGATTTCGCCGCTGTCAGGCGGAATTTGACCGCCGATCAATCGCAGCAGCGTGGTCTTGCCGATCCCTGACGGTCCCATGATGGCTGTGATTTTACCGCGAGGTACCGACAACGAGATGTTATCGAAAATACATCGGGCGCCGCGCGTAAAGCTGACCCCGCGCACATCGACTAAATTATCCGGTGTCTCGTTCATAGGTGTCCCTTGAAAAACCTCTTCAGGTTAAGCATGGCGTGTAATCACGCTACTAACCCATCATTTTTACAGAATCTTACCTGTCGCGGTTAGCGAAAGCAGGCATTTGTTTTACTTTTTCAACGCATAAAGTCAAAATTAAGAATTCGTCTGCGCAGTGCATGTGGCGCAAAGCAGCTGGCGATTATACCTGAATAAAGGACTTTAGATGCTTTTAGCGACGGCTCTGTTAATTATTGGTTTACTTCTGGTGGTCTACAGTGCCGATCGTCTGGTTTTTGCCGCATCGATTCTTTGCCGCAGTATGAACATTCCGCCGCTGATAATCGGCATGACCGTGGTCAGCGTCGGCACGTCGCTTCCGGAGATTATCGTGTCCGTCACCGCTTCTGTACACGGGCAGATCGATCTCGCTATCGGCACCGCAATCGGCTCCAATATCGTCAATATTTTGCTGATCCTTGGGCTCGGTGCGCTGCTGCACTCATTTACCGTCCATTCCGATATCCTGCGTCGGGAATTGCCGCTAATGTTAGTCGTAAGCCTGCTGGCGGGCTTTGTGCTGTATGATGGGCAGCTGACAAGAGCGGATGGCGTCTTTCTGTTCGCCCTCGCCGTGCTGTGGCTGCTGTATATTGTTAAGATTGCGCGCCTGGCGGAACGGCAAGGCAATGACAGTCTCACCCGTGACCAACTGGCGGAACTGCCTCGTGAAGGTTCACTGCCGGTCGCCTGTTTATGGCTCGGCGTGGCGCTGATTATTATGCCGATGGCAACAAGGATGGTCGTGGATAACGCCACGGTGCTGGCGAATTATTTCGCGATGAGCGAACTGACCATCGGTTTGACGGTGATTGCGATTGGCACCAGCCTGCCGGAGCTTGCCACTGCCATTGCGGGCGCACGGAAAGGCGAGGACGATATCGCCATTGGCAATATTATCGGGTCTAACATTTTCAACCTCGCCATCGTGATGGGCATGCCGGCGCTGATTGCGCCCGGGCCGTTCAACCCGCTGGCGTTCAGCCGTGATTATGGCGTGATGGTACTGGTCAGCGTGATTTTCGCCCTGCTCTGCTGGAGCCGAAAACCGCAAATTGGTAAAGGCGCAGGGGCATTTCTGATTGGGTGCTTTTTTGTTTGGCTGGCGTTTCTCTGGTGGGGCACGCCGTTTTTCACTGAGTGAATCGGGATAACATTATGTCGCAAATAGATTTGCAGCCGGGTTTTGACTTTCAGCAGGCAGGCCTTGAGGTGCTGGAGATTGAACGTGAAGGTCTGGCCCAGCTCGATCAATACATTAATCAGGATTTCACCCTCGCCTGTGAAAAAATGGCTTACTGCGGCGGAAAAGTTGTAGTGATGGGGATGGGTAAATCCGGACATATTGGCCGGAAGATGGCCGCGACGTTCGCCAGCACAGGCACACCGTCGTTCTTTGTTCATCCAGGTGAAGCCGCCCACGGCGATCTCGGCATGGTTTCACCGCAGGATGTCGTGATCGCACTTTCTAACTCCGGTGAATCCAACGAGATCCTGGCACTGATCCCGGTGCTTAAGCGTCTTCAGGTGCCACTCATCTGTATGACCAGCCGCCCGGAAAGCAGCATGGCGAAAGCCGCAGACATTCATCTGTGCGTCAGCGTGCCTAAAGAAGCCTGTCCGCTTGGCCTCGCGCCAACGTCCAGCACCACCGCAGCGCTGGTGATGGGGGATGCGCTCGCCGTCGCTTTACTTAAAGCACGCGGCTTCACCCCCGAAGATTTCGCGCTTTCGCATCCAGGCGGCGCGCTGGGCCGCAAACTGCTGCTGCGCGTGAATGACATCATGCATACCGGCGATGAAATTCCTCACGTTAGCCCGGATGCCACTCTGCGCGATGCGCTACTGGAAATCACCCGTAAAAACCTCGGTATGACGGTTGTCTGCGACGACCAGATGCAGATCGAAGGCATCTTCACCGACGGTGACCTGCGCCGGGTGTTTGATATGGGCGTCGACGTGCGTAATCTCAGCATTGCCGACGTGATGACCCGCGGCGGAGTGCGCGTGCGTCCAGGTATTCTGGCCGTGGATGCGCTGAACCTGATGCAGTCCCGCCACATCACCTGCGTCATGGTTGCCGATGGCGACCATCTGCTGGGTGTGATACATATGCATGATCTGCTGCGCGCAGGCGTAGTGTAAGTAAGGAAAAAACAATGAGTAATGCTGGCGCGTCGGTAACGACCTGCTATGGACCGGTCAGTTCTCGAGTCATGGAAAAAGCGGAGAAAATCCGCCTGCTGATTCTGGATGTCGACGGCGTGCTGTCTGACGGACTGATTTACATGGGCAACAACGGTGAAGAACTGAAAGCCTTCAACGTGCGCGATGGCTACGGCATTCGCTGTGCGCTGACGTCAGGCATAGAAGTTGCAATCATCACCGGACGAAAAGCTAAACTGGTAGAAGACCGCTGCAAAACGCTGGGGATCACTCATCTGTGGCAGGGACAGTCCGATAAGCTTATCGCTTACCGCGAACTGCTGGACACGCTCTCCCTGCGCCCGGACGAAGTGGCTTACGTCGGCGACGATCTCATCGACTGGCCGGTAATGGCTGATGTCGGCCTGAGCGTGGCCGTGGCCGATGCGCACCCGCTGCTTCCGCCACGTGCCGATTACGTCACGCGTATTGCCGGAGGTCGTGGTGCCGTTCGTGAAGTGTGTGATTTGTTGCTGCTGGCTCAGGGCAAACTGGATGAAGCCAAAGGGCAATCAATATGAGTAAAACCAGACGTTGGGTTATCATCCTGCTGTCGCTGCTGGCGCTGGTGCTGATTGGTTTCAATCTGGTCGACAATGACGACACTGCCCCAACGGTCGTGAATAACAACGACCCGACATACAAGAGTGAACATACTGATACCGTGGTCTACAGCCCAGAAGGTGCGCTGAACTATCGGTTGGTTGCAGAGCACGTCGAGTATTTTTCTGACCAGGCGATCTCCTGGTTTACCCGACCAGTGCTGACCACGTTCGATGCCAATAAAGTCCCGACGTGGTCCATTAAGGCCGATAAGGCCAAACTGACGAATGACCGTATGCTGTATCTTTACGGGCACGTTGAGATCAACGCCCTGACGGACGACTCTCAGCTTCGCAAAGTCACAACGGACAACGCCATCGTGAATTTGGTCACTCAGGACGTCAACTCCGACGATTTAGTGACTTTGTACGGCACAACATTTAATTCCAGCGGCCTCAAAATGCGCGGCAACTTACGCAGCAAAAAAGCCGAGCTGATTGAAAAGGTGAGAACCTCTTATGAAATTCAGAACAAATAAATTCAGCTTTAAGCTTGCCCTCGCCAGCACTTTGCTGGCCGCCAGCCTGCCTGCGCTGGCCTTGACGGGCGATACCGATCAGCCGATTCACATTGAATCCGATCAGCAGTCTCTGGACATGCAGGGCAACGTCGCCACCTTCACCGGCAACGTGATTGTGACCCAGGGCACCATCAAAATTAACGCCGACAAAGTCGTCGTCACGCGTCCTGGCGGTGAAAAAGGGAAAGAAACCATGGATGGCTATGGCAATCCGGCGACCTTCTACCAGATGCAGGACAACGGCAAACCGGTCAAAGGTCATGCGTCGAAGATGCATTACGAAGTGGCGAATGACCTCGTGGTTCTGACCGGCAAAGCCTACCTCGAGCAGCTGGACAGCAACATTACTGGCGACAAAATCACCTATCTGGTGAAAGAGCAGAAAATGCAGGCATTTAGCGAAAAAGGTAAGCGCGTGACCACGGTTCTGGTACCTTCGCAGCTGCAGGACAAGAGCGGCAACACCGCCGCACCGGCTCAGCCAAAGAAGAGTAACTAAGACGTTATGGCTACTTTAACTGCAAAGAATCTGGCGAAAGCCTATAAAGGACGTCGGGTTGTTGAAGACGTCAGCCTGACGGTGAATTCCGGCGAAATCGTTGGTCTGCTTGGCCCGAACGGTGCGGGTAAAACCACCACCTTCTACATGGTCGTGGGCATTGTTTCACGCGACGCGGGCAACATCATTATTGATGACGAAGACATCAGCCTGCTGCCGCTGCATGCACGAGCTCGCCGTGGTATCGGCTATCTTCCGCAGGAAGCGTCCATTTTCCGTCGCCTGAGCGTGTTCGATAACCTGATGGCCGTGCTGCAAATCCGTGACGATCTGAGCAATGAGCAGCGCGTTGATCGTGCGAACGAGCTGATGGAAGAGTTCCACATCGAACATCTGCGCGACAGCCTCGGGCAGGCTCTCTCAGGCGGTGAACGCCGCCGCGTGGAGATTGCTCGTGCGCTTGCGGCAAATCCTAAATTTATCCTGCTGGATGAACCCTTTGCGGGCGTCGACCCCATCTCGGTCATCGACATCAAGCGCATCATTGAACACCTGCGCGACAGCGGCCTGGGCGTGCTTATCACCGACCATAACGTTCGTGAAACGTTAGCCGTCTGCGAACGCGCTTATATCGTGAGTCAGGGACACCTGATTGCTCACGGTACACCGGAACAAATCCTGCAAGACGAACACGTTAAGCGTGTGTATCTTGGGGAAGACTTCAGACTCTGATAGGGTAGTGAGTACAGACATTTCTGGCCGGAGAAATTTGCCCTGATTATGAAGCAAGGTTTGCAATTAAGGCTCAGCCAACAGCTCGCCATGACGCCACAGTTGCAACAGGCCATTCGTCTGTTGCAGCTTTCAACGCTCGAGCTGCAACAGGAACTTCAGCAAGCGCTGGAGAGCAATCCCCTGCTTGAGCAAACCGATCTTCACGAAGAAATCGATTCACAGGAAGAAACCGATACCGAAGCCTTTGATACCGTCGATGCCCTCGAGCAAAAGGAGATGCCCGATGAACTGCCGCTCGATGCCAGCTGGGATGAGATTTACACCGCAGGCACGCCGTCCGGCACGGGCACCGATTATCAGGACGACGAGCTCCCTGTCTATCAAGGTGAAACTACGCAGTCGCTTCAGGATTATCTGATGTGGCAGGTTGGGCTGACGCCGTTTTCTGATACCGATCGTGCCATTGCGACGTCGATTGTCGATGCGGTGGATGAAACGGGTTATCTCACCACCTCCGTTGAAGAGATCCTCGAAAGCATTGGCAATGACGATCTCGATCTTGATGAAGTTGAAGCCGTCCTCAAACGCATCCAGCGTTTCGATCCGATCGGCGTAGCGGCGAAAGATCTGCGCGACTGCCTGCTGATCCAGCTTTCTCAGTTCTCGAAAGACACGCCGTGGCTGACGGAAGCCCAAACTATCATCTGCGATCATCTCGATCTGCTGGCAAACCATGATTTCCGCACGCTGATGCGCGTCACGCGCCTGAAAGAAGACGTGCTGAAGGAAGCGGTGTCGCTGATTCAGTCTCTCGATCCTCGCCCGGGTCAGTCGATCCAGACGAGCGAGCCGGAGTACGTGATCCCGGATGTGCTGGTACGCAAGATCAGCGGACGCTGGGCTGTCGAACTCAACTCCGACAGTATTCCGCGCTTGCAAATCAATCAGCACTACGCCGGGATGTGCAACACCGCACGCAACGACGCTGACAGCCAGTTTATTCGCAGCAACCTCCAGGAAGCCAAATGGCTGATTAAAAGCCTGGAGAGCCGCAACGACACGCTGTTGCGGGTTAGCCGCTGCATCGTAGAACAGCAGCAGGCCTTCTTTGAACAGGGCGAAGAGTTTATGAAGCCGATGGTGCTGGCGGATATCGCCCAGGCCGTCGAGATGCATGAATCAACCATCTCGCGTGTGACAACGCAAAAGTATCTTCACAGCCCACGGGGCATTTTTGAGCTTAAGTATTTCTTCTCCAGTCATGTGAATACCGAAGGCGGTGGCGAAGCCTCGTCAACAGCCATTCGCGCCCTGGTGAAGAAGTTAATTGCCGCGGAGAATCCCGCGAAGCCACTGAGTGACAGTAAGCTGACCTCCATGCTGTCCGAACAGGGTATCATGGTGGCACGCCGTACCGTTGCAAAGTACCGAGAGTCTTTATCCATTCCGCCGTCAAATCAGCGTAAACAGCTGGTCTGACACAACCGATAAGGAAGACACTATGCAGCTCAATATCACAGGACACAACGTTGAAATCACCGATGCAATGCGCGAATTTGTGACAACGAAATTCGCCAAGCTCGAACAGTTTTTCGAACGGATTAATCAGGTCTATGTTGTGTTAAAAGTGGAAAAGGTGACTCATATCTCGGACGCTACCCTGCATGTTAATGGGGGCGAAATTCATGCCAGTGCGGAAGGGCAGGATATGTATGCCGCAATAGATGGTCTTATCGATAAGCTTGCAAGACAGCTAACCAAACATAAAGATAAACTGAAACAACACTAATTGTCCGGGCGTGCGCCTGACCCGACGTTTCGGGCCAGGCGGCACGCAGGTGAATTTATGATGAACAACGATTCCGCTCTGCAACTGAGCAATGTCCTGAACCAGGAATGTACCCGCAGTGGCGTTCACTGCCAGAGTAAAAAGCGCGCGCTGGAAATCATCAGCGAACTGGCGGCAAAACAGCTGAGTCTGCCGCCACAGGTGGTGTTTGAAGCTATCCTGACGCGTGAAAAAATGGGCAGTACCGGCATCGGTAACGGCATCGCCATTCCGCACGGTAAGCTGGAAGAGGATACGCTGCGCGCCGTTGGCGTGTTTGTGCAGCTCGAAACGCCGATAGCCTTTGACGCGATTGATAACCAGCCGGTTGATCTGTTGTTCGCACTGCTGGTGCCAGCAGACCAGACCAAAACGCATTTGCATACCCTGTCCCTGGTCGCAAAACGCCTGGCGGATAAAACGATTTGCCGCCGCTTACGCAGCGCTCAAAGCGATCAGGAACTGTATGAAATCATCACCGGAGAAGAGAACGGCGATGAAGAGGCCTGAGGATAACCCGGTTGTCGTAAGGAGAAGCAACTGATGGTACTGATGATCGTCAGCGGTCGCTCGGGATCAGGCAAATC
The DNA here is from genome assembly GCA_002470465.1 of Pluralibacter sp. UBA7423. Lineage (GTDB taxonomy): Bacteria > Pseudomonadota > Gammaproteobacteria > Enterobacterales > Enterobacteriaceae > Scandinavium. The sequence goes on from DKMD01000041.1 coordinate 36,556, forward strand.
TGTGGCTCTGCGCGCGCTGGAAGACATGGGCTTTTACTGCGTGGATAACCTGCCAGTTGTGCTGCTGCCCGAGCTCGCCAAAAGCCTTGCCGACCGACAAATATCGGCCGCGGTCAGCATTGATGTACGAAATATGCCGGAGTCGCCGGAGATTTTCGAACAGGCGATGGAAAACCTGCCTGATTGTTTCTCGCCGCAGCTGCTGTTCCTCGATGCCGATCGCAACACGCTGATTCGTCGCTACAGCGATACGCGTCGTCTGCACCCGCTGTCCAGCAAAAATCTCTCGCTGGAAAGCGCCATCGATCAGGAAAGCGATCTGCTTGAGCCGCTGCGATCGCGCGCGGATCTTATCGTCGATACGTCTGAAATGTCCGTCCATGAGCTGGCGGAAATGCTGCGCACGCGTCTGCTGGGCAAACGTGAACGCGAACTGACGATGGTATTTGAATCCTTTGGCTTTAAGCACGGCATTCCCATCGATGCCGACTACGTGTTTGACGTACGCTTCCTGCCAAACCCGCACTGGGACCCGAAGCTACGCCCAATGACCGGCCTCGATAAGCCGGTCGCCGCCTTCCTCGACCGACACACAGAAGTACACAATTTTATCTACCAGACCCGCAGCTATCTTGAGCTATGGTTACCCATGCTGGAAACCAACAATCGAAGCTACCTGACGGTCGCGATTGGCTGCACCGGCGGTAAACACCGTTCGGTCTACATTGCCGAACAGCTGGCTGACTATTTCCGCTCGCGCGGCAAAAACGTTCAGTCTCGTCACCGGACGCTGGAAAAACGTAAAACATGAGCGTAAAGCACACCGTTGAGATCACCAACAAGCTGGGCATGCATGCCCGCCCGGCGATGAAGCTGTTTGAGCTGGTTCAGAATTTTGACGCCGAAGTGTGGCTTCGAAACGATGAGGGCACTGAGGCTGAAGCCAGCAGCGTCATCGCCCTGCTGATGCTGGATTCCGCCAAAGGTCGCCAGATTGAGATCGAGGCCAGCGGCCCGCAGGAAGAAGAAGCCCTGGCGGCGGTTATTGCGCTGTTCAACGCCGGGTTTGACGAAGACTGAATCTGTCCTTCTTCGTCTCTGCGCCTCAGCTCTCACTCAGGGAAAACTACGCTGGCACCCCACTGTGGAAGCGAAACTCCGCATCCGGGGTCGAAATCAGCGTGGCTTCCACTTCACCAAAGAAACGCACTCTCGGCGTGATATCCGTGTCCGATATCTGCTGCGCCAGTGCCAGATAATCCTGATAGTGCCGCGCTTCGGAGCGCAACAGCGACAGGTAAAACTTCTGTAATGGCTCATCCAGATAGGGTGCCAGCGCGGCAAAGCGCTCGCAGGAGCGCGCTTCAATGTACGCCCCGCAAATCAGCTTATCGATGAGCGTCAGCGGTTCATGCGTGCGCACTTCTTTAAGCATTCCTTTGGCATAACGACTGGCGGTGATTTTCACATAGGGGATCTCACGCTCAATCATGATTTCCCGCACCTGCCAGAAGTGATGTAGCTCCTCTTTGATGAGCAGCACCATACTGTCAATAAGCTGCCGGCCCCAGGGATCGTCGGTCTGCGGCATCACGCTTTTGCCTATCTGCTTTTGCAGCGCCGCAAAATCCGGCTCCGGGCCACCGCGAAAGGCAAAGGCTTCGTAAGGCTGGAGCCAGGCCAGTAGCGCGTCGGCACCGGCTTTGTCGGCCACGTATTTACGCACCAGCAGCATTGCGGTCTGTGCAGCTTTCAGCTCGCACACCAGATGATCGGTGAGCAACAGAGGCAAATGTTCGGGGGAACGGGCTTTGTCGATCCACGCCTGCGGTGTCGGGCACTGGAGGAAAGCTAAAACGGGCGCGAGGAGTTGGGGGTAATCCATCTATCTGGCACGATCTCATGAAAGGATGCGGCAACAAATGCTGCCGCACCGGTCGTTATTTAGTGGCGGACGCCATCGTCATCTTCGTCGATATAGTCTTCGTCGTCGCCTTCTTCGCCTTCACCGTTCGGATCTTCGAAGTAGGTGCCCCATCCGTCGTATTCCACGCCGAATTTCTCGGCCAGGTTCATCAGTTGCTCAACCTGAGCGTCGATAAGTTCCGGGTTCAGCGCGCATTCGCTGAGGGCGTCGCAGCAGATAACCACTTCACCGCCCTCTTCAACTTCCAGCTCTTCCGGCTCGGTCACTTCGTAACCCAGCTTGAAGACCTCAACCGCCACTTTTTCCAGCGTGTCGAAATCATCTGCCGAGAAATGGTGCTCGATGGTGTAGAGCGCGTCCGGATCGCTGCCATCTTCCAGTAACTCTTCAATAATCAGACGCGTCTCTTCGCGCTGCTCTTCCAGGTGTTCCGGGTTTGCCATTGCTCGTTCCTCATGATGTCGGCAGTGACTTCTATTTTCACACACCGCAGGCATTGCCTCCACCTTTCCGACAAAGATTTGTGAAACAGGGTTGCAAATGAATATTAATACATATAAATTGAATTTTAATTCAATAAGTGGCTTAAGCCATGAGAGGGAAAAATGTCTGCGTTATACCAGAAGCACTGCCTGAAATTACTGGATTTTACCCCTGCCCAACTCACGCACCTGCTGGCGCTGGCCGCCCAGCTGAAAGCCGATAAAAAAAGCGGCAATGAAGTGCCAAAACTGATCGGTAAAAACATCGCGCTCATCTTCGAAAAAGACTCAACCCGCACCCGATGCTCTTTCGAAGTTGCCGCCTACGATCAGGGCGCTCGCATCACATACCTCGGCCCGAGCGGTAGCCAGATTGGCCATAAAGAATCAATTAAGGATACTGCCCGCGTGCTGGGCCGGATGTATGACGGCATTCAGTATCGCGGCTACGGCCAGGAGATTGTCGAAACGCTGGCTCAGTTCGCCGGTGTACCGGTGTGGAACGGGTTGACCGATGAATTCCACCCAACGCAGCTGCTGGCCGATCTGCTCACGATGAAAGAACATCTGCCGGGCAAAGCCTTCAACGAAATGACGCTGGTGTATGCCGGCGATGCGCGTAACAACATGGGCAATTCGATGCTGGAAGCCGCGGCGCTGACGGGGCTGGATTTACGTCTGGTTGCGCCGAAAAGCTGCTGGCCGGAAGCGAGCCTGGTGGCTGAATGCAAAGCGCTGGCGCAGAAAAATGGCGGTGATATTACGCTCACCGAAGATATTGCCGCAGGCGTCAAGGACGCAGATTTTATCTACACTGACGTCTGGGTATCCATGGGCGAAGCCAAAGAGAAATGGGCTGAGCGCATCGCGCTGCTGCGTGACTATCAAGTGAATAAAAAGATGCTGGCACTGAGCGGAAACCCACAGGTGAAGTTCCTCCACTGCCTCCCGGCTTTTCATGACGATCAAACCACGCTCGGCAAGCAGATGGCCGAAGAATACGGCCTGCATGGCGGTATGGAAGTGACGGACGAAGTCTTTGAATCCGAAGCCAGCATCGTGTTCGATCAGGCTGAAAACCGGATGCACACCATCAAGGCTGTGATGGTCGCTACGCTGGCCAAGTAACGCACTCTGCATTCCCCTCTCCACGAGGGAGAGGGGAACATCCTCCTTACTCGATCCGCGTCGCCCGCAGCAGCGTTTCCAGCGGATAGACCGCCGCAATCACCACTTCATCCTGCGTTTTTGCGGCTTCATCAAGCTGCGACTGAACAGACGCATACTCTTTGTCATCAAGCGTACCCTGCCGCGCCACCAGATCGGTTAACCGCAGCCCCAGCGCCGCCAGTTTATCCACCTGCAACGCCACCGGCTTCATGCTTGCCAGCTGATGATTGCCGTCGGTCAGCAACAGCACGTCGGCGGTATTGTTCTGCCAGCGCGTAAAGACGTGACGCAGCGCGTCAGCGCTTTCGTTATCTTCAGCATCGCTGATGAGATTTTCCGCCCATTCGTTAAGATGGCGCACGGTGTCGCTTTCTGCAGGAAGGGCATCCGCAAAGCGGTTCAGCGGCTCAAACTGATGGTAATTTCCGGCCTGGAATTTCAGGTGCTGACGGGTGTAGTACTGCGCTGGTTCCGTCGCCTGCGCGAGGATTTCCAGCGGCAAAGTGCTGCCGCCGTTTGCCAGACGGGTAAACTGCACCCGCTGCTGCGTATGCTGTTGCAGCCCGACGGACACCGTCGACCAGCTGTCGATTGCCTGCAAACGCTGGTACATGTTGTCGGTATCGTTCACATCCTTCGCCGACCATAGCCGTTCTGCCACCACAAACCCACGCGGCCACAGGCGGATATCCAGCACTGGCGCAACAATGTTTTCCGCCCACAGCGCCGCTTCGCCACCGAGCAGGTTCTTCTGCTGTTCTGCGTCCGGCACCACTGGCTGAATGCCTGCCGGAACGTTATCCAGTCGCTCGCCGCTGATCGGGTAACGCACGTTGCCCACAAGGAAGTAGCCGCCGAGGCGGTCATCATGAATATTGACTACCGGACGGGTTTCACCCATCCACGTATCCACCGTGAACGTCACCTGATCCGGACTCAGCCATTCAATATCGTCCACTGCTCGCCGGGATTTGCCTTTGAAATCAATAAATCCTCGCCATTCATCTGCGCCTTTTACCAGCGTAAAGGTGCCTTCAACCGGGCTACCCTTCAGGCGGGGCATAGTAAACGACCAGCTCTGGGCGCTGTCGGCATCGCTGATTTTGTCGATCCCGTTCAGTCCCTGCGGAACGACCTCATTGCGGTAGTGATAGGCGGCGCTTTGCGGCTGGTCGAGGTAGAACCCGGTGGAAAGAATGCCCCGATAGCCATTCTTCGCTACCTCACCGAGTGCATCCTGTCCTTGCCAGGACTGGATCAGAATGCTTTTCGGCAGATCAGGATGATAGATCTCATCCCAGCCAACCATCTGCCGATGATGCTTCTCAAGGATCTGCTCCAGCTTACGGTTGAAGTACGCCTGCAATGCGTGGCTGTCGGCAAGCTTGTTGCCCTGCATAAACTTCTGAATGGCCGGATTGTTTTTCCACTGCGTGTCATCGACTTCGTCGCCGCCAATGTGCAGGTACGGATCCGGGAAGATCGCCGCCAGTTCGCTGACCATCGCGTCAGCAAAGGCGTAGGTCGCCTCTTTGGTCGGATCGAGTACCGGCTTCAGCACGCCCCAGTGGCGTTCCATTGCATACGGCCCCGGCGCGCTCATCAGTTCCGGATATGCGACCGCAATCGCCGAGGCATGGCCTGGCATATCAATTTCCGGCACCACGCGAATACCGCGGTCAGCCGCGTAGCGCACAATCTCTTTCATTTGTGCCGGAGTGTAGAACTTCCCGTCGCTGGCAAGCTGCTGCAATTTGGGGTACTTCGTCGAGGTAAAGCGCCAGCCCTGATCGTCCGTCAAATGCCAATGGAAGACGTTCAGCTTCGCCGCGGCCATGCCGTCAAGCTGCCGTTTGATGTCCTCAACCGGCAGGAAGTGGCGCGCGGAATCCAGCAGCACGCCTCGCCAGGGGAACCGCGGGGAATCTTCGATGGTGACAAAAGGAATGGTCGTGTTATCCGGCCCGTTCTGAATCAGCTGGAGCAGGGTTTCGATACCGTGCAGCGCGCCAAAGCGCGTATTCGCCGTCAGCTTCGCGCCCGTGTCATCCACCACCAGCTTGTAGCTTTCATCGCTGTCCGGTCTCGGAATTACCGGAACTTTATTCGCAATCACGATGTTAATGGTCGGCGTTTTTGCAGGCCCCGTTTGTGGCACCATTTCCCAGCCAGTCTGGCGGGAGATGCGATCGCGCAGGCGGGCTACCGCGTCGCCTAAGTCATCACCGCTAAGATTAATGGTGAGCTGGTTATTCAGGATCAACGCGCCTTGCGCAGCCGGGCGTGCGACCTGCGCAGGCCAGGGCATTAACGGGAGATCGCTGGCAGGCGCGGCCAGCGTAAAACCACTGAACAGCAGTCCGGTCATCAACAAACTGTAGCGCACAGTTTTGAGCATCAGGTTTTCCTTATGACGGGCCAAAAAAAGGCAAAACAATGAGTTAACACAAGGAGAATCAGAGGGTCAAGCGCGAGAGGCGACCGGCTTCACAACTACTTGAGAATAAGGGAAATGCTATGTGTGCGCAGGTCCTGCTCCCTCTCCTGACCCATGCTCAGCCAGGAGAAAGCCAGCTCAGGAGGAAGGAGAGACCCAGCTCCGCCCCAGGGCTGAGCCCTGAACGCCATGCTCGTTGAGGTATTTGTCGAGCTCCACCATCCCCGTCCAGCGATTCTCACACCACAGCGGCGCAAGCAGCGTAGGACGGCGGGCGCTGGCCGAAATCCGGTGATAAACAATATCTGGCGGCGTATGGCGGATCATTTCTCCGGCAATATGGGTGTAATCATCAAGCTCAATACCCTGAAGCCGTCCCGCTTCCCAGGCTTTAGCCATAATGCTGCCGGTGACGATGTGCAATGGATGAAGTTTGATGCCGTCCACGCCAGTCTCAACCACTTTTTCCAGCGTCTGCAGACACTCTGCCTGCCCTTCTCCCGGCAATCCAACGATCAGATGCGTACACACTTTCAGACCACGCTCACGAGCCAGACGCGTCGTTGCCTGATAGCAGGCAAAATCGTGGCCGCGGTTGATACGATGCAGGGTTTTGTCCTGCGCGCTTTGCAGACCGAGCTCCAGCCACACTTCGTAACCCTGATCTTTATATTCGCTAAGCAAATCCAGTACGGCCTCTGGCACACAATCCGGACGCGTACCCACACACAGGCCAACAATATTCGCCTGGCTGACCGCCTGTTGATACATAGACCGCAGCACCTGGACTTCAGCAAAGGTGCTGGTATAAGCCTGGAAATAAGCGAGGTAGCGTTTGGCACGATTGACCAGATGAGCCTGATGCGCCAGCTGTTCGGCGATGGATTTATGCTGCTGCGCCTCATCGGCAAATGAAGCAACGTTACAGAAAGTGCAGCCACCGCGTCCGATGGTACCGTCGCGGTTTGGGCAGCTAAAACCACCGTGCAGCGTAAGCTTATGGACCTTTTCGCCATAGCGACGCGTAAGATCCCCACCAAACATATTGACTAATTTCTGTAACTGCATAATCTGATAGACCGCGCCTTTCAAAGAGGTGCAAAGCCTGCCATTTTTAGTCTCTTTCGGCGATGACCTGGATCAAGCGCTACGGAGACGTCACATCTATTGCATAACCAATCAAGATAACTGCAATTTCATTCACCCTGAGAGTGATTACTTTTCCTTATGCTGAAGCGCTGTTTTTCGCGATTGCGCTCACAGATAAAAAACAGTGTCATCATGGGCATTAGCGGCGCATGGCAGAATAATACTCTGCGATAAAAAAACCTTTCAGCACAGATCGGCGATAATGCGGCTCACAGATAGTGAGAGAGATCACATTAGGTAGCCGTTTCGTTGGAGGGAAATGCAATGTAAAAAACCTTAAATTCCTTTTACTATCATAGCACTAACCTACCTATAGCACATTTTTGTATAAATAAGATTGCCATTTGACCTGTGTGCCGATTCCCGATAACTTGAGGATCCGCTGGAAGCTTTCTCGATGAGCGGTCTGCTCATCATATTTATGCAGTAATTGAGATTCCCTCTGAAGCAAGTCCTCAATACTTGTTTACCGATGCGAAAGGATTGTAAGAGGGCGAATGTGTGGCCATAGGCCCCACCGCCTTACTCTTTCTGCGCCTGCGCGCAATCGGTGTCGGAGTGTGTCCGTAGAGCCTGGGGAGGTTCACTGATATGTTGTACGATAAATCCCTTGAGAGGGATAACTGTGGTTTCGGCCTGATCGCCCACATAGAAGGCGAACCTAGCCACAAGGTAGTGCGTACCGCCATTCACGCACTGGCCCGCATGCAGCACCGTGGTGCGATCCTTGCCGATGGTAAAACCGGCGATGGTTGCGGCCTGCTGCTGCAAAAACCGGATCGCTTCTTCCGCCTGGTGGCCGAAGAGCACGGCTGGCGTTTAGCCAAAAACTACGCCGTCGGGATGCTGTTCCTGAATAAAGACGCTGAGCTGGCTGCTGCTTCTCGCCGCGTAGTCGAAGAAGAATTGCAGCGCGAAACCCTGTCGATTGTTGGCTGGCGCGACGTACCAACCAATGAAGGGGTGCTCGGTGAAATCGCCCTCTCCTCGCTGCCGCGCATCGAACAAATCTTCGTTAACGCCCCGGCAGGCTGGCGCCCCCGGGATATGGAACGCCGTCTGTTCATCGCCCGCCGCCGCATTGAAAAGCGTCTTCAGGAGGACAAAGACTTCTACGTATGCAGTCTGTCTAACCTGATCAACATCTACAAAGGTCTGTGTATGCCGGCGGATTTGCCGCGTTTCTACCTGGACCTCGCGGACCTGCGTCTGGAATCGGCCATTTGCCTGTTCCACCAGCGCTTCTCCACCAACACCGTGCCGCGCTGGCCGCTGGCCCAGCCGTTCCGCTATCTGGCTCACAACGGTGAGATCAACACCATCACCGGTAACCGCCAGTGGGCGCGCGCACGTACCTACAAATTCCAGACGCCGCTTATTCCGGATCTGCACGACGCCGCACCGTTCGTTAACGAAACGGGTTCTGACTCAAGCTCCATGGATAACATGCTCGAGCTGCTGCTGGCAGGTGGGATGGATATCGTGCGCGCCATGCGTCTGCTCGTTCCACCAGCCTGGCAGAACAACCCGGACATGGATACTGACCTGCGCGCCTTCTTCGACTTCAACTCCATGCACATGGAGCCGTGGGACGGCCCGGCAGGCATCGTCATGTCCGACGGACGCTACGCAGCCTGTAACCTCGATCGTAACGGCCTGCGCCCGGCGCGCTACGTCATCACCAAAGACAAGCTCATCACCTGCGCCTCTGAAGTCGGGATCTGGGACTACCAGCCGGACGAAGTGGTCGAAAAAGGCCGCGTTGGCCCAGGTGAGCTGATGGTAATCGACACCCGCGCGGGCCGTATTCTGCACTCCGCGGAAACGGACCACGATCTGAAAATCCGTCACCCGTACAAAGAGTGGATGGAGAAAAACGTTCGCCGTCTGGTGCCGTTTGAAGATCTGCCAGACGAAGACGTCGGCAGCCGCGAGCTGGACGACGACGCGCTTGCCAGCTACCAGAAGCAGTTTAACTACAGCGCCGAAGAGCTGGATTCCGTGATTCGCGTGCTGGGCGAAAACGGCCAGGAGGCCGTCGGCTCAATGGGTGACGACACCCCATTTGCCGTGCTCTCCAGCCAGCCTCGTATCATTTACGACTACTTCCGTCAGCAGTTTGCGCAGGTAACCAACCCGCCAATCGACCCGCTGCGTGAAGCGCACGTAATGTCGCTCGCCACCAGCATTGGCCGCGAAATGAACGTCTTCTGTGAAGCGGAAGGCCAGGCGCACCGCCTGAGCTTCAAATCACCGATCCTGCTCTACTCCGATTTCAAACAGCTGACGACGATTCAGGAAGAGCACTACCGAGCTGATACCCTCGATATCACTTTTGATGTAAACGAAGCGAGCCTCGAAGAGACCGTTAATGCGCTGTGCGACAAGGCAGAGCAAATGGTGCGTAACGGCACCGTGCTGCTGGTGCTCTCTGACCGCAATATCGCCAAAAACCGTCTGCCGGTACCTGCGCCGATGGCGGTGGGTGCGATTCAGACGCGCCTGGTTGATAAGAGCCTGCGCTGTGACGCCAACATCATCGTTGAAACCGCAAGCGCTCGCGACCCGCATCACTTTGCGGTGCTGCTGGGCTTCGGTGCAACGGCGATTTACCCGTATCTTGCTTACGAAACGCTGGCGAAGCTCGTCGACACCAAAGCCATCGAGAAAGATTACCGCCACGTGATGCTGAACTACCGCAACGGCATCAACAAAGGCCTGTACAAAATCATGTCCAAAATGGGCATCTCGACCATTGCCTCTTACCGCTGCTCGAAGCTGTTTGAAGCGGTGGGCCTGCATGACAGCGTCGCAAATCTCTGTTTCCAGGGCGTGGTCAGCCGTATTGGCGGCGCAGGCTTTGAAGACTTCCAGCAGGATCTGCTGAACCTCTCTAAGCGTGCCTGGCTGGCGCGTAAGCCGCTCGATCAGGGTGGTTTGCTGAAGTACGTTCACGGTGGTGAATACCACGCCTACAATCCGGACGTGGTACGCACGCTGCAGCAGGCCGTTCAGAGCGGTGAATACAGTGACTATCAGCAGTATGCAAAACTGGTCAACGAGCGCCCGGCGGCAACGCTGCGCGATCTGCTGGTCATCACTCCAGGCACTGAAGCCGTCAGCATTAGCGAAGTTGAGCCTGCGACTGAGCTGTTCAAACGCTTTGATACTGCGGCAATGTCCATCGGTGCACTGAGCCCGGAAGCCCACGAAGCGCTGGCGGAAGCCATGAACAGCATCGGCGGTAACTCCAACTCCGGTGAAGGCGGCGAAGATCCGGCGCGTTACGGCACCAATAAAGTCTCGCGCATCAAGCAGGTCGCTTCCGGCCGCTTTGGCGTGACGCCAGCGTACCTGGTCAACGCCGACGTGATTCAGATTAAAGTCGCTCAGGGGGCAAAACCAGGCGAAGGCGGTCAGCTTCCGGGTGATAAAGTCACGCCGTACATCGCTAAACTGCGTTATTCCGTGCCGGGCGTAACGCTGATTTCCCCGCCACCGCACCACGATATCTACTCTATCGAGGATCTGGCGCAGCTGATTTTCGATCTGAAACAGGTCAATCCGAAAGCGATGATCTCCGTGAAGCTGGTTTCCGAACCGGGCGTCGGCACCATCGCTACCGGCGTCGCGAAAGCCTACGCAGATTTGATCACCATCGCCGGCTATGACGGCGGCACCGGTGCAAGCCCGCTCTCTTCCGTGAAATACGCAGGCTGCCCTTGGGAACTTGGCCTGGTGGAAACCCAGCAGGCGCTGGTTGCCAACGGCCTGCGTCACAAAATTCGTCTCCAGGTGGATGGCGGTCTTAAAACCGGTGTCGATATCATCAAGGCGGCAATTCTGGGTGCAGAAAGCTTCGGCTTCGGCACCGGCCCGATGGTTGCGCTGGGCTGTAAATACCTGCGTATTTGCCACCTGAACAACTGCGCAACCGGCGTGGCAACTCAGGATGAAAAACTGCGTAAGAACCATTACCACGGCCTGCCGTTCAAAGTGACCAACTACTTTGAATTTATCGCCCGCGAAACTCGCGAGCTGATGGCGCAGCTTGGCGTGAAGCGTCTGGTAGATCTGATTGGCCGTACCGACCTGCTTAAAGAGCTGGACGGTTTCACCGCCAAACAGCAGAAGCTGGATCTGGCGAAACTGCTGGAAACCGCCGAGCCGCATCCGGGTAAGGCGCTTTACTGCACCGAGAACAACCCACCGTTCGACAACGGCGTGCTGAACGCGCAGCTCTTGCAGCAGGCGAAGTCGTACGTGGATGACAAGCAGAGCAAAACGTTCTGGTTTGATATCCGCAACACCGACCGTTCAGTGGGCGCGTCACTGTCAGGCTATATCGCCCAGACACATGGCGATCAGGGTCTGGCTTCAGACCCGATCAAGGCTCACTTCAGCGGCACCGCAGGCCAGAGCTTCGGCGTGTGGAACGCAGGCGGCGTGGAGCTGTACCTGACCGGCGATGCCAACGACTACGTCGGGAAAGGCATGGCGGGCGGCCTGCTGGCAATTCGTCCTCCGGTCGGCTCTGCCTTCCGCAGCCACGAAGCGAGCATCATCGGTAACACCTGCCTGTATGGCGCAACCGGCGGTCGTCTGTACGCAGCAGGCCGCGCGGGCGAACGTTTCGGCGTGCGTAACTCCGGTGCAATTACCGTGGTCGAAGGCATTGGCGACAACGGCTGTGAGTACATGACGGGCGGTATCGTCTGTGTGCTCGGCAGAACCGGCGTCAACTTTGGCGCAGGCATGACCGGTGGTTTTGCTTATGTCCTGGATGAAGATGGTGATTTCCGCAAACGCGTGAACCCGGAACTGGTGGAAGTGCTGGACGTTGACTCCCTGGCTATCCATGAAGAGCACCTGCGCGGGCTTATCACTGAACACGTTCAGCTGACGGGCTCCTCGCGCGGCGAAGAGATTCTGGCGAACTGGCCAGCGTTCTCCGCGAAATTTGCTCTGGTTAAACCGAAGTCCAGCGATGTCAAAGCACTGTTGGGTCACCGTAGTCGTAGCGCAGCTGAGCTGCGCGTGCAGGCGCAGTAAGGAATACAGATGAGTCAGAATGTTTACCAGTTTATCGACTTACAGCGTGTGGACCCACCGAAGAAGCCGCTGAAGATCCGTAAGATCGAATTTGTTGAGATCTACGAAACCTTCTCCGAAGGCCAGGCTAAGGCGCAGGCAGACCGCTGCCTGTCCTGCGGCAACCCATACTGCGAGTGGAAGTGCCCGGTGCATAACTACATCCCGAACTGGCTGAAGCTCGCCAACGAGGGGCGTATTTTTGAGGCGGCTGAACTGTCGCATCAGACCAACACCCTGCCGGAAGTGTGCGGCCGCGTCTGCCCACAGGATCGCCTGTGCGAAGGCTCCTGTACGCTGAACGACGAGTTCGGCGCGGTGACCATCGGCAATATCGAGCGCTACATCAACGATAAAGCCTTCGAGATGGGCTGGCGTCCCGATCTCACTGGCGTGAAGCAGACCGGTAAAACGGTCGCCATTATCGGCGCTGGCCCGGCGGGCCTTGCCTGTGCCGACGTGCTGACCCGCAACGGCGTGAAGGCGGTGGTCTTCGATCGCCATCCTGAAATCGGCGGTCTGCTCACTTTTGGTATTCCGGCCTTTAAGCTGGAAAAAGAGGTCATGACCCGTCGCCGTGAAATTTTCACCGGCATGGGCATTGAGTTCAAACTGAATACCGAAGTGGGCCGCGATGTGCAGCTCGACGACCTGCTAAAAGATTATGATGCCGTATTCCTCGGCGTCGGTACCTATCAGTCCATGCGCGGTGGTCTTGAAAATGAAGAAGCGGAGGGCGTGTTTGACGCGCTGCCGTTCCTGATTGCCAACACCAAGCAGATCATGGGCTACGGCGAATCTGCCGACGAGCCGTATGTGAACATGCAAGGCAAACGCGTAGTGGTTCTGGGCGGTGGCGATACCGCAATGGACTGCGTACGTACTTCCGTTCGTCAGGGTGCAGCGCATGTTACCTGTGCTTATCGTCGTGATGAAGAGAACATGCCAGGCTCACGTCGCGAAGTCAAAAACGCGCGTGAAGAAGGCGTGGAGTTCCAGTTCAACGTGCAGCCGCTGGGTGTCGAAGTGAACGCCAACGGTAAAGTGAGCGGTGTGAAAATGGCGCGCACGGAAATGGGCGCGCCGGATGCCAAAGGCCGCCGTCGTGCTGAAATCGTTGCGGGTTCCGAGCACGTGGTTCCTGCCGATGCGGTGGTGATGGCGTTCGGTTTCCGTCCTCACAGCATGGAATGGCTGGCGAAACACAGCGTTGAGCTCGATTCCCAGGGCCGTATCATCGCACCGGAAGGCAGCGATAACGCCTTCCAGACCAGCAACCCGAAAATCTTCGCCGGTGGCGATATCGTGCGCGGTTCCGATCTGGTCGTCACGGCGATTGCCGAAGGCCGTAAAGCTGCCGACGGCATTATGAACTACCTGGAAGTGTAATCCGCCTAAGGATACCCTGTCTGAAAGAATAAAAGCCCGGCTTGCTGATGCAGCCGGGCTTTTTTACGTTTTCAAGGTACAAATGAAAACAGGCCCGAATGGGCCTGTTGAGGATTACTTCACTACGCGTAGCGCCGGACGACCACCGCGTGGCGGCGGCGTGTCGTCAGGATCGTTATCATCATCGCCGTCTGGCTTATCGCCATCGATGACTGACATCACGGTTTCGTTTTCTGCGCCGGTTTCCGCGTCGTCATTGACGTGAATACCGTCTTCATCGTACGCCGCTTCCGGCTCGAACATGGTGCCTGCGCCGTTTTCACGGGCATAGATTGCCAGCACGGCCGCCATAGGTACTTCAACCTGGCGCGGTACGCCGCCAAAACGCGCATTAAAGCGCACTTCGTCGTTAGCCAGCTCAAGGTTGCCTACCGCACGCGGCGCAATGTTCAGTACGATTTGCCCGTCACGCGCGTATTCCATCGGAACACGTACGCCCGGTAACGTCACGTCTACCACCAGATGAGGCGTCAGCTGGTTATCCAGCAGCCATTCATAGAATGCCCGCAGCAGATAAGGGCGACGTGGCGTCAGCTGTGACACATCCATTCAGTTAGCCCCGACCGAGGCGCATTTCACGCTCGGCTTCAGTTAAGGAAGCGAGGAAGGAATCACGTTCGAAAACGCGAGTCATATACGCTTTCATCTCTTTAGAACCGGTACCGATCAGCTCAATGCCCATGACCGGCAGGCGCCACAGCAGCGGTGCAAGGTAGCAGTCGACCAGGCTGAACTCATCGCTCAGGAAATACGGCTTCTGCGTGAAGACCGGCGCAATCGCCAGCAGCTCTTCGCGCAGCTGTTTGCGGGCAGTTTCTGCCTGAGCAGCCGTACCGTTCATGACGGTATTCATCAGCGAGTACCAGTCTTTTTCGATGCGGTGCATATACAGACGGCTTTCACCACGCGCCACCGGGTAAACCGGCATCAGCGGCGGGTGCGGAAAACGCTCGTCCAGATATTCCATAATGATGCGAGATTCCCACAGGGTCAGCTCGCGATCCACCAGTGTCGGTACGCTTTGATTCGGGTTGAGGTCAATCAGATCCTGAGGTGGATTGTCCTTCTCCACATGCTCAATCTCAAAGCTGACACCCTTTTCGGCCAGCACAATGCGGACCTGATGGCTATAGATGTCAGTAGGACCAGAAAACAGCGTCATTACCGAACGTTTGTTGGCAGCGACAGCCATGAAAACCTCCAGGTATATTCAGAATTTTTACTGCTACCCGCCACAACATGTGACCGGCCAGTGGTAAAGCCCCGTAAGCGTCGAACGACATTCCTGTTCAAAAAACAAAAAATGAACAACCGCCTGCATTTGGGCACAAAATTGGATGATAGTTTACCAGATTTTGATGGATTTGTGTTGAGGCGATTCTGGAAATGCTGAAAAAGGATGAAAAGAGAGTGGAGGATTGTGGATAACGCCGGTTTTATTCATAAAAAAACCCGCCGAAGCGGGTTTTTTCGCCAATTGTTCTGCATAAGCAGAAACCAATTAACGTTTGGAGAACTGAGGACGACGACGTGCTTTACGCAGACCGACTTTCTTACGTTCAACCTGACGAGCATCACGAGTAACGAAGCCAGCTTTACGCAGTTCGCCACGCAGGGACTCATCGTACTCCATCAGAGCGCGGGTGATACCGTGACGGATCGCACCAGCCTGACCAGAGATACCACCACCTTTAACGGTGATGTACAGATCCAGTTTC
>DKMD01000034.1:0-88443 GCA_002470465.1 Pluralibacter sp. UBA7423
CAAAGTTGTTAACGTTGGTGACGTAGTGGAAGTGATGGTTCTGGATATCGACGAAGAACGTCGTCGTATCTCCCTGGGCCTGAAACAGTGCAAAAACAACCCATGGCAGCAGTTTGCGGAAACCCACAACAAGGGTGACCGTGTTGAAGGTAAAATCAAGTCTATCACTGACTTCGGTATCTTCATCGGCCTGGACGGCGGTATCGATGGCCTGGTTCACCTGTCTGACATCTCCTGGAACGTTGCAGGCGAAGAAGCAGTTCGTGAATACAAAAAAGGCGACGAAATCGCTGCAGTTGTTCTGCAGGTTGACGCAGAGCGTGAGCGTATCTCCCTGGGCGTTAAGCAGCTCGCAGAAGATCCGTTCAACAACTGGGTTGCACTGAACAAGAAAGGCGCAATCGTAAACGGTAAAGTGACTGCAGTTGACGCGAAAGGCGCAACCGTAGAGCTGGCTGACGGCGTTGAAGGTTACCTGCGCGCTTCTGAAGCATCCCGTGACCGCGTTGAAGATGCAACTCTGGTTCTGAGCGTAGGCGACGACGTTGAAGCTAAATTCACCGGTGTTGACCGTAAGAACCGTGCAATCAGCCTGTCTGTTCGTGCTAAAGACGAAGCTGACGAGAAAGATGCAATCGCTTCTGTTAACAACAAACAGGAAGAAGGCAACTTCTCTAACGCTATGGCTGAAGCATTCAAAGCAGCTAAAGGCGAGTAATCAAGTCACTCTTTACGAGTAACTTGACAGATTGCAGGATTCGTCCTGTAATCAACAACAAAGGGCGGCTATGGCCGCCCTTGTTCAAGCTGTCAGCTTAACCTTTCCTGAAAGGAAACCGGAGGAATCATGACCAAGTCAGAGCTCATTGAAAGACTTGCAAGCCAGCAATCTCACATCCCTGCGAAAGCGGTAGAAGATGCTGTGAAAGAGATGCTGGAACATATGGCCTCTACGCTGGCCCAGGGCGAGCGCATTGAAATCCGCGGTTTCGGCAGTTTCTCTTTGCACTACCGTGCCCCACGCGTTGGGCGCAACCCAAAAACCGGCGATAAAGTCGAGCTGGAAGGTAAATACGTTCCTCACTTTAAGCCAGGTAAAGAATTGCGCGATCGCGCCAATATTTACGGCGATTGAGTTCCCGGAACGCTCCGGAACTTGAACGTGAAGAAAGCACCTGTGGGTGCTTTTTTTGTTTTTGTCTCTAATCAGTGTGGCCACTGACGGTGGGCATTTCTGAAGCCTCCTCGCAATTTCTCTTGTGTGTGCTGCAACAACGCAAACTCCCCGGAAGCCCCCTCGTAAAATTCCTTTTTAACTGACGACAAGCCTGCCTGACTTCGCAACACTGCCTGTGACAAGGAGGCGTCATGCGGTTACCGACATTAGCTACCTGCGCCATCGCCGGCATTTGCCCGCTGCTTTGGTTACCCGAGCTGCCCTCAGCGATCGTTACCGGCGGAATAACGCTGTTGGCCGCATCGCTTTGCTTTTCAGCCAGCCTATTGAGAATCATTGGATTAACTCTCCTTTTTTTCTGTTGGGGAATTTTTGCAGCTCACGATGTTGTGATTCCTGCGAATACGCTGTCAGGAAAAACAGTGCAGGCTGAGGTGGAGATAGTTGCCTCTGACGGGGAAGAGAAGCACTACGCGAAGCTACTGAGTATCAATGGGCTGCGGCAGTTTCCGGCGCCAGGGATTGTGCTTTATGGGCAGCGTTTGCCAGGTACCGTTTGCGCAGGGCTGCTATGGAAAATGACTCTGCGTATCAGAGCGGTACATGGCCTGCTGAATGAGGGTATGTTTGACAGCCAGCGATATGCATTTTCGCTACACCGTCCGCTAACAGGTCGATTTACTCATGCCACGGTCTTGCAGCAAAGCTGCAGCCTGCGCGCCCGGTTTGTCACATCACTCTTTAAGAGCGTTGAACGCTATCCCTGGCATCAAGTGATGCTTGCGTTGGCCGTTGGAGAGCGTGTTGCTGTCTCCGCGGAGATAAAAATGCTACTGCAGCAGACCGCAACTTCACACCTTATGGCTATTTCAGGCCTGCATATTTCACTGGTGGCGATGCTGGGCTGGCTTGTCGTCAGGGGTATACAAATCGTTATGCCCTGTAAGTGGATTGGCTGGAGAATACCTGTGTGTGCCACCTTTTTGGTGGGCGCCTTTTATGCGTGGCTAAGCGGCATGGAGCCACCGGCGCTGCGCACCGTCGTTGCAACCGGTATCTGGCTTCTGTTGCGAATGAGAGGTAATAAATGGACATCGTGGGAGGTATGGCTATGCTGCGTGGCGGCCATTCTGGTCCTGGATCCTTTGGCGATATTGTCACAAAGCCTGTGGCTTTCTGCTTTCGCCGTTGCAACGCTTATCTTCTGGTATCAATGGGTACCGTGCCGCCGAATCAGACGCTCTGCGCTGCTGAATGCCGTCTGGAGTCTGCTGCATCTGCAGTCCGGACTGATGTTTCTGCTGCTCCCGCTTCAGGTTTTCATTTTCAACGGGATCTCCTGGACATCCTTGCCCGCAAACTTTGTTGCCGTGCCGCTGGTTACCCTGTGTGAGATCCCACTGCTGTTAGCCGGGATGGCGCTCCATTTGACCGGCCCGGAGGTTATCGAGCAAAGTGTCTGGCTGATGGCGGACAGGTTGCTTGCTGGCCTGTTCTGGTTTTTACGTTCTCTGCCGGAAGGCTGGCGAGAGGTGGATTATCGCTGGCAAAGTCTCACGCTGTTGCCATGGCTTGCCGTTGTACTCTGGCGTCTTGATGGCTGGATAAAATGGCCCGGGATATCCCTGACGAGCTGCGTTCTGCTGGCTTCTCCATTGTGGCGCCCGCTATCGCAGGGCTGGTCCGTGACGATGCTGGATGTCGGGCAGGGGCTGTCCATGGTCATCGAGCGCAACGGCAAAGCGATTCTGTATGACACCGGTCTTGCATGGCCGGGAGGAGACAGTGCACAGCAGCTGATTGTTCCCTGGCTGCGCTGGCATCACATAACACCGGAAGGCATTATTCTCAGCCACGAGCATCTCGATCATCGCGGCGGGCTGAATACGTTACTCAAAACCTGGCCTGATGTCTGGGTACGGAGTTCTTTGTCATGGCCAAACCACCGGCCCTGTCAAAGAGGAGAGAACTGGCGCTGGCAGGGGCTGACGTTCAAAGCACTGTGGCCTTTGCCTGAAAACAGAACCGAAGGGAATAATCGTTCCTGTGTCGTTCGGGTCGATGACGGGCGAAATAGTTTCCTGATGACGGGAGATATTGAAATACCGGCGGAAATGTCGATGCTGAGCCGCTACTGGCAACATCTTGCGTCTACACTTGTTCAGGTGCCGCATCACGGTAGTAGTACCTCCTCATCGCCGGCGCTGCTGCAGGCAGTTGGTGGGCGGGCGGCGCTGTCATCTGCTGCACGGTATAACGCATGGCATTTTCCGTCCGCGAAGGTTAAGGCGCGCTATACGCAAAGGGATTACCAGTGGTTCGATACGGCCCGTCAGGGGCAGATAACGGTCAATTTTTCGCCGGAAGGTTGGCAAATCCAGAGCTTACGCGATCAAATATCCCCCCGCTGGTATCATCAGTGGTTTGGCGATGCCCGTGATAACGGGTAGAATGTGCGGCTATCTCAACATAAGCTGGTTTTTTGAATGCAGAACGACAAAGATCTCTCGACGTGGCAGACTTTCCGCCGACTCTGGCCAACGATTGCGCCTTTCAAAGCGGGCCTGATCGTCTCTGCGGTCGCGTTAATTCTTAACGCTGCCAGCGACACCTTTATGCTGTCGCTTCTCAAGCCGTTACTGGATGACGGTTTTGGTAAAACGGATCGCTCTGTGCTGCTATGGATGCCGTTGGTGGTGATTGGTTTGATGGTCCTGCGTGGTATCACCAGCTATATCTCAAGCTACTGTATTTCATGGGTTTCTGGCAAGGTCGTGATGACTATGCGCCGCCGTCTTTTCGGCCATATGATGGGCATGCCGGTCGCCTTCTTTGACAAGCAGTCTACGGGGACATTGCTGTCCCGAATCACCTATGACTCTGAGCAGGTCGCGTCATCTTCTTCCAGCGCGTTGATCACCGTTGTGCGTGAAGGGGCCTCGATCATTGGCCTGTTCGTGATGATGTTCTGGTACAGCTGGCAGCTGTCGGTGATCCTCATCGTGCTGGCGCCAATTGTTTCCTTTGCGATCCGCCTGGTTTCAAAGCGCTTCCGCAGCATCAGTAAAAATATGCAGAACACGATGGGGCAGGTGACCACCAGCGCGGAGCAGATGCTAAAAGGGCATAAAGAAGTGTTGATGTTCGGCGGCCAGGAAGTGGAAACCAAACGCTTTGATAAAGTCAGTAATAAGATGCGTACTCAGGGTATGAAGATGGTCTCTGCCTCTTCTATCTCCGATCCGATCATTCAGCTGATTGCTTCTCTGGCGCTGGCGTTTGTTTTGTATGCGGCAAGCTTTCCGAGCGTAATGGATACCCTGACTGCCGGTACAATCACCGTTGTCTTCTCCTCCATGATTGCTCTGATGCGTCCGTTGAAATCTCTGACCAACGTCAACGCCCAGTTCCAGCGCGGTATGGCGGCCTGTCAGACCCTGTTCGCTATCCTCGACAGCGAGCAGGAGAAAGACGAAGGCACTCGCGTTGTTGAGCGTGCAAAGGGTAACGTCGAATTCCGCGATGTCACCTTCACTTATCCGGGTCGTGAAGTACCTGCGCTGCGTGATATCAACCTGAACATTCCGGAAGGTAAAACCGTTGCGCTGGTTGGGCGTTCGGGTTCTGGTAAATCAACGATGGCGAGCCTGATTACCCGTTTCTACGATGTGGACAAGGGTAACATCATCCTGGACGGGCATGATATTCGTGAATATACGCTGGCATCCTTACGCGATCAGGTCGCGCTGGTGTCTCAGAACGTTCACCTGTTTAACGATACGGTAGCTAACAACATTGCGTATGCCCGCACCGACATCTACAGCCGCGAAGACATCGAGAAAGCCGCGAAAATGGCCTACGCCATGGATTTCATCAATAAGATGGATAACGGTCTGGACACGGTGATCGGCGAAAACGGCGTGCTGCTTTCCGGCGGCCAGCGCCAGCGTATTGCCATTGCGCGTGCTCTGCTGCGAGACAGCCCAATCCTGATTCTGGATGAAGCGACCTCCGCGCTGGATACAGAATCCGAACGTGCTATTCAGGCCGCTCTCGATGAGCTACAGAAAAACCGCACTTCTCTGGTGATTGCTCACCGCCTGTCGACTATCGAAAAAGCCGATGAAATCGTGGTGGTGGAAGACGGTCGCATCGTCGAGCGAGGCAGCCATCAGGACCTGATCGAACACCGTGGCGTGTACGCACAGCTGCATAAAATGCAGTTTGGGCAATGATCGCACGCATCTGGTCTGGCGAATCGCTTCTCTGGCTGCTGTTGCTGCCGCTTTCCTGGCTGTATGGCCTGGTGAGCGGCGCTATTCGTCTGAGCTACCGCCTTGGCCTTAAAAAAGCCTGGCGCGCGCCGGTGCCGGTGGTGGTGGTGGGAAATCTGACTGCGGGTGGTAATGGGAAAACGCCTGTGGCGATCTGGCTGGTGGAGCAACTTCAGCAGCAGGGTATTAAAGTGGGCGTTGTTTCCCGCGGTTACGGTGGCAAAGCGGCACGCTATCCGCTGGTGCTGACGCCCCGGACGCTCCCTTCAGAAGCAGGTGACGAACCCGTACTGATTTATCAGCGCACGGGCGCACCCGTTGCCGTTTCCCCCAGCCGCAGCGAAGCCGTTCAGGCATTACTGGCGGATCAAGATCTGCAGATTATCATTACTGACGATGGTCTTCAGCATTACCGCCTTGCCCGTGATGTTGAAATTGTGGTGATTGATGGCGTTCGTCGCTTCGGCAACGGCTGGTGGTTACCGGCAGGGCCAATGCGCGAACGGGCCTCTCGCCTGAAGAGCGTGGATGCCGCTATCGTCAATGGTGGCGTGCCGCGCCAGGGTGAGATTCCCATGCAGCTGCATCCGGGCCTCGCGGTTAACCTGAGAACCGGTGAAAAACGTAGCGTATCTTCACTTACTGATGTAGTTGCTATGGCCGGAATTGGTCACCCACCACGCTTTTTTGCCACCCTCGAGCAGTGTGGCGTTCAGCCAGTCAAAACTGTTGCGTTGAACGATCATCAGGTATTAGCAGCCGAAGACCTTCAGGCTCTGGCAACGGAAGGGCAAACGCTCATTATGACGGAAAAAGACGCCGTAAAATGCCGTCAATTTGCACAGGATAACTGGTGGTATTTACCGGTAGACGCTGTTTTCGATGACGAAAGCGCGCCGCGGTTGATTCAGAAACTGGTCGGCCTCGTCCGGCGTTAGCATTCCGCGCGCGGGCAGGCAAAGCTGACGAGGGCATTGAATGTCAGAAGTAACGCTTTCACTTACCGCCGCGCGCCACCTTCATCTGGCCGCTCAGGGCCTGCTAAAAAAAAAACGCCGCCGTCCTCAGCCTGAAGATATTCTCGCTACCATTCAGCGCATGTCTCTGCTGCAAATCGATACCATCAATGTGGTTGCCCGAAGCCCTTATCTGGTGTTATTCAGCCGCCTCGGCGCTTACCCGCAGCACTGGCTGGATGAATCGCTCGGTCGGGGGGATCTGATGGAATACTGGGCTCATGAGGCCTGTTTTCTGCCGAGAAGTGACTTTCCCCTGATACGCCACAGAATGCTTTCCCCGGATAAAATGGGCTGGAAGTACCGGCACGAGTGGATGACGGAGCACGCCGCAGACATTCAGGCATTAATCAATCATATTCAGCACAATGGCCCGGTTCGTTCGGCTGATTTTGAACACCCCCGAAAAGGTGCCAGCGGCTGGTGGGAGTGGAAGCCTCATAAGCGCCATCTGGAGGGATTATTTACCGCGGGTAAGGTCATGGTGATTGGTCGACATAATTTTCAACGAATCTATGATCTGACCACCCGGGTAATGCCCCACTGGGACGACGAACGTGACCTGCTGACGCAGGAAGAAGCCGAGGAACTGATGCTGCAGAATAGTGCCCGAAGCCTGGGCATTTTTCGCGGGCAGTGGCTGGCCGACTATTATCGCTTACGCCAGCCAGCGTTGCCCTCTTTGTTGGCGCGCTGGCAGGAAGAAGGGCGCATTATTCCGCTGGAAGTGGAAAAGCTCGGCCCGATGTGGCTGCACACCGATTATCTGCCACAGCTGGAAGAGGCGCTGGCTGGCAAGCTGACTGCCACCCATAGCGCCGTGCTCTCGCCTTTCGATCCGGTTGTCTGGGATCGCAAACGCGCTGAGCAGCTGTTTGATTTTACCTATCGCCTGGAGTGCTACACGCCTTCTCACAAGCGTCAGTATGGCTATTTTGTTCTGCCGTTGCTTCACCATGGAAAGCTGGTTGGGCGAATGGACAGCAAAATGCATCGCAAAACCGGCGTGCTGGAAATTTTTGCCCTCTATCTGGAAGAGGGCGTACGGATTACGTCTTCGCTGGAGAAAGGGCTGAAACAGGCCATTACCGATTTTGCGCGCTGGCAAGGAGCGAGTCGTATTCAGCTTAATCAGCCTCCTGGCGAACTTTTCAGCGCTCAGCCGTCAGGTTGGGAAATTGCCGCCGCATAAACGGCCTCTGTGCTATGCTGCGCCAGATACTTATTCGGTCCGCTCTGGAGGAACCATGGATCATCGCTTACTTGAAATCATCGCTTGCCCGGTTTGCAACGGTAAGCTCTATTACAGTCAGGATAAGCAAGAGCTTATCTGCAAGCTCGACAGCTTGTCCTTCCCGCTGCGCGACGGCATCCCCGTCCTGCTGGAAAACGAAGCCCGTCCATTGAGCGCAGAAGAGAGCCATCCATGAGTTTTGTCGTTATTATTCCCGCTCGCTACGCTTCAACCCGCTTGCCGGGCAAGCCATTGCAGGATATCAACGGCAAGCCGATGATCGTGCACGTGCTGGAGCGCGCCCGCGAATCAGGTGCGGAACGTATTATCGTTGCCACCGATCATGAAGAAGTGGCCCGTGCGGTTGAAGCAGCAGGTGGTGAAGTCTGCATGACCCGTGCCGATCATCAGTCCGGTACCGAGCGTCTGGCTGAGGTTGTGGAAAAATGCGGCTTCAGTGATGACACGCTGATCGTCAACGTCCAGGGCGACGAGCCGATGATCCCACCGGTAATCATTCGCCAGGTTGCGGATAATCTCGCTGCCAGTCAGTCCGGCATGGCGACGCTGGCCGTGCCTATTCACGATGCGGAAGAAGCCTTTAACCCCAATGCGGTGAAAGTGGTGATGGATGCGCAAGGCTATGCGCTCTATTTCTCCCGCGCCACCATTCCATGGGACAGAGACCGCTTTGCGCAAAGTCGCGACGTAATTGGCGACACGCTGCTGCGCCATATTGGTATTTACGGCTATCGCGCCGGATTTATTCGCCGCTATGTAACCTGGGCTCCGAGCCCGCTCGAGCAGATTGAGATGCTCGAACAGCTTCGCGTGCTGTGGTACGGCGAAAAAATTCATGTTGCCGTGGCGAAAGAAGTGCCGGGCACTGGCGTAGATACACCTGAGGATCTCGCCCGCGTTCGCGCAGAATTACGCTAATTTTTCGCTCCCCTCGGCCCTGAGGGGAGCTTTTCCTGCTTCGTTTCCCCGCGTTTTTATCCCGTTTTTGATCTTATCCGGTGACATCTCCGGCGTCGGCGCTCATTATAAAAACAGTAGTCTTCACAGGGGTAATCAGATATGGAACAACTGCGTGCCGAACTGAGCCATCTGCTGGGCGAAAAGCTGAGCCGGGTGGAGTGCGTGAGTGAGAAAACGGATTCGTCGCTGTGGTCGCTGTACGATGCGCAGGGTCACCCGATGCCGCTGATGGCCAGAAGCTTTACCACACCGGGACTTGCCCGACAGCTGGCGTGGAAGATTTCCACTCTGGCCCGTAGCGGAACGGTGAGAATGCCGGTGGTTTATGGCGTGATGACTCATGAAGAACACCCGGGGCCAGATGTGCTGCTGCTGGAGCGTCTGCGTGGCGTACCTGTTGAAGCGCCAGCCAGGACGCCCGATCGCTGGGAGCAGCTTAAAGATCAGATTGTTGAAGGTCTGCTGGCCTGGCACCGTCAGGACAGCGGGGGATGTGTTGGCACGGTCGACAGCACGCAGGAGAATCTCTGGCCGCTGTGGTATCGCCAACGGCTGGAAGTCCTGTGGGGAACGCTGAATCTTTATGACAACACCGGGCTGACGATGCAGGATAAACGCATTTTGTTCCGCACCCGCGAATGTCTGCCCGCATTGTTTGAGGGGTTTAATGACAACTGCGTGCTGGTGCACGGCAACTTTACGCTGCGCAGCATGCTGAAAGATTCGCGCAGCGATCAGCTACTGGCGATGGTGGGGCCGGGCGTGATGCTCTGGGCGCCGCGAGAATATGAGCTGTTCCGGCTTGCGGACAGCGGGCTGGCTGAAGGATTGCTGTGGCACTACCTTCAGCGCGCACCGGTGGCAGAAGCCTTTCTCTGGCGGCGTTGGCTGTATCTGCTGTGGGATGAGGTCGCCCAGTTGGTAAACACCGGGCGGTTCAACCGGGCGAATTTCGACCTGGCGGCGAAATCACTGATTCCCTGGCTCGCCTGATCCTTTCAGCCACTGCCAGATACGCCCCAGCGTTTCGTAGCCCACGCGATCGCTGTGCATCAGCCAGACGGGCGAAGGGATGATGCGTTCCCACGGGTTCAGCGGTGAGTCAATTGCCAGCTGATTTGCAGGTGCTGGTAACGGGTGCAGCCCCGCACCGCGGAAGAAAATCATCGCGCGTGGCAAATGAGAAGCTGACGTCACCAGCAGGAAGGGCGCATCGCCGATGGCGGCTTTGACAGCCGCGGCTTCCTCTTCAGTATCTTTCGGTTTATCCAGAATGATAATATCGCTGCGCGGCACGCCGAGGCTTTCTGCCACGCGAGCGCCAGCTTCGCCGGTACTCACCGGATTGGTTTTTGCCGCAGCGCCGGTAAAAATCATCTTCGCGCCAGGGTTTTGTTGCCACAAGCGGATGCCTTCCGTCAGGCGCGGTAGGCTATTGTTGATCAGGTTAGAACTGGGTGCCCATTGCGAATTCCACGTGTAGCCGCCGCCCAGCACCACCACGTACTCCACACGCTCAGTTCCTTGCCATGTCGGATAGCTATTTTCGATGGGTTTTAACAGTCCGTCGGCAACGGGCTGCAGGCTCAGGAGCAGCAATGCAATCCAGCCGAGACTAAGACAAATCTTACCTGTTCGCTGAAAACGACTAAACCAAAGTAGCGCCAGGCCGAGTGCCATCAGCAATAAGAGAAACGGCAGCGGCAGGATCAACGCGCCAATAAATTTTTTTAGCGTAAAAAGCATCCGTGTTGGTTCCTTTTTTGACCATCCGACAGGAGACTGGCAGGGATATTACACCAGATAGCTTCCCTCTCGCTGTGGGTATGACAAAATAGCGTCTTTGGGCAGTGAGTGGAGTCAGATCGTGCAGGATCGCAATTTCGACGGGATCGCAGAGCGCTTTTCGCGCAACATTTATGGCACAACCAAGGGCCAGCTGCGTCAGGCGATCCTGTGGCAGGATCTGGATATCTTGCTCGACAGCTATGGCGATAAACCATTACGCATTCTGGACGGCGGCGGTGGTGCCGGGCAAACCGCAATTCGGATGGCAGAGCGCGGGCATCATGTTACCCTATGCGACCTGTCAGCTGAAATGATCGCCCTTGCGAAAGAGGCCGCCGCTGAGAAAGGTGTGAGCCACAACATGCATTTTGTACAATGCCCGGTTCAGGACATTGCGCAGCATTTGGAAAGCCCGGTTGATCTGATATTGTGCCATGCAGTGCTCGAATGGGTGGGGAATCCCCAGGCCGTGCTGACGGCGTTGTGGTCGGTTCTGCGCCCGGGCGGTGTGCTGTCGTTAATGTTCTACAATGCTAACGGTCTGCTGATGCATAACATGGTTGTGACCAATTTTGATTACGTCGAAGCGGGTATGCCAAAGACGCGCAAGCGTAAGCTGTCGCCGGATTATCCACGCGACCCGCAGCAGGTTTACGGCTGGCTCACGGATCTCGGCTTACAGATCGTCGGGAAAACCGGCGTACGGGTCTTTCATGATTATCTGCGTGAAAAGCACAAGCAGCACGAGCGTTACGAGCAGCTGCTGGCACTGGAAACCCGCTATTGCCGCGAAGAACCCTGGGTTAGCCTGGGCCGCTACATTCATGTCACCGCGCGAAAACCGCAGGTAGATACAAGGACAAACGATGAGTGATTTTTCCCAGACAGTCCCCGAACTGGTTGCCTGGGCCAGAAAAAATGATTTTTCGATCACGTTGCCGGTCGACAGGCTGTCGTTCCTGATGGCCGTGGCGACGCTGAACGGCGAACGGCTGGAAGGCGAGCTTACCGAAGGTGAGCTGATTGACGCTTTCCGCCACGTCAGTGATGCGTTTGAGCAAACCAGCGAAACCATCAGCGTTCGTGCGAACAACGCGATCAACGATATGGTGCGTCAACGTCTGCTGAACCGCTTTACCAGCGAGTTAACCGAAGGCAACGCGATCTACCGCCTGACGCCGCTCGGCATCGGCATTACGGATTACTACATTCGCCAGCGTGAGTTTTCCACGCTGCGTCTCTCTATGCAGCTCTCAATCGTTGGCGGCGAGCTGAAGCGCGCGGCAGATGCAGCGGAAGAGGGCGGAGATGAGTTTCACTGGCATCGTAACGTTTACGCGCCGCTGAAATACTCCGTGGCGGAAATCTTCGACAGCATCGATTTGACCCAGCGCCTGATGGACGAACAGCAGCAGTCGGTCAAAGACGACATCGCCCAGCTGTTGAACAAAGACTGGCGTGCGGCAATTTCCAGCTGTGAAATGCTGCTATCAGAAACCTCCGGCACGCTGCGTGAACTGCAGGATACGCTGGAAGCGGCGGGTGACAAGCTGCAGGCCAACCTGTTACGCATTCAGGATTCGACCATGGCGCACGACGATTTGAACTTCGTCGACCGCCTGGTGTTTGACCTGCAAAGCAAACTCGACCGCATCGTCAGCTGGGGCCAGCAGGCTATCGATCTGTGGATCGGCTACGATCGTCACGTGCACAAATTCATCCGTACTGCCATCGACATGGATAAAAATCGCGTCTTTGCTCAGCGTCTTCGCGTGTCGGTGCAGAACTACTTCGATGCGCCATGGGCGCTGACGTATGCTAACGCCGACCGTCTCTTCGATATGCGCGACGAAGAGATGATGCTGCGCGATGAAGAGGTCACCGGCGAGCTTCCGCCGGACCTGGAATATGAAGAGTTTAACGAAATCCGTGAACAGCTGGCGGCGCTGATTGAAGCGCAACTGGTTATCTACAAAGAAAAAGGACTGCCTCTGGATCTGGGTCTGGTGGTGCGCGAATATCTGGCGCAGTACCCACGCGCTCGCCACTTCGATGTGGCGCGTATCGTGGTCGATCAGGCCGTCCGTCTGGGCGTAGCACAAGCAGATTTCACCGGACTGCCGCCGAAGTGGCAGCCGATTAATGATTACGGAGCCAAGGTACAGGCACATGTCATCGACAAATATTGAACACGTGATGCCAGTTAAGCTGGCGCAGGCCCTGGCCAATCCGTTATTTCCGGCGCTGGACAGCGCCCTGCGTTCAGGCCGCCACATTGGCCTGGACGAACTGGACAACCACGCCTTTTTGATGGACTTCCAGGAGTACCTGGAAGAGTTTTACACCCGCTACAACGTGGAGCTGATTCGCGCGCCGGAAGGATTCTTCTATTTGCGCCCGCGCTCCACGACGCTGATTCCGCGTTCGGTGCTTTCCGAACTCGACATGATGGTCGGGAAAATTCTCTGCTATCTCTATCTCAGCCCGGAGCGCCTGGCGAACGAGGGGATTTTCAGCCAGCAGGAGCTGTATGACGAACTGTTGAGCCTGGCTGATGAAAGTAAACTGCTGAAGCTGGTGAACAACCGTTCCACTGGATCGGACCTGGACCGCCAAAAATTGCAGGAGAAGGTGCGTTCTTCACTGAACCGCCTGCGTCGCCTGGGTATGGTGTGGTTTATGGGCCATGACAGCAGCAAATTCCGCATCACGGAATCGGTGTTTCGCTTCGGTGCAGACGTCCGCTCCGGGGATGACGCCCGCGAAGCGCAGCTGCGCATGATCCGCGATGGCGAAGCGATGGCGATTGAAAACCATCTGCAGCTCAATGATGAGAACGACGATGCGCAGCCGGATACGGATAGCGGGGAGGAAGAATAATGATTGAACGCGGTAAATTCCGTTCACTGACCCTGATTAACTGGAACGGCTTCTTCGCCCGAACCTTTGATCTTGATGAACTGGTCACCACGCTTTCGGGCGGCAACGGGGCCGGTAAGTCAACGACGATGGCGGCTTTTGTCACGGCGCTGATCCCCGATCTGACGCTGCTGCATTTCCGCAACACCACCGAAGCCGGTGCGACCAGCGGTTCCCGCGACAAAGGTCTGCACGGCAAGCTGAAAGCCGGCGTCTGTTATTCGATGCTCGACGTGATGAACTCACGTCATCAGCGCGTGCTGGTGGGCGTTCGCCTGCAGCAGGTTGCCGGACGCGACCGCAAGGTGGACATCAAGCCGTTTGCTATTCAGGGCCTGCCGATGTCATTCCAGCCAACGCAGCTGGTGACGGAAACTCTTAACGACCGCCAGGCTCGCGTGCTGACGCTTCAGGAGCTGAAAGAGAAGGTCGAAGGCATTGAAGGCGTTCAGTTCAAGCAGTTCAACTCCATTACCGACTATCACTCGCTGATGTTCGATTTGGGCGTAGTGGCGCGTCGTCTGCGCTCTGCCTCAGATCGTAGTAAATATTATCGCCTGATTGAAGCCTCGCTGTACGGCGGGATTTCCAGCGCCATTACCCGCTCGCTGCGCGACTACCTGCTGCCGGAAAACAGCGGCGTGCGTAAAGCATTCCAGGATATGGAAGCGGCGCTGCGGGAGAACCGCATGACGCTGGAAGCGATCCGCGTCACTCAGTCCGATCGTGACCTGTTCAAACACCTGATTTCCGAAGCGACCGATTACGTGGCGGCGGATTACATGCGCCACGCCAACGAGCGTCGGGTGCATCTGGATAAGGCGCTGGAGTTTCGTCGTGAGCTGCTGACGTCCCGCCAGCAGCTGGCAGCGGAACAGTACAAGCACGTTGATATGGCGCGCGAACTACAGGAACACAACGGGGCGGAAGGCGACCTTGAGGCGGATTATCAGGCGGCGAGCGACCACCTGAACCTCGTGCAGACCGCGCTGCGCCAGCAGGAAAAAATTGAGCGTTACGAAGCCGATCTCGACGAGCTGCAAATTCGCCTTGAAGAGCAAAATGAAGTCGTCGCCGAAGCTGCCGAACAGCAGGAAGAAAATGAGGCCCGCGCCGAAGCTGCTGAGCTGGAAGTGGATGAGCTGAAAAGCCAGCTCGCGGACTACCAGCAGGCGCTGGACGTCCAGCAGACGCGCGCCATTCAGTATACTCAGGCGCTTCAGGCTCTGCAGCGTGCGAAAGAACTTTGTCATCTGCCGGATCTGAATCCGGACAGCGCAGATGAGTGGCTCGAAACCTTCAAGGCGAAAGAGCAGGAAGCGACGGAAAAACTGCTGTCGCTCGAACAGAAAATGAGCGTGGCGCAAACCGCGCACAGCCAGTTTGAGCAGGCGTATCAGCTGGTGGTTGCCATCAACGGACCGCTGGGGCGTGATGAAGCCTGGAACGTGGCGCGTGATTTGCTGCGTGAAGGCGTGAATCAGCGCCACCTTGCTGAGCAATCCCATGCTCTGCGCGGTCGCCTGAACGAGCTTGAACAGCGTCTGCGCGAGCAGCAGGATGCTGAGCGTCTGCTGGCAGAATTCTGCAAGCGTCAGGGCCGTCATATTGAGATTGACGAGCTGGAAGCGCTGCACCAGGAGCTGGAGGAGCGGATTTCCACGCTCTCCGACAGCGTAACCTCCGCCAGCGAGCAACGCATGACGCTGCGTCAGGAGCTGGAGCAGCTTCAGGGCCGCATTCAGACGTTGTTACAGCGCGCCCCCGTCTGGCTTGCGGCGCAAAGCAGCCTGACGCAGCTTTGCGAGCAGAGCGGGCAAGAGTTCGAATCCAGCCAGGATGTCACCGAGTTCCTGCAACAGCTGCTGGAACGCGAGCGTGAAGCGATTGTTGAACGTGACGAAGTCGGCGCGCGCAAACGTGCCGTCGACGATGAAATCGAACGTTTAAGTCAGCCTGGCGGTTCCGAAGATCAGCGCCTTAATACGCTGGCGGAGCGCTTTGGCGGCGTGCTGTTGTCGGAAATCTACGACGACGTGAGCCTCGAAGACGCACCGTACTTCTCCGCGCTTTACGGCCCGTCGCGCCATGCGATCGTGGTGCCGGATCTGTCTCAGATCGCCGGGCAGCTGGAAGGCCTGGAAGATTGTCCGGAAGATCTTTACCTCATTGAAGGGGATCCGCAGTCCTTTGATGACAGCGTATTCAGCGTCGATGAGCTCGAAAAAGCGGTTGTGGTGAAGGTCGCCGATCGCCAGTGGCGCTATTCGCGCTTCCCGTCGCTGCCGTTGTTCGGCCGCGCTGCGCGTGAAAGCCGCATCGAAGCGCTCCACGCCGAACGCGAAACGCTGTCCGAGCGCTTCGCCACGCTGTCGTTTGACGTACAAAAAACGCAGCGTCTACATCAGGCCTTCAGCCGCTTTATCGGCAGCCATCTGGCGGTTGCGTTTGAAGCCGATCCGGAAGCGGAAATTCGTAAGCTGAACACTCGTCGCGGCGAGCTTGAGCGTGCGCTCAGCAACCACGAAAACGACAACCAGCAGAGCCGTGCGCAGTTCGAACAGGCAAAAGAGGGCGTGGCTCAGCTGAACCGCCTGCTGCCGCGGCTGAATCTGCTGGCCGACGAAACCCTCGCCGACCGCGTGGATGAAATTCAGGAGCGCCTGGATGAAGCTCAGGAAGCCACACGCTTTATCCAGCAGCACGGCAATCAGCTGGCAAAACTGGAACCAGTGGTTTCGGTATTGCAGAGTGACCCGGAGCAGTTCGAGCAGCTGAAAGAAGACTACGCGTACTCTCAGCAGGTTCAGCGCGAAGCGCGTCAGCAGGCGTTTGCCCTGACGGAAGTGGTTCAGCGTCGTGCGCACTTCGGCTATTCCGACTCAGCAGAAATGCTGGATGGCAATACCGATCTCAACGAGAAGCTGCGCCAGCGTCTTGAGCAGGCCGAAGCAGAACGTGCGCGTGCGCGTGAAGCTTTGCGTACTCATGCCGCTCAGCTCAGCCAGTACAGTCAGGTCATGGCCTCGCTGAAAAGCTCCTTCGATACCAAGAAAGAGCTGCTGACTGATTTACACCGTGAGCTGCAGGACATTGGCGTTCGCGCCGACAGCGGGGCAGAAGAGCGCGCGCGCGCGCGCCGCGATGAGTTGCACACTCAGCTTTCCAATAACCGCAATCGCCGCAGCCAGCTTGAAAAAGGCCTGACCTTCTGCGAAGCGGAGATGGATAACCTGACCCGCAAACTGCGCGGTCTGGAACGTAATTACCTCGAAATGCGCGAGCAGGTGGTAAGCGCGAAGGCGGGCTGGTGCGCGGTTATGCGCCTGGTGAAAGATAACAACGTTGAGCGTCGTCTGCATCGTCGCGAACTGGCGTACCTCTCTGCCGACGATCTGCGTTCAATGTCGGATAAGGCGCTTGGCGCACTGCGTCTGGCTGTTGCGGATAACGAACACCTGCGCGATGTTCTGCGCATGTCAGAAGATCCGAAGCGCCCTGAGCGCAAGATTCAGTTCTTCGTGGCGGTGTATCAGCACCTGCGTGAACGTATTCGTCAGGACATTATCCGTACCGACGATCCGGTGGAAGCCATCGAACAGATGGAAATTGAGCTGGGTCGCCTGACGGAAGAGTTGACCGCCCGTGAGCAGAAGCTGGCGATCAGCTCCCGCAGCGTGGCGAACATCATTCGCAAGACGATCCAGCGCGAGCAGAACCGTATCCGCATGCTCAACCAGGGCCTGCAGAGCGTCTCCTTCGGCCAGGTAAACAGCGTGCGCCTGAACGTGAACGTCCGGGAAACCCACTCTCAGCTTCTGGAAGTGCTTTCCGAACAGCATGAGCAGCATCAGGACCTGTTTAACAGCAACCGCCTGACCTTCTCGGAAGCGCTGGCGAAGCTCTATCAGCGTCTGAATCCGCAGATCGATATGGGGCAGCGTACGCCACAGACCATCGGTGAAGAGCTGCTGGACTACCGTAACTACCTTGAAATGGATGTCGAAGTTAACCGTGGTTCCGATGGCTGGCTGCGTGCGGAATCCGGCGCGCTTTCTACCGGGGAAGCGATCGGTACCGGGATGTCGATTCTGGTGATGGTTGTGCAGAGCTGGGAAGAGGAATCCCGTCGTCTGCGTGGCAAAGATATTTCGCCTTGCCGCCTGCTGTTCCTCGATGAAGCGGCACGTCTGGATGCCCGCTCCATTGCGACGCTGTTTGAGCTGTGCGACCGTCTGGAAATGCAGCTTATCATTGCGGCCCCGGAAAATATCAGTCCGGAAAAAGGCACTACCTATAAGCTGGTACGTAAGGTCTTCCACAACACCGAACACGTGCATGTGGTCGGGCTGCGTGGCTTTGCGGCTCAGCTGCCTGAGACGCTGCCAGGCACGGCGGATGCTTCGTAGCAGTAAAAGTGTTAAGCAAGGGCGGCAGTGATGTCGCCCTTTTTGTTATCACTTTTTGTCATGTGAGGGAGTATTATCTTTAATCTTCTTTACATTTGGTCAGGCAAAAGTATTTTTGTCTTCATATACTGAGAGTAAGCCCCGGTTGGTGTGGGCAGTAATAAGAGACAGGGGGCAAGGGATGTCACTGGGAAAATCAAATGGTCGTCGGTTGTCAGCGCTAAGTTTATGCCTGGCGCTGGCTTTTGCTCCACTGTTTAGCGTGCAGGCTGACGAGCCTGAACTCGTGCCGACGGACGGTTCTGCTATGCCCGGCGATGCTTCACAGGTGCTGGTTCAGGTCGATAGCCAGGCACCCGCCGTGGCGATGATGACTGGCCTCCAGCCGTTGCCGGAAGGGGCCGCAGCCAAAAGCCGGGCAGATATTCAATCGCTCCTGCCAGCAAACTACACGCCGGTTTACATGAATCAGCTCTCGGCGCTTTATGCCGCCAGAGCGATGAAGCCGATGTGGGAGAACCGCGAAGCCGTTCAGGCGTTTCAGCAGCAGCTTGCTGAAGTGGCTATTGCTGGCTTCCAGCCTCAGTTTACGCAGTGGGTTGAACTGCTCACCGACCCGGCCGTCACCGGTATGGCGCGTGATGCGGTGCTTTCCGATGCGATGATGGGCTATCTCCATTTCATCAGTAACATTCCGATGCAGGGCAACCGCTGGCTGTACAGCGATAAGCCTTATACGCTTGCCACGCCTCCGCTGTCGGTCATCAGCCAGTGGCAGCTGGCGCTGGACAACGGCGCGCTGACGCAGTTTGTTGCAAGCCTTGCTCCGCAACACCCGCAATATGCTGCGATGCATCAGGCATTGCTGGCGCAGCTGACGGATTCGCGTCCCTGGCCGCAGCTCACCAGCACCACCAAACTTTCACCAGGCCAGTGGAGCAAAGATATTCCGGCACTGCGCGAGATCCTGCAGCGTACTGGCATGATGGATTCCACACCCAATATTGCGCTGCCGGGCGACGTGGTCAGCCCGTCTGCCCAGCCTGCAAAGAAATCTAAAGCCAACAGTGCCGCCCCCGCCGTTTACGACAGACAGCTGGTAGAGGCGGTGAAGCGCTTCCAGACATGGCAAGGCCTGGGCGCGGATGGCGTCATAGGTCAGTCAACTCGCGACTGGCTGAACGTCAGCCCGGCACAGCGTGCGGGCGTTCTGGCGCTTAACATTCAGCGTTTGCGCCTGCTGCCAGGTAAATTGTCGACCGGGATCATGGTGAATATTCCTGCCTACTCATTGGTCTATTACCTTGATGGTAATCAGGTGCTGGATTCCCGCGTCATCGTCGGGCGTCCGGATCGCAAAACGCCGATGATGAGCAGCGCGCTCAATAACGTGGTGGTCAATCCGCCGTGGAACGTGCCGCCGACGCTTGCGCGCAAGGATATTCTGCCGAAGGTTCAGAATGACCCCGGCTATCTGGAGCAGCACGGCTACACAATGATGCGCGGCTGGAACAGCAAGGAAACCATCAATCCTTATCACGTCGACTGGTCAACGATCACTGCCTCAAACCTGCCGTTCCGCTTCCAGCAGGCGCCGGGTGCGCGAAACTCCTTAGGTCGGTACAAGTTCAATATGCCGAGTTCCGATGCCATTTATCTGCACGATACGCCGAACCACAATCTGTTCCAGAAAGACACAAGAGCGTTGAGTTCAGGGTGCGTGCGCGTCAATAAGGCCTCGGAGCTGGCTAACATGCTGTTGCAGGATGCAGGCTGGAATGACACGCGCATCTCTGATGCGTTAAAGCAGGGAGATACTCGCTACGTGAACATCCGCCAGAGTATTCCGGTGAATCTCTATTATCTGACAGCGTTTGTTGGGGCAGACGGAAAGGCGCAATATCGTACAGATATTTACAATTACGATCTCACCGCGCGATCTGGCGCACAAATTTTGCCAAAAGCGGAAAAATTAATCAGATAAATGAAGACGTTCAGATAATCCAGGTGTCGTAAGAAGGAGTTGTGATGGGCCCAAATTGCTACAGGGCCCGGATTGACTGGGGTTAGGGAGCCTTGACGTCACGTCTTTCGGCAGTTAAGGTGCCCTTCGTGCGCCAGAAGTGCATAAATAACGACCACTGACTTGTAGACCTGATTATCATGGACAAATTTGACGCTAATCGCCGCAAACTGCTGGCGTGGGGTGGTGTTGCGCTGGGCGCAGCGGCCATTCTGCCGACGCCTGCGTTTGCCACCCTCTCGACACCTCGTCCGCGTATTTTGACGCTCAATAACCTGCACACCGGTGAGTCGCTCAAAGCGGAGTTTTTCGATGGCAGAGGCTATATTCAGGATGAATTAGCAAGACTGAACCATTTTTTCCGTGATTTTCGCGCGAATAAAATAAAATCCATCGATCCAGCATTGTTTGACCATCTTTACCGTCTTCAGGGACTGTTGGGGACCAACAAGCCCGTGCAGCTTATTTCCGGCTATCGTTCGTTAGATACCAATGATGAACTGCGCGCTCGTAGCCGCGGTGTGGCGAAACACAGCTATCACACTAAAGGCCAGGCGATGGATTTTCATATTGAAGGCGTTTCGTTAAGCAATATTCGCAAAGCTGCGTTATCTATGCGCGCCGGTGGTGTAGGATACTACCCACGTAGCAACTTTGTGCATATTGATACCGGGCCAGTCAGGACCTGGTAACGAAACAGGAGCATCATGAACTATCGTATTATTCCGGTAACGGCTTTCGCGCAAAACTGCTCGCTCATCTGGTGCGAGCAGACAAAACTTGCCGCTTTGGTTGATCCTGGCGGCGATGCTGAGCGTATTAAAGAGGAAGTAGCTGCCACAGGCGTCACGCTGATGCAGATTCTGCTGACCCACGGTCATCTGGATCATGTGGGCGCCGCAGCAGAACTGGCACAGCACTACGGTGTGCCGGTTATCGGGCCGGAAAAAGAAGATGAGTTCTGGCTCCAGGGGCTGCCGGCGCAAAGCCGGATGTTTGGCCTCGAAGATTGTCAGCCATTAACGCCAGATCGCTGGCTGAATGAAGGTGATTTTGTGAGCGTCGGCAACGTCAGCCTGCAGGTGCTACACTGCCCGGGCCACACGCCGGGCCACATTGTTTTTTATGACGCGGCTTCGCAGCTGCTGATTTCAGGCGATGTCATTTTCAAAGGAGGGGTAGGGCGAAGTGACTTCCCGCGTGGCGATCATGGGCAGCTTATCGATTCGATAAAACGTAAATTGTTGCCGCTGGGGGATGAGGTGAGCTTTATTCCGGGCCACGGCCCAATGTCGACGCTTGGCTATGAGCGTTTACATAACCCTTTCCTGCAGGATGAGATGCCGGTCTGGTAAATAGCTGACCCAAGCATAAATAAAAAAGGCCGCAAAGCGGCCTTTTTTATTGGCTGGGTTACAGCACAGCGACGATGGCTTCACACAGCGGCGCCATGTTATCCGGCGTCATTCCGGCAACGTTGATACGACCGGAAGCAACGGCGTATACGCCGAACTCTTCACGCAGGCGAAGAACCTGCTCTTTGGTCAGGCCGCTGAACGAGAACATGCCGTTCTGTTTGGTGATAAAGCTGAAATTGCGATCCGCACCTTTCTCAGCCAGCGTGTTTACAAACAGCAGGCGCATACGCTGGATGCGCTGACGCATGTCGGTCAACTCCTGTTCCCAGATAGCGCGCAGTGCATCATTGCTGAGAATAGTTGCTACGACCGCCGCGCCGTGAGCCGGTGGGTTCGAGTAGTTGGCGCGAATGGCGGCTTTCATCTGGCTGAAGGCGCGATCGGCGGTTTCTGCATCAGCGCATACCAGCGTACAGGCACCTACACGTTCGTTATAGAGGCCGAAGTTTTTCGAGAAGGAGCTGGCAACCAGCAGCTCTTTGTGGACGGCAGCGAAAACGCGCAGGCCTTCAGCATCTTCTTCCAGTCCGCGGGCAAAGCCCTGGTAGGCGAAGTCAAACAGAGGCAGCCAGCCTTTTTCGACGGACAGTTTTGCCAGCTGCTCCCACTGCTCCAGCGTCGGATCGATCCCGGTCGGGTTATGGCAGCAGCCATGGAACAATACCACATCGCCCGCCTGTGCTTCGTTGAGGCTTGCCAGCACGCCGTTGAAATCCAGTGCGTGCTGCTCGGCATTGTAATAGGTGTATTCACGAACCTCGAGACCCGCCGAGTTGAACACGCTTTTGTGATTCGGCCAGCTTGGGTTGCTGACCCACACGCGTTTTACGGCAGTGTTTTTAGCAAGGAAATCCGCCGCTACGCGCAATGCGCCTGTGCCACCAGGGGTCTGGGCGGTACGTGCACGTTTGTCGGTAACAATTACGTTGCCTTTTCCGAACAGCAGCTCCTGAGTGCAGCGGCCAAATTCCGGAATGCCATCAATGCCGAGGTAGTTTTTGGTGGTTTCATTTTCCAGCAGATAAAGCTCCGCTTTTTTTACGCTGGTCAGAACCGGGGTCTTTCCGGTTTCATCTTTGTAAACACCAATTCCGAGGTTGATTTTACCCGGACGGTCATCAGCACGAAACAGATCGGCAAGACCCAAAATGGGATCGGCTGGGGCAGCTGTAATGTTCTCAAACATGACGAGGTTCCATTGTGGTTACGGAAGGGAAATCCGCTATCAGGTTAACGGGAGATTTACGAAAAGCCAACCGTTTGCACTAAAAAGCGAGGGGCTTTTCGAAAGTCACCATTTTTGACTGGCAGACATGAAAAAACAGGGCCGAAGCCCTGTTTTTCAAGCATATAACAAAGTGGCGTACTGATTAGAACTGGTAAGTCACACCGACTGCCGCCATGTCGTCATTGCCGTTGATGCCGCCAACAGACTGTACGTAGTCGCTGTCTTTGTCGAGCAGGTTGATGTAGTAGTCAGCCCACACGTTGAAGTTTTTGTTGAAGTAGTAAGTACCGCCAACCTGGATGAATTTAGCCAGGTCTGCATCGCCACCACCGAAGGTGCCAGAGGCTGGCAGGTCTTTACCTTTAGTCTGAACGTAAGAGATAGCTGGACGCAGGCCGAAGTCGAACTGATACTGTGCAACCACTTCGAAGTTTTGGGTTTTGTTGGCGAAGTTGCCTTCATTGTCCAGAGTGGTGTTCAGTGTTTCAGCGTAGGTTGCTGCCAGGTAGATGTTGTTCGCGTCATATTTCGCACCCAGACCCCATGCCTGAGCGTGGTCACCGTTACCATCCTGTTTCTGGGCGATAGTACGGTTAGCATTGCTGTAAGAACCGACTACGCCGAAGCCTTCACCGAAGTCGTAACCCAGGGAGTAGCCTACGCCGTCACCGTTAGCAGCTGTTACATCGCTACGCTCGTTTTTACCCTGGTACTGTACGCCGAAGTGCAGACCGTCAACCAGACCGAAGAAGTCGTTGTTACGGTAGGTCAGCAGACCGGTGCTACGGCTGGTCATGAAGTTGTCAACGTGGTTACCCGCCCAGGTCATACCGGAGAAGGATGGTGCCATATCGGTGTAAGAACCCACATCGTAAACGATGCCGTAGTTACGACCGTAGTCGATAGCACCCGCGTCAGCGATTTTCAGACCTGCAAAGGCCAGACGGTTTTTGTTCGCCTGAGAACCTTCTGGGGTGTTCGCCATCGCACGGTATTCCCACTGGCCGTAACCGGTCAGTTGGTCGTTGATCTGAGTTTCGCCTTTGAAACCGATCTGAGCATAAGTGCCATCGGTGCTGCTGGTATTGTCACCAGAAGTAACGAAATCATGCTCGCCGTTAACTTTGCCGTAGAAGTCCAGCTTGTTACCGCTTTTGTTATAGATTTCTGCTGCGTTTGCCGCACCAGCTACCAGCAGGGCAGGGATCACCACTGCCAGAATATTGCGCTTCATCATTATTTATTACCCTCATTGGTTTTTTTATTGACACTCGCCACTGCCGCCAATGAATTCCGTCAATAAAAATTTACGGAACTATTGATGAGAGTTTGGTGTCTTTCTGTGTCTGACAGGCATATTTCCATTCATGACACCGTTTCGCTAGCCGGAAAGTGCTACAAAGGTCGTAACTGAGTAACAAAAAGAAATAATATGTAATAAATTGTGTAAAACAGGGAACTTTGTGAACCACCTCAAATTTCCTCGTCGACCGCTGAATTAATCATCGAACCGTTATCTATCTATATGAAATGCTTATTTTAATTTTTAATAAGGGCCTTTCTTATCTAAGAATGCTTCTCATCTCACTTTTTCTTATGACGCAAAGTTAGCTTTTCGTGCGCGTTGCTGATGGTTACTTCGTGTGCTAAGTGAATGTGTTTTACTTAAGCGCCACTGGAGTAATGCGGGAAATATGTGCGGAATTATTACAGGACATGGGGTGTAACATTTTGGTTAAGATATGCGGTTGACCTTTAACTTTGTAGAAATTTGTTAACAAAACCTGACACAGGCCAAAAAAAGCCAGCACAGGTGCTGGCTTTCGATACTGAGTAAAATCAGAAGCTGGCGTTGCGCGGGGTGCGCGGGAATGGAATCACGTCACGTACGTTCTGCACACCGGTCACGTAAGCAATCAGACGCTCAAAACCAAGGCCAAAGCCGGCGTGCGGTACGGTGCCATAACGGCGCAGGTCACGATACCAGCCATAGTCTTCCTTATTGAGGCCCATTTCAGCCAGGCGCGCATCAAGCACGTCCAGACGCTCTTCACGCTGCGAACCACCAATGATCTCACCAATGCCCGGAGCCAGAACGTCCATTGCGGCGACGGTTTTACCGTCATCGTTAAGGCGCATATAGAAAGCCTTGATGTCTTTCGGATAGTTTTTCACTACGACTGGCGCTTTAAAGTGTTTCTCTGCCAGATAGCGCTCATGCTCGGAAGAAAGATCCACGCCCCAGAACACCGGGTTCTCGAAGGTCTGACCGCAGTTTTCAAGGATGGTGATCGCGTCGGTGTAATCCACCTGGGCGAAGTCCGCTTCCACGAAACGTTCCAGACGGGTGATTGCATCCTGGTCAACGCGCTCGGCGAAGAACTTCATGTCATCAGCACGTTCTTCCAGTACCGCCTTGAAGACGTACTTCAGCATGGCTTCTGCCAGTGCGGCGTTATCTTCCAGATCGGCAAACGCCACTTCTGGCTCCAGCATCCAGAACTCTGCCAGATGGCGGCTGGTGTTGGAGTTTTCCGCACGGAAGGTTGGGCCGAAGGTATAAACCTTCGACAGCGCACAGGCGTATGTTTCGGCGTTCAGCTGGCCGGAAACGGTCAGGAAAGACTCACGGCCAAAGAAATCTTTGTCGTAATCTACTTTGCCCTGGTCGTTACGCGGCAGGTTTTCCAGATCCAGCGTCGACACGCGGAACATCTCACCCGCGCCTTCAGTATCGGAGGCGGTGATCAGCGGGGTAGACACCCAGAAATAGCCCTGTTCGTGGAAGAAACGATGTAATGCTTGCGCCAGGGTGTGACGTACGCGAGCCACTGCACCAATCAGGTTGGTACGCGGGCGCAGGTGCGCGACTTCACGCAGATACTCAATGCTGTGACGTTTCGCAGCCATTGGGTAAGTGTCCGGATCTTCGACCCAACCGGTCACTTCAACCTGAGTGGCCTGAATTTCGAAGCTCTGACCTTGACCCTGAGATGCCACGACTTTGCCGGTGACAATCACGGAGCAGCCGGTGGTCAGGCGCAGGATTTCCTGATTGTAATTGGGCAGAGAATTATTGATGACGGCCTGTACTGGATCAAAGCAGGAACCGTC
The DNA here is from genome assembly GCA_002470465.1 of Pluralibacter sp. UBA7423. Lineage (GTDB taxonomy): Bacteria > Pseudomonadota > Gammaproteobacteria > Enterobacterales > Enterobacteriaceae > Scandinavium. Next base: position 25,582 of record DKMD01000034.1, read on the forward strand.
ATAGACGGCGAGGAAGGAAAAGCCAGCTTTTGAATCTCGACGGGTACGCACCCATCCGCGCACGGTGACTTCGCTGTCAACGGCTACGCGGCCCTGGAGTACGTCGGCTACAGGCACAACGCTCATAGTTATCTCTCTGTTAGTAATCCGAATAATGTTGTCTCTTTCCACCCTTTATAAAAAGGGGGCTCTCTATGTTACCTGTCATCTTTTAACAGACAAGCGGAAATCGCAGGGAGACGAGGAGAATTGAGAAAATAATAAGAAGAAGGGAGCCCCGAAGGCTCCCTTTTGCGGATTAGCTGGCTTTTTTGACCTGAGGCAGGTCAAAGGCTTTGCGTAACGCCCGGACGAAGGCCTTATCGTGACAGATGGTTTTCCCCGGGCTGTCGGAGAGTTTAGCCACCGGCTTCCCGTTACATTCCACCAGTTTAATCACGATATTCAGCGGTTTCACCTGTGGGATATCGCACGTCAGGCGCGTACCGATCCCGAAGCTCAGATTCACTCGTGAGGAGAAGTGACGGTAAAGCTCAATGGCCTTATTCAGGTCGAGATTGTCGGAAAACACCAGCACTTTACTCATCGGATCGATACCGAGCTTCTGGTAATGCGCGATAGCTTTTTCCCCCCACTCAACCGGATCCCCGGAGTCGTGACGCAGGCCCTGATAACGCTCGGCAAACTCCGGGCCGAAGTCCCGCAGGAAGGCATCCATCGTGATGCAATCGGTCAGCGCAATGCCAAGCTGGTCTGGATATTCTTCAAGCCAGGCAGCAAGCGCCACGCGTTGGCTTGTAGCCAGTTCAGGGCTGATTTGCTGATGAGCCTGGAACCACTCGTGCGCCTGGGTGCCCATTGGCTCAAGGGAGAGACGGCGAGCCAGATCGTAGTTGCTGGTGCCGATGAACCATTTCTCCTGCTGAAGACGTTCGACAATCGCCTGCTGCACTTCGCGGGAAAAACGACGGCGGGTACCGAAATCCATCAGACGGAAGCCTGACATATCGATATCCTGGGTCAGCTTATTGAATTCTACGAGTTTGCGTTCCAGCGTTTCCAGAGCAAGGTCAACACCTGCTTCCGGTGAACGGTAACGGTGCACCAGCTCGCTGATCACGGCCAGCAGCGGCACTTCCCACATGATCACTTCGCGCCACGGGCCACTGATGCGAATATTCAGTTTACCATTGTCGTTGCGAACGACGACCTGCTGTGGGTTGTAGCGGAACTCGCGTAGCCAGCTGAGATAGTCCGACTTAAAAAACGGCAGGCCAGACAACCACTGAAACTCGTCGTCCTGCAGCCGTAGCGACTGCATCGCTTCGACTTGTTCACGAATGGCGTCTGCATAAATTCCAAGCAGGTCGTCACCGCGGCAGCGGAATTCTGCAGCTACCTGCACATCATAATAATGATGGAAGACGGCCTGCTGCATATGCAGCTTATAAGCATCTGTATCAAGCAGAGTCTGCAGAACAGGGGAAGCGAATTGTGTCATGGTGCGCAATAGCGTCCTCATAAAGGAGCGTTTAGTACAATAAACAACGGCTGAAACCGCAGGAGTATACCTTGTTTATCGATTTATTGAACCCCGATCACACCACAAGGTGCCAGACGGGTCGAGGGCAAATCGTGCCGCGTGTTATCAATATGTAGCAATTTACGTGTTTGCCCCTGAAAAGATGAACATTCTGCGTAGCGCCAAAGTAACAACAGGAATAGACTGAAGCCGACATTTACAAAAGATGCTAAAGGTTTTTTATGACACAACAGCCCCAAGCCAAATACCGCCACGACTACCGTGAGCCGGAATACCTGATCAGCGATATCGACCTGACCTTTGACCTGGATGCCGCAAAAACCGTCGTGACGGCCGTCAGCCAGATTACCCGTCACGCTGCGTCTGCCACGCCACTGCGTCTCAACGGCGAAGACCTAACGCTGGTTTCACTGCAGGTCAACGACCAGCCGTGGAGTGACTATAAAGAAGAAAACAACCAGCTGGTGATCGACGGCCTGCCGGAGCGTTTTGAACTGCGCATCGTCAACGAAATCAGCCCGGCGGCCAACACCGCGCTGGAAGGGCTTTATCAGTCCGGCGAAGCGCTTTGCACGCAGTGTGAAGCGGAAGGGTTCCGCCATATCACCTGGTATCTCGACCGTCCGGACGTGCTGGCGCGTTTTACCACCAAAATTATCGCCGATAAGAGCAAGTACCCTTATCTGCTGTCCAACGGCAACCGCGTTGCTGAAGGCGAACTTGAAAACGGTCGTCACTGGGTACAGTGGCAGGATCCGTTCCCGAAGCCGTGCTACCTGTTCGCGCTGGTGGCCGGTGATTTCGACGTCCTGCGTGATAAATACGTCACCCGTTCTGGCCGCGAAGTGGCGCTGGAGCTGTTCGTCGATCGCGGCAATCTTGACCGCGCGCCGTGGGCGATGACTTCGCTTATCAACTCCATGAAGTGGGACGAAGAGCGTTTTGGTCTCGAATATGACCTCAACATCTATATGATTGTCGCCGTCGACTTCTTCAATATGGGCGCGATGGAGAATAAAGGCCTCAACGTCTTTAACTCTAAATACGTATTGGCACGTACTGACACCGCTACGGACAAAGATTATCTCGATATCGAACGCGTTATTGGTCATGAGTATTTCCACAACTGGACCGGTAACCGCGTTACCTGCCGCGACTGGTTCCAACTGAGCCTGAAAGAGGGCTTAACCGTATTCCGCGATCAGGAGTTCAGTTCAGACCTCGGTTCGCGTGCGGTCAACCGCATCAACAACGTGCGCACTATGCGCGGTATGCAGTTTGCCGAAGACGCAAGCCCAATGGCTCACCCGATTCGCCCGGACATGGTCATCGAAATGAACAACTTCTACACACTGACGGTGTATGAGAAGGGTTCAGAAGTGATCCGTATGCTGCATACGCTGCTGGGTGAAGAGAACTTCCAGAAAGGGATGCAGCTGTACTTTGAGCGCCACGATGGCAGTGCCGCCACCTGCGACGATTTTGTGCAGGCGATGGAAGACGCTTCTAACGTCGATCTCTCCCATTTCCGCCGCTGGTACAGCCAGTCCGGTACGCCGGTGGTGACCGTTCATGACGACTACAACCCGGAGACGGAACAGTATACGCTGACCATCAAACAGCACACGCCGCCGACCGCCGAACAGCAGGAAAAGCAGCCTCTGCACATTCCGTTCGATATCGAACTGTATGACAACGAAGGCAACGTGATCCCGCTGCAGAAGGGCGGCCATTCGGTACACAACGTGCTCAACGTCACTCAGGCCGAGCAGACGTTTATCTTCGATAACGTCTATTTCCAGCCGGTGCCGTCGCTGCTGCGTGAATTCTCTGCGCCGGTTAAGCTGGAATATAAATGGAGCGATCAGCAGCTCACCTTCCTGATGCGTCATGCCCGCAACGACTTCTCCCGCTGGGATGCGGCGCAGAGTTTGCTCGCAACCTACATCAAGCTTAACGTCAATCGCCACCAGCAGCATCAGCCGCTCTCCCTGCCGGTTCACGTGGCCGATGCCTTCCGCGCTATCTTGCTGGATGAGAAAATCGACCCGGCGCTTGCGGCGGAAATCCTGACGCTGCCTTCGGTGAATGAAATTGCTGAGCTGTTCGAGATTATCGATCCGGTGGCGATTGCGACGGTACGCGAAGCGCTGACCCGCACGCTGGCTACCGAGCTGGCAGATGAGTTCCTCGCGGTTTATAACGCCAACAAGCTCAATGCTTATCGTGTTGAACATGCGGATATCGGCAAGCGTTCTCTGCGTAATACCTGCCTGCGCTACCTGGCGTTTGGCGATGCAGAACTGGCGGATAAGCTGGTGACGCATCAGTATCATCACGCGGATAACATGACGGATGCCCTTGCTGCGCTGGCTGCCGCGGTTGCCGCACAGCTGCCGTGCCGCGATGCGCTGATGCAGGAATATGATGACAAATGGCACCATGACGGCCTGGTGATGGACAAGTGGTTTATTTTGCAAGCCACCAGCCCGGCGGAAAACGTGCTGGAAACCGTGCGTGGTCTGCTGAATCACCGCTCGTTTACCCTGAGCAACCCGAACCGTATTCGTTCGCTGATTGGCGCGTTTGCAATGAGCAACCCGGCGGCGTTCCATGCGCAGGACGGCAGCGGTTATCAGTTCCTGGCAGAAATGCTGACCGAGCTGAACAGCCGTAACCCGCAGGTGGCTTCTCGTCTGATTGAGCCGTTAATTCGCCTGAAGCGTTACGATGCTGCCCGTCAGGAAAAAATGCGTGTGGCGCTGGAGCAGCTGAAAGGGCTGGAGAATCTCTCAGGCGATCTGTTCGAGAAAATCAGCAAAGCGTTAGCGTAATACAGTGCCGGAGGGCGCTGCGCTTATCCGGCCTGGATTCTCTGGTTGAGATTTTACAGGCCGGGCAAGGCGTAGCCGCCGTCCGGCATTTTTATCCCTGCCTTCTGACTCGCGTGTCTGCTTCACCCCGCTTCATCACCCGATCCAATACCTCAGCCTCCAGCTCCGCCAGGTGAGCAGAGCCTTTTCGTCGTGGGCGAGGAATATCAATCGTCAGATCCAGCCCAATTTTGCCTTCTTCTATCAGCAGCACGCGATCGGCCAGCGCCACTGCTTCGCTGACATCATGCGTCACCAGCACCACGGTAAACCCCTGGCTTAGCCACAGTGATTCAATTAAATCCTGCATTTCAAGGCGGGTGAGGGCGTCGAGCGCGCCGAGCGGTTCATCCAGCAGCAACAGACCCGGACGATGAATCAGCGCGCGTGCCAGCGCCACGCGTTGCTTTTGCCCACCTGATAGCGCGGCGGGCCACTCTCTGGCTCTTTCTTCGAGACCGACAGAAGCAAGCGTTGTGAGGGCGTTATCGCGCCAGTTCCCTTTCAGCCCGAGGCCAACGTTATCGATGACGGTTTTCCAGGGCAGCAGGCGTGCGTCCTGAAACATCATGCGTGTTTCCTGCTGGCTGGCGCTTAAAGGGCCGTTACCTGCCAGCAGTTCACCCGCATTGGGTTGCTCTAACCCGGCAAGCAGGCGCAACAATGTGCTTTTGCCGCCGCCGCTGCGGCCAACTACCGCCACAAACTGGCCGGCAGGAATGTGCAGATTAAGTTCATTCAGCACGTTGTTCGTGCCGTAGCGCTTGCCTATGCCATTCAGCAATAGGGGGATACCGGGATTCAGACGTGCTGTGTTCATACCGTCGTCTCCTGAAGTTGATAAGCTGGGTTCCAGCGCAGCCAGACGCGCTCCAGGAGCTGTGCGCTGATGTCAGCAAGTTTGCCGAGCAGGGCATAAAGGATAATGGCGACCACCACCACGTCCGTTTGCAGGAATTCGCGGGCGTTCATGGCCAGATAGCCGATACCGGAGTTAGCGGAAATGGTTTCTGCAACAATCAGCGTCAGCCACATCAGGCCAAGCGCAAAGCGCACACCGACCATAATCGACGGCAATGCGCCCGGCAGTACCACGTGCCGGAACAGGGCAAAGCCGGACAGCCCATAGCTGCGCGCCATCTCCAGCAGACCGCGGTCAATATTACGGATACCGTGCCAGGTGTTGATGTAGATCGGAAACAGCGTGCCGAGCGCCACGAGGAAAATTTTGGCGCTCTCGTCGATACCGAACCACAGGATCACCAGTGGGATCAGGGCCAGATGGGGCACGTTACGCAGCATCTGAATGGACGTATCCAGCAGGCGCTCGCCCCAGCGCGACAGGCCGCTGATAAGCCCCAGTACCAGCCCTATTGATCCCCCAATCGAAAAGCCGATCAGCGCCCGCCATGAGCTGATCGCCAGATGCTGCCACAGCTCGCCGCTGGCCGATAACGACCAGAAAGCTTCAACGACGCCCTCGGGTGAAGGCAGGATCCGGTTTGACAGCCAGCCGGTTACCGAGGCGATTTGCCAGACGATTACGATGCCCACCGGCAGCAGCCAGGGGGCAACGCGCAGCAGCCATTTGTTTGCAGGCGTTGCCATAGATACTCCTTAGCTCTGTGCGACTTTGCGGGGCAGGAAATCATTGGCCACGGCTTCGCCCTGAAGCTGCAAAGCCTGCGGTTGAGGAATGGCCGGAATCGCGACGTCTAAGTGCGGGAACAGCAGTTCGCCGACTTTGTAAGCCTCTTCAAGATGCGGATAGCCGGAAAGCACGAAGCTGTCGATACCTAACGCCGCGTATTCATTAATGCGTGCCGCAACGGTTGGACCATCGCCAACCAGCGCCGTGCCAGCGCCACCTCGTACCAACCCTACGCCTGCCCAAAGATTCGGGCTGATTTCCAGGTTGCTGCGCCTGCCGCCGTGCAGGGCGGCCATGCGCTGCTGGCCCACGGAATCCGTCCGGGCGAAGGCTGCCTGCGCTTTGGCTATGGTGTCGTCGTCCAGTCGTGAAATCAGGCGGTCGGCAGCGGCCCAGGCTTCAGCATTGGTTTCCCGAACAATAACGTGCAGTCGGATACCGAAACGGACCTTGCGTCCGTGCCTCGCCGCTTTTTCACGGACCTGAGCAATTTTCTCTTTGACCTGTTCAGGCGGTTCGCCCCAGGTCAGGTACAAATCAACCTGTTCGGCCGCCAGCTCCTGAGCGACATCCGATGAACCGCCAAAGTAAAGCGGTGGGCGAGGCTGCTGAACCGGCGGGAACAGCAGTTTTGCCCCCTGTACCTTTTGATACTTGCCGTCAAAATCAACGGTTTCACCTTCCAGCAAACGCCGCCAGATATGGGTGAATTCCGCCGAGGCTTCATAGCGCTCGGTGTGATCGAGGAACACGCCGTCGGCGGCCAGCTCCTGCGGATCGCTGCCGGTGACGAGGTTGAACAGCGCCCGGCCATTAGAAAGCCTGTCGAGCGTCGCCGCCTGTCGTGCAGCAACGGTTGGTGAGATGACGCTTGGGCGCAGCGCTACCAGGAACTTAAGCCGCTTCGTTACCGGGATCATTGATGCGGCGACCAGCCAGGCATCCTCACAGGAGCGGCCCGTCGGGATCAGCACGCCGGTAAAGCCGATCCGGTCTGCGGCTTGAGCAATCTGTTGCAGATAATCATGGTCAACCGGGCGGGCCTGTTCATCGCTGCCCAGATAGTGGCCATCGCCATGGGTTGGTAAAAACCAGAACATATTCAGACTCATGATTTCGCTCCTTGTACGGAAGTGGGCTGCCAGATACGGCTTTTGATATCAACTTTTTTGGGCACCAGACGGTTATCGTAGAAGAGGTCGGCGGTTTGCTGCTGGCGGCGGGCGGTTTCTTCGCTGACTGGCCCAATCACCGTCGGCGGGCGATGACTCAGGTAGCTGGCAATCACGGCTTCCGGCAGGCCCATAGTTTTCGCCAGCAGCGCGGTGCTCTGCTGACGCTGGCTGATGGTCAGCGCGTCTGCCTCGCTGAAGGTATCCAGCACGCCTTTAACAAAGGCACTGTTTTTTTCGGCATACGGACGGGAGGCGAGATAGAACGAGCCGGTTTGCTTCAGCTCACTGCCATCCGTTAAGACGCGAACGCCGCCCTGCAATAATGCCGCGGAGTAGTAAGGATCCCATATAGCCCATGCATCAACGTTCCCCTGCTGGAAGGCGGCGCGGGCATCGGCTGGGGTCAGATAGGTTGGCTGGATATCCGCAAATTTCAGGCCTGCCAGCTGCAATGCGCGAAGCACTAAGTTGTGCGAGCTGGAGCCTTTCTGGAACGCGACCTTGTGGCCTTTCAGATCGGCTACGGTTTTAATCGGGCTGTTTTCCGGAACCAGAATAACCTCTGCTTTCGGCTTCGCCGGTTCCGCCCCGACATACACCAGATCGGCCCCGGCAGCCTGAGCGAATATCGGCGGAATATCGCCGGTGCTGCCCAAATCAATGCTGCCGACGTTCAGCGCTTCCAGCATTTGTGGGCCCGCGGGAAATTCAACCCAGGAAATGTTGGTATTCGGGTAGCGTTTTTCGAGCAGCTCGTGGCTTTTGGCCAGCACCATACTGACGCTGCCTTTCTGGTAACCGATACGTAATGCATCCGGAGCCGGCTCGGCAGCCTGACTCCAGGCAGACAGTGTCAACAAACCGGTCAGGGCAAGCGTACGAATGCGCGGACGGAACAGGTTAAACATGGGCGGCTCCTTGCTTAAGATGAAAAGCCGGGACGCGAATGTCGCGGCGATGCAGCGCCTGCCAGAAGGTTTCCAGGGCGCTGTCGAGGCGTTTTTCGAGGTTGGGGCTGAACTGCGGTTTGTGCTGATAGTCCTGCACCTGGCTGTCGTCGGCGAACACGCCGTGCAAAATTTCCTGCGCCTTCAGCGCGTTAAGCACCGGTTTCAGGGCGTAATCCACCGCCAGCATATGCGCCACGGTTCCGCCGGTCGCCAGCGGTAGCACGATTTTTCCTTCCAGTGCGCGCTCCGGAAGCAGATCGAGCAGGGTTTTTAGCGCGCCGGAAAAGGAGGCTTTGTAAACCGGCGTGGCGACAATCAGCCCGTCTGCCTGGGCCAGCTGTTCAGTCAGCGTTTGCAGGGCGGGGCTGTCAAAACGGGCATACAGAAGATCTTCAGGCTCGAAGTTTTGCAGATGCCAGTGGAAGACCTCTACATCCACACGTGAGAGGGTATCTCTGGCATATTCCAGCAGAGCGCTGGAGCGTGAGGGAAAACGCGGACTGCCCGCTATCGTAATGACGCGCATACACACTCCTTATAACCAAATGTTTGCTTTTATCTAACATTGATAACAATAAGGCGAGTGTGTCAGAGGGCAGGGCGTTCATTAAATGATTTATCCGGCACTCGTTTGCTGAAAAGTGAAAATAAGTAAACGTTTGCGCATAACGTGGCATTTTTTGCCGCAGGTCAATTCCCTTTCGTAGCTGGATAGAACATAATACGCCCCCGGTTTGCTACCGGGAATCCAGGAGAGTTCATGTACTACCCCTTCGTTCGTAAAGCCCTTTTCCAGCTCGATCCAGAGCGCGCTCATGAATTAACGTTTCAACAATTACGCCGTGTGACAGGCACGCCCCTTGAAGCGCTGGTGCGCCAGAAAGTGCCGGCAAAGCCGGTGACCTGCATGGGCCTGCAGTTTAAGAACCCACTGGGATTAGCCGCAGGGCTTGATAAAAACGGGGAGTGCATCGATGTGCTTGGCGCGATGGGCTTTGGCTCCATCGAAGTCGGTACCGTCACGCCACGCCCGCAGCCGGGAAATGACAAGCCGAGGATCTTCCGCCTGGTCGATGCCGAAGGTCTGATCAACCGGATGGGTTTCAATAATCACGGCGTTGATAACCTGGTTGAGAACGTAAAAAAAGCCCACTTTGATGGCGTGCTCGGCATTAATATCGGCAAGAACAAAGACACGCCGGTGGAGCAAGGTAAAGATGACTATCTGATTTGTATGGAAAAAGTCTATGCCTATGCCGGTTATATTGCGGTGAATATTTCATCGCCAAATACCCCAGGCCTGCGTACGCTGCAATATGGTGAGGCGCTGGACGATCTCTTATCGGCGATTAAAAATAAGCAAAACGAACTGCAATCTGTGCACCATAAATATGTGCCAGTGGCGGTGAAGATCGCACCGGATCTTTCACCTGAAGAATTGATCCAGGTGGCCGACAGTTTAGTTCGCCATAATATTGATGGTGTTATTGCCACCAATACCACCCTCGATCGTTCACTTGTCCAGGGAATGAAACATTGTGATGAAACCGGTGGTTTAAGCGGTCGCCCATTACAGCTAAAAAGTACGGAAATTATTCGCCTGCTGTCAGCGGAATTAAATGGTCGCCTGCCGATTATCGGCGTGGGCGGTATCGATTCTGTGATGGCGGCCCGCGAGAAGATGGCCGCCGGTGCTACGCTAATACAGATCTATTCCGGGTTTATTTTTAAAGGCCCACCGCTGATTAAAGAAATCGTTACTCATATCTAATCTTTCCTGCGCAAATTCCAACCGGGGCTTTATTTCTGGCCCTGGTTGTTTTATATTCCACCAATGTTGCTAATTTAAACTTTATGGTCTTTTCTTAATTCAGGCAAATAAACGAAACGGGATCAGAAAGTTTCGCGCAGCGGATGCTTAAGAGGACGGGGGAGAGAAATGCGAATTAAACCTGACGATAACTGGCGTTGGTATTTTGATGAAGAGCATGACCGTATGATGCTCGATTTAGCCAATGGTATGTTGTTTCGCTCACGTTTTGCCCGCCGTATGTTGACGCCGGATGCCTTTGATCCCTCAGGGTTTTGTGTTGACGACGCCGCGCTCTACTTCGCTTTTGAAGAAAAATGCCGCGATCTTGAATTAACGAAAGAACATCGCGCAGAGCTCATTCTCAATGCGCTCGTTGCCATCCGCTTCCTGAAACCGCAGATGCCAAAAAGCTGGCATTTTCTGGCCCATCATGACCGCTGGCAACCCGTTACGGGCGATGCCGCAGCGGTGTGGCTGAGTGACAGCGGCGAACGAGTGAATTTGCTGGTGGTAGAGCCGGGCGACAATGCGGCGCTCTGTTTGCTGGCCCAGCCTGGCCTGATGCTGGCCGGTCGGACGATGCAGCTTGGCGATGCGATTAAGGTAATGAATGACCGCCTGCAGCCGCAACCTCTGCAGGATGCAATGCGCTACGGCCAGGCCGTTTAGCGCGCAAGCCGCAGCGCAGTTTTTGGCACGCAGCTGCAACAAAGAATAGTGCCATCGTTGGCCACGGCGCTTTTCTTCATCGGGCTGACTTCCCCTTCAAGCAGCGTAATACGACAGCTTCCACAAATTCCCGCCCGGCAAGAATAGGGCACGCGGATCCCCTGTTGCTCCAGCTGTTCCAGCAGCACCTGCTGGTTATTGCCTTTGAACACTTCGCCCTGCCAGTCGATCTCGACGACGGCGTCTGATGCTTTGACGACATCTAACGTCTCTTCCACTTCACCTGCACCGTAAACTTTGCCCGGGCCGGTAGAGAGAATGTCAACTTTATCGCCAACGCGAACCACGCCGCTGTTGCGGGCAATCAGGTTCTGGCCGAAATCAACATCGCCGTTGTCCTGGGCAGTGCGGAACTTTTGCAGCGTCGTGAGCGGCTCCCCGGCCGGATGTTTTTGCCCTTTGGCGGGGCTGACGGTGGTAAAAACGCAGCGGCTGCAGGGTTTAACCACGTCAAAGACAACCTCGCCGATGCGCACCACTTTCCAGGTGTCCTCTTCCCAGGCCTGCGTACCGGTCACCACCAGATTGGGGCGAAACTGCTCCATCTGCACGCTCGCCGGACAGCGGTTTTGCAGGTCCCTGAGTGATGCTTCGCTGGTCAAAAGATAAGGGAAACCATCTGCAAAAGAGAGCGGAATGGCATCATAGCGTTTTACGCGGCGGGTTGGCTGCGCGCCGACCCAGCGTAGCTGGACATCACGTTTGAAAAAGCCGGAAAGCCACTGGTTAATATCAGCAGGTGCAATCAGTGCAGTGAAGTGGTTTCCCCAGACTTCGGTAGGGGCAGCATCGGATTTGAAATCTGCGAAACGCACAATTGCGGCGCTGCCGTCTGGCGCCGTCAGGTGCAGGCCATCATGGATTGGCACCGGCGTGAAACGTACCATCTGCGGGTACTGGCGGGCAGTAATGAAAGTGCCGTCCGGTTCGGTCACCATAAAGATACGGTCAAAAGCCATCCCGCTGATATCAGCCAGCGCGTGCGTTATACCGATCCCCCGCATCGATTTGACCGGGTGAATAAAGAGCCTTGATAACGTCGCCATCCCGCTGTCCTCTGCGTTTGAAAAAAGTCGCCCTATATGAAGCCCAGATTCGCTATAATGCGCAACAATTTTCTGCGAGTAATAAGTGACGATATGAATTCTCTGTTTGCCAGTACGGCCCGTGGGCTGGAAGAGCTGTTAAAAACTGAACTCGAAGGCCTGGGTGCGACCGGTTGTCAGGTGGTTCAGGGTGGTGTCCATTTTGAAGGGGACACGCGACTGCTGTACCAGAGCCTGATGTGGAGCCGCCTGGCGTCCCGTATCATGATGCCGCTTACCGAATGCAAGGTTTACAGCGATCTGGACCTGTATCTCGGCGTGCAGGCTATCAGCTGGACAGAGATGTTCAATCAGGACGCGACCTTTGCCGTCCACTTCAGCGGCGTGAATGAAGAGATTCGCAACAGCCAGTACGGCGCGCTGAAGGTGAAAGATGCTATCGTCGATGCCTTCACCCGTAAAAATCTGCCGCGTCCGAACGTCGACAAAGAAAATCCGGACGTGCGCATCAACGTGCGCCTGAATAAAGAAGTCGCGCATATTTCTCTCGATCTGAGTGGCGAAGGCCTGCACCTGCGCGGTTACCGTGATGCCACCGGCATCGCGCCAATTAAAGAAACGCTGGCGGCGGCGATTGTTATGCGCTCCGGCTGGCAGCCAGGCACGCCGCTGCTGGATCCGATGTGCGGTTCCGGCACGCTGCTGATTGAAGCGGCCATGCTGGCCACTGACCGTGCGCCAGGCCTGCACCGTGGGCACTGGGGTTTTAAAGGCTGGGCGCAGCATGATGAAGCTGTCTGGCAGGAAGTGAAAGCCGACGCGCAAACCCGCGCTCGCGCAGGCCTTGCCGCCTATGAATCTCACTTTTACGGTTCCGATATCGACAGCCGCGTGATTGAGCGTGCGCGCAGTAACGCCCGCCGTGCAGGCGTTGCCGATCTGATGACCTTTGAAGTGAAAGATGTAGCGAAGCTCAGCAACCCACTGCCAAAAGGTCCGTACGGCACGGTGATTAGCAACCCGCCTTACGGTGAACGTCTGGATAGCGAGCCGGCGCTGATTGCCCTGCACAACCTGTTGGGCCGCATCATGAAAACCCAGTTTGGCGGCTGGAACCTGTCGCTGTTCAGCGCCTCACCGGATTTGCTGAGCTGCCTGCAGCTGCGCGCCGAGCGTCAGTTCAAAGCCAAAAACGGCCCGTTGGACTGCGTGCAGAAAAACTACCATCTGGCGGAAACCGACGGTGCAACCGCGCCAGTTATGCTGGCGGACGACTACGCCAACCGTCTGCGTAAAAACCTGAAGAAGCTCGAGAAGTGGGCGCGTCAGGAAGATATTGAGTGCTATCGCCTGTACGATGCCGATCTGCCGGAATATAACGTGGCGGTCGATCGCTACGGCGAATGGGTGGTGATTCAGGAATATGCGCCGCCGAAAACCGTGGATGCGACCAAAGCGCGCCACCGCCTGTTCGACGTTATCGCCGCCACCATTTCCGTGCTGGGTATTGCGCCTAACAAGCTGGTGCTGAAAACCCGTGAGCGCCAGAAAGGCAAGAATCAGTACGAGAAAATGAGCGAGAAGGGCGAGTTCATGCAGGTCAGCGAGTATAACGCGCGACTGTGGGTGAACCTGACGGATTACCTCGATACCGGCCTGTTCCTCGATCACCGCATCGCCCGTAAGATGCTTGGCCAGATGAGTAAAGGAAAAGATTTCCTTAACCTCTTCTCCTACACCGGCAGTGCCAGCGTTCACGCAGGCCTGGGCGGTGCTCGCAGCACCACGACTGTGGATATGTCACGCACTTACCTGGAGTGGGCCGAGCGTAACCTGCGTCTCAACGGCCTGACCGGCCGTCCGCATCGCCTGTTGCAGGCCGACGTGCTGGGCTGGCTGCGCGATGCTGATGAGCAGTTCGACCTGATCTTTATCGATCCGCCGACGTTCTCCAACTCCAAACGCATGGAAGACACCTTCGATGTGCAGCGCGATCATCTGAAGCTGATGACCGATCTGAAACGTCTGCTGCGCAAAGGCGGGACGATCATGTTCTCCAACAATAAGCGTGGCTTCAAACTCGACACCGACGGCATGGCGAAACTCGGCCTGAAAGCACAAGAAATTACTCAAAAAACGCTTTCGCCAGACTTCGCCCGTAACCGTCAGATCCACAACTGCTGGCTGATTACCGCAGCCTGAAGGAAAGAATAAATGTCTTTAATTAGCATGCATGGCGCCTGGCTGTCGTTCAGCGATGCGCCGCTTCTCGATAACACCGAACTGCATATCGAGGATAACGAACGCGTCTGTCTGGTCGGGCGCAACGGCGCCGGGAAGTCGACGCTGATGAAGATCCTCAACCGCGAGCAGGGTCTGGACGACGGTCGCATTATTTACGAGCAGGATCTGGTTGTGGCGCGTCTGCAGCAGGATCCGCCGCGTAACGTACAGGGTAGCGTATACGACTTTATCGCCGAGGGCATTGAAGAGCAGGCGGTTTATCTCAAGCGCTATCACGAGATTTCCCATCTGGTGATGACCGATCCGAGCGACAAAAACCTGAACGAGCTGGCAAAAGTTCAGGAACAGCTGGATCACCACAATCTGTGGCAGCTGGAAAACCGTATCAACGAAGTGCTGGAACAGCTGGGCCTGGAAGCTGATATGCAGCTGAGTGCGCTCTCCGGCGGCTGGCTGCGTAAAGCGGCGCTGGGCCGGGCGCTGGTGAGCGGCCCACGAATCCTGCTGCTTGACGAACCGACGAACCACCTGGACATCGAAACCATCGACTGGCTGGAAGGGTTCCTGAAAACGTTCAAAGGCACCATTATCTTCATTTCGCACGACCGTTCGTTTATCCGCAACATGGCGACGCGTATTGTCGATCTCGATCGTGGCAAGCTGGTGACCTATCCTGGCAGCTATGACCAGTACCTGCTGGAAAAAGAAGAAGCCCTGCGCGTCGAAGAGCTGCAGAATGCAGAGTTTGACCGCAAGCTGGCTCAGGAAGAAGTGTGGATCCGTCAGGGCATCAAGGCGCGCCGCACCCGTAACGAAGGCCGCGTGCGCGCGCTGAAAGCGATGCGCCGTGAACGCAGCGAGCGCCGTGAAGTTATGGGCAGCGCGAAGATGCAGGTCGAAGAAGCCAGTCGTTCAGGCAAAATCGTGTTCGAACTGGAAAACGTCGATTATCAGGTCGACGGTAAAGTGCTGGTGAAGGACTTCTCCGTTCAGGTTCAGCGCGGAGACAAAATTGCCCTGATTGGCCCGAACGGCTGCGGCAAAACCACGCTCCTTAAACTGATGCTGGGCCAGCTTCAGGCTGATAGCGGACGCGTCCACGTCGGCACTAAGCTTGAGGTCGCGTATTTTGACCAGCATCGCGCCGAGCTGGATCCGGATAAAACCGTGATGGATAACCTGGCCGAAGGCAAACAGGAAGTGATGGTCAACGGCAAGCCGCGCCACGTGCTTGGGTATTTGCAGGACTTCCTGTTCCACCCGAAACGCGCGATGACGCCGGTGCGTGCGCTTTCTGGCGGAGAGCGTAACCGTCTGCTGCTGGCGCGTCTGTTCCTTAAGCCAAGCAACCTGCTGATCCTCGATGAACCGACCAACGACCTCGACGTGGAAACGCTTGAACTGCTGGAAGAGCTGATCGACGGCTATCAGGGCACCGTTATGCTGGTCAGCCACGACCGCCAGTTTGTTGACAACACGGTGACCGACTGCTGGATTTTCGAAGGTAACGGCAAGATTGGCGCCTATGTTGGCGGCTATCACGATGCTCGTGGCCAGCAGGCGCAGTCGCTGGCGAAAAAACCATCGGTTGATACGAAGGTTCTGAAAGAGCAGCCGAAAGCAGAAACTGTCAAACGCGCGAGTAGCAAACTAAGCTATAACCTGCAGCGCGAATTAGAACAGCTTCCTCAACGCCTCGAAGAGCTTGAAGCGAATCTGGAGAGTTTACAGGCCCAGGTCGCGGACCCTTCTTTCTTCAGCCAGTCACATGACCACACCCAAAAGGTGTTGTCCGATATGGCTGCGGCTGAGAAAGCGCTGGAAGAGGCGTTTGAGCGCTGGGAAGAGCTTGAAGCGTTAAAAAACGGCGGTTAATGGAGAGGAACGCTCATGTGCGATGAACACCAGAGGGCAGGGCATATCCTGTGTCCGCAATGCGATCTGCTGGTGGCGTTACCGCACCTGGAACATCGTCATAAGGCGTCGTGTCCTCGCTGCGGCACGACGCTCACCACGGAATGGGATGAGCCGCGGCAGCGTCCGACAGCCTATGCGCTGGTGGCGCTGTTTATGCTGCTGCTGGCAAACCTGTTTCCTTTCGTCAATATGAACGTCGGCGGGATCAGCAGCGAAATCGAGCTGCTCGAGATCCCGCACGTTCTGTTTTCCGAAGACTATGCCAGCCTTGGCACTTTTTTCCTGCTCTTTGTGCAGCTGGTGCCGGCTTTCTGTCTGGTCACTATTATTGTGCTGGTGAACCGCGTCCCGTTGTCGAAAAAGATGCAGATTTTCCTTGCCCGCGTTTTGTTCCACCTGAAAACGTGGGGTATGGCAGAGATTTTTCTCGCTGGCGTGCTGGTGAGCTTCGTCAAGCTGATGGCGTATGGTGACATCGGCGTGGGGTCGAGCTTTTTGCCCTGGTGCCTGTTTTGCCTGCTTCAGCTCCGGGCCTTCCAGTGTGTCGATCGCCGCTGGCTGTGGGATGACATCTCGCCTGAGCCTGAGCTACAGCAACCGTTCAAGGTTGGCGTGGCGGGCATTCGCCAGGGGCTGCGCTCCTGTCCATGCTGCACGGCGATCCTTCCGGCGGACAACCCTGTCTGCCCACGCTGTGAAACAAAAGGTTTCGTGCGGCGTAAGCACAGCCTGCAGTGGACGCTGGCGCTGCTGATAACCTCTGTCATTCTTTATCTCCCCGCTAATATCATGCCCATCATGATCACGGATTTACTGGGAGATAAAATGCCTTCTACCATTATTGCCGGGGTCGTACTGCTGTGGAGCGAAGGATCTTACCCGGTGGCGATGGTGATATTTATCGCCAGTATCATGGTGCCCACGCTGAAAATGATCGCTATCGGCTGGCTGTGCTGGAATGCAAACGGCAACGGCAAGCGCGATAACGAGCGCATGCATTTGCTGTATGAGGTAGTTGAATTTGTTGGCCGATGGTCAATGATTGATGTTTTTGTGATAGCGGTGCTGTCGGCGCTGGTGCGCATGGGAGGATTAATGAATATCTATCCGGCGATGGGGGCAGTAATGTTTGCGCTGGTGGTCGTCATGACCATGTTCTCCGCCATGACCTTCGATCCAAGACTGTTATGGGATCGTGAGCCAGAACCAAGCCATGAGGAAAAGTAGCAACATGGAAAACAAGAGTGGAGAGGCCAAAGTGCAGAAGGTGAAGAACTGGTCGCCGGTGTGGATCTTTCCCATCGTGACCGCGCTCATCGGTGCGTGGATCCTGTTTTATCACTATAGCCACCAGGGGCCGGAAGTGACGCTGATGACCACTAACGCGGAAGGCATTGAAGGCGGGAAAACTCGCATCAAGAGCCGAAGCGTGGACGTGGGCGTTGTTGAAAGTACCACCCTGACGGACGATTTGACGCACGTCGAAATCAAAGCACGGCTCAACACCGGAATGGAAAAGTTGCTGCACGGTGACTCTGTCTTCTGGGTGGTGAAACCGCAGGTCGGCCGCGAAGGCATTAGCGGCCTTGGTACGCTGCTTTCCGGGGCATATATCGAGCTTCAGCCCGGGACGAAAGGGGCTGAACCTGCGCAATTCCAGCTGCTGGATGCTCCACCGTTGGCACCGCCTGATGCGAAAGGGATCCGCATCCTGCTGGAAAGTAACAAAGCGGGCCAGCTTTCACCGGGCGATCCTGTGCTCTTCCGTGGCTACCGCGTAGGTTCGGTTGAAACCAGCACCTTCAATCCGGAAAAACGCACAATTTCCTATCAGCTGTTTATCAATGCACCGAACGATCGTCTGGTGACCACCAACGTGCGCTTCTGGAAAGACAGCGGGATTGCGGTAGACCTGACGGCCGCCGGTATGCGCGTTGAAATGGGATCTCTGTCGACGCTGTTCGGCGGCGGCGTCAGCTTTGACGTGCCGGAAGGGCAAGATTTGGGTGAACCGGTGGCGAATAAAACCGGATATCACTTATACGACGATCAGCGTAGCATTCAGGATTCCATCTACACGCAGCATCTTGATTACGTGATGTTCTTTAAGGATTCGGTTCGTGGACTCCAGCCTGGCGCCCCGGTGGAGTTCCGTGGTATTCGCCTTGGCACCGTCGGCAAAGTCCCGTTCTTCATTCCTGGGCTGCATCAGCGTCTGAATGATGATTACCGGATTCCTGTGCAGGTGCGTATCGAACCTGAACGTCTGATCAACCAGCTTGGCGGCGACACGGACATCAAAGCGCACCTGGACGGGCTGATCGATCGCGGTCTGCGTGGCTCACTGAAAACCGGGAATCTGGTCACCGGAGCGTTGTATATCGATCTTGATTTCTATCCGAAGGCGGAGCCGCGCGGCAAATTCCGTGAGTTTGGTGGGTATGACATCATTCCAACCGTCAGCGGCGGTCTTGCGCAAATCCAGCAACGCCTGATGGAGGCGCTGGATAAGATCAATAATCTGCCGATTAACCCGCTGCTTGAGCAGGCCACCAGTTCACTGGCTGAAAGCCAGAAAACCATGAAGCATGTGCAAACAACGCTGGATAATCTGAACAAGATTACCGGGAGCCAGTCGATGCAGGACCTGCCAGCGGATATGCAGAAAACCTTGCGTGAGCTGAATCGCAGTATGCAGGGCTTCCAGCCGGGCTCCGCCGCTTACAACAAAATGGTCGGTGACATGCAACGTCTGGATCAGGTATTGCGTGAACTGCAGCCGGTGCTGAAGACGCTGAACGATAAGAGCAATGCGCTGGTGTTTGAAGCGAAGGATAAAAAGGATCCGCAGCCGAAGAGGGCGAAACAATGAAAAAATGGCTACCCGTAGTAATGGCCTGCATGCTGTCGGCATGCAGCAGTACCGGCAGCGACAGTAAAACGTATTATCAATTGCCACTTCCTCAGGCTGGCGTACAGAGCACGGCCAGCCAGGGAAATCGTCTGCTGTGGGTTGAGCAGGTTAACATCCCGGACTACCTCGCTGGCAGCGGCGTGGTGTATCAGACCAGCGACGTTCAGTATGTGATAGCCAGCAATAATCTGTGGGCCAGCCCGCTGGATCAGCAGCTTCGGACGACGCTGGTGGCAAACCTCAGTAACCAGTTGCCTGGCTGGGTCGTTGCCTCACAACCGCTAGGAAGCGATCAGGACACGCTCAACGTCAACGTCAGCGGTTTTCATGGGCGCTATGATGGCACGGTGATTGTCAGCGGCGAGTGGCTCCTGAACCACCAGGGGCAGCTTATCAAACGCCCGTTCCACATCGAAGTGAAGCAGCAGCAGGACGGTTATGACGCAATGGTAAAAACGCTGGCGCAGGCCTGGAGTCAGGAGGCAGCCTCGATTGCCCAGTCGATGAACCGCTTGCCATAAGTAAAATTTATCATCATAAAAACCGCAGCAGGCGTGTTCCTGCTGCGGTTTTTTTGTTTTTACCCTCAGGCAGTTAGTTGTCGCGGTTCACATTTTTTGTACAAATGAACTTCTGTGTAGCTCACAAATATGACACTGGCGTGAATTTTGCGCATTGACGATGCCGTCGAATCGGGTTATCCCTAATATGTGGTTGCACATTTGGTGACCACTGTTTTCTTTTCCACCAGATCAAAAAATGAGGGAAACGAGGCATGAAGAGACAAAAACGTGATCGCCTGGAACGGGCACATCAACGTGGGTACCAGGCAGGCATCGCTGGCAAATCAAAAGAAATCTGTCCTTATCAGACCTTAAATCAGAGGTCACACTGGCTGGGAGGCTGGCGAGAAGCCATGGGGGACAGGGCAGTAATCGCTTGATGCTGTCTCTTTAAAACAAAGAAGCCTCTGCATGCAGAGGCTTCGCCGTTTCTGTCAGCCCGATCGGGCAATGTCCATAGATTAGAACGTTGAAGTATCCTGGAACAGGCCAACCTTCAGGTCGGTTGCTTCGTAGATTTTATGGCCGTCTACCAGTACTTCACCATCAGCGATACCCAGAATCAGGCGACGGTTAATGACGCGCTTGAAGTGGATGCGATAGGTGACTTTCTTCGCCGTTGGCAGGATTTGACCGGTGAATTTCACTTCACCCACGCCCAGCGCGCGACCTTTACCTTCACCGCCGAGCCAGCCCAGGTAGAAGCCCACGAGCTGCCACATGGCATCAAGACCCAGACAGCCAGGCATTACCGGGTCGCCGATGAAGTGGCAACCGAAGAACCACAGGTCAGGATTGATATCCAGTTCTGCTTCCACGTAGCCTTTATCGAAGTTACCGCCCGTTTCGGTCATTTTGATGACACGGTCCATCATCAGCATATTCGCTGACGGCAGCTGCGGGCCTTTTTCGCCAAACAGTTCACCGCGACCGGAGGCAAGAAGGTCTTCTTTTGTATAGGATTCGCGTTTATCTACCATGTTTTCAGTAAGCCTTATTTTGAGTTCGCGACGCAGGATAGCTAACACGTGTACGCTGAACAAGTCCGATCAGTTTGCATTGAACCAGTTTAACCAGCGAAGTGCCCACGGGCGATGTCGGGTATCCTGCTGATTTGCCTGAGCAATACGCTCATGAATGGTTTGCAGGAGCGTTGTCTGGCCTTCGCCATCCCAAATTAATTGCGTGAGTAAAGGAAGTGCATCGGCCACATCGTCGATGGCCCACAGAGAGAATTCGCCAGCTTCTATAGTCTGCTGGACATCCTGTGCCAGGCTGAGATGACGCACGTTGGCAGAAGGAATAATCACACCCTGCTTACCGGTTAAACCACGCTGCTGGCAGATGGCGAAGAATCCTTCGATTTTTTCATTGAGTCCACCGACAGGCTGCGCCCGCCCGAACTGATCTACGGAGCCGGTAATCGCCAGGCTCTGACTAACCGGCACGTTAGCCAGCGCGCTTATCAGGGCACATAATTCCGCCATTGAGGCGCTGTCACCATCCACTTCGCTGTAGGACTGCTCAAACGTCAGCGACGCTGAGAAGGGGATTTGCTGATCGAGGCCCAGCTCAGACATCAAAAATGCTTGCATGATCATCATGCCTTTGGCGTGTATGTTGCCGCCAAGCTCAGCTTTACGTTCGATATCCGTGAACTCGCCGTCACCCACGTGCACTACGCAGCTGATACGTGACGGCTCCCCGAATGCGCGTGGATGTCCTGGGAATTCAATCACGGAGAGCGCGTTGATCTGGCCGATCTGCTCGCCTTCTGTTTCAATCAGAATCTGGTCGAGCAGGATTTCGTCCTGCATACGCTCGGCGAGATAGCCTTCACGCCATTGACGCTGATTGAGCATTGTCGTCAGCTGTTCTGCATTAAAGCGGTCACCTTCACAGAAAGCCGCAGCCTCACGAAGCTGGCGGCTAATCCATAGTGGAGAGAGCGGCAGCGTTTGCTGGTCACCGGTATAACGGGCGCCTTCCTGGATCAACAGCGGCCAGGCACTGGCGTCAGGGCCAGGTAAATTCAGGCCGCGGGCAATGTGCCAGACCCACTGACACCACAATTTTTGCGTCTCTTCGTCGACGACCTGCAGCGTGTCTTCATATTCACTGTAGATGGATTTTTCGCACAGCTCCGGTTCGATCTCCTGAAAATCCGCCAGCGACTCACGCTCGCCGACCAGCATCACTTTGAGCGAAAGCGGCATGGAAGGAATTGAGACGGGCAGGGGCCGTGAATCATCAAAGGCCAGCCAGTCAAAACGTTTGTGGGTAACAATGTTCTTCAGGCGCATCCACAGCAGTGGCTGTGAAAGCAGGCTGCGAAGTGACAGGACAAGCACGCCGCCGTTGGCCTGGTGCACAAGCCCGGGCTGCAGGGTGATGTTTCCGTTAAACTGGCGCACGCAGCCAAACAGCTGCTCGGCTTCAACCCAATCGGCCTGAATAATCGGACCATGGCTGGCAAAATTATCTTCAGCCGATGTGGCGGGCGTCAGCGTCACGGAGCTGCCGTTTACTTCATATTGAACACCGCTGAGCTCAGGCGAGCTACTTCGCAGCTCGCGTGTGGCTTCGGCGAGAAGTTCAAGATATTCAGGCTCTTCCGGGGCTTTAACCAGCAGGAAGTCGGAAATAGCCTGAGGATAGAGGAACTGGTCCAGCGCGTAATGCAGTCGGGCCTGCAGTTCGCCGGGTAAGGAATCGGTTTCGGTTGCCAAATCAGGCTGGGCAAACAGCGTCTGATAAGCCTCGAGGTCCGGGGCTACATCGCGCCGTGAAAGTTTTGTAATCGTCAAAGTCGCTGTTTTTTAGTCAGATGTAAAGCGGAGGATTATACCTCAAGGTGCCAGTCCGCACACGGGGATTCACAGGCCAGTTTCACCGGGTGCTTAGCCTCCCGCGTTGAGGATGATTTCTTCTCAGCACATCAGCAAAAACCTGTTATCCTGAAATGAGTTACACGGTCACATTGGGATCGCAATGAAATATCAACAACTGGAAAATCTTGAAAGCGGCTGGAAATGGAAATACCTGGTGAAGAAGCACCGGGAAGGTGAGCTTATCACTCGTTACATCGAGGCCAGTGCGGCGCAGGACGCAGTAGAAGCCCTGTTGACGATAGAAAATGAACCGGTTCAGGTGAATGACTGGATTGAGCAGCATATGAATCCCGCTCTGTTTAACCGCATGAAGCAGACGATCCGGGCCAGGCGTAAACGCCATTTTAACGCGGAGCATCAGCACACCCGTAAGAAATCTATCGACCTTGAATTTATTGTCTGGCAGCGTCTGGCCGGTCTTGCACAGCGTCGGGGCAAAACACTCTCAGAGACGATCGTTCAGCTGATTGAGGATGCGGAAAATAAAGAGAAGTACGCCAGCAAGATGACAACGCTGAAGCAGGATTTGCAGGCCCTGTTAGGGAAAGAGTAGAGCAAACCAGGTCAGCAGTTAAGCGAACAAAAATAGACAGGGTTTGAGATTGCTGGACCGTGCTCGTCAATGTTCCAAACAGGCACAAAAAACAAAAAAACCCCGCATCGCGGGGTTTTTTATTAGACGTTAAACTTAAGCCGCTGGCTGAGTTACTACGTCTTTAACGCCTTTAACTTCGATCTCTACGCGACGATCTGGTGCCAGGCAGTCGATCAGTGCAGCGCGAGCTTTCACGTTGTCACAGGTGTTACCGGTGACTGGGTTAGCTTCGCCCATACCACGTGGGGAGATCTTGTTAGCCGGGATACCTTTAGAGATCAGGTAATCGACAACAGACTGTGCACGCTGCTCAGACAGTTTCTGGTTATAAGCGTCAGAACCGATACGGTCGGTGAAGCCCAGAACTACTACGGAACCGTCTTTAGGATCCAGGTTGCTCAGCTGGGAGTACAGCTGATCCAGTGCCTGCTGACCTTCTGGTTTCAGGGTAGACTTGTTGAAGTTGAACAGAACGTCAGACTTCAGAGTGAAGTGCTTGGTCTGTACTTCTGGTGCTGGAGCCGGAGCAGGAGCAACAACTGGAGCAACGTCGTTCTGACCGAAACGGTAAGAAACACCAACGCTCAGCATGCCGTTGTCTGGACGAACGCCTACTGTGCCTGCGTCGCCGATGTTGTTAACCCACTGGTATTCCAGACGGGTTGCGATGTCACGGGTCATTGCCCACTCAACACCGCCAGCGAATACTGGGGATACGCCAGTGTCGTGGTTGTCACCAGCAACGTTGTTGCTGGAGTCAGCGCGCCAAACCATGCCGCCCAGACGGGTGTAAACGTCCAGATCGTCGGTTACCGGGTAACCCAGTTTAGCAGTCAGCTGAACGCCCTGAGCTTTGAATGCACCGTTGGTAACGTCGCCTTTGTAAGGCATACGGCCCAGCCAGTCATAACCCATTTCGAAACCAACATACGGGTTTACCTGGTAACCACCGAAAGCACCAGCGCCAAGCTGACTTTCGTGGGTTGGACCGTTGTTGTTCAGGGAGCTGTTATACCAGCCGGTATCGTGGAACTGGGACCAACCCAGTTTACCACCTGCATACCAGGTGTTATCTTTCGGTGCGGCCTGCGCTACGGTAGCGAAGCCAGCCAGTGCCACTGCAATCGCGATAGCTGTCTTTTTCATTTTTTGCGCCTCGTTATCATCCAAAAATCGCCATGAATATCCATTTAGAAGTTCACGGTTAAATCCTTCACCGGGGGCGGGACCTAATCATAAGTACGCCATAATCTGTGGCTTAAGCCGATCACCCCTGGCGATGTAAAGTCTACAACGTACTTGAAAACTTACAAGTGTGAACTCCGTCAGGCATATGAAAAAAAAAGAGTTGTATACACAATATTTAACATTTATGTTGATTTTTTGTTCGGGATAAAATGCTGAGAACCGCACCAGACAAGCATTTTCGTAAAATAACCCGCACGAAAGAGCGGGTTACCGATCGAGTAAAAAAAATGCCAGGAAAAATCTTAAATTTACTTAATGATACAAGTTTGAGTGAATTTTCAGGCCAGAAAACTGTCTGGTGGGCTGAGAGGTCGCCCTGACAGGACGCATAACAAAGCCCATCGCATTCCCTTCCTCCGCTGCGCTTGCGAGCAGACGCTGATCTTCTTCACTGAGTTCTTCTGCAACCCAGCCGATGACCACGCTGTAGTTTCCTGTACGAAGGGCACGAATCATCGACTCCAGCGTCGCGCCTGGTAACATTTGGTTAACCTGCATCACTTTTGATAGCGGTAAACCGGATGCCTGAACCCACTGACGACTCAACTTTTGCTGCGGCGTGAGCCACAGTTGCCAGCGATCTTGCTGGCCGAGCTGTTGCAAAAGTGGCAGCAGCAGTAATTGAGTCATCATCGGTTGATCCTCACGATACAGCACTTCGCTGATAAGCCCAGTGGTACTATGCTGCGGTTGACCGACGGTTGCTGTTGCCGGCGCCAGTGATTTACGATTTACATAGCCTGAAGTGTACATAGTGAATCCCGCCCTGTGGGTTACTGTATGGATATACAGTACGCCGTGCAGGACTAAAGATCAACCTCATTTTCTGAAAGCGCCTCGCAAAATTGCACAGAAGTGCCTGGCTTAGAAAATAACCGCTTGCCCCCTGAAATGAAGTTCCTTATTTTCATTATTAACGGATCCGTTAGCATAACTCATTCATCTAACTACCTGATTATAGGAAGAATCATGGGAAAAGTCTCATATAAACGGATCCATCAGTGTAAAGAGTACTTTGCCTCTTTGGGCACTATTCGCCATCGCGCGCTTTTCGGGGGATACAGTCTTTCAATCGATGATACTGTGTTTGCGATGGTTTCTAACGGGGAGCTTTATCTCAGGGCTTGCGAGCAAACCACTGGGTATTCCACTGGGTATTACACAACGAATTCAAGACGGCTTTTGACCCTCAACAAACGAGGCCGACCTGTCTCTCTCAACTATTATCTGGTAGACGAAGTCCTCTGGCGGGATCGATCATTGCTTTTGAAGATGTCAGAGATGTCACTGCAAGGAGCGCAAAGCGAAAAAATACGACGCGGCGATCCACGGCGGCTTAAGAATTCACCCAACATTACTTTTCAGCTGGAACTTTTGCTCTCGGAGGCCGGAGTCCAGGACCTGGAGATGCTCCAGGCTTTAGGGGCAGTAGCGGCCTGGCTGCGCCTTCGCCGCATTCGTAAAGATCTCAGCATTAATGTCCTCTTCGCCCTTGAAGGCGCGATTCAGGGGATTCACGCAACACGAATCCCCTTGCTTCGCCGTCAGCATCTCCAGGAACTGGCGGAGAGGCTACTGGATAAAAGTACAACTAAGCTGACGGAGGAGTAACCTGCTGCTGCAGCCGGCAAAATTCTGGCAACAGGCTCACCATCAGCCCAATTTGCTGCAGCACCAGCGGTTCTTTGGACTCCGAACCGGGCTCAAGATGGCGTATCCGTTCCATGAGCCCAGTTAGCGCAGCCTGAACGCGCTGCTCGTCAGAAGGCGTATGGTGGAAGGCATCGTCAACGTAACAGACTGCATCATCAAGCAGCAGCAGCGTTTCAGGGTTACTGAGTTTTTCGCGATGTGCCCCCAGCGCGGAAATATAGCTGGTGAAGGTGTGGTTCAGGCAGAGCAGGCGGAAGGCCGTTTCGCGCATTTGCGCCGTAGCGCGTGGTTCCGTTGACAGGTTGGACACCACCGAAGCCAGCTCCGCATCTCTGTTATGTGCGTCACGACGAGCAATTCGATAAGCCAGACGGTTGTCCCGTCCTTGATGATATTGCTCAAGGATCGCATCCAGATAGCGGCAGTTGGCATCGACCGCTCTTGCCATGACCGTCGGCAGATTACGAAACTTCCAGTCAGGCCAGATAAAACTGACGGCTGCCCAGGCGATACCACAGCCGATAAGCGTATCAATGATACGTGGTAACGCTACTTCAAATCCCTCACCAAGCAGGTTGAAACACAGCAGAACCAGCAGCGTGATAAACATTGTGGCGTGTGCGTACTGAACGTTTCGGAAAGCGAAAAAGAGCACGCCAGTAAGCACGATAAGCAACAGTTGTCCTTCCACGGAGGGCACCAGTATCAGGATTGGCAAACCGATCGCCACTCCAATTAATGTACCAATGACGCGAAGTGCGAGGCGGTGTCGCGTGGCATTGTAGTTTGGCTGGCAGACAAACAGGCTTGTAAGCAGGATCCAGTAGCCATGATCCAGCCCGGTAAACTGGATAAATGCGTAGCCCGCACAGAGGACCAGAGACATGCGAACCGCGTGACGAAAGAGGGCTGACTCCGGCGAAAAATTCCGACTCAGGCGTAGCCAGACGTCGCTCATCCCGTGCAGACGATCGTCCGACAGCTGAGTTTCCGTTTCATTCTCAGGCAGCGCCATCTGCTGTTCTGATTCGATCGTGGCGAGTTGGGCATCGATGGCCCGAAGATTATTCAGCAAGAAGCCAAGGGCGTTCATTTGCTCTTTTGCCGCGCCAGTCGTGCTCACACGTTCCAGTGCGGCGTCCAGGTGCGCAAATGCGCGCTCGAAACGGGAGTCGTGCTGGTAGGGCGTACGCAACAGAATCGAGCGGGAAAGCTGCTGGCAGGCCTGCGCCTGCATTGAAAGCAAGCGCTGGAAGCGAAACATCACATCGCTGTAGCGGAAGCTGTCGCGCAGGGGCTGATACTGCACGTGCGACGAGCTGGCGCGTTCGTGGATATCCTGGGCCACAAAATAGTAATGCAGCGTGCGGCGGGTGCCGCGCTGCCCACGATCGCCACGAAGACGCGTCAGTAACGACGCTTTGGTTTGATTCAGCGTCGCGACTAGCTGTCCGTTTGCCATAGCCAGTTCCACCAGAGGTGCCTGAGCATCATGCTCAATGTCCGGGTCGAAGAGGCGGGATTTCAGTTCCAGATAGTGAGCCAGCTGTTCATAACTGCGGGCGAGGTTATCCTGCAATGGGCGAATGGGAAAAATGAGATGGCCGGTAAGCGTCAGCAGGTTGTACCACACGGCCCCCGCGATCAGCAGTAAAGGCTGCTGATACCAGTGCTCGTAAAGCGACACACCGAGCATGGTGTAGATGGCTATCAGGAGAGCGCCAAACGCGATTGTGGCGTAGCGCTGCCCAAGGCCGCCCAGCAAAATAAACCCGCTGGTCGACAGTGTGAGTCCCAGCGCAAAGGCCCAGGGCCAGGGAAACAGCAGTTCAACGGAAGCGGATGCAATAAAGAAACAGATAAGCGTAATCACCAGATTGCGCAGTCGCCCGGCCAACCTGTCATCCAGATCGGCCAGGGCGGCAGCGACCACGCCAAGCGTTAACGGGATGGTAAGCTTCACTTCACCGAGCCACCATGGCAGGGCTACTGTGCCGCACAGGGCAATAAAAATGCGGGCGTTATACAGCCAGGCGCTGTTCCAGGTGTAACGACGTAATAAAGGGCTCAGCATGCGATGACGGGCCCTGGTCACTGGAATCGGCGGCGCGCGTTGGCTTCACGTGCTGCACGAGCGGTCTCAACGGACACCACGCGACGGCCAACGGGCCAAAGAGCGATGGCGGCAATCTTGAAGTTGGCGATCCCCACGGGAATGCCGATGATGGTGATGCACTGCGCAATACCGGCCACGATATGCGTCAGGCATAGCCACCAGCCGAACAGAACGAACCAAAGAATATTCAGCACGGTACCGCCAGTATTCAGCAGGTTGCTTTTATCATTCGGGTTCAGTTCATCAACATGTACGGCTTCGTTGCCAAATGGCAGCAGCGACAGCTTAGTGATTTCCCAGCAGGAGCGGGTCAGCGGCAAAGTGATAACCAGTATGATGCTGACAACCGTCGCAAGCAGCCAGCCTAACGTGGTGGCGAACCCACCCAACACAAAATTCAAAATATTCAGAACGGTGCGCATATGACCTCTGTTCAGTCCTGTGAAAAGAAAGACCTGACGATTGTAACGTTTTTTAGCGCTGGAGCACCTGGAATCTGGCAGTTACACTGTCAGAGATAAGTCTAAATCCGGGATTTGGCAAGACATGGAACTAAAAGCAACCGCCCTCGGCAAGCGAATGGCGCAGCACCCTTATGACAGGGTTGAACTCCTTAATGCGGGCGTAAAGGTTTCCGGGGACCGCCATGAGTACCTGATCCCCTTCAATCAGCTGACGGCGATCCACTGTAAACGAGGTCTGGTCTGGGGCGAGCTGGAGTTTGTTCTGCCTGAAAACAAGGTCGTGCGCCTGCACGGCACTGAATGGGCAGACACGCAGCGTTTTCACCATCATCTGCAAACCCGCTGGCAGCAGTGGAGTGATGAGATGAGCGCTATCGCCGCTGAAGTACTTTCGCGGCAGCTGACGCTCATTGCCAACTCTGATGCTCAGGGTAAATGGCTCACTCGCGAGGCAGTGGCGCAGGTGCGGCAAAAAATTCACCAGGCGCTGGAAGCGCTTCCGGTGCCCGTCAGTCGACTCGAGAGTTTCGACAACTGTCGTGAACTCTGGCGGCAGTGTCAGGCATGGCTGAAAGACCGGGATGCCAGTCGTCTTCAACACAACCAGCATTTCACTGAGATGATGCTCGAGCACTATTCCGCTTTCTTTAAAAATATCGAATCCTCCCCGCTCAACGACGCGCAGGCCAGAGCCGTGGTCAACGGTGAACGTTCATTGCTGGTGCTGGCTGGTGCGGGAAGTGGCAAAACCTCAGTGCTGGTGGCCAGAGCCGGATGGCTTTTGATGCGGGGGGAAGCCGCAGCTGAACAGATATTGCTTCTGGCGTTTGGTCGCAAAGCGGCGCAGGAGATGGACGACCGCATCCGGGAGCGGCTCAATACTGAAGACATTAGCGCAAAAACGTTCCATGCGTTGGCGCTCTACATCATTCAGCAGGGCAGCAAGAAAGTGCCGGTTGTCAGCAAGCTGGAAAATGACACTCAGGCCCGGCAGAAGCTGTTCACCGACTGCTGGCAGCAGCAGTGTCAGGAGAAAAAGGCTCAGGCTAAAGGCTGGCGACAGTGGCTGGAGGAAGAGATGGAGTGGGAGGTGCCGGAGGGGGATTACTGGCACGATCCGAAGATCCTTCGCCGGATGGGCAGCCGTCTCGATCGCTGGGTGAGCCTGATGCGCTCGCACGGTGGCTCCCAGGCCGAAATGATCGACAGCGCTCCTGACGAGATCCGAGAGCTGTTTGGCAAACGAGTCAAGCTGATGGCACCTCTGCTGAAGGCCTGGAAAACGGCCTTAAAAGAGGAAGGGGCTGTCGATTTCTCCGGGCTTATCCATCAGGCGATCAACATCCTGGAAAAAGGGCGTTTTGTCAGCCCATGGAAGCACATTCTGGTTGATGAATTTCAGGATATATCACCGCAGCGTGCTGCTTTACTGGCGGCGCTGCGCAAACAGAATTCTCACACCACGTTGTTCGCCGTCGGCGATGACTGGCAGGCGATATACCGCTTCAGCGGGGCGCAGCTCTCGCTGACTACGGCCTTTAGTGAGACCTTCGGTGAAGGAGACAGCTGTGCACTGGACACCACCTACCGCTTCAATGGGCGTATTGGCGAAGTTGCCAACAGCTTCATTCAACAAAATCCGCATCAGCTGCGAAAACCGCTTAACAGCCTCACTGCCGGGGATAAAAAAGCGGTAACGCTGCTGCCGGACGACCAG
This sequence comes from Pluralibacter sp. UBA7423, assembly GCA_002470465.1. GTDB lineage: Bacteria > Pseudomonadota > Gammaproteobacteria > Enterobacterales > Enterobacteriaceae > Scandinavium. The sequence continues at coordinate 55,684 of DKMD01000034.1, forward strand.
CTTGATGCCTTGCTCGACAAGCTGAGCGGTTACGCCAAACCGGAGCAGAGAATTTTGGTGATGGCGCGATACCATCACCTGAAGCCATCGGCGCTCGACAAAGCGGCGACGCGCTGGCCGAAGCTTACGATAGATTTTATGACCATTCATGCCAGCAAAGGTCAGCAGGCAGATTACGCGATTGTTCTCGGATTGCAGGAGGGGCAGGATGCGTTTCCGGCTCCCGCGCGGGAATCGATCATGGAGCAGGCATTGCTGCCGCAGCCGGAGGATTTCCCCGATGCGGAAGAGCGGCGTTTGCTGTATGTGGCAATGACCCGTGCGCGTGAACGCGTCTGGCTGATGTTTAATAAGCAGCAGCCTTCGGCGTTTGTTGATGCGCTGAAATATCTGGATGTGCCGGTGGCGCGTAAACCCTGAAAAAAATCCCCTCGTTGAGGGGATTTTTGTTATTTCAGGCGTTCAGCCAGATAGCGCTGGTAATCAGGTATCTGGATATCTACCGGCGCGTTGAAGTTGGGTGACTGAATAATGAAATCCGCCGTCGCTACGTTGGTCGCCACCGGAATATTCCACACGGTTGCCAGACGCAAAAGGGCTTTAACATCAGGATCGTGCGGCACCGCATTCAGCGGATCCCAGAAGAAAATGAGCACGTCGATTTTGCCTTCGGCGATCATCGCGCCAACCTGCTGATCGCCGCCCATTGGGCCGCTCAGCATGGCGTTCACTTCAAGACCGGTTGCGCGCTGCACCAGATTACCGGTGGTGCCTGTACCATACAGAACGTGCTGAGCCAGCAGCGGCTGATGACGCTCAACCCAGGCCTTCAGCATCTGTTTGCAGTGATCGTGCGCCACCAGGGCGATGTGCTTGCGGCCCGGCAGGGTGCGGGTTGTCTGTTCCATAATCATTTCCCCATCATCAAGATGCGGACAGATTACTGAAAGTGACTATGGCTGCAAGCGCTAACGATACTTTTTCCTGTGCTGGGTCATGATATCAGGAGGAGGGTTGCGATTTTACCCACTCCAGAAAACGATGGCGGGTTTGCGGATCGGCCAGCTGGAACCAGTATTTCAGCCGCTGTTCGGTCAGCGTTTGCGACTGTAAGGCCGGGTTATCCAGTTCGTTGGTTTTCGACAGCAGCGTGCTGTCGTCTGGCACGGCTGCGCTGAACTGAGTGCTGGAGGTTTGCTTGTTGGCGAGGTTCCAGGCGGTGGTGGCCTTCTCATAATCAATGTCGCTACCGGCCTGAGTAATCGCAAGGATATCGAGTTTGACCGGGATCGGCATCGCATTGCCGTCCAGCAGGCTGACGTGCGGGGTGTCGGTGAAAGCCTGAGTGTCCTCCAGCGTTTCGAGTCTTGGCAGGCTGAAGTTGATCTGACCTATAAGCTGGGAATTAAAGTTTGCGATAAGCGGCGGTGAAACGTAAAGCTGTCGATTTTGGTCTGGCAGAATAATCATTTTCTCAACCCGGAACACGACCTGGTGCGGCCCATTATCCACTTCAAGGCTTTCCGCGCCACGCAGCAGCAGGCTCGAGACTTTCTTACCGTCCAGTACCAGCAAATTGATGTCGCCAGAAAGCCGCAACGTTGTGGCGAAAACGCTGCCAGGCATCAGAAGTAACAGACACACCACGACCCATCCTGCTTTCATTCCCGCTCTCCTGAAAGGACCCGCCCTTAGAGTGTATCAAAATTTTACGAAAGTGATTTTCATTAACATATAGACATAAACCACGATTCTGCCCTCATACTCTGGTATGACTGAATGGCTGACGTGCCTGGATTGTCGTACACTTTGCAAAATTGCCCGGAGGACAGAATGAAAGAGAACGATATAGCAGGCATTTTAAAGCAAACCCGCACCATCGCACTGGTAGGGGCCAGCGATAAGCCCGATCGCCCAAGCTACCGGGTAATGAAATATCTGTTGGATCAGGGGTATCACGTGATTCCGGTATCGCCGAAGGTAGCAGGGAAAACGCTGCTCGGTCAGCAGGGCTATGGCACCCTTGCGGACGTACCGGAGAAGGTGGATATGGTCGACGTATTCCGCAATTCAGAAGCCGCATGGGGCGTTGCCCAGGAAGCCATCGCCATTGGGGCGAAAACCCTGTGGCTGCAGCTTGGGGTGATTAACGAACAGGCCGCCGTGCTGGCAGGCGAAGCGGGATTGAACGTCGTAATGGACAGATGCCCGGCGATTGAAATCCCAAGGCTCGGGCTGGCTAAATAAAAAGAAAACCCCGCAGGCGCGGGGTTTTTTGATCAGTTCCGCAGGCGTGGCGCCTGAAGCTGTTGGCGAATGGACTGGGCCAGTTCGTCCATTGAAGGTTGTTCCGGATGTTCGTCGGAGGCTTCGCTTTTTAGCTGCGCCTCGGCGAGGTAGGTATGGACGGGCTGACCGTCATCATCTTCCATCACCACGTGATACCACGGCGACGCGCGCAGTTCATCGTTTACTGCCACCTCGTCTTCCGCCGGATCCTCCAGCGAATATTCCGGGTCGATATCCACCACCACGCCCAGATACCCTAACAGGGAATGCCGGACCTGCTGGCCGATACCGAATTTGCTGGCAATCATCATAGTCACCTCCCGGGAAACATTACTGACAATAAATATGCGGGCAATGTTTCACTTTTCAACTTACATGACGCGACAGGCAAACCCTTTCAGATACAGCCCTTCCGGGTAGGTTGCAATCACCGGGTGATCGGCTGCCTGACGGAACTGTTCTATAAATTGTACATCACGCCCGGCGTCTACGGCGGCATCGGCGATGATTTTCTGGAATAAATCCGTGGTCATCAGGCCTGAGCAGGAGTAGGTCATCAGCACGCCGCCTGGGTTCAGCAGCTGCATTGCCAGCATATTGATGTCTTTATAACCGCGGCAGGCGCCCATCAGCTGATTCTTGTTTTCGACGAACTTCGGCGGATCCATCACGATCACGTCAAACTTCTCGCCTTCATCGCGGTATCTGCGCAGCAGCTTAAATACGTCGTCACGCACGAAATCGGCTTTATTCAGATCGAGCTTGTTGAGTTCGACGTTCTGTTTCGCCACATCCAGTGCCTCCTGTGAGGTATCGACGCTGATCACCTGACGGCAGCCGCCCATCAGCGCGGAGACGGCAAAACCGCCGGTATAAGAGAAGCAGTTCAGGACGCGCTTGTCTGCCACATAGCGGCGGGTCGCCAGGCGGCTGTCGCGCTGATCGAGGTAGTAACCGGTCTTGTGACCGTTCTGAATATCCACCAGCAGCTTCATACCGTGCTCTTCAATCGGCAGCAGGGCAGGTGGGATTTCGCCGGTTACTGGCCCTTGGGTCAGCTCCATTCCCTCTTTTTTCCGTACCGCGACGTCGCTGCGGTCGTAAATCGCGCAGTCCGGGTAGAGCGTTTGCAGAGCGCTGATTAACGCAGCACGTTGGTACTCTGCGCCAGCGCTGAGCAGCTGTAGTACGAGGAAGTTGCCGAAGCGGTCGATGGTCACGCCAGGCAGACCGTCAGATTCACCGGCGATCAGACGATAGCTGTCGAGGCCATCTTTCTTCGCCAGCCAGTCACGCCAGGTTTGTGCCTGCTGCAGACGGCGCTCGAAGAAAGCGATATCGATGGTTTCGTTTTTATCGAACGTCCAGACGCGCGCGCGAATTTGTGAGGATGGAGAGTACGCGCCGCGGGCCAACCACTTCCCCTGATGGTCAACAATATCAATGGTTTCACCGGAAGAGGCTTTGCCTTCCATGCGCGCGACGGCGCCAGAGAAGATCCACGGGTGGCGGCGAAGTAAGGATTTTTCGCGGCCTTTGGCTAACACTAAACGTACGCTCATAATTTGCTATTCTGTTGATTCAAAGAAAATGGGCGCCATTTTCCCACGTCAGCGGGGAAATGCAACGACTAACCGGGAGAACAGGTATGGCGCAGGTATGCATGATTGCATGGGTTCACGGCCTGGTGCAGGGCGTCGGGTTTCGCTATAGCACCCAGCGTGAAGCGTTAAAGCTCGGGCTAACCGGGTATGCCAAAAATCTGGATGACGGCAGTGTGGAAGTGCTGGCGTGCGGGGAAACGGAAAAGGTGGAACAGCTAATCGCCTGGCTTAAAGCGGGCGGGCCGCGCAGCGCCCGGGTGGATAAGGTTCTGGCTGAACCACACCAGCCCGGGAAAACATGGACCGACTTTGGGATCCGCTATTAAATGCACTTCACCGGTTTTGGCAGGCCAGCGATTTTTGTGGCCTGCTTTGCCGGGCCTTTCGGAAATAAGCGATACAGGTAGCGGCTGTTGCCTTTCTCTTCACCGAATTTATTGGCCATCGCTTTGACCAGCATACGGATGGCAGGCGAAGTATTGAATTCGAGATAAAATTCGCGCACAAAGCGCACCACTTCCCAGTGCTCAGGCGAGAGGGTAATGTCCTCTTTTGCGGCAATCACTTCCGCCAGGCCTTCGCTCCACTGGCTGCTCTCTTTCAGATAACCGTCGTTATCGGTCTCGATCTCTTTATCGTCAAAATTCAACATAGTTTTTCATAACCATCTTCAGAAACCGCCGCAGTGTAGCAAAAAACAAAGCCCCGCATAAGCGGGGCCCGGGTAACGCATAAATCGTCTTAGTCTCTGCTGGCGAAGCCGAGAATGCTCAGCAGGCTGACAAAGATGTTGTACAGTGACACGTACAGGCTGACGGTGGCGCGAATATAGTTGGTTTCGCCACCGTGAATGATGTTGCTGGTTTCATACAGAATGGCACCTGAGGAAATCAGGATAAACACTGCGCTGATCGCCAGATGCAGCGCCGGCAGCTGCAGGAAGATGTTGGCAACCATACCGATCAGTACAACCACGATCCCTGCCATCAGCATACCGCCGAGGAAGGACATATCTTTGCGGGTGGTCAGCACGTAGGCGGAGCAGCAGAAGAACACCAGCGCGGTTCCACCGAGCGCCATGCCGATCACATCACCCATACCTGCAGAGATATAAGCGTTCAGCATTGGGCCGAGGATATAACCGAGGAAGCCGGTGAAAGCGAACGCAGACAAAATACCCACAGGTTTGTCTGCCGTTTTATAGGTCAGGAACATCAGGCCGTACATGCCGACCAGCGTCAGGATAAGGCCCGGAGAAGGCAGCATCAGAACGGTACTTGCCGTCGCCGTGATAGCGGAAAACGCCAGCGTCAGGCTCAGCAGAAAATAGGTATTACGCAGGACTTTGTGTGTGCTAAGTAGCGATGAACGATCGCGCGACGAGGTAATAATACGATCCATAGTGTCACTCTCTTTATAGACAGTTGTCATAACTGCTGAGAATAAGTAAACAAAGTCCAAAGCTCTAGTGCTTTTACCCATCTTTACCGACCCGTTTTCCCTGCCCGGTAGACGAAAATATCGGCGATAAAATTCATCGCAGCACGTTCGTTGCTTTTTTGCCGTTAACCAGATCGACATCTTATAGGTTACTGAAAAATATTGCCTTATTGCGAAACCACCGCTAACACTGAAAACGGTGTCACCCATAATGAAATCAATAAGGCAAAGGATATGAAACCACAAAAGCACAACCCTATTACGCAGGTGCTGCTCCTGGCTGGACTGCTCGGCGCTACTTCCCTGAGCTGGGCGGCGCAGGTGCCGGAAGGTACAGCGCTTGCGGACAAACAGGAGCTGGTCAGGAATAACGGTAGCGAGCCTGCCACGCTTGACCCACATAAAGTGGAAAGTGATGTCGAGGGCAATATTATCAGAGACATCTTCGACGGGCTGGTGGCGGTGCGTGCCGATGGCTCGATAGAACCGCGCCTGGCGGAAAAGTGGGAGGAGAAAGACAATACGGTCTGGACTTTCCACCTGCGCCCGGGCATTACCTGGTCTGACGGAACCGCGATCACCGCACAGGATGTGGTCTGGAGCTGGCAGCGTCTGGTTGATCCCAAAACTGTCTCCCCGTATGCCAGCTATCCCGGAAATATGCATATCGTGAATGCTGCAGACATTGCCCTTGGTAAAAAATCACCCGACGCATTAGGTGTAAAAGCCCTGGATGACAACACGCTACAGGTCACGCTTTCCCAGCCGAATGCCGCGTTTCTTTCTATGCTCGATCATTATGTGATGGTTCCTGTCGATCCGGTACTGGTGCAGCGCTTTGGCGACAAGTGGACTCAGCCGCAGCACATTGTCACGAGCGGCGCATACAAGCCGACGCAATGGGTGGTGAATGAACGTATCGTTGCAGAACGTAATCCGAAGTACTGGGATAATGAACATACGGTGATTAATAAAGTGACCTATCTGCCGATTGCCTCTGAAGCGGCGGATGTGAATCGCTATAAGGCAGGGGAGATCGATATTGTCTATACGGTTCCGATTAACCAGTTTGCGCAGCTGAAAAAGACCATGGGCAGCCAGTTGGACGTTTCGCCGCAGCTTGCCACCTACTACTATCAGTTCAATACGACCAAAGCACCGTTTAACGACGCGCGCGTGCGTCGTGCGCTGAATATGGCGCTGGATAAAGACATCATCGCTGACAAAGTGCTGGGGCAGGGGCAGCGCCCGGCCTGGTTAATCAGCCAGCCGGAAATCGGCGGCGTCAGTCTGAAAAATCCTGACTACGCCAGCTGGCCGCGTGATAAACGTATCGCCGAGGCGAAAAAGCTGCTGGCGGAAGCCGGATTTGGCGAGAATCATCCGCTCTCTTTCAACCTACTGTACAACACCTCTGAATCTCATCAGCGCATTGCTATTGCCGCCAGTTCGATGTGGAAGAAAAATCTGGGCGTGGAAGTGAAGCTGCAAAATCAGGAATGGAAAACCATGCTGGACTCCATGCATACCGGTAACTTTGACGTCGTGCGCTATGCCTGGATTGCCGACTACGATGATGCTTCAACCTTCCTGAACAACTTCCGTACCGGCGACAGCGAAAACACCAGCAAATACAGCAACACGACCTTTGACCAGATGCTGGTGGATGCGGCTAAAGCAACGGATGTGGCAAAGCGAGGCGAATATTACCAGAAAGCAGAAGATATTCTTGCACAGGACGTTCCGGCTATACCGGTTTATCACTATGTGCGTACCCACCTGGTGAAACCCTGGGTTGGTGGCTTCACGCCGGATAAGCTCGGGTTCTACTACACCAAAGATATGTTTATCAAAAAGCATTGAGCAATTTTTTCGGGTAAAAATGCTGAAATACTGGTCAATGCGTTGTAATTTAAGCCAATTAAACACGATTTGACTGTTTTTCAGGCAAACGAACGAGGTGGGGGTTTACAGGATGCCTTCTGATGTTTAAAGTACGCCTCACTTAGGAAGCGTGGCCGAGCGGTTGAAGGCACCGGTCTTGAAAACCGGCGACCCGAAAGGGTTCTAGAGTTCGAATCTCTACGCTTCCGCCAAACATGAAACCCCAGCTCAGTGATGAGCTGGGGTTTTTCTTTGTACCGAATTTGACAACGCACGCGTCAGTAAACGCTACGCAGGTGAAGTTTGCGGTACATCGGCGGCGTCATGCCCATGTGTCGGATAAAGGCCCGGCGCAGGCTGTCCGCGCTGCTGTAGCCTACCGCACCGGCGATTGTTTTCAGCGGCGCATCCGAACTTTCCAGCATCTCTCTGACCCGCTTAATGCGGCAGGCTTCCAGCCATTCGCCTGGACGCTCGTCCAGCTGTTCCCGAAAAAGTCGATTAAGGTGACGGGTGCTGAGTCCGATATGATCGGCCAGGTCCTTGAGGGAATGAATGTTCCCGAGATGGGTCAGCGCCCAGCGCTGAAGCTCCTGCAACGCCTCGCGACCGCTCAGGGAGAGTTCTTGCCCCCGGACATAATGGCTCTGGTTGACCGGGCGTCGGAAAAACATCACCAGATTGCTGGCGATTTCCATCGCCGGTTCCCTGCCCAAATCTTCCTCCACCAGGCGCAAAGCCAGATCCATCCCGGAAGTCACGCCCGCCGCCGTTCTGACAGGGCCGTCCGCCACGTACAAAGCATCCTTATCCACCCGAATATCCGGCCAGGTTTTTGCCAGTTCATCGGCAGATGACCAGTGCGTCGTCACCGTGCGCTTGGTCAGTACGCCCGCCTGGGCCAGCAGAAATGCACCTGTACAAATGGAGCCAAACCGGCGGCTGGCCTCACAGAGTTTTTTGATGTCTGCGTAGATTTCATTGCTGAAGGTTCTTCGCACGGCATCAGGCATACCCGCCACAAGAAACGTATCTGGCCTGAATGTCGCGCATTCAGTCAGGCGGAGATGGCCCACAACTTCGATTCCTGAGGAGGCCCTCACGGGGCCCGCCTCCAGCGTCACAATCTTCAGCTCATACACGTCACGGCGAAGCAAAGAATTGGCTTCGGCAAACACATCCAGCGGGCCGGAGACGTCCAGCAGCTGCACGCCCGGCACGGCAAGTATCGCAATGGTACGTTTCACTCTTTTTCATGGCCTCTTTGATCGGAATGTCTCTATTTGTCTTTATAAGACCAATGATGACATGCAGATTGCCATTTACACTGTTCTGACTCAATCAACAGGAGAAGAAAATGTCCTCTGCGCTGAAAAATATCGCGATCCCCGACAGCCCGCTGGCAAAGGCAGCCACAGAGTTCGTGCGCGACACTGAAAACGAACTGCTGTTTCATCACTCAAGCCGCGTCTATTACTGGGGCGCGCTCGCAGGACAGCAGCGTGGGTTAAAGGTGGACAAGGAGCTGCTCTACGTGGGATGCATGTTCCACGACGTCGGCCTGACGCACGAATATTGCAGCTGTGATAAACGCTTTGAAGTGGACGGGGCGAACGCCGCGAAAGATTTTTTACAGAGTCATGGCGTCTCTGAGGAGGAGGTGACCAAAGTCTGGACGGCTATTGCCCTGCACACCACGCCGGGAATCCCGGAGTTTATGGTTCCCGAAATTGCTCTGCTGACGGCAGGAGTAGAAATGGACGTGCTCGGCATGGGTTTTGCGACTTTCAGCGAAAGCGAGCGTGAAGCCGTCACTGCGCAGCATCCGCGCTCTCCGCGCTTTAAAGAGGAGATCATCGAAGCGTTTTACAATGGGATTAAGCACAAGCCGCAAACGACTTTTGGTAACGTGAAGGCCGATGTCATTAAGGACAAGGAGCGAGATTTTCAGCCGCTGAATTTCTGCTCAGTTATCCGGCAGTCTGCCTGGCAAGGCTGATTAGCCGCAATGGTCCGGCAAACGAGAAAGGGGACCGTGTTGTCCCCTTGAAAGCGTGAGCAATCAGTCGGGCAGGGCAGTTAGGCGCTGAACGCTGATGTTCTCCAGTTTTCCGTCAAGGATATCCAGAAAATCATCGTGATAGGGCATAGCCACGTGTTTTTTCAGATCGTCCTCGGACTTCCAGCGTTCAATGAACACGAAGGAAATCGCTCCCTGATTCGCCAGCTCGCGGACATCGGGGATGGCACGACTTTCATGCAAATCGTACTGCAGACAGCCTACCTCCTGATGGGTGGGTTTCAGCATCGCACGGGCGGCGCGACGGACCGTTTCGATATGTTCCGGGAAAGGGGTTAAGGTGGCGACAATCTTAACTTCGCTCATGAAGGCTCCTTCAGGACTTTCTGGAAATCTGGCCTGAGGCCAGGAGGACTGATTCAGGGTAGTGCGGAATCGCCAGCTGTTCCAGTCGGGTCGATGCCCATTGCCTTCAGTACGTCATTGAGAACGCGACTCAGCGCGCCCGCGCCCGCGGCAGCATGCTGATGCGTTCTGCGCGCCAGCAGAACGCCAGTACGCTTAGCCAGAGGCGGTTCAATCGATAACGAACCAAGTGCATCACAGGCGCGCACCAGAGTATCAGGTAAAATGGTCGCCAAAGGTGCATGTTGGATCATCTCCGTAATGGCGCCGAGCGTGTTGCTTTCCATCGCAATTTTCAGGCTCACGGCGCGCTTCCGACATTGCCTGTCGATGTCGACGCGCGTAGCAAAGCTTTTATCGAGCAGCACCAGCGGTTCCGAAGAGAGCCTTTCAAGGGTTATGCGCTGCCGTTTTGCCAGCGTGTGCGTTTTACTTACTACCGCGACAAGTGATTCCTCAAGCAGAGGCGTAGCGGTAAGTTCTGCCGCGTGCTCGCCTGAAAATCCCAGACCTATATCGAGTTCATCGTTAACCAGCTGCTGCTCCGTCTGTTCCTGCGTGGCTTCACTGAGACTGAGCGTGACGCCCGGGTAACGCTGCCAGAAGGCTGCCAGCAGCGGGCCGACCAGCCAGGGGATATAAGTTGGCGTGACGCCAAGGCGCAAATGGCCCCGACTCAGGTCGTCGACGTTATGAACGGCGCGCGCGCCTGCTTCCAGTTCGGCAAGCGCCTGGCGGGCATGCTGCTGAAACACCAGGCCGGCATCCGTGAGACGGATCGTGCGTCCGGTACGGTCAAAAAGCGGTACGCCGAGCGCCTGCTCCAGCAGCTTGATCTGCTGAGATAGCGCAGGCTGCGAGACATACAACGATGCCGCCGCGCGGGTGAAGCTGCCCCGTTCGGCCACGGCAAGAAAATAGTGGATATAGCGCAGGATCATCAGCTTTCTCATAAGTTTAAATTATAGGTTTAATAATAATTGAGACTTTTATCTTATCAATGGGCTCCGTTACGCTTTGATGAAGGTCATATCCTGCAACCCGGAGAAGGAGCCAATGATGGACTTTGTGAAACGTACGATTGAACTGGCGATGAAAAACGTGGAAGAGGGCGGTCGACCGTTTGCGACGGTGATAGCCCGCAACGGAGAAATTGTCGCTGAAAGCCCAAACCAGGTAGCGCAAACCAACGACCCGACGGCGCATGCGGAGATCCTCGCTGTACGTGAAGCCTGCCGCAAGCTCGGCACTGAAAACCTGAGTGACTGCGATATCTACATCCTGGCGAGTCCATGCCCGATGTGCCTGGGTGCGCTTTACTACTGTAGCCCGCGCAAGGTTGTCTACGTGACCACCCGTGAGGAGTACGTTCGCTATTACCGCGATGACCGCAAATACTTCGAGCTGGAAACGTTCTACGGCGAATTTGCCAAACCGATCGGTGAGCGCCGCCTGCCGATGGTGCAGCAGGCGGATCCTGAGGCCATTAACGTCTACAAACGCTGGCAAGAACTGAACGCGAAATAGCTATTTCCCCAGGCTGTCGAGCAGTTGCTCCACCGCCGGGTTAGCCAGCGACTGGGCGGCATAGCAGATGCCGATCCGGCGCATCATCGGATAGCCCGGCAGCGGACGTGATGCCAGAGAGCAGCGCGATTCCACAAGGCAAACTGGCGCGATCGTAATGCCAAACCCGGCTTCCACCAGATCCAGCGCCAGCGAGAAATTACCCGCATGGGCGCCGGGTTTGTCAGCAGAATGACCGTAAAACGGCAGGAAGCGCTGGTGGGACTCATGCTCTGGCGCCATTACCCACGTCTGATGATGCAGCTCCTCGGGCAGCAGCTCTTCCGTCTGGCCGACCGCATGCCCCGCAGGATAGGCCAGCACGTAGCTCTCTTCATACAGCGGAAAGAAAAGCTCATCTTCACAGCGCAAATTGTCGCAGCCTAAGCGAACATCGCCGGTGCAGCCGGGCAGCAGCGTCAGCAGCATGCCGGAGGTATCTTCCGAGGTCTTCGCCAGCATGTCGGTTAAAAACGACGAGGCGATGTCTTCCTCAATACCGATATGCAGCGGCAGTTTGTCCTGCCGTTTGCGAAAGCGCGACACCAGGCCGGACATATCATCAATCATCCTCCGCGCGTGCGGATAGAGCACCCGTGCGTCTTCCGTCACCTCAACGCCGCGACTTTTGCGGATGAACAACGAGATGCTTAACTCCTCTTCCAGCGCCTTGATGGTGGCAGAGAGTGCAGGCTGTGTAAGACTTAACTGTTGAGCCGCGCGGGTGATGTTACGTTCTTCAAACACGCGGATGAATGCAGTGAGCTGACGCTTATCCATAGAAATTTATTATGACAGTGAAAAAAACAAACCATTTTTCACCAAATCGCAAAGGATTTAAAGTGCAGTTCGACTTTAAAGATAAATTAAATTTATGAGGCACATCTATGAGTACGGCGACTAAACCTTTGGTTGTGATTACGGGCGCAAGTTCTGGCATCGGTCTGTCGACGGCGAAACTGCTCTCGAGCCGTGGCCACGCGTTGCTGCTGCTGGCGCGTCGCGTGGAGCGTATGGATGCGCTGAACCTGCCAAATACCCTGTGCTGCGCAGTGGACGTAACCGACCGTCAGGCGTTTGCCGATGCGGTGAAAAAGGCCGAAGCGAAGTTTGGACCGGTCGACGCACTGGTGAACAACGCCGGTGTGATGCTGCTTGGCAACATCGAACAGCAGAACCCAAATGAGTGGGAGCAGATGCTGGACGTGAACGTCAAAGGCCTGCTCAACGGCGTACATGCCGTGACCAGCGGCATGATTGAGCGCAAAGCGGGTACCATTATCAACATCAGTTCCGTAGCGGGCCGCAAGACCTTCCCGAATCATACCGTTTATGTCGGTACCAAATTTGCCGTTCACGGGATGTCGGAAAATTTGCGTGAAGAGCTTTCGCCGCACAACGTCCGCGTCGTTGTTATCGCCCCGGGTGCTGTGGAAACCGAGCTGCTGAGCCATACCACCAGTGACGATATCAAAGCGGGTTATCAGGCCTGGAAACAGGATATGGGCGGCAAAGTGCTGGCACCGGAAGATATCGCTCACGCGATTGAGTATGCCTATTCCCAGCCGCAGTACGTCTGTATTCGTGAGATTGTACTGGCCGCGACCCGTCAGGGCGCCTGAGTTCGCTTCAGCACGGCAATAAGCGCCCTGCGGGGCGCTTTATTTTTATCCTGCCAGTCTGCTTTCCTCGCTTTTCACTCTCCCCAATCTCCGAGTGCCTTGATCCAATTAGGAATTATCGGGTTGTTAATGACGGCGACGAAAACTAGAGTGGATCCCGGACTCAGATAAAAGGAATACACAATGAAAAAGACAGCTATCGCTATGTCCCTTCTGTTTATCGCCACCGGTGCAATGGCACAGGGTGAAATTCAGCATGCCACGGACGAAACGGTGCAGCAGGCTCACGCAGGTGCAGACACTGCCAAAGAGAAACTGCATCAAACGGAACACCGCACACAGGAACAGATCAACAAAGCCCGCAGCGACGGTTCTGCTACCGACAACATGAAGCAGAGCGGCGAGAAAGCCTGGAATCGCACCAAAGAAGGCAGCGAAAAGGCGTGGGATAAAACCAAACAGGGTTCTGAAAAGGCCTGGAACGCAACGAAAGAAGGCAGCACCAAAGCCTGGGATAAAACCAAAGCCGGTGCGGAAGATGTGAAGAAAAGCGTGACGGAATAAATCTCGTCAGCCTAACAATAAAAAGCCCGCAGCGAATGCGGGCTTTTTGCTTTTCGGTAACGTTACACCGTTTTATCGCGCACGTCGGTGGTTGCCCCGTTTTTTTGCACTGAGGCAATGCCTTTTTGCGCCGCGGCTTTTGTGGAGTACATTTCGCTGCGGGCAATCACTTCATGGTTGGCAGCTTTCAGCACAAAGTAGTACGGTTCTTTAGACTCTTTATCGGATTTCTTTATTTCGAAATAGCCCATCGCTTTCTCCTTGGTTGAATATCCAACTGCTTGTATAAGCATAGATCTTCACGCCAGCGATGCCAGTTATGCTTCAATGGCCGTCCTGAAACAGCAATTCCATCAGGTTTCCCGTCTCCATTTTTTCCCCGCTCAGCTTTCGCGGCTGCATTTCGCTGGCAAGCGTCTGCAGCGAAAAGATAATATCCGGCTGAGCGCGCCTGATTTTGCTGAGATTTTTGTCCGAATTCACCAGCGCCAGAATCTTCGTATCCCCGGAAACCGCCTCTTTTGTCGCCAGGTATCAGCGTCAGGATTGCCAGCAGCCGCCGGGGCCGGAAGAGGGCGCGTAGTGACGCTAACTTTTTAAAAAGATGACGAAGAACGTTCATAGAGCATCCGCCATCATTTACGGTAAAGGCTGCCCTGGCCGTCCCGCGCCCGGCCCCAAAGTTCGTCGTCGCTGAGCGTGGTCTGGATCAGTTCGACGGGAGCGCCGTTGTCGTTGATCACCGCCACAAAGTAGTCATCGATGGGCTCGTAAGGGCCGAGAATCACCTCTTCACCTTCAATGGCGCGGGCCAGATTATTTACCTTTAGCGCCACGTGCGGCACGGTTTTCAACAGCGGATGCAGGGGAGAGTCGTCTGTGAAACGATGCCACTGTACGCGAAATTTTCCGGGATTATCGACGGTGTACATGCCCGCTTTTTCACTGTACACGCCTTCCGTTTTGCCGTCCTGTAACGGGATACCAAAGTGGTGAAATTCGTAGGTTACGTCTGATTTCATAGGGAAACTCCTGCCGTCCGATCTGCGTAGTATAAGGTCTTTTTCTTATACAAAGGGGAAATTGCGCCGTTTGTTGGCGGCTTCCCGGAAAATTGTCATCAATCTGTCACAATTAATGCCGTTCATTAACGCATGAGGGTTTAGGGATGAGAAAAAGCGTACTGGCCGCCGCGATAGTCGGCACCACTCTGGCAAGTTCTGGTATTCAGGCACAGGAGGCCCCGCAGGGGTATCAGCTACAACAGGTGCTGATCATGAGCCGTCATAACCTGCGCGCGCCGCTTGCCAATAACGGCAGCGTGCTGGAGCAATCCACGCCAAACAAATGGCCTGAATGGGATGTGCCCGGGGGGCAGCTCACCACCAAAGGCGGCGTGCTGGAAGTGTATATGGGCCATTACATGCGGGAATGGCTCGCGGAGCAGGGCATAGTGACGACCGGTGAATGCCCGGTACCGGGCACGGTCTATGCCTACGCCAACAGCCTGCAGCGTACCGTGGCAACGGCTCAGTTCTTCATTACGGGTGCGTTCCCGGGCTGTGACGTACCGGTCCATCACCAGGAAAAAATGGGCACTATGGACCCAACGTTTAACCCGGTGATCACCGATGATTCTGCCGCGTTCAGCCAGCAGGCGGTGAAGGCGATGGGCGATGAACGTCAGAAAATGCACCTCGACGAGAGCTACAAGCTGCTGGAGCAAATCACCAGCTATCAGAACTCACCGTCCTGCAAAGAGAAGAAGGTTTGCTCACTGCCGGAAGGCAAGGACGAATTTATTGCGCCGTATGAGAAAGAACCGGGCGTCAATGGGCCGCTGAAGGTCGGCAATTCGCTGGTGGATGCCTTTACGCTCCAGTATTACGAAGGCTTCCCGCTCGATCAGGTGGCATGGGGACAAATCAAAACCGACCAGCAGTGGCGCCTACTCTCTGAGCTGAAAAACGGCTATCAGGATAGTCTGTTTACCTCTCCGGCCGTGGCGCGCAACGTGGCGGCACCTCTGGTGAAATACATCGACAAAGCGCTGGTCATGGAGGCCGCGAAGGCGCCGAAGGTGACGCTGCTGGTGGGGCATGATTCTAATATTGCCTCATTGCTGATGGCGCTGGACTTCAAACCGTACCAGCTGCAGAACCAGTACGAACGTACGCCGATTGGCGGCAAAATCGTGTTCCAGCGCTGGCACGACACGAGCGGCAACCGCGAGCTGATGAAGATTGAGTATGTGTATCAGAGCACGGAACAGCTGCGTAACGCCGACGTACTGACGCTCAAGTCGCCGCCGCAGCGCGTGACGCTTGAGCTAAACGGATGCCCGGTGGATGCCAATGGATTCTGTCCGGTGGATAAATTCAATGCGGTGTTGAACAGTGCCGCGACGGGAAAATAGATTGAGCTGAAAGTAAACTCCCCCGCGGGAGCGGGGGAGTAAGTTAAGGTCACACGTTTTTACGTTCGATAGTTTGTTCGCCCCAGAAGAGCGAGTCTTTATCGGTTCGCCCAAAAGCCAGCGACAGCACTTCGTCGTTGCCTTCTTCCCAGATTTTCTCTGCCAGTTTTTCGTCGTATTTTGCCACTTCAAAAATGGCTTCCGCGATTTCGGGTGAGGTGTTACGCAGGGTGGCCCATTCGCCAACGTGATGCGCTTTTGATTCCTGTGTAGGCATGTCTTTCCTCCTGACGGAAGGTTAAGCGTTAAGTTTTACGGCCAGTTCCGCAACATGTTTACCCTGATAGCGGGCAATCGCCAGCTCTTCCTGGCTTGGCTGACGGGAACCGTCGCCGCCTGCGATGGTCGTCGCGCCATAGGGCGTACCGCCGCGCACCTGAGAAACGTCAAACAGCTCCTGCGCGCCATAGCCGATGGGCACAATTACCATGCCGTGATGGGCGAGGGTCGTCCAGGTGGAGCTGATGGTGTGTTCCTGGCCGCCGCCGGTACCCGTAGAGCTAAAGACGCTACCGAGTTTGCCGTATAAAGCGCCCGAGGCCCACAGGCCGCCGGTTTGATCGAGGAAGGTACGCATTTGTCCGGCCATATTGCCAAAGCGGGTTGGCGTACCAAAGATGATGGCATCATAGTCTGACAGCTCCTGCGGCGTGGCCACCGGCGCGGTGTGGGTTTTGCCTCCGGCTTTCGCGAAGACCTCCGCTGACATGGTTTCCGGCACGCGTTTCACGGTGACCTCTGCGCCATCAACGCCGCTTGCTCCTTCGGCAACGGCCTTCGCCATTGTTTCAATGTGTCCGTACATGGAATAGTAAAGAACCAAAATTTTAGCCTTTCCACTCATAGCGTTACTCTCCGTTTTTACACTGTGTTTTCTAAAGATACTCCTCAAAGTGTTGGTCACATCCCTGTTCCGGTCAACTTTCTGGCAGGAAATTGCACTGGCCTGCTGGCTCCGGGAAGCCTTGAGGAAGCGTCGCCAGATGAGGGTGTATTTAATGGGATAAAGCCATCGCTTATTAAAGGGCTGTGATCTTACGCTTTATGGCGAAGCGCTACGAATTAACTATTAATAATCATGTATTTATATATAAATAACGTAACGATTGTCTTGTCGCACTTTGACACACTTTCGTCTTCGTTTTTTTCGTAAGTCATAAGAAGCGCTTATCAGACACGCAGCGGTAATCCCATACTTTTGGCCTGGCGCATGTTGCAGAATATTACCAACTGCTGGAGGAATAATTGGCATCCACTAAGCTTAGTTCCACGCGGCAGAAAACAGGGCTTTGGCCCGGCTCGCGTAGTGGAATCTTCCACATTCACGTAATGCAATATGATGTCTGTACAACCGGAGGTCGGTAATGGCAAACCATCGTGGCGGTTCAGGTAATTTTGCTGAAGACCGCGAAAGAGCATCAGAAGCAGGTCGTAAAGGTGGCCAGCACAGCGGGGGGAACTTTAAAAACGATCCCCAGCGCGCGTCCGAAGCTGGTAAAAAAGGGGGTAAAAACAGCCACGGCAGCAACCGCAACAGCTAGCGCTCAGATGCCGTAAGAGGGGGTTAACCATGCCTCCTCTCTCCCTGCCGCCGGTGAAGACCGGCGGTTTTTTTATTGCAGCTGTCTCCGGGAATCTGCACACTGATGGGCTGAATGTCATCCCGGCGGTACTATGTCCTTTCTTTCACGCTATCAATTCTCGGTAAAGCCTCAGGAGGCGCTCCTGATTGTCATCACCATGTTCTGGGGTGGCACTTTCCTTGCGGTGCAGTACGCGGTTACCCTGAGCGATCCGTTTTTCTTTGTCGGTCTGCGATTTGCTACGGCGGCGATAGCGGTTGGCCTGCTCTCATTGCGTTCACTGCGTGGAATGACGTGGCTTGAGCTAAAAGCGGGCGTGGCGATTGGTGTTGCGATCGCGTTCGGCTACAGCCTGCAAACCTGGGGACTACAGTCCATCTCCAGCAGTAAATCGGCGTTTATCACCGCGATGTATGTGCCGCTGGTGCCGCTGCTGCAATGGCTTTGTCTCGGGAGAATGCCTGGGCTGATGTCCTGCGTCGGGATTGCGCTGGCCTTCGTTGGCCTGATCTTACTCGCCGGACCGGAAGGCAATCTGCTGGCGCTGGGGGCAGGGGAGCTCATTACGCTTGCGGGCGCGCTTGCCATTGCCGCGGAAATTATTCTGATTAGCGCCTGGGCCGGAAAAGTCGACGTAAAGCGCGTGACGGTCGTGCAGTTGGCTACGGCGTCGCTGGTTGCCTTCAGTATGATGATACCGGCGGGCGAATCGGTGCCGTCCTTCTCGCCGGGCCTGCTGGTGGTGGCGCTGGGGCTGGGTATTTTCAGTGCGATTATTCAGGTGGTGATGAACTGGGCACAGCGCAGCGTCTCGCCGACCCGCGCAACGGTTATCTATACGGGGGAGCCTGTCTGGGCGGGCATTTTTGGCCGTATGGCGGGAGAGCGTTTGCCGATGCTGGCGCTGCTCGGCGCTGCGTTTATCGTCGCAGGCGTGCTGGTCAGCGAGCTGAAATTCAAAAAGAAAAAAGCCGCTTTGCCGGAAGGGAATGACAACGCCTGTGCGGAACAGGAATAAGGAGAGCGAATGACGCAGGCAGCCTGCAAAAAAACCGGGAAGCGCAGCCAGGCGGTTAATGCCAAAAAAGAGGCAATTCTGAGCGCGGCCCTGACCACTTTCTCGCAGTTTGGCATTCACGGCACCCGTCTTGAACAGGTGGCGGAACAGGCCGGGGTGTCGAAAACCAATCTGCTGTATTACTACCCGTCAAAAGAAGCGCTGTACGTGGCGGTGATGCGCAACATCCTCGACATCTGGCTCGCGCCGCTGCGCGCGTTTCGTGAAGAGTTTGCTCCGCTGGAGGCGATTGGCGAATATATTCGGCTCAAGCTGGAGGTGTCGCGCGATCATCCGGAGGCCTCGCGGTTGTTCTGCCTGGAAATGCTGCAGGGTGCGCCGTTGTTGATGGCGGAGCTGACGGGGGATTTGAAATCGCTGGTGGATGATAAATCCGCGATTATTTCCGGCTGGGTAAAGGAAGGCAAGCTGGCGGCAATTGACCCTAACCATCTGATCTTTATGATTTGGGCCGCCACGCAGCACTACGCGGATTTTTCCACGCAGGTGGAGGCGGTCACCGGTAAAACCTTACAGGATGAAGCGTTCTTTCAGCAGACGGTGGAAAGCGTACAGCGTATGATTATCGAGGGGATCCGCCTGCGTTAAGGCTTCGGCGGCAGCGGGCAGCTTAAATCACCTTCCTCGCAGTTCAGCAGCGACTCCAGCCACGCGGTGCGCTCGACGGTTTTGTCGGTCAGGCACTGGGCGTGGATCATCGGCTGGATGCTGCCGCCTTCGGTGCCAGAGCTTATCAGCGCGCAGTCAGCGTCGCGCAGGGCAATCCATTTCTGCTGTGCGGTTTTCAGCAGCGCCTTAGTGGCTTGCGGCGCGCGCTTCATCGCGGTGCCGTAAGCGTTATTCAGCCTGCCGTCCGCCGCTTTCAGCTGGTTTGCGGCGCAGGTGTTCATGTCAATCTGATTGCCGGCGTTGCCGCAGTCATCCGCGAGAGCAGCGGTGCTGAACAGCAGTGCTGTCGCGATAATGATCGGTTTCATTATTCTCTCCAAAGAAAAAAGGCCCCGTTTCCGGAGCCTTAATTAATCACAGCTTTAGCCGATTGTCATCAGGCTGGCATTGCCGCCTGCGGCTGCGGTATTTACGCTGAGCGAGCGCTCGACGTAAAGACGTTCCAGCAGCAGATTGGTTTCGCCGCGGGCAAAGCCCTGCACCGAAATAATCGCGCCGTCGCGGGCCGCGACCTGCTGACACAACTCACGCAGCTGGTCAGAATCACCGTGGTAGATGACCGCGTCGAAATGCTCTGCGGTAATCTGCTCGCGTTTAGCGAAGTGAATACGCTCGTTGACCGCTTTTGGAAGCTGTTTGGCAAGCGAGCGGTGCAGACTTTCGTCCGGCCAAAGCACTTCACAGCCCACTGCGGTGACGGCGGCCAGCTGAATCAGCGCATCGTCTTCGTTATCCGCAAGACACAGTACGCGTTCACGCGGCATCAGCGTCCAGGTGTTGCGCTCGCCGGTTGGGCCTGGCAACAGACGCTGCGTTCCGGCCTGCGCCAGTTCCGCATAGCGTGTACAAAGGGTTTGCAGTGCCGGGCGATTGTTCGCCCATTCGCGCAGCGCCGTCAGCGGTTGTTCAAGCAGCATTTTCAGCTGCGCGTCGACCGGACGTTCGGCATCCTGACGGTTGAGCGTAGTGAGCAGCGCGTCGTCCGGGCGGCTGGCGAGCAGGCGATAAAGATACATTGGACCACCCGCTTTCGGGCCGGTGCCCGACAGGCCTTCACCGCCGAACGGCTGCACGCCAACCACTGCACCCACCATATTACGGTTGACGTACAGGTTGCCGACGTTGGCGCTGCCGGTGACCTGGGCGATGGTTTCATCGATACGGGTATGCACGCCAAGGGTTAAGCCGTAGCCAGAGGCGTTAATCTGCTCTACCAGCGCGTCCAGCTCGTTGCGGCTGTAGCGCACCACGTGCAGAACCGGGCCGAAGACCTCCTTTTGCAGCTCGTCAAAGCTCTCCAGCTCGATGAGCGTTGGCGGCACGAAGGTGCCGGTGGCCCATTCGCGGCGGTCGTCGCCGTTTTCCCGTGCGGCCTGGAACACCGGGCGGCCTTTACTGCGCAGCGCCTGAATATGACGCTCAATGTTACCTTTGGCTTCGGCATCAATCACCGGGCCGATGTCCGTGGTCATGCGTCCTGGATTGCCCATGCGACACTCTGCCATCGCGCCTTTCAGCATCGTCAGCGTGTGATCGGCAATGTCATCCTGCAGACAAAGCACGCGCAGGGCGGAGCAGCGCTGACCTGCGCTGTCGAACGCCGAAGCCAGCACGTCGACCACCACCTGTTCGGTCAGCGCAGAGGAATCGACAATCATCGCGTTCATGCCACCGGTTTCGGCGATAAGCGGCGTCGGGCGACCCTGTGGATCGAGGCGGCTGGCGATATTGCGCTGCAACAGCGTGGCGACTTCGGTGGAACCAGTGAACATGACGCCGCGCACGCGGTTATCGGACGTCAGCTGTGCGCCAACGGTTTCCCCGCGGCCTGGCAGCAGCTGAACCACGCCCGGCGGCACGCCTGCTTCCAGCAGAATGTTGATGCCCTGAGCGGCAATCAGCGGCGTTTGCTCCGCAGGTTTTGCCAGCACGCTGTTGCCGGCGGCAAGGGCTGCCGCAATCTGCCCGGTGAAGATCGCCAGCGGGAAGTTCCACGGACTGATACAGACAACCGGTCCGAGCGGGCGGTGCGTTTCATTGGCGAAATCATCGCGAACCTGTCCTGCATAGTAATGCAGGAAGTCGACCGCCTCGCGGACTTCGGCGATGGCATTGGAGAAGGTTTTTCCGGCCTCACGCACCAGAATGCCCATCAGCTGCTGCATCTGGCCTTCCATCAGCACGGCAGCGCGTTCGAGGATAGCGGCACGCTCCTGCGGCGGCGTGGCGAACCAGATTGGCGCGTTGTTGACCGCGCTGGTCAGCGCCTGTTCCACTTCCTGTTCGGTGGTTTCACGGGCATAGCCTACGATGTCTTTCGGCTCTGCCGGGTTCACCACCGGCTGCATATCGCCCTCTTCGGTCGGCTGTTCCAGCATCGGTTTGGCGTGCCACTTCTGCAACGCGCTGTTGAGCAGGGAAGAGGAGAGGGAGGCGAGACGGTGTTCATTCGCCAGATCGAGCCCGGCAGAGTTATCGCGACCTTCGCCATACAGCGCGCGAGGCAGCGGGATCTTCGGATGCGGCAGGCCGATGTTGCCTTCCTGCTGCGCCAGCGCTTCCACCGCGCTGACCGGGTCGGCGACCAGCTCGTCGAGTGGCAGGCTGGTATCGGCAATGCGGTTGACGAAAGAGGTGTTAGCGCCGTTTTCCAGCAGACGACGCACCAGATACGCCAGCAGCGTTTCGTGGGTGCCCACCGGAGCATAAATGCGGCATGGTCGGTTCAGCTTGCCGTCGGCAACTTTGCCCACGACCTGCTCGTACAGCGGTTCCCCCATGCCATGCAGGCACTGGAATTCATACTGTCCCGGATAATAGTTCTGGCCCGCCAACTGGTAAATCGCCGCCAGCGTATGGGCATTGTGGGTGGCGAACTGTGGATAAATCAGGTTCGGCACCGCCAGCAGTTTTTTGGCGCAGGCGAGATAGGAGACATCGGTGTACACCTTGCGGGTATAAACGGGGTAGCCCTCAAGGCCGTCCATCTGCGCACGCTTGATTTCACTGTCCCAGTACGCGCCCTTCACCAGGCGGATCATCAGGCGACGACGGCTACGGGTGGCAAGGTCAGTCAGGTAGTCAATCACGAACGGGCAGCGTTTCTGATAGGCCTGAATGACGAAACCGATACCGTTCCAGCCCGCCAGATCCGGCTCGAAGCAGAGTTTTTCCAGCAGGTCGAGGGAGATCTCCAGGCGGTCGGCCTCTTCGGCGTCGATGTTGATGCCGATGTCATACTGGCGTGCCAGCAGGGTCAGGGATTTTAGTCGCGGGTAAAGCTCTTCCATTACACGGTCGTACTGCGCGCGACTGTAGCGCGGATGCAGGGCAGAGAGCTTAATGGAAATGCCCGGGCCTTCATAAATGCCGCGGCCGTTTGAGGCTTTGCCAATTGAGTGAATGGCCTGCTGGTAGGAAACCATATACGCTTGCGCATCGGCGGCGGTCAGGGCGGCTTCACCCAGCATGTCGTAAGAGTAGCGGAAGCCTTTTTCTTCGAGCTTGCGGGCGTTAGCCAGCGCCTCTGAGATGGTTTCTCCGGTGACAAATTGCTCGCCCATCAGGCGCATCGCCATGTCCACGCCTTTGCGGATCAGCGGCTCACCGCTCTTGCCGATAATGCGGTTCAGGGAGCGGGAGAGGCTGGCCTCGTTGTGCGTTGATACCAGTTTACCGGTGAACAGCAGCCCCCAGGTGGCGGCGTTGACGAACAGCGACGGGCTGCGGCCAATGTGCGACTGCCAGTTACCGTTGCTGATTTTGTCGCGGATCAGCGCATCGCGGGTGGCTTTATCCGGAATACGCAGTAATGCTTCCGCCAGGCACATCAGCGCCACGCCTTCCTGAGAAGAGAGGGAGAACTCCTGCAGCAGGCTCTGCACCATTCCTGCACGACCGCTCGCATTCTTCTGGTTACGCAGCTTTTCCGCCAGCTGATAAGCAAGCTTATGTGCCTGCTGGGCAATTTCCTGCGGCAGACGGGCCTGCTCCAGCAGCATTGGCACAGCGTCAGTCTCAGGACGACGCCATGCGGCGGTGATAGCTGAGCGCGACACCGATTGCGGCAGAATTTGCTCGGCAAACTCAAGGAATGGCTGGTGCGCTTCGTCGGCCTGAATTACGCCTTCCTCGCTTTCGTTGGCGGCCCCGGAGAGGAGCGCCGGCAGCTCCGGCAATGTTTCGTCGTTCTCCAGCTTTTCCAGATAGTTAAAGATAGCCTGCTTGATCAGCCAGTGTGGGGTGCGGTCAATGCGGGTTGCGGCGCTTCTAATTCTTTCGCGAGTGGCATCGTCAAGTTTGACGCCCATGGTAGTGCTGCCCATGCCAGAAACTCCTGTTGTTCTGTTACTGCTGCTTTAGTTGCACAGAAATATCTACCATGTTGCAACTTTGTGCAACCGTGTTAAGTGTGACCTCGCCAGCAATCAGGAAAAGCAATGGATTGT
Source organism: Pluralibacter sp. UBA7423 (assembly GCA_002470465.1). Taxonomy (GTDB): domain Bacteria; phylum Pseudomonadota; class Gammaproteobacteria; order Enterobacterales; family Enterobacteriaceae; genus Scandinavium. Next base: position 79,332 of record DKMD01000034.1, read on the forward strand.
TAAAAGCGTTTAACAATAAAAAGCACGCTAAGAATAATGATTAGGACCAGGTTTTATGCGGGAGTTAACATTTTCAAAAGGTGCAACCGATAAAAATGTGAGCAAGTGCAACCTATAGAAAAATGGTCTGATTGCCGGGGTGTAATATCTGTAAATGCAGTGTTAAATCGTTTGTGAATAAATTCCGCTTACGGCAGGATACGCTCCTTCCGTAATAAATAACCTGATTCTTCGTTCCGGACTCAGGGATAAAAAAGCGTTTTCTGGAGAATGATTTATGGCTAGTACACCGATGGTGGTGACGTTTCTTATTTATATTTTGGGGATGATCCTGATTGGCTTTATTGCCTGGCGCTCCACCAAAAATTTTGACGACTATATTCTGGGCGGCCGTAGCCTCGGGCCATTTGTGACCGCGCTTTCTGCAGGCGCATCCGATATGAGCGGCTGGCTGCTGATGGGCCTGCCGGGCGCCATTTTCATCTCGGGTATTTCCGAGAGCTGGATTGCTATTGGCCTGTGCGTGGGGGCATGGATTAACTGGAAACTGGTGGCCGGGCGCCTGCGCGTGCATACCGAAGCTAACAATAACGCCTTGACCCTGCCTGACTATTTCACCGGACGTTTCGAAGATAATAGCCGTGTGCTGCGCATTATCTCCGCGCTGGTTATCCTGCTCTTCTTCACCATCTATTGTGCATCCGGCATTGTGGCGGGGGCGCGTCTGTTTGAAAGCACCTTCGGCATGAGCTACGAAACGGCGCTGTGGGCCGGGGCAGCGGCGACTATTCTTTACACCTTCATAGGCGGCTTCCTGGCCGTGAGCTGGACGGATACCGTGCAGGCAAGCCTGATGATTTTCGCCCTGATCCTGACTCCGGTGATTGTCATCCTGACAGTCGGCGGCTTTGGCGATTCGCTGGAAGTCATCAAGCAGAAGAGCATTGAGAACGTCGATATGCTCAAGGGCCTGAACTTTGTGGCGATTATTTCGCTGATGGGCTGGGGCCTGGGCTACTTCGGTCAGCCGCATATTCTGGCGCGCTTCATGGCGGCGGATTCCCATCACAGCATCGTGCATGCCCGTCGTATCAGCATGACCTGGATGATCCTGTGCCTGGCGGGCGCGGTGGCCGTCGGCTTCTTCGGCATTGCATTCTTCAACACTAACCCACAGCTGGCGAACGCGGTGAACCAGAACAGCGAGCGCGTGTTTATTGAACTGGCGCAGATTCTGTTCAACCCGTGGATTGCCGGGATCCTGCTGTCGGCCATTCTGGCGGCGGTGATGTCCACCCTGAGCTGCCAGCTGCTGGTGTGCTCCAGTGCGATTACCGAAGACCTGTACAAGGCCTTCCTGCGTAAAGGCGCGAGCCAGAAAGAGCTGGTGTGGGTTGGGCGCCTGATGGTGCTGGTGGTGGCGCTGGTAGCGATTGCGCTGGCCGCTAACCCGGAAAACCGCGTGCTTGGTCTTGTGAGCTACGCATGGGCGGGCTTCGGTGCCGCGTTTGGGCCGGTGGTGCTGTTCTCCGTAATGTGGTCACGCATGACCCGCAACGGTGCGCTGGCAGGGATGATTATCGGGGCCATCACCGTCATCGTCTGGAAACAGTTCGGCTGGCTCGGCCTGTACGAAATTATTCCGGGCTTTATTTTCGGCAGCATCGGTATTGTGCTGTTCAGCCTGCTGGACAAAGCGCCGTCGGCATCAATGCTGAAGCGCTTTGCCGACGCGGATGCGCACTATCACTCTGCGCCACCGACAAAGCTGCAACCTGAGTAAACTGAAGCCCGCGAAAGCGGGCTTTTTTCTTGCTAATTACCTGAAAATACGCTGATATCTTCCGGCATAAAAACAATGAGGATAGCAGACAATGAAAATCAGAACGGGCTTAGCCGCCGCCGCGCTGGCGATCGCACTGAGCGGTTGCACGGCACCCTCGCAGAAAGCCGTAACAGACACCCAAAGTTGCAAAACCGAAAACCAGATGCAGCAGACGACGCTCTATTTCGGCCTGAGTCGTCCGGCAGGGAAGGACATCACGGCACAGGAGTGGCAGCAGTTTGTTGACCGCGACGTGACGCCGCGATTTAAGGATGGCCTGACGGTGTTTGATGCGCGCGGGCAGTGGCTCGGTAATGACGGCACCGTGGCGCGCGAGCAGAGCAAAGCCCTGATGCTGATTCACGGCAAAGATGCGCAGAGCGAAACGAATATTGAGGCCCTGCGGGGGGTCTACAAATCCCGCTTTGCGCAGGAATCGGTGATGCGGGTCGATCAGCCGGTTTGCGTGCAGTTCTGATGAAATCTGCCGGGGGCGCTACGCTTACCCGGCCTACAAACCTGCCGGGCGGGTAACCGTAGGCCCGTGCAAGCGTAGCGCCGCCGGGCATAAGCTTACAATACTAATCCAGCAAAGCTCGCCGAAAGTAAACTCACCAGCGTCGCGCCGTACACCAGGCGCAGCCCAAAGCGGGAAACCGCGTTCCCCTGCTTCTCGTTCAGCCCCTTAATGGCGCCCGCCACGATGCCGATAGACGCAAAGTTAGCGAAGGAGACGAGGAACACGGACAGAATACCCAGTCCGCGCGGCGTCATTTCTGCGGCAATCTTTTGCAGTTCGATCATCGCCACAAACTCGTTCGCCACAAGCTTAGTTGCCATAATGCTGCCTGCGTGCAGCGCATCGCTCAGCGGAATGCCAATCAGCCAGGCCAGCGGGTAGAAGACGTAGCCCAGAATCGCCTGGAAGCTCAGGCCAAAGATCGTCGAGAAGAGGGCGTTCACCGCGCTGATCAGGGCGATAAAGCCGATCAGCATCGCCAGGATAATCATCGCCACTTTGAAGCCAGCGAGAATATATTCTCCGAGCATTTCAAAGAAGCTCTGTGATTCGTGCAGTTTCTCGAGCTTAATTTCCGCTTCGGCATCCGGGCGCGTCGGATTAATCACCGACAGGATAATAAAGGTGCTGAACATATTCAGCACCAGCGCCGCCACCACATATTTCGCGTCGAGCATGGTCATATAGGCGCCAACAATTGACAGGGAGACCGTCGACATTGCCGTGGCGGCCATGGTGAACAGCCGACGTGAGGAGAGGTCGCCGAGTACCCCCTTGTAAGCAATGAAGTTTTCAGACTGGCCGAGGATGAGTGAGCTCACCGCATTAAAAGATTCCAGCTTGCCCATACCGTTGACTTTCGACAGCAGCGTGCCAATGACGCGAATAAAAATGGGCAGAATACGCCAGTGCTGGAGAATACCGATCAGTGCCGAAATAAAAATAATCGGGCACAGCACGCCCAGGAAAATAAAGGCCAGGCCTTTGTCGCTCATGCCACCAAAGACAAAATTGCTGCCCTCTGCGGCATATTTCAGCAGCGATTCAAACATGCCTGATACAGATTTAATCAGGACTAAACCGCTCTCGGCGTGCAGGAAAAAGAACGCCAGCGCCATTTCAATAATAATGAGTTGGGCCATATAGCGAATGCGAATGGTTTTGCGGTCAAAACTGACCAGCCAGGCGAGTGCGAGGATTACCACCAGCGCCAGCAGGAAGTGGAGTAGATTAGCCATTTCAGTGTATATGCAGGTAAACGGGCGCCTATTTAGCCACAGCCCTTCAGCGACGTAAACGATTACCTGTTAATAAGCTTAGATAAATTGCTTCGCCTGCTCACCCTGTCGCCGGAAACTTTTTACAACCTGACATCATTATCCGCACATTTTACTTGAGTTTCTTTGCGTCGTAATGATAATCACTATCACTCATATTTACGAAACTTTGCATCCATTGACTGCGGTTCACACTGAAGGGTTTCAGGCATGTTTGTTCCATTTCTCATCATGTTACGCGAAGGGCTGGAAGCGGCGCTTATCGTCAGCCTTATCGCCAGCTATCTGAAACGCACGCAGCGAGGGCGCTGGATTGGCGTCATGTGGATTGGCGTATTCCTCGCCGCTGCGCTTTGCCTTGGACTCGGGATTTTCATCAACGAAACCACCGGCGAATTTCCGCAGAAAGAGCAGGAGATGTTTGAGGGCATCGTGGCGGTCATTGCGGTGTTTATCCTGACCTGGATGGTGTTCTGGATGCGCAAAGTGTCGCGCAACGTGAAGAAGCAGCTGGAAGAGGCAGTGGATAACGCGCTTCAGAAAGGCAACAACCACGGCTGGGCGCTGATTCTGATGGTCTTTTTCGCCGTGGCGCGCGAAGGACTGGAGTCCGTATTTTTCCTGCTGGCTGCTTTTCAACAGGATCTCGGCATCTGGCCGCCGCTGGGCGCGATGCTCGGCCTCGGGACCGCCGTGGTACTCGGCTTTATGATTTACTGGGGCGGTATCCGCCTGAACCTTGGCGCATTCTTCAAGTGGACCAGCCTGTTTATTCTGTTGGTGGCCGCCGGGCTGGCGGCAGGCGCTATCCGCGCCTTCCATGAGGCAGGGTTGTGGAACCACTTCCAGGGTGTCGCTTTTGATTTAAGCAATACGCTCTCAACCCACACGCTGTTTGGCACGCTGCTGGAAGGGATTTTTGGCTACCAGGAAGCACCGAGCGTCAGCGAAGTGGCTGTGTACTTTATCTACCTTATCCCGGCGCTGGTGCTGTTCGCACTGCCGCCACGGGCTGCAACGACGCCGTCGCGCAGCGCACCATAATCACTATTTTAGTTACAACATACTCATTGGGTAAAAGGGATGATCATGACGATTAATTTCCGCCGTAGTGCGCTGCAGCTGGGTATCGCTGCGCTGTTCTCCTCTGCGTTTGCCGCGCAGGCCGCCGATATTCCACAGGTTAAAGTCACGGTGACGGACAAGCAGTGTGAGCCGATGAACATCACCGTGAACTCGGGCAAAACGCAGTTCATCATTCAGAACCACAGCCAGAAAGCCCTGGAGTGGGAGATCCTCAAAGGCGTGATGGTCGTGGAAGAGCGCGAGAATATCGCGCCGGGCTTCACCCAGAAGATGACCGCCAATCTGCAGCCGGGCCAGTATGAAATGACCTGCGGCCTGCTGACCAACCCGAAAGGGACGCTGACTGTTAAAGGCGAAGCGACGGCGGATGCGGCGAAAGCCAACGCGGTGCTCAGCCTTGGCGATGCGATTGCGGATTACAAAGCCTACGTGACGGCTGAAACCGCTGAGCTTGTGAAAGGTACCAAAGCCTTCACAGACGCGGTGAAAGCGGGCGATATCGAAAAAGCCAAAGCGCTGTACGCTCCGACACGCCAGCATTATGAGCGTATCGAACCGATTGCCGAGCTGTTCTCCGATCTCGACGGCAGCATTGACGCGCGTGAAGACGACTACGAGAAAAAAGCGGAAGATCCGAAATTCACCGGCTTCCACCGCCTGGAAAAAGCGCTGTTTGGCGACAACACCACCAGGGGCATGGAAGAGTACGCGACGAAGCTAAACAACGACGTGCTGGAACTGCAAAAGCGCATCAGCGAACTGGCGTTCCCGCCGTCTAAAGTTGTCGGTGGTGCTGCGGACCTGATTGAAGAAGTGGCCGCCAGCAAAATCAGCGGGGAAGAAGACCGCTACAGCCATACCGATCTGTGGGATTTCCAGGCCAACGTCGACGGTGCACAGAAAATCGTGAACCTGCTGCGTCCTCAGCTGCAAAAAGAAAACAGCGCGCTGCTGGCGAAGGTGGATGCCAACTTCAAGAAAGTCGACACCATTCTTGCGAAGTACAAAACCAAAGACGGCTATGAAACGTACGATAAGCTGACGGATGCCGATCGCAATGCGCTGAAAGGGCCAGTCACGACCCTTGCGGAAGATCTGGCACAGCTGCGTGGGATCCTCGGACTGGACTAGTGTAATGGCACAGAGCAAACCGGATGACCTGACCGAGCCGTCACGTCGTCGCTTACTGAAAAACATCGGCGCGCTGGGAGGCGCGCTGGCGCTGACCGGGGGCTGCCCGGTCGCCCATGCGGCAAAACCGCAAAGTGCGCCGGGTACGCTTTCTCCCGATGCGCGTATGGAAACGCAGCCGTTCTATGGCACGCATCAGGCGGGCGTGTTGACGCCCCAGCAGGCGTCGATGATGATTGTGGCGTTTGACGTGCTGGCCAGTGATAAAAATGACCTGCAGCGGCTTTTTAAGCTGCTCACCGATCGCATCACTTTCCTGACCAGCGGTGGGCCTGCGCCCGACACGCCAAACCCGCGTCTTCCACCGATGGATTCGGGGATCCTTGGGCCTTATATCGCACCGGATAACCTTACCATTACGGTGTCCGTCGGGCAGTCGCTGTTCGACGAACGTTTTGGCCTCGCGGCACATGCGCCGAAGAAGCTGCAACGGATGACGCGCTTTCCGAACGACGCGCTGGATGCGGCACTCTGCCATGGCGACGTGCTGCTGCAAATCTGCGCCAACACGCAGGATACGGTTATCCATGCCCTGCGTGACATCATCAAGCACTCACCGGATCTGCTGAGCGTGCGCTGGAAGCGGGAAGGATTTATCTCTGACCACGCGGCACGCAGCAAAGGCAAAGAAACGCCGGTGAATTTGCTCGGCTTTAAGGATGGCACTGCGAATCCTGACAGCAAAGATGCGAAGCTGATGGATGAGATTGTCTGGGTGACGGACGGTCAGGGCGAGCCGGCCTGGGCCGTTGGGGGGTCTTACCAGGCGGTGAGAATTATCCCGTTCCACGTAGAGTTCTGGGACCGGACGCCGCTGAAGGAACAGCAGACCATTTTCGGGCGGGACAAGCATTCCGGTGCACCGCTCGGCATGAAGAACGAGCACGATGTGCCGGACTATGATCGCGACCCGAATGGCGATGTGATTGCGCTCGACAGCCATATCCGTCTCGCTAATCCGCGCACGCCGGAAACCCAGTCCAGCTTAATGATGCGCCGTGGCTACAGCTATTCGCTGGGCGTCACCAACTCTGGCCAGCTGGAGATGGGGCTGCTGTTTGTCTGCTATCAGCACGATCTGGAGAAAGGCTTCCTGACCGTGCAGAAGCGGCTCAATGGCGAGGCGCTGGAGGAGTACATCAAGCCGATTGGTGGCGGATATTTCTTCGTGCTGCCGGGTGTGAAAGACAAATCGGGCTACCTCGCCCAGCCACTTCTCGAAGCCTGAATTACTGCCCGGCGGCGCTGTGCTTGCCGGGCCTACTAAATACCCTATCCAGGCCCGATAAGCGCAGCAGGCAAAAAGAAACCGTTACCCGCCTTATTGTTTCATCTGGTCACATTTTATCTTCCCCCTGCGTCCATCATTTTTTTGTATTGGCAGGTGATTGATATAATTCTGTAATATTTCTGTCAGAAACTGATCCCGGCCGGGAAAATGCACGTTCGTTAGCTTTAAGTAAAAAATATGTTGCATTAATGATAATTGGTGATGTACTTAATACAACAGCGGTAGTTCCCGGCAGTGAAGGTTCACTTAGGAGATCGCTAATGGTTGGGTCCTGTACTGGACAGAAAAGCAAACATAACCGCAGCACCCAGCGCGGAGGCCACACCTCCGGCAGCGACGTCTTCACCACTAAATTTCCCTCTTCCACAGCAGCCAAAGAATCCACCGATGTGATGCGCGGTGCGCGTAGTCGCGTCATCACCTCTCATCAACCAGCAAGCAATGGCTTACAAGGAAGCCAAACCTCAGACGTTAGTGCGCATAATCGTGCTGATGTAACCAGCACGTGTAATGTTGACCAACAACTCAAGGTGCTATCCATGGGAAGACAAAAAGCAGTGATCAAAGCTCGTCGTGAAGCAAAACGTGTGCTGAGACGGGATTCACGGAGCCATAAACAGCGTGAAGAAGAATCGGTCACCTCGCTTGTGCAGATGGGCGGCGTAGAAGCAATTGGCATGGCGCGGGACAGCCGCGATCATTCTCCAATTGAAGCGCGTAATGAAGCTCAGGCGCACTACCTGAATGCAATTGAGAGTAAACAGCTGATCTTCGCCACCGGCGAAGCCGGGTGTGGGAAAACCTGGATCAGCGCAGCGAAAGCGGCAGAGGCCCTGATCCATAAGGATGTGGAGAGGATTATCGTTACCCGTCCGGTTCTGCAGGCCGATGAAGATCTTGGCTTCTTACCCGGCGATATCTCTGAGAAGTTCGCCCCGTACTTCCGCCCGGTCTATGACGTGCTTGTCAGAAGGCTGGGGGCGTCCTTCATGCAATACTGCCTGCGCCCGGAAATTGGCAAGGTAGAAATCGCGCCGTTCGCCTACATGCGCGGACGTACCTTTGAAAATGCGGTGGTGATTCTGGACGAGGCCCAGAACGTGACCGCAGCGCAAATGAAGATGTTCCTGACGCGCCTCGGGGAAAACGTAACGGTCATCGTGAACGGCGACATCACGCAGTGTGACTTACCGCGCGGTGTGCAGTCCGGTCTTAGCGATGCGCTGGCGCGTTTTGAAGAGGACGATATGGTCGGTATCGTTCGCTTCACCACAGAGGATTGCGTGCGATCCGCGCTCTGCCAGCGTACGCTACACGCCTACAACTGAGGTTGCGCCCCGACAATTATGCCGGGGCGTTTTTCATTTCGAAGCAAGAGACCTTTCTTATCGCAGGAAAAACGGTTAGGGCTTTCCTTTCATGGGTAAGTGCGGTCCGGCGAAACCGTTAAGGTTTCATGATGTGTAGCAGTGCTGCCCGATGCTCGGGGCCGTACATGACGGTGCCAACCGGGACGTCCGGCCCAACGGCTTCAGAAATTTTGGTTACCCAGGTCGGACCAAAACCACCGCAGATCTCAATAACCTGAACGCCCTCACTGATGAGCTGTTTTGCTACCTGAATGATTGAACCATCGGTTTTTGCTGAGGGGCTAAACCCGACGGTAATAAACTCACAGCTATTGCTTTCGTTTCTGTGGATCACGGTGTTTTTCTCTGGAGAAAAATCGGGTGAGAAATAGAAAAAGGCCCATTTTTTGAGATTTGGAAACATGGTTACTCCCCGTGGATAGTCTGCTTTGACGTCTGTATGTATGGCTATTCTAAAAAACATTCTCAAATTGGCAAAATTATCCGAAACGATAATCACTGTTTTACAGGGGGAGTGAAACAGTGGGGGCAGTGCCACAGGCGAAAAAAAAG
>DKMD01000034.1:88682-88885 GCA_002470465.1 Pluralibacter sp. UBA7423
ATATGGCGGTGAGGGGGGGATATCACTCGGCACATCCGTGTGCCTCGCCCTTCGGGTGGCCGCTGGCCATGCTGAACGGCTATCCTGCCGTTCAGTCGAACCCCGGTCGGGAGTTCTCATCCCCCCACAGACGGTGCCACAGGCGAAAAAAAAAGCCCGTACTTTCGTACGAGCTCTTCTTCAAATATGGCGGTGAGGGGGGG
>DKMD01000010.1:0-53353 GCA_002470465.1 Pluralibacter sp. UBA7423
GTAGCGCAGCCTGGTAGCGCATCGTCATGGGGTGGCGAGGGTCGAGAGTTCGAATCTCTCCGTGCCGACCAACTTCTTCGCAATGGGCCAGCCTCTCCGGGTTGGCTTTTTTGTTTCTGTGGCTCAGCGAGGTTCTATGCGCATTGGTATCGCTTTTCCCATTCTTTGTTTTATCGTCGCCGTCGCGTTTCTGGCATGGTTTGTTATCGGCGGATACGCTACTCCGGGCTCTTAATACTCTTCGGGCAGCGTTTGTTACGCCGTAATGCCCCTTCCCTGCGACACCTCGTCGCAGGGATTCTCCCCCTCCTACCTTTTTCAGCATTTATCACCACTTATTATTAAAATAAGAGTAAACCTGACTTATTATTCAGCGTAATAATGATACGATCCGCCGGTTGCTAACTGGAATAAAAGGATTAACAGTGAAAAACAGATCGATCATTACTGCCGCTATACTCTCTCTCGCCTGCCTTTCCGCCAGCGCCACGGCGGCCACCACGCCGCTGGAAAAGGTCGCACCTTATCCGAAAGCGGAAAAAGGCATGAAGCGCCAGGTGATTACGCTGCCGGAGCAGAAAGATGAATCCGCTTACAAAGTGGAGCTTCTGATTGGTCAGACGCTGGAAGTGGACTGTAACCACCATCGCCTCGGCGCAAAACTGGAAAGCAAAACTCTGGAAGGCTGGGGCTATAACTACTACGTAGTGGATAAGGTAAGCTCGCCGGTGTCGACCATGATGGCCTGTCCGGACGGCAAGAAAACGCAGAAATTTGTGACGGCATACCTGGGTGATGACGGAATGGTGCGCTACAACAGCAAGCTGCCGATTGTCGTTTATACCCCGGACAACGTCGATGTGAAGTACCGCATCTGGAAAGCGGAAGACGCCGTTCAGAACGCAGAACAGCGTTAAGACGTCGTTATACCGAAGGCGCTGATTGCCCGGTGGTAGCCTTGCCTTACCGGGCCTGCTAACCGTTGCGGATTGCAGGCCCGGCAAACGCAGTACTGCCGGGCATTTACCTCAAACTACAGGGCAATGTCTGCCACGGGTTTTAATTCAACCAATGGAGGCGTGAACTGAACCTGTGGAACCGGATCCACGACGGTATCCGCATCGTATCGCAGCCCCAATACTTCACTGGTGTACGCCAGAGTCTGCTGAATTGCCTGCGGATCGCCACTTAAACGATGGCCATAAGTCGGCACCACCGCGCGCAGCTTCTCCTGCCACGCCGCAGATTTCACTTTCTCTTTAAACACTTGCTCCATCAGCTGCAGCATAATGGGGGCCGCCGTTGATGCGCCCGGTGATGCGCCAAGTAGCGCGGCAACGGTGCCTTCATCGTCGCTGACCACTTCGGTGCCCAGGCGCAGCACGCCGCCTTTCTCAGCATCGCGCTTGATGATCTGAACGCGCTGGCCTGCCTGCCACAGGCGCCAGTCGCCTTTCTCCGCCATCGGGTAATACGCTTTCAGCGCCGCCAGACGATCTTTGTCCTTCTGGATAACCTGCCCGACCAGATATTTCACCAGGTCGAAGTTATCCATCCCGACGTTGATCATCGGCAGAATGTTCGATTTATTGGTTGAAGCCAGCAGATCCCACAGCGAGCCGTTTTTCAGGAAGCGAGTGGAAAACGTCGCGAACGGTCCAAAGAGCACGGCACGCTTGCCGTCGATAATTCTGGTATCAATGTGCGGCACCGACATGGGCGGTGCACCAACGGAAGCCTGACCATACACTTTCGCCAGATGGTGGTTTACCACCTCCGGATTTTCACAGACGAGGAACTGCCCGCCCACCGGGAAGCCAGCAAACTCTTTCGCCTGCGGAATGCCCGTCTGTTGCAGCAGCTTGAGCGCCGCGCCGCCTGCGCCGATAAAGATAAATTTCGTACGGATCTTACGGCGAATCTTACGGTCGTTGGCGTCGGAGACGGTCACCGTCCAGCTGTTATCGGCATTGCGCTTAAAGCGTCGCACGACGGTGTTGAGCTGAAGCGAGAAACTATCATGGCTGCGCAGCCCGGCGATAAGCTGGCGGGTGATTTCGCCGTAGTTCACGTCGGTGCCAATTTCGGTTCGGGTAGCCGCGACCTTTTGCTGCGGGTCGCGCCCTTCCATCACCAGCGGCGCCCACTTTTTAATTTGTTCGGTGTCTTCGGAATAGCGCATTCCCTGGAACAGGGAGTTCTGCTGCAGGGCCGCGTAGCGGGCGCGCAGGAAATTCACGTTCTCTTCGCCCCAGACGAAGCTCATGTGCGGCACGGTGTTGATAAAGGTCTTCGGCTGCTGCAGCACGCCGCGCGTGACCTGATGCGCCCAGAACTGGCGCGAGATCTGGAAGGCTTCATTGATCTCGATGGCTTTGTCGATGCTGACGGAACCGTCCGCTTTTTGCGGCGTATAGTTCAGTTCCATCAGGGCGGCATGGCCGGTACCGGCGTTGTTCCAGCCGTTGGAGCTCTCCTCGGCGACGCTTTCCATCCGTTCGACCAGAGTAATAGACCAGTCCGGCTCCAGTTCCTGAAGCCAGGTTCCCAGCGTGGCGCTCATGATGCCACCGCCAATCAACAATACATCCGTCTGGTGCTCTTGAGGGGCCTGGGTGTTGTCTGCCAGCGATTCGGCATGCAAACCCACCGCCTGTGAGCGACGTACGGCCATCTTTTTCGTCATTTAATGAGCCTTACTGTACTCGCGTTTTTTGTTTTAGCGCAGGTGAAACGATTCGGGGAAAAACACGTTAGCACTGACGATGAAAGATTTAAATATTGTTTAAAATTTAAGTTCTGTTTTGATAACTGTTATAAAAATGTTTAATAAATGTGTCTCATAAATGAGTATTGGTACTGGCGAAGTGTGACACAAAGCGGTAATATCGCCCGTTTTGTGACTTGCCGCACGCACCATTGCTTATGTTAAGTCCTGCTTCTATAACCTTACATTTACTATGCCTGATACTCGTCCTCCCCTCACTGCTGCTGAATCCGCTGCGCTGACTCACGTCGTGCGCTCACCTGCCCTTTTGCTGCGCGAATCTCTTGCGGGCGTGATTACCGCCCTCGCGCTCATCCCGGAAGTCATCTCGTTTTCGGTAATTGCGGGCGTGGATCCGAAAGTGAGCCTGATTGCTTCCGTCGTTCTGTGTCTGGCAATGTCGGTACTGGGCGGCCGCCCGGCGATGGTGACCGCCGCAGCAGGCTCCGTGGCGCTCGTCATCGGCCCGATGGTGCATCAGCACGGCGTGGGATACATTTTGCCCGCAGTAGTGATGGCAGGCGTCATTCAGATTGCGTTCGGCCTGCTCGGCATGGCGAAGCTGATGCGCCATATTCCGCAGGCGGTGATGACCGGGTTTGTAAACGCACTCGGCATTCTGATCTTCTTTGCCCAGGTGCCGCATTTCTGGAACAAGAACCCGCTGATTCTGGCGCTGTTTGCCGCCACGCTGCTGATTGTTCTCTGGGCGCCGCGGGTCATCAAAAGCATTCCCTCGCCGCTGATTGCCATCGTTATCCTCACGCTATATACCGTTTTCAGCGGCCAGATTTTGCCGACGGTGGGTGATGAAGGTTCAATGGGCGGTGGACTACCGGGACTGACTGAACTGCAGGTGCCACTGAATCTGCAAACGCTGCAAATTATCTGGCCTTGTGCGCTGAGCATCGCCTTCGTGGGATTGATGGAGTCACTGCTGACGGCAAAGCTTGTCGATGATTTAACCGTCACGCCGTCGAACAAAACCCGCGAAAGTGCCGGGCTCGGCTTCGCCAATATTCTCGCCGGTTTTTACGGTGGGATTGCGGGCTGTGCGATGATCGGCCAGACCATCGTGAACGTCGAGATGGGGAAAGGCCGCAGCCGCCTCTCCACCCTCGTCGCAGGCCTGGTGCTTTTGCTGCTGGTCACGGGCTTAAGCCAGGTGATGGCGAAGATACCCATGTCGGTGCTCGCCGGAATCATGGTCATCGTGGCCGTTAAAACCTTCAGCTGGCACAGCATTCAGCCTTCAGCGCTGAAGCAAATGCCGTGGTCGGCCACGCTCGTTATGCTGGCAACGGTTGTCGCCACGGTGGGTACCGGCAACCTGGCGATTGGCGTGCTGGCAGGCATTTCGCTGCTGGCGCTGGTGCCACGCCACATCCGCAAGCGTCATGCGCTTAAAGCAGAAACACCGTCGCCAGGCCAAGGAAAATAAAGAAGCCGCCGGTATCGGTGATGGCGGTGATCATCACGCTCGAACCGACCGCCGGATCGCGTCCAAGTTTGGTCATGATCATCGGGATCAGCACGCCCATCAGCGATGCCACCAGCAGGTTCAGCACCATCGCCAGCATCATCACGCCGCCGAGCTGCGGATCGTCATACAGCCACCAGGTCACGCAGCCCATAATGCCGCCCCACACCAGGCCGTTGATCAGCGCCACACCCATTTCGCGCAGGATCAGGAAAGAGAAGTTTCCCGGCTGGATGTGCTGCAATGCGAGCGCACGGACGATCATCGTGATGGTCTGATTGCCGGTATTGCCGCCGATACCGGCGACGATAGGCATCAGGGAGGCCAGCGCCACCAGCTGTGAAATCGTGTGTTCAAATCCGTCAATCACTCGCGAGGCAATAAACGCGGTGCAAAGGTTGATAGCAAGCCACGCCCAGCGCGTTTTTACCGCTTTACTGACCGGCGCAAACACGTCCTCATCATTGCTCAGGCCGCTCATCTGGCGAATGTCGTTATCGGTCTCTTCGTAAACCACATCCACGATTTCGTCGATGGTCAGACGCCCCATCAGTTTGCCTTCGGCATCAATTACCGCGGCGCTCACGAGGTCATCACGTTCAAACGTTCGCGCCACCTTCTCGGCATCTTCCGACGGATGAAAGGTCACTGGTTCCGCTTCCATGACCTCCACGACATTGCGCTGCGCGGGGTTAAGCAGAATAGTTTGCAGCTCCAGCTCGCCAAGCAGCGTTTTATGGCGATCGGTGACGAACAGCTTGTCGGTGTTACGCGGCATTTTACCAAGGCGGCGCAGATAGCGCTGTACCGCACCAAGCGTGACGTCCGGGCGAATGGTGATGACCTCAAACTCCATGATCGCGCCGACGCTGTCATGGGCGTAATTCATTACCTGACGCACCCGGGCCCGTTCATCAGGCGGCAGCGTTGCCAGCAGGCGCCCGGTCAGATCGCGTGGAAGGTGCTGAACGAGATAGATTTTCTCATCAATGTCGAGGCTTTCAAGCGCGTCGAGCAGCGCCTTGTCGCTCATGCCGTCGATCAGATCGTCATAAACGCTTTCAGAGGCTTCCAGCAGCACGTTCCCGCGCTTGCTGTCGTCCACCAGCCCCCACAGCGCATGGCGCTCGTCGGAAGGCAACGCTTCAAGGGTGTCAGCCAGATCGGGCGCAGGCAAGTGTGCCACCAGTGCACCCACTTCGGCGATGTCATCCGCCAGCTGCCCTTCGTCGTATTGTTCTGCCAGCGTCAGCTTGTTGGTCAGCGCCGAGGTGATGGCTTTATCGGTGGTTAACAGCCAGATAAGACGGGCACGTTCCTGGTCGCGTAGCCTGGCGCTGTTTTTATGAAACACGGACATGGGTTGGCAATCCTTGAAGGGAGAGACGGTATTCTGGCCCTAAGCATAGCGCGAGTGGATGTAAAAAATAATAAACGGCCGGTCGGAGCGGTGAAAAAGAGAGCAAACGCCCCTAAAAAAGGGGCGCCAGAGCTCAGGCGGTGCGGGCAACCGCATCGCGGGAGGCTGCGATGCGTTCTTCGCCGGTCAGCTCGCTGAGCTTGCCGTTACGCATTTCCAGCAGCCTGTCGGCGTGGATAAAGTAGTGATCGTCATGGCTGATGGCAAAAACGGTTTTGCCCATCTGCTGCATCAGCGGCAACAGCACCTGGTAAAACTCACGGCGGAAGTGTGGGTCCTGGTCAGCAGCCCACTCATCAAGCAGAATGATATCCCGCTCTTCCGCCAGCGCCAGCAGCAGCGCCACGCGTTTTTTCTGCCCTTTCGACAGCTTAAGGTCGAGAATTTTACCGTTTTCCAGCTTCAGCTTATGGCCCATTTTCAGGTGCTCAAGCCATTTAGCCACCAGCACCGGATTCGCCTGCTGCCCTTCCGGGCCCAGCAGCTGGTCAAACAGCCAGACGTCGGTAAACACCGCCGAAAACAGCTTCCGGTAGTCTTCCGGCTTTTCTGCCGCCAGCGGCTGGCCATCGAGCAGAATGTGCCCGGATACCGGCTGATAAAGCCCGGTCAGCAGCATCGCCAGCGTCGATTTTCCACTGCCGTTTCCGCCAATCAGGAACACCTGCTCGCCACGTTTTAACGTCAGGTTGATGGGTCCGACGGCAAAGGTATTGTCCTGATAGTGGAATGCCACATCGCGCAGCTCCAGCGTTTGCCAGTCCCGGTGCGGCTCTGGTTTGGGGAACTCCGCTCGATAAGACGCAAGAGAGAATTTATTCAGCTTGTTGAACGCTACCTGGGCGCTGAGCAGCGTCGGCAATGCGCCGACGGCAGACAGCAGCGGCGTACGCAGGAACAATAGCGTCAATGAATAGGTTGCCGCCACGTTGGTGTCCGCCCAGCCTAAACTGTTCGCCATCCAGAACACCAGGCCAATCGCGCCGAGCATCATGATGTTTGACCAGTTCACCGCGCTCAGGTGGAACGTATCGGCACGGATAATGTGATGGCGATACTCTTTGGCGTCCGGAATGTAGAGATTGTTGAAAATGTGTTCGGCGCGCTCGCGGTTGAGGGTTAACTCTTTGCGCCCTTCCAGCACGGTTTGATAGTCATGATAGAGCTTGTCTTCCGTTTCACGCAGGGTTGCCATGTGCTTATAGACTCGCGCCACCAGCACAAAACCGCCCCAGATGGTCAACGCCATCCACAGCACGGTGACGGCCAGCATTTTGCCCGACAGGAAAAACAGATATGCCGCAGAGCCGAAGGTCAGGATGATCCCCTGTACCAGCTCCGGCAGGCGTACGAAGGCGATAGTAATGTTACGCACGTCGCTGGTCAGGCCTGCGAGTAGCGCCGCGCTGCCGAGTTTTTCCACCCGTTCAATCTGTGTGTCGAGGATACGTTTGATAAATTCGCTGCGCAGGCGGTAAACGAAATGATGGCCGAGCACGGTCAGCGCCAGCTGTGAGCCCAGCGTAACCGCCATCAGCAGCAACAGCAGGCCGAGAAACTCCGGCAGTACGGCCAGCGACACGTCGACGCTTTCGATAAGGCGCAAATTGATGAAGGCGATAAGGCCGATGCCCAGCGCCGCGCTCAGCAGGCTCAGAGCCATGACGGCAATAAAGGGCCAGCGGTACTGCCGCCAGACCAGAAGAAGAAGTTGCATACACACCATTCCGGACAGCTAAAACAGCCAGCAGTTTAAACGCCCTGCGCACCACATCAAGAATAATTCTTATTTTTATTGCTGTTTCAGGTGTGACGAAAGGTGAGATTGTAGCGGAAGGCCCCCGTCACCGGATGTTGTCCCTCTTTTAATGGCTGAATGCCGTGATAAAACAATCGGGATTCACCGCCCCAGACCACCACATCGCCATGCTCAAGCAGTACGCGCTGCAGAGGATCGTTGCGCTTCAGGCCGCCAAACTGAAACACGGCGGGCAACCCCAGCGAAACAGAAACAATCGGCGCACTCAGCGTTTGCTCGTCCTTGTCCTGATGCAGCGACAGCTTTGCACCGGGCGCATAGCGGTTAACAAGGCAGGCATCCGGCCGAAAATCGACGTAACCGGCTTCCAGGGCGCAAACCTGAGCCAGCGCCAGAAAGACCTCTGGCATGTCAGGCCAGGGTTTCTGAGTTTGCGGATCGATCCCTGCATACAGGTAACCGTGACGATCGGTCGTCCAGCCAACGTTGCCACAGTTGGTCATCGCCACGGACATGGTGTAGCCGCCGGGCGTGATCATCCGGCGAAACGGCGACTGCGCTGACACGTCACGGATGCCCGCCATCAGCGAATCCATATCGGCCAGTGCCCGACGGCGGAGAATGACGGCCCCCGGCGCGAGAGGTTCCTGCCAGGGCGGCGTGTCGGCAAAAAGATCCAGCATCTTCAGTTTTCCTGTTTTGCTTCGCGCTGTAACAGCAGGGCCTTGCGCGCTTCGCCCCAGCGATAGCCGGACAGCGCCCCGCTTTGCCGCACAACGCGATGGCAGGGAACGATCAGCGCCAGGGTATTGGCCGCGCAGGCGTTCGCCACTGCACGCACCGCTTTCGGCTTGTTGATGCTTTCCGCCACCTGCTGATAGCTACGGGTTTCGCCGGCGGGGATGTTTCTCAGCGCCTGCCAGACCTGCAGCTGAAAGGCCGTGCCGCGGATATCCAGCGGTAAAGTGAACGCTTCCCGCTTACCGTCCAGCACGGCTATCACCTCAGCGACCTGCTGGCTGAATGCTTCATCCGCCCTTTCACGCTGAGCGTGGGGAAAAATCTGCTCCAGCTCGTTTATCAGCTTGTCATCGCTGTCGCCAGGTAAAACAGCACAAATTCCACGCGAGCTTGCTGCCACCAGACAGCGGCCCAGCGAACAGGATTGCAGCGTGTAGCGTACCGGGAGATCGTCCCCGCCACGCCGGTACTGTTTTGCCGTCATGCCGAGCGTACTGTCGGCCTGGCGGTAATAGCTGCTGCTCGCCGGGAATCCTGCCGCCAAAACGGCACCAGTCACGCTTTCGCTGGACGCCAGCGTTTCGCGCAGCCTGCGGGCTCGCCACGCCTGCTGCCATGCCCGCGGCGTCATCCCGGTAACGGATTTGAACAAACGGTGAAAGTGGTACGAACTTACGCCCACTTCGCGCGCCAGCTCGTCAAGCGTCAGCGTACGCTCCTGTTCGAGCAAACGGCAGGCCTGCGCCACTTTATCAATACGCTGTTGCTGAGGATCGGCTTTGTCAGGCTGGCAGCGCTTACAGGCACGAAACCCGGCATGTTCGGCGGCGGCGGCATCCGTATAGAAACACACATTCTGGCGCAATGCATGGCGTGCCCGACAGGATGGGCGGCAGTAAATTCCGGTAGTCAGTACCGCAAACACGAACTGACCATCGGCGTCTTTATCTCTTTCGAGTACCGCCTGCCAGCGGAACTCGTCGTTGAGGATTGCTTTCGTTTTCATACCTGCTCCGGCTCTCTGTTTAGCGTAGCCTGAGTCTGGCGCAGACGGCGGTGAAAAAAACCGCCATTCTTGCTTTTTAATTTTTGCCGCTAACGAGGAAGGTTTCGAACTGCGGCGACATCCAGGTTTTGAAGCCGTCGCCGTCTTTAACGATCATATACACCGCCAGCCCCTGCTCGCGCACCACTTCTTTAGCTCTTTCCGGGCCTAATACCATTAGCCCGGTATCCCAGCCGTCCGCTTCCAGCGCCGTGGTTGCGATGACCGTCACCGACACCAGCTTATGCTGGATCGGCGCCCCACTCACCGGATCGATAACGTGAGAAATACGTTTTCCGTCAAGCTCGTAATAATTTCGATAGCTGCCGGAGGTGCTAATCCCATGTCCGTTGATGTCCACGATCGCCTGCACGGCGTTTTCCCGATCGGTTGGCTTCTGGATAGCCACGCGCCACGGCTGCCCTTCAGCATTCATGCCGCGGCTCACCAGCGCGCCACCCACGGAAACCAGGTAACGCGAGATCCCCTCCTGTTCCATCAGGCGGGCCAGATGATCGGCGGCGTAACCTTCCCCAACGGTCGAGAGATCGACATACAGATCGGGCAGATCTTTTTGTAAGTACTGGCTACCGGAGTGATTGATCACGCGCAGATGCTTCAGGCCGGTCCGCACTTTTGCCGCGTCGATCTGGGCTTGAGTCGGCGTTTTGACGGGCTGTTTGTCCGGGCCGAATCCCCATAAATTCACCAGCGGCCCGACGGTAATGTCCATGGCACCCTGCGTTTTCGCCCCAATGCGCAGGGATTCCGTCACGATATCCGCCATCGCTTCGCTGACGGGCCACGGCGTGGTGCTCGCTGAATGGTTAAAGCGCATGAGCGCAGAATCATTTTTCCATGTCGACAGGAGCCGATCGTCGGCGTCAAGTTGGGTTTGCACCTTCTGGCGCAGCGCAGCGGCTTTGTCATTATCAAGATTAATGACGCTAACGCGCCAGAAAGTTCCCATCGTCTTGCCTTCCAGGACGGTGGATACAGCCTTTGGTGCAGCGGGAGACGGCGTGCCGTTATCGCAGCCGGTCAGGACGAACGCGACGGCAATCAGCGCCGCACGAAAAGAAGTGATATCCATACTTAATGCCCCTCATGTTTGCGCGCAAGGGTACACCAGCCAGGTTAAACAAAGAATAAAAAAGGGCCCCGAAGGACCCTTTTGCCAGCTTAGCAGTTGATTAGAACTGGTAAACCAGACCCAGTGCTACGATGTCATCGGTACCGATGCCAGCAGCGCGGGTGAAGTTGTTGTCATCAACCAGGTTGATTTTGTAGTCAACGTAGGTGGACATGTTTTTGTTGAAGTAGTAAGTCGCGCCTACATCAACATATTTCAGCAGATCCTGGTCGCCATAACCTTCGATGTCTTTGCCTTTAGACTGCAGGTAAGCCACGGATGGACGCAGACCGAAGTCGAACTGGTACTGAGCAACCACTTCGAAGTTCTGTGCCTTGTTAGCCCAGCCAGCAACAGCAGAATCGCTATTACCGAAGCGGGTTGCGTTGTAGGTCTGAGTGTACTGTGCTGCCAGGTAGACGTTGTTCGCGTCATATTTCAGGCCACCGGTATAGGTTTCAGCGCGGTCGCCATCGCCCAGGTATGCAGCAGAGTTCTGGTCAGAGGTACGTTTGGAGCTGGATACCGCAGCACCGATACCGAAGCCTTCACCCAGATCGTATGTCAGAGATCCGCCAACGCCGTCGCCGTTCTGTTTCAGAGCATCACGACCATTGTTCGTGCCACCTTCACCGCTACCGCTGTTTTTACCCTGGTACTGAATAGCGAAGTTCAGACCATCAACCAGACCGAAGAAGTCGGTGTTACGGTAAGTTGCGTAGCCGTTACCACGCTGCTGCATGAAGTTGTCTGCACCGTAGGTGTCGCCGCCGAATTCTGGCAGGACGTCGGTCCAGGAGTTCACGTCATAAACTACGCCGTAGTTACGACCGTAGTCGAAAGAACCTGCGTCTTTAACGCGGATACCGGCGAAACCAACACGGGTCCATGCCTGATCGCTTGCAGATTCAGTATTGTTCGCCTGAACGTTGTATTCCCACTGGCCGTAACCGGTGATCTGGTCGTTAACCTGAGTTTCGCCTTTGAAGCCGAAACGAATGTAGGACTGGTCGCCGTCAGCGCCTTTGTCGTCAGAGAAATAGTGCAGGCCGTCGACTTTACCGTACAGATCTAATTTGTTGCCATCTTTGTTATAAATTTCAGCCGCATTTGCTGCGCCTGCTACCAGCAGTGCTGGTACCAGGAGGGACAGTACTTTAACTTTCATGTTATTAACCCTCTGTTATATGCCTTTTTATATGCCACTGCTTACTGATTAACCCTCTAATCAGTCGGCAAACCCATTGTGCTGCAAAATACAGAAATATCCAACAAGAAAATGATACGAGAACTTTTAAGGTGTTTCAAATTACCCACCAAATGTTTCATTTTGTAAATAAGAGGGAACTTTTTAGCGACACAAATTGGCAAAAAATATAGCACCAATAATCAAAAACATTAAAAAACACAATAAAATCAATGCCATTATTGATAATGAGTTTATAGCACTGAATGACAAAACAAAATCAGGAACGATCTCTAAAATAATCAACGCTATCATCATTAACTTTATTTATTACCGTCATTCAGTTCTGAATGTCTGTTTACTCATATTTCAACCGGGTGCCTCGCATCCGGTTTTTTTTTACCTTTCTTTACGCAAAATTAATAGTTCTGTGCTAACGCAGCGAAATTGTAACGACTATTAATTAATCACCTGCACTTGAAAAATTTCCCTTTAGGGCTAGCACTTAAATAATCTCTTGTTAATTAGTGCTATTCTTTCGAATCTTCGCGTAAATATTTGTACAAAAAATGTAACCATGTACATTTTTGTACTGCAGAATGTGGATATTGTTCAGAAAACCAGCAGCAAGCTGGAGAATGTGGAAATTGGCGCATTACCCTTTATACTGCCTGCTGGCGTTGCCTTGACAATCCACCGCGGAAACCTGCTATCCGGGTTTCACTCTGAGCAGCAAGCGGGGGCTTCAACGCGTTTTCTGGTGCAGTCATCATGGATTACACACACTAATGAGTCATTCCGACACGACGTTCCCCAACAAGTTCTCCCTCATCCCCGGGAGCATTACCCGTTTCTTCCTTTTATTGATCGTCGTGTTGCTGGTCACCATGGGCGTCATGATCCAGAGCGCGGTAAACGCCTGGCTGAAGGATAAAAGCTACCAGATTGTCGACATGACGCATTCGATTCATAAACGGATCGACACCTGGCGCTACGCCACCTGGCAAATCTATGACAACATCGCTGCGTCAGCCACGGCGCCTTCCGCGAATGAAGGTCTGCAGGAAACTCGCCTCAAGCAGGACGTCTATTACCTGGAGAAACCTCGCCGCAAAACGGAAGCACTGATTTTTGGCTCCCATGACGGTACGACACTCGACATGACGCAAAAAATGTCGAATTACCTGGACACGCTGTGGGGCGCAGAAACCGTACCGTGGTCGATGTACTACCTCAATGGCCAGGACAACAGCCTGATTCTGATTTCCACGCTGCCGCTGAAGGATTTATCCGCCGGATTTAAAGAGTCCACCGTCGGCAGCATCGTTGACTCGCGTCGCGCAGAGATGCTTCAGCAAGCCAACACGCTGGATGAGCGGGAAACGTTCTCTTCACTGCGCCGTCTCGCCTGGCAAAACGGCCATTACTTCACGCTGCGCACCACGTTCAATCAGCCGGGTCATCTGGCCACGGTGGTCGCCTTCGACTTACCGATAAATGATTTGATCCCACCGGGTATGGCGCTGGACAGCTTCCGTCTCGAACCGGATCCATCGCAGAAGAACCTGCGCAGCCAGGATAAAGAAGCAGCAGACAGCGTGACGATCAATTTCAATAGCTCGCGTATCGAAATTGCTTCTTCGGTGAACTCTACCGGCATGCGTCTTATCTGGCAGGTGCCGCTCGGCACGCTGCTGCTTGATACGCTACAAAACATACTGCTGCCGCTGCTGCTGAATATTGGCCTGCTGGCGCTGGCGCTGTTCGGGTTTAACACCTTCCGGTACTACTCCGGGCGTCGCCAGACCGATACCGGCGCTTCGGGCGCTGCAAACACCGAATTGCGCGTGCTGAAGGCCATCAACGAAGAGATTATTTCCGTACTGCCGCTGGGGCTCCTGGTACACGATCAGGAGTCCAACCGGACGGTTATCAGCAATAAAATTGCCGACCACCTGCTGCCGCATCTCAATCTGCAAAACATCACCAGCATGGCGGATCAGCATCAGGGCGTCATTCAGGCCACCATCAATAACGAGCTGTACGAAATTCGTCAGTTCAGAAGCCAGGTGTCACCGCGCACTCAGATTTTCATCATTCGCGATCAGGATAAAGAAGTGCTGGTAAACAAAAAGCTCAAACAGGCGCAGCGTCTGTATGAGAAAAACCAGCAGGGCCGCGTGGCCTTTATGCAGAACATCGGCGAGGCACTTAAGCAACCTGTTCGTTCGCTCGCGGAAGAAGCCGCCGCGCTGCCGGGCGATGCGCACCATAAGCTGGTTCAGCAGGCCGATACGCTTGTGCATCTGGTGGATGAGATTCAGCTCGCGAACATGCTCGAAGGTGATGGCTGGAAAGGGACATCGACCCTGTTCTCCATTCAGGATCTGATCGATGAAGTGGTGCCAGAGGTGTTACCGGCTATCAGGCGCAAAGGCTTGCAGCTGCTCATCAACAATCATCTGGCCGCCAGCGAACAGCGCCATGGCGATCGTGAAGCGCTTAAACGTATTTTGCTGCTGCTGATCCAGTACGCCGTCACGACAACCCAGATAGGCAAAGTGACGCTGGAAATAGCTGAAGATGAATCCGCAGAGGATCGCCTGACCTTCCGTATTCTCGATACCGGTAACGGCGTCAGCAACAGTGAAATCGACAATCTTCATTTCCCGTTCCTGAACGAAACCCAGGAAGATAGGTTTGGCAAAGCGAACGCCCTGACCTTCTGGCTGTGCGATCAGCTGGCACGCAAGCTCGGTGGACACCTGAATATTAAAGCGCGAGAATCCTTAGGCACGCGCTATTCTCTGCATGTCAAAATGACGCCGCGCGAGCAGGAGTCTGAGTCAGAGGAGAAGCTGCTTGATGACGTGGTCGCGATGATCGACATCACCTCCAATGAAGTACGCAGCGTGGTGGTCAGGCAGCTGGAAAACTGGGGCGCAAGCTGCATTTCCCCGGATGAACGCCTGACAAGTCAAGAATATGATCTGTTTTTAACGGATAATCCGTCTAATCTTACTGCGCCTGGCTTACTTTTAAGCGATGATGAGACCGGTATTCGCAAAATGGGCCCTGGCCTTCTGCGGGTCAATTTCAATATCAGTAATGCCATGCAGGAAGCCGTGCTGCAACTTATAGAAGAACAACTGGCACAGGGAGAGTTACTGGGAACCACACCTGCGGGTGTAAATGAAAACGCCGAGCTTCATGCCAGCGGTTATTATGCGCTGTTTGTTGACACGGTTCCGGATGATGTTAAGAGGTTGTATACTGAATCAGCGACAAATGATTTTGCTGCGCTGGCACAGACGGCTCACCGCCTGAAAGGGGTGTTTGCCATGCTTAATCTGGTACCCGGCAAGCAGCTATGTGAAACGCTGGAGCATCTGATTCGCGAAAAAGATGCGCCCGGCACAGAGAAATATATCAGCGACATTGACGCCTACGTCAAAAGCTTGATGTAGCAAGGTAGCCTAATACATGAACAATATGAACGTTATTATTGCCGATGATCACCCGATTGTACTGTTCGGTATTCGCAAATCACTTGAGCAAATCGAGTGGGTGAATGTCGTCGGCGAATTTGAAGACTCCACTGCGCTTATTAATAATCTGCCTAAACTGGACGCCCATGTGCTGATCACCGATCTCTCCATGCCCGGAGACAAGTACGGTGACGGCATTACGCTTATCAAATACATCAAACGCCACTTCCCGGGCCTGTCGATTATTGTGCTGACCATGAACAATAACCCGGCGATTCTGAGTGCCGTTCTGGATCTCGATATTGAAGGGATTGTCCTGAAACAGGGCGCACCAACCGATCTGCCAAAAGCGCTGGCCGCTTTGCAGAAAGGGAAGAAATTTACCCCGGAAAGCGTTTCCCGCCTGCTGGAAAAAATCAGCGCAGGCGGCTACGGCGACAAACGTCTCTCTCCGAAAGAGAGTGAAGTGCTGCGTCTGTTCGCAGAAGGTTTCCTGGTGACGGAGATCGCCAAGAAGCTCAACCGCAGCATCAAGACCATCAGCAGCCAGAAGAAGTCGGCAATGATGAAGCTCGGCGTGGAAAACGACATCGCCCTGCTGAACTACCTTTCTTCCGTGACGCTGAGCCCGGCAGACAAAGACTAGTTCCTTGCCAAGGCTACGCACAAAAAACCCCGACTCGTCGGGGTTTTTCTTTTTCAGGGCCAGGTTTTACAGGACTACGCCTCTCTGCTTTTTCTGACCCGCGCAGCGTAGACCGCCAGCGTCTGGCTTATCACATCCAGCGTCACCGGTTTCGACAAACAGCTGTCCATGCCGGACTCCAGGCAGCGCTGCTTCTCTTCAGCCAGAGCGTTAGCCGTCACGCCCACCACCGGCAAGGTCAGCCCAAGTTGGCGAATGCGCTGCGTCAGGCGATAGCCGTCCATGTTCGGCATGTTCACGTCGCTCAACACGATATCGATGTGATTCTTGCTGAGCACATTCAACGCGTCAACGCCGTCGTTGGCGGTTTTACACTGATAGCCGAGCGATCCAAGCTGATCGGCCAGCAGACGGCGGTTAATCGGATGATCGTCCACCACCAGAATCATCATGTCATCATTCGCGGTGGTGATATTGTCTGCCAACGGCAGATCTCCGCCACGTTCGGCGTCATCGACCTGAATGCTGTAGATACGGCCCAGCAGCGTCAACAGCTCATGCGGAGACGCGACGCTGTGGATCCATTCACCGGGCTTACGCTCCAGCGGGATACCGATATGGCGACGGCAGAAAACGATCGCCCCGCGCCCTTTCCACGGCTCCGCCAGTTCATCATCGGTAATGAGCATATCCTCTGACTGCGGCGTCTGGCCTTCATACAGCAGCACTTCCGCCCCGTGACGCGCCAGCAGCGATTCAACGAACTGCGCCAGCGAGGCATTACGCACCGCAAGCCAACAGCGTTTACCGGCGAGGCCTTCAATGGTCACCGGCTTGAGATTTTGCGCGCCATAAAGCGGAATACGAATCGTGAACTGGCTGCCCATTCCCGGCTCGGTATCGACCGAAATGTCACCGTCCATCATGCTGATGAGCTTCTCGCAAATCGCAAGCCCCAGTCCGGTACCCTGGAAATTGCGCTGCACGCCGGTGCCGACCTGGAAGAACGGATCGAATAAGCGCACCACTTCTTTGGCCGGAATACCGACGCCGGTATCGCGCACGCTGATGCTGAGGTAATCCTCGTCGCGCTGCAAATGCAGAATAATGCAGCCCACATCGGTGAATTTAATCGCGTTGCTGAGCAGGTTAGAGATGACCTGCTGCAGACGCATCGGATCCCCCGCCAGCTGCTGCGGGACGTCCGGCTCAACGAAGCAGTAAAGTCCGAGCTGTTTACGTACCACCAGCGGCAGATAGTTGGCGGTGATATGGCTCATCACTTCGCGCGGGGAAAACTCACGCGGCTCAATTTTCAGCTGCTCAGACTCAATCTTCGAGAAGTCGAGAATATCGCTGATGATTTTCAGCAGCAGGCTCGACGAGTTGTTCATCGCCGTCACCAGGCGGTCAACGCCCTTTGGCAGCTCCTTGGTTTGCAGTAAATCGAGGTTACCGATAATGCCATAGAGCGGCGTACGCAGCTCATGGCTCACCGTAGCAAGGAACATAGACTTCGACTGACTCGCCTGCTCCGCGGCCTGCGCCATTTCCTGCAGCGACTCTTCCATTTTTACGCGCGACGAGACGTCAACCAGCACGCAAATCGCCACGTTTTCATTGCGGTAGCGCGAATGAACAAAACTGATTTGCAGGTTGGTATTGTTGCTCGTCAGCACGTCCACAAAGTTCACCTGCTGGCCGCAAATAATCTGCGTCAGCCGCTGCCGGTCTTCGTGGGTGAGCATATTCAGATAATTATGCGCCAGTTCGTTACTCAGGATATTGGTGCCGTCCAGCGTACGCAGAATACAGATCCCAACGGGCGCCGAGGCCACAATCTTGCGGTTGAACTGCTCATGCTCTTCCAGACGCTGCGCGTCCGCTTCTGCGGGCAGGAAAATTCGCCGCTCGTACATGCGCGCCATCGTAAACAGCGCCACGCCAGTAAGAATATTCAGCAGTACGGCATTGAGGATCAGCATTCTGATGCGCTCGAGGACCTGATCGACCGGCACCGAATAAACAATGCTCAGTGACGACGGCGGCAGGCTTTTCTTCAGCACCAAATCGCGGAAGCCGGAAGTGTAGCCAAACCACGCCCGCTCCTGCATCCAGTGCGGGTCGATGTTGAGTTTGCTTTCCCCACCGGTGAGCGCAATCAAAGGCTGGCCGCCTTCATCGAGAATCGTCACGCCCATTGGCATACTGCCCGGCGTAAAGAAGTTTTCCATGCGGATAGTTTGTTCGATGCCCAGCAGCGCCTGTAGGCGATTGGCGAGATAAACCGGCGTCAGCGCATAGAAATAACCCACGCCAGGACGCGGGCCCTGGCTTATCCAGAACAGATTGTTGCCGCGCTCGTCCTGCGGCGCATTGCGGTATTTCACAATACGCTCATGCAGGGTTTTCAGCGCCTGGTCGCGCTCCATCGGCATATCGCGCAGGCCAAAGTTCGCCATGCATAAATTGTCGCTGCCAATCAGGAACACGCGGTTCAGATCGTAGGCAGCAGAGAAATTGTCGCGCCAGTAACGCATAAACCACGCCAGCGACTCCAGCGATCCGCGCCAGTTGTTGCTCAACGCACCGCAGTCAGAATCCTGGAACAGAGGCTCAAACTCCGGCACTTCGGTGTCGTCTTTTACCGTACGTGACGAAAGCACGCCGTTTTCCGCGCTGAGGCGGTTTTCCGCGATGTATTTCAGCTCTTTCATCACGTCTGAGGTGCGCTGAATATAGCGCTGAGCCTGATCGTAGCTGAGGTTAAACTCCTGGCGAATCTCAGCCTCTTTGGTGTGCAGCGCATTGACGATGTAGAACACCGAGACGAAAGCAATCAGCAGCCAGACCAGCAGTGCCAGGGCCCGGAACAGATAGCGGGAGACTTTCAGAGTCGTGCGAAAGGAGACAAGGTATTTCAACGTTTAGCCGTGTGGATGCGTAAAGATGCGATTAAGGTAGCGGTAAATCGCACCCCTCGCAATATTCTAAGAAAAAGGGCCAGCATTCGCTGACCCTTTGGCAATGATTTAAGACGATTATTCGTCGTCGGCGTCATCCGCCACGTCGTCGTCAGATTCCGCTTCAGGCGCGATCTCGTCGTCACCTTCGGCAACGGTGCCGTCGATAGCGTCGAGCTCTTCTTCGTCAACCGGCTCAGCCACGCGCTGCAGGCCCACCACGTTTTCATCCTCCGCAGTGCGGATGAGGATAACGCCCTGGGTGTTACGACCAACCACGCTGACTTCCGACACGCGCGTACGCACCAGCGTACCGGCATCGGTGATCATCATGATCTGATCGGTATCCACAACCTGAACCGCGCCAACCACGGAACCGTTACGCTCGGTCACTTTGATCGAGATAACGCCCTGCGTGCCGCGTGATTTAGTTGGGTATTCCGTTTCTGCGGTACGCTTACCGTAGCCGTTCTGCGTAACGGTCAGGATGGCACCTTCACCGCGAGGAATGATCAGCGAAACAACTTTGTCTTCACCCGCGAGCTTGATACCGCGAACGCCGGTTGCCGTACGGCCCATGGCACGCACAGCGCTCTCTTTAAAGCGCACCACCTTACCGGCGGCAGAGAACAGCATCGCTTCGTCGTTACCGTTGGTCAGGTCAACGCCAATCAGTTCGTCGCCTTCGTTCAGGTTCACCGCAATGATCCCGGCAGAACGCGGACGGCTGAACTCGGTCAGCGCCGTTTTCTTCACGGTACCGCTGGCGGTTGCCATAAAGACGTTGACGCCCTCTTCGTACTCACGCACCGGCAGAATAGCGGTAATACGCTCATCGGCTTCCAGCGGCAGCAGGTTGACGATTGGACGTCCACGCGCGCCACGGCTGGCTTCCGGCAGCTGATAAACCTTCATCCAGTACAGACGACCACGGCTGGAGAACAGCAGAATGGTGTCGTGGGTGTTGGCCACCAGCAGGCGGTCGATAAAGTCTTCTTCTTTAATGCGGGCGGCAGATTTGCCTTTACCGCCGCGGCGCTGGGCTTCGTAATCGGTCAGCGGCTGATACTTCACATAGCCCTGATGCGACAACGTGACCACAACGTCTTCCTGGTTAATCAGGTCTTCGATGTTGATGTCGGCGCTATTGGCAGTGATTTCAGTGCGACGCTCA
The DNA here is from genome assembly GCA_002470465.1 of Pluralibacter sp. UBA7423. GTDB lineage: Bacteria > Pseudomonadota > Gammaproteobacteria > Enterobacterales > Enterobacteriaceae > Scandinavium. The sequence continues at coordinate 19,802 of DKMD01000010.1, forward strand.
TCGCCGAACTGCTCGCGAACGAGTTCCAGTTCTTCGCGAATCACTTCCATCAGACGGTCTGCGCTACCCAGAATGTGCAGCAGTTCAGCGATCTGCTCCAGCAGCTCTTTGTACTCATCGAGCAGCTTTTCATGCTCCAGGCCGGTCAGCTTCTGCAGACGCAGATCCAGAATCGCCTGAGCCTGCTGCTCGGTCAGGAAGTATTTGCCGTCGTGGATACCGTACTGCGGCTCCAGCCACTCCGGACGTGCCGCATCGTCGCCTGCGCGTTCCAGCATCGCAGCCACGTTGCCGAGATCCCAGCTTTGCGCGATCAGCGCGGCTTTTGCTTCCGCAGGGGTTGGCGCACGACGGATCATCTCAATGATCGGATCGATGTTCGCCAGCGCGATGGCCAGCGCTTCAAGGATGTGCGCACGGTCGCGCGCTTTACGCAGTTCGAAGATGGTACGGCGAGTCACCACTTCACGGCGGTGACGCACAAACGCCGAAAGAATGTCTTTCAGATTCATGATCTTCGGCTGACCATGGTGCAGCGCAACCATGTTGATGCCGAAGGAAACCTGCAGCTGGGTCTGGGAGTAAAGGTTGTTAAGAACCACTTCCCCCACCGCATCACGTTTGATTTCAATCACGATGCGCATACCGTCTTTATCAGACTCGTCACGCAGCGCGCTGATCCCTTCCACGCGTTTCTCTTTCACCAGCTCGGCGATTTTCTCGATCAGGCGAGCTTTGTTCACCTGATACGGAATTTCATGCACGATGATGGTTTCACGACCGGTTTTCGCGTCGGCTTCCACTTCCGCGCGGGCGCGAATGTAAATTTTGCCGCGGCCGGTGCGGTAGGCTTCTTCGATACCACGACGACCGTTGATGATGGCGGCAGTCGGGAAGTCAGGCCCCGGAATGTGCTCCATCAGCCCTTCAATGCTGATGTCTTCATCATCAATGTAGGCGAGGCAGCCGTTGATCACTTCCGTCAGGTTGTGTGGCGGAATGTTGGTGGCCATACCCACCGCGATCCCGGACGAACCGTTCACCAGCAGGTTTGGAATTTTGGTTGGCATGACGTCCGGAATTTTTTCCGTGCCGTCATAGTTATCCACGAAATCGACGGTTTCCTTGTCCAGGTCAGCCATCAGCTCATGGGCGATTTTCGACATACGGATTTCCGTATAACGCATCGCCGCCGCGGAGTCGCCGTCAACGGAACCGAAGTTACCCTGCCCATCGACCAGCATGTAGCGCAGCGAGAACGGCTGGGCCATACGTACGATGGTGTCATACACTGCGGAATCACCATGGGGATGGTATTTACCGATGACGTCACCCACGACACGGGCGGATTTTTTATAGGCTTTGTTCCAGTCATTGCCCAGTACGTTCATGGCGTAAAGTACGCGACGGTGTACCGGCTTTAAGCCATCACGGACATCTGGCAGCGCACGGCCAACAATCACCGACATCGCATAATCCAGATAGGAGCTCTTTAGCTCTTCCTCGATGTTGACCGGTGTAATTTCTCTCGCAAGGTCGCTCATCTAACCGCTATCCCTCTACATGTTTCCCGGATTCAAAGGTCGCAAATTATAACACAGCAGACAGGATTGAGGTAAATCAATAGCACCCGCGCGGCGCTTTATTCGCGCCGGGGTGCTGATATACTCACAGGCCTGATAAGAAAAGGAGTCAATGCGCCCATGAATGCTGAAAAACAGCCGGTGGCTAACGTCGATCGCGACGAAATTGCAAAATTTGAAGCTGTCGCTTCACGCTGGTGGGATCTCGAAGGGGAATTCAAACCGCTGCATCGCATCAATCCGCTGCGTTTAGGCTATATCGCCACCCGCTCCGACGGTCTGTTTGGCAAAAAAGTGCTGGACGTAGGCTGCGGTGGCGGCATCCTCGCCGAAAGCATGGCACGGGAAGGCGCCGAGGTAACCGGGCTGGACATGGGCTTTGAGCCGCTTCAGGTCGCGCGCCTGCATGCGCTGGAAACCGGCATTCACGTGAACTATGTGCAGGAAACCGTCGAAGATCACGCGGCGAAACACGCGCAGGAGTATGACGTGGTCACCTGCATGGAAATGCTGGAGCACGTGCCGGACCCGCAATCCGTGGTTAACGCCTGTGCAAAGCTGGTGAAGCCAGGCGGCCAGGTCTTTTTCTCGACGATAAACCGTAACGGCAAAGCGTGGCTGATGGCGGTCGTCGGCGCAGAGTATGTGCTGAAGATGGTGCCGAAAGGTACGCATGACGTGAAGAAATTCATTAAGCCTGCCGAGCTGCTGAGCTGGGTAGACGACACCTGCCTTCAGGAACGCCACATGACGGGCCTGCACTACAATCCGGTGACCAATCACTTCAAGCTCGCACCGGGCGTTGATGTTAACTATATGTTGCATACAACCGCAAAAAACGTCTGACGTCATAAGTTATTTTTATAAAGTTTGCGCAGCATCCCGTTGCGCAAATCCTTCCCTCGTTGAAGAAATCAGCACTCGATCAAATTTTCATTTTTTTTTCTACATTATTGACATCACGTCCAGGCCTTACAGTTCGAGGACTTAGCCTTTTTCACGCTTTGACAACCTCAAGTTAACGTCAAAATCAACCCTTGTACTCAAATGAATCCTTACTAGAATACTCACCATATAGCGTTTAACTTATCGTACACCCCCAATATATAGTATTTATCCACAGAGTTAGTCACAGCGGCGTTCTGTGGATAAACGGGGGATATTTTTTCTTTCACGGACAGGTAAAAAGCACATGAATCAGAGTCTGATGGTGACTAAGCGTGATGGCGGGACCGAGCGTATCGATCTCGATAAAATTCATCGCGTGCTCGACTGGGCGGCCGAGGGGCTGAACAACGTTTCCATTTCTCAGGTTGAACTGCGCTCGCATATCCAGTTCTACGACGGTATCAAAACCGCCGATATCCATGAGACCATCATCAAGGCTGCTGCCGACCTGATCTCCCGTGACGCACCGGACTACCAGTACCTGGCCGCGCGCCTGGCGATTTTCCACCTGCGTAAAAAGGCCTACGGCCAGTTCGAGCCACCGGCGCTCTACACCCACGTCGTCAACATGGTAGAGCTGGGTAAATACGACAGTCATCTGCTGGAAGACTACACGGAAGAAGAGTTCAAGCAGATGGACGGTTTTATCGACCACTGGCGTGACATGAACTTCTCCTACGCCGCCGTTAAGCAGCTGGAAGGGAAGTACCTGGTTCAGAACCGCGTTACGGGCGAAATCTATGAGAGCGCCCAGTTCCTCTATATTCTGGTTGCCGCGTGCCTGTTCTCTAACTACCCGCGCGAAACGCGTCTGGACTACGTGAAGCGTTTCTATGACGCCGTGTCGACGTTCAAGATTTCACTGCCAACGCCAATCATGTCCGGCGTGCGTACCCCGACGCGCCAGTTCAGCTCCTGCGTACTGATTGAATGCGGCGACAGCCTGGACTCCATCAACGCCACCTCCAGCGCCATCGTGAAATATGTTTCCCAGCGCGCCGGTATCGGCATCAACGCCGGTCGCATCCGTGCGCTGGGCAGCCCGATTCGCGGCGGTGAAGCGTTCCACACTGGCTGTATTCCTTTCTATAAGCACTTCCAGACCGCGGTGAAATCCTGCTCTCAGGGCGGCGTGCGCGGCGGTGCGGCCACCCTCTTCTACCCAATGTGGCATCTGGAAGTGGAAAGCCTGCTGGTGCTGAAAAACAACCGCGGTACCGAAGCGAACCGCGTGCGTCACATGGACTACGGCGTGCAGATCAACAAGCTGATGTACACCCGTCTGCTGAAAGGCGAGGACATCACGCTGTTCAGCCCTTCCGACGTCCCGGGCCTGTATGACGCCTTCTTCGCCGATCAGGACGAGTTCGAACGTCTGTACGTGAAATACGAAAAAGACAACACCATTCGCAAGCAGCGCATCAAGGCCGTAGAGCTGTTCTCACTGGTGATGCAGGAACGTGCGTCCACGGGCCGTATCTACATTCAGAACGTCGATCACTGCAACACCCATAGCCCGTTTGACCCGGTCGTTGCGCCAGTGCGCCAGTCTAACCTGTGCCTGGAAATCGCCCTGCCGACCAAACCGCTGGACGACGTCAACGACGAAAACGGTGAAATCGCCCTGTGTACGCTGTCGGCGTTTAACCTCGGTGCGATTGACAGCCTCGACGATCTGGAAGAGCTGGCCATCCTGGCCGTCCGCGCGCTGGATGCCCTGCTCGACTATCAGGACTACCCGATTCTGGCCGCCAAACGCGGTGCGATGGGCCGTCGTACTCTCGGTATCGGCGTCATCAACTTCGCCTACTACCTGGCGAAGCACGGTAAACGCTACTCCGACGGCAGCGGCAACAACCTGACTCACAAAACGTTCGAAGCCATTCAGTACTACCTGCTGAAAGCCTCTAACGAGCTGGCGAAAGAGCAAGGCGCATGCCCGTGGTTCAACGAAACCACCTACGCTAAAGGCATTCTGCCAATCGACACTTACAAGAAAGACCTGGACGGGATCGTCAGCGAGCCGCTGCACTACAACTGGGAAGCCCTGCGTGAATCCATCAAAGAGCACGGCCTGCGTAACTCCACGCTCTCCGCGCTGATGCCGTCAGAGACCTCTTCGCAGATCTCCAACGCCACCAACGGCATTGAGCCGCCGCGCGGTCACGTAAGCATTAAAGCCTCGAAAGACGGTATCCTGCGCCAGGTGGTGCCGGACTACGAAAAACTGCAAAACGGCTACGAGCTGCTGTGGGAAATGCCGAATAATGACGGCTACCTCCAGCTGGTCGGTATCATGCAGAAGTTTATCGATCAGTCTATTTCGGCAAACACCAACTATGACCCGACGCGTTTCCCGTCTGGCAAAGTACCGATGCAGCAGCTGCTCAAAGACCTGCTCAATGCCTATAAATTTGGCGTGAAAACCCTGTACTATCACAACACCCGTGATGGCGCAGAAGATGCCCAGGACGACCTGGCACCGTCCATCCAGGACGATGGCTGCGAAAGCGGCGCATGTAAGATTTGATAATATTGCCCGGCGGCGCGTTGCTTGCCGGGCCTACGGTCTCTTGTAGGCCGGGTTAGCGAAGCGCCACCCGGCGTATAATACCAGGACAGGATCCCACTCATGGCATACACCACCTTTTCACAGACGAAAAATAACCAACTCCTGGAGCCGATGTTTTTTGGCCAGCCGGTCAACGTGGCCCGCTACGATCAGCAAAAATATGACATCTTCGAAAAGCTGATTGAGAAACAGCTCTCCTTCTTCTGGCGCCCGGAAGAAGTCGACGTTTCCCGCGACCGCATTGACTACCAGGCACTGCCAGATCACGAAAAGCATATTTTCATCAGCAACCTGAAGTACCAGACGCTGCTGGACTCCATCCAGGGCCGCAGCCCGAACGTGGCGCTGCTGCCGCTGATTTCCATTCCTGAACTGGAAACCTGGGTTGAGACGTGGGCATTTTCGGAAACGATCCACTCGCGCTCTTACACCCACATCATCCGCAACATCGTCAACGATCCGGCGACCGTGTTTGATGACATCGTCACCAATGAGCAGATCCAGAAACGTGCGGAAGGCATTTCCCACTACTACGATTCACTGATCGAACTCACCAGCTACTGGCACCTGCTGGGCGAAGGCACTCACACCGTGAACGGCAAAACCGTCACCGTGAACCTGCGCGAGCTGAAGAAAAAGCTGTATCTGTGCCTGATGAGCGTTAACGCCCTGGAAGCCATTCGCTTCTACGTGAGCTTCGCCTGCTCCTTCGCCTTTGCCGAGCGCAAGCTGATGGAAGGCAACGCCAAGATTATTCGTCTGATCGCCCGCGACGAAGCCCTGCACCTGACCGGCACTCAGCACATGCTGAATCTGCTGCGCTCGGGCCAGGACGACCCGGAAATGGCGGAGATCGCTGAAGAGTGCAAGCAGGAGTGCTATGACCTGTTCGTGCTGGCGGCTCAGCAGGAAAAAGAGTGGGCAGATTACCTGTTCCGCGACGGTTCGATGATCGGCCTGAACAAAGACATCCTTTGTCAGTACGTCGAGTACATCACCAATATTCGCATGCAGGCGGTGGGCCTCGATTTGCCATTCCAGACGCGCTCTAACCCGATTCCGTGGATCAACACCTGGCTTGTCTCCGATAACGTCCAGGTCGCCCCGCAGGAAGTGGAAGTCAGCTCTTATCTGGTTGGGCAGATTGACGCCGAAGTCGATGCCGACGACCTGAGCAATTTCCAGCTCTGATGAGCCGCGTAACCCTTCGCGTGACGGGCACACAGCTGCTGTGCCAGGAAGAACACGCTTCCCTTCTGGCGGCGCTGGAATCGCATAACGTTGCGGTGGAATTTCAGTGTCGCGAAGGTTACTGCGGCTCCTGCCGTTGCCGCCTGGTCTCCGGCCAGGTTGACTGGCTGATGGAGCCGCTGGCCTTTGTTCAGCAGGGCGAAATTCTGCCCTGCTGCTGCAAAGCGAAAGGCGATATCGAAATCGAGATGTGATGATGTCGGGCGGCGCTTCGCTGGCCTGACCTGGCAAGCCGCGCTTTACAGGTCAGACACAGTCACCACCCGACGCTTTTAGCGCTTCTCTTGCAAAAAACTCACTGCTTTATCCGGAAAATCCGTAAACAGCCCGTCCACGCCCGCCTGGTTATACAGCACGTCGTACAGCTGATTCACGTCCGTTGCATACTCCGGCAGCTGATCCGCACGCACGGTATACGGATGCACCTGCATCTTGCTGGCATGCGCCTCTTTAACCATTGCCGTAAGCTTCACGTGGCCCGGCGTGGAGCCCTCAGCCACCAGCATATGGTAATCCGGCCCGATGCCGTCCGCGTACTGTGCAATCTGCTTCATCGCGCCGGGCTTAAACATCCAGTCGTAGCTGTAGTTAATCCACTTCCCATCCGGCTGCTTCTCCTGGGTTTCATTCCAGTCGGTATAAGCAATCAGCTGCACCAGATTGAGATCCATCCCCATCTTCGGCTCCAGCTCGGTTTTAATGCGCTTCAGCTCAGCGGCATCAAAACATTGCAGATAGACCTTGTCCTCCTTGCTGCCGTAACCATACTGCTTCAGCACCGCCAGCGTTTTCGCCGCAATATCCTTGCCTTCCTGATGATGGAACCACGGCGCTTTGATTTCCGGATAGATACCAATATTTTTACCGGTTGAGTGGTTCAGCCCCTGAACAAACTCAATTTCCTCTTCAAAAGTGTGAATACGGAAATCAGACTTGCCCATCGGGAAGCGCCCCGGATAGACCTGCACCTTCTTGCCGTTTTCAATCTCAAAGCCCTCGGTAAACTTCAGCGAACGAATTTCCGCCAGCGTGAAGTCGATGGCGTAATAGCGGCCATCTTTACGGGCGCGGTCCGGGAAACGTTCAGCCACGTCCGTCACGCGGTCAAGATAATGGTCATGCAGGACGACCAGTTGGTCGTCCTTTGTCATCACTAAATCCTGCTCCAGATAATCCGCACCCTGCGCATAGGCCATCGCTTTCGCGGGGAGCGTATGCTCGGGCAGGTAGCCGCTGGCACCACGGTGAGCGATAACAATCTTATCGGCCGCGAGCGCAGAGCCCGTCATTAAACCGGCCAGCAGCAGGCCCGTTGCTAATTGCGTTAATTTCATCACAATGCTCCTTATTGTCGACGCGCCTGCATTTCCGCATGATGACGTTTCTCACCTGCCATCACCACCAGCAGTAAAATCACCGCCAGTACGCTACCGCCGATCATCACCATGAAACCGCCGTCCCAGCCGAAGAAGTCGACCGTATAGCCCACAATCGCGCTGGCCGCCACGGAACCGCCGAGATAGCCGAACAACCCGGTAAAGCCCGCGGCCGTACCCGCAGCTTTTTTCGGTGCCAGCTCAAGCGCATGCAGGCCAATCAGCATCACCGGACCATAAATCAGGAAGCCGATAACAATCATACAGGTCATATCCACGCCCGGATTACCCGGCGGGTTAAGCCAGTAAACAACGGTGGCGATGGTCACCAGCGTCATAAAGAACACGCCGGTTGCCCCTCGGTTGCCGCGGAACACTTTGTCCGACATCCAGCCGCACAGCAACGTGCCCGGGATCCCCGCATATTCATACAGGAAATAGGCCCAGGAGGACTTGTCCAGCGCGAAATGCTTCACTTCTTTCAGATAGGTGGGTGACCAGTCGAGGATGCCGTAGCGCAGCAGATACACGAACACGTTCGCCACCGCGATATACCACAGTAATTTATTGGGCAGCACGTACTGCATGAAGATCTGTTTTGCCGTCAGTTCTTCTTCATGCTTTTCGCTGTAGTCGTCCGGATAGTCGTTTTTGTACTCCTCAATCGGCGGCAGGCCGCAGGACTGCGGCGTATCGCGCATCAGGGCAAAGGCAAACAGCGCGACCAGAATCGCGCCGAAAGCCGGCATATACAGCGCCGCCTTCCAGTCGTTGAACCATGCCATCCCTAACAGGAACAGCAGCGGCGGCAAACCACCACCAACGTTATGCGCACAGTTCCATACCGACACAATGCCACCGCGCTCCTTCTGTGACCACCAGTGGACCATGGTGCGCCCGCACGGCGGCCAGCCCATCCCCTGGAACCAGCCGCAGATAAACAGCAGCACGAACATAACCGCAATGCTGGACGTTGCCCAGGGCACGAAGCCCATAAACAGCATCACCGCCGCCGCAAGAATTAGCCCGGCAGGCAGGAAAACGCGCGGATTTGAGCGATCGGAAACCGACCCCATGATGAATTTCGAAAAACCATAGGCGATTGAAATGCCCGACAGCGCAAAGCCTAAATCGCCGCGCGAGAAGCCCTGTTCAATCAGATAAGGCATGGCAAGGGCAAAGTTTTTGCGCACCAGGTAGTAGGCCGCATAACCGAAGAAGATCCCGAGGAAAATCTGCCAGCGCAGTCGGCGATAGTGCGCATCTATCTGCGCCTCAGGCAATCTCGCCGCGTGGGCGGCAGGTTTAAAAATACTGAGCATGGTAGCCTCCGTGGCCATCGTTATCAGATACAAACGTCTGAGAATTATCAGTAGCAGGGATGAGTCATCATCCGGGGCGGATGGTAGGCAAAGCGTAGCGGGCGTACTGTGAAATGTCGCACAAAATGTTACAGAATTATGACAAATATTCCATTGTGAGCACGGAATCACGTTTCATTTTCGATTTATGTTCGATTATGCGCGATATCAAACAAACCACAGTTTTATTGTGGCTAACTGGACGAAAATGAACAGGAAGGGAGCAGTATGACTTTCGCGACGGTCAATGAAGCCGATGTCATCATCATCGGCGGTGGCGCAACGGGTGCCGGAATCGCCAGGGACTGCGCTCTGCGCGGCCTCAAAGCGATTCTTGTCGAGCGTGATGATATCGCCACCGGGGCGACTGGCCGCAACCACGGTCTGCTGCACAGCGGTGCACGCTACGCGGTCACCGACCCGGAATCTGCCCGTGAATGCATCGCCGAAAACGCTATTCTCAAACGCATTGCCCGCCACTGTACTGAAGCCACACAAGGGCTGTTTATTACCCTGCCGGAAGATTCTCTCGACTTTCAGCAGCAGTTTATTGAAGCCTGCCGAAGCGCAAATATTGATGCCCAACCGCTGACGCCCGCCCAGGCGCTGACGCTGGAGCCCGCAGTCAACCCGGCAATTATCGGCGCGGTGAAAGTGCCCGACGGCACAGTAGATCCCTTCCGGCTGACGGCCGCCAATATGCTGGATGCCCGCGAGCACGGTGCCATCATTCGTACCGGCTGCGAAGTGACGGGGCTCATCCGCCAGGGCGCGCGCGTATGCGGGGTAACGATATGGGATCGCACAACACAAAAAACCGAACAGCTACATGCCCAGGTCATCGTCAACGCGGGCGGCATCTGGGGCCAGCGTATTGCCGAATACGCCGACCTGTCCGTGCGCATGTTCCCGGCAAAAGGATCACTGCTCATTTTCGAAAACCGCATTAACCAGCACGTGATCAACCGCTGCCGCAAGCCTGCGGATGCCGATATTCTCGTGCCTGGCGATACGATTTCGCTGATTGGTACGACCTCCACGCACATTGATTACCGCGATATCGACTACAACCGTGTCACGGCGGAAGAAGTCGATATCCTGCTGCGTGAAGGGGAAAAACTGGCTCCGATAATGGCGACAACGCGCATTCTTCGCGCGTACTGCGGCGTGCGTCCCCTGGTCGCCAGCGACGACGACCCAAGCGGGCGTAACGTCAGCCGGGGGATTGTATTGCTCGATCACGCCAGACGCGACGGCATGGAGGGCTTTATCACCATCACCGGCGGTAAGCTGATGACCTATCGGCTGATGGCGGAAATGGCAACCGATGCCGTCTGCCGAAAACTGAATCACAGCGCAGCCTGCACCACGGCTGACATTCCCTTGCCGGGTTCACGCGAAACAACCGAAAACACGTTGCACAAAATGATTTCCCTTCCTGCCCCGCTGCGCGGTTCTGCTGTTTATCGCCATGGCGACCGTACGCCAGAATGGCTTGGCGATTCACGACTGCACCGGAGCCTGGTGTGTGAATGCGAAGCCGTCACCGCCGGGGAAGTACGCTATGCCGTCGACAACCTGGCAGTGAAGAATTTGCTCGACCTGCGTCGTCGTACGCGCGTTGGCATGGGCTCCTGCCAGGGTGAACTCTGCGCCTGCCGGGCAGCCGGTTTACTGCAGCGTTATCAGGTCACCACGCCTGCGCAATCGCTCAATCAGCTCTCTGAATTTTTGAATGAACGCTGGCGGGGCGTGCAGCCCGTCGCCTGGGGCGATGCACTGCGGGAAAGCGAATTTACGCGCTGGGTCTGGCAGGGATTGTGCGGTCTGGAAAAGGAGCATCAGGATGAAATTTGATACCGTCATCATCGGCGGCGGACTCGCGGGGCTGCTGTGCGGGCTGGAGCTGACCCGCCAGGGCCTGCGGTGCGCCATCATCAGCCGCGGCCAGAGCGGCCTGCACTTTTCGTCCGGCTCCCTTGATTTGCTGACCCGTTCATCGGAAATTTCCCTTGATGCTGCGCTGGAGAGGCTCGCGGCCACCGAACCCACGCATCCCTATAGCCTGATCGGCAAAACAGCGGTGTTGGCCTGTGCACATCAAACCGAAGCGCTGCTGAGCGAATGCGGCATTGCTATGCAGGGCAGCGTTGAGCAGCCACATCAGCGCATTACCCCCATTGGCACCCTGCGCCAGGCATGGCTGACGTCTGAGGACATTGCCCTTGCCCCGGAAAAGGGGGAGCGCATTGCGGTGGTGGGTATCAGCGGCTTTCTCGATTTTCAGTCGCATCTGGCGGCAGCCTCACTGCGGAAAAGCGGCGCAAACGCTGAGGCGCTGGAAATCGAACTCCCACAGCTGGACATCCTGCGCGATAACGCCTCTGAGTTCCGCTCGGTAAATCTGGCCAGGGTGCTGGATGGCGGCAATCAGGCGCAGAGCCTGCTGGCCGCGCTGCTGCCAATAGCAAAGCAGTATGACAGGATCCTCATGCCCGCCTGCTTTGGCCTGCAGGATAACAGCCTGTGGCGCGCGCTGAATGAATCCCTTCCCTGCCCGCTTTCTTTATTGCCGACGCTGCCCCCGTCGGTGCCGGGCATCAGATTAAACGCTGCGTTACAGCGTCAGTTTATTAAGAACGGCGGTGTCTGGCTGGCGGGTGATGCGGTGACGGATGTGAGCCACAGCGGGCAAAGCGTCAACGCGATTTCGACCCGTAACCACGGCGAGATCCCGCTGCGCACCCGCTTTGCCGTACTCGCCAGCGGCAGCTTCTTCAGCGGCGGCCTGGTCGCCAGTCGGCAGGACGTAAGCGAACCCGTCCTCGGCCTCGACGTGCTGCAAACGTCCGGGCGGGAAAACTGGACCAGCCGTGATTTCTTTGAGCCACAACCCTGGCAGCGCTTTGGCGTTAAAACGGATAACGCGCTGCGCGCTTCACTCAACGGCCAGCCTTTCAACAACTTTTTCGCCATCGGCGGTGTGCTCGGTGGCTTTGACGGCCTGTCACAGGGCTGCGCCGGCGGCGTCAGCGCAGTCACGGCATTGTACGTTGCCCGCCAGATTACTGAACTCAGCGGAGAGCAGCCATGAGCGATACCCGTTTTGACCACTGTATCAAATGTACCGTTTGCACCACGGCCTGTCCGGTAAGCCGCGTTAATCCTCACTATCCGGGCCCGAAACAGGCAGGCCCGGACGGTGAACGCCTGCGCCTGAAAGAGGGTGCACTGTATGACGAAGCGCTGAAGTATTGCATCAACTGTAAGCGCTGTGAGGTCGCCTGCCCGTCAGACGTTCGCATTGGCGATATTATCCAGCGTGCCCGGGCCCGGTTCAGCCAGCAGAAGCCCACGCTTCGCGATGCCATTCTCAGCCACACGGATTTAATGGGCACGCTTTCCACGCCGTTTGCGCCGATCGTCAACGCCACCACGGGCCTGAAGCCGGTTCGTCGACTGCTGGACGTCGCCCTGAAAATTGACCATCGCCGCCAGTTGCCCAAATACGGTACGGGAACCTTCCGACGCTGGTATCGCCGGATTGAAAAACAGCAGGCGCAATATGCGGAACAGGTCGCCTTTTTCCACGGCTGTTACGTGAATTACAACAACCCGCAGCTTGGCAAAGATTTAATCAGCGTGATAAATGCCCTCGGTGTTGGGGTACAGCTGCTGGACAAAGAGAAGTGCTGCGGCGTGCCGCTGATTGCCAACGGCTTTGTCGATAAGGCGCGTAAACAGGCGCAAATCAATACCGCTTCACTGCGCAAGGCGGTGGTGGAAAAACAGCTGCCGGCGATTGCCACGTCGTCAACCTGCACGTTCACCCTGCGCGACGAATATCCACATCTGCTGGATATTGATAACCATGACGTTCGCGACAGCATTGAGCTTGCTACCCGTTGGCTGTGGAAACAGCTGGATGCGGGGAAAACGCTGCCGTTACGCCGGTTGCCGCTGAAGGTGGTGTATCACACGCCCTGCCATATGGAAAAAATGGGCTGGTCGATTTACACCCTTGAGCTGCTGCGTCAGATCCCGGAGCTGGAGGTTATCGTGCTGGATTCACAGTGCTGCGGCATTGCCGGAACCTACGGTTTTAAAACCGAAAACTACGTCACCTCGCAGGCCATCGGCGCCCCGCTGTTTGCCCGAATTGAGGAGAGCGGCGCCGATCTGGTGATTACCGACTGTGAAACCTGCAAATGGCAGATTGAGATGTCCACCAGCCTGCGTTGTGAACATCCCATTACCCTTCTGGCTCAGGCGCTGGCAAGCCCACACTGATTACGCTGGCAGGAAGAGGTCGTCGACAACGTTGATCCAGCCGTGCTCGCTGGCCACCGATTTGCCGTTCAGCCAGCGACGCAGAATATTCAGCGCCATCATCGCACATACCTCCTGACGCACCGCGAGGCTGTGATGCGAGTTGCTAAATTTCACCCGCAGCGCGTAAGTGCCTTCGGCGGTTGAGAGTGCGAAGTTGAGATGATCCTGCTCCAGTCCGCTGACGGCCAGCGCCAGTCCGGCAAAATGGTTCACCCGGCGTTCCGCCGTCCAGTGCGCCGTCTGCGCCAGCGTTTCCTCCTGGCACGGTACCACTTCACTTGCCAGAAGAGGCGCACTCTCCCGCCCAAGCTGAAGGGCAATCAGCCCGCAGGTGAACTGCTCGCTGAGGGTGATGCTCAGATTCCGCTCATGCAGCGTGCGGGCCAGCTGCGCCGCCAGGCCTTCGGTACCTTCAAAGATCAGGCTCTCTCCCGCGACTTTCTGCACCTCGGGCCACAGGGCGAGCATCGCGTCGCGCTCAGCGGCAGGCCCGGTTAGCTTCAGCTCAATGATTGGCATGGATGAGCGATAGCCCATCGTCACGCCAGGCGGCAGGTTCAGATGATCAAGGCTCTGGGCCAGATCGCTTTCGGAGCGTCCAAAGGTGGTGAGCCGCAGGCAAAGCGGAGGCTCCGGCAACGTAAAGCGCTCACGCAGGCGCGGCACAATCTGTTCAGCCACCATCACTTTAAATTCCGAAGGCACGCCCGGCGTGAAGAACATCAGGCAGCGGTTCAGCTGAACGGCAAAGCCGCAGGCGGTACCGACCGGGTTATCAATAAACTCGGCGCTGGCGGGAATTTCCGCCTGTTTGCGGTTGCTCGGGGCCATCACCCGGCCACGCCCGCTGAAGAAGCGCTCCATCTGCTTGAGCCAGGCTTCGTGCAGCACCAGCCCTTCACCTTTAGCAGTGGCGGCGGCCAGCGCGCTCAGATCGTCGCTGGTAGGGCCAAGACCGCCGTTAACGATCAGAATATCTGCATGCTGGCTGCGTTCGCGCAGGATGGATACCAGCGCATCGAGATCGTCACCAACGGTATTGCGCCGCGTTAACGGCATTCCCTGCGCAAATAAGTAATCGGCAAGCCACGCGGCATTGGTGTCAATGATTTGACCATGCAGCACTTCGTCACCCGTGGACAGCATCTCCACCTTTATCATCATTATCTCCTGAAGAAGAGGACGATTTACTATAGCGGAGGCCGGGAAGAAAAGGAAAACAGGCGCGGCAGAATACCGCGCCGGGAGATCAGAATGCCGCGCTTACGCCTACGTACGGGCCGTCTGCAATGACGTTGTCACGGTTGTCATCTTTACCTGCCAGATTCAGATAACGGTAGCCCGCTTCAATGCTGATCGGACGCATGATGGTCCAGCGACCGCCTGCGTTGGCTTCCTGATAGCTCTCGATACCGCTGGAGAGGGAATCCGGGGAGTAGTAATACTCACCGAACAGACGGAAGCTGTCGCCGATAGGCCACTGCAGACCACCGCCTACCGCAGCCGCATAGCCTTCATCACCCTGCTTCGGATTGGTGTAGACGCCTTTACCACCGACGGTCGCGATGAACGGGCCCAGCGGAATATTCAGACCCAGACCGAGGTTCGCGGCATCGCCGTCGTTGTCGCTGTGGGTCCAGTTACCGCTCATCGCCAGACCCGTTGATTCCGTTCCAAAACCTACACCCAGGTTGGTGTAATGCTCGCCCGCCTGACCGCTCACGCTGATCGCGTTCGCCGCCGCAGAAACAAACAGCAGCCCGGACAGACCTAATAAGATACCTTTTTTCATTTTTTAACGTTCCAGCAAACACAAATTAATAAAAATGCCCAAAAACGGCAGAATTGTACTGCCGAATGCCCAGGAATCAAGACACTAAAAAGGCGATTGGCGACAGGATTGTAACCAGTCACTACGTGATACGAGGCGTATTGAGGGGAATTTCAGCAGTAATGAAGGAGAAGTGAGACAAAACAGCTAAATGCCCCTTCACAGAGAAAGTGTTTATCACCCGGATGAGAATCAGAAATTTTAGCCTTTCAGCGTGGCATTCACCCACTCCTGAAGCGCGCGGCGGGAAATTTTAATGCCGCCGGTTTTCAGGCTTGCGGGCAGCTGAAGCCAGTAAACAGGCTGCTGGAACCGGGCCAGCTTATCCTTCGCCCATTCAGGCATCCCGGCAACGTCAAACCCTTCACGACCTTCCACCACCGCAACCGGGCGCTGACCGTATTCGTTGTCATCCAGCGGCACAATAAAGACCTGTTCAATTTGCGGATGACGGACAATGGTCCGCTCAACCTCTTCGGGTTGAATCCCCTCACCGCCGCAGAAAAAAAGATTATCCATTCGACCAAGGACGCTGAGACGATCGCCATGCCACTCACCGCGGTCGCGCGTGGCAAACCAGCCTTCGGCATTAGTCAGCGGGATCAGCTCGCCGTTGCGCCAGTAGCCCGCCGCCATGCTGTCACCGCGCAGCCAGATTTCACCGTCAACGATTTTCACTTGTTTGCCCGGCAGCGCACGCCCCACGTCAGCTTCGCTATCCGTTTCCTTGGCGCAGACCGTGGAAGCGAATTCCGTCAGGCCGTAGCCGCAGAACGTCTGAATGCCACGGGAGCGCGACCGTTCGGCAAGCTCGACAGGAATTGCCGCGCCGCCCAGCAGCACCGTGTGAAGCGTAGAGGTTTCACCGTCGTGCAGCAGACGCCAGAGCTGAGTCGGCACCAGCGAAGCATGCGTACAGCCTGCCAGCATCTGCGCCAGCGGCATGCGTTCGCGCACCGTCAGGCATGCGCCTTTCAGCAGCCAGCGCCAGATAATGCCCTGCCCGGAAACATGAAACAGCGGCAGCGACAGCAGCCAGTCGTCAGATTCGCTAAAAGGCATCAGCGCCAGTACACCTTTGGCGCTGGCAAGGTGGGCCTGCAGCGTATGCACCGCCGCTTTCGGTAAGCCGCTGGAGCCGGAAGTGAGCGTCATCGTGGCCAGACGTTCGGGCTGCCAGAGCGATTCCGGTGCGGCCTCAGCCAACTGAAGGACAAGCATCGGCAAATCGGTAAACGGGGCTTCTTCTGTGAGCAGTACCGCGTGATGAAGTGAAAACTGAGGCAGCAGCGCGGCCACCAGCTCACGAGGCAGCTGCGGGTTAACCGGTAAAACGCGTGCGCCACACTGTAGCAATGCCAGCCACGCCAACAGAGTTTGCGGAGCGTTCCAGGCCCGCAGCAGCACGCCCTCGCCCGTCTGGAGGTTTTGCGAAAGAAAACCGGCAGCCAGGCGATCGATACTTTCGCACAGCTGTCGCCAGGTCAGCACTTCATCGCCCAGCCTCACCGCCCGGGCATCCGGACGCGCAGCGCGCCAGTGACGCCACGGAAAATCAGGGAAGGTCATAACAGCGGATCCAGGCTCTCGTAGGTCATGCAGGGCAAATTGCTATCCGGCCAGCGACGAATCAGTTGAGCCTGCATCAGGTTCAGCGTGTCGAGGCCAGGCATGGTATCCGGCGTCAGCCAGGCCGCAATACGCGCCAGCTGAGTGAGAGCGAGGCTTGACTCGATTGATGAGCTGATCACCGCGGTTAACCCCTGCGCATGCGCCGCAGCCACTTGTTCGCACACGCGCTGCAGGCTACCGGTAAGCGTCGGTTTGATGACCACCGCTTTTACGCCGGGTTCCGCCGTGAAGGTAAAACCGGCTTCGCGCAGGCTTTCATCCCAGGCAATCGCAATGCCGGTTTCCTGCGCGAACGCACGGGAATCGTCACGGCTGCGGCACGGTTCTTCAATAAACGCGATACGCGGGCGGTATTCCGGATTAACGTACTTCGCAAACTGCTGAGCCTTGAGCGGCGTCCAGGCCCGATTGGCATCCAGGCGCAGCTGTAAGTCAGGAATCGCTTCCAGCAGCAGGTTGACGACCATGCCGTCGCGAACCGCTTCCCAGAGCCCCACTTTCACTTTCGCAACCTTTTCGCCGGGCATCACCTCAAGCACGGCAAACAGCTCATCCGGATCGCCGGTACAGAGCGGTGCCGCGCGGTAATCGGCGGCCAGCGGTAGCTCGTTGTGCAGCTCTGCCAGCGCACAGCTCAGGCCAAAGGCTACGGAAGGCAACGGCGGAAGTTCAGGATCATTCCCCTGCTGCCAGGCCTGGACCCAGGCCATCACGGCGACCTGCGCCTCTTCTAACGTTTCCAGGCTGAATCCCGGCAAGGGTGAGATCTCTCCCCAGCCTTCGGCTTCGCCCAGGCGCAGCCGCACGAAGAGCCCATCGCGGGTTTTCAGTCGCCGCTCGCGCAGAACCACTCCCGCATCCATGGGGATCTGCCAGCGGTATACCTGGGCGTTGCGCATTATGGATTCCGTTTGAATTTGCTGAAATCAGGCTGACGCTTCTGGTTGAAGGCGTTGCGGCCTTCCTGACCTTCTTCGGTCATGTAGAACAGCATAGTAGCGTTACCGGCCAGCTCCTGAAGACCTGCCTGACCATCGCAGTCGGCATTAAGTGCTGCTTTCAGGCAACGCAGAGCCATTGGGCTGTTTTGCAGCATTTCACGGCACCAGCGAACGGTCTCTTTTTCCAGATCGGCCAGCGGAACAACGGTGTTGACCAGGCCCATATCCAGCGCGGCTTTTGCGTCGTACTGACGGCACAGGAACCAGATTTCACGCGCTTTTTTCTGCCCCACGATGCGGGCCATGTAGGATGCACCCCAGCCGCCGTCAAACGAGCCGACTTTCGGGCCGGTCTGGCCGAAGATCGCGTTTTCAGCTGCGATGGTCAGATCGCACATCATGTGCAGCACGTGGCCGCCGCCGATGGCGTAACCCGCCACCATCGCCACGACCGGTTTCGGGCAGGTGCGAATCTGACGCTGGAAGTCCAGCACGTTCAGGTGATGCGTGCCGGCATCGTCCTGATATCCGCCGTAGTCGCCGCGCACTTTCTGATCGCCGCCCGCGCAGAAGGCTTTGTCGCCTTCACCGGTAAGCACGATCACACCAACGTTATCGTCGTAGCGAGCGTCGGCCAGCGCCTGAATCATCTCTTTGACGGTCAGCGGACGGAACGCGTTACGCACCTGTGGACGATTGATGGTGATTTTAGCGATACCGTCAGCGGATTTCTGATAGCGGATGTCGGTAAAACCTTCGGAGCAGTCCTGCCATTCCACCGGGGCGTAGAGCATTTTTTCATCAGGGTAAATCATCAGTTTGTCCTGTCGTCAGTCGTTCAGAATCTGTGCCAGACAGTGTGCGACCGCTGCGGGATTTTCCCGGTGGGCGTTATGTCCGGCGTGAGGAATAAGGTGATACGGCGCGGCCAGCTCCTGCGCAATGGCGCGGAATTTTGCATCGCGCTCGCCGCATAAGTACCAGAAAGCATAGTCACGCTGGCTTAGCGCCGCGCGTAAATCTGGCTGTACCGCAAGCGACGTTGCCATCAGCATGTCAGCCAGCCGTGAACCGTTGTTGCTGGCACGTAGCCCCACCAGAGCCTGACGCTGGCTTTCATTCAGCGAAGCAAACACCGGCTGGCGGTACCAGGCATCAAAAACTCGGGTGAGCGGTTCGGTGCGAAAACGTTTATCCCATTGTACATCGGAAGCCAGGCGCATTTTGCGGGCTTCCTCATCCTGAAGGCCGGGATGACTGCCCTCAACAATAATGCCTTTCAGGCCAGGCAACGCTCCCTGAGAAGCAGCATACATCGCCACGCGGCCACCCAACGAATAGCCAATCAGCCAGCACGCCGCAACGTTGTAGCTTGCCAATGTTTCCTGCATTTCCCAAGATACATCGTCAAACCCCGTCACCGGAACATCAGCGCTGCCGTGATGGCCAGGCAAATCGAGATACAACCGGGGAAATTGACTCAGCGATTCACCGACCGCTTGCCACTCCCGGTTATCGCCGGAAAAGCCGTGCAGAAAAACCAGCCAGGGCCGCTCTTTCTCACCTTCACGGGCAACGGCGTTTAGCGTCATAGCTGGCTGACCTGCGCGAGCAGATGTTGCAGGGTTTGCGCGCCGTCTGTGTCATTGACGACCAGTTCGATAACCGTCGTCACCGGCTGTCGCCACGCGCCGCTCAGGGCATCTTCCAGCTCAGCCCAGCTTTCGGGGCGGTGATAGCGCAGGCCAAACAGCTTCGCCGCGTGCCCGAAGTTGACGTTTTGCGGCATCAGGTAGAAGCGCTCGCGCTCTTCGGCGGGCGTCGGCAACAGGGAGAAAATCTGTCCACCGTTGTTGTTCACCACAATCAGCACCAGCGGCGCGGAAACCTGCCGCAGCAGCGCCAGACCGTTGAGATCGTAAAGCGCGGAGAGGTCGCCCACTATCGCGAGTGTGGATTTGGCGCTGCCGCGCTGTACGCCAGCGGCGGTGGAAATCAGCCCGTCGATGCCGCTGGCACCACGGTTGCTGTACACCGGATAACCCGCCGGAAGCTGTCCCAGCGCGTCAATCAGGCGCACCACCAGGCTGTTGCCAACGAACAGCTGGCCTTGCTCCGGCAGATAGTCACTGATGCGGTGCGCAAGCTGCGCTTCACCGAAGGTTTCGCGCTGCGCCACCGTCATTTTCCACGCCTGCTCTGAAAGCCGCGGGATAGCCACACTCCAGCCCTGACGGTGCTCCGCCGGGTGCTGGTCGAGCCATTTATCTATTTCGCAGACCAGCCTGCGCCCGCGATGATGAGCCGGATCCAGCCTGCCAGGGAGATTATCCACCAGCCAGTATTCATCCGGCTCGCAGGTAGCCTGCCATTGCAGGAGGCGCTTGCCCGTCAGGCTGCTGCCGAACTGGATGACAATCTGCGCCTGAGCCAGTTCGCTGACCGCTTTGGCATTGCCCAGCCATAAATCCGCACACGGCAGCGGCTGCCCGGTTTGCGACAGCACGTCGCCAATCAGCGGCCAGCCGAGGGTTTTCGCCCACTCGGCCACCTTTTTACCTTCCGCCGCGCTCATGCGCCCGGCCACGACAACGCCGCGCTTTTGCCGCCAGAAGAACCAGTCGCGCTGCTTTTCGCTTTCCAGCAGCAGGCCTTCGCGCAGCCAGGGTTTGTCGCTCTGCCACCAGTTGCCAAGCGCCCGCTGCCACTCAAGCCCGGTTTCGTCCATTTCGCCATATAGCGGCTCCGCGAAAGGACAGTTGATGTGTACACCACCGCCGTGCAGCTGCCCCAGCGCATTATCAATCGACGACACCAGCCAGCGGGCGGGAATATCCTGGCTCGGGCGCGGCAAAGAAAGGGTTTGAGAAGGATGAGAGCTGAACATGCCCGGCTGGCGAATCGCCTGATTGGCGCCGCAGTCGATAAGCTCCGGCGGCCTGTCCGCCGTCAGCAGGATCAGTTTTTCACCGGTCAGACCCGCTTCAATCAGCGCAGGATAGAGATTCGCAACCGCCGTACCGGAGGTGACGATCACCGCCACGGGCTGTCGGCTGCTTTTTGCCAGCCCCAGCGCCAGGTGACCCAGGCCACGCTCGTCAAAATGGGTGTGAGCAATCAGTGCGCGATTTTCTGCCGCCGCCAGCGTCAACGGCGTGGAACGCGAACCCGGCGCAATACAGACGTGCTGCACGCCGTGGCGGGTTAAAGCTTCGAGGATCACCGCCGCCCAGCGTCGGTTAAATGCGCTTACTGACATGAGATTGTCCGGTATCAATTTTGCAAATAATTATAGATGAGCGATGACGACAGGTTATTGATATGCGTCGGTTATCTGTTATTCAGGCAGCAGCAGCGATCGTAACCCCGCCGCTTTTTGCGTGATCTCCTGCCACTCCTGCTCAGGGTCCGATCCGCGAACAATTCCCGCCCCGGCGTACAGCCGAACGACGTCGCCACTCACTTTTGCAGAGCGCAGCGCAACGCAAAATTCGCTCTGGTGCAGGCTAAGATACCCGGCAGAGCCCGCATACCACTCACGCGTAAAGGGCTCATGCTGTTCGAGAAACTGCCGCGCCTGCTCACGCGGCAACCCAGCCACGGCGGCAGTAGGCTGTAGCTGGACCAGGCAGCGCGCGTCGTCCGGCGCCTGGAGTTCGGCCTGAATGCGACGGCGCAGATGCTGGACCTTACGCAGGCGAACCACCTGCGGCGGCAGCACCTCCAGCGCGCTGACGTCCTGCTGGAGACGCTGGCAGATGTCCTCAACGACCAGCAGGTTTTCCCGCTGATTTTTGTCATCCTGCATGAGCCAATCTGCCAGATGATCTGCCTGCTTGTCGTCTGGATGGCTGGCTACGGTGCCCGCCAGCGCCTCCGTGAGAAGCTGGGTGCCCTGCCGCTGCCAGAGTCTCTCCGGCGTGGAGCCAAGAAAGGCGTTTTGCGCGTCAAAGGCCATCAGGAAATGGTAGCAGTTGAGGTTCACGCGGCGGCTGGCCGCCATCATCGCCCCCGCATGCAGGGGCGCAGCGAAACGTAAATCGGTGGCGCGAGCGAGAACAACTTTGTCCAGCACGCCGTTGGCGATTGTCTCGGTGGCCGTTTGAATCAAACGCACCCAGCCTGCGCGATCGGGATAGTGGCGTTCATTTTTGAGCTCGCCGCTGAGCAACGGCAGCGGACGTGAAGGCTGAAGAGTGGTCAAAAATTCCCGCGCCGCGGCGGCATCGTCACGTAAGGAAACGTCACTACTGAGCGTCAGCCGCAACGAGGCTTTGCCCGCATGACGACGCCACTCTACCCGGGGAAGAAACAGCTGCCCGTCGCGAGGTTCAAAGGCATTCAGCCCCCAGATTCGCAGATCGGCCTGGGCTTCCTGCAAACAGTCAGCGGCATCAGAAAGAGAAGAAAAGTGACAGACGGCGCCCAGCGCCGCCGCTTCTTCCTGACCGTTGCGGTGTTGCCAGTAAAATTGGGGGAAAGCAGACTGACTGCTTAACCAGCTCAGCGGGTCAAAGGCGTCATTCAGAGGGAAGGGAGTGTCAAAAATTCGCGAGCCGGGCGCATCAGGTAAGTCGTCAGTCAGAAAAGCCAGCAGGCCTTCCAGCGCAGCGGTAATGGAATGCACGCGAATCTCCCTTTGATATAAACCATGCATTATAAAGGGTACTGCCCTAAAAAAGCAGTACCCATGACGAGGGAGCGGATTTTTGCAGTTTGCAGCCTAACGCCGTGCCAGCAGCAGCCCTAACACCAGCCCAACGGCGGCACCCACGCCAATACCTTGCCAGGGTTTTTCGTGTACGTAGTCATCGGCACGGGTCACGGCCTGTTTCGCCCGGTAGTAATAGGTGTCAGAAGCCTGACTTACGCGGGACTGAACGTCCTGCAGTGCTCTTTCGGCACGCAGCTTAAGCTCGATATACTTCTGGTCAGCGGGATCGCCGGAAAAGCTTAAGACCTCTTCCAGAGTGTCACTCAGCAGGGCCAGGTCATCATCAATGTGTGATTCATAAGAACGATATGCCATCAGTTTTCTCCATGGTTAAACCTGTCCGCTAACTATAGACAATGCTTCAGGATCTTGCTTCCCGCGCCATACCGATGTGCGGAATGCCGTCTTCGTCATAGACGTCGGTAACGGGAGTAAAACCGAAGTGGGCATAAAATGCCTGAAGATGCGCCTGTGCCCCCAGATACAGCGCCTTCTGCGGCCAGTGTTGCTCGCAGCTGGCGAGGGTTTGCTCCATCAGCTTCACGCCGAGTTTTTCCCCGCGAACGGCCTGGCTGACAATCACCCGGCCTATCACTACGGGCTCAAATTCATCGCCACTTTTCAGAATCCTCGCATATGCCACCAGCTTACCGTCGCGCCAGCCGAGGATGTGCCGGTTCTCGCCGACAAGATCGTCGCCGTCTACATCCTGGTACGGACAGGCCTGCTCGACGACAAAGACCTCACAGCGTAGCTGCAACAAGGCGTACAGTTGTTGGACGGTTAACTGGCTGTGGTGAAGATCGTGCCACTGGATCATTGTGCGCTCCGTTATACTCTGTGTTCTGGCCAAGAAGGAAAATGCGTTATGGAATTGATTTTTCTCGGGACATCGGCAGGCGTTCCGACCCGTCACCGTAATATGACGTCGATAGTGCTTAATTTGCAACAACCGACGCTGTCGCAGATGTGGCTGTTCGACTGCGGAGAAGGGACCCAGCATCAGTTTCTGCGAACCAGCCACCACCCCGGCAAGCTCGATAAAATCTTTATCACTCACCTGCATGGCGATCACCTTTTCGGTCTGCCAGGGCTGCTCTGCAGCCGTTCGATGCAGGGTAATCCTTCACCGCTCACAATTTACGGGCCAAAAGGCATCAAAGAATTTGTTGAAACCGCCCTGCGTCTGAGCGGTTCCTGGACGGACTACCCGCTCACGATTGAAGAAATCAGCGAGGGTGAAGTTTTTGACGACGGCTTTTTCCGCGTGACCGCTTATCCGCTCAGTCACCCGGTCGAATGCTTCGGTTACCGCATCGAACAGCATGATAAGCCAGGTCCCCTTGATGCTGCACGATTGCTGGCTGACGGCATTAAAGCCGGTCCGCTTTTCCAGCAGCTTAAAAAAGGTGCGACGGTCACGATGCCGGACGGGCGCATCGTCAACGGAAAGGATTATCTCGGATCGAGCACGCCGGGCATTAAACTTGCCATTTTCGGCGATACGGCTCCCTGCCCTGCGGCGCTGGAACTCGCCAAAAACGTAGACGTAATGGTGCATGAAACTACTCTCGAACATGCGATGGCGGAAAAAGCCAACAGTCGTGGGCATTCATCATCCGTGCAGGCAGCGGAACTGGCGCGCGAAGCTAACGTCGGCAAGCTCATCATCACGCATGTGAGCTCCCGCTACGACTGGCAAGGCTGTCAGCTTCTGCTGGCTGAGTGCCGTGCCGTATTTACAGCCTGCGAACTGGCAGAAGACTTTAGCGTGTTCCCTCTGACTTAACTTTTGCCCGCAAATGCCGATAACAAAGTAAAGGCTCAGCATTCTCTTCACTTTGAGGGCAAAATGGACAATTTCCAGAAAGATATCGACGACAGGGCTAATCTGGCCCTGTCTAACCGCTTTGAGCTACTGCTGTTTCGCCTGGGTGCGTCGGCGGAAGGCGACAACGCAGAACTCTTCGGCATTAACGTATTTAAACTGCGTGAAATCGTTCCAATGCCTGCATTCACAAAACCCGCGGGCATTAAGGCCCCGGTAATGGGTATGGTCAACATTCGTGACCAGATTATCCCGGTTATCGATCTGCCTTCCGTACTTGGCTGTAAAGCAGAAAGCGGGTTGAATATTTTGCTGATAACCGAGTATGCCCGCAGCGTGCAGGCGTTTGCTGTCGAATCGGTGGAAAACATTATTCGTCTCGACTGGACTCAGGTACACACGGCTGAAAAAGCCGTAAACGGCCAGTACATCACCAGTATCGCCTGCCTCGATAACGACAAGGACAGCAACAACCTGGCGATGGTGATCGACGTAGAGCAGATTCTGTATGACATCGTGCCAGCCGATCACGATCTGCATGCCACTCGCCTGACTGCGCCGAAGCAAAGCATTAAGCCTGGCGCAATGGCGATTGTGGCTGAGGATTCAAAAGTGGCGCGTGCAATGCTGGAGAAAGGCCTGCACGCCATGGAAATCCCGGCGAAGATGCACGTCACCGGCCAACAGGCCTGGGACACTATCGAAAAACTGGCAAAAGAAGCACAGACGGAAGGCGTCCCGGTCACCGATAAAATCGCGCTGGTGCTGACGGATCTCGAAATGCCGGAGATGGACGGCTTTACCCTGACCCGTAAGATCAAATCCGACCCACGCCTGAAGGCCATTCCGGTGGTGATCCACTCCTCCCTCTCCGGGAATGCCAACGAAGACCATATCCGCAAAGTCAAAGCCGATGGTTACGTGGCAAAGTTTGAAATTAACCAACTTTCGACAGTGATTAAAGAAGTACTGGAGCGCGCAGAGCGCCATGAAGACGGGCCGCTGATTAGCCGTCTGCATTCCGTGTAATGTTGATGTTGGGTGCCTGTCTCCGGCATCCATCACCCAGCCAACGGCTTTCCGGAACGTTGCACTAATATAATTTAACGCTGTATCCGGCCTTTTCACCAAAGACGGCATTGTGATTGAAGCCCAGCCGATGGTCTGGGCAGACAGTATTACAGCACCCGAGTTTATGAAGGGCTTACCGCTTCAGAACCCATCTGATGATGCCGGGTGACGGCAGCAACTGCGTGATTCGACAACAGCTGAAGCTGCACTAAGTGCCGACGGGGCCATGACGAGAGTACACGCTCGTCTGACCCTTTCTCTTTTTATAGCGGGGCCATTCTGAAAAGAAGTAGCATCTCTTTTACGGTAACTGGAACCCGCGCATTTCCTGTTTATTATTAAATAATGAGCCGCTGACGAGATGACCACCCCATTAGGGTTACCGCCCGGCTACCCCTAACTCTCCCTGTAAAGCGCTTTCAACACAATGGAATAGGCGTAGCATAGTTACGGATATAACTTTCTGGTATCACCCTGACAATCCGAGGATAAATTTTGGAAAGAATCATTATTCCTACTCATTATGTTCATGTCAGAGCAACCCCACTCTGGACAAAAGAAACGGCACCGGCCTCTATCTGGCAGCGACATCTGGACAAAGGCACCCGTCAGGGTGTCTACCCTCGCCTGAGCGTCATGCAGGGGTGCATCCGTTATTTGGGCTATGCGGATGAGACCAGCCCGGATCCCGTAGAAACATTGACTATCGAAGCGGGTCAGTTTGGTGTTTTCCCGCCAGAAAAATGGCACCGTATTGAGGCGCTGACCGAAGACACTGTTTTTAACGTCGACTTTTATGTTGACCCGAAAATCCTTACTGAAGATTAAGGAGTCTGTAATGGATATCGAAAACAAAGGCTACACGCTTGAAGTCGTTAACTACGCCAGTAAAGAGAAACAGGCCAAAGTTTATTTGAAACCGATGTCGCTCTATATCCCTGATATTGCCGTGCAGGCGCTTAACGAGCTGGTTGAAAATCTGGCAAGCAAAGAAGATGCCCCCAAAGGCTTCATTGTGACGGTCACCAACAATAATAATGGCGTCTCCGTCGATAAGAACCTGGCTACGCTGGCTGAACTGCATGATGCGACAATCGCGGCGGACACCGTGAAGGATTTAATCAATATCGTTCGTGGTTACGACACCGACGAAGAAGTTAACGTCTGCGGCTGGTGATCTTTTCTCTGTGACAGGCAGCACTGAGTAGCGCAACTGATTGCAAAACCCAACGCACAATAAGCTGCGGCGGCAAAATAAAATCCTCAATATTTATCCACGTTTTGATGCTGTAATAAGCGTAATTAAATGGTGAGGAAATATCATGGATCGTCGTCAGTTTATTGCAAGGGCGGCTGCTGCCATTGTCACGATACGCGCGGGCTCCGTACTGGCTCACCAAAAGAAAGTACAGCAAGATAATCTTATTGCTGAACCGCCTTCGGCGCAGTACGAAAAAATTGCGTTATGGAAAGGCACACCGCCTGGAGGCCGGGGTCCTTCTGGTGGCGAGTTATTAAATGCCAGGGACGCTCTGAGTAATGTTGCCCGTCCTTCGTTACAGGTATTTAAACCCGGGCATCCAAACGGTCAGGCTGTGCTGGTGGCTGCCGGAGGTGGCTACAAACGTATGGAGATGGGGAAAGAAGCGTGGCCCGCAGCAATTTGGTTGACCAGGCTTGGCTACACCGCCTATGTGTTGACCTATAGGTTGCCGCGGGAAGGCTGGCACGATGGCAACATGGTGGCTCTGCAAGACGCACAACGCGCTCTGCGCATTGTACGTAGCGGTGAAAAACATGTGAGCTTACTGGGCTTTTCTGCGGGTGGGCATCTGTTAGGTATGGCCGCAGCACGAACAGGTTTTCAATCCTATCCTGAACAAGATGCGCTGGACAGAACCCCTGCGTATGCCGATCGTGCAGCGCTGATTTATCCCATTATCACCCTCGAAAAACCTTACACTCATACTTCAACGCATAACATTCTGGTGGGATCCCATGCCACGGATGAAGAAAATGCCCGATGGTCGATACAGAATTTTGTTACGCCGCATACTCCGCCAATGTTCTTAGTACAGGCGGAGGATGACCCCATTTCAGACCCACATAACACATTAATTATGGCGGCGGTTTGCCAGCACGAGCACGTACCTGTGGATATGTGCCGTTACTCGTCGGGCGGTCATGGTTTTGGGATGGGTAAACCCGGGACGCCAACGATGGAATGGCCTTTACGCTACAAATCCTGGCTTGAAATTTGAGGATTTGGCGACTTTTCCTGTCACTGCCTTTTCACCGAACTCCCTCCTGCGCATACCTCCACGATTGTCTCTCGTTCAGGCGAAAAAAAACCGCCGAACAAGTCGGCGGCTTTTATCAGGCTTTCACGTGATTACATCATCGGCATCGCGAGCTGAACAATGCTAATCAGCGGCTGCGGATAGATACCGAGGATCAGCACCAGCAGCGCGGAAATCAGCACCACGATACCACCGGCGCTGTACTGCCAGTTCGACGGCGCATCACGGTTCAGCTGCTGCGGCGCTTCCAGATACAGGCTCACCGCTACGCGCAGGTAGTAGTAAAGACCAATCGCGGAACCGATAACTACCGCGGCAGTCAGCCACCACAGGTGTGCCTGGACGCCCACGGCCAGCACGTAGAATTTACCGATAAAGCCAAGCGTCATCGGGATACCCGCCAGGGAGAGCATCATCACGGTCATGACCGCCGACAGAATCGGACGGTGCCAGAACAGACCACGGTAAGAGTACAGAGAGTCTGCATCCGGGCCACGGTAAGGGCTGGACATCAGGCTGACGACACCGAACGCGCCAAGGCTGCTGAACAGGTAACCGGCCAGGTACACGCCAACGGTTTCCATGGACATCTGGCCGCTGTGCATCGCAATCAGCGCCACCAGCAGATAACCCAGGTGAGAGATGGAGGAGTAACCGAGCAGACGCTTGATATTGGTCTGGCTCAGAGCCATCAGATTACCGAAGATGATGGACACAAAGGCAATGATGCCCAGCACCACACGAACGGCTTCGCTGTCGCCCACTGGCGCGTACAGGAACAGACGCATTACGACGCCAAAGATAGCGATTTTGCTCGCGGTCGCCAGGAAGGTGGAGACCGGCGCAGGCGCGCCCTGATACACGTCTGGCGTCCACAGGTGGAACGGAACCAGAGAGAGCTTGAAGCCGAGGCCAACAATCATCAGGCCCAGACCCGCCAGCAGCAGCGGCTCATGCAGCATATTGTCCGCAAGCGCTTTGCCCAGTGCCAGGAACGACAGGCTACCGGAGTTCGCATACACCAGCGCCATACCGAACAGCAGAAATGAAGAGGCTGCGGCAGACAGAATGGTGTATTTGATGCTGGCTTCCAGCGAGCGTTTCT
Organism: Pluralibacter sp. UBA7423; assembly: GCA_002470465.1. GTDB lineage: Bacteria > Pseudomonadota > Gammaproteobacteria > Enterobacterales > Enterobacteriaceae > Scandinavium. Next base: position 48,647 of record DKMD01000010.1, read on the forward strand.
GGCGGTAGGCATAACCAATCAGGCCGAACAGCGGCAGCGAGATAAGCTCGATACCAAGGAACAGCGCAGCCATATGGTTGGCGTTCGCCAACAGAATGCCACCCAGCGCGGCAATCAGCACCAGCAGGTAGAACTCTTCTTTGTTGTCGTAATAGCCTTCGAGCCACGGATAGGCAAAGGTACAGGTGGCGAGACTCGCCAGCAGCACCAGCCCGGTGTAAAGCATGGCGTAGCCATCAACGCGCATCAGCGGCGTGACGTCCATCGCGCCAACGTGACCGACAAACCAAAGCGACAGCAGCGCGACGTTGAGGCCGACAACCGCTAGCGTGGCATTGAGGAAATGATTGCGTCGCCACGCAATGGAGAGCATCACAACCACCACCGTCAAGCCGACGATCAGCAGCGGTAGCAGTGCGATCAGTTGTTGTGGAGTTATTGTCATGGCGATTTACGGCCTTGTAGTAGTAACAGAATTAACAAACCACTGCTGAATATTGCCCATCGCAGCGTGTGAGGTGTCGAGAATCGGCTGCGGGTAGAACCCGAGCAGAACCAGCAGCACCACTAGCAGCAGGATGATAAACAGCTCGCGCAGCGACATCCCTGGCAGTTCTTTGGCCGCAATTTCGCTTTTCGCTTTACCGAAGTAAGCACGATGCAGCATCGCCAGCGAGTAGACGGAAGCAAACACCAGACCGAAGGTGGAAATCACGGTAATGACCGGCACGACGTGGAAGCTGCCGAACAGAATCATGAATTCACCAACGAAGTTACCGGTGCCCGGCATACCGAGGGTTGCCACAGCGAAGAACATAGACAGCGCTGGCAGCCATTTAATTTTGCTCCACAGGCCGCCCATCATGCGCATATCACGCGTGTGCAGACGTTCGTACAGCTGACCACACAGAATGAACAGACCCGCCGCGGACAAACCGTGCGCAATCATCTGAATCACCGCGCCCTGGTACGCCAGCTGGCTGCCGGTGTAAATCGCAATCAGCACGAAGCCCATGTGCGAAACAGAGGTGTAAGCGATCAGACGCTTGATGTCGTACTGGGTGAAGGCCATCCACGCGCCGTAGAAGATACCGATCACGCCGAGCCACATTGCGATTGGCGCAAATTCAGCAGACGCGTTCGGGAACAGCGGCAGCGCGAAGCGCAGCAGACCGTAGGCCGCGGTTTTCAGCAAGATGCCCGCGAGGTCAACGGAACCTGCCGTTGGTGCCTGAGAGTGCGCATCCGGCAGCCAGCCATGCAGCGGTACTACCGGCATTTTCACCGCGAAGGCGATGAAGAAGCCGAGCATCAGCAGATATTCCACGTTGTGGGCCATCGGCGTTTTCAGCAGCTGCTCGTAGTTGAAGGTCCACACGCCGGTCGCGCTGTAGTGCACGAACACCAGCGCCAGGATGGCAATCAACATCACCAGACCGCTCGCCTGGGTGTAGATGAAGAACTTGGTGGCCGCCGTGATACGCGTTTTACCGTCGGAAGCCTTGTGGCCCCACAGCGCGATCAGGAAGTACATCGGCACCAGCATCATTTCCCAGAAGAAGAAGAACAGGAACATGTCGATGGCGAGGAACACGCCGATAACGCCACCCAGGATCCACATCAGGTTGAGGTGGAAGAAGCCCTGATATTTCTGAATTTCCTGCCAGGAGCAGAGTACCGCCAGCACGCCGAGCAGGCCGGTCAGCACAACCATCAGCAGCGACAGGCCGTCAATGGCGAGGTGAACGGTGATACCAAAGCGTGGGATCCACGGCAGAATGAACTCAGACTGCCATTGCGGAATGCCAGCGGATTGCGTCAGCAAGTAGCCGCCCTGCAGCCACAGCTGCAGGGACAGGGCCAGCGTCAGTCCCATGGTGATCAGCGCAATCCAGCGCGGCACCTTCACGCCGAAGCGCTCGGTCTGCCAGCATAAGAAGCCGCCGATAAACGGGATTAGTATTAGCCAGGGTAATAACATGGCGATCTATATTCCTTTTCTGTCAACTCAACGCAAAACCATCAGCAGCGCGAGAACAACCACCGCGCCAATGCTCATGGATGCCACATACCAGCGCAGGTAACCGTTCTCGCTCACCAGCAGACCTTTGCCTGCGAAGCGGGAAAGAATGGCCGGGAGATTCATCAGACTGTTCAGCGGATCGCGTTTCAGCAGCCACGCAATGCCCAGGTACGGTTTGACGAAAATATTATCGTACAGCCAGTCGAAGCCCCAGGCGTTGTACCACCAGGTTCCGAGCAGACGGCCCGGCGCGCTGTTGGCAATCGCGGTGACCAGCGTACGTTTACCCAGCCACAGCCAGGCGGCAATCAGGATGCCGGCAATCGCCACAACGCCGGAGGTGATTTCCAGAGTCAGGACGTGGCTGTGTTCCAGTTCAGTTGTCTGCGGCAGTACACCCTGCAGTGGCGGAACAATCATGGCGCCAACAAAGGTGGACAGAACGAGCAGCACGATAAGCGGCAGGTGATGGGTAATCCCCTTCCCTGCGTGCGCGTGGATCTGCTCTTTGCCGTGGAACACGATGAAGATCATGCGGAAGGTATAGAGCGACGTCATGAACGCGCCCACCAGACCGGCGATCATCAGGTTGATGTGACCGTTGGCCATCGCACCTGCCAGGATCTCATCCTTACTGAAGAAGCCTGCGGTAATCAGCGGCAGCGCGGACAGCGCAGCACCACCGACCAGGAAGCAGACATACACCAGCGGAATTGACTTACGCAGGCCACCCATTTTGAAGATGTTCTGCTCGTGGTGGCAGGCCAGAATGACCGAACCGGACGAGAGGAACAGCAGCGCTTTGAAGAACGCGTGGGTCATCAGATGGAAAATCGCTGCATCCCATGCCTGAACGCCGAGCGCCAGGAACATGTAGCCAATCTGGCTCATGGTGGAGTAAGCGAGTACACGTTTGATGTCGGTCTGAACCAGTGCGGCAAAGCCTGCCATCACCAGCGTAACCGCACCAACAATACCCACCAGATGCAGAATTTCCGGGGTCATCAGGAACAGGCCGTGAGTACGGGCAATCAGGTAGACGCCCGCGGTCACCATGGTTGCGGCGTGGATCAGCGCAGAAACCGGAGTTGGACCGGCCATTGCGTCCGCAAGCCACGTCTGCAACGGCAGCTGAGCCGATTTACCGACCGCACCACCCAGCAGCATCAGCGTTGCCCAGGTCAACATGTTGTTGCCGGCTTCGAAGTGCTGCGGAGCCAGCTCGACCATTTCACGGAAGTTCAGGGTGCCCAGCTCGTTGTAGAGGATGAACAGCGCGAAAGCGAGGAACACGTCACCCACACGGGTCACGACGAAGGCTTTCATCGCTGCTGCGCCATTCTTCGGATCGGTATAGTAGAAACCGATCAGCAGATAGGAGCACAGGCCCACGCCTTCCCAGCCCAGGTACATCAGCAGCAGGTTATCCGCCAGCACCAGCACCACCATGCTCGCAATGAACAGGTTGGTGTAGGCGAAGAAGCGGGAGTAGCCCTCTTCCCCACGCATGTACCAGGAAGCGAACATGTGGATCAGGAAGCCAACGCCGGTAACCACAGAGAGCATGGTCAGCGACAGGCCATCCAGCACCAGATTGAAGCCGATGTTGAAATCACCGACGGACATCCAGTTCCACAGCGGCACGCTGACGGCCTGTTTACCGTTGGCGAAGAAATCCACGCCGACGAAAACGGTGGTCAGCGCGGCCAGGCCCACAGAGCCCATACCGATGGTGGCGGAGAGATTCTCAGACCAGCGCCCGCGAGAGAAGGCGAGCAGCAGGAAGCCAATCAATGGCAAAATGACGGTTAAGGCAAGCATGTTCATCCACGCAACTCACTTACTGAATCGATGTTCAGGTTCTGGCGGCGACGGTGCAGCTGCAGCAGCAGCGCCAGGCCAATACTCGCCTCCGCAGCCGCGAGGCTGATAGCGAGGATATACATCACCTGACCGTCGGTCTGGCCCCAGTAGCTACCGGCAACCACGAAGGCCAGCGCGGCGGCGTTAATCATGATTTCCAGCCCGATCAGCATAAACAGCAGATTGCGGCGGATAACCAGACCGGTCAGCCCGAGAACGAAGAGGATCGCCGCGAGGATCAGTCCATGTGTTAAGGGGATCATGCGTGCTCCTCCGGTTTTCTTTTGCTGTCGTTCGGACGGTTGCTGATGACTTCACCCACGCGGTCTTCACGACCAACGTGGAAGGCGACAACCAGGCCCGCCAGCAGCAGCATGGAAGCCAGTTCCACCGCCAGCACGTACGGACCGAACAGTGCAACGCCCACTTCCTTCGCGCTGATCGCGTTGCCGTCGATACCCTGGTCGCTCACGCCCAAAATACCGTAAACAATCACCGCCAGCAGAACCACGGACAGCACGCCAGGCCCAATCCAGACCTGCGGCTTCAGCCACTGACGTTCCTGTTCGATTTCGGCGCCGCCCAGGTTCAGCATCATCACTACGAACACGAACAGCACCATGATCGCCCCGGCATAAACAATGATCTCCAGCGCCCCGGCGAAATACGCTCCGAGCGAGAAGAACACCCCGGCAATCGCCAGCAGGGAGATGATCAGGTACAGCAACGCATGCACCGGATTGGTGTGCGTGATGACCCGTAGCGTGGCCAGGATGGCGACGAGACCACAAATGTAAAATGCGAATTCCATTGCCCCTCTC
>DKMD01000010.1:53471-167091 GCA_002470465.1 Pluralibacter sp. UBA7423
CAGGTCCTGACGCTTGTATTCACCCAGCTCGAAGTCCGGGGTCAACTGAATCGCCGTGGTCGGGCACGCTTCTTCACACAGGCCGCAGAAAATGCAACGTGAGAAGTTGATGCGGAAAAACTCTGGATACCAGCGGCCATCTTTGGTCTCTGCCTTTTGCAGAGAGATACAGCCAACCGGACAGGCAACAGCGCACAGGTTACAGGCTACGCAGCGCTCTTCACCGTCCGGATCGCGCGTCAGCACGATGCGGCCACGGTAGCGCGGCGGCAGGTAAACCGGCTCTTCCGGATACATCTGCGTTTCGCGTTTGGCGAAAGCGTGCATCCCGATCATCCAGATACTACGAACCTGGGTGCCGAAGCCCACTATTAATTCTTTTAAAGTCATGGTCTATTCGCCCCTTATGGCTGCTGCCAGAGAATGACAGCCGCCGTTACCAGCAAGTTGATCAGCGTCAGCGGCAGGCACACTTTCCAGCCGAAGGACATCACCTGGTCGTAACGCGGACGAGGCAATGCAGCACGGATCAAAATGAACATCATCATGAAGAACGCGGTTTTGATCGCGAACCAGATGAATGGCGGTAAGAACGGACCCTGCCAGCCACCGAAGAACAGCGTCACAATCAGCGCTGAAACGGTGACGATACCGATGTATTCACCCACGAAGAACAGACCGAACTTCATGCCGGAGTATTCGATGTGGTAACCGTCGGCCAGCTCCTGCTCCGCTTCCGGCTGGTCAAACGGGTGACGGTGACACACCGCCACGCCCGCGATAGCGAAAGTAATGAAGCCGAAGAACTGTGGAATCACGTTCCACAGGTGTGCCTGGTTATTGACGATATCGGTCATGTTGAAGGAGCCAGCCTGCGCGACAACCCCCATCAGCGACAGGCCGAGGAACACTTCGTAGCTCAGGGTTTGCGCTGAAGCACGCATTGCACCGAGCAGCGAGTATTTGTTGTTACTCGACCAGCCTGCGAACAGCACGGCGTAAACCGCCAGACCCGCCATCATCAGGAAGAACAGAATACCGATGTTGAGGTCGGCAACCACCCAGGTCGGGCTGACCGGGACGATGGCAAACGACAGCAGCAAAGAGGTGAACGCGATAACCGGCGCCAGGGTGAAGATCACCTTGTCGGTAAATTTCGGGATCCAGTCCTCTTTGAAGAACATCTTGATCATGTCCGCCACCAGTTGGAGCGAGCCGCCCCAGCCTACGCGGTTCGGCCCGTAACGGTTCTGGAACAGACCGAGCAGACGACGTTCACCAAAGCTCATGAACGCCCCGCAGGTGACAACCACCAGCAGGATGACAACTGCCTTCAGGATGCTTAACAGAATGTCGATAACATCCGGTGTTAACCAACTCATGCTTTCGCCTCCTGCAGATTTTCAATACGCGCACCGGCCAGCACTGGCGCAATGCCCGGCATACCCATTGGCAGGCCCACCTGCCCTGCCGTCAGCCCTTCGGAAAGCAGCAGTGGCAGAGTGACGGTCTGACCGTCGTAGCTGAAGGCAATCTTCGCGCCCGCGTTCACGCCAAGCTTCGCGGCATCTGCCGGATTGAGCTTGATGTAAGGCTCCGGCATACGCTGCTGGAAGACCGGCGAACGCTGTGACATTTCGTCACTGCCGAACAGGTGATAGCACGGCGCAACACGCCACTGACCTTCCTGCGCTTCGAAGCCTGCCGGCACGGTGCCGAAGTATTCCAGACCGTTTGCAGACGCTTCAATCAGGCGCACGCCAGGATCGCCGTGACGCAGTTTGCCGCCCACTTCCGCCTGGAACTTGTTCCATGCCTGCGGGGAGTTCCAGCCCGGAGCCCATGCGAACGGAATTTGCGAACGCGGTGCTGACGGCTGGTTGTTCCCTTCCATAGAGAAGGCGAACATGGTGTCTTTATCCTGCGGCTGACGCGGTTCGTGAACGCTGATGTTCGCACGCATTGCAGTACGACCACTGTAGCGGTGCGGTTCACGCGCCAGTTTCTGACCACGAATACGGAACGATGCGTCCGGCGCGGCTTCTTTGATGCCTGCCAGCTGCGGTAGTTTCGCCACGGCAGCGTCGATCACGTGATCCAGTTGAGTCCAGTCCACTTCGCGGCTCTGCACGGTGCTGTGCAGCGAGTGCAGCCAGCGCCAGCTTTCCAGCATCACGGTGTTGCTGTCGTAGTAAGCCGGATCATAAACCTGGAAGAAACGCTGGGCACGACCTTCGTTGTTGATTACCGTACCGTCACTTTCTGCAAAACTTGCGGCAGAAAGCACCAGATGGGCTTTGTCCATAATCGCGGTGCGCTGATGGTCGATAACCATCACCAGCGGCGCTTTAGACAGCGCAGCATCTACGCGGGAAGCCGCTGCATGGCGGTGGAGATCGTTTTCCAGCACCACAACTGCATCCGCAGAGCCAGATTCCAGCTCGCTCAGCGCATCTTCCAGCGAACCGCCGCCGATCAGGCCAAGGCCTACGCTGTTAACCGCACGGGCAATCATGGTCACACCGACGTCTGCGCCACGGCCTTTCAGCGCTTTGGCGACGTTCGCCGCGGCCTGAATGATTTCGGCGCTACCGGAGTTAGTACCAGAAATAATCAGCGGCTTTTTCGCACCGGCCAGCGCCTGCACGATAACGTCAATTTTGCCTTTAAGGTCGTTGCTCAAGCCTTCCACCGCTGGCGCGTTGTTATCCAGCGCATGAGCGATTGCGAAGCCTAAACGCGCCTGGTCTTCCACCGGAGCGCAGTAAGTCCACGCGGCGATATCATCCAGACGGGTATTGTCGACGTTCGTCACGAACAGCGGATGCTTAGCGCGCTGACCGATGTTCAGGATTGCCGCAATCTGCCAGTCAGCCACTTTCTGAGCCGCCGCCATCTCGCGCGCTTTCCCTTTCACCGCCTGACGCACCGCCAGGGCAACGCGGGCGCCGGTCTGGGTGATATCTTCACCTAATACCAGCACCGCATCGTAGGATTCGATGTCGCGCAGCGCAGGGGTGTGGATGCCGCCTTCACGCAACACTTTCAGCGCCAGCTGCAGACGCTCCTGTTCACCTTTGGCGATACCGGTGTAGAAGTTCTCTTCCCCAACCAGTTCACGCAGCGCGAAGTTACTCTCTACGCTCGCACGCGGAGAACCGATGCCGATCACTTTCTTCGACTGACGCAGAATATCTGCGGCACCCTGCATCGCCTGCTCAGCGTTCAGGGTAATGAAGTCGTCACCACGACGCTGAACCGGCTGACGCGGACGATTTTTCAGGTTCACGTAGCCGTAACCAAAACGACCACGGTCGCAGAGGAAGTAGTGGTTTACGGTGCCGTTGTAACGGTTTTCGATACGACGCAGTTCGCCGTAGCGCTCACCCGGGCTGGTGTTACAGCCAAGGGAGCACTGCTGGCAGATGCTTGGTGCGAACTGCATGTCCCATTTACGGTTGTAGCGCTCGGAGTGAGTTTTGTCAGTGAAAACGCCGGTCGGGCAGATTTCAACGAGGTTGCCGGAGAATTCGCTCTCCAGCGTACCGTCTTCCGGACGACCGAAGTAGACGTTATCGTGCGCGCCATACACGCCCAGATCGCCACCGTCGGCATAATCTTTGTAGTAACGCACGCAGCGGTAACAGGCGATGCAGCGGTTCATTTCGTGAGAGATGAACGGCCCCAAATCCTGGTTACGGTGCGTACGTTTGGTGAAACGGTAGCGACGGAAGCTATGACCGGTCATTACGGTCATATCCTGAAGATGGCAGTTACCGCCCTCTTCACAAACCGGACAGTCGTGCGGGTGGTTGGTCATCAGCCACTCCACTACGCTTTCGCGGAACTGTTTCGCTTCTTCGTCGTCGATAGAGATAAAGGTGCCATCGGATGCCGGAGTCATACAGGACATCACCAGGCGGCCACGCGTGTCTTCCGCGTTTTGATATTGCTTCACCGCACACTGGCGGCAGGCTCCCACGCTTCCCAGCGCCGGATGCCAGCAAAAATAAGGAATATCAAGGCCGTGAGAGAGACAAGCCTGTAACAGGTTATCCGCTCCGTTGACCTCGTATTCTTTGCCGTCTACATGAATCGTAGCCATTAGCGTGCTTCCAGTTGGCCCGGCCGAAACCGGGCGTTAATCAAAATTCTCAGGGCTTACCAGCGCGTTTTCAGCAGGTTGGGCTGAATCCCATTAATCAGATGGGTGTTGCTGAACTGCTGCTTAATGCCTGCTTCAAATTCTTCGCGGAAATATTTAATCGCGCTCTGCAGCGGTTCGACCGCACCTGGCGCATGCGCACAGAAGGTCTTACCCGGCCCGAGGAATCGACACAGTTGCTCAAGCGTCTCGATATCACCCGGCTGGCCTTCGCCACGCTCAAGGGCACGCAGAATTTTCACGCTCCACGGCAGGCCATCGCGGCACGGCGTACACCAGCCGCAGGATTCGCGGGCGAAGAACTCTTCGAGGTTACGCACCAGGCCAACCATGCCAATTTCATGGTCAACCGCCATCGCCAGCGCAGTACCCAGACGGCTACCTGCTTTACCGATGCTTTCAAACTCCATCGGTAAATCGAGGTGCGCTTCGGTCAGGAAGTCAGTCCCTGCCCCGCCCGGCTGCCAGGCTTTGAATTTCAGGCCATCGCGCATGCCACCCGCGTAATCTTCGAGGATTTCACGTGCGGTGGTGCCGAACGGCAATTCCCACAGGCCAGGATTTTTCACGCGCCCGGAGAAGCCCATCAGTTTGGTGCCCGCATCTTTGCTTTTCGAGATGTTCTGATACCACTCCACGCCGTTAGCGAGAATGGCTGGCACGTTGCACAGGGTTTCTACGTTGTTTACGCAGGTCGGTTTGCCCCACACGCCGGAACTTGCCGGGAATGGTGGCTTGGAACGTGGGTTCGCACGACGGCCTTCGAGGGAGTTAATCAGCGCGGTTTCTTCCCCGCAGATATAACGTCCCGCACCGGTGTGCACGAACAGTTCGAAGTCAAATCCGGTGCCGAGAATGTTTTTGCCCAGCAGACCCGCTTCAGTCGCTTCAGCAATCGCACGGCGCAGATGCACAGCGGCTTCGATATATTCGCCACGCAGGAAGATGTAGCCGCGGTAGGCTTTCAGCGCGAACGCGGAGATCAGCATGCCTTCCACCAGCAGGTGCGGCAGCTGCTCCATCAGCAGGCGGTCTTTATAGGTGCCTGGCTCCATTTCATCGGCGTTACACAGCAGGTAACGGATGTTCATGGATTCGTCTTTCGGCATCAGGCTCCACTTCAGACCGGTGGAGAAGCCCGCACCGCCGCGCCCTTTCAGACCCGCGTCTTTCACCGCGTTGACGATATCATCCGGGGCCATGCCGGTAAGCGCTTTACGCGCGCCCGCATAGCCGTTTTTGCTCTGGTACTCTTCGAGCCAGACCGGCTGTTTGTCTTCGCGCAGACGCCACGTCAGCGGATGCGTTTCAGGCGTCATGGTCACAGTTTTCATTTGTAACGCTCCAGCAGCTCAGGGATTGCCTCCGGCGTCAGATGGCTGTGAGTGTCCTCATCAATCATCATGTTCGGCCCCTTGTCGCAGTTACCGAGGCAGCAGGTCGGCAGCAGGGTGAAACGCCCGTCAAAGGTCGTCTGGCCTGGCTTGATGTTGAGCTTCTGCTCAAGCGCCGCCTGAATACCCTGATAACCGGTGATGTGACACACCACGCTGTCGCAGTAGCGAATGACGTGACGGCCCACTGGCTGGCGGAAGATCTGGCTGTAGAACGTAGCCACGCCTTCGACGTCGCTCGCCGGGATGCCCAGTACGTCGGCGATCGCATAGATCGCGCCATCCGGCACCCAGCCACGCTGTTTCTGAACGATCTTCAGCGCTTCAATGGACGCCGCACGCGGGTCTTCGTAGTGGTGCTTTTCGTGCTCGATAGCGTCACGCTCGGCCGCACTCAGCTCAAAAGCCTCGGTTTGTGGTTGTTGATTCTCGTGCATAATTAGCGGTCCACATCTGACATAACAAAATCAATACTACCCAGATAGACGATAAGGTCTGATACCAGGCTGCCGCGAATCGCCGCCGGGATCTGCTGCAGGTGCGCATAGCTCGGCGTACGGATACGGGTGCGGTAGCTCATGGTGCTGCCGTCGCTGGTCAGGTAGTAGCTGTTGATGCCCTTGGTCGCCTCAATCATCTGGAAGGATTCGTTGGCCGGCATAACCGGGCCCCAGGAAACCTGCAGGAAGTGAGTGATCAGGGTTTCGATATGCTGCAGCGTGCGCTCTTTCGGCGGCGGCGTCGTCAGCGGGTGATCCGCCTTGAACGGGCCTTCCGGCATGTTCTTGAGGCACTGCTCAAGAATGCGCAGGCTCTGGCGCAGCTCTTCGACTTTCAGCATCACGCGGGTGTAGCAGTCGGACACGCCGCCGCCAACCGGGATTTCGAAGTCGAAGTTTTCATATCCAGAGTATGGACGCGCCTTACGCACGTCGAAGTCGATCCCGGTAGCACGCAGGCCGGCACCGGTGGTGCCCCACTCCAGCGCTTCTTTCGCGGTATAAGCGGCGACGCCCTGAGAACGACCTTTCAGAATAGTGTTACGCAGCGCGGCTTTCTCGTAAGAATCCAGACGCTTCGGCATCCACTCGAGGAATTCACGCAGCAGACGATCCCAGCCACGCGGCAGATCGTGCGCCACGCCGCCGATGCGGAACCAGGCCGGGTGCATACGGAAACCGGTGATCGCTTCAACCAGATCGTAGATTTTCTGGCGATCGGTAAACGCGAAGAACACCGGCGTCATTGCGCCGACGTCCTGAATGAACGTGGAGATGTACAGCAGGTGGCTGTTAATACGGAACAGTTCGGAGAGCATGACGCGGATGACGTCCACGCGCTCGGGGACCTTGATACCCGCCAGTTTTTCAACGGCCAGCACGTAAGGCATTTCGTTCACGCAGCCGCCGAGGTACTCGATACGGTCGGTGTACGGAATGTAGCTGTGCCAGGACTGACGCTCGCCCATCTTCTCAGCACCACGGTGGTGGTAGCCGATGTCCGGGACGCAGTCGACAATCTCTTCACCGTCGAGCTGAAGGATAATGCGGAATGCACCGTGCGCGGACGGGTGGTTTGGGCCGAGATTGAGGAACATGAAGTCCTCGTTTTCGGTGCTGCGCTTCATGCCCCACTGTTCAGGCTTGAAGGTCAGCGCTTCCATCTCCAGATCCTGCTTGGCTTTGGTCAGCTCAAACGGATCGAATTCGGTGGCGCGCGCCGGGTAGTCCTTACGCAGCGGATGGCCTTCCCAGGTATCCGGCATCATGATGCGACGCAGGTTTGGGTGGCCCTCGATGTTGATACCGAACATCTCCCAGGTTTCACGCTCATACCAGTTGGCGTTCGGGAAGAGTTTGGTTACCGTCGGCACATTCAGATCGTTCTCAGACAGCGCCACCTTGAGCATGATGTCGCGGTTGCGGTCGATAGAAATCAGATGATAGAAAACGGAAAAATCCGCGGCGGGTAACCCGTCACGGTGTGTGCGCAGACGCTCGTCCATGCCGTGTAAGTCAAACAGCATGACGTAAGGTTTTGGCAATTTCTTGAGGAAATCGACCACTTCCAGTAACTGTTCACGCTTGACCCAAACAACAGGTACCCCGGTGCGGGTTGGCTGAACGGTAAAGGCATCCGGCCCAAAACGGTTGCGCAGTTCGCCAATCACCGGGTCATCGAGATGATCCCGGGTCTGCCAGGCGGCGGCGTCATGCGCGGTTAAATCGGTCATATTGTTCACCATTGCAAAAGGTCCGTGGTGACTGTCGGGCGTGGCTTCGCGCTATAGTTTTGATATGCGAAGACATTTCACTGCCGACAGGCGCAAAGTTAAATCTCGTCAGGCGTACGGAGATTCGTCACAGCAATACGTTCGCCGCGTTTACGCTCGCGTTCAGATTGCATATTGGCGCGGTATACGCCCTGATCGCCAACCACCCAGGAGAGCGGACGACGCTCTTTGCCGATGGACTCCTGCAGCAGCATCAGCGCCTGCATGTAGGCTTCCGGACGCGGCGGGCAGCCGGGAATGTAAACATCGACCGGGATAAACTTATCAACGCCCTGCACAACAGAATAAATGTCGTACATGCCGCCGGAGTTTGCACAGGCGCCCATAGAGATAACCCACTTTGGCTCCAGCATCTGATCGTACAGGCGCTGAATAACCGGGGCCATTTTGGTGAAACAGGTACCGGCCACCACCATCAGGTCAGCCTGACGTGGAGATGCACGCAGTACTTCTGCACCAAAACGCGCAACGTCATGCACCGCAGTGAATGACGTCACCATTTCAACGTAGCAGCAGGAAAGGCCGAAGTTGTAGGGCCAGATTGAGTTCTTGCGACCCCAGTTGACCATATCGTGCAGGGCGTTTTCGAGCTTGCCCATGTACACGCTTTTATTCACTTCCTGCTCAAGAGGGTCGGTTACGATCTCCTGTTTTTGCAGGGGGTAACGGTCGTTCTCACCGTTAGGATCTATGCGGGTGAGCGTATAATCCATCTTATTGCCTCGCTTTTACTGCGTATGACGATTAGTAGAACTGTCAGTTTCCGGATTGACCAGCGTGCGACGGGAACGCGCAGGCGTCCAGTCCAGCGCACCGATACGGACGAGGTAAACCAGGCCTGCCAGTAACACTAAAATGAAAATTGCGGCTTCCACAAAGCCGACCCAACCGCTTTCACGGATAGAGGTTGACCATGCGTAAAGGTAAAGGGCTTCCACGTCAAAGATGACGAAGAACATGGCGACCAGGTAGAACTTCGCCGAGAGACGTAAGCGAGCAGAGCCCACGGAGTCGATACCCGACTCAAATGGAGTGTTCTTGCTACGCGCGCGCGCGCGACCGCCGAGATACCAACCGCCAACCAGCATCAGACAGCAGAGGCCAATGGCAATGATGAGAAATATAGCGAATGCCCAGTGATGAGCGATGACTTCAGTGGATGTTGACATACGCATTGCTTAACCAAAATAAGTAGCGCCAAAACTCTGCTCTGGCTGGCAGATGAACGCCACATGATTCATGGGGAGGAATTAAAAAACCACAAAAAGAGTGCCACTAACGGGCTAAAACTGCTAAAAGATGTGGTTTTTTACTCCTTTCTATAACCTTTTGTCAACTTTAACAAAAGTTTCCTCACATTAGTTTACACCGAGCGCGTTTCATTAACATTAAATGCCCTTTAGCCTTTTCGGGATGAAATAGCCACCAGGATTTGCGCTGGGTGAATCGTGTCCGTCTGAGGTTTAAACACCAATTACCCTTCTATTTTGACAGGATTTGCCGTTGATTCCTCCCCCCAATGGGGAGTATTTTCTTGATCTGAGACACGCTTTTGTTAATCCACACAAAAAAACGGCAACAATACAGCCGTTTTTTTAACATTAGCAGGAACCTGCAAATTGGCCGCCCTAAGCATGCTAAAACAGCGCTACCATAAGCTAACGAACTGAAAAATAGAAATAAAAAAAATAAAAACCCAGCCGTCGATTATTCTTTATCCAAAAAAAAGGCCACTGAACGGAATTAATGCGTCAGCGGCCTTTTTTTGCACTTACAAATTGTTACCAGAAAGCGACAGCCTGGTTACTCTAAATCCCTTTCAGGAATAAGGGTATCGTCACCCCCTTCCGAGGTATACGCTCCGTACTGATACCAGGGGTTATTGTCGTTATCCAGTGACTGGAAAATCGCCCGTACCAGCTCGTTTGAACTCTGGCTGTTGCAGCTCAGCAGGTACTCGGTATCAGGCAGCTGCGGTAACCCGTCGCTTCTGCCCAACACGCGCAGTTCCGGGCTCATCATTTCGACCGGGCGCGCGGTGACGCCCAATCCAGCTTTGACTGCTGCACGCACGGCTGAGAGAGTTGAAGCGACATAGGCCAGCCGCCATGGAATGCGTGCGGCATTCAGCGTATCAATGATCATGTCGCGGAAAGGACTTGGGTCATCGAGCAGCACCAGCGGCACGGCTTCGCCGGGTGGCAGAATGTAGTCGGCGGCGCAATACCAGAGCGTTGGTGACGTGCGCAAAGAAATTGAATCAAACTGTGCCAGACGGTGCGTAGTCAGCACTAAATCGACTTCATTCGCCTGTAGCATAACGTCCATTTCAGCATGACGCTTCACACGAACATCCAGCGCCAGCTTGGGATAGACAGAGCTGATTCGGTTGAGCAGGAAAGGCAGGATAGTATCAGCCGATTCATCAGACGAACCGATAGTCAGCATGCCCTGCAACGAGCTAAACATAAGCGATGTGCACGCTTCGTCATTAAAGCGCAGAATTTTGCGGGCATAACCCAGCAGCTGGATGCCGTGTTCTGTGAGCAGTTTGTTTCTGCCATGACGGGCAAACAGTTCTTTACCGACCAGTTGCTCGAGACGTTGCATCTGCTGGCTGACGGCGGACTGAGTCCGGCACACGGCAGCGGCGGCTGCTGCAAAGGTGTTCAGATCGGCGACCGCAACAAACGTTCTCAGCAGATCGAGATCGAGATTCAATATCGGACGATTTGCGTTAATCATAATTCTTCACTTACAGGTTGCTTGTGCTGACCTGCCTGGTTGATGCTGTGCTCTAAGAAAATCAGGCAATTCCTTTTAAATTCTCTCCTCCGAGCCGGCAAGCCGGACGAATACCTGAAAGAGCGTTATTGCATTATAATTGCCTGCCTGCGTCTTAGTGAGCAGACCCCATAGCTATATTTTTGCTTACACCCGGATAACGAATTAATTATTTCTGGCACTTTTATGCGAGATTATTCAAAAAAAAGCGTTACTTTTACGCCGAGTCCTTTAAGAACACTCAACAAAGATGTCAAAAATTACAAACGCATCAGGAAAAACAAAAATACAAGCAATAACATAAAGTTATATTGTTTTAGCAAGCCAGGATATCGCCAATATGGTGATAATCACCGTTTGCTGACCGTGGTATCCTACCGCAAAAACATTATATTTATAAGTGTTATTAGGGTTAATCTTACATAAAATTTTAATTGAAAATCATCACTCAGGAATAAATTAACAATCCGCTGAGATAACTTTGCAATTAATGAAAAATGATTAATTGATTAAATATTCTTTCATTAACAAAACTTAACATTGTATTCACAGAGTAAAGTATTAGACCTCATCTTCTGCTTTGTAAATGCCTTAGCATCTGGGTTCAACACTTTGCAATTCGGCGAACGTCATCATGCAGGAGAGTTGGCGACAGTAGGAATTAAATCAGTTAAAAATTCAAAAGTTAAGCAAAATAACAACATTAACCACCACCTCTTTTTCATAACATGGTGATTTCTCCAGAAGAAGTGGTGGAATCTCAGGCAAACAAAACACACATCCGTAGCGTGCTGCACAAAATATTGTCCTGCCAACCCTTCAAAATAGCCCTGATGGGGAGTACCTTATTCGGTGCTGACTTCCACGGCAGGGAGTGGCGAAACTAGCGAAAAGGTTAAGATTCATGTCTCCCATCGAAAAATCCAGCAAATTAGATAATGTCTGTTACGACATCCGCGGCCCGGTACTTAAAGAAGCCAAACGTCTTGAAGAAGAAGGCAACAAGGTCCTTAAGCTGAACATTGGCAACCCGGCCCCTTTTGGCTTTGATGCCCCTGACGAAATCCTGGTCGATGTGATCCGCAACCTGCCAACCGCGCAGGGCTATTGCGATTCCAAAGGTCTTTATTCTGCACGTAAAGCCATTATGCAGCATTATCAGGCACGCGATATGCGCGACGTGACGGTGGAAGACATTTACATCGGCAACGGCGTGTCTGAACTGATCGTGCAGGCCATGCAGGCGCTACTCAACAGCGGCGATGAGATGCTGGTCCCCGCTCCGGATTACCCGCTATGGACGGCAGCGGTGTCGCTTTCCAGCGGCAAAGCGGTGCACTACCTGTGTGACGAATCCGCAGGCTGGTTCCCGGATCTGGACGACATTCGCAGTAAAATCACCCCACGCACCCGTGGGATCGTGATCATTAACCCGAACAACCCGACAGGTGCGGTGTACTCCAAAGAGCTGCTGCTGGAGATCGTGGAGATCGCCCGCCAGCATAACCTGATCATTTTTGCTGACGAGATCTACGACAAAATCCTCTATGACGAAGCACAGCATCACTCTATTGCCGCGCTCGCACCGGACCTGCTCACCGTCACCTTTAACGGCCTGTCCAAAACCTATCGCGTCGCAGGTTTCCGCCAGGGCTGGATGGTCCTTAACGGGCCGAAAAAACACGCTAAAGGTTATATCGAAGGGCTGGAAATGCTCGCCTCGATGCGTCTGTGCGCCAACGTTCCCGCACAGCATGCCATTCAGACCGCGCTGGGCGGCTATCAAAGCATCAGCGAATTTATCGTACCGGGCGGGCGTCTGTACGAGCAGCGCAACCGCGCCTGGGAGCTTATCAATGAGATCCCAGGCGTCAGCTGCGTGAAGCCTAACGGTGCGCTCTATATGTTCCCGAAAATTGACGCCAAACGCTTTAATATTCACGACGACCAGAAAATGGTGCTCGACTTCCTGCTGCAGGAAAAAGTGCTGCTGGTTCAGGGCTCGGCCTTCAACTGGCCCTGGCCGGACCACGTGCGAATTGTGACCCTTCCCCGCATGGACGATCTGGAAATGTCTATCAACCGCTTCGGTCGGTTCCTCTCCGGATACCGCCAACTATAAACACCCTGGCCGCCGGGTTTGCATCCGGCGGTCAACTCTGCGCACAATGGCTCATCTGTAGTCATGCATCAAGGATCCCCATGAGCCAGAGTCACTTCTTTGCCCATCTCTCCCGTCTGAAACTGATCAATCGCTGGCCGCTGATGCGCAACGTGCGCACCGAAAATGTTTCCGAGCACAGCCTGCAGGTCGCGATGGTGGCCCATGCGCTGGCGGCCATTAAAAACCGTAAGTTCAGCGGTAACGTTAATGCGGAGCGGATTGCGCTGCTGGCGCTGTATCACGACGCCTCCGAAGTGCTGACAGGCGACCTGCCCACGCCGGTGAAGTACTTCAATTCGCAGATTGCCCAGGAATACAAAGCAATCGAGAAAATCGCACAACAAAAGCTGGTGGATATGGTCCCGGATGAACTGCGTGACATTTTTGAACCGCTGATTGACGAGCGCCACGCAAGTGAAGAAGAAAAAGCCATCGTGAAGCAGGCCGATGCCCTTTGCGCCTACCTTAAGTGTCTGGAAGAGCTCTCCGCGGGCAACAACGAATTTCTTCTGGCAAAAACAAGACTGGAAAAAACGCTGGAAGCACGCCGCAGCGAAGAGATGGACTACTTCATGCAAATGTTTGTACCGAGCTTCCAGCTTTCTCTGGATGAGATAAGCCAGGATTCCCCGTTGTGATATCGTGCAGCCTGATGCCCTCTCCCCCGCCCCTCTCCCACGTGGAGAGGGGAGCAAACACTAAAAACCTTCCCTTACAGGAAGGTTTTGCAATTCACCTTGCCACCGGGGGGCAGTTAAAACGGAAACAACACCGGGATAAGAACCACGCACACCACCATCACCAGCAGCGTAAACGGTACGCCAATTTTCACGAAATCACTGAAGCTGTATTTCCCTGGCCCCAGCACCAGCGTATTGACCGGCGAGGAAACGGGCGTCATAAATGCCGCTGAAGCCGCCATCGCAACCATCATAGCGAACGGGTAAGGCGATACGTCCATTGACCTTGCCGCTGCCAGCGCAATCGGAGCCATCAGCACCGCTGTCGCAGTATTCGAAATAAACAGCCCGATCGTAGCGCACATCACAAACAGACAGATCAGCATGAGATACGGTCCTTGCCCCCCGCCGATTTCCATCAGCCCTTGCACAATCAAATCGACGCCGCCGGTCTTTTGCAGTGCCAGAGCAAACGGCATCATACCAACGATAAGGATAATGCTCGGCCAGTGGATCGCTTTGTAGGCGCTCTCGGCATTGATACAGCGAAACTTGCCCATCAGCAGGCAGGCAATGATTGCCGCGATCGGATTGGGTATTTCATCGGTAAGCATCAGGGCCACCATCAATACCAGACAGAACACCGCATGCGGCGCCTGGCTGTGCGCGGGAGAGGCATCATTCACCTCAATCGGCATGTTGTGAACCACAAAGTCCCGCCCGCTCTGCGACAGATGGGCAATCAGCTTCCAGTTCCCCACCACCAGCAGAATGTCGCCGGGCTCAATGGCGTCATCCACCACGGAACCCTCAACGGCTTTGCCCCCACGCTTGAGGCCCGCAACGTTCAGCCCGAAGCGGCTACGGAACTCCATTTCCCGCACCGTTTTGCCTACCAGTTCAGAATCCGGGATCAACGAAACTTCGGCCATGCCCACGTCCAGTGCCTGATCGGAGAAATACTCGCCGCGCAATACCATTGGCTCCAACAGCTGCTCGCTGCAAAACTGGCGCAAATCCACATCCGCGGCGGACATATCAATCAGCAGCACATCGCGGGCGTGGAATTCCGATACGCCGCTGACGTTCACGATCACCCGACGAAAGCGCCGCCAGCGCTCTACGCCGATTACGTTAGCCCCATAGCGTTCGCGCAGCTTCAAATCGTCCAGCCGTTGACCCACCAGCGGCGAGCCAGGGCGAATCGCCAGACGACGCGCGCGGCCATTCAGGCGGTACTCTTTGATCAAATCACGAAACGTGCGTCGTTTATCGTATTTAGGTTCGCCCTCATCGCCCGGCAGCATAAAACGCATCAGCAGCATGTAGACAATACCGAGCGCCAGCACGACCACGCCAATCGGCGTCACGCTGAAGAAGCTGAACCCCTCAAGCCCTTCGCGAATCAGTTCACTGTTGATAACCAGATTAGGCGGCGTGGCGACCAGCGTCATCATGCCGCTGATAAGCCCGGCGAAGCTCAGCGGCATCATCAGCCGCGACGGCGAGGTGTTCATTCGCATGCACACGCTCAGCACCACGGGAATAAAAATCGCCACCACGCCAGTGGAACTCATAAATGCCCCAAGGCCTGCAACGGTCAACATCAGGAAAATCAGCATCTTGATTTCGCTGTTGCCCGCCACTTTCACCAGCCACGCCCCCATACTGGTGGCAACGCCGGTACGCACCAGGCCGTCGCCGATGATAAACAGCGCGGCGATAAGAATGACGTTCGGATCGCTGAAGCCAGAAAATGCTTCGCTTAAGGTGAGCGTGCCGCTCAGGACAAACGCCACAATGACCAGCAGCGCAACGGCATCCATGCGCACTTTGCCGGTCGCAAATAAGAGCACAGCCACGCCCAGCAGCGCTAATACCCACATCAGTTCACTGTTCACAACATATCCTTGTCAGAAAAGAAAGTGCCCAAAGTGTGGCATAAAAAAGCCCCGACGATGCGGGGCTATATCATGCCGTTAGTTCTTCAGTCGAACATCGACGTTGCCATCCGGCTGGCGGATCACGCTCAGCGCCTCCAGCGTTGTCAGCACAAAATCTGCCTCCTCCAGCCGGGGCGCATCATGCGGCACATTCACCGCAATCACACGGCAGCCGGCAGCAAGACCAGACAACATTCCCGCCGCGGCATCTTCCACTACGGCACAGTCTGCAGGTGCAAGCCCCAACAGTTCCGCCCCAAGCAGATATGCATCCGGCTCGGGCTTACCGCGTTTCACCTGCTCCGCCGTGACAAAAATCTTCGCCGCGGGCAGCCCTGCCGCACGATGGCGGGCGTGTGCGACGGGAATGGAACCGGAAGTGACAATCGCCCATGGAATGCCGCTTTCATCAAGATGGGTGAGCAACGCCAGCGCGCCCGGCAGCGCGGTGATGCCATCGATATCTTCCGCTTCAATTTGCTCAAGCCAGGAGAATTCAGCCTGAATTTGCGCTTCGGTTTTGCCCGGAAGGAAATGACGCAGCGAAGCGATCGCCTGCTTACCGTGAATAAAATTCAGGACGTCTTCATGACTGAGGCCGTGTCTGTCGGCCCAGTGGCACCAGGAGCGCTCCACCACCGGCAGGGAGTCCACCAGCGTGCCGTCGAGATCGAATAAAAAGCCTTTGCACTGCACGGCGGCCTCCATCAGGCGTTAATGATCTGGTTAATTTCGTTGCTGCTCAGGTGGTACTGACGCGGGCACGCATGCCATACGCTCAGCATGCGCTGGTATTTTTCCCACATCGGCGTTTGGGCATTAAAGCCGTGTGTACCGGCGTCGAAGTGAGTGTAGCGACCTTCGGTATTCACCATAAAGCGCACGTAGCCGAGGTATCTGGCCTCCGTTGCGGCATCGAAGCCCAGGAAGGTGACGCGGCGCTCGTCGATGGTATTGGCGTCTTTCAGGTTGGTCCAGGAAACATGCAGGGCGTGATACATCTCCATAATATCGATAATCGCACGGCAGGTTTCTTCGGTGAGCTGGCCGAATTCGCGGTCCAGTTCGCGCATTTGCAGGCCGTAGCCGCGCTCGATGATGGTTTGCAGACGGCGATAACGTTCCGCGTTATCCGGATCCATCATGGTCATCATTTTGTACTGATTCGATAAAATCAGACGTTGAGCGTTGGTCATTTCCATTTTCGACTCCTGTGCGCTTAACGCGCATGAAAAAAAGAGGGCCTACAGTATGTATGCCCTCTTTTATATGCGTTTTTGATGGTTAATTACAAATCATCGAGGAAAGTTTTATCCAGTTGTTTGAAGGCGCGCTTAAGCGTGTCAGCTAACGCCTGGTAATCAGGCTTGCCTTCAACCGGGGCCAGCGCCTGACCCGACTCCTGCAATTTACCACGCACTTCATAGAACCAGTTCAGAATCCCCGGCGGAAGCGGCGTAGCTGAACGCTTACCGAGCCACCATAATCCCTGCATCGGCAGGCTGAGAGCAAACAGCGCGGTGGCGACGGCCGGCCCAAGCTGACCACCAAGGGCAATTTGCCAGCAGAGAGTAAAAATGGCCACGGGCGGCATAAAGCGGATGGCGTGGCGGGTGGCGCGTATGACGCGGTTTTCTACAAACACTGGAGCAAGGCGTTTTTCCATTGGCCACGTCTTTGCGTAGTGCTGCCCACGGCGGAATGAACTAAAAAAGCTGACCGGGCGGTTCTCGGGTGTCGACATGGCGTTACCTCAACTTCACAGATAAAAAATCAAAATTTCGTGCAAAACAACAACTATGCATGACAACGTTCAAATCATTTTGGCAATAAAGGCGACAATCAGGTATCCTGTGCGGCCTGAGATGGGCGTAGACCCAGTCTCGCGGTTCGTCAAATTATTGCACATTCTGT
The DNA here is from genome assembly GCA_002470465.1 of Pluralibacter sp. UBA7423. Lineage (GTDB taxonomy): Bacteria > Pseudomonadota > Gammaproteobacteria > Enterobacterales > Enterobacteriaceae > Scandinavium. Next base: position 70,809 of record DKMD01000010.1, read on the forward strand.
CATTGGTGGAAAATTGTGCAAAACTGAATGCTGAATCACCCAATTTTCTTTCATCATGCCCGCTAAAAGTATCAGGCATGATGTTAATCATAAATGTCAGCGTCATCCTGCGCTACGCTCTTTGGCTCACTGACGTTTTTTTAGCCACATAAGATTAATAGGTACTTCCATGTCGAGTAAGTTAGTACTGGTTCTGAACTGCGGTAGCTCCTCCCTGAAATTCGCAATCATTGATGCGATTAACGGTGAAGAATACCTTTCTGGTTTGGCCGAATGTTTCCATCTCCCAGAAGCGCGTATCAAGTGGAAAATGGATGGCGGCAAACAAGAAGCGGCTTTAGGTGCAGGCGCCGCTCACAGTGAAGCGCTTAACTTTATCGTTAACACTATTCTGGCACAAAAACCAGAACTGTCTGCTCAGTTGGCTGCTATCGGTCACCGTGTTGTCCACGGCGGCGAGAAGTACACTGGCTCTGTGGTTATCGATGATTCCGTTATTCAGGGCATCAAAGACGCAGCCTCTTTTGCACCGCTGCACAACCCGGCACACCTGATCGGCATCGCGGAAGCGCTGAAATCCTTCCCGAATCTGAAAGACAAAAACGTGGCCGTCTTCGACACCGCGTTCCATCAGACCATGCCGGAAGAATCTTACCTGTATGCCCTGCCGTACAGCCTGTACAAAGAGCACGGCGTTCGTCGCTATGGCGCACACGGCACCAGCCACTTCTTCGTGACTCAGGAAGCCGCTAAGGTCCTGAACAAGCCAGTTAACGAACTGAACATCATCACCTGCCACCTCGGCAATGGTGGTTCCGTTTCTGCTATCCGCAACGGCGAATGTGTTGATACCTCCATGGGTCTGACCCCACTGGAAGGCCTGGTGATGGGTACCCGTTCCGGTGACATCGACCCGGCTATCATCTTCCACCTGCACGACACCCTGGGCATGAGCGTTGACGCTATCAACAAAATGCTGACCAAAGAGTCCGGCCTGCTGGGTCTGACCGAAGTCACCAGCGACTGCCGTTATGTTGAAGACAACTATGAAACCAAAGCTGACGCTAAACGTGCAATGGACGTTTACTGCCACCGTCTGGCGAAATACATCGGTTCCTACACCGCGCTGATGGACGGTCGTCTGGACGCCGTCGTATTCACCGGTGGTATCGGTGAAAACGCCGCGATGGTCCGAGAACTCTCCCTGGGCAAACTGGGCGTTCTGGGCTTCGAAGTTGATCACGAGCGTAACCTGGCTGCCCGTTTCGGCAAGTCTGGCTTCATCAACAAAGAAGGCACCCGCCCTGCCGTGGTCATCCCGACCAACGAAGAGTTGGTTATCGCACAAGACGCAGCTCGTCTGACTGCCTGATTCCACACCGCCAGCCTAGCTGGCGGTGCTGTTTTGTATCCCGCCCTGAGCGGCGGTAACGAAAGAGGATAAACCGTGTCCCGTACAATTATGCTGATCCCTACCGGAACCAGCGTTGGCCTGACCAGCGTCAGCCTTGGCGTTATCCGTGCTATGGAACGCAAAGGCGTTCGTCTGAGCGTCTTTAAGCCAATCGCTCAGCCGCGTGCCGGTGGCGATGCGCCAGACCAGACCACCACTATCGTGCGTGCCAACTCCAATCTGCCAGCGGCTGAACCGCTGAAGATGAGCCACGTTGAATCTCTGCTCTCCAGCAACCAGAAAGACGTGCTGATGGAAGAGATCATCGCCAACTATCACGCTAACGCGAAGGACGCAGAAGTGGTGCTGGTTGAAGGCCTGGTTCCGACCCGCAAACACCAGTTCGCCCAGTCCCTGAACTACGAAATTGCCAAGACGCTGAACGCAGAAATCGTGTTCGTGATGTCTCAGGGCACCGACACTCAGGAAGAGCTGAAAGAGCGTATTGAGCTGACCCGCAGCAGCTTCGGTGGCGTGAAAAACACCAACATCACCGGCGTTATCGTTAACAAACTGAACGCCCCGGTGGATGAGCAAGGCCGTACCCGCCCTGACCTGTCTGAAATTTTCGATGACTCTTCCAAAGCAAAAGTCGTGAAAATCAATGCGGCAGATCTGGCCGCCGCCAGCCCGCTGCCAATTCTGGGTGCAGTACCGTGGAGCTTCGATCTGATTGCCACCCGTGCAATCGATATGGCTCGCCACCTGAATGCCACCATCGTTAATGAAGGCGACATCAACACCCGTCGCGTGAAGTCTGTGACCTTCTGTGCGCGCAGCATTCCGCACATGCTGGAACACTTCCGTGCAGGTTCCCTGCTGGTAACCTCCGCAGATCGTCCGGACGTGCTGGTTGCAGCCTGCCTGGCCGCGATGAACGGCGTTGAAATCGGCGCCATCCTGCTGACCGGCGCTTACGAAATGGACGCGCGCGTCAGCAAGCTGTGCGAACGTGCATTTGCAACTGGCCTGCCGGTCTTCATGGTGAACACCAACACCTGGCAGACCTCTCTGAGCCTGCAGAGCTTCAACCTTGAAGTTCCGGCAGATGACCATGCTCGTATCGAGAAAGTTCAGGAATACGTGGCAAGCCACATCGACGCAAACTGGGTTGAATCCCTGACCGCGACCTCCGAGCGCAGCCGTCGTCTCTCTCCGCCAGCGTTCCGCTACCAGCTGACCGAGCTGGCGCGTAAAGCAGGCAAACGCGTTGTTCTGCCGGAAGGTGACGAACCACGTACTGTGAAAGCTGCGGCAATCTGTGCAGAGCGCGGCATCGCGACCTGTGTGCTGCTCGGCAACCCTGATGCAATCAACCGCGTTGCGGCTGACCAGGGCGTTGAACTGGGTGCAGGCATTGAAATCGTCGATCCGGAAGTGGTTCGTGAAAGCTACGTGGCACGCCTGGTCGAGCTGCGTAAGAGCAAAGGCATGACCGAAGCCGTTGCCCGCGAACAGCTGGAAGACAACGTGGTTCTCGGTACCCTGATGCTGGAACAGAACGAAGTCGACGGCCTGGTTTCCGGTGCTGTTCACACCACCGCCAACACCATCCGTCCACCGCTGCAGCTGATTAAAACGGCGCCGGGCAGCTCTCTGGTTTCTTCCGTGTTCTTCATGCTGCTGCCTGAACAGGTTTACGTTTACGGCGACTGCGCGATCAACCCGGATCCAACCGCTGAACAGCTGGCTGAAATCGCTATCCAGTCTGCGGACTCGGCAACTGCCTTCGGTATCGAGCCACGCGTGGCGATGCTCTCCTACTCCACCGGTACCTCTGGTGCAGGTAGCGACGTAGAAAAAGTGCGTGAAGCGACTCGTCTGGCGCAGGAAAAGCGTCCTGACCTGATGATCGATGGCCCGCTGCAGTACGATGCCGCAGTAATGGCGGACGTTGCGAAATCCAAAGCGCCGAACTCCCCTGTTGCAGGTCGTGCAACCGTGTTCATCTTCCCGGATCTGAACACCGGTAACACCACCTACAAAGCGGTACAGCGTTCTGCCGACCTGATCTCCATCGGGCCGATGCTGCAGGGTATGCGTAAGCCCGTCAACGACCTCTCTCGTGGCGCACTGGTTGACGATATCGTCTACACTATCGCACTGACTGCGATTCAGTCCTCTCAGCAGGACTGATGACTTGCCGGATGGCACTTCGTTTATCCGGCCTACAGGACCCCAGGCCCGGTGAGCGTTAGCACCACCGGGCAACAAAAAGGCGACTCTCAGAGGGTCGCCTTTTTTATTACCAGAAGCAGATCACAGCAGCTCTTTTGCCGCCTTCACTATCTCATCTGCCGTCAGACCATACTCCTGCTGCAGGAAATCCTGGGTGCCCACCTGACCGTAGCGCTCCTTCACGCCGACGCGACGCATCGGTACCGGGCAGGTTTCGACCAGTACTTCCGCTACCGCGGAGCCCAGCCCGTTGTGAATACTGTGGTTTTCACAGGTCACGATGCGCCCGGTTTTCTCGGCATAGTTTTTCACCAGCATTTTATCGATTGGCTTGAGGGTGAACATGTCGATCACCACCGCGCTGACGCCTTCCCGCTCCAGGCGACGCGCAGCTTCCAGCGCCTCTGCAACCATAATGCCATTGGCGATGAGCGTGATATCCGTTCCTTCACGCAGCACGTTGCCTTTACCGATAGTGAAGGTCGAACCTTCCTGATAAACCGACGGCGCCTGCTTGCGGATGGTTCGAACCCAATAAAAGCCCTCGAGGTCGATCAGTTGATTGAGGATATCCTTAAACATGGTGGCATCAGTCACTTCCAGCACCACCGAATTCGCCAGCCCTCGCACGATTCCCATATCTTCAAACGACATGTGCGTCCCGCCGTTGTGGCAGGCCGTCACGCCAGCATCTGAAGCAATCACCTTCACGTTATTGCGCTGGTAATCGAGCGACATAAACAACTGGTCGAAACAGCGACGGCTGGCAAATGCAGTGAAGGTGTGCACAAACGGTTTTCGCCCGGTCAGCGATAGCCCCGCCGCGGTACCAATCACGTTGGCCTCCATTATTCCGCAGTTAATGACCTGCTGCGGGTATTTTTTGTGCACGCCGTCCATCGCCATCGAACTCATCAGGTCGGCCTCGAGCGCGATAATCTCACTGCCCGCCTCAATCTGTTCGGTGACAAAACCTGCGTAGACTTTACGCATTTCAATCGCGTCTTTTGCGCCTTCAGGTGCAACCTTAATCATGCGCGGCCTCCAGTTGAGCAATCGTTTCAGTGAGCGCCTGTTTCATCTCATCCGTCAGGCGCAGGTGGTGGGAATTACCCAGATTTTCCAGATACGGCACGCCCTGCCCCTTAATGCTGTCGAGGATCACAAGCCTCGGCCGGGCATCCGCTGCCGGTACGGGTTTAACCGCCTCAAGAAGCCCAGGGATGTCATCGCCCTTCACCGTCACCACATCAAAGCCAAAAGCGGTGAATTTCTCGTGCAGATCGAAGGCACAGATAATTTCGTCAAGCTCGCCGTCAAGCTGCTGCTTGTTCCAGTCAACGAACACCGTCAGGTTGTTGAGCCTGTGATGGGCGATAAACTGAAACGCTTCCCAGCACTGCCCCTCGTTCAGCTCACCATCACCGACGATGCAGAATACGCGGTTGCTGCGTCCGGCAAGCTTATGTGAAAGCGCCATACCGCCCGCGATGGAAATCCCCTGGCCCAGCGATCCGGTCGTCGCATCCACGCCGCGCGTTTTGAGCCTGTCCGGATGGCTTGGCAGCTTCGTACCGTTTTGGTTCAGCGTGCTCAGCTCCTCCTGCGGGAAGTAGCCTTTGATCGCCAGCGTGCTGTACAACGCCGGGCCCGCATGGCCTTTTGATAGCACGAAGTAATCGCGCCCTTTCCAGTCCGGATCGCCCGGATCGATGCGCATCACATCGCCGTACAGCACCGCCAGCGTTTCCACCACCGACATGCTGCCGCCATAGTGACCAAAACCTAAATCCGTCAGCGATTTCAGGGTGGCAACGCGAATATCGCGCGCCAGTTGGGTAACCTCTGCAACCGTATTCATTATTTGGCTCCTGTGTTTTGTGGTGAATCGTTCCCGGCCACTTTGTTCTTAGCCAGGTAGTTGAACAGCACCAGCAGCGCGAAAATCACGACCACCAGGCCAGTGATCGCCATCGGCGACAGATAACGAGCGAGATTACCGAGCACAATTCCGACGGCACCAAAATCGGCATCTGAGAAGGTCGTGTTGGCAAAGCCCAGCGCGCCCAGTACCGGCAGCAGTAAAACAGGCAGGAAGGTGATCAACAGACCGTTGGCAAAAGCGCCAATCATCGCGCCACGACGGCCGCCGGTGGCATTACCGAAGACGCCAGCCGTCGCGCCGGTGAAGAAGTGAGGGACGACGCCCGGCAGGATAAGCACCCATTTGAACTGTCCGCAGAGGAAAAGGCCGACCAGGCCACCGAGGAAGCTGAACAGGAAACCAATCAGCACCGCGTTCGGAGCGTAGGGATAGACAACCGGGCAATCCAGCGCCGGACGCGCGTTAGGCACCAGTTTCTCGGAGAAGCCGGTAAAGGCCGGCACAATTTCAGCCAGAATCAGGCGCACGCCCTGCAGAATGATAAATACGCCCGCCGCAAAGGTGATCGCCATGATGATGGCGTAGACGAGATAGTTCTGACCGCTACTGAAGGTGGCTTCGACATACTCGCGCCCTGCGAAAACCGCCATAATCAGGTAGATGATCATCATGGTCAGCGAAATGGAGATGGAGCTGTCTCGCAGGAAGCTCAGGTTTTTCGGCAGGTACATCTCCTCAGTTGAGCGCGAACCTTTACCTACTTTGCTGCCAATCCAGCCAGACAGCACGTAGCCAAGCGTACCGAAGTGCCCAAACGCAATATCATCATTGCCGGTAATACGCTTCATGTAGCGCTGCGCAATGGCCGGGAAAAACGCCATGATGAGCCCGAGTATCAGCGATCCGGTGAACACCAGGCCTATACCTTCGAAGCCCGCCACCGTCAGGATCACGCCAATCATACAGGCCATGTAGAAGGTATGATGGCCGGTCAGGAAAATGTATTTCAGGCGGGTAAAGCGTGCAACAACGATGTTCGCCACCATACCAAAGGCCATGATTAACGCCGTGGCTGCACCATATTTTTCCAGCGCGATAGAGACGATGGCTTCGTTATTCGGGATAATCCCCTGAATGCTGAAAGCGTGTTCAAACATGCCACCCAGCGGGTTCAGCGAGCCAACTAATACGCCCGCACCACCGCCCAGCACAATAAAGCCGAGAATCGTTTTTACCGTGCCTTTAACCACATCAGAAAATGATTTTTTCTGCGCAACCAGACCAATCAGCGCAATTAACCCTACCAGCACTGAAGGTACTTTTAAAATATCGACCACAAAATTAAGCGTTTCGAGGATAAACATAATGGCCCCTCACTCAATGCGGATGGATGATTAACGGCTGGCAAAATAAGCGCTGAGCTTATTTTCCAGTTCATTGATATCAATAATATTGCTGATGACCACCAGCTGATGGTCTGGCACGCTGGCGCTTTCGGCAATGTCCTTTGCCATAACAAAGAGATCGGCCGCACCGGGCGTGGCGGATGAAAGGTCAGAATGTTCTACCTCAGCCTCAATATTGAGTTTTTTAAGCACCTTTTTAATATTCATTTCGACCATAAAACTGCTGCCCAGGCCGGAGCCGCAAATCGCCATAATTTTCATTATTGTTACCTTATTTAATGTAGAGTCAGCCCGCACTTTACCCGCAGATAAAATGTCAGAAGTCAGGGATAATAAAAAACAATCAGAAGCGTGAAATTATATTTTTAATCTCCTCAAAGGTTTTCGCCTGGTGCAGCAACAGCATATCTTCATCGCTGGAAAAGAGCTCCGCGAGAGATGAAATCATTTCAATGTGACTGTGTTTATCCGGTGCCGCGAGCATAATAATCAGGTCAACCGGATCGTGTTCTTCTGAGCCAAAATTAACGCCGTGTTGCAGCTTCAGAAGCGAAAGACCTAACCCTTTTGCCCCCTCTTCCGGGCGAGCATGTGGCATCGCGAGGCCAGGAGCCAGTACGTAATAGGGCCCCAGCTTATGGTGCTGTTCGATAATGGCCGTAATGTATTCCGGCACGATCGTTTGCGCATCCAGCAGCGGCTGAGCACAGATTTCCAGCGCCTGCGGCCAGCTTTCTACGCTTTCCTGTAAACGCACCGTCCCTTCGTGGATCCATTGACTCAGCATGATCAACTCCTGCAGTGGTAAGGTGGACAAACTTTATGCAAGGCCTTAAGGGCTGACTGTGATGACAGTCACAAAGATAGCGCTACCAAAAAAGGCTGTATCAAATTTGTGATAGCGCTATCAAAATGTGAACAAGCTGTAATAACTCAGCAAAAAGAGGGATTTCAGGCGTATACTGCATGCACTTTCAAAACGAGATTTCAATCAGGAAGAAGCATGTCTCTGACCCGAAAACGCCGCGGCACCGGAAAAGTCACGCTGGCAGATGTGGCACAGCTGGCTGGCGTGGGAACAATGACCGTTTCCCGTGCTTTGCGCACGCCGGAGCAGGTTTCCGATAAGCTGCGGGAAAAGATTGAAGCCGCGGTGCAGACACTGGGATATATGCCAAACCTGGCGGCCAGCGCGCTGGCCTCGGCATCCTCATGGACCATCGGCATGGTGGTGCCAAGCCTGGCCGAATCCGGTTGCTCGGAGATGTTCGCCGGGTTACAACAGGTGCTTCAGCCTGCGGGCTATCAAATCATGCTGGCGGAATCCCGTCACCATCTCGATCAGGAAGAAAAACTGCTGGAGACGTTACTCGCCTCAAACATAGCCGCAGCCATTCTGCTCAGCGTCGAACACAGCGATACCTCCCGCCAGTGGCTGGAGAACAGCTCGATTCCCGTGATGGAAATTGGCGCAAAGCGCGCCGACCCACTCGATATGAATATCGGTATTGATAACGTCGCAGCGATGTTCGAGCTGACGCAAATGCTGATTCAGCGCGGATATCAGAATATTGGTTTGCTGTGCGCCAACCAGGAGCAGTGGATCTTTCAGCAGCACCTGCAGGGCTGGTATAAAGCGATGCTGCGCCATCATATGTCCCCTACGCGAGTCATTAATGCCGCACAGCCCCCCACCTTCTCCACCGGGGCCTCACAGCTGCCGGAGTTTCTGCTGGCCTGGCCGGAGCTGGATGCGCTGGTCTGCGTTTCGGATGAATTAGCCTGTGGTGCGCTGTACGAGTGCCAGCGTCGACGTATCAAGGTGCCGGACGAGCTGGCGATTGTGGGTTTCGGCGACAGCGACGTCAGCCGCGTGTGTCAGCCGCCGCTGACCACCATTTCGGTACCGCACCGACAGATTGGGATTGAAGCAGGACGCGCGCTGTTGGCGCGTCTGAACGATCAAGAGTGGGAGGAAAAAAGCGCCATCGCCGCACGCTTATGCCTGCGGGACAGCTGTTGAATATTACTCGATTTCTTCTTCTTTTTGCGCTTCGTTGTTGGCATTGCGGCTCATCCACAGCGCCAGCGCCTTCAGGGAATCCGGTGTGAATTCATCACAGCGCGCGGTGATCTCTTCCGGTGTCAGCCAGCATACTTCACTCACTTCTTCTTCCTGCAACGCAAACGGGCCGTGCGAGACGCAGCTAAAAAGGCTGCCCCAGACGCGGCAATGCTTATCTTCGAAGTAAAACTGACCGTGGTCGGCAAACGGGACACCGGCAATACCCAGCTCTTCATCCGCTTCACGGCGCGCAGAATCCAGTAATTCTTCATCTGACTGCACCACGCCGCCCGCTGTGGCATCCAGCATTCCCGGCATGAAATCTTTGGTTTCAGTACGGCGCTGCACCAGAATCTTTCCCATACCGTCATGAACCACAATGTAGGTAGCGCGATGACGCAGGCACTGCGCACGCATTTGCTCACGGCTGGCCTGGGCAATGACCTCATTGTCCTCGTTAACGATATCCACCCATTCTGTGCTTGCCAAATTCTGCTCCACCATCAGGAAACCTTCTCTTTAAAAGCGCTCTCGCGGCGCGTTTACGGTTGTCGGGTAAATTACGGATTAATTGCGACCTCTGCAATAACGCGTTGATCATTGAGTGCTAAAACACGCAGTTTATTGCTCTCCATCATGCCATAGCTGGCGCTGTAGCCGCCTTTTGGGATACTCACGGAGCCAGGATTAAAGTGGAAGATTTCCCCTTTACGAACGGCGACCGGAATATGAGTATGGCCGTAAACCAGCACATCGCCAGCGGACAGGGCTGGCACGTTGTCCGGGCCAAACAGATGACCGTGCGTCAAAAACAAGCGTTGACTGGACGTTAGCACCTGCTGCCACGGCGCGGTAAGGGGAAAGTGCAGCAGCATCTGATCCACTTCACTGTCGCAGTTGCCCCGCACGGCAATAATCCTGTCGGCAACGCTGTTCAGGCACGTTGCGACATCGGCGGGAGCATACCCTTCTGGCAAAGCATTGCGCGGGCCGTGATTAAGCACATCTCCCAGGATAACCAGATAGCGCGCCCCACTTTGAGCAAACAGAGAGAGTACGCGTTCAGCGGCGGGCAAGGAGCCGTGAATGTCTGACGCAAACATCAGTTTCATCAATTATTCCTCCACGAAAAACCGCACTATATTAACGGATTATCCTGCCCGGTTCAGCCTGCGTGTTTAGCTGACAGCGCGACGAATCGCTGGACTGATGCGCGCTGCCACTGGAATGCCGCGTAATCGGCAAGCGCTTCCGGGACGTCGTCACCGTTGAGGACGAGCCGGTTCAGCATCAGCGCCAGATCGGTATCAGCAATCGACCATTCACCAAACAGATTGGGTTTACCGTGTGACAACAGCGCGCCTGCTGTATCGAACAGCTTTGCGGCGGCGGCCTGGCCGTTTGCCGTCAGCACAGGCTTTTTCACACCGCCAAAAATGACGTCGGTGGAACGCTCTTCACGGATTGGCATCAAGTCACTGCGCAGCCACGCCTGAATTTGCCGGGCACGGGCACGCTTTTCAATATCGTGAGGATAGAGCCGTTCCCACTGCGGCGGCGCGAAACGCTCGTCCAGGAATTCAGTAATGGCCGAGGACTCGGACAGCTCAAAGGCATCCACTTCCAGCAGCGGCACGCGACGGGTTAAGCCGTATCCTTTCCAGCCCGCCTGTAAGTGTTCACCTTTGTTCAAATCAACCGTTTTCAGGCTAAACGTCAGTCCTTTTTCCTGTAAAGCAACATACACGGACATCACATACGGCGAGTAAAAATGGGCATCGGACCACAGCGTAATCACAGGACGAGTCATAGCTTCCTCAACGGCTTGCGGGGAGAAACATCAACATATCGCGTCTTTGTGAAGCTGTCACTTGATGAAAACTCACACAATTGTCTTAAGCACCTATACTCCTGTTGTCATGAAAATAACCCAAATCCGGGAGTTAAAATGATTGACCTCTATTACGCCCCTACGCCAAACGGCCACAAAATTACGCTTTTTTTGGAGGAAGCCCAGCTCGCGTACCGCATCATTCGCGTAGATATCAGCAAAGGCGACCAGTTTCGCCCGGAGTTTCTTTCGCTTTCCCCAAACAATAAAATTCCTGCCATTGTCGACCATGTTCCCGCCGACGGCGGCGCACCGCTGAGCCTGTTTGAATCAGGTGAAATCCTGCTCTACCTGGCGGAAAAATCGGGAAAACTATTAAGCGGTGAGCTGCGGGAAAGACATAAAACGCTGCAGTGGCTTTTCTGGCAGGTAGGCGGTCTGGGGCCAATGCTTGGACAAAACCATCATTTTAACCATTTCGCTCCGCAGCCTGTCCCCTACGCCATTGAACGCTATCAGGTTGAAACCCAGCGTCTTTATAACGTGCTGAACAAACGTCTGGAAACCTGCCCCTGGCTTGGCGGTGAGCATTACAGCATTGCTGATATCGCCTGCTGGCCGTGGATCAATGCCCATCAGCGCCAGCGCATCGATCTGCAAAACTTCCCGGCCGTGAACAACTGGGTTGAGCGCATTCGCCAGCGCCCGGCAACCGAACGGGCTATGCAGAAGGTCCACGCGTAATAAAGGGAGTTTGTGTATCATGGCCGGGATAACAACAAGGAGGAAGCCTGCAATGTCTCAGCCAGACGCCATTATTCGTATCAAGAACCTGCGCCTGCGTACCTTTATCGGCATCAAAGAAGAAGAAATCGCTAATCGCCAGGATATCGTCATTAATGTGACCATCCACTACCCGGCGGAAAACGCGAGGGAAAGTGAAGACATCAACGATGCGCTGAATTACCGCACGATTACCAAACGCATCATCGGGCATGTGGAAAACAACCGATTCTCTTTGCTGGAAAAATTAACTCAGGATGTGCTCAACATCGCATGCGAACATCACTGGGTCACTTATGCTGAAGTAGAAATCGATAAACTTCACGCGCTGCGGTATGCCGACTCCGTCTCCATGACCATGAGCTGGCGGCGTTAAGTACAACCCGGAGGGGGTATGAAGATCCTGATTACCGGTGGCACCGGCCTGATAGGCCGTCATTTGATTCCACGCCTGCTGGAATCAGGACACAACGTTATTGTCGTTACCCGCAGCCCTGACAAAGCACGTCAGCAGCTGGATGCGCGCGTTGAGTTCTGGAAAGGACTCAACGCGCGCAGCACGCTTGACGGCATTGATGCCGTCATTAATCTCGCCGGAGAGCCCATTGCCGATAAGCGCTGGACCGAAGAACAAAAACAGCGCCTGTGCAACAGCCGCTGGCAAATCACCCAAAAACTGGTGGATCTGTTTGCCGCAAGCGATCAGCCGCCGCGCGTACTGATTTCAGGTTCAGCTGCCGGTTATTATGGCGATCTTGGCGAAGTTGTCGTCACGGAAGAAGAGCCACCTCATAACGAATTTACCCACAAGCTATGCGCTCGCTGGGAGCAAATCGCCTGCGGCGCACAGAGTGACACAACCCGCGTTTGTCTTTTGCGTACCGGCGTGGTCTTAGCGCCAAAAGGCGGCATCCTCGGCAAAATGGTGCCTCCCTTCAAGCTTGGCCTGGGCGGCCCGATGGGTAACGGTCGGCAATATCTGGCATGGATCCACATCGACGATATGGTAAACGGGATCCTGTGGCTGCTGAATAATGATTTGCGCGGCCCGTTCAATCTGGTTTCCCCTTATCCGGTGCGTAATGAGCAGTTCGCCCACGCGCTCGGGCACGCCCTGCATCGCCCTGCCGTTCTGCGCGCTCCGGCCATGGCGGTAAAACTGCTAATGGGCGAATCTTCCGTATTGGTGTTAGGCGGCCAACGCGCGCTGCCGAAACGACTGGAGGATTCAGGCTTTGCCTTTCGCTGGTACGATCTTGAGGAAGCGCTGGCAGACGTGCTTGCCTGAAGGTAACCCCATCACGCTCTGACGGTACATTCCAGTGCAACGTTTGCAATAGCGCTGGAATGCTGGCCGCAATTCGTTAATTTCCCTACCCATTTTCGCTTTACGCCGATCTTATTTCCCCTGACTACGCGTACTCTCTCCGTTTGCGCAGCGATGTTTTTTTGCGCAACAAGAATGTTGACATGCGTCAACTCACTATGCATACTGCACAGGAAAGAATGATGAAGGAACATCCTGATAAACACATTCGCGCAGCAATTCGCTATGCCGAGTCTCAGGGCTGGATTTTTACTTCAGGTGGTAACAGTTCACACTGCTATGGACGCCTGAAGTGCGGCATACCCGAACATCGCCAGCACATGATGAGTATCTGGTCTACGCCCGGCAGTCCGCAACATCATGCCAGGCAAATAATCAGAAAGATCGAAAGCTGTTTGCCACTTGCCATCGAACCTGAAACCTAAAAAGCCAGAAAAACTCCAGGGAGCCACTTATGCCGCTGTTCAATTTTACTCTGACGCTTTCAGGCGTCACCGCCGACACACAAGGGCTTGAAGACGCCCTGTTTACCGCAGGCTGCGACGATGCGCTGATCTGTTTCTACGGCACCTCGGTCTACCTCGATTTCGATCGGCAAAGCGAAAGCCTGGCTCAGGCCGTGCTCTCCGCCGTCAATAACATTGAATCCGCCGGGCTGGGCGCCCGCGTGGAGTCGGTCGATTCAACCCTCGTCGGGCTCAGCGACATCGCTGAGCTGACAGGCCTCACCCGACAGGCTATCGCTCTGCTTAAAGATGGCACCAGGGGCTCACGCCAGTTTCCTGGCCCGGTGCAGCGCGTTAAAGGCAACTCTCCTCTCTGGCACTGGCGCACCGTTGTTGACTGGCTGGCAAGCGAAGGTCGTATACCAGCGGAATCCCCGCTGATTGCCAATGCACACATTCTGGACAGCCTGAACCTTGCGTTACAGCTCCGCTCTTCGCTCGAAAAAAACAGGGTGCTGCACTATCTGCAACAGCTTGAACAGCAAAATACCGCCGTTATTACTCAATGATTCAGGAACCAAAATGCCCGAGCTCATCACATCACGACTGACGCTTTCTCCGCTGCGTGAAGCAGACTGGCCCTGTTTCCTGACGCTACGTCGCGATCCGCAAGTGACGCGCTTTATGGGGGCGCTGCTTTCTGAGGAAGCTATCAGGCTGAAATTCAACTCACGCTTGGGTGGAAACATTTTTATTATTCGAGACAGACAGGGTGAAGCCGTAGGAGACGTTGGATTACAAATCAGCTCAGCGAATCCACAGGAAGCGGATATTGGCTACGCGCTATTGCCGCAGGCACAAGGGCAAGGTTATGCGCAAGAGGCCGTGAACGCAGTCTGTGAGTATGGTTTTTGCACACTTGGGCTTTCCGCCATTAACGCCTGGGTGCTGGCAGAAAATAGCGGCTCGGTGAGGCTGCTGGAAAAGCTGAGTTTTGTGCGCGAGCAGGTTCTGGAAAAGGCTGTTGAGATAAACGGCGTATTTTACGACGACTGGGTCTATCGGCGGGTAAAATAAGGCCCCTCGCCATGCAGACGAGGGGAGAGTTTTACTTCAGAGAACCTTTAAGAAACTGCTGTAAACGGGTGCTTTTCGGATTACCGAATACCTCATCAGGATGCCCTTCTTCTTCGATCCGCCCCTGATGCAGGAAAATCACGTGGGAAGAGACATCGCGGGCAAAGCCCATCTCATGCGTCACCACCACCATGGTTTTCCCCTCTTCCGCCAGCTTCTGCATGATGCGCAGCACTTCCCCCACCAGCTCAGGATCGAGCGCGGAGGTGGGTTCATCAAACAGCAGCACTTCAGGCTCCATGGCTAACGCTCGCGCGATGGAGACACGCTGCTGCTGGCCGCCCGAAAGATGCACCGGATATTTAATCTGCTGGCGCTCATCGATGCCCACTTTTGCCAGGTATTTGACCGCGCGGTCACGCGCTTCCTGCTTGCTGAGGCCGAGCACCTGAATCGGCGCTTCCATAACGTTTTCCAGCACCGTCATGTGGCTCCACAGGTTGAAGTGCTGAAACACCATCGTTAAGCGGGTACGCAGCAGGCGCAGCTGGTTTTTATCCGCCACTTTCAGCTGGCCGTCCTTGTCGCGCACCAGACCAATCGTCTGCCCGCTGACCACAATATTGCCTTCGCTCGGTTTTTCGAGAAAGTTGATGCAGCGCAGGAAGGTACTTTTTCCTGAGCCGGACGAGCCAATAATACTGATCACATCGCCCGCATTGGCCTTCAGTGATACCCCTTTCAGCACCTCATGTTCGCCGTAGCGCTTGTGCAGATCGATAACGTTTAGTTTGTTGTCAGGCATGATGTTCTCAGTGTGTCGAAGAGGGTTTCACATGTTGCAGCCAGCGTTTTTCCGCTTTACGGAACAGGCTAATCAGCACATAAGAGATAATCAGATACAGCACCGCAGCAATGCCGAACGCGGTGAACGGCTGGTAGGTTGCGGAGTTAATATCACGGGCAATTTTCAGCAGGTCTGGCACGGTCGCGGTAAAAGCCAGCGCCGTGGAGTGCAGCATCAGAATCACTTCGTTGCTGTAGGCCGGAAGCGCAATACGCAGCGCCGAAGGCAAAATGATGCAGCGGTAGAGCTTCACGCCGGAAAAACCATAGGCGCGAGCCGCCTCAATTTCACCTGCCGGAACCGATCGTATGGCCCCTGCAAAAATCTCTGTGGTATAAGCGCAGGTATTAAGCGTTAACGCCAACACCGTACAGTTCAGGCCGCTGCGGAAAAAAGCATTCAGCAGTTCTGTCCCTTTCACGATTTCAAGCGTGTACATCCCTGAATAAAAGACCAGCAGCTGAACGTAGAGCGGCGTACCGCGAAAAATATAGGTGAACAGCCAAATCGGAAACTGAATGTATTTGTTACTGGAGACGCGACCAATGGCGAGGAACACCGCCAGAATCCCGCCCATCACCACGGAAGAAATCAGCAGCCAAAGCGTGATCGCCACGCCGGTAAAGCGATAGCCGTCGGTCCACAGCAGGGACTTCCAGTACTCCTGAATAATCTCGATCACAGGTCAGCCCTCTTCACACCCACGGAATAGCGACGCTCGAGCAGAAGCAGCACACCATTAGAGACCGTTGTGAACACCAGATAAATCACGCCGCAGACGATAGCGAAGTAGAACGGTTCCCACGTACTTTTCCCGGCAAGCTGCGTGGCTTTCACCACGTCTTCCAGGCCAAGCAGAGAAACCAGCGCCGTCGCTTTGAGAATAACCTGCCAGTTGTTGCCGATTCCGGGCAGCGCAAAGCGCATCATGGCCGGAAAGAGGATCCGCACAAACGTCTGCCTGGAAGTAAAGCCAAACGCCGTTGCGGCCTCAATATGTCCTTTGGGCACTGCGAGAAACGCCCCACGGAAGGTTTCGGTAAAATAAGCGCCGTAGATAAAACCAAGAGTAATGATACCGGCGATCATCGGATCGATATCGAACTGAGTCAGCCCCATAGCATCGGTAATGCTGTTCAGGGCAATTTGCAGGCCGTAGAAGATAAGCAGCATCAGCACCAGATCCGGTACGCCGCGAATTAACGTGGTGTAGGCTTCAAACAGCAGCGCCAGCGCACGATTGCCGGACAGCTTGCCCGCAGCCCCCGCCAGGCCAATGAGCACGGCCAGCACGACGGAACTAAGGGCCAGCTCAAGGGTGACCAGCGCACCCTGTAATATGACTTGTGAAAACCCGTACAGCATTGAGCCTGTCCTGTCAGTCAAACCACC
The DNA here is from genome assembly GCA_002470465.1 of Pluralibacter sp. UBA7423. GTDB lineage: Bacteria > Pseudomonadota > Gammaproteobacteria > Enterobacterales > Enterobacteriaceae > Scandinavium. The sequence goes on from DKMD01000010.1 coordinate 87,499, forward strand.
GTGAGCCCCGGGAACGTCGGCGCTCACGGTGAAAACGGCAATTACTCGCCGTATACGTTAAAATCGAAATACTTCTTCGCCAGCTTGTCGTAGGTGCCGTCGGCGCGCATTTCGGCAAAAGCTTTATTCAGGGCAACACGCAGTTCGTTATCCTCTTTACGCAGGCCCATACCGGTCCCCACGCCGAACAGTTTTTCATCCTTAATAGACGGGCCGCCAAACTGATAATCTTTGCCAACCGGCTGCTTAAGGAACCCTTCGCTTGCCGCCACTTCATCCTGGAACGCGGCATCAATGCGCCCAGCCGTCAGGTCAGAATAGATGTTGTCCTGGCCCTGATAGGAGACAATTTCGATGCCTTTCGGTGCCCAGTGCTCGTTGCCATAGGTTTCCTGTGTGGTGCCCTGAAGAACGCCCACGCGTTTACCTTTCAGCGTGGCCAGGTCCGGCGTGACCGGGCTGCCCTTTTTCACCACCAGGCGAGAATCTGCGGCATAGAGTTTGTCGGTGAAGGCAATCTGCTGCTGGCGTTTTTCCGTAATGGAGAGTGAGGACATAATGGCGTCGATTTTTTTCGCCTGCAGCGACGGGATCAGCGCATCCAGCGGGTTCTCAACGAAGGTACATTGCGTATTAATACGCTTACAGAGCTCTTTAGCCAGATCGATATCAAAACCAACCAGTTCACCCTGCGCATTCTTGGATTCGAAGGGAGCATAAGTCGGATCTGTGCCAATGCGGATTTTCTGCGGAATGGCTGCGAAGACCGTAGAAACGCTGGAAAGTGCCAGCACAAGAGAAAGAGACAACGCCAGTTTTTTCATAACTATCCTCAACAGACTGTCATTTAACGGGTAATCAGAAGTATCAGAGCAGTTATCGTGCCACCATTCATGCGGATAAGGCAAAAGGTTATCGGGGCAAGTACGCACTTTTTTTGCATTAAAGATGCTTAACTATGCATTATAGCACCATTTTAGTGCATCAATTGCACCACCAAAAAGCAAAACCCGGTTATGCCACACATGTATAGATAACTGCTCAGCCCGCAAGGCCCGGTTACCCGGGCCAGGACAGTCTTAGTCACCGTAGACGTTAAAGTCGAAGTACTTCTTCGCCATCTTGTCGTAGGTGCCATCTTTGCGCAGCGAATCGAAGGCTTTGTCGAAAGCCGCTTTCAGCTCGGTATCATCTTTACGCAGGCCGACACCGGTGCCGTCACCGAAGTATTTTTTGTCCTTCACGGATGGGCCCGCAAAAGCAAAGTCTTTCCCGGCAGGCTGTTTGAGGAAGCCCTCGCTCGCGGCGACTTCATCCTGGAAAGCAGCATCCAGGCGGCCGGCAGCCAGGTCAGAATAAATCAGGTCCTGGTTCTGATAGGCCACCACGTCGACGCCCTGGCTACGCCATTTGTCGTTGCCGTAAGTTTCCTGAATAGAGCCCTGCAATACGCCCACGTGCTTGCCTTTAAGCGATTCGATAGTTGGCACGATCGGCGAACCTTTCGCCGCGATCAGTCGCGAGTCAGCAGCATACAGTTTCTCGGAGAAATTAATCTCCTGCTGGCGTTTTTCGGTGATGGAGAGAGAGGAGATGATGGCGTCAATTTTCTTCGCCTTCAGGGACGGAATCAGGGAATCGAAATCGCTGCCAACCCAGGTGCATTTCACCTGCATGCGCTTGCACATCTCATTACCCAAATCGATATCAAAGCCGACAAAATCCCCTTTCGCGTCCTTGGAAGAGAACGGAGCGTAGGTGGCGTCAGTCCCGATACGAACAGTCTGCGGCAGCGCAGCAAAGACGCTGGAAGCACTGCCGATCCCAAGCATTAAAGAGAGAGCCAGAACTGTCTTCTTCATACATTACCCTTAAGTGTCGTGATGCTGTTGCGTGTTATGTCGTTGTGTTGTGTGTAGCAGACCTGCTCTGCACGTTTTATGCCACCTTAACGAGCTGCTCAAAAAAACAGCGTTAAGTGTGTTAATGAATAGTTGCAGAGTTGTCTTAGAAATGAAAGATAACAGCAATGGCAAATAAACCGCAGCGCTAAACGGTGAAAAAGGGGATTAAATGTTGAGGATTTGATCGGGATTACAAAATCGCCCGACGGCAACGCATGCACCAAAAAGATGCACTATCTTAGTGCGCTTATTGCGCCCCTTGCCAGCGGGTGAACAGCTCCTGCGGCAGGGTGATATCAAACTGATCCAGCACGCGGTTAACAGTCTGATTAATCACGTCATCCAGAGTCTGTGGCTGATGATAAAACGCCGGAACCGGCGGCATGATCACGGCCCCTATCTCTGCAGCCTGAGTCATCAGGCGTAAATGCCCAAGGTGCAGCGGCGTTTCCCGCACGCACAGCACCAGCGGACGGCGCTCTTTCAGCACTACATCAGCGGCTCGCGTCAGTAAGCCATCAGTGTAGCTATGAACAATGCCGGACAGGGTTTTGATTGAGCACGGAAGGATCACCATTCCGGCAGTTTTGAAGGAACCGGAGGAAATGCTGGCGGCAATATCGCGCGCGTCATGCACGACATCTGCCAGCGCCTGAACTTCACGCAGGCTGAAAGGCGTTTCCAGAGAGAGCGTCTGGCGGGCGGCCTGGCTCATGATCAGATGGGTTTCCACCTCTGCGACATCACGCAGCACCTGCAGCAGCCGAACGCCGTAAATCGCGCCGCTGGCACCGGAAATTCCAACAATGAGTCGTTTCATGATTGCGCCCTGTCTTCATACTGGGGCTGACTGTGCCGTAAATTACGGCGAGTTGCAAGGAAAGACGCCCTCCTGCAAGAGGGCGTAGTCGGGATTAACCTTCGTTGTGCATCTCCAGGTTTTCCACTTCATTCTGACGCTGGAGCGCCTTCGAATCGTCGTTACGCAGCGTATCGAGATAGTCGAGATACTGCTGATCCACATCTTTGGTCACGTAAACGCCATTGAATACCGAGCATTCAAACTGCTGAACGTCCGGATTCTCGGCGCGCACCGCGTCGATCAAGTCGTTCAGATCCTGGAAAATCAGACCATCCGCACCGATGATCTGGCGGATTTCATCCACTTCGCGACCGTGGGCAATCAGCTCCGTGGCGCTTGGCATATCGATGCCGTAGACATTCGGGAAGCGAATTTCCGGCGCGGCGGAAGCCAGATAAACTCTCTTCGCCCCCGCTTCACGAGCCATCTCAATGATTTGCTCAGAAGTGGTACCACGCACGATGGAGTCATCCACCAGCAGCACGTTTTTATCGCGGAACTCAGCGCGGTTAGCGTTCAGCTTACGACGCACGGACTTACGGCGCAGCTGCTGGCCTGGCATGATGAACGTGCGGCCCACGTAGCGGTTCTTCACAAACCCCTGGCGGTACGGCTTGTTCAGGATACGGGCGATCTCCAGCGCGATATCGCAGGACGTTTCCGGGATAGGGATCACCACGTCGATGTCCAGATCTTCCCATTCACGCGCGATCTTCTCACCGAGTTTGGTCCCCATATTCACGCGTGCGCTGTAGACCGAAATTTTGTCAATGAACGAGTCCGGGCGTGCAAAGTAAACGTACTCGAACAGGCATGGATTGCTCACCGGGTTATCAGCGCACTGGCGAGTAAACAGTTGCCCTTTTTCGGTGATGTAAATCGCTTCGCCCGGCGCGACGTCGCGCAGGAATTCAAAACCAAGGGTATCAAGCGCGACGCTCTCAGACGCCACCATATATTCGATGCGTCCATCGCCGATGTCGCGTTTACCGAGCACCAGCGGGCGAATCCCGTTCGGGTCGCGGAAGGCAACCATGCCATGACCGATGATCATCGCCACGCAGGCATAAGCGCCGCGGATCAAGCGGTTGGTGGCGGCAATTGCCGCAAAAATGTTATCGGCTTCCAGCGGATAATGGCGGAAGTTATCCAGCTCGCTGGCGAAAACATTGAGCAGAATTTCAGAATCGGAGGTGGTGTTGATATGGCGGCGCTTCTCTTCAAACAGCTTCTTGCGCAGCTCGTGGGCGTTGGTCAGATTGCCGTTGTGCGCAAGAGTGATGCCGTAAGGTGAGTTAACGTAGAAAGGCTGCGCCTCGGAAGCGCTGGAGCTGCCTGCAGTGGGGTAGCGGACGTGACCGATCCCCATATTGCCCTGCAGGCGCTGCATATGCACGGCGCCAAACACATCGCTCACCAGGCCGTTGGCTTTACGCAAACGGAAGCAATTGTTTGCATCAATGGTGATGATGCCCGCGGCATCCTGCCCACGGTGCTGAAGCACCGTTAACGCGTCATAAATCGACTGGTTTACCGGCATAACACCGGCGATACCGACAATACCGCACATACGTCATTTTCCTCGTTCAGAACTCCCCAAAGCTTATGCTTTGGGCAAGAAACTCGACGAGCTTTGCAGATAGTCAAAGAACATTCTGATGACGACGCTGAACTGCGGGATCAGCTGTGACTTTTGCCAGTCATCGCTTTTTGAAAAGCCGGTAAAGGTGTCGAGGAAGAACAGAATGGCGGCAACGATAAGCACTCCACGCAGCGCACCAAAACAGATCCCAAGCACCCTGTCGGTTCCCGACAGGCCCGTCTTTTCAACCAGTGTACCGATAACGTAGTTAACGATAGCGCCGACGATAAGCGTCGCGATAAACAGTACCGCGATAGCAATCCCGTTTCGAACCAGTTCGTCTTCAAAGCCCGTAAACCAGACAGACAGGTAAGTGTAGTAATGACTGGCAACAAAGAAAGCACAACCCCAGGTTACCAGTGACAATGCTTCACGAACAAAGCCGCGGATAAGGCTTACCAGACAGGAAAAACCAATCACCGCAATAATGGCGTAATCAATCCAGACCATAGTCGTCCCACGATTTTACGCCCTGTCGTCCAGTTCGGGGCGCATTCTAACAGAAAAAGAAAACGTTTGCGTAGGGATTTCCTTTCCCCGCCCAAATAAAAATGGCGCTGAAAAAACGTTCAACGCCACCTGAGTTTTTAGCCTTATAAGGGCTAATTCACTCCCATCGACGGCTGCCGATGATGTCTCCTGCTTTCACTTTTGCCGGGCGGAACTACGTTTGCCCGACCTATGGTTCAGCCCGTTTTTGTCGGCCGGACAAGCTTTAGCGCCATCCGGCAATTCAACCTCAGTTCGGGCTGTACCCCATCACCACGCCGTTCAGCCCGGAAAGCTGATTCAGTTCGCCAAGCGAGCCTTTCATCTTATCTTTCGACGCATCCGGCCCAACCAGAATTCGGGTAATTTTACCCTGTACCGGCGTGGACGGCGCGGTAAACACGCGATAGCCCGCCCCGCGCAGCTTGCCGACGATTTCGTTTACTTTATCGGCATTTTTCAACGCCCCCAACTGCACAACATAAGCTTTGCCCGTTGGTGCTGGTTTATCCGCTGCGACAGATTTCTGTGGCGCCGGCGGAGCCTCTGCGGCAGCGGCAAGCTGCTGGCTGGTATTATCACGCTGAGGTTTTGGTGGCGATTGCACCTGCGGCTTTGGCGCCACCGGTTTTGGCTTCGGCTGCGGCACGGGCTGTGCGGTCTCGTCCATCTCATTACCGCTGTTATTGGCCGCATAGCGCGACGCATCCAGCGACGGTGCCGCCGCATCACCGGCCCTAACTTCTTCCGCCGCCCCTTCCGGTGGCTGAGAAGGCAGCGCCTGCGTCACGGCGGGCAGCATATCCGGCTCGTCTTTGTCTCCAGGCTTTGGCACCAGCGGAATCGCCGCGAACTCATCCTGATAATGCTTTTTCTGACCATCCAGCAGACCCGGAAGCACAATAACGCCCAGCGCCACCAGCGCAATGGTTCCGACTAAACGATTCTGAAACTTACTCGCCACCGGCTCTCCCCGCGTCCATCTCATCCATTACATGGGCTACCGTATGGAATGAACCACACACCAGCACCGTATCTTGCGGACGTGCATCCGCCATCGCGGCATGCCACGCCTGCGCTACAGTGGCATAGACTGCGCCATCCCGCAAATGTTCCACAAGCTGTTCCGCCGTGGCGCCGCGCGGCCCTTCCAGCGGCGCGCAATACCAGCCGTCCACCACGTCAGACAGACATGCCAGCGTTCCGGCGATGTCCTTATCATGAAGCATACCAATGACCGCCAGCGTGCGCCCGGCGGCAGGCTGCATTTTGAGACGTTCGGCGAGATAAGCCGCCGCATGCGGATTATGCGCCACGTCCAGAATCACCCGCGGAGATTCACTCACAATCTGGAAACGCCCCGGCAGCATCGCATTCCTGATACCTTCCCGGAGCGCCTGCTCGCTCACATCGAGCCCGCTCGCGCGTAGCGCCGCCAGCGCCGTTGCGGCATTGGGCTGTGGCACCAGAGGCAGAGGCAAATCGTTTAGCGTGCCCTGTGCGTCTCGGAATGCCCAACCGTTGCTCTGTACGTCATAGTCCCAGTTAACACCACGACGCAGCAGCACAGCACCCTTCTCCTGCGCCACATCAGCAATGGTTTGCGGCATATCGGGTTCGCCGACAACCGCAGGCTTGCCACCACGGAACACGCCCGCTTTTTCACGACCAATGCTTTCGCGATCGGGCCCAAGCCAGTCGGTATGATCGAGCGCAATGCTCGTCACCACGGCCACATCGGCATCAACAATATTCGTGGCATCCAGGCGTCCGCCGAGCCCAACTTCAAGGATAACCACATCCAGCTGCGCTTGCTTAAACAGCCACAGCGCCGAAAGCGTGCCGAACTCAAAGTAGGTCAGGGAGATATCACCGCGTGCCTTTTCGATTTCAGCAAAGGATGCAGTGTGTGCCGACTCAGCCAGTTCACCCCCTTGCACGCGCACACGCTCGGTGTAGCGCACCAGATGCGGAGAGCTGTAAACGCCAACTTTCAGGCCCGCTGCCGTCAGCACTGATTCAATCGTACGGCAGGTCGTGCCCTTGCCGTTGGTGCCCGCCACGGTAAACACAAAGGGGGCCGGTTTCTGCACGTTCATTCGGGCTGCGACTTCGCTCACGCGAGCGAGCCCTAAATCGATAGTTTTACTGTGCAGATGTTCCAGATAAGAAAGCCACGTAGCGAGGGGCGACGTGGCGAGAGGAGTCAGTTCTTTTTCCATGATGCCCGCGATAGTTAACGGTGAACACAAGCAAAAAGGGCAGCGCCGTCTGGCCCTGCCCTTTTGCATTATCAGGCCTCTGGTTCCTGATCCGGTACCGGCGGTACCACCACGGCTTCGCGCGGCGCATCCGGGTTCGGTGCCGGGAGATTCATCAGCTTCGCCAGAATGCTGGCAAGCTTAAAGCGCATTTCCGGACGACGAACGATCATGTCGATCGCGCCTTTCTCGATCAGGAATTCACTGCGCTGGAAGCCCGGCGGCAGTTTTTCACGTACGGTCTGTTCGATTACGCGTGGGCCGGCAAAGCCGATCAGCGCTTTCGGTTCAGCGATGTTCAAATCGCCAAGCATCGCAAAACTTGCTGAAACGCCGCCCATGGTCGGGTCGGTCAGAACGGAAATGTACGGCAGACCGCGGTCCTGCATTTTCGCCAGCGCCGCAGAGGTTTTCGCCATCTGCATCAGCGACATCAGGGCTTCCTGCATACGAGCACCGCCGGAAGCGGAGAAGCAGACCATCGGGCAGTTGTTTTCCAGCGCATATTCCACCGCACGGACGAAACGAGCACCCACAACGGAACCCATTGAGCCGCCCATAAAGGAGAACTCAAATGCCGCGCCAACGACCGGCATGCCAAACAGCGTGCCTTTCATTACCACCAGCGCGTCTTTCTCGCCGGTTTCTTTCTGGGCAGAGGCCAGACGATCTTTGTATTTCTTGGAGTCACGGAACTTAAGCAAATCTTTCGGCTCAAGCTCGCTACCCAGCTCCACGAGCGTGCCTTCATCCATCAGGCTATGCAGGCGATTACGCGCTGACATTCGCATGTGGTGATCGCACTTCGGGCAAACCTCCAGGTTACGCTCCAGCTCGGCGCGGTACAGAACCTGTCCGCAGCTGTCACATTTGGTCCATACCCCTTCCGGGATACTCGCCTTGCGGGTGGGGGCTATGTTGCTTTTAATTCGTTCAATCCAGCTCATTGATAACCTTTCTGCCTGAACCTGGCCGATGCCAGTTTTTGCTGTAAGCGGCGAATAATGCCATTTTTAGGGCTTACAGACCATGAAATGTTGCACATTAAAACATAAGAGCCCTGAACATGGGATAAAAAAGTGGTCGAACCGCTGCCACTTCCCCGCCTTTCAGGGCCCGTTGTTTATTTTGCCTGCTTCGCTGCGGCGCGCTTGTGTCGGATAATCTCGATAACCCCCGGCAGAACCGACAGCACGATGATAGCCACGATCAGCAGCTTCAGGTTTTCCTGCACAATTGGCAGGTCACCGAACAGGTAGCCCGCATAGGTAAACAGCAGCACCCACAGCAGCGCACCAATCACGTTATAAGTCGCAAAGTGACGATAGGACATATGCCCCATTCCCGCCACAAACGGCGCGAAAGTACGAACGATCGGCACGAAACGAGCAAGAATGATGGTCTTGCCGCCGTGTTTCTCATAAAACTGATGCGTTTTATCCAGATAGCTGCGACGGAAGATTTTTGAGTTCGGGTTGCTGAAGAGCTTTTCACCGAACAGTCGTCCGATGGTGTAATTCACCGCATCACCGACAATCGCCGCAATGACCATCAGCACAACCATCAGATGCACGTTCAGATCGTTAGTCGGCAGCGCGGACAGCGCCCCGGCAATGAACAGCAGCGAATCGCCCGGCAGGAACGGTGTCACCACCAGCCCCGTTTCACAGAACAGGATCAGGAACAGAATGGCATAAACCCAAACGCCGTACTGAGCGACCAGTTCGGCGAGATGCACATCAATATGCAAAATAAAATCAATCAGAAAGCGAATCAGATCCATAGTTGCTTAACCTTAAGTGACTGCATTAGTCCGCTAAAAACAGCGGGCCCATTGGCGGTTTTGGCAGGTCGAAACGTTCCGGATAATCCACCGCAACGAGATATAACCCCTCCGCTTTCGCCGTCGCTGCCGCCAGCGTTCTGTCCTTCGCTGCCAGCAACTCTGCAATCCAGCTCTCCGGCTGGTTTCCGGCACCCACTTCCATCAGGCTGCCCACAATGTTCCGCACCATATGATGTACAAAGGCATTGGCCTTAATATCCACCACCACATAAGCACCGTAACGCTCAACGTTAATGTGCATCACGTTTCGCCACGGCGTGCGCGACTGGCACTGCACCGCGCGAAACGAGGTAAAGTCATTCTCACCGAGCAGGCTCTGGGCCGCACGCTGCATCTTTTCGGCATCCAGAGGATGATAGTAGTGCGTCACGCCCTGGCCCAAAATCGCCGGACGCAGCCGCTGATTGTAGATGATGTAGCGATAACGGCGCGCGGTCGCGCTGAAGCGGGCGTGGAAATCATCCGGCACGGCTTTAACCCAACGCACGGCAATATCGTCGGGTAAATTGGCATTGACTCCAAGCGTCCATGCAACATCTTTGCGTTCAGCGTGAGTTTCAAAGTGCACCACCTGCCCCGTACCATGGACACCGGCGTCGGTGCGCCCCGCACAGAGTACGTTGATGGGTTCGTTCGCCACTTTGGAGAGCGCTTTTTCAAGCTTCTCCTGCACGCTGCGCACTTCATTCTGACGCTGCCAGCCGTAGTATTTGCTGCCGTCGTACTCGATACCGAGCGCGATTTTAAACCGTGGCAGCGATTCCACTTCAGACATCAGTACATGTACTCCTGAACCAGTTTCTCGGCGATCTTCACTGCCATCAGCGCGCCGCCGAAGCGAACGTTATCGGCCACCGACCAGAACTGGATTTGCTCCGGCATGCCGTAATCGTTGCGCACGCAGCCAATCGAGAGATGAGCAGAGCCGGAGGCATCGGCCACCTGAGTCGGGAAGTCAGTGGCTTCCGACAGGGCAATATCTTCCTGGCGCTCGAACGCATCACGCGCTTCTTCTGCCGCTAACGGACGCATCGCTTCAAAGTTAACCATCTGCGCGTGACCGTAGAACACTGGCGCACGCACACAACTGGCGGAAATCATCAGGCCTTCATCCTGCAAAATCTTGCGGGCCTGATCGACAATCCGGCGCTCTTCGGTGACGCTACCTTCGCGATCCACCAGCAGCGGCAGCATATTGAACGCCAGCTGACGACCGAAGAAATCGTCTTCATCAATCGGAATGCCGTTCAGCAGCTTGGCGCTCTGCCCTGCCAGCGCATCCACCGCTTTTTTACCCTGCGCGGAAGCCGACATCAGGCTGGTCACGGAAATACGCGACAGACCGCCTTCGTCGATCAGCGGTTTCAGTGCAGTCAGCAGCTGGCTGGTCAGGCTGTCAGGCACCGCGACAATATTGCGGTTGCGGTAATCTGCCAGCACAAACGGGTTCACTTCCGGCACGACCAGCGGCACGTCTGGCTCAAGAGCGAACAGGCCACTCAAATCAATCACCAGGCAGCCCGCATTCGCAGCTTCTTCGGCCCAGGCAGCAGACGCTTCAACGCCCGCGGCAAAAAACGCCAGCTGAACCTGAGTCCAGTCGAATCCGGCAACATCCTGCACGCGAAGGGTTTTGCCTTCGTAGCGCAGCGCCTCGCCCGCGCTCTCGCTGCGCGCCAGGCCATAAATCTCGCCCACCGGGAACTGACGCTCTGCAAGAGTTTCAAGCAAGGCTTCACCTACGGCGCCCGTTGCGCCCAGTACGGCAATATTCCAGCCTTCAGACATGGTGGTTTACTCCAGAAATAAAATAGCCGCCCCGCCAGAGTATCTGGCAGGGCGTATTAAGAAGACATTAACGCGCGGCGTGATGAACGGCGTTGAAGCCCAAATTTTTCAGCAGTTCGGCGCTCTTTGCGTCATCGCACAGGACATGCAAAGAGGACCACTCGCGGCGCTCAAGGTAATTTTTGCGCAGCTTGTCAAACTCGCCCGGGATCCCCGCCACCTTCCGCAGCGGCGCATCATCGCGGCGCACATCATACACCAAATGCACCAGCCTTTTTAGCGTCGCCTGATCGAGGTCGCCGTGCAGCGTGATGCGACCAAATTCCGGGGCTGGCAGCAGCGTTTCAAGCGCAATCTGGTGGCGCTTGCCGATAAATTCGCTGTACGCCTCAAACACCTGCGTAGTGCCACGCGCTTTCCCTTCGAGGGTGTAGCCAGCGATGTGCGCAGTACCAATGTCGACGAGAGAAAGCAGCTCAGTATTAAGATCCGGCTCCGGCTCCCAGACGTCGAGCACCACGCTCAACTTCTGCCCGGCCTTGAGGCATTTCAGCAGCGCGGCGTTATCCACCACCGGTCCACGGCAGGCGTTAATTAAGATGCAGCCTGGCTTCAGGCGCGAAATCAGCGCCTCGTCCGCCAGATGCAGCGATTGATAAGGCCCCTCTTTAAACAGCGGCGTGTGGAATGTAAGGACGTCGGCCTGCTGGACCAGCTCGTCGAGGCTTCTGAAATCACCTTCGTCGCCTTTATCAGCGCGAGGAGGATCGCAAAGCAGGGTGCGGATACCCAGCGCTTCAAGACGTTTTTGCAAACGACCGCCGACGTTACCTACGCCCACGATGCCCACGGTACGATCTTTCAGGGCAAAGCCGTCGCGCTCGGCCAGCATCAGCAGCGCGGAAAAGACGTATTCCACTACGGCAATGGCGTTGCAGCCGGGCGCTGCGGAAAAGCCGATCCCGGCCTGCGCCAGCCACTTCTCATCGACATGATCGGTACCCGCCGTTGCGGTGCCGACAAACTTTATCCCTTTCCCTGCCAGCAGCGATTCATTCACTTTGGTAACCGAACGCACCATCAGGGCATCAGCGTCATCCAGCTCATGCTGAGGAATCGGACGGCCCGGAACCGCCTTTACGTCGCCCAAACGGCTAAAAAGCTCGCGGGCATAGGGCATATTTTCATCAACAAGGATTTTCACGGTACTGTACCTGTCTGAAACGAGAGTTAACCGGGGAAGTGTGCCATAATCTTGCCGCCAGTAACACTGAGCCTTGAGAACACCGACGGACATGCAGGATTTATCATGACGCAACCCATTTCAGGTCTGCCCGCCCGCCCTCCGGGGGAAGCACCACCCACCAGCAAGCTCGGCGACCAGCCGCTCTCCACGCAGCAGCGCACGGTGCTGGAACGTCTGATCACGCGGCTTATCGCGCTGACCTCGCAGCAAAGCGCCGGGGTGTGGGCTGGCATGAAGCACGATTTAGGTCTGAAAAACGATGCGCAGCTGCTCTCAAGGCACTTCCCGGCGGCGGAGCAGAACCTCAACCAGCGCCTCGCCAGCGCCCAGCAAAGTCACGAAGTGCGTCAGGTCGTGGCCCAGCTCACCGAGCTGCTGAGCCAGGGCAACAATCGCCAGGCGGTGAGTGATTTTATCCGTCAGCAGTTTGGTCAGACTGCCCTGAGCCAGCTGACGCCCGATCAGCTCAAAACGGTTTTGCAATTGCTGCAAACCAACCAGTTGACCATTCCGCAGCCGCAGCAGCGTCCGGCAACGGACCGGCCGCTTCAGCCCGCCGAACACAACACGCTCAATCAGATGGTCACCAAAGTGGCCGCCGCCACGGGCGAATCCAGTAAGCTCATCTGGCAGTCGATGCTGGAACTTTCCGGCGTCAAAACCGGTGAGCTGATCCCCGCCAGGCATTTTAATCAGCTAATGACCTGGCTACAGGCGCGTCAAACGCTGAGCGAGCAGCCAGCTCCCACGCTTACCAGCCTTCAGGCAGCATTAAAGCAGCCGCTGGACGCGCAGGAATTTAACACCCTGCGCGATTATGCTCAGCAGACGTGGCAGGCGGCACCGCTCACCGTACTGACGCAAGCCCAGGTCCAGGATTTGCTTAATCAGATCTTCCTGCGGCGCGTTGAGCGCTCTCAGGAGACGCTGGACACCCGCTATGTTCAGCCGATTTATAACCCGTTCACGCCGTTTATTGAACAGATGAAAGCGATGTCTGCCCGCCCGGGCCTGATGCTTATCGCGGCAATCGTGGTGGTGATTCTGCTGTGGATAGTCATTTAGCAGGCATAAAAAAACGCCAGCCCGGTCAATGACCTGAGGCTGGCGTTGATACCGCCGGGATGAATCAGGCAGTAAGGAGTTTCTGCGCCGTCTCTTTTACGCTTGCCAGCAATACCTTGACGTCGTCGAGGCAAACGGTCGGGTTCAGCAGCGTCATCTTCAGGCAGGTTATGCCGTTCGCTTCCGTCACGCCCACGTTAGCGCTCCCGGAGGCCAGCAGCACGTCCCCGATACGCTGGTTCAGCAGTGCGACAAAAGCCGGATCCTGCTGCTCAGGGCGGAAGCGGAACAGCACGCTTGCCAGCTGCGGCGTCATCACCAGTTCCAGCTCAGGCTGTGCCTGCACATATTCCGCAACCTGCTGCGCCAGCGTCACGCCGTTATCAATGATGGCGGCGTACTGCTTTTTACCCAACGCTTCAAGGCCCATCCACAGCTTCAGGGCATCAAAGCGGCGCGTGGTTTGCAGGGATTTCGACACCAGATTCGGCACGCCGTGCTCTTCGTCAAAATCAGAGTTCAGGTAAGCCGCCTGATAGCGCATCAGCTCGTAGTGGCGGGCGTCTTTCAGCAGGAAGGCGCCGCAGCTGATGGTCTGGAAGAACTGCTTGTGGAAGTCGAGCGTAACCGAATCCGCCAGCTCCAGACCGTTCAGATAGTGACGATAGTGCTCAGACAGCAGCAGTGCTCCACCCCATGCCGCATCCACGTGCATCCAGATGTTTTCTTCACTGGCCAGCGCAGCAATTTCCGTTAACGGATCGATGGCACCGGCGTCGGTGGTGCCGGCGGTAGCCACAATCGCCATCACCTGTTCGCCGTTCGCTTTCGCCTGCGCCAGTTTGGCTTTCAGGTCGGTAACGTCCATGCGCGAGAAAGCATCGGTTTCCACCTGCGTCACAGACTGGTAGCCCAGCCCCATCAGCGCCATATTCTTCTGCACTGAGAAGTGAGCTTCTTTGGAGCAGAACACCTTCAGCTTGCTGAGGTTCCCCATCAGGCCATGCTGCTGAACGGAGTGACCCTGACGGGCAAAGAAGGCGTCACGCGCCAGCATCAGCCCCATCAGGTTGCTTTGCGTGCCGCCGCTGGTGAACACACCCGCGTCGCCTGCCGCATACCCTACCCGATCTCGCAGCCATTCAATGAGTTTAACCTCAATAATGGTTGCCGACGGGCTCTGGTCCCAGGAGTCCATGCTCTGGTTGGTGGCGTTGATCAGCACTTCCGCGGCCTGGCTTATCACCAGGCTCGGGCAGTGCAGATGCGCCACGCACTGCGGATGATGCACCGACAGGCTGTCTTTCAGAAAATACTCTACGGCGCGCTCGATGGCGGCCTGGTTGCCCAGGCCCTCCGACGTAAACGCCAGCTGAATACGCTCGCGCAGCTGCTCCACGGTTTTGCCCTGGTACATCTCAGGCTGCTTCAGCCATTCAACAACGGCCCGGGTGCTCTGCTCGATCGCTTCCTGATAGGCGGCAACGCTCTGCGCCGACCCGGACAGAATTGGGTTCACTTCTGACATTGGCGTTCCGACTCCTGTCAAACCGGCTTCACGCCAGCGTTGAGCATGGCGTTTTCAAATTTATCGAGGAAGATTTCCAGCTCTTCGCGGGTGATGAGCAGCGATGGCAGCAGACGCAGCACGCAGCCGTTACGGCCGCCGCGCTCAAGGATCAGCCCGCCTTCGAAGCATTTTTTCTGCAGCAGCGCAGAAAGCTCACCGTCCGCCGGGTAGCAGCCCATGTGATCCTGTGCTTCGTTTGGCTTAACGATCTCAATGCCGATCATCAGGCCCAGACCGCGCACGTGGCCAATCACCGGATAGCGTTTTTGCAGCTCTTTCAGCTTACCTTTCAGCCACTCGCCTTTCGCGGCAACCTGTTCAGCAATGCCTTCTTCCTTAAGGATTTTCAGCGTGGTGAGGCCAGTGGCCATCGCCAGCTGGTTACCGCGGAAGGTGCCGGTGTGGTGGCCCGGAGACCAGGCGTCAAACTGTTTCTTGATGCCCAGTACGGCCAGCGGCAGGCCACCGCCGACGGCTTTTGACATCACGATGATGTCTGGCTCAATGCCAGCGTGTTCGAAAGCGAACAGCTTACCGGTACGCGCAAAGCCCGCCTGCACTTCATCGATAATCAGCAGAATGCCGTGTTCCTGAGTCACTTTACGGATGCGCTGCAGCCACTCCGCCGGAGCCGGGTTAACGCCGCCTTCGCCCTGAACGGCTTCAAGGATCACCGCCGCAGGCTTACGCACGCCGCTTTCAACGTCGTTAATCAGGTTATCGAAATAGTAAGTCAGCGCTTTCACGCCCGCCTCGCCGCCAATGCCCAGCGGGCAGCGGTACTCATGCGGATACGGCAGGAACTGTACTTCCGGCATCATGTTGCTGACGGCTTCTTTCGGCGACAGGTTGCCTGTCACAGAGAGTGCGCCGTGAGTCATGCCGTGGTAGCCACCGGAGAAGCTGATAATGCCGGAGCGACCGGTCACTTTTTTCGCCAGCTTCAGCGCCGCTTCTACCGCATCGGCACCGGATGGGCCGGTGAACTGCAGGCAATATTCGCGGCCCTGGCCCGGTAAAAGGGAGAGCAGATAAGCGGAAAACTCGTCTTTTAATGGCGTAGTCAGATCGAGCGTATGTAACGGCAAGCCACTTGTGATGACACGTTGAATGCTTTGAATCACATCGGGATGATTGTGACCCAGGGCCAGCGTTCCGGCACCTGCAAGGCAGTCAAGGTATTGATTATTTTCTACATCAGTAATCCAGACGCCCAGCGCTTTGGCAATCGCCAATGGCAGCTTACGCGGATAGCTCCTGACATTAGACTCAAACTCAGCCTGTCTTGTTAAATAGGTATCATTGCTCTGCGGTAATGAATAAGCACTTAAAGTATCAATACGGACTTTATCCGTCATCATATCACTCCTACAACCGCGGCTAACCTGACGCCGGATTGAATAATAGTTAAGGGATTGGCCTAAAAAAGGCGCGGCTAATATATGCCCTTTTGACAACGGACTCAATCATTAATTTCCCGTAGTTACAAAACAAAATTTCCCCTTATAAATCAAAAACAAAAAGGTGAAACTTAAATGATAAAGTTTAAAAACGGCGACAAAGCTGTCGTTAATTAAGCGAATCGGATCTCTATAAAGGAAGGCAAACAGAAACCACACGCCAGTTGCGGATTCATAAACTATTTACGGATTTTTACCTTTAAACTTGTAACAACTTATCAACAGGAAATTTTGTTTAAGAATCATTTATCTTAGAACGGCATAAAAATATCGCATCGCGGGAATAAATCACTTACTATCCCCCGGCTTTAATAATCCAGTTGTTGTAATAAAAAATTAATGCGCAAACACCGGTAACGTGTGACGGGCGAAACACGTTATCGACAACAGGAAGATTTCCTGGGTTGTCACCAGAGTTCTCCGCGGGCGGAGCACTCGTAAGGCGAAGCACGCTTCCCTTATGCCAAGAATGAAATTTTCTGCCATCCATGATGGCGCCCTGATATGAGATTGTTATGACACGCATTTATTCCCCTTTTGTCGTGGCCAAATTTGGCGGCACGAGCGTTGCTGATTTTGACGCAATGAACCGCAGCGCCAGTATCGTCCTCGCCGATCAACAAGTCCGTGTAGTCGTTTTGTCCGCCTCCTCAGGCGTAACCAACCTTCTGGTCTCGCTTTCCGAAGGGCTTACGGCCCAGGATCGCATCGACAAAATCGAGACGCTTCGTACGCTCACGTACGGCATCCTCTCCTCGCTGAAAAAACCTGACGCAGTCCGTCTCTCGGTTGATGCGCTGCTTGGCAACATCTCAGCTCTTGCTGAACAGGCTGCGGTGACGGCTTCGCCTTCTCTGAGCGATGAGCTTGTCAGCCATGGGGAACTTCTCTCCAGCCAGCTGTTCACGGCGATTTTGCGCGAACGCGAAGCGAATGCTCTATGGCTGGACGCGCGGGAAGTGATTCGCACCGACGCGAATTTTGGCTGCGCGGAACCGGACGTGGCGATGATTGCGCAGCAGGTACAAACCCGGCTGCTGCCTCATCTGGAAACGGCCATTGTCGTCACCCAGGGCTTTATCGGGAGTGATGCTGAAGGGCATACCACCACGCTTGGCCGCGGCGGCAGCGATTACACCGCCTCTCTGATTGGTGAAGCGCTGAACGCACGCCGGGTGGATATCTGGACGGACGTTGCCGGGATCTACACCACCGACCCACGCATCGTGCCCCAGGCGCAGCGCATCGGGCAGCTTTCGTTCAGTGAAGCCAGCGACATGGCGGCCTACGGTGCGAAGGTGCTGCATCCGGCAACGCTGATGCCCGCCATGCGTAAAAATATCCCGGTGTTTGTAGGATCGAGTAAAAACCCTGACGCAGGCGGCACGCTGGTCTGTCGCGAAACAGACAATCCTTCAGGCTACCGGGCGCTTGCCGTCCGCCGCAAGCAAACGCTGGTGAAATGCCGCCGTCCGCACGCGCAGCCTGCGGTAGATTTCAACGCCCGTATTTTTTCTCTGCTGGCCGAGCATAACCTGCAGGCGGAGCTGGTGAGCACTTCGGAAAGCGGCATAGCCTGGATTCTCGACGCTACCTGCGCAACCTCCGGCGATGACAGCATGCTGCTCGAATCCTTACAGACCAAGCTCGCGGCGCATTGCCAGCTGGAAATAGAAAGCGGGCTGGCGCTGATGACGCTGGTCGGCCATCAGCTTTCGCAGTCCGAAAGCATCTGTCGGGACGTGTTTACCCCGCTGGAAGGCTACGCAGTACGCATGATTTGCCATGGTGCAGGGGAGAACAATCTCAGCGTTCTGCTTCCCGGTGATAGCGCCGATAGCGCCGTGAAGATGTTGCACAGACAGCTGTTCGAACAACCAGAGGTGCAACGCTACGCATCCTGATTGTCGCCTGCATCGCTGCATTCAGACGTAAAAAAAGGAGCCATTCGGCTCCTTTTTCATGTTCAGACCTGAGTCTTATTTCAGCTTACGCATGACCAGCGTGGCGTTGGTGCCACCGAAGCCGAAGCTGTTAGACATCACGGTGTTCAACTGGCGTTCGGTCGGCTGGGTGACGATGTTCAGGCCAGCGGCCTGCTCGTCCATCTCATCAATGTTGATGCTTGGGGCAATGAAGCCGTGTTCCAGCATCAGCAGAGAGTAGATAGCTTCCTGCACGCCTGCAGCACCCAGAGAGTGACCGGTCATGGCTTTGGTTGCAGAGATTGCCGGGCTGTTGTCACCGAAGACTTCACGGATTGCGCCCAGCTCTTTCACGTCGCCTACCGGCGTAGACGTGCCGTGAGAGTTCAGGTAGTCGATTGGGGTATCAACACCGTGCATCGCCATCTTCATGCAGCGCGCCGCGCCTTCACCGGATGGAGCAACCATGTCAGCACCATCGGACGTTGCGCCATAACCAACGATTTCTGCATAAATATGTGCGCCGCGAGCAAGCGCGTGCTCCAGTTCTTCAACCACGACCATGCCACCGCCGCCTGCGATGATGAAACCGTCACGGTTCGCATCATAAGTACGGGACGCTTTTTCCGGCGTTTCGTTGTATTTGGTTGACAGTGCGCCCATTGCGTCGAACTCACAGGCCATTTCCCAACCCAGTTCTTCGCCGCCGCCGGCAAAGACGATGTCCTGTTTGCCCAGCTGAATCTGCTCTACTGCGTTACCGATACAGTGTGCGGAAGTGGCACAAGCAGAGCTGATGGAGTAGTTCACGCCGTGAATTTTAAACGGCGTTGCGAGGCACGCGGAAACCGCAGAGCCCATGGCTTTGGTCACAACATAGGGACCGACTGCCTTCAGGCCACGCGGGCTACGCATTGCGTCAGCGCCGAATACCTGAGCTTTAGAAGAACCACCGGAGCCGGCAATCAGGCCTACGCGCGGGTTGTTCTGATAATCTTCTGCTTTCAGGCCAGCGTCTTCAACAGCCTGCTGCATGGAGAGGAAAGCATACACAGAGGCATCGTTCATGAAACGAACCACTTTACGGTCGATCAGGCCCGTGGTGTCCAGTTTGACGTTACCCCAGATGTGGCTACGCATACCAGAATCTTTGAATTCTTGAGAGAAAGTGATCCCAGAGCGACCTTCACGCAGGGATGCCAGGACTTCCTGCTGGTTGTTACCGATGCTGGAAACGATACCCAGGCCAGTAATCACTGCACGTTTCATTCAATACCTCTGTAAGTCATACTCATTAAAGTGTCGAGTCGCACAATAGCGTACACTTGTACGCTGAACAAGTCCGATCAGACAATTTAAGTATAAATTTGCGCCGCCAGGCACACATCGCTAAGATCGCCCCACGCCTTGCCTTGCGAGTAACTTACGTGAAACAAAACGCCATACAACCTGCCAACCTCGAATTTAACAATGAGGGTACACCTGTTTCCCGAGATTTCGATGATGTCTACTTTTCCAACGATAACGGTCTGGAAGAGACAAGATTCGTTTTTCTGGGCGGTAACCGGTTACCTGAACGCTTCGCCAGCCACGATCGCGCTCACTTCGTGGTGGCCGAGAGCGGATTCGGTACCGGACTGAATTTCCTGACGCTCTGGCAGGCCTTTAATGCGTTTCGCGGCTCGCACCCTGAGGCTACGCTGCAAAGGTTACATTTCATCAGTTTTGAAAAATTCCCGCTGCGCCTGGACGATCTTAAGCTCGCGCATCAGCACTGGCCTGAACTGGCAGAGCTTGCCGGGAAACTCCAGGCCCTCTGGCCACTGCCGTTCTCCGGCTGCCACCGCTTACTGCTCGATGAAGGGCGCATCACGCTCGATTTGTGGTTTGGCGACATCAACGAACTGGTCGACACGCTCGACGATTCTCACCATCAGCAGGTGGATGCCTGGTTCCTCGACGGCTTCGCGCCATCAAAAAACCCGGACATGTGGACACCGACGCTGTTTAACGCCATGGCCAAACTGGCACACCCGGGCGGCACGCTTGCGACGTTCACTTCCGCAGGATTTGTGCGCCGTGGCCTGATTGATGCCGGTTTTTGCATGCAAAAGAGCAAAGGCTTTGGCCGCAAACGGGAAATGCTTACCGGATATCGTGACGACTCGCAGCCAGCACAGCCCCGGGCGCCATGGTTTGCCCGCACGGGCAGTGAAACCAGAGAAACGGCCCTTATCGGCGGCGGCATTGCCAGCGCTATGCTCTCCCTCGCGCTGCTTCGCCGCGGCTGGCAGGTCACGCTCTATTGTGAAGACGCCATTCCGGCACAGGGCGCATCCGGCAACCGTCAGGGCGCGCTTTATCCTTTATTAACCGCTCACGATCCGGCGCTGGCGAGGTTCTTCCCAGCGGCGTTTACCTTCGCCCGCCGCCTGTACGATGCGCTTCCCGTTGAGTTTGACCATGACTGGTGCGGCGTGACACAGCTGGGCTGGGATGAAAAAAGCGCGCAGAAAATTGCCCGGATGCTGACGCTCGGCCTGCCGGCGGAAATCGCCGCAGAAGTCACCGCAGAAAACGCCCTGAACAGCATCGGCCTCGAAACCGGGTGTTCAGGCATTCAGTATCCGCTTGGCGGCTGGCTGTGCCCGGCGCAGCTGACGGCAGCAGCCATTGAGCTGGCCTGTAAAAACGGGTTGACCGTGCGCTGGAACCACCGCTGTGAAAATCTCGAAGCAACGGAAAGCGGCTGGACGCTGCACTTCGCCGACGGTAAAAAGCAGCACCACGCAAGCGCAGTCCTCGCCAACGGGCATCAGATCGGCCAGTTCACACAAACCGCAGACCTTCCGGTGTACGCCGTTGGCGGCCAGGTCAGCCATATTCCCACATCGCCTGAGCTGACCAGGTTACGCCAGGTGTTGTGCTATGACGGCTATCTGACGCCGCATAATCCACGCACTCAGCAGCACTGCATCGGTGCCAGCTATCATCGCGGACAGACGGAAATGGCTTACAGTGAGGAAGATCAGCAGCGCAATCGCCAGCGTCTGATCGACTGTTTCCCGCACGCGCAATGGCCGCAGGAAGTCGATATCAGCGAGGGCAAAGCCCGCTGCGGCGTGCGCTGCGCCACCCGCGATCACCTGCCGATGATCGGCAACGTGCCGGACTACCTGCAAACCCTTGAAAGCTACGCCACGCTTGCGCAGGACGTGGAGCACGCGCCTACGGCGCCGGTTCACAAAAATCTGTTTATGCTCGGCGCACTGGGCTCCCGCGGGCTGTGCTCTGCCCCGCTGGCGGCGGAAGTTCTCGCCTCACAGATGAGTAATGAACCTCTGCCGCTGGATGCGACCACGCTCGCTGGTCTCAGTCCAAACCGACTGTGGGTCCGCAAGCTACTGAAAGGAAAAGAGGCAGTCAAAGCACGCTGATACGCAGGCGGGCCTGCTTGCGATACTGCAACGGCGTCTGATGCATCATGCGCTTAAAGCAGGTAATGAAGTAGGTCACGTCCTGGAAACCGACCTTCGTCGCAATCGCATCCACGCTCATCTCACTGGTGCGCAGCAAATCACAGCTGCGCTTCAGCCGGCGCGTCAGTAAATATTCATGAATGCTGCCGCCGGTCTGCTGGCGGAAAATCCGTGACGTGTAGCTGCGTGAGAGCCCGATATCGCCCGCCAGCGCCTCCAGCGAAAACTTCTCCCCATAATGCTCCTCCAGCCACTGCATGATTTGTGCCGACGCCGTTTGCTGCTGCGGGCGGTTCTCTGCCGATTGTTCAGGCAAAAGTGACATTATCTGCATCACCAGAAAGGCAACCTCATCCGCCGGATAGTGCTCCCGGCAGTCAAGCGCCGCAAATCGCGTCAGAATGGTTTCCATATAGTCAGCGTGTTGGTGAAGATCGATAGCCTGAGCGGGCGCACCGGAGGCGGCAAGGCGAGAAAACTGCGCCTGAAAACGGGGAAACTGTTGCAGGGTACTTTCTACCGCCGACTGCTCAATGTGCATGGTAGAACGGTGATAATGATTCCGTTCGCCGTCATCAACGTGCACTTTATGCAGGCGAAACGGCGGGAAGATAAACAGCCGTCCTGGCCGGGCGGTATAATGCTGGTTATCAACCACAACGATGCCATAGCCCTGAGAAATATAAAGAAATTCCACGCACTGGTGCCAGTGATAGTACAGCGCGCTGGAGCCCCACATCCGGTTAAAAGAGATAGCCTGATGCTCAAGCGTGATCCTTTCCAGTAACTGCGAGTCGCCCATTTTGCCACCATGACAACAGAATTAAATTTTTAGCCTACGGTTTGCAATTTATTGCCCCCCTTCAGGGAAAATCCAGAAAAAATAAAATAGCGGTTCAGTTTTGTGAGGCGGCTCACTCGGAGACGTTCACAAAAGCGGCTACGCTTGGTTTCACCGCCATCATCCGATGGTAAAAAAATGAATAACAATAACTTTTATTCATCTCGTGCCCAACGGGAGGACCTCGTGCAACCTGAACAGATTACCTTTGATAATCCCTTACAAAACCGCAGCGACCTCACCCGCTGGGTAAAAGAAATGCTGAATGCCGTCACGCCTTTTTTCAACAATCGCGACAGCGGCGTGGATCTGGCGAATTTCACCCCCCATTACGGTCAGCGTATTGCCAATATGGAGGCATTCTCGCGCTTGCTGTGGGGCGTGACGCCTCTGCTGGCAGGCGGTCAGGAGCCTGAGCAGCTGTCGCTTTATATTCAGGTCATCAAAAACGGTATTAACCCGGCCCACGTGGAATACTGGGGCGAGATTGGCCACAGCGATCAGCGCGTCGTGGAAATGGCGGCATACGGTTTGCTGCTGGCGCTGGCCCACAAGCCGCTACTCGCCCACTTCAGCGAGCAGGAAAAGCAGCATCTGTGGCAGTGGCTGAAGCAGAGCGAAACCGCCACCATTCCCGACAACAACTGGCATTTCTTCCCGATTCTGGTGCAGCTCGGCTTTCAACACGCCGGGATGCCGGTTAACCGTGAGGCCATCGAGCGCCATTTTGCCGCCATGGAGCGCTACTGGCTCGGCGACGGCTGGTATAGCGACGGTCCGGACAGACCGCGTGACTACTACATTTCGATGGGTTTTCACTTCTACGGCCTGATCTACGCCACGCTGATGAAAGATGCGGACCCGGAGCGCTGTGCCACCTTGCGAAGCCGTGCCACCGTATTTGCCAATGATTTCATTCATTTCTTTGCCGAAGACGGCGCGGCTATTCCGTTTGGCCGCAGTCTGACCTATCGCTTTGCCCAGGCCGCGTTCTGGAGCGCCGCCGCCTTTGCCGGGCTGGATAGCTACTCACCGGGCGTTCTGAAAGGCCTGGTCCTGCGCCATCTGCGCTGGTGGATGCAGCAGCAGCCGTTCGACCGCGACGGCGTGCTGAGCGTCGGCTACAGCTACCCAAATCTGATCATGGCGGAAGATTACAACGCGCCCGGCTCACCGTACTGGGCGCTGAAAACGGTGCTGGTGCTGGCATTAGGCGAAAATAGCCTCTTCTGGCAAGCCGACGAGGAAGCCCTGCCACCGCGCCATTCCCCACATCCGATTCCTGGAGCCGCACAAATTCTGGTCCACCAGCCCGACCATGAATGGCTATTGACCGCCGGTCAGTGGGAGCGCAACAACTTCGTCAATACGGAAGCGAAATACTGCAAATTTGCCTATTCGACGCGCTTTGCTTTCAGCGTAGAACGCGGGCGCTTTGGACTTTCTCACGCCTCGCCGGATTCAATGCTGCTGCTCAGTGAAAAAGACAACTACTGGCGCGGCCGCCGCGACTGCGAGCAGGTCAGCATGTCGGGTCACACAATTTACAGCCGCTGGCGCCCCTGGCACGACGTAACCGTCGATACGTGGCTCACGGCGCTGGGTGAGTGGCAGATTCGCGTTCACCATCTGCAAACAGCCCGCGAGCTGGACACCGCCGAAGGCGGCTTCAGCCTTTGCTTCCGCCCACAGCCGGAACAGCGGCTGACCACAGGCATCAGCGCCCTTCATGGTGAAAAAGACACCAGCGCCATTCATTGTCTGAGCGCTGTTCAACGCGAAGGCGATGTCGTGCTGACCCCGCCAAACAGCAATCTTCTGTTTGCCGACAGGGCCGCAGTGCCGGTGCTGCGGAGCGAATTAACGCCTGGAACACATCTGCTGATAAGCGCCGTCTGGGCCGGTAATCAGCAGGATTACGACCCGGAAAATTGCCCGGAGGCCAGCCTGCAACAGGGCGTTATGCATCTGACGTCGGCGGCGTACGAAACGCACTTCTCCCTGACTGAACTGCCGTGAAGCTGAGGAAAATGAGATGAACGCAACAACCCCGCGCAGCGCGCAAGTGAAAATGAGCACCTTTATTTTCCTCTACTTCTTCACCTGGTCCTCCAGCTTCGGGCTTTACGCCCTGTGGCTGAGCCAGAAGGTCGGACTCGATAGCATCACTATCGGCAGCGTCTTTGCCATCAACGGCGTGTTTGCGGTGATCATGAAGCCGGTTTACGGCTACATCATGGATAAAATCGGCATGAGCAAATGGCTACTCTATTTTGTCTGTGCCGTCTCTGCGCTGATGGCGCCATTCTTTATCTTTGTTTATCAGCCGCTGCTGCTGAGTCACACCACCATGGGCATCATTATTGGCGCGCTGTACCTGAGCCTCGGCTGGTATGCGGGCGTGGCGGCATCCGAATCCTATGCCGATCGCTTCAGCCGCCTTTACGGCGTGGAGTTTGGCCGCGTGAGAATGTGGGGATCGCTCGGCTGGGCGCTGGCTGCCTCCGTTTCCGGGGTGCTGTTTAACCTCACGCCGCTGGCGAATTTCCTCGTCAGCAGCACCACCTCGGTACTGATGCTGCTGGTATTAATCAGCCTGAAAATTGGCGATGAGCAATTGCGCTCCAACAACGTGATTTCCGCCAATAAAATCGTCTTCAGCGACGTGGTTTTACTGCTGAAGAACCGCAAATTCTGGATGTTCAGCCTGTATGTGGCGGGCGTGGCGTGGATGATGTTTGTCGCCGAGCAGCAGTTCCCGCGCTACTTCGTCTCCTTCTTCGCCACTAAAGAGCAGGGGAACGCCTGGTACGGCTACCTCAGCATGATTCAGTCCGGCACCGAGTTCGTGATGATGATGTTCATTCCGGTGCTGGTGAACCATTACGGCGCGAAGAAAGGCCTG
The DNA here is from genome assembly GCA_002470465.1 of Pluralibacter sp. UBA7423. GTDB lineage: Bacteria > Pseudomonadota > Gammaproteobacteria > Enterobacterales > Enterobacteriaceae > Scandinavium. Next base: position 112,782 of record DKMD01000010.1, read on the forward strand.
CTGCTGTGCGGCTGCGTAGTGGGAGCACGCCTGATCGCCTCCGGCCTGACGACCGATCCGGTGATGATCTCCATCATCAAACCGCTGTACGGTATGGAGATCGCGCTGCTGCTGATTTCGGTCTTCAAGTACATCGCCGAGCATTTCCATAAAAAGGTGAATGCAACCATGTACCTGCTGGGCTATCAGGCGATGATTTACGTCGGTTCTGTGGTCGTCGCGCCGCCCGCGGGCTATCTGTATGCGAAAATCGGCTTCGAGCATACTTACCTGATGATGGGCTGCTGTGCCCTGCTCTTCACTCTGATTTCCACCCTTACGCTTTCCCGCTGCCGCTCTGCCCGCGATCCTCATCCTGAGGACGAACAGACGCTGAATGCGGTATCCATTGCCCCTGCCAAAAGTCATTAAGGAGACGTTATGACCCGTTCCGTTGTTACCGAGCCGCTGCGCCCCGTCGAGCTGTATGCCATTGACCGCCAGGCGCTGCGGCAAAGTCTGGACGCTGCATTAACGCGTATTACGAAGAAGCTGGATACCAACATTGCCAGGTTTGGCGACAGCTTCCCGGGGGAAGCCTGTGAAAAAGGCATCTGGCCCCGCACAAAGAACGTAGAGTGGACCACCAGCTTCTGGACCGGACAGCTGTGGCTGGCGTGGGAGATGACCGGCGAGGTTCGTTTTCGCGAGGCAGCCGAACGCACTCTGCCCTCCTTCTACGAACGCATTGAAAAGCGCATTGATACGGCCACACACGATCTGGGCTTTCTTTATTCGCTCTCCTGCGTAGCCGCGTGGCGACTGACGGATAACGACATCGCACGCCGGGCAGCGCTGAAGGCCGCCGATACGCTGATGGAGCGCTTTAACCCGACGGCAAAAATCATTCAGGCCTGGGGCGATCTCAACGACCCGGAGCAGCAGGGCCGAATGATTATCGACTGCAACATGAACCTGCCGCTGCTCTACTGGGCGAGCGAGCAAACGGGTGACGCCCGCTACGCAGAAGCGGCAACGGCCCACGTGAAGCAGGCTGCACGCTACATCGTGCGTCCGGATGCTTCGACGTACCACACGTATTATATGGATGTCGTGACCGGCGAACCACGTTTCGGCAATACTCATCAGGGCTACAGCGATACCTCCTGCTGGTCGCGCGGTCAGGCATGGGGCATCTACGGCTTCCTGCTGAGCTACCTGCACACCGGCGATGAAAGCATGGTTGAGCTTTCCCGCAGCCTCGCACACTACTTCCTCAACCGCCTGCCGGAAGACGAAGTTTGCCATTGGGATTTAGCCCTGCTCGGCACCGACGCGGTGCGCGACAGCTCCGCCGCCGCCATTGCCGTCTGCGGGTTGCTGGAGCTGGTGAAAGCCCTGCCAACGCTGGATCCGCACCGGGCTCATTATGAAGAGATGGCGCTGAAGATCGTAAAATCACTCACGGATAACTATCTGGCGCGTGAAGACGATGCCACTGAAGGACTGCTGAAGCACTCGGTGTACCATATGGGCAGCGGAAAAGGCGTGGATCAGTGCTGTAGCTGGGGAGATTATTTCTATCTGGAAGCTTTAGTTCGATTGCGCCAGGTCTGGCCGCTGTATTGGTGATCCGGGGAGATATTGCCGGGTGGAGGCTTACGCCTTACCCGGCCTACACCCTCTTTTACCTTGCTTAGCCAGGCCTACAAAAGAAACGTAGGCCGGGTTAGCACAGCGCCCCCCGGCGCAACATTAAATCTTCGCTTTCTGGAACAGCGTGTCCCACATGCCAAGCACCAGTGCCTGATCGCGCGGATTCAGCTCTCCGGCCTGAATGGCCTTTTCCAGGCTATGGGAGACTTGCTCATACACCGCCTGCGCAGAGTGATCGTCACCCGCTTCCAGCTCGGCAACGGCGAGCGTCAGGTGGCCGCGCAGGTAACCGCTGGCAAACAGCTCGTCGTCGCTGGCGTGCTCAACCATGTCATCAATTAACGCCAGAATGCGCGATTCAAATTCTGCGATCATCTTCTTTCCTCAATTTAGATCTTCCGGCCAGGGGAAGTGGTCCGCCGTTAACGTCGGCGTTTGATAATAATTCTGTAAAGCTGCGATGAAGCGCGCCGGACGTGCCGGGATCCCTTCCTTCAGATACGTCATTACCTGCGCATGCACCCGACGCTGGAACACGATGCGGTCGGGCTCAAAATCGCCTTCGAGGTTGTCGCAGCTGACGTTGAACGGGAAACCCGCCGCCGCGCAAAATAGCCAGTCGAACGCCTGCGGCTTCACTTCCACGTCTTCAAACTGGCTTTGCGTTTTGGCATCGCGCCCGTCCGGGCAGTACCAGTAACCAAAATCCACCAGCTTGCGGCGTTCGGCACCCGCGATGCACCAGTGCGAAATCTCATGCAGCGCGCTGGCATAAAAGCCGTGGGCAAAGACGATGCGGTTGTACGGCGCGTCATCATCTGCGGGAAGATAGATCGGTTCATCCTCGCCTGAAATCAGACGGGTATTAAAATCGTCAGCAAAGCAGCCGTTAAAAATGTCGATCAGCTGCTGAAAATGGTGTTCTTGTTGCATCAGTGAATTCCCAACCACTGGAGGATCTCCGCTCCGTGACTGTCATAGAGAAGTTTAGCGCTCATCACCGCCGAGACGATAACGATCATCGGCCGGATCAGCTGCTGTCCTTTGCTGAGCACCAGTCGCGATCCCATTCGCGCACCTAAAAATTGCCCGGCCATCATCACAAAACCGGTTCCCCAAATGACCTTGCCACCAAGGATAAACAGCAGCAGACCGCCAACGTTGGAGGTTGCGTTCAGTACCTTGGCGTGCGCGGTGGATTTGGCGAGATTAAACCCGGCGAGCGTGACAAACGCCAGCGCATAAAACGATCCGGCACCGGGGCCGAAGAAGCCATCGTAAAAGCCGACACACCCTCCGGTAACCAGCGCGAACGGCAGGCCATGCAGACGACGCTGGCGGTCTTCTTCACCCAGCTTTGGCATCAGCAGAAAATAGAGACCAATACCGATAATCAGCAGCGGCAGGATTTGGCGCAGGACGTCCGACTGAACGTGCTGCACCAGCAGCGCACCGCTCATTGAGCCGATAAAGGTCATCAGAATATTGAGCTTCTGATCGGCCAGATTGACCACCTTACGGCGAATAAAATAGAGCGAGGACGACAGCGATCCGCCGCAGGCCTGTAGCTTATTGGTTGCCAGCGCGTTAGCGGGCGACATGCCCACCGCCAGCAGCGCCGGGATGGTCAGCAGACCGCCGCCGCCCGCCAGGGCGTCAATAAACCCGGCCAGCAGCGCAATAAAAAACAGGGCCGCCAGAAGCAGCGGCGACACCATAAAGAAATCGCTAAAAAATTCCATCAGAGAACGTGTTCATCCAGTAGCGCCTGACAGGAAGGCGGCAACGGCGGCGGCGTCTTCTTCTCAGGTTTGGTTGACCCAGGCTTAGGCGGCTCGAACCAGCTTTGCAGTTCGGCACCGCAGCCGTCACCTGCCGGAGGTGGTGCCTGCTCCTGACACTCCAGGCTTCCCGCCGGGCAGCGCAGACGCACGTGCATGTGCGCACGGTGCTGGAACCACGGACGCACCTTACGCAGCCAGTCGCGATCCGTGCCCGCATCGAGGCAAAGCTGCTGCTTGATAGCCGGGTTCACGAAAATGCGTGTTACGGAATCATCTTTCGCTGCGAGCTTGATCAGGCTGCTGATTTGCGGCGACCAAAGTGACGGCACCACGCGTTTGCCATCTGCTGACACTAAATCCAGCGCCTGTGGCTTTAACAACTGTGAAGACGTCCAGCGCGTTTGCGGCAGCTGGAGGAAAATGTCGACGTCCAGACCTGACTGGTGGCTGGCGTGACCACCGTTAAAGCGCCCACCTGCCGGCATGCCCATATCGCCAATCAGCAACGTGCCCATACCTGCGTTGTGAACCTGACGGCTCAGACGCTGAATGAACTGGATAAGATCCGGATGACCAAAGTAGCGGCGCTGATCGGTGCGCATCACCTGATAGTTATCAGACTGAAGCGGCAGCGGATTCGCGCCGACGATGCAGCCGTTGGCGAATGCGCCAATCGACTGCGCCGTACCGGGAATCGGCTCTTTGATCTTCTGCCACGGCGTGGCGGCGAAAGAGGCGCTACTGGCAAGCAGCGCCAGCAACGCGATAACGGTTTTTTTCATTTTCCCGCATATCTCTGGAGTGTATTACCAGCGAGGAAGCGTGGTGGTCACATCCGCATTCTGCGCACGCTGGCGCAGCAGATGGTCCATCAGCACGATCGCCAGCATCGCTTCGGCGATCGGCACCGCCCGGATCCCTACGCAGGGATCGTGACGACCTTTGGTGATCATTTCGACTTCTTCACCGGCGCGGTTAATGGTCTTGCCCGGCACGGTAATACTCGATGTGGGTTTCAGCGCCATGTGGGCGATGATTTGCTGCCCGCTGCTGATGCCGCCAAGCACACCACCGGCATGGTTGCTCTGGAAACCGGCTTTGGTGATTTCATCACGGTTTTCGCTGCCGCGCAGGCTGACAACGCCGAAGCCATCACCAATTTCCACGCCTTTCACCGCATTGATGCTCATCAGCGCGTGGGCGATGTCTGCATCGAGGCGGTCGAATACCGGCTCGCCGAGGCCTGGCGGTACGCCATCAGCCACAACGGTAATTTTCGCGCCAATCGAATCGCCTTCTTTCTTCAGGCCACGCATCAGTTCGTCAAGCGCTTCGATTTTATCGGGATCCGGACAGAAGAACGGGTTCTGCTCGACCTGACTCCAGTCTTTGATTTCCAACGGAATATCGCCCATCTGGGTCATACAGCCGCGAATAACGATACCGAACTTCTCGGCCAGGTATTTCTTGGCAATGGCACCTGCCGCCACGCGCATCGCGGTTTCGCGGGCAGATGAACGCCCACCGCCGCGGTAGTCGCGCAGGCCATATTTTTGTTCGTAGGTATAGTCGGCGTGGCCCGGACGGAAAACGTCTTTGATAGCGCTGTAGTCCTGAGAGCGCTGATCGGTGTTCTCAATCAACAGGCCGATGCTGGTACCGGTCGTGACGCCTTCAAATACGCCCGAAAGAATTTTCACCTGATCCGGCTCGCGGCGCTGCGTGGTGTAGCGCGAGGTCCCCGGGCGACGACGGTCGAGGTCGTGCTGGAGATCGGCTTCCGTCAGGGGAATTCCCGGCGGCACGCCGTCCACGATGCAGCCGAGGGCCACACCGTGGGATTCGCCGAAGGTGGTTACGCGAAAGAGTTGTCCAATTGTGTTTCCTGCCATCACGGCTCCATCGAATTGTAATTAATCTTTATAGATGCTGAAGTGTTCGCGGGCAGCCAGGAGCTGCGCTTTGGTGAGCATAAAGACGCCGTCACCGCCGTTGTCGAACTCAAGCCAGGTGAACGGCACGTCAGGATACTGCTCCATCAGATGTACCATGCTGTTACCGACTTCACAAATCAGAATGCCGTCGTCGCTCAGGTAGTCCGGGGCGTTACCGAGAATGCGGCGCGTCAGCTTCAGCCCATCGGAGCCGGAGGCAAGCCCAAGTTCCGGCTCATGACGATATTCGTTTGGCAGGTCGGCCATGTCTTCGGCATCGACGTACGGTGGGTTGGTCACGATCAGGTCGTACTGCACTTTTGGCAGGTCGCGGAAGAGGTCGGAACGAATCGGCGTGACGTGATGAATCAGCCCATGCTCTTCGATATTGTGCTCGGCCACGGCCAGCGCATCCGGGGAGATATCTACCCCATCCACTTCTGCTTCAGGGAAAGCGTAGGCGCATGCAATTGCGATACAGCCGCTACCGGTGCACATATCCAGAATATGCTCTGGCTGACGGGCAATCAGGCCCGCGAAGCGGTTGTTAATCAGTTCGCCAATTGGCGAACGTGGCACCAGCACGCGCTCATCCACGAAAAATTCGTGACCGCAGAACCAGGCTTTGTTGGTCAGATAGGCGACCGGAATGCGCTCGTTCACGCGGCGGATCACGCGTTCAACGATACGATGCTTTTCGCTGGAGGTCAGACGCGCGGTGCGCATGTCTTCCGGAATATCCAGCGGCAGATAAAGCGACGGCAGTACAAGCTGGACGGCCTCATCCCACGGATTATCCGTACCGTGACCGTACCAGATGCCCGCCGCGCTGAAACGGCTGACGGACCAGCGCAACATATCCTGAATGGTATGCAGCTCATTGACTGCTTCATCGACAAAAATCTTATCCACTTTCCCCTCCAGGGCATGACGCGTAAATTCGGCGGCTAGTTTGCCACGAAGACGCCGATAAATCAGCATTCTTGCATCGCAGGCCAGGGGAAATATGCGTTTTCGCTGCCCGTAAGCGCAGAGAGTCGGGTAAACTGTCGCAAAGCGAAAATGAGAAGAGACGATGAAGAAGAAAACCTCACTCAGCGAAGAGGATCAGACGCTGTTCCGCCAGCTGATGACAGGCACCCGCCAGATCGAGCAGGACACCATAGTCCATCGCCCAACGCGTAAAAAAATTAACGAAGTGCCGGTCAAGCGTCTGCTTCAGGAACAGGCCGATAACAGCCACTATTTTTCAGATGAATTTCAGCCGCTGCTGAATACCGAAGGCGCGATGAAATACGTACGCGCCGACGTCAGCCATTTTGAGGCGAAAAAGCTACGCCGTGGTGATTACTCCCCGGAGCTTTTTCTCGATTTGCACGGCCTGACCCAAATGCAGGCTAAGCAGGAACTGGGCGCGCTGATTGCCGCCTGCCGTCGTGAACATGTGTTTTGTGCCTGCGTCATGCACGGCCACGGAAAGCACATTCTTAAGCAGCAGACGCCATTGTGGCTGGCGCAGCACCCACACGTAATGGCGTTTCATCAGGCACCAAAAGAGTACGGCGGAGATGCCGCATTGCTGGTGTTGATAGAAGTGGAAGAGTGGCAGCTGCCAGAGTTGCCCTGACAAAAAGGCGGGAGCATTTCCCCGCCTTTCGTATTTTGATACTGAAGTGCCCGTCACTACGTTTGCCGGGCCTGCAATATATCTCACATAGCTTTCGCCATTTTCAGATTGCAGGGGCTCATTTGCCAGTTGAACTGACCTTGCCCGCTGGCATCCAGCGTGACGTTGGCAATCGCGGATGTGGAGAACATCGGCGGCGCTTCGCCCGGGCAGAGTTCGGAGACCAGGTAACCGACCAGCGGCAGGTGAGAAACCACCAGCGCAGAGGCCACACCTTCATTCGCCAGCGCCTGCAAATACGCGCTGACCAGGCCCACATCGCCGCAAGGCGTGAGTTCCGGCAGGACATCGATCTCTTTTGGCAGGTTCATGCACTCCCCCACCACGTTCAGCGTTTGTTCGGCTCGTAAGAACGGGCTGACCAGAACGCGCTCAATATCCACTTTTTGACCTTTCAGCCAGGTTGCCATTTGACGGGATTCATCGCACCCACAGGTGGTGAGGGGACGAACCGAATCGCTGGCTGCATCCAGGGCAGCGTCGCCGTGACGCATGATAAAAACTTGCATATTGCACCGCTTTTGTTAACCAGAAGCACCGAAGTAAAACATACGTCAAAACACGCTGTTTACCCGATGGCCGGGCATTGTGCCTGATCCATTCGATGAATGAAACGCTGTTTTTTACCTCAATGGCGTAAGTATAGTCAATCTTTGTTTACAAAATAGCCACTCAGCAGCATAATCCATCGTCAGGATTTACCTTTATTTGACCTCAACTTAACGTCTCAGTTTCATTTATGGGCCAAAAGGCCAGGCCCTTTTCTGCCATCCTTGTTAATGCATCGCACGGCGTAAACCGTGGCCCATACTGGGCAGCCAGGCGTTGCAGAATCGCCACGACTTCTCCCGCGCCGAGACTATCCATATAGCGGAACGGGCCGCCTAAAAACGGCGGGAATCCAATACCAAACACGGCACCGATGTCGCCATCACGTGCGCTACGAACCACCTGCTCATCGAAGCAGCGTGCCGCTTCATTGAGCATCATCATCACGCAGCGTTCGGCAATCTGCTGCCCGGAAAGCTGCCCTTTCTGCCCGCTGCCAATAAGCGTATAAATTGCAGGGTCAGGCTGTTTTTTGCTTTTACGCCCTTTCGCGCCGTAAAGATAGAAACCGCGACCATTTTTTCTGCCTTTGCGATCGTCGTTCAAAATTGCGCTGATGATATTTGCAGGTGCGCTAAAACGATCTCCGTAAGCACTTTCCAGTACAGGAATAATTTTAGTCCCGGTATCAATCCCGACCTCATCCAAAAGTTGGATTGGCCCTACCGGGAAGCCAAATTTCGTCAGCGCGCCGTCAATCCTGTCGATGGATTCGCCTTCGGTCAGCAACCGCATTGCTTCATTAATATAAGGAGCCAGAATGCGATTGACGTAAAACCCGGCTTTATCGGCGACCACTACCGGCGTTTTGCCCAGCTGTTTCGCCAGTTTGACCGTAGTGGCAATCGTCGTCTCAGACGTTCCAGCGTGGGGGATAACCTCCACCAGCGGCATTTTTTCTACCGGGCTGAAGAAGTGAAGGCCAATCACCTGCTCCGGGCGCTGTGCCTGCGCGGCGATATCACCAATCGGCAGCGACGAGGTATTGGAGGCAAAAATCGTATGAGGCGCAAAGTTCGCTTCAACGTCCGCCACCATTTGCTGCTTGAGGGATAAATCCTCAAAAACGGCCTCAATTACCATGTCACGTTGCGCAAAACCGCGATAGTCGGTCGTGCCTGAGATCAATGCCATCTGGCTGTCTCGTTCACTGGATCTGATATGGCGGCGACGCACCTTTTTATCAAGCAATTCCCAGCTGTACTTCAGGGCGTGATTGATCCCCTTAGCATTAATGTCTTTGATGCGCACCGGCAGCTTCGCTTTGCTGGCGGTGACAAAGGCAATCCCGCCGCCCATCAGACCCCCGCCCAGCACGGCAGCTGAATGCAGCGGATGAGGTTCAGCATCCGCACCGGGATCCTTTTTCACTTTCGTACTGGCAAAGAAAATCGAACGCAGCGCTTTTGACTGCGGCGTCATCGCCAGTTCACCAAAGGCTCTGGCTTCCGCTTCATAGCCGCTGCTGCTGCCATGGGCGAGTCCCGTTTCCAGCACGCTCAGGATGCGTGAGGTAGCCGGGTAGTTACCATGCGTTTTCTCTTCGGTCTTCTTCGCCGCCATGTTAAACACCAGGCTGCGGGCGACGGGCCCAGCCAGAATGCGCTCGCGAACCGGCAAACGACGGCTTGCAGGGCGCTCCTGTTTTGCCAGCTCAACGGCGGCTTCCAGCAGAATCGAGTGCGGAACAACGTCATCCACCAGCCCGGCTTTCCACGCCTGTCGGGCACGAAGCTGCTTCCCGGTCAGGATCATATCCAGCGCGGTGCTAATCCCCACCAGACGGGGCAACCGCTGCGTGCCGCCAGAGCCTGGCAGCAAACCAAGCTGTACTTCCGGCAGCCCCAGCACCGTTTTCGCATCATCACTACAGATGCGGCTGTGGCAGGCTAACGCCAGCTCCAGCCCGCCGCCGAGGCATGCTCCGTGAATGGCCGCCACAACCGGGACCGGCAGCGCATGAATTTCCGCCATGATCTGCTGGCCCTGACGCGCCAGCGCTTCGGCTTCCTGAGCGGTTTGACAACCGGCAATCATATTGATGTCCGCACCGGCAACAAAGTTGTCGGGTTTGGCAGAGATGAACACGACGCCGCGCAGGGCTTTGTTCTCACGAATCCGTTTGAGAATAGCCCGCACCTGAACGCCAAACTCCGCCTTCAGGGTATTCATCTTCTCGCCAGGCACATCAATAGTAATAACTGCGACGTTATCGAGGCGTTCAGTTAGGGTAAATGCGGATGTCGTTTCCATTATTCGGCCTCCAGAACCATCGCCGCACCAAGTCCACCGGCCGCACAGGCGGTGACAAGGCCAAAGCCACCGCCGCGACGGCGGAGCTCGTTCAGCGTTTGGGTGATCATGCGCGCGCCCGTAGCGGCAAAAGGATGCCCGTAGGCAATCGAGCCGCCAAGCACGTTAAATTTGCTGTCGTCGATCTCGCCCGTCGCATGGCTACGGCCCAGCACGTCGCGGGCAAAACGTTCGCTCGCCATGAGCTGGACGTTCGCCAGGGTTTGTGCGGCAAAGGCTTCATGCATATCAAAGAGGGTTAAATCCGCCATCGTCAGCCCTGCTCGCTCGAGCGCAAGCGGCGTCGACCACGCCGGGCCCAGCAGCATGTCCTGCCAGACGTCAATCGCGGTAAACGCGTAACTGCGCAAATAGCCCAGAGGCTTGAGGCCAAGCTCTTTAGCGCGGGACTCCGTCATCAGAATCACGGCGGCAGCACCATCGGTGAGCGGCGTGCTGTTAGCAGCGGTTACCGTGCCGTGCTTGCGGTCAAATGCCGGGCGCAGTTTGGCGTAGTCCGCAATCGTGGAGTTGCCACGAATGTTGTTATCTTTTTCCAGCGGCTCGCGAAACGGCGGCGCGTAGGCCGTCATGACTTCATCCGCGAGCTTGCCCTCTTCCCAGGCTTTGGCGGCATACATATGCGATCGATGCGCCAGCGCATCCTGCTGCTCGCGGGTGATCCCCCAGGTTTTCGCCATTTGCTCGGCGGTATCGCCCATGCGCAGCCCGGTGGAATACTCGGCAACGGCTGGCGGTACCGGAGCCAGGTCTTTCAGCCGCAGGCGGGAGAAGAGTTTAAGTTTTTGCCCGAGCGTACGCGCCTTGTTGGCATCAACAAGCGTGCGGGCCAGCGTTTTGCTGACGCCTATCGGCAATACAGAAGAAGAGTCTGCCCCGCCGGCGATCCCGGCGCGAATGGTGCCAGCCATCAAACTTTCCGCCACGTTGGCGACAGCCTGGAAACTGGTGGCGCAGGCACGACTTACGCTATAGGCGTCGGTATGAACGCTCATGCCGGTGCCGAGCACGATTTCGCGGGCAATGTTGGGCGCTTCAGGCATCTGCACCACCTGGCCGAAAACCAGCTGTTCGATAACTTCGGGGGGAATTTCGCTGCGAGCCAACAGTTCACCCACAACCATTTTGCCGAGATCGACCGCCGGAATGCCGTGGAATGCCGTCGCCTGGCGTGCAAAAGGCGTGCGTAGCCCGCTGACAATGGCAATGCGATCGCCCTGACGGGTGATAAGCGGTAATGCCTGACTCATAACCTTCCCCTGATAATGTAAAAAAGTGGTCTGACCTGATAACAGTCTTAACTAATTTTTTACATCCAGCCAATCGGGGAAGCCGAAAAGTGAGAGCCAAAACACATTGAGATAAAAAAGAAAACGGCCCTGCTGAACAGAGCCGTTTAAAGAAGGGATTAACGCAGACCGAGCTGGAAAATCAGGGTTTCCGCTTCGCAGCAGAACACGAAATCGATATCCAGCTGCACGCCACCTTCAACTTCTTTAAAAGTAGAAGTGATTTTGCATGGATCGGATTCCACACCGCGTGCTCTTTCGCTCAGCGCCGCCAGAGTTTCTTCGGCTTCAGCACGGTTAGCGAAAACGCGGCTGTAAGAAGCGGTGCAGTCGGTGTTGTCCATGATGGTACCAACATCCATACAGCAGCAAACCGGGGTTTCATCAGCACTGCATTTACTCATCGTAGATTTCCTCTGTATTCGCACTCAGGGTGCCAGATAAACAATGCTTTTATTTTACGCCCCTGCCCCTGGCGTCTCCAGTCGATATTACTTTCCGCGGCCTTAAGTGACCTAAATCACAATTAAAAATGATCTAAAACAAAAATCACCTTCTCAGGTGAACCTTTCTGGCGGCAATTTTGCCAGATGGATCATGTTTCTTAGATCACACATGAAAAAACTTATAAACAAACTTGCAACATTCCGTCTGGTCAGACCTATACTCTCGGCACTGGTCTGATTTCTCTGACGTAACACAGACCCTACACTTCGCGCTTCTGTTACGGCATGTAACAAATTTTGCATAAAAATAACTCAATTGAGGTTATGGTCATGAGCCAAAAAACCCGCTTTACAAAATCTGCTCTCGCAGTTGCAGTGGCACTTGTTTCCTCCCAGGCCTGGTCCGCAGGCTTCCAGTTAAATGAATTCTCAGCCTCCGGCTTAGGGCGTGCGTATTCTGGTGAAGGCGCTATCGCCGACGATCCAGGCAACGCCAGCCGTAACCCGGCGCTGATCATGATGTATGACCGCCCACAGATGTCTATCGGTGGCGTGTACATTGATCCGGATGTCAACATCACCGGTAAATCCCCGACAGGCAAGAGCACCAGCGCCGATAACATCGCGCCATCTGCCTGGGTACCTAACTTACACTTTGTCATGCCTGTTAACGATCAATTTGGTTTCGGTGCATCCGTCACCTCTAACTATGGCCTGGCAACTGAATACAACAGCGACTACGCGGCGGGAAGCGTGGGCGGTAAAACCGATCTGACCACCGCGAACCTGAACCTGAGTGCGGCATATCGCCTCAACAGCGCATGGAGCTTCGGCCTCGGCTTTGATGCTGTATATGCTAAGGCGAAAATTGAGCGTTATGCAGGTGACCTGGGCCAGATTGTTGCTGGTTCTGGTGCGCTGAACTCTAACCCGCAGTTGGCTGGTGCTGTCGCGCAGATCCCAGCGGATACTCAGATTGCTCGCCTGAAGGGTGACGACTGGGGCTTCGGCTGGAACGCCGGTATCCTGTATGAACTGGACAAAAATAACCGTTACGGCTTCACCTACCGTTCTGAAGTCAAAGTGGACTTCGACAAAGGTGAATACAAGAGCGACCTGCCGTCTGCCTATAACCAGATCCTCGGCAACTTCGGCCTGCCAGCGGGCACCGACGGTCGTACCGTCGATGGTTCTCTGACCCTGAACCTGCCGGAAATGTGGGAGCTGTCCGGTTATAACAAAGTGGCACCGCAGTGGGCTATCCACTACAGCGCGACCTACACCAGCTGGAGCCAGTTCCAGGAGTTGAAAGCGAACGGTTCGAACGGTCAGACGCTGTTCTATAAAGATGAGAGCTTCAAGGACGCATGGCGTCTGGCGCTGGGTACTACTTACTACTACGACGACAACTGGACCTTCCGTACCGGTATCGCGTTTGATGACAGCCCGGTTCCAGCCGATCATCGCTCTATCTCCATCCCGGATCAGGACCGCCTGTGGCTGAGCGCAGGGGCAACCTATGCGTTTAACCAGGATGCTTCCATCGACGTTGGCGCTTCTTACATGCATGGTCAGAACGTGACCATCGAAGAAGGCCCGTACAAATTCCGCTCTGACGGTAAAGCGTGGCTGTTCGGTTCCAACTTCAACTACCGCTTCTGATAACCTCTTATCAGACATAAAAAAAGGTGAGCTCCGCGCTCACCTTTTTTCTTTGTGACATCGATTACTGTGAGTCGATGTCCTTCAGATCGCCCTCGATCGCCTTCGCGTTCGGGTTCTCTTCCGTGCTGAGCTTCCCGCCGTTAGCGATGAAATCATGCTGCTGGAAGTAGGCTTCACGCACCATAATGTACGGGTCTGAAGACTGACGCAGAAGGCCATCGGAATCCAGCAGCTGCGCACGCGTTTCAATACCTTCCACCGCCCATTTACCGATAGACATCGGCCAGGTCAGCCATGAGAGCACCGGATAGAGCGTGTCGGCCTGATCGCCGCCTTCGTCACGCAGCGTAAAGCTGCCGTAGAACGGTAGCTGCAAATAAGGGCCATAACCCACGCCATAATGCCCCAGCGTACTGCCGAAGCGGTGAGGCTGCACCCGCTGCAGTTTCGGGTTTGCCATCCCGGCGACGTCAATAAAACCACCCATCCCCAACAGGGTATTCAGGAAGAAACGGGTGAAGTGCACCATCCCCTGATACGGATCGCCCTGCAGGAACATGTTCACCATGATCGCAGGCTCTTCAAGGTTGCCGGTAAAGTTGCCGATGCCGTTACGCGCTGGCTGTGGCACGTAGTCGCGCCATGCAACCGCCACGGGGCGCAGAACGTAAGGATCCAGCACGTTGAAGTTGAAGTCGTACATCGTACGGTTGAAGCCTTCAAACGGATCGGAACGACCTTGCGACTGGTCACCCGTGCTGGCACATCCCACCAGCAGCGTTGCGCTTAGCGCAAGCGCAGACAGGCGAAAATTCATAAATGTCTCCCTGTAAAGAAATCACTGCTTTTACTGATTTTATACATATTTTGAAACAGACGTATCGCTATTCATGGCATAAGCCGAAATTAAGAGTTTATCGCGAGGTCCCGGTCACTAAAACCCGCTACGCTTTATCGCAGGTAAACAGACGAAGGTTAAGCCGGATGGACAAGCACGAAGATGAAAAAATCAACCGCCATACGGAAGAGCTGGAAGTTGAGAGCGACGAGAAAAACCGCGGAGAAGAGATAGAAGTGGATGAGGACCGTCTTCCCTCAAGGGCGATGGCGATTCACGAACATATTCGCCAGGAAGGTGAAAAAGAGATGGAGCGCGACGCGATGGCACTGTTGTGGTCTGCCATTGCCGCCGGGCTTTCGATGGGTGCATCGCTGCTGGGCAAAGGTATTTTTCACGTTCAGCTTGAGGGCGTCCCAGGGGGATTTCTGCTTGAAAACTTAGGCTACACCTTCGGTTTTGTGATTGTGATAATGGCACGCCAGCAGCTCTTCACAGAGAACACCGTCACGGCGGTGCTCCCGGTCATGCAAAACCCGACGCCGGGTAATGTCGGCCTGCTGATGCGCTTATGGGGCGTGGTGCTGCTCGGTAATCTTATCGGCACCGGTATTGCTGCCTGGGCCTTCGAATACATGCCTATTTTTGACGAACCTACCCGCGATGCCTTCACCAAAATCGGCATGGACGTGATGAAAAACACGCCTGCGGAGATGTTCGCCAACGCCATCATCTCCGGCTGGCTGATTGCCACCATGGTCTGGATGTTTCCCTCCGCCGGTGCGGCTAAAATCGTGGTCATTATTCTGATGACCTGGCTTATTGCCCTCGGCGACACTACCCACATCGTCGTGGGCACGGTAGAAATCCTCTATCTGGTCTTTAGCGGCAGCCTGCACTGGCACGACTTCTTCTGGCCCTTCGCCCTGCCGACGCTTGCCGGCAACATCTGCGGCGGCACCTTTATTTTCGCCTTGCTCAGCCATGCCCAAATCCGTAACGACATGAGCAACAAGCAAAAAGCAGAGGCTAAAGCCAAAGCGAAGCAGCAAGAGAACGCAGAGAAAAAATAAAGGTGGCGGCGACACTTTGAGCAGTCAGTCGGCTATGTGCTTAACCTGGCTGCCAAAAAACGCTATACTCTTGCCGCTTCGTCCCCTTAGTTAAATGGATATAACGAGCCCCTCCTAAGGGCTAGTTGCAGGTTCGATTCCTGCAGGGGACACCATATACGCCTCTCCTGAAGTCTACCTGGCAACGTGCGACAACGTTGTAGTGAGGTTTTTCGCTACGCGATTGTGACAGGTCGTGCCGAATACAACCCAGCTGCTGATCTTGGTAGCGCTTTACAAGGCCATGAGAAACAGCACTATCCCTTTCTTACCACCGCAGAGTTGCCTGAGTTTTTGCACAAACTATCAAGTTACTCTGGAAGCCTTATTACCCTTCTCGCAACCCGATTGCTCAAGCTGACAGGATTGAGAACAGTAGAATTACGTCTGGCTTAATGGGGTGAAATAGACTTCGATAATCACCTCTGGGAAATCCCGAAAACCAGAATGAAGATGAAACGTCCTCATATTGTTCCATTATCAGCTCAATCCTTGGGTGCCTTTCGTCAATTGGGAGAGTTAACAGGAAACTATCAGTTTATGGGAGGGGTAAAACAACGTTGTATACGTTCATATAAAATGGTTGGCACATAATACGATATGAGAAATAATGAATGTATTTTTTTTGTGTGCCGTTTGTTAAATTTAATGTCGTGGTTGTCGCGATTATATTTCTGTGAAGCACTGTCCATTAGTTAAATACGGTTAGCGAAAGATAAAATTATGAGCTGCCATTTTCTCGCTAGAATATTATGTCGCAATTCGGCATTTTGCTATTGCCCTTGTAGTGACTGGGTGTCTGAGGAATGCGTTTTAGATAAATTTACTCTTTTTGTTTCCCTTATCAACTTTTTTGTTGTTGAGCATTCTTTTGCTGTGTAAATTTAACCCTGCTTGAAACATGGGCTAAGCTCTACGCCTCGCCCTTTAATATTCAACTCAAGTGAATAATTGGTCCATTTTGACAATCAACACATTCAATTCAAAATCACATGAAAGGAATTCATTCTAATGAAATTAAAATTAATTACTCTGGCTATCCCGGCAATCTTCGCAGCATCTTCTGCTTTCGCCGCTGAAGGTGAATCCAGCACTGTTAATTTCACTGGTAGCGTTGTTGAAACTTCCTGTAGCTTGAGTGCTGGCTCTAAAGGCCAGACGGTACCGATGGGTGATGTTGCTGCCAACGTATTTACTGGAGCAGGTACTACCTCCCAGGAGAGACCGTTCTCTATTACTCTCGAAGGTTGTGATATAGCCGCCAACCCGGGCTCTGTTTCAATCGTCTTCAGCGGTAATGCTGTGAGCGGCAAGGACGATACGCTGGCAACTTCTGCTGTGGCAACTACCAAAGTCGGTCTTCAAATCCTTCAGGCTGGCGCACCATTGGTAATTGATGGTTCTACTGCTTCTGCTGGTCAGACAATGGTCGACGGCAGCAATGAGCTGGCATTTTCCGCTCGCTATATCGCACTCGACAATTCTGTCGCCGCTGGTGACGCTAATGCATCAGCTAACTTTACTGTGAACTACCAGTAAGTCATATCGCGTCGATTAATTTTGGTCGGCGCTTTATTGAGGAGGATACAATGCCAATCTTTTTACATAATAAATTGTGGAGTGTTTCTATATTGCTCCTCGCCAGCCTGATGCCCGCGCTGACTCAGGCCAGCGGCGGTGTTGTATTGGGGGGGACCCGGATTATTTATCCCGCAGGCCAGAAAGAAACCAGTATCACTGCACATAATACTTCAGAAGACTCCCGTTTTATGGTTCAGTCCTGGGTTGAGGACAGTAACGGCAATAAAGCTAAAGATTTTATTGTTACACCGCCCCTGTATGTCAGTAACCCACGAAGCGAAAACACACTGCGTCTGATGTATGCCGGTCCAAAGTTGCCTTCAGACCGTGAAACGCTGTATTACCTCGTTTCAAATGCCATTCCAGCTGTCGACAAGAATACAGTAGAAGGTAAAAATCTGCTGGTATTGTCAGCAGCTACCCGCATCAAATTGTTTGTCCGCCCAGCCGGAATTCACCCTTCGCCTGATGAGGCCCCAAAGAAACTGACATTTAGTCGCGCAGGACGTAAAGCCATCGTTAAAAACTCTACGCCGTATTACATTACATTGACCGCAATTAAAGCCGATGGTCAGCCGATAAAAGAACCCGTTATGGTTCCACCATCCGGATCGGAAGACATCAATTTACCTTCTGCCCGGGTTGCATCTCTGAGTTATCAGACCATCAATGACTATGGCGGCCTGACGAAAGAAATCATCTGGAAATTCTGAGTCCGTTTTATTCCTTATAAAATTTCGACTTTATTTTTATTTCCTCTGTCATCTCTAATATAGCAAGTATATGGGTTAACCAAAAATGTATTCATTCAAAAAGGCTAGCCTTGCTTTGTTTATTTCCGGCTTGTCTGCTTTTTCTACTCATGCAGAAATGTATTTCCCGATGGAACTTATTTCCATGGGTGGAGAGGGTGCGGTTGATTTATCGCAGTTTCGTGCAGATGGCTCCCAGTTGCCTGGGGCGTACATGGTTGAAATTTATCTTAACCAGAACTTCATTTCCCGCCAGTCTGTCCGCTTTGATGCTATCCCTGCTGGCGAAAAGTCCCGGGACGGCACTGGCCTGCTCCCCTGTCTGAATAAGGACATGCTGAATAATGCGGGAGTGAAAGTCGAACTGTTTCCGGCACTGATGGCGATGAAGAACGATCAGTGTGTCAATCTGGCGGAGCATGTGCCGGGTGCCTTTACGTTGTTCGATTTCCCTAAAATGCGTCTGGATCTCAGTGTTCCACAATTGGTTACTCGCAACCGGGCACGTGGTGAAACAGATCCGGCACTCTGGGATGATGGTATTAACGCAGCCCTCATGAATTACAGCTTCAGTGGCAGCAACCGTTTCGGCAGCAATAACGATGGCACCAGTTACTTTCTGCGTCTGTCCAGCGGCCTGAATCTGGGAAGCTGGCGTCTTCGCGATGACCGGAGCTGGAATTATTATGAAAGCAACTATGGAAAACATCAGCAATGGCAGCGAATGAGAACCTACGCAGAGCGCTCTATTATTCCGCTGAAGAGCAGCCTTGTTGTCGGAGAAAGCACGACCGGAAGCGATATTTTTGATTCACTCGCATTTCGCGGCGTTCAGCTCGCCAGCGACGATAATATGCTCCCGGATACCCTGCGTGGATTCGCTCCTGTGGTACGTGGAATAGCGGAAAGTAATGCGGAAGTTAGTGTCAGCCAGAACGGATATATTATTTACCGGACTACTGTTTCACCGGGTGCGTTTGAAATAACCGATCTGAGTCCGATGTACTCCAGCGGAGATCTCGAAGTCAGAGTTAAGGAAGCCAGTGGCAGGATTAATACGTTTACTGTCCCTTACACGACGCTTCCCGCCCTGCAGCGTGAAGGGCGTATGAAATACAGTCTGACCGCCGGTCGATACCGTGGCAGCAGCGATAGTTATCAGGATCCGTCCTTTGCCCAGGGAACCCTGATGTGGGGACTACCTCATAATGTGACGCTTTACGGTGGAACGCAGTTCTCATCTGAATACCTTGCCGTTCAGTCCGGAGCAGGCATTAATATGGGCAGCCTGGGGGCCGTATCCGCCGATGTCACGCACGCGAACAGCACGCTAGCTGATGGCACCGAACACAAGGGACAGTCCCTGCGTTTTCTTTACGCGCATGCCTTTAACCCGACGGGTACTACGTTCCGTCTGACGGGCTACCGCTATTCCACCCGGGGATTCCATACGCTGGATGAAACCGCCCTGAAAACCATGACAGGTCGGCGAAATGACCATTCCGGGCTTGATGATAATGGGCAACCCGTTGTTGATTCATGGTCTGATTACTACAGTCTCTACAATAACCGACGGGCCCGATTTGAGGCCAATGTTTCCCAGTCCCTGGGGGATTATGGCTCTGTCTGGATCACCGGTGTTCGCGAGAGTTACTGGAATACATCATCCGGAAACGACTCATTCCGTGCCGGTTACAGTAACTCGATCGGCCCCGTTAACTATTCGGTGAACTACAGCTATTCACGGTACAGAAACGAGAATGCACCGTCATACAAGGACCATAACATCAATCTTTCTCTGTCTGTTCCCCTTAACAGGTTGTTCTCATGGTCTTCAGATAAACCTGTCTATGCCACCGTTAATGGCAGTCGTGACGGTCGCGGCAATGTCAGCCAGCAGTCCGGACTGAGTGGCCAGCTGCTGGAAAACAGAAACCTGGACTGGAACGTCTCTCAGGGTTACAGCCGTAGCCAGGGAACTCAGGGAACTAGCGGTAACGCCGGGCTGAGATACCGGGGAGGATACGGTAACACCGACCTCGGTTACAGCTACAGCAGTGACTGGCAACAGATGAGTTACGGTATCTCCGGGGGGGCTCTACTCCATCGTGATGGCCTGACCATCGGCCAGCCGCTCGGTGAAACCAGTGTACTGGTTGCCACGCCCGGCGTTTCAGGCGTGGGGATCACAAATGAACCTGGGGTATCGACAGACTGGCAGGGCTACACCATCAAACCTTATGCCTCGGCTTACCGTGAAAATCGCATACAGGTAAATACCCGTGCGCTCGATGACCTGACGGATGTCGAAGACTCGATACTCCGCGTGATCCCTACCAAAGGGGCCATCGTTCGCGCCGAATTTAAAGCTCGTCGTGGTTATCGGGTGTTAATGACGCTGACTCATAACGGACGTCCTTTGCCGTTTGGGGCAATAGTGGCATCAAAAGATAACAGCAGCATTGTGGCTGACGGTGGCCAGGTTTATTTGTCTGGCATGGAAGAGAAAGGCGTGGTGACCGCCAGCTGGGGAGAGGATGCACGGCAAAACTGCCAGGCAGGCTATCATCTGACTCCGTCAGACGTTGCGGACTCAATCATACGCATTAACGGTGTTTGCCGGTAACAGAAGAGAGTAAATTATGATGAAAGCGCTCACTAAACTGGCGATGTCTGTAATCCTGGCTACTGGATTGATATATCCTCCCGCAGCGATGGCTGTTCCGCAATCGGTGTCGATACCCATTTCGGTAACGGTCCTGGCGGAAACCTGTGAGATTGATGTAAGCAGTCAGGTCTTCACCCTGGCGGATGTTGGTGTACTTCATCTTCAAGATTGGGTTTTTCGGAATGCTATAGATGTTCCAGTGTCGATAAATTGTTTAGATACAGGTCGTTCGTCCATCAAGATAAAAGTTACTGGAGCCACTGAATCACGAAATATTCTATTCTATAAAAATACGGGAACGGCAAAAGGAGTTGGTCTTAGTTTTATGAATTCTTATTATTCATCTATTATGACTGGCGAGACAATTTCAGTCCCCCTTACTAATGAAAGGGGGAATTACAATTTTAAGGCGGCGTATCATCGTATAGCGCCTGATGAGCCGATTAGTGGTGGGAGTTTTGCATCGTCGGTGACATTAACTGTCATGTACGATTAATTCTTATATGATTTCTTCTCCCTCAGCACGAGTACGAGCATATGAACTTCGCTGGGAAACATGGGCAAAGAGTATGCTGAAGAATGCATCTCTGCCTGATATCTAATCAATCCAAAATTATTACCGTGTGAAGATAGCAGCCATAATTGATTTATTATTCAGGTGCCTGCACAAGAATAATGACAGTGAAGAAAGATGCGTTATTTTTCAGACTCATTCACGGAGCAGTAGGTATCTACTCTTTGCTTCACATATACGGGGTTCTCAAATCTTAGAATTGAGTGGATTTTAATAAATATACAAGAGGGAAATATGAACGTTACTTTTGCTATTCTTCACTGGATATCTATCAGTAGCAGGAGCGTAGCTTCTGTCACTGTCGTCGACTTTCCTAATAAAACTCTATTCCGTGTAACAAAGGAAATGGGCTTGCAGGGATTTGATATAAACCCCAGAGCTCCCCCAGAGCACGCAGTGCAGTATGGAACCATCGGAAATAGATGAATGCGGCTTTATGAGCGGCTCGATGAAAAGGTGTATCGAACGATACTGCCTCCGTCAGAGTGCAGTCGTGTATAACCGGTGAAAAATATGGCAAAGGGGATGGCATAACAATCATGCACCTTTGCCCATTGTCATTCTTTTAAACAAAGGTGTTGCTGTGTTGCGAATCTTCTGCTGTACAATCATGATGATCATGTCTTTCTCATCCTATTGCGTAGAAACATACGTGCTAACCTGCAGTCTCTATTTGCCTCCAAAAATATGGTCTTACAGTGCAGTGCACCCTGGGTACCTCGAACCAACCGAACTTCGCCTGTCCACCAGCACTCCGTGCTACGACGTATTCCACGTTTCAGACAAGGGCTCCGTACAACTGAGCCAGACCTTCACCCCCGTGGACGGCACCAAGAGTTCACGTCGCATCGAGCTCCGCCTCAGCCCTGGCGCATTGGGTCCACTAGGCGCAACATGCCCAACACGCTTCTCCATCCTCGCGCGTGAACGCACCGGCTTACTTTTCAACCTCGAGACAAACGTGGACTTCGAATTAATTGAAGGTCAGCGGGCTACCATCATAGTCTACAACGGGGAATTCGTCCCTACAACGCGTGTAGTCATGACTAGTCTGATCACATATGACTTCAACTGGAGCATCCCAAACGTGTCGTTAAAAAACGCAACCATCACTGGATATCCTATAGGCGGACGGCGGCCTTCATTAGTAATCGAAAACAATGGTGCAAGCGACTACCTATACGATCGTACCAACGTCACTATAGACCAAGGCCCTCTGCTAGCCGGCACATACACAGGGTCTGCAACCGCCGTTATGCTGTGCCCTTGAGCATAAGGTATCACTATAACAACCTGCGGGTGGCAGAGGTGGTGGCCCTCCATTCATCAACTTGTGCCATCAGTCCTTGGAACGAGTTGGCCCATCCCCACCCCGGGCCGCCCTAAATTCAGACACAATGTCCGCGCCGGACCTTCGTTGACGCGTGTCAGATCCGCGTCTTACCCCCAAAATGGTGCAGTCACCCGGATGCCTCCAACCAGGGGCTGTCTACTTGCCCGGCGTAACGGAATGTCACACTCGTTGCTAGTCGTGCCTCCTAACCCGCAGTGATGACTGGTGCCGCACGACACGGTGAACATCTCTCCGAACCGACAAACTTAGGGTTCAGTCGGAACGGGTGCAATAGTACAGCGGGGTTGTTCCGAGCACTAACAACACCGGCACGCCATTTCCGTCAACTGCCAGTGACAGCGGTAAATCAGTATTCGTTTTCGCGAAAAATGGTGGCAGATGCGGGAGGCCTGGATTTTTCTCACCTTCGTCGCCGGAATAGCTGCGGATTTCTGTTGCCGTTAAAAGATAACGACCACGATCTGCCCGGTACGTGAATGAAATCGAACGATCGATCGTAAAGCTCTTTCCGTTGTCCTGGCCTTCACCATTGATGGCTACCGATCCGTAACCTTTCACCATAAAGCCAAAATCAAAAACGGCAGTGAACCAGAGTTCACCATGCTTCACTGTCAGTTGGCTTTGGCAGGAGTGGAGTGACGTTCGCGAAGGTAGACGGTTTATCACAATCGAGTAAATCAGGGTGGTAATAACAACAGCCGTGAGTACCAGAAGGATATCGATTTCAATTGTGCGTTTTTTCATCGAAAGGATCCATGATAATAAATACCTGACACTGGCGCGCTTGGGTTGTATACCCTGAACAGGCGAGAAGGCTTTTTCGTTCTCCACCTAAGGCGACAGTAATAAATATAGTCATATTTTCACTGCAGGTGATTCCAGCACGCTGAAGTAAAAAATTAATTTTATTATCCGTAAGATTGCCTGGAGAACTGTAAATCTGGCATTGCTGCTGTTTGAGAGTATAATTTCTGAAAATATTATCTCTTTTTTCGCTGGAGTTTTTCCATATTAAAAAAATGATACAGCAAAATATAATAATAGCCGTCGCTGACAGATATCCGCCAACACTCAAAAAGGAATGCCAGCGATGTTGATTATGTAAAGGGGGAACAGATACAGTCGCGGGAATAATACTCAGTTCGCTGCTGATCCCGATTCCCTTCCGCGTTACGGTAAAAATCACATCCGGCAGACCGGCCTGTGCCAGAGACTGTCTTAAATGATGCATTGACTGATAAAACGTATTTGGGGTGATATATTGCGAGCGCTCTTCGCCCCAGGCATAAGTAATGAGATCATTTTGGGGTATCAGTACCCCCCGGTGCTTAATTAAAAGCGCCAGGCATCGACAGGCTGGCCGTTGTAATTTTACTTCCTGTTGCAGATTCATGTCCCGAAGAATCGGCTCTTCCGTGGAAAAATACCATCTTCCGTCCAGAATATACTGCTCAGCATCCTGCAAAGATGCTGCATCATCGTCTTTATCCATCACAAGCTCTTCATGTAACTGGTTGATCTTTTTTACATAAGTTCTCTTAGGTTATTATTTAACCTTAGCTAAATCTTTAGTTGTTTCCACTTTTATCTGTTTGCGTAAAATCGCGCTCAGTTTTCCACATTAGACAGGTGATTTTATTATGAATACCCACTCTCTCAGTCTTAAGGATCAGGCCGTACTGCAATATCTTATTACCCGTGCAGCAGAAACGAACGGTGACGGGGTACGCTCCCGGGAAATAGCAGATTCGTGCGGGCTTGATATTTATAGCGCACGCTATACGCTCCTGAAACTCACTCGCATGGGATATGTTGTGCGTAACCACGCCGCTGGCGCAAAACGACATTATTGGCTGCCTGTGAAGGACTCGGTGCCCCCCGTTGTGCATCAGAGGAGCACATACTGCCAGTCAGTAAATTGAGCTTCCTTTCCCAGAGGGTAAGGCGCATGGCGAGCTGCGAAAGGTTGCGTACACCCAGTTTATTTTCTACCTGTGCTTTTTTCCCGTACACGGTTTTAAGTTTGATCTGAAAATGTTCTGCAACGTTGTGTACAGAGTAGCCAGCGAGCAGCCTGTTTGTCAGATTTATTTCCTTAACAGTAAGGGACAAGGGTTTTCTGGATATGAAAGGGGTCGAGGTATGTTGAGTAATATAGCGGTATAACTGTTCTGCTGTCATGACGCCATTACAAAGACTGATATAGGAATGTAGCGGATCCATAAAACTCTCTGCTTTATAATTTTGGATCTGATAGCTGGTAATGAAGGCAAGCAGGTTACCCTCCAGATCAAGTACGTTCATATTGCTTATATTGTCGTCAGTATTATTCTCCAGTAATGTCTGAAGGCCGATTTTTAAAAAATAATTTTCAGTATAAATTTTCATGATTTACATTGCTGCGGATAAGATAGGCCAGAAGGAAAGAGTTTCCTGTTTATTTCAATCATATTCTGACGGTCAAGGCATCATATAGATACCCGTAATCAGTTATTAAGACACTCTATCGTATTTCATGACATATGACGACTGAATATAAACCGCGTCACGATTTTCAGGTATTTTTATCGTAATTGACGGTATTACTCTATTTTATCGGGGTGAGGAGACATTTTTTTCTTTATTTTGTGAGGTGAGAAATCATATTCCCAGTTGATAACTGCCGGGGCTTCAGCATGCCATCTCCTGACAACTCAGCAAATATTCTCCGGCAGAACCGTTCGCCGTGATACTCGCTGTCACAGCCAGAACAATGCCAGTCGGCCCTGCGTACTATAATTACATCGCGACAGAAGCCGCCGCCACTCCCGGAAGTGTGCCAGCAACGTCGTCATTTAATATCCATGACTCCTGAATGATTTCATACCTCCGTGCGTTAACGGAGGCTGCTCTCCTCCCTGCCTATCTGCACTCAGTCACAAAATCTGCATCGCTTTTCTGCCCTTTCTTGACAACCTGAATCAGGAGCGTCAATTCTTGCTTCACCGATTGAGCAAATGTAGCTGCAATGATAATGAAAAGCTGAATTCTGGATTCCAGATGTTAAACAAAACCACTGCCTCAGTGAATTAATCGCGAGGTGGTCATCTTATTCGAGTCACTGAGGATCAGAACTATGCGTTACCCTACGGTATTCAAAGCATCGCTTATGGCGGCAATAGGTTTCAGTAACATGGCGCAGGCGCAGGAAGCGGCTACCATTGCTTTTCTGATGCCAGATCAGGCATCCACCCGTTATGAGCAACATGATTTTCCCGGCTTTAAAGCGGAGCTGACCCGGCTCTGTCAGCAGTGCAAGGTTATCTACCAAAACGCCAACGCCAGCGCCTCTTTGCAACAGCAGCAGTTCAACTCCGCCATTGCCCAGGGTGCGAAGGTGATTGTACTGGATCCGGTTGACTCCTCCGCCGCGGCAGGCCTCGTGGAAATTGCCCACTCACAAGACGTGAAAGTGGTGGCTTACGACCGCCCAATCCCCGACAAGCCAGCCGATTTTTATCTCTCCTTTGATAACGAAGGCATCGGCTACGCAATATCCACCTCACTGGTTGAACAACTGAAGGCGACAAATGTGCCCGCTGGCGCTGGCGTACTACAGATTAACGGCTCACCGACCGATGCCGCAGCGGGCCTGATTCGCGACGGTATCCACCGCGGGCTAAAGGAGTCCGGTTACAAAACGTTAGCTGAATTCGACACCCCGGAATGGGCACCGCCAAAAGCGCAAGAGTGGGCTGCCGGTCAGATAACCCGCTTCGGCGATAAAATTAAGGGCGTCGTCGCAGCGAACGACGGAACCGGTGGTGGGGCGATCGCCGCCTTTAAATCCGGCGGCGTACAGCCAATTCCTCCGGTAACGGGCAACGATGCAACTATCGCTGCATTACAGTTGATTATCGCCGGGGATCAGTACAACACCATCTCTAAACCGTCGGAAATCGTTGCCGCAGCTGCCGCCAAGGTTGCAGTGCAGCTGATCAATGGTCAAAAGCCTAAGGCCACCTCCACTCTCTACAACACACCGTCACAGCTCTTTGTTCCGGCGGTGATTACCGCCAAAAATATCAAAGCGGAAATTTTTGATAAGAAAATCCAGACACCGCAACAGGTCTGTACCGGAGAGTACCAGCAGGCCTGCCAGAAATTAGGGATCCTCAACTAAGTCGCAGCCGGTGCGTTTGCAGACGCACCGACGATAAGAAGGTTTTTACTATGTTAATCAACAATAGCCTCGCTCCGCGCATGGATAGCCCGCTTCTTCAGCTAAGGAAAATCTCTAAAAATTTTGGCGCCGTTTCCGCCCTGACGGATATTGATCTCGACGTTTATGCGGGTGAGGTTGTGGCACTGGTCGGCGATAACGGCGCGGGTAAATCGACGCTGGTTAAAGTGCTGGCGGGCGTGCATCAGCCCACTTCCGGCACTATTGAATTTGAGGGTAAGGAAATCACCCTCGATAGCCCAGGAAAGGCGCTGGAGCATGGAATTTCCACTGTTTTTCAGGATTTGGCGCTGTGCGAAAATCTGGACGTGGTAGCGAACCTGTTTCTGGGTCACGAGCTGTCGGCCTGGCAGCTCGACGAAGTGACCATGGAGGTGCAGGCATGGACGCTGCTCAAAGAGCTGGCTGCCCGCATTCCTTCCGTGCGCGAACCGGTGGCCTCCCTTTCTGGCGGACAGCGACAGACTGTCGCCATCGCCCGCTCGCTGCTGCTCCATCCCAAAATTATCATGCTTGATGAACCCACGGCCGCTCTCGGCGTGGCACAGACTGCAGAAGTGCTGAACCTGATTGAACGGGTACGCGAGCGCGGGCTGGGCGTGATTATCATCAGCCACAATATGGAAGACGTGCGGGCCGTTGCCGACAGAATCGTTGTTCTGCGTCTGGGCCGCAATAAAGGCATTTTCACACCCGAAGCCACCAACCAGGATCTGGTTGCCGCCATTACCGGTGCGACGGAGAACGCCGTGTCGCGCCGGGTGGAAAGAAAAACGCATGAACATACGACGGGAGTGAGCTGAGCCATGACCACAACCACCAATAAACCGCTGACGCCTGAAACCAGGCTAGACCGTAGCGACGAGCGTGTCAGCCACCAGGACAGCATCTCCGGCCTACTGCGCGCGTATATCACCCGCATAAAAACAGGCGACCTTGGGATGATACCCGTGGTCCTCGGGCTGATAATTATCTCTATCGTCTTTACCGTGCTTAACCCGATTTATCTGGCACCGAATAACCTCGTCAATATGCTTTTCGACTGTGCCACGGTGGGCTTTATCTCACTGGGTATCGTCTGTGTGCTGCTGCTGGGTGAGATTGACCTTTCCGTCGGGTCGATGAGCGGCCTGGCCTCGGCCATTATCGGCGTGCTGTGGGTGAACCAGGGCTGGCCCGTTATTGGCGCGATAGCCGTCGCGCTGGCAGTAGGCGCCGCCGTGGGCCTGCTCTACGCCCAGCTATACAGCCGCTTAGGGATGCCTAGCTTTGTGGCTACCCTGGCCGGCCTGCTGGCGCTGCTCGGTATGCAGCTCTATATTCTCGGCCCGTCGGGAAGTATTAACCTGCCCTACGTTTCCCCGCTGGTCCGCTTCGGCCAGGTGTTGGTGATGCCAGGCTGGCTGGCACATCTGTTTGCGTTGCTACCGGGGGTGTTGATGCTGGTCCAGGGGTTACGCACCCGCACGCGACGGACTCAGGCCAACCTCTCCTGCGAACCTCTCAGTTCACTTTGGGCGCGCAGCATTTTTATGACTGCCGTGTTCGGGTTTATGGTGTTTTATCTCAATATGGGTCGCGGTGTGCCGTGGGTCTTTGGGCTGTTTATCCTCGTCGTCGTCGTGCTGAACTATGCCCTGAAACGCACAAAATGGGGCCGCTCAATGTTTGCGGTAGGAGGCAATCGCGAAGCTGCACGCCGCTCCGGCATTAATGTACGCCGTATTTATATCAGTGCGTTTATGATTTGTTCCATGTTGGCCACAACAGGCGGGATCCTTGCCGCTTCACGTCTGGCTTCTGCCAGCCAGCAGGCAGGGACCGGGGATGTGAATCTCAACGCTATCGCAGCGGCAGTGATCGGCGGCACCAGCTTGTTTGGCGGACGCGGCAGCGCATACTCTGCTCTGCTCGGCATCATCGTGATTCAGTGTATTTCCAACGGGCTGACGCTGCTCAATCTGCCGTCGTCGTTACGCTATATGATCACCGGCGGCGTGCTGGCCATTGCAGTCATTGTGGATTCTATGGCGAGACGCTCGCGGGTGAGTCACGGCCGCGCCTGAATTCAGCAAAGAGGGGAAGCGCAGAAACCGGGGTCAAAAAGACCGTTTACTTCCCCGGGATAGTTTCTGCGCCGCCCTGATTGTGAAAACGTCAGGCAAACGCTGGCTGCAAAGCATCAATAAGTTCATCAAGCGTTGGATAGCGCCCGAGCGCTTCCGCAAATTTTGCGTCCTGGTAATCAGCGGCCACCACGAAGGTTTCGATATTCGCCCGCCGGGCGGCGGTAAAACCACTCAGACTGTCCTCAATGACTCTGCACTCCCCGGCCTCCAGCCCAAGCTTAAGCATCACCTTATGATAAACAGCGGGATGAGGCTTGCCGAAAGGCTCCTCATCCGCGCTGCACACCACGTCAAACCAGCGCCACAGCTTCAGTCGGTCAAACACCACTTCAATGACCTGTTTACAGGAGGACGTCGCCAGCGCCAGACGGTATCCTGCGGCACGGAAACTGCGTAATGCCTGATCCAGCCCGCTCATTGCCACTCCCTCCCTGCGAATGGCGTCGCAAACCCGTGCGACAATCTGCACTTCGACCTGCCGTGAGGAAATGTTCAGCGAGTATCTTTCACACCATAGCCTTGCGATATCATCAATCCGCTTTCCTTTGGTAGCACTTTCGCACTCCTCAGCCGTTATGGCGATTCCCTGTTTTGCCAGCACCTCGATTTGGGCGCGCTGCCAGAAATCTTCCGAATCGATAATGACGCCGTCCATATCAAAAATAACCGCTTTTATGCTCATCGCTGTTCCTGCTTGTTAGCGGCTGGCAGGATTCGCCAGCCGTGCCCATCTTAAGATGCCCGCACCATCACTTTGTCAGTTTTAACCGCACAACTTTCAAAGCCGGGCTGTTCGACATGGATAAAGTGGCAAAGGAAGAAGGCGATGATATAGAGCGCGGTGTAGGCAATCACTACGCCGATGGTGCTGAAGTACGGCAGCAGCACTACCGCAATCGCCGGAGCCAGGAAGTTCGACAGGCCCGCAGAGAGGTTGTAGACAGAAATCGCGGCCCCTTTGTGATGCGGTTCGAGCGCCGGGAAAACGGCTGCCATCGGCACGAAAGCCGCGACGAAAATCCCCAGTGAAATAGCCGGAAGTAGCGCCATGGCAAAGTTATGCCCGAAATACTGCGGCACGTAGTAGAACGCCAGGCTTGAAAGGGCCATACCGATACAGCCGAACCAGCGGACGACGCGCATCCACCCCATTTTTTCAGCCACTATGCCCCAGAAGATATTCGAGAAAATGGTCGTAAAGAAGAATACCGCCCACACCTGGAGCCACTCAGAGGTGCTGAAGCCAAGCTCATCGACGAACATCAGCGGCATGATTACCGCAAAGCCGAACAGCGACAGGGTGTTGATAATGCGCACCATGCTCGAATACATAATGCTACGGTTGGTATAGAGCAGCGTAATCGCCCGGCTCAGCTCGTTGAGTTTCTCTTTGGTGGTGAGATTATGCATGTGCGTTGGGGTATGCACGTTACGCAGGGAGATCATCGCAATCACTCCGCCCGTCAGGCAGAAAGCCAGCGCCATCCAAAGCGTACCCAGTTCACCCACCAGTGGAATGGTAAAGCTCGGAATGTAGCTGCCCGCCACGCCAATACCAATCGAATAGACCGCCCAGTACCAGCCCAACGCGGAGCTGGCGTTTTCGCTCTTCACGTTATGGATAATTACCACGATGAAGGAATAGAGGAACAGCGGATAGGCAAAACCGCGAATGCCGTAGAACAGCAGGATCAGCGCGTAGTTAGCGTGCCCCAGACCGAAGATCAGGAACAACACGTGGAACACACACCACAGCACAAAACCGATAAACATGGTTTTCTGCGGCGTAATAATTTCGGCAATCACTCCGGAAACCCAGGCGGACAGCGCGGCAGCGAGGCCATAGAGCGTAAAGGCAAACGACGCCTGTGCGGGCGAAAAGCCTAACTCTTTGATGTAGTGGGAGAGGAACGCCAACTCAAAACCGTCACCGGTCATGAAAACGGCGATAGCGATATAGCCCCACAGCAGGTGAAGCGGTAATCCAAACCATTGTTTATTCGCAACGGACATAGTGACCTCGTTTCTTTTGTACAGGGTAAGCCCGGCCGCAGCCGGGTCACTTTTATTATTAAAATCAGAAGGTTCTATAATTCAGATCGTTCAGGTAGAGCGAAGTAAAGTGCGCGTAACGTTTCATCAGTGCGGCATGCTGCTGAGCCCGCGGTGACCAGCTCTGGTATATTTCAGGTTTCCTGCAAATCGATGCCAAATCTTTACCCGCCGCCAGGCAGGCCAGACGGGCCGCCCCGAGCGCGCCCCCGGTTTCGCCGCCCTTGTGGGTGACAATTGGAATATTGAGCACGTCAGCCAGAAGCTGCGCCCACAATGCACTCCGGGCACCACCGCCAACCAACGAACACTGTCCAATGTGCGTACCGCTTTCCTGCAACACCCGCAGCCCATCTGCAAGACCGAAGCTCACGCCTTCCAGCACCGCATACCCCATGTTCGCGCGGCTGCTGGCATGCGTTAGCCCGTGGAAAATGCCTTTCGCATTCGGATCGTTATGAGGCGTACGTTCCCCGGAGAGATACGGCAGGAACATCGGTGCCCCCGCCTTTTCCTGCTCGCTCAGCTGCGCGACTTCCTCAAGCAGCGCCGTTTCGGTCACACCAACCAGCCGACAGAACCATTGCAGGCAGCTGGCGGCACTCAGCATGACGCTCATCTGATGCCAGCGATTGGGCAGCACATGGCAAAACGCATGCACTGCGGAGGCCGGTGCCGGGCGACAGGCGTCGTTAACCACAAACAGCACGCCGGAGGTACCCAGAGAAATAAACGCATCCCCTGGATTAACCGCCCCCACGCCTATGGCGCTGACCGCGTTGTCCCCACCACCACCGGCCACCACCACCGACGGGTTAAGTCCCCAGCGCGCAGCGATTTCAGGAGCAAGCGTGGCTGAGACATCACAGCCTTCAACCAGCGCTGGCATGTTGTGCCTGGACAGACCGCACTTAGCAAGCAGGCTGTCTGACCAATCGCGGCGCGCTACGTCCAGCCAGAGCGTCCCCGCCGCGTCGGACATGTCAGAGATTTTTTTCCCCGTCATCCGTAGCCGCAGGTAATCCTTCGGCAGCAAAACCGTGTCGATACGTTTGAAGTTTTCTGGCTCATGCCTGCGTACCCACAGCAGCTTCGGTGCAGTGAAACCCGGCATAGCGAGGTTCCCGGCCACCGTGTGCAGCTCCGGGGCCATTTCCTCCAGCTCTACACACTCCTGCGAGCTGCGGGTGTCGTTCCACAGAATGGCCGGGCGGATCACATTGTCTGCCCCATCCAGCAGCACCGCACCGTGCATTTGCCCGGAGAGGCCAACGGCTTTAATTGCCGCCCAGTGCTGTTCACATTTCTCTTTCAGCGTGCTCATCAGGTAGTCGGTAGCCTCCCACCAGGCCTGCGGGCTTTGTTCTGACCAGTGCGGATGTCGCCGCTGAATGGTCAGCGGCGCGCTGTGGCTGGCCACGATGTCACCGTTTTCGTCAATGACCAGCGCTTTTACTTCTGAGGTGCCGAGATCGATGCCTAAGTACATGATGTATTCCTCAACGGATCAGCGAGTAAACAGCCTGAATTTTTTCTCTCAGCAGCGCGGTGAAATCTTCCCGCAGCGCTAATTCCCCGAACAGCGCTTTGTCACCGGCGTAAAACGCCACGGGATCTTCAGCGTTGAACATCGCGTGCACCGCATTGGCGTCCAGGATACCGTCCTGGTATTCATACGGCAGCTGGCCCTTGTGCCACTGCTCCATGAAGACAAAGAAAAGTGCTGGCAGCATGGCGGTCGCGTGCGGTACGGTGCCGCGCTGATAGCATTCGATCATCGTCGGAGTCATCATGGCTGGGATTTTTGAGAAGCCATCCGCCGCCACGCGCTGATTGGTATCTTCGATATAGGGATTGGTGAAACGCTTCAGAACCACATCGCGGTAGGTCGGCAGGTCGATGCCGTTATCGCCCAGGCTTGGGATCACATCTTCGGTGACGTAGCGGTCGGCCATGGCGTAGATGGCGTCCGTTAAAGTGCTTTCATGGATAAACGTCCTCCCCATCAGCGTGCCCGCCCAGGCGATGCAGCTATGGGAAGCGTTCAGGATACGGATTTTCGCCTCTTCGTAAGGGATAACCGACTCAACCATCTCCACGCCAACGGCCTCAAGATTCGGGCGAACGTCGCGGAAATTGTCCTCAACGACCCACTGAATAAAGGTTTCACCCATCACCGGAGCGTTATCGTCAACGCCGGTCTGCGCTTTGATGCGCGCGGGCAGATCCGTCGCCGGACGAGGAGTAATGCGGTCCACCATCGTGTTCGGGCAGGTCGCATTGGCTGCCAGCCACGCGATGACGGGCTGCTTGCCGGAGAGTTCGAGAAACTCAACCAGCCCGTCGTGGAAACGCTCACCGTTGTGGCGCACGTTATCGCAGTTAAGCAAGGTCAAAGGTCCCGCGCCGTTGGCCATGCGCTGTTCAAGGATACGGGTAATAACGCCATAAATTGTTTTGTTGCCGCCCTTCAGGTCACAGGCCAGATCGACATTTTCCACCTCCAGCCTGTGGGAGGTGTTCAGATAGTAACCCCCTTCCGTCACGGTGAACGCGATGACTTTGGTTTCCGGCTTCGCCCCTTCTGAAATCAGCGGCTGCAGGTCAGCCTGCCATGGCAGCAGTTTCTGAATGGAGGTGATCTCTTCATAGGTCCGTTCCCCTTCCGGGCTGACCGTTTCCAGCATGTAGCGGCCCTTCTGCGCCGTCAGGGCGGCGACGACATGTTCCGCATCATTGCGAATATTCCCGGCGGCGATGTGCCAGCGAGTATCGCCCTGCGCAATCAAACGGTGCAGGTACCAGGCCTGGTGCGCACGGTGAAAAGATCCCAGACCAATATGTAACCAGGTATTCGTAGTCATGACGTAGCTCTCCATTCAGATTTGTGAACTAAATGTAATTGAACATTTCTTCAAATTAAGAGCGTTAAATCACAAAAGAGCAAATGATCTTAAATATTTCAAATGACCAATAAAAAATAAATTAGTGTTGCCTGCCTGGTCTGCACACGACAGAATGCGGGTATCACAACAGGAATAAACTTTCCGCTCCCCCCTCTAAGGTGCTGAAAAAATTGATAACTGAAGACGATATCCGGTTGGATCAGAAAGTGCGCGCCGCGTGGATGTACTACATTGCCGGACAGAACCAGAGCGAGATAGCCACCCAGCTCGGGACCTCGCGGCCAGTTGTACAGCGCCTGCTGGCGGCGGCAAAAGAAGAAGGCATCGTTTCCATCGGTCTTAACCACCCGGTGGCCAGTTGCCTGAACTACGCGCAAATGCTGAAAGAGAAATACGATCTTATCGAGTGCAGCGTCGTTCCTGCTTTTACCCATGACATGACGCTCGACAGCGTCTCCTTCGGCTGCTATCAGCTGATGAAGAAATATCTTCATAGCGATGAGGATAAGGTGGTCGGTGTAGGCTCAGGCTTAACGCTGAAAAAGACCATCCGGCGGATTGATTTCGACAGCGTCAATACCCGCTGTGTGGCATTAATCAGCGCCATGAACGCGGACGGGAAATGTAACTACTACGATGATGTGCCGCTGTTGCTGGCGAGTAAAATCCAGGCCAATTATTATCAGTGGCCTGCCCCGCGCTATGCGCAGACGTCGCTGGAACATCAGATGTGGTGTTCGAACCGCCTCTTTAGCAACGTCTCCGACGTCGCGCTGGATTCGGACGTTATTTTCGTCGGCATCGGCGCGCTGACGCAGGACAGCCCAATCTTTAAAGACGGTTTCATCACCCTCGAACAGCTGGAAACGCTGACCCGGCAGGGGGCCATCGGGGAGATTCTGGGCCGCTTTATTGATGCCAGCGGCGACGTGGTAGAGAGCGATATCAACGATCTGATCACCAGCTATGATATCCGCCGCAGCCCGTGTCCGCGCATTGCTGCCGCCTGCGGCGAGGACAAGCGCAGGGTGATTTTCTCGGCGCTTAAGGGCAAGTGGATTAACGGCCTGGTGACCGATGAACACACCGCCCGATGGCTGCTGACCCGCTAAAGCGGGCTGCCGATGGTGAGCGTGGGCGGGATTTCGATGCACTGAATTTTGGCATCACCAGAATCGATAATTGAAAACGCCGCTTCCAGCATCGCCGGGACGTCCTGACGCACCATATCGATATCGTGGCCTAACAGCGGCACAAACGGATCCCAGTCAAAGCAGCCCATCGGCGGCTGCTGCGTACCAGTTTGCCCACGGGCAGACAACCACTGCACCACTCCTTCCAGTGAAATGGTCGAATTGACAAACAGGCCATACACACCATCTTCCGGCGGCGTAAAATCTGCCAGGCTCGCCTGAACATGCTTTGGCGAGTAGCCATCAACAAAGGTGTTTTTCGCTGACACGACAAGGCCCGCCGCCTGATGCGCATCCCGGAAGCCGCGCAGACGCTCCCGGGTGTTGTGGTCGTTGCGCCTGCCCCCAATAAACGTCAGCGCGACCTTCTTGCCAAAGCGCTTCTCGGCGTTGAGCAAAATACGTTCGGTCAACGCCTTTGCTCCGGCATAGTTATCGGAGATAACCGAAGGCGCGAGCGTGCCCGGCAGGTCGAGATTCAGCGTGTGAACGCCCGCCTGCGAACACAGCTCAGAGATTTCATCAGGCCGCGTCGCCCCGGTCGCAATCACCCATTCAACCTGCCAGGAGAGCATGGTGCGCACCGCTTCCAGCTCCAGCTGCGGGTCGCGGCGGGTACAGGTGATAATCGGGAACAGGCCGCGCTCACGCGCCATCTCTTCAAATTTTTCGACGATGGAGCCAAAGTAGCGGTTATCGTATTTCGGCACAATCATGCCAATCACGCGGGATTTATCTTTGCGCAGCAGGCTGGCCTGGCGATTAACCGCGTAGCCCTGCTCCTGAGCCACCTGGGTGACCTTCTCTGCCAGCTTCGCGCTAATGCGGCGCTTCTTCCAGTTACCGTTAAGAATAGCGCTCACCGCACTCGCCGAAACCCCGGTCAGTTCTGCCAGGTCGTAAATCGTTATTTTCTTCGTTTTCCTGGTGCGTATCACAAATTTCTATCTCCATTTTTTATCGGGCTTGCCGCACATTTCATCTGGTGCTAAATCTGCTCTATCGATTGAGCAATTTACATTGCATCCCAATAATCTGCCTGGCTGACAAGGATTATAAAATGAAAAACACATTACCCTCCAAGAATTGCGCACTGAACGGCAAAGTAGCAGCCATTACCGGTGCCGCCTCCGGCATTGGGCTGGAATGCGCCAGAACGCTGCTGGCAGCAGGCGCAAAGGTTGTGCTGATCGACCGCGACGGTGAAAAGCTTGAGAGGCTGATTGCGGAAATGGGTGAAAACGCCTTTGCCCTGGTGGTGGATCTGATGCAGCCGCAGCAGGTCGATAATATCCTCGAGGGGATCCTGGAAAAGGCCGGGCGTCTGGATATCTTCCATGCTAACGCAGGCGCCTATATTGGCGGCCCAGTGGCGGAAGGCGATCCTGATGTCTGGGACCGCGTGCTTCACCTTAACATCAATGCCGCTTTTCGCAGTGTGCGAGCGGTACTGCCTCACCTGATCGCCCAGAAGTCCGGGGATATCATATTCACCAGCTCTATCGCGGGCGTGGTGCCGGTCATCTGGGAACCTATCTATACCGCATCCAAGTTTGCTGTACAGGCATTCGTTCATTCAACCCGTCGCCAGGTTGCACAGTATGGCGTACGTGTGGGGGCAGTACTGCCAGGCCCGGTGGTCACCGCCCTGCTCGACGATTGGCCAAAAGAGAAAATGGAAGAAGCACTGGCTAACGGTAGCCTGATGCAGCCGATTGAAGTCGCGGAGTCGGTTCTGTTTATGGTGACACGTAGCAAGAATGTCACCGTGCGTGATTTAGTCATCCTGCCAAACAGCGTCGATCTGTGATCCAGGGATAATGGATAACAATATGAAAAGTGAAACACAAAGTACCCTGATAGGTGTGGATGTTGGTTCAGGCAGCGTCCGCGCCGGTATATTCGACCATGAAGGTCATCTACTGGCGCACGCGTCGCGTCCAATCACACTGCATCGCAGTACAGGGAGCAAAGTCGAGCAATCCAGCGGCGAAATCTGGCAAGCGGTGTGTGAAAGTATTCGTGAAGCGGTGAGTGCGGCAGACGTCCCGGCAACCAGCGTAAAAGGAATTGGTTTTGATGCCACCTGTTCTCTGGTGGTGCTGGGGCAAAACGGCGAGCCGCTACCGGTCAGTGACGCTAACCATCCCGATCGCAATATCATCGTCTGGATGGATCACCGCGCCACCGGGCAGGCCGAGCGCATTAACGCCACAGCGCACCCGGTACTGAAATATATTGGCGGCAAAATATCTCCGGAAATGGAAACGCCAAAGCTCCTTTGGCTGAAGGAAAATCGCCGGGAAGTCTATGACAATGCCTGGCAGTTTTTTGACCTGGCAGACTTCCTCACCTGGCGCGCCACGGGCGATCTCGCCCGTTCAACCTGTACCGTAACTTGCAAATGGACCTATCTGGCGCACGAAAAGCGTTGGGATGCCGACTATTTTCGAACCATCGGCCTTAACGAACTGGCGGATGAAGATTTCGTGCGCATTGGTCAGCAAATCGTTGAGCCAGGAACCCCTTGCGGCGAAGGACTTAGCCCCAGCGTGGCAGATGAGCTGGGATTGCCTGTCGGTACACCTGTCGCCGTGGGGATGATTGACGCCCATGCTGGCGGTATCGGCACAGTAGGAGTGGATAAAGGTGCGCTGCACAATCTTGCCTGGGTGTTTGGCACTTCCGCCTGCACAATGACCTCTACGGAAAACCCCGTTTATATTCCCGGTGTGTGGGGGCCTTACTATTCAGCTATGGTGCCAGGCATGTGGCTGAGTGAAGGAGGTCAGAGCGCAGCGGGTGCGGCGATTGATCAACTGATCTCTTTCCATCCTGCTGCCGCTGAAACACGCAAACAGGCAGAGGCCCTTAATGTACCGTTACCCGTTTATCTCGCGGATCTCGCGCTGGCGAAAGTCACCGAGCCTTCCCGCACAATAGCTCTGGCCCGCGGAATACACGTGGTGCCGGAGTTTTTAGGCAACCGCGCCCCCTTTGCCGATCCCCATTCCCGGGCGGTCATTGCAGGTCTGGGAATGGAAAATGATTTGGACAATTTGATCGCACTCTACATCGCAGGGCTGTGCGGGATTGGTTACGGTCTACGGCAGATCGTCGATGCTCAACGTCATGAAGGGGTTAAAACCGAGAAGATTGTTATCAGCGGTGGCGCAGGCCAGCATCCACTGGTACGTCAACTGCTGGCGGACGCCTGCGATCTGCCGGTCATCGCTACCCAGTGTAGCGAACCCGTATTGTTAGGCTCAGCTATCCTCGGGGCCGTTGCGGGAAATGTTGCTGCGACCGTCAGTGAAGCAATGTCGCAGATGACAACAATGGATAGGCAATTTGAGCCGCAGGAGATGTACCGCCAGACGCATCAGGGACGATATGAAAGCTATAAGCTTTTACAGCAGACGGCGAAGGCGATTCGGGAGAATTAAACGCGTTAATTCCCTTTCCAGGTGGAATTATACCGATCAGTTAATGATCGATTGATCGATACTGCGGTTGTGTGCCAGTCAGGGTATAAGAGCAATACCGGGAGGCCCTCGCCTCCCGGTATTGCATGGCTGAAACGACGTTATCGCGGATATGCAGAGGTTGTTGGCGGTGCTGCAACAAATCAGCGCTTTCTCCACC
Organism: Pluralibacter sp. UBA7423; assembly: GCA_002470465.1. GTDB lineage: Bacteria > Pseudomonadota > Gammaproteobacteria > Enterobacterales > Enterobacteriaceae > Scandinavium. The sequence goes on from DKMD01000010.1 coordinate 151,170, forward strand.
GAACATGCCGCCCAATTCCCTGAGCGCCTTCTGTAGACCTTCGCCCAGCGCCGTGAAGCTCCCCTGCCAGTGGCAACCCGCATCCAGCGCCAGCGATTACACAGAATTTTGCGGGCATATTGTGGGCATAGTTAAAGATGACCACAGATTTATGCCCGGATGCTCACGGTTAAACAAATCGACGCGGCCAAACGGACAGCAGAAAAGAGGTTTCTGCATGGCTCCACGCCAAAAACCCTATATTTTCAATGCGGTATTACTGTTCATTTCGGCAAGCTGTCCAGGCGTCGCTGTAAGGGGATTTATTGCACAATGAAATTAATGTGTCGTCGTTTCACGACAGTCGTAAGTAACTAAAAATTAATGGGAAAATCATGCTTGTCACCCTCCATTTTTAAGCGTACATTAGCGCCGTCTGGAGCATTTAACGCTCAGCATTCTGAGGTGGTGCCGAAGGATAAAGCGGGACAAATTCCCCTTTTATTCGAGGCGGTGTCAGCTCTCGTAACGCAGTCAGGATAGTTTTCATTAGGGCGTATCAAGCTATACGCGGAGTGATGTGACGTGAAATACTTTATTATGGGCATCTCTTTTATGGTCATCGTCTGGGCCGGCACCTTCGCCCTGATGATTTAGCCCTGAGCATGCATAAAAAAACAGGAGCCCTATGGCTCCTGTTTGCATTTCTGGGTGTAGCTGCCGGGTGGCGCGGACGCTGACCCGGCCTACGAAAAGAAATGGATTTTGTAGGCCCGCGCAAACGAAGTGCCGCCGGGCAATTGATATTACTCAGCGTCTTCCGTCGCCGCTTTACTGGCCGCAGGAAGCAAACCGTCGGCACGGAACATCGCCTTAATGCCGCGAATGGCCTGGCGAATGCGGTCACGGTTTTCGATCAGCGCGAAGCGCACGTGCGTGTCGCCGTAATCACCGAAACCAATTCCCGGCGAGACGCAGACTTTCGCCTCATGCAGCATTTTTTTCGCAAACTCCAGCGAGCCCATGGCCGCGTACTGTTCCGGAATTTTCGCCCAGACGTACATCGATGCCTTCGGCATCTCCACCATCCATCCGGCTTCGTGCAGACCTTTTACCAGCACGTCGCGACGGCGTTTATACTGTGCGGCGATATCACGTACGCACTGCTGGTCACCTTCCAGGGCGGCAATGGCCGCCACCTGTAGCGGCGTGAAGGTCCCGTAATCGTGATAGCTTTTGATGCGCGCCAGCGCGTTAACCAGCACCGGGTTGCCGACCATAAAGCCGATACGCCAGCCTGCCATATTGTAGCTTTTGGAGAGCGTGAAAAATTCCACTGCGACGTCCTTCGCGCCCGGCACCTGCATAATTGACGGCGCTTTCCAGCCGTCATAAACGATGTCGGCATAGGCCAGATCGTGCACCACCAGCACATCGTAGCGCTTCGCAAGCTCGACCACTTTCTCGAAGAAGTCCAGCTCGACGCACTGCGCGGTCGGGTTCGACGGGAAGCCGAGGATCATCATTTTCGGCTTCGGGTAGCTTTCACGGATGGCACGTTCCAGCTCGTTGAAGAAATCAACGCCCTCCACCAGCGGCACTGAGCGCACCTGCGCGCCCGCTATCACCGCACCGTAGATGTGGATCGGGTAGCTCGGGTTCGGCACCAGCACGGTATCGCCGTGATCCAGCGTCGCCAGCATTAAGTGTGCGAGCCCTTCTTTCGAACCAATCGTGACGATAGCTTCACTTTCCGGGTCGATCTCCACGTTGTAGCGCTCCTGATACCAGTGCGAAATCGCCCGGCGCAGACGCGGTATACCGCGGGAGGTGGAATAGCCGTGGGTGTCCGGGCGCTGGGCCACGGTGACAAGTTTTTCCACGATGTGCGGCGGGGTTGCACCGTCAGGGTTCCCCATGCTGAAGTCGATGATATCTTCGCCACGCCGACGCGCAGCCATCTTCAGCTCAGCGGTGATGTTGAAAACGTAAGGGGGAAGCCTGTCGATACGGGTAAAACGGCGTTCAGGTTTGAACTCAGCCATAGATTCCTCGGATAACGTGAGCGCCCGGACCGTCCGAGCGACGCTGCCACCTGTGTGGCATTCACGAAAATAACCTGATTTTTTTCCCGCTGTCGAGAGGGCCGTGCAAAAATAGTTCAGCGGCATGAAATGAGGAAATACTTATTAAGACGCACAAACCCTTTCAGCCTCTTTTCCTTTCTACAGCTAATTTTAATTTACATAACAACATCAACTGATTTACCTGAAGAGATCGCCTGACGCCCTAGTCACCTGTACTGTCAGGGCACGCTCTTTAATCCCCTTTTAAAATTGCGTCTTTTCCTCGTTCCCTGTTCAGCGTGATTGCTGGCTATCCCCGGCGAGGTTTTTTATCATATTCCTTTCAGTGATACCCACGGCGTACCCATGCACGAAATCTTAAACATGCTGTTGGCGGTCTTCGATCGCGCCGCCCTGATGCTGATCTGTTTGTTTTTCCTCATCCGCATCCGACTGTTCCGCGAGCTGCTGCACAAATCAGCCCACACGCCAAAAGAGCTGCTGGCCGTGACGGCGATCTTCTCCCTGTTTGCGCTGTTCAGCACCTGGTCCGGCGTGCACGTTGAAGGTTCACTGGTGAACGTGCGCATTATTGCGGTGATGTCCGGCGGCATCCTTTTCGGTCCTTGGGTCGGCGCTATCACTGGCCTGATTGCCGGGACGCACCGTTACCTGATCGACATCGGCGGCGTGACCGCGGTGCCCTGCTTTATCACCAGCATAGTTGCCGGGCTGCTCTCAGGCTGGATCAACGTAAAAATCCCCAAAGCGCAGCACTGGCGCGTGGGGATCCTCGGCGGGATGCTGTGTGAAACGCTGACCATGATCCTCGTGGTGCTGTGGGCACCAACCATGGCTTTGGGTATTGATATCGTGTCAAAAATTGGCGTACCGATGATCCTCGGCAGCGTCTGCATCGGCTTTATCGTACTGCTGGTGCAGAGCGTCGAAGGCGAGAAAGAGGCCAGCGCCGCGCGCCAGGCGAAGCTGGCGCTGGACATCGCCAACAAGACGCTACCGCTGTTCCGTCACGTCAACAGTGAATCCCTGCGCCAGGTGTGCGACATCATTCGCCAGGATATACACGCCGATGCGGTAGCCATTACCGACAACGACAAAGTACTGGCCTACGTGGGCGTTGGCGAAGCCAACTACAAGCACAACGATCCCGGGATAAGCCCGCGTACCAAACAGGCACTGCGCGAGGGCAAAATCATTATTCGCAATGACGACGAAGCCTGGCGCACGCCGGAGATCCATTCGCTGCTCATCATTCCGCTTTGGGAAAAGGGCATCGTCACCGGCACGCTCAAAATTTATTACCGCCACGCGCACCAGATAACGTCTTCATTGCAGGAGATGGCGGTCGGTCTGTCGCAGATTATCTCCACTCAGTTGGAGGTTTCGCGCGCCGAGCAATTGCGCGAAATGGCAAATAAGGCAGAACTGCGCGCGCTGCAAAGCAAAATCAATCCCCATTTCCTGTTTAACGCCCTGAACGCGATTTCATCATCGATTCGCCTCAATCCGGACACCGCCCGGCAGCTGATTTTCAACCTGTCACGCTATCTGCGCTATAACATTGAACTGAAGGACGATGAGCAGATCGACATCCGTAAGGAGCTGTACCAGATCAAAGACTATATCGCCATCGAGCAGGCACGATTCGGCGACAAGCTGACGGTGATTTACGACATCGACGACGAAGTGAACTGCGTGATTCCAAGCCTGCTGATCCAGCCGCTGGTGGAAAACGCCATCGTTCACGGCATTCAGCCGTGCAAGGGCAAAGGGGTGGTGACCATCAGCATTACCGAAAGCGGAAACCGCGTGCGCATCAGCGTGCGGGATACGGGGCACGGCATCGATCCGGCGGTAATCGCGCGGGTGGAAGCCAACGAAATGCCGGGAAATAAAATTGGGCTGCTGAACGTTCACCACCGGGTGACGCTGCTTTACGGTGAAGGGCTGCATATTCGCCGCCTCGAGCCCGGCACCGAAATTGCGTTTTACGTGCCGAACCAGCGTGCCCCCGTTGCGACACCTGTCAGCCTGCTCTCATAAGGACGTTGTATGAAAGTCATCATTGTTGAAGATGAAGTGCTGGCCCAGCAGGAGCTGACCTGGCTGATTAAAGAGCACAGTGAGATGGAGATCGTCGGCACGTTTGATGATGGGCTGGACGTGCTGAAATTTCTGCAGCACAACCGCGTCGATGCCATTTTTCTCGACATCAACATTCCCTCTCTCGACGGCGTGCTGCTGGCGCAGAACATCAGCCAGTTCGCGCACAAACCGTTTATCGTGTTCATTACCGCCTGGAAAGAGCATGCGGTGGAAGCCTTTGAGCTGGAGGCCTTCGACTACATTCTGAAACCGTATCAGGAGTCGCGGATTGTCACGATGCTGCAAAAGCTGGAAAACGCCTGGCAGTTGCAAAACGGAAGCGGAAACCCACCTGGTAGCCCACAGCGGGAAAACGACACCATCAATTTAGTGCGCGATGAGAAGATTTTCGTCACGCCAATTAACGATATCTATTACGCCGAAGCGCACGAGAAGATGACGTTTGTCTATACCAGGCGCGAATCCTGGGTCATGCCGATGAACATTACGGAGTTTTGCAGCAAGCTGCCCGCCGCGCATTTCTTCCGCTGTCACCGCTCCTACTGCGTCAATCTCAACAAAATCCGCGAGATAGAGCCGTGGTTCAATAACACCTACATTCTGCGATTAAGGGATCTCGATTTTCAGGTACCGGTAAGCCGCAGCAAAGTGAAGGAATTCAGGCAGTTGATGAAGCTGTAAAAAAGGCGCCGTTGGCGCCTTTTTTTGTCAGAGAACCTGACCTAACGTCTGACGCAGATGCGCTCCGGCACCGGTTAAGCCTGGGTTATCATGCACAATCAGAAACACCGGGATATCCTGCACGTAAGATTTGAAACGGCCTTTGTCCTCAAACCCGCCGCGGAAGCCAGAGGCTTTGAAGAACTCCAGGAAGCGAGGCACGATACCGCCAGCGATGTAGACGCCGCCAAAGGTGCCGAGGGTCAGCGCAAGGTTGCCGCCAAAACGCCCGAGGATCACGCAGAACAGCGACAACGCGCGACGGCAGTCGGTGCAGGAACCGTCCAGCGCACGCTCGGTCACGTCTTTTGGCTGTATATTTTCCGGCAGGCGGCCATCCGCTTTAACAATGGCGCGGTAAAGATAGACCAGGCCCGGGCCAGACAGCACGCGTTCGGCGGAAACATGGCCCAGCTCGGTGCGCAGCTCCTGAAGGATAATCCCCTCTTCTTCGCTGTTTGGCGCGAAGTCGACATGACCGCCCTCACCAGGCAGGCTAACCCAGCGTTTGTCGACATGAACCAGATGCGCCACGCCAAGCCCTGTTCCTGCGCCATAAACGGCAATCGGCTTGCCTTCCACCGGTTCGCTGCCGCCGAACTGAATCAGATGCTCTTTTTTCAGCATCGGAATCGCCATCGACACGGCGGTAAAATCGTTGATGATTTCCAGATGGGTAAAGCCCAGATTATTTTTCATCTCCTCGATGGAAAACGCCCAGGTGTGGTTAGTCATTGCCACCCAGTCGCCGGTTATCGGGCAGGCAATCGCAATGCAGCCCTCTTTAACGTCCACCTTCAGTTCATCAAGATAGACACGCACCACCGCTTCCAGGCTTGGGTAATCCAGACCGGAATAGGTTTTTGCCTGAGAAATCTCACCGCTGGCCAGATCGCACAGCGCCAGACGGCAGTTGGTTCCGCCCACATCCCCGGTTAATGCAAACTTTGTCATTCTGTTACGGCTCCGCTAAAGTCAGAATAAGTCTTTGGCACACTGTAAATTCATGCAGGCATAACAACAACGACCAACGCAACAGCGCCCGCGATTTATCGATCCCGGTCACACTATAACTTTACCGTTTCAGCACCAATTGCAATGAAGCTCTTGTCCTTCAACGGCAAAGTGTTGCGCGCTCAGTGTAAAAAGGAAATCACCATGCTCCATCCGCGAGCCAGAACCATGCTTTTATTATCGGTTCCCGCCCTGATTATCGGTATCGCCTCCAGCCTGATCCTGGTGGTGACGATGAAAATTGCCGAACTGTTACAACAGTTTCTCTGGACTACGCTCCCGACAAGCCTGGGGGTTAACGTCGATTCGGGCCTGTGGATTATCCTGATGCTCACCGCCACCGGCCTGGCGGTAGGACTGGTTATCCGCTTTAGCCCCGGTCATGCCGGGCCCGATCCGGCAACGGAGCCCTTAATCGGTGCGCCCGTGGCGCCTTCTGCTCTGCCCGGCCTGATTCTGGCGCTGATTCTTGGTCTGGCGGGCGGCGTAAGCCTGGGCCCGGAACACCCTATCATGTCGGTGAACATTGCGCTGGCGGTTGCACTCGGCGCACGCGCCTTTCCTCGCGTAGGGGCGATTGACTGGACCATCCTTGCAGCCTCCGGCACGATTGGCGCGCTCTTCGGCACGCCCGTTGCGGCGGCGCTGATTTTTTCACAAATGCTGAGCGGCTCCGATGATGTCCCTCTCTGGGACCGACTGTTCGCGCCGATGATTGCAGCAGCCGCCGGCGCCTTAACCACCAGCCTGTTTTTCCATCCGCAGTTTTCCCTGCCCGTCGCGCATTACAGCCAGATGCGGCTGGTGGACATTTTCAGCGGGGCCGTTGTCGCCGCCATCGCCATTGCCGTCGGTATGGTGGCCGTCTGGTGTCTGCCTCGCCTGCATGCGCTGATGCACAGGCTAAAACATCCGGTACTCATTCTGGGAATTGGGGGCTTTTTACTGGGGATTTTGGGGGCATTTGGCGGCCATATTACCCTGTTTAAAGGGCTGGATGAGATGCACCAGCTTGCCTTCAGCCAGACGCTGAGCGCATCCGATTACATGGTTATCGCCATCACGAAGCTCGCGGTTCTGGTGATTGCCGCAGCCAGCGGTTTTCGCGGCGGGCGTATTTTCCCGGCAGTGTTCGTGGCGGTTGCGCTCGGTTTAATGCTTCACGCGCACGTGGACGCGGTCCCGGCAGCCATCACCATTTCCTGTGCGATCCTCGGACTGATGCTGGTGGTGACCCGCGACGGCTGGCTGAGCCTGTTTATGGCCGCCGTCGTCGTGCCGGACACCACCCTGCTGCCGCTGTTGTGCATCGTCATGCTGCCCGCCTGGCTGCTGCTGGCGGGCAAACCGGTAATGATCGCCAGACCGCCCCGCTAATCTGTTTACTGAGGAGTACTGTTGCGGGCCTCCAGCGCCTGGGTTACGGCCCGCAGCAGCTCAGGGATCTCCTGCTTCGGCAGCACCACCTCCACAAAGCTCAGCCGCTGACGACGAGCGGCCAGCTCCAGCACTTCACGAAGCTGAACCGTCTCCGTTACCCGCCAGCTTTCAGCCTGACAGTTCAGGCTAAGCGCCTGGGGCAGCTGCGTCCAGTTCCACGATGCGATATCGTTGTAGCGCTGCTCCGGCCCGTGAATGGCCCGTTCAACCGTGTAACCTTCATTGTTCAACAGCAGGATCAGCGGCTTCTGGCCATCGCGTAGCATTGAGCCCAACTCCTGTATCGTCAACTGTGCGGCCCCATCCCCTACCACCAGCACTACACGCCTTTCCGGAGCAGCCGTTTGCGCACCAAACGCGGCAGGAAGCGTAAAGCCAATCGACCCCCACAACGGCTGAACGATCAGCATCGCATCTTCAGGCAACCTCAGCGAGGCTGCACCAAATGCCGCGGTGCCCTGGTCCGCGAGAATAATATCTCCCGGCAGTAGCGCATCCTGCAAAGCCTGCCAGAAGCTATTTTGCGTCAATATGCCGCTGGATTTTGCCGCGGGCAGTGCCGCACGGGGCTCCGGAACAAGCCAGTTTGCGGAAAGTTCGGCACACAGTGCCTGTAAGGCCCGCGCCGCCTGTTCGATCGGCAATCCGCTGAACCAGCGCGCGCCGACGCGAGCGGCATTCGGCTGAAGCTCAATGGTTTTTGCCTGCGGTAGCACTTGAGTGAACCCGGCGGTAATGGTGTCGGTAAAGCGGGTACCAATGCACAGTATGGCATCGGCGTCCTCGATGGCGGCCCGTGTTTTCTCATCGCTGGCCGCGCCGCTGTATGTCCCGACGAATCCGTTCTGATGCTCATCCAGCAGCCCTTTGCCCATGAGTAACGTGGCATTGGCCAGCGGCTGAGCGCTGACCCAGCTTCTGAGCATTGGCTGAAGGCCATAGCGCTGAGCCAGAAAATCCGCCAGCAGCGCAACGCGTTTGCACGGCGTCAGCATCTGCCGCGCCGCAGCAAGAAATGCCGACATCGCGTTATCATCCACATACTCAGGCAAAAGCGTGATAGCGTTTACAGGCGCGGTAGCAGGTGCTTTTGCAACATCCGCTGGCAGCATCAGATAAGCCGGGCGACGTTCGGTCAGCATTTCCCGCAGCACCCTATCAATTTCCTGGCAGGCGTTGCTGACCGTCAGCTTCGCACGGGCCACGCTCACCGGAATACTCATCTCAAAAAAGTGGCCGAAATCGCCGTCGCCAAGCGTGTGGTGCAGCATTTCCCCGCGCTGCTGGCTGCCCGAGCCCGGCGCACCGACAATATGTAAAACAGGTACATACTCGGCGAAACTCCCTGCGATGCCGTTCAATGCGCTCAATTCCCCGACGCCGTAGGTTGTCAGCAGCGCACCCGCGCCATGCACTCTTGCATAACCATCTGCCGCATAGGCAGCATTCAGCTCATTCGCGCAACCCACCCAGCACACGCTGGGGTGATCGATGACATGATCGAGAAACTGCAAATTGTAATCACCCGGAACGCCAAACATATGGTCAATACCGCATCCGGCGAGACGATCCACCAGATAATCCGCGATTGTGTATGTCGATTGCATAGCCATCTTCCTGTCGCCGCATAGATATTCTGAGTATTAGAGATGCACGGAGTCTGTCCAGAAGCATAAGAATTTCGTAGTGGAAAGCAGAATTTACAGAATTCAGGAGTGTACCTGCGGAACAACATTGATTAGTGTAAACGCATACACACCCTGTCCCTACTGGAGGTTTTGATGGTTTATCAGGCAAATCCGGCACGCTATGAGACGATGACGTATCACCGCTGCGGCCGGAGCGGACTGAAGCTCCCGGCGATTTCGCTCGGCCTGTGGCATAACTTTGGCGATGAAACCTTAGTGGAAACCAGCCGCCAGTTGCTGCGCCATGCCTTTGACCTCGGCATTACCCATTTTGATCTGGCCAACAACTACGGCCCGCCACCGGGTTCTGCGGAGAGCAATTTTGGCCGCATTTTGCGCGAAGATTTTTTGCCATACCGCGATGAACTGATCATTTCCAGCAAAGCGGGTTACACCATGTGGGATGGGCCTTACGGCGACTGGGGCTCCCGCAAATATTTAGTGGCGAGCCTCGATCAGAGCCTGAAGCGCATGGGGCTTGAGTACGTAGATATTTTCTATCATCACCGCCCGGATCCCGATACGCCGCTTGAAGAAACGATGCGTGCTCTGGACCACGTGGTACGTCAGGGCAAAGCGCTGTACATCGGGCTTTCCAACTACCCTGCCGACCGCGCCCGCGAAGCGTTTGCGATTTTGCAGGATCTCGGTACGCCTTGCCTGATTCACCAGCCGAAGTATTCAATGTTCGAGCGCTGGGTAGAAAACGGCCTGACAGACTTATTACGGGAACAGGGCGTGGGTTCCATCGCCTTTTCCCCGCTGGCGGGTGGCCAGCTGACGGATCGCTATCTGAACGGTATCCCTGCGGATTCCCGCGCCGCCAGCGGCAGCAAGTTCCTGAGCGCCGATCAGATTACCGATGAGAAAGTGGAGAAGGCACGTAAGCTCAATGAAATTGCCGCGAAGCGAGGGCAAAAGCTGTCACAAATGGCATTAGCCTGGGTACTGCGCGAAGACAGAATCACCTCCGTACTGATAGGGGCCAGCAAAACGGCACAGCTTGATGATGCCGTCGGTATGCTTAGCAATCGTCATTTTTCGCCACAGGAGATCGCCGCCATCGACGCAATCCTTGCCGGTTCAAAATAGCAGCAACTTTAGCAAAAAATGCTGTCTCCTGGCGATTAGGAGTTGGCCGATGCAGCCTGTTTGTAACACCTCGTAATATTGCGTTAACAGGCCGAAAAAGGCTCGATCGTAAGGAGACAGACACATGTTCAGGTCACTGATTCTGACAGCACTATTGCTGGCAACGGCCCCGCTGGTTGCCAATGCAGGCGAAATCACCCTGGTGCCATCCGTAAAATTACAAATTGGCGATCGTGATAATTACGGGAATTACTGGGACGGCGGCCGCTGGCGCGACCACGATTACTGGCGTCGTAACTATGAATGGCGCAATGCCCGCTGGCACCGTCATGACAACGGCTGGCACCGCGGTTGGGAAAAGCGTAATGCCTACGAACGCGGCTACCGTGAAGGCTGGAATGACCGCGACGATCATCGCGGTGGCTGGGGTCGCGGCCGGGGTGGTCACGGCCATCATCACTAAATATCTTGCCCGGTGGCGCTAAGCTCATCGGGCCTACAGCCGTACCGGAACACGTTTACAGGCCCGCGCCGCCGGGCCTTACAACTCCAGCAACGTTCCCACCAGCAACCAGCCATTCAGCGCGACGACGAGCACCACAATCACCCAGCCCGTACGTTTCACCAGACGAGTGTTGACCAGATCGCCCATCAGCTTTTGATCGCTGGTAAATAACAGCAGCGGTACCAGCGCCAGCGCGATCCCGAAGCTCAGCAGAACCTGGCTCATCACCAGAATACGGGTCGGATCGAGTCCCATCATAATCACCACGAACGATGGCAGCATAGTGATCGCCCGGCGGAACCACAGCGGAATATGGAAGCGGATGAAGCCCTGCATCACCACCTGCCCGGCCAGTGTGCCCACCACCGTGGATGAAAGCCCGGCGGCAATCAGGCTCAGGCCGAAAATCGTTGCCGCGGCGTGATTCAGCAACGGCTCCAGCGTCAGGTAGGCCTGGTCCAAATCGGCGATACCCGTGTGGCCGTTAAAGTGGAATGCCGCTGCGGCCGTCGCCATCATCGCCAAATTCACAAAACCAGCAATCGTCATGGCTATCGCTACATCCCAACGGGTGGCATTGTAACGCTCCTGCCTCGTGCCACCGTGCAGATGCTGAGTCAACGATGAATGCAGATAGATCACGTGCGGCATAATGGTTGCACCCAAAACGCCCGCCGCCAGAAACACGGCTTCAGACGTTGGCAGAGAAGGAATAATCATTCCTTTCGCCAGCGGCGCCATTGCCGGCTGCGAGAAAATCAGCTCAACAATATAGGCTGCGGCAACGAACAACAGCAGGCCGCCAATGACTTTCTCCAGCGGCTTTTGCCCCCGACGCTGTAACATCAGGATCAGGAACGTCGCAATACCTGTCAGCACCGCCCCCTGCAACAGTGAAATCCCCAGAATCAGCTTGAAACCAATCGCCGCACCAATGAATTCGGCCAAATCGGTGGCCATGGCGATAATTTCAGCCTGCACCCAGTAGAACCAGACCAGCGGACGCGGATAGTGGTCGCGAATTTGTTCGGCGAGATTTTTACCGGTGGCGATACCCAGCTTGGCGGAGAGGACCTGAATGAGCATCGCCATCAGGTTTGCCCAGACCACCACCCAAAGCAGCTGGTAACCGTAGCTCGCCCCCGCCTGAATATTGGTGGCAAAGTTACCCGGATCGATATAGCCGATGGCAGCAATGAACGCAGGCCCCATTAATGCAAGCCGCATCTTGCGCGCTGCGCGACTGCTGCTACTCTCAACGCGACTGTTTGTCATTTTCTGCCTCTGAAATATAGCCTTTGCTATGTTTTATGTTATCAAAATGAGAATGATTATCAAGTTCATTTAGCGAGGTGATAATGATTTCTCTGATAGACAGGAACGATAGCCGTGTTGAGCCATGTTAGTGGAATGGGAGACCGCCAGGTCGCCTCTTAGTCAGACTAGTACAAAAAGGTAACTTTTAACACCCTTACATAACATAACAGAAATGTATGGTTGATCACCTTTTTTGAGATCGCTCACAGGTTCTAACTATAGTGCGGCGCAGATCTCGTTTTCTTTTATCTTGTTGCATAGAATGTGCACGGAAATTTAACCTGCCTCATATTTGGAGCAAATATGGACCGCGTCCTACACTTTGTCCTCGCGCTTGCCGTGGTTGCGATTCTGGCTTTGCTGGTTAGTCATAACCGTAAAGAAATCCGCATCCGCTATGTTATTCAGTTACTTGTTATTGAAGTCCTGCTGGCCTGGTTCTTCCTGAACTCAGATATCGGCCTTGGCTTTGTGAAAGGATTCTCCGAGATGTTCGAAAAACTTCTCGGTTTCGCTAATGAAGGGACAAATTTCGTCTTCGGTAAAATGAACGATGAAGGCCTGGCATTCTTCTTCCTGAAAGTGCTCTGCCCAATCGTCTTTATTTCCGCTCTGATTGGTATTCTGCAGCATATCCGTATTCTGCCGATTGTGATTCGCGCGATCGGTACCGTGCTGTCTAAAGTCAATGGAATGGGCAAACTGGAGTCGTTCAACGCGGTCAGCTCTCTGATTCTCGGCCAGTCTGAAAACTTCATCGCCTATAAAGACATTCTCGGCAAAATGTCGCGCAACCGCATGTACACCATGGCGGCAACCGCGATGTCTACCGTCTCCATGTCCATCGTCGGCGCTTACATGACTATGCTGGAACCGAAGTACGTGGTTGCGGCGCTGGTACTGAACATGTTCAGTACCTTTATCGTTCTGTCACTCATCAACCCGTACCGCGTTGAGCAGAGCGAAGAGAACCTGCAGATGTCCAATCTGCATGAAGGTCAGAGCTTCTTCGAAATGCTGGGCGAGTATATTCTTGCTGGCTTCAAGGTCGCGATCATCGTTTCTGCGATGCTGATTGGCTTCATCGCACTTATCGCTGCACTGAACGCCCTGTTCGCCACCGTGACCGGCTGGTTCGGCCATAGCATCTCCTTCCAGGGTATTCTGGGCTACATCTTCTGGCCAGTGGCCTGGGTGATGGGCGTGCCTGCCAGCGAAGCGCTGCAGGTCGGCAGCATCATGGCGACGAAAATGGTGTCCAACGAATTCGTTGCCATGATGGATCTACAGAAAATTGCCAGCACGCTCTCCCCGCGCGCAGAAGGTATTCTCTCCATCTTCCTGGTCTCCTTCGCTAACTTCTCTTCCATCGGGATTATTGCCGGTGCGATTAAAGGCCTGAACGAAGAACAGGGCAACGTGGTTTCCCGCTTCGGCCTGAAGCTGGTTTACGGTTCTACGCTGGTGAGCGTGCTGTCCGCATCCATCGCGGCACTGGTTCTGTAAGTTTCTGAACCTCATACAGCAAAAAGCCGGGTTCGCCCGGCTTTTTTTATGCCCTCAGTTCCTCAAGCGGGCGAGGTTTGCCCATCAGATAGCCCTGCAAATAGTCAACGCCCATCTCGTAGAGCAACTTACGCTGCGCTTCGGTTTCCACAAACTCTGCCACCAGCGTCAGGTTTTTTACCTTCGCCAGTTCGCAAATCGACTTGACGATCATCGCATCAACCGGATCGGTGACGATATCGCGCACGAAGCAGCCGTCAATTTTAACGATATCCGCCTCGAGGCTTTTCAGGCGTTCGTAGTTGGCATAACCCGTTCCGTAATCATCAATGGCAATCTGGCAGCCGTATTCACGCAAGCGCCGGATATTGAGCATACTGATTTCTGAGCTGGAAAAAGCCTGCTGTTCGGTAATTTCAAGCACCACCAACGAGGGGGAAATCTCATACCGCTTAAAGAGCGCAATGATTTTATTGGCACTCTCTTTTTGCATCAGAGTGACCGGCATCAGGTTTACGGAGAAGCGCTCACCCGGCAATGTTTTCATGGCGCGGAACAGGGTTTCCACGACCTGCAGGTCAAAGCGCTCACTCAGGTTGAACTGAGCAATCACCGGAATGAACCGATCGGGGGTAATGACTTTGCCCTCCCAGACCATGCGGGCCAGGATTTCATGGTAACGATCACCTGATTCGCTGACGATGGGCTGGGCATAGAGCCGCACCCCACCTTCAGCCAGCGCTTTCTTAACGCGGCTCAGCTGGAGAACACGCTCAGTGGTGTTGTCAGAAACCGTCGCCAGGCTGTTATTGAGAGCCAGCACTCGACGAGCCGCGCAGGCCTGTTCGGATAGCCAGCTTAGTTGCCCTAACTTGTGATGCAGTGCCTCTCCTTCACCATCAATCACGCCCCAGGCCGCGCCGAATTCAAGATCCAACGCATCGCCCTGCCAGTTGAACGTCTGGCTATTGAGGAAATCGACGATATAAGAAAGCCTCGCTGCCGTTTCGGAACCGTAAAGCACGAGCAGCAGCTCGCTGCCAGGCAGCTGGAAAAGTTTCTCATCACGCCCTAACAACGGCTGCAAATCCCGGGTAACCATGCGTTTGCAGTGAACGCGCATCATCATGCCGTAATGGCGGCTTAAAAATTCAAGATTATCCATCCGCAAACAGCAGACGTTCACATGAGGATGGGTGTCGAGATAGCTTTCAAACGCGCGCAGATTAGGCAGACCCGTCAAAGGATCCTGCAACGCCTGGCTTTGCCATTTACGCTTAATGAGATTGCTGCGCCCCTGAATTCGCGCCATGTGTAGCATGCAGATGGTGAAAGAGATGAGCACCGACAGAACAAACGACAGCGCATACTCCGTGTTCACGCCCTGCAAAAAGTTGCGATTGTAAGCCACGAGGAAAAACGCGCTGATGCCCCAGAGCAGGCATATAAGCGGATAACTGAAGCGGTTGATAACGAGGAAAAAGAGAATAAAGATGACCGGCACCAGATAACCAGCAATGTAATCTGATTCAAACGGCGCACAGAGCGTGATCAGCAGCGCCGTCAGCACAATCAGCCAGTTCACGGTAAACAGCCACTGCTGGCGAGCGAAAACGAGTCGTATATGACGCTGCCAAAAAGTTCGCGCAAAGCGTGGGTTCAGGATCATTCGCAGCGGATAGTAAAACAAGTACGTAAAAATGAGCGCGGCGCAGATCAGGCTCTGAATATCCACCAGGCTGTACACCACTGAACTGGGGATGAAAAAACCGGATACCGAGACAGGAAAATTGAAAAAATGCCCGGCCAGGTACATTGCGCCTTTCATCACCAGCGGCGCAAAAAAGCAGGCCCAGAAGATCCGAATGCCCATGCTGCCGTTGGATAAACCAAAACGCCACCGCGCTCCCAGGCGCCAGCGCAGGATCTCACAGGCAAGGATCGGGGCGAACAGTTGGCAAACAAGCAGCACCAGGCTTTGTGGAAAAGGTAACGGCAGCAGCCAGGCGTTAGTTAAAGCGAATGCGAGGAGCAGCGGAATTATCGCATATCGGCCAAACAGCAGCAGCATCGACAAAATCACGCTAATCGGCAGCCATGCGAGGTACAAATTATTGCCATCAATTCCCGTTTCTGGCGAAAGCAACCGTGAGAAAGGAAGCGAGAAGAGACTCAAGACTAGCGCCAGCAGAAACTTTTTGGCAGAAGCATTTTTTTTCAACATCATGATTATCTGGAGAAGATTCCTGCTGAACATGTAGCGATAACAGGGGAATATTATGTTTATTAATTGAGCGAAGCAAGTTTCCCGGACAAGAAATGTCTTAATGTTTATATGGAATTTAAAAAAGAGAAATATATCCAAGAAGCGTAGACGCTTTCAGGCTGATTCACGAATATCTCAGGTGCTAAAAAGCAAAAACCCCCGCCGGAGCGAGGGTCTGAATTTTGGTGGAGCTAAGCGGGAT
>DKMD01000010.1:167356-170405 GCA_002470465.1 Pluralibacter sp. UBA7423
CCCAGCTGAGCTATAGCCCCGTAACGTAAAGCGTGTCGTGTTGACGGGCGGCATAATATGAATTCCCTTGCCAGGTGTCAACGGCAAAATGTTCCCTCCAAATTCAATCGCTGAAAAAGCACGCAACCGAATGACATTGCGAGCGTTCTCGCAACCAGGAGTTAAACGCATCACGTTTTCAACTAAAAGGATGCTATAACATGAACCACTAATTCCACACAGGCACTCAGGAAATAGCATGATCAAGGAACGAATGACGCCGGAGGAACTCGCCCATCTGACCGGTTATAGCCGACAAACCATCAATAAATGGGTGCGAAAAGAGGGCTGGGAAACGTCGCCAAGACCGGGTGTTCAGGGCGGTAAAGCACGCCTTGTCCACGTCAGCGAACAAGTGCGCGCGTTTATTCGCAGCGCTCAGCGTGCAGCCGACAGCGCAGCAGCCGCTCACTCCGCCGAAGGCAGTTTTGACTCACTTCTGCTGTCGCTGGCAAAAGAGATGTCTGAGCAGGAGCAACAGCAGCTGACCAGCCTGTTGTTGCGTGAAGGCCTCACCGGCTTGCTGTTCCGTCTGGGAATCAGGACGTAAGGCACCCGATGAAAATACTTCACAGTAAAATGACCACGCAGGAGCTGGCGAACTGCGTAGGTATGGCGAAGCAGACGATCAACCGCTGGATCCGCGAACAAAATTGGGTCACGGAACCCATTCCTGGAGTGAAAGGTGGGCGCGCCCGGCTGATTCACATCACGCCGGAAGTGCGGGATTTCCTCTCTTCAACGCCCAAACTGCGCCACCTGTCGCTCACTTTAAAAGCAGCGGAGCCTGATTCGTTTTATCACGCGCAGGACAAAGATCCCGTCTGGCGGCAAATTCAGGAAGTCCTCGGGATGATGACGCCTGAAGAAAAACAGCGCTTACAGCTGTTATTAGTGCGGGAAGGATTACGGGGTTTTCTGCAGCAGCTGAATATCGCGGACTAACGTGAATAAAAAAATGACAGGCCTGAGCCTGCCATTTTATTAAGGATGGTTACTGCTGATTTTCACGTTCAGCAATAAATGCCAGCGCTTTGTTGATGCGTGCCACGCTTCGGCTCTTACCAATAGCATGAACAGTCACATCCAGCGCCGGAGACTGGCCTGCACCGGTCACCGCAACGCGCAGCGGCATCCCCACTTTTCCCATTCCCACTTCCAGCTCATCGGCGGTAGCCTGAATGGCATGATGAACGTTTTCCGCAGTCCAGTCGGTGATAGCGTTCAGCTTATCGCGTACCACTTCCAGCGGCTGACGGGCAACCGGGCGCAGGTGTTTCTTCGCTGCGTCTGCATCAAACGCCTCAAACTCTTCATAGAAGTAACGGCAGCTCGCCGCCATCTCTTTCAGCGTTTTGCAACGCTCGCCCAGCAGTTTCACCAGCTCAGACAGCTGTGGGCCGATACGGGTATCAATGTTTTCCTGCTCAATGTGCCACTGCAGGTGCGTCGCCACATACTCTGGCGCCAGAGTATTAATGTAGTGGTGATTAAGCCACTGCAATTTTTCAGTGTTGAATGCGCTGGCTGATTTGCTGACCGCGCTCAGGGAGAAGAGCTTGATCATCTCTTCACGGCTGAAAATTTCCTGATCGCCGCTGGACCACCCCAGACGCACAAGATAGTTCAGCAGGGCTTCTGGCAGATAACCATCATCACGGTACTGCATCACGCTGACTGCACCGTGACGCTTGGACAGCTTTTTACCGTCGTCACCGTTGATCATCGATACGTGCGCGTAAACCGGCACTGGCGCATTTAACGCTTTCAGAATATTGATCTGACGCGGAGTGTTGTTGATGTGGTCTTCACCACGGATCACGTGGGTGATTTCCATATCCCAGTCATCAACCACTACGCAGAAGTTGTAGGTTGGCGAACCGTCGGTACGACGGATAATCAGATCGTCCAGCTCCTGGTTGCTGAACTCAATCGGACCGCGAATCTGGTCGTCGAAAATAACGGAACCGTCCTGCGGATTGGCAAAACGCACCACGCAAGGTTCGTCAGCGGTATGATGTTCGTGACCATGGCGGCAGCGGCCGTCATAGCGCGGCTTCTCACCTTTTGCCATCTGTTCTTCACGCAGAGCATCCAGACGCTCTTTAGAGCAGTAGCATTTATATGCCGTGCCGGCGACCAGCATCTCATCAATCACCGCGTTGTAGCGATCGAAACGTTTAGTCTGGTAATAAGGGCCTTCATCCCACTCCAGGCTCAGCCAGTTCATGCCGTCCATAATAGCTTCGATAGCTTCCGGCGTGGAGCGCTCGAGGTCGGTGTCTTCAATACGCAGCACGAACTCACCGTCGTGGTTGCGAGCAAAAAGCCAGGAATAGAGAGCAGTACGAGCACCGCCGACGTGCAGATAGCCGGTCGGGCTAGGCGCGAAGCGAGTTTTGATTTTCATGAAATGGCCTTACGTTTAGAAAGTTGCCGACAGCCGGCAAATCCTGGGGGAAAAATAATGGGCAATATTCTATCACTCCCACCTGAATCCTCAATGTCGATCCCGCTGAAACGCTGCGCTTAGCGGATTTTGTTTATAAATCATGCGTCACGGGGCGATTTACGATCGTTTTGTTTAATTTTACGACGAACAAACAAAATCTTTGGAAAAGGCGTTGACTCATTTTCAACTCTCCCTATAATGCGACTCCACACAGCGGGGGTGATTAGCTCAGCTGGGAGAGCACCTCCCTTACAAGGAGGGGGTCGGCGGTTCGAACCCGTCATCACCCACCAACTACTTTAAGTAGTCTCCGCCGTGTAAAGTAAGAAATCGAGAAGTGGGTGATTAGCTCAGCTGGGAGAGCACCTCCCTTACAAGGAGGGGGTCGGCGGTTCGATCCCGTCATCACCCACCACTTTCTCGCCAGCTGAATTTCTTACTAAAAATGAAGTACCGAAGTGGGTGATTAGCTCAGCTGGGAGAGCACCTCCCTTACAAGGAGGGGGTCGGCGGTTCGATCCCGTCATCACCCACCACTTCGGGTCGTTAGCTCAGTTG
>DKMD01000010.1:170622-327327 GCA_002470465.1 Pluralibacter sp. UBA7423
TCCTGCACGACCCACCAATGTGGAAAGGCGCCCTAAAGGCGCCTTTTTGCTATGCGCAATTCGTCAGGATGAGACGAGTGGTATCCTGCACGACCCACCCATAACGTTTTTCAACATCCCTCTTTTTTCTTCTCAAGCCTTTATTCTATTCTGCCGATAACTCTTTTTTCATCCCTGAAAGGAGTTCACGATGACCAGCATTTCCATGCCCTCTTCTTCTGCCCCAGGATTACAAACAACCACCAGCACTGCCGCGCCACAGGGCAACGACACCTCATCGCAAATCACGCGTATCACACAGCAAATCACCAAACTGACCCAGCAGCTGAAAACCATTGCTGATGGTCCTGGCGATGCCGATGAGAAACAGAAACAGGCGGAGCTGATTCAGGAGCAGATCACGATGCTCGAAGCCCAGCTGGCACAGCTTCAGCGCCAGCAGGCGGAAAAAGAACAGGATCAGCAAACGGCATCAGCCCCTGTGACAGGGGTCAATAACCCGTCTGAAG
The DNA here is from genome assembly GCA_002470465.1 of Pluralibacter sp. UBA7423. Lineage (GTDB taxonomy): Bacteria > Pseudomonadota > Gammaproteobacteria > Enterobacterales > Enterobacteriaceae > Scandinavium. The sequence continues at coordinate 171,132 of DKMD01000010.1, forward strand.
ACCATCAAATAGATATTTACGTCTGATACAGCGGATCGTGTTTCCGGGCGGCGGTCAGCGCTTCTGCCTGCTCACCGACAACATCCCACAGCGCCTGCGCCGCCGTCGAAAGCGATCGATTTTTGCGCCTGGCCAGCATCAGCTGCCGCTGAACCACGGGGGTCAGGCGCTTAACCGTCAACTGGCTTCCCTGCGGTAACGGCAACGCCAGAGCGGGTAAAATGCTGATCCCAATCCCCGCCTCAACCATAGGAAAGAGCGTCGCCGGATGGCCAATTTCCTGCACAATACTGGCTGTTATGTTATGAGCCTGCAGCGCAGCATCGATAAGCGGGCGACTGCCCGATGCATAATCCTGTAATACAAGGCGCGTGTTTTCCAGAGCCTGCCAGGTCACCTCCGGCAAGCTGGCAAACGGATGATCCTGATGACAGAGCACGAAAAACGGCTCCGAGAGAATCGACTCGCACTGTAAATCTCCGACGGCGCCCGGATCAATCACGATGCCAAAATCCACTTCCCCCTGACGAATGCTTTCCAGCACCCACCGCTGCGGACGATCGTGGAGGACAAAATCAATCTCCGGGTAGCGCCGGTTGCTGGCAGCAATGCACTGAGGAATCAGATGCGCCGAGATCGTCTGACTGGCCGCCACGCGCACTGTGCCTGTGAGCTGTTGTCCTACTCGCCCGGCTTCGCGCAATGTGCTGTTCAGTTCATCCAGCAATCGCTCAAGCCTGGCGGCCAGTTGCTGCCCGGCCTCAGTCAGCACAACCTCCCGGGTGGTCCGGTCAAGCAGGCGCACACCGGTCTGGTGCTCCAGCTCTTTGACGCTATGGCTGACGGCCGACTGGCTGAGGCCAATTATCTCCCCTGCCCGACTGAAGCTTTTGGCCTGTGCGACGGTGATAAACACCTTTAACTGGCGGAGCGAATAATTCATGGGATAAATTCATCAATGGATGCAATAAATCAATTTTATTTCTCAAAGTGAAATAAGCACAATAGCAGCATCGACTTTTCAGGAGCGTTTATGAAACTTTTTCGCATTCTCGATCCGTTCACGCTGACGCTAATCTGTACCGTATTGCTTGCCTCCCTGTTCCCCGCTCGCGGTGGCTATGTTCCGTTTTTTGAAGGCCTGACCACCGCCGCCATCGCCCTGCTGTTCTTTATGCACGGCGCTAAACTCTCCCGCGAGGCCATTATTGCGGGCGGCAGCCACTGGCGATTACATCTTTGGGTAATGTGCAGCACCTTCGTTCTGTTCCCGGTTTTAGGCGTGCTCTTCGCCCGTTGGGCGCCAATCGATGTTGATCCCGCACTCTACAATGGCTTCCTGTATCTCTGCATTTTGCCTGCCACCGTACAATCGGCGATTGCTTTCACTTCTATGGCGGGCGGCAACGTTGCCGCTGCGGTGTGTTCAGCCTCCGCATCGAGCCTGCTCGGGATTTTCATCTCCCCCCTGCTGGTCGGCCTGCTGATGAACCTCCACGGCGCGGAAGGCAGCCTGGAGCAAGTCGGCAAAATCATGCTTCAGCTGTTGCTTCCGTTCGTGCTCGGCCACCTCTCACGCCCATGGACCGGTGCATGGGTGGCACGAAATAAGAAATGGATTTCCAAAACTGACCAGACCTCCATTCTGTTAGTGGTTTACTCGGCCTTCAGCGAAGCCGTCGTTAACGGTATCTGGCATAAAGTGGGCGTGGGATCGCTGCTGTTTATCGTGGTTGTAAGTTGCGTGCTGCTGGCGATTGTGATTGCGGTTAACACCGTGGTGGCGCGTAAATGCGGATTTAATAAAGCCGATGAAATTACGATTGTCTTCTGCGGCTCGAAAAAGAGTCTGGCCAACGGTATCCCGATGGCCAACATTCTCTTCCCGACGGCGATGATCGGCATGATGGTGCTGCCGTTAATGATTTTCCATCAAATCCAGCTGATGGTCTGCGCCGTGCTGGCACGACGCTATAAGCAACAGGCCGAAGCGCGACAGGCGAAAGCGGCCGCTGATGAAGCGAAAGCCTAACGGCCGCGCTTGAGGGGCTGCACCAGATGCGTCAGCCCCTCTGTTTTGATAAGCAGCGTAATCGCCATCAGCTCACCCAGCCGCCCGGCTGGAAACTCATCCTTGCGGGCGAACCACAGAAGGTATTCTTCCGGCAGATCAATCAGCATCCGGCCTTTGTATTTCCCGAACGGCATCTCGGTGTTGGCTATCTCAATCAGCTGCTCTTTTTCCACTTTACGCTCCCAGCAACCGCAACATTTCTGCTTCGTCGATCACCTCGATACCCAGCTCCTGCGCTTTAGCCAGTTTTGAGCCCGCTGCCTCGCCGGCAATTACCAGATCGGTTTTCTTCGATACGCTGCCAGCCACTTTCGCACCGAGTTCAACCAGGCGGGCTTTCGCATCATCGCGTGACATCTGGCTCAGGCTGCCGGTCAGTACTACAGTTTTGCCGGCAAACGGACTGTCAATTTCTTCTGCTTTGATAATAACGGGAGCAGGCCAGTGCACGCCCTCGGCTTGCAGCTGTTGAATGACCTCACGATTGCTCTCTTCAGCAAAGAAGTTAAACACGTGCGTGGCGACCACAATGCCAACATCGGGGACTTTTTGCAGCTCCTCAATCGAGGCGCTTTCCAGCGCATCCAGCGCCCCAAAATGCGCAGCCAGCCCTGCTGCCGTCGCTTCACCCACTTCACGGATGCCCAGCGCATAGAGGAAGCGCGCAAAGGTCGTTTCTTTGGCTTTCTCCAGCGCGTTGACCACGTTCTGGGCCGATTTTGGCCCCATCCGATCGAGTCCGGTGAGCTTGCCTGCCGTCAGGCGGAACAAGTCAGCAGGCGTGTGGACATACTCTTTTTCGACCAGCTGATCGATGATTTTGTCACCCATGCCGTCAACGTCCAGCGCGCGGCGGGAAACAAAGTGCTTCAGCGACTCTTTACGCTGTGCGCCACAAATCAGGCCACCGGTACAGCGAGTGACCGCTTCGCCTTCGACGCGCTCGACGTCCGAGCCGCAAACCGGGCAGTGCGTGGGGAACTCGACTTCCCGGGTCTCTTCCGGGCGCTCTGAAAGCACCACATTCACAACCTGTGGGATCACATCCCCGGCACGGCGAATCACCACTTTGTCACCAATGCGCAGGCCCAGACGTTCGATCTCGTCAGCGTTATGCAATGTCGCGTTGCTGACCAGAACGCCCGCCACCTGCACGGGCTCCAGGCGCGCAACGGGCGTGATAGCCCCGGTGCGTCCGACCTGAAACTCCACGTCGCGCACAAAGGTCATTTGCTCCTGCGCCGGGAACTTAAACGCCACCGCCCAGCGCGGGGCGCGAGCGACAAAGCCAAGCTGTTCCTGTAGCTCGAGCGAATCGACTTTAATCACCACACCGTCGATATCGAACCCCAGATGCGGGCGATCTTCCTCGACCTGATGGTAGTAAGCGAGTACTTCCTCCGGTGAACCGCACAGCTTCACGCGGTTGCTGACGGGCAAGCCCCACGCCTTAAACTGCTGAAGGCGCCCCAGATGACTGCGCGGCAGTTCGCCGCCTTCGAGCACGCCGACGCCGTAGCAGAAGAAAGTAAGCGGTCGCTTCGCGGTAATGCGTGGATCAAGCTGACGCAGCGAACCCGCCGCAGCGTTACGCGGGTTGGCGAACAGCTTACCGCCCGTACGGCGCGCATCGTCATTGATTTTTTCAAAGCCCGACTGAGGCAGGAAAACTTCACCGCGCACTTCCAGACGCGCAGGAATATTCTCTCCGTGCAGCTTCAGCGGAATAGCGCGAATGGTACGCACGTTGGCGGTAATATCCTCGCCAGTGGTACCGTCTCCCCGAGTGGCAGCCTGCACCAGCACGCCGTTTTCATACAGAATGCTGACCGCCAGGCCATCCAGCTTCAGCTCACAGCAATAGGTCAGCGCGTCTGTGCTTTTCAGCCTGTCCTGCACGCGCTTGTTGAACGCAACGAAGCTCTCTTCATCAAAAACGTTGTCCAGCGAAAGCATCGGCACTTCATGACGAATCTGGCTGAAAGCGGTCAGCGGTGCGGCACCTACGCGCTGGGTGGGCGAATCCGGGGTAACAAGCTCAGGGTGCTGAGCTTCAAGCTCGCGCAATTCGCGCATCAGGCGGTCATATTCCGCATCCGGTACTTCCGGGGCATCCATGACGTGATAGAGGTATTCGTGATGGCGAAGCGTGGTTCGCAGTTCTGTCAGCTGTTGTTCGATTGATTGCATATCTCACCATCAATGATAAAAAACCCCCGACAGGCGGGGGTTCTGGAAGGGATTGCGACGCGCCAGAGTATCAGGCGTTGGCGTCTTTTACTTCGCGGATACGATCCTGATACTCACGCACTTTCTGCGGGGTAATCATCCGGCGCTGGTCATCAAGCACCACGCCGCCGACTTCGTCCGCGATGTACTGCGCAGACTGGAGCATCAGCTTAAAGTTTTGCAGCTCATCGCCGTAGGATGGCACCTGCATGAAAATGGTCACGCCAGGCGTTTGCATATCGCCCATGTTTTCCGGGTCGAAGGTGCCGGGCTTCACCATATTGGCGAGGCTGAACAGCGCCGGGCCACCGCCGCCAGGATTGAGATGGCGATGGTAAATGTTCATATCACCAAACACAAAGCCGGACTGCTCAACGCTGTTGCGCAGGAGTTCACCATTGATGAACGACCCCTGATGCGCGGCAACGCTGAGAACGATAACCGCCTCTTTGCGCTCAGCTTTTACAGGCTGTGGTGCTTCTGTAGCCGCAGGCTGCGTTTCTGGCGCGGGCTGAGGAGCAGCTGCCGGTTGCTGAGCAACAGGCTGCGGATCAGCAACAGCAGGCTGATGGGGCTGTGGAGCGGGTTGTGCGGCCTGCGGTGCAGAGACTGGCTGCTGATACTGCGGCGCAACGGGCTGCTGCGGCGCGGCATGCGGCTGATGCACAGGTGCGTGCTGCAGCTCTGCAGACGGCTGTACCGGAGCCTGATGCTGATGCACAGGCTGTTGGCGCACGGGTTGCTGCTGCGGCTGAACCGGCTGGCGTACAGGCTCGTCATGACGCACAGGCTGTTGCACCTGACGTTCATAAGGAGGCTGATACTGGTGCTGCGGAGCCTGACGGGTAGCGTCATGCTCCCCGGTATTCACGTTCTGGGCAGGGTTCACCCGATGAACGCGAACTTCACCTACGCCTTCAACATCGTCATCGAAGCCGTCGTCATCGGACTCATCGTCGTGACGCGATTTCATGCGTTTCATTGGGCGATCGCGGAACATTGAGGAACGTTCTTTGCGGCTGGTCCAGAAACCATGAACCAGTAATGCAATTATGGCGATCGCGCCAACAATGATTAATATCAGACGCAAATCCTGCATCATTATATTCTCTGTTGTTCTAACACCTTGCCACCACGGCAAACATTTACTCACTAAGAGTATTTGCCCATTACGTCAAGTGCAAGTGCGTACCGGGAAATCGGACGATAAAGATGAACCAAATCGTGCTTTTTGCTGTTTTTTCGAACATTTCTGAACTGGTCATCGTCTGACAACCCGATAAACTGGTCGCGCAACCGCCAGGACTTTGACAAAAGGAGTCTCCCCTGACCATGGTTTCCTCTTCCGTTCCCCGCAGTGGGGTATATTACTTTTCCCAGGGCTGGCAGCTGATTCGCCTGCCCGGCCTGCGTCGTTATGTTTTTATGCCGCTGCTGGTCAATATCATCCTGATGGGCGGCGCTTTCTGGTGGCTGTTCAGCAAACTGGGCAACTGGATCCCGGCGATGATGCAACACGTGCCAGACTGGCTACAGTGGCTGAGCTACCTTCTCTGGCCGATTGCGGTGATTTCCGTGCTGCTGGTATTTGGCTATTTATTCTCGACCATCACCAACTGGATTGCCGCGCCTTTCAGTGGGCTGCTGGCCGAACAGCTTGAAGCACGACTGACGGGCGCGACGCCGCCGGACACCGGCATTTTCGGCGTGCTGAAAGATGTACCGAGAATAATGAAACGCGAATGGCAAAAGCTGGCCTGGTATCTGCCACGGGCAGTAGTTTTGCTGGTTCTCTACTTTATTCCCGGCATCGGACAGACGGTGGCCCCGATACTTTGGTTCCTGTTCAGCGCGTGGATGATGGCTATCCAGTACTGCGATTACCCGTTCGATAACCATAAAGTGCCGTTCAAAACGATGCGGGAAGCGCTGCGCGCCCGGAAAGTCACCAATATGCAGTTTGGCGCGCTAACCAGCCTGTTTACGATGATTCCAATCCTCAACCTGGTGATCCTGCCAGTGGCAATTTGCGGTGCAACGGCCATGTGGGTCGACTGCTATCGCGATAAGCACGCCCTCTGGAAGTGATTGTCTTCTGTCTATAAAAGTAAATAAGGAGTGGCTTTTGCCACCCCTTATTCCATACTGATAACCTTTATTTCACATCAGCATATCGATATGCGAAAACTTTCCTTCCGCATCATGACCATCCGCGTATGCTGGTGTCGTTTCCCAAATTTCAGACAGTTAAGGACGGGCTATGAGTAAGATTTTTGAAGATAACTCGCTGACAATCGGTCATACGCCGCTGGTTCGACTGAACCGAATCGGTAATGGACGCATCCTCGCGAAGGTGGAATCACGCAACCCGAGCTTCAGCGTCAAATGCCGCATCGGTGCCAACATGATTTGGGATGCCGAAAAACGTGGCGTGCTCAAGCCAGGCGTTGAGCTGGTGGAACCCACCAGCGGCAACACCGGTATTGCGCTGGCTTATGTGGCTGCCGCACGCGGCTACAAGCTCACGCTGACCATGCCGGAAACCATGAGTATCGAACGCCGTAAGCTGCTGAAAGCGCTGGGTGCTAACCTGGTGCTGACCGAAGGCGCTAAAGGGATGAAGGGTGCCATCCAGAAAGCGGAAGAGATCGTCGCCAGCGACCCTGAAAAATTCCTGCTGCTGCAACAGTTCAGCAACCCGGCGAACCCGGAAATCCACGAAAAAACCACCGGCCCGGAAATCTGGGAAGACACTGACGGTCAGGTTGATGTGTTTATTGCGGGCGTCGGCACCGGCGGTACGCTGACTGGCGTATCCCGCTATATTAAAGGCACTAAAGGTAAAACCGACCTGATTAGCGTCGCCGTCGAACCGACCGACTCGCCAGTCATCGCCCAGGCTCTGGCTGGGGAAGAAATCAAACCCGGCCCGCACAAAATTCAGGGTATCGGCGCAGGCTTTATTCCAGGCAACCTCGATCTCAAGCTCATCGATAAAGTGGTTGCCATTACTAATGAAGAAGCCATTTCCACGGCACGCCGTCTGATGGAAGAAGAAGGCATTCTCGCAGGGATTTCTTCCGGTGCCGCCGTAGCTGCTGCGCTGAAGCTTCAGGAAGACGAAACCTTTACCAATAAGACTATTGTGGTTATCCTGCCTTCTTCGGGTGAACGTTATTTAAGTACCGCATTATTTGCCGATCTCTTCACAGAGAAAGAACTGCAACAGTAATGCCAAATGTAAAAAAATGACGAAAAAAGCACCCTTCCGGGTGCTTTTTTGTGGCATACGTCATACTTTTGGCCCACCTGGCATTGCTTCCCCCCGTCGGGTCTGGTATTTAACCATCACATTTATTTTGATGCGCGAAATTATTCAGTTCAGGATTTCCGCCTGCTGAATCGATTTTATGATTTGGTTCAAGTCTTGCTTTCGCTGCATAATGTTTAATGACGAGCTAAACGTCACCGGCCAGAAGTGCCTGCCAGGATTGCGTCAGACCTTCTGCGTCGTTTCGTATCCGCCGGCGCTAATCTATACAGGCTAAAGTGTAGCCGCCAGGCTAGACTTTAGTTCCACAACACTAAACCTATAAGTTGGGGAAATATAATGTTCCAGCAAGAAGTTACCATTACCGCTCCGAACGGTCTGCACACCCGCCCTGCCGCTCAGTTTGTTAAAGAAGCTAAAGGCTTCACCTCTGAGATCACCGTGACCTCCAACGGCAAAAGCGCCAGCGCTAAAAGCCTGTTCAAACTGCAGACTCTGGGTCTGACTCAGGGCACCGTAGTGACCATTTCTGCAGAAGGCGAAGACGAGCAGAAAGCAGTTGAGCATCTGGTTAAACTGATGGCTGAACTCGAGTAAGTTCACGAGTTCTTTTTAAAATCAGTCACAAGTAAGGTAGGGTTATGATTTCAGGCATTTTAGCATCCCCGGGTATCGCTTTCGGCAAAGCACTGTTGCTGATTGAAGATGAGATTGTCATCGACCGGAAGAAAATTTCTGCCGACGGCGTCGATCAGGAAGTTGAACGCTTTCTGAGCGGTCGTACTAAAGCGTCCGCACAGCTGGAAGCTATCAAGACTAAAGCTGGCGAAACGTTCGGCGAAGAAAAAGAAGCCATCTTCGAAGGCCACATCATGTTGCTGGAAGATGAGGAGCTGGAGCAGGAAATCATAGCCCTGATTAAAGATAAACACATGACTGCTGACGCAGCAGCCAATGAGGTTATCGAAGGTCAGGCAACTGCCCTGGAAGAGCTGGATGATGAATATCTGAAAGAGCGTGCGGCTGACGTACGTGATATCGGTAAACGTCTGCTGCGCAACATCCTGGGCCTGGCGATCATCGACCTGAGCGCCATTCAGGACGAGGTTATCCTCGTCGCTAAAGACCTGACGCCATCCGAAACCGCGCAGCTGAACCTGAAAAAGGTGCTGGGTTTCATCACCGACATTGGCGGCCGTACCTCCCACACCTCCATCATGGCGCGTTCCCTCGAACTGCCAGCGATCGTGGGCACCGGTAGCGTGACCTCTGAAGTGAAAAACGGTGACTATCTGATCCTCGATGCGGTTAACAACAAAGTGTACGTTAACCCGACCAACGAAGAGACCGAAGCCCTGCGTAAGATTCAGACTCAGGTTGCTGAAGAGAAAGCTGAACTGGCAAAACTGAAAGATCTGCCGGCTATCACCCTCGACGGTCATCAGGTAGAAGTATGTGCCAACATCGGTACCGTTCGTGATATCGACGGTGCAGAGCGCAACGGCGCTGAAGGTGTCGGTTTGTACCGTACAGAATTCCTGTTCATGGACCGCGACGCGCTGCCAACTGAAGAAGAACAGTTCGCTGCATACAAAGCCGTTGCTGAAGCCTGTGGCTCGCAGGCGGTCATCGTCCGTACCATGGACATCGGTGGCGACAAAGAGCTGCCGTACATGAACTTCCCGAAAGAAGAGAACCCGTTCCTGGGCTGGCGTGCAGTGCGTATCGCGATGGATCGCAAAGAGATCCTGCGCGATCAGGTTCGCGCTATCCTGCGTGCTTCTGCTTTCGGTAAACTGCGCATTATGTTCCCGATGATCATCTCTGTTGAAGAAGTTCGCGCCCTGCGCAAAGAGATCGAAATCTACAAACAGGAACTGCGCGACGAAGGTAAAGCCTTTGACGAAGCAATCGAAATCGGCGTGATGGTGGAAACCCCAGCCGCGGCGACCATTGCCCGTCATCTGGCGAAAGAAGTTGATTTCTTCAGTATCGGTACCAATGATTTAACGCAGTACACCCTGGCAGTTGACCGTGGTAATGATATGATTTCGCACCTCTACCAGCCAATGTCACCGTCCGTCCTGACGCTTATCAAGCAAGTTATTGATGCTTCTCATGCTGAAGGCAAGTGGACTGGCATGTGTGGTGAGCTTGCAGGCGATGAACGTGCTACACTTCTGTTGCTGGGTATGGGTCTGGACGAATTCTCTATGAGCGCCATTTCCATCCCGCGCATTAAGAAGATTATCCGTAACACGAACTTCGAAGATGCGAAGGTTTTAGCAGAGCAGGCTCTTGCTCAACCGACAACGGACGAGTTAATGACGCTGGTTAACAAGTTCATTGAAGAAAAAACAATCTGCTAATCCACGAGATGCGGCCCAAATTACTGCTTAGGAGAAGATCATGGGTTTGTTCGATAAACTGAAATCTCTGGTTTCTGATGATAAGAAAGACACCGGAACTATTGAGATTGTTGCCCCGCTCTCTGGCGAGATCGTCAACATCGAAGACGTGCCGGATGTTGTTTTTGCTGAGAAAATCGTGGGCGATGGCATTGCCATCAAACCAACCGGTAACAAAATGGTTGCGCCGGTTGACGGTACCATCGGCAAAATCTTTGAAACCAACCACGCGTTCTCTATCGAGTCCGACAGTGGTATCGAGCTGTTCGTTCACTTCGGTATCGACACCGTTGAACTGAAAGGCGAAGGTTTCAAACGTATCGCAGAAGAAGGCCAGCGCGTGAAAGTTGGCGATCCGGTAATCGAGTTCGATCTGCCACTGCTGGAAGAGAAAGCGAAGTCTACTCTGACTCCGGTTGTTATCTCCAACATGGACGAGATCAAAGAGCTGATCAAACTGTCCGGCAGCGTAACCGTTGGTGAAACCCCGGTTATTCGCATCAAAAAATAATTGATGCTGCATGGATAAAAAAATGGCGCCTACGGGCGCCATTTTCGTTTCTGCTCTTTGTCACTAGCGCGGCGGTAAAATCAGCTCGTCATAGCCCTTTTCAAGCGTGTAGCCCATCACTTCTACGACACGACTTCCGGCCGCGCGCACTGCGTCCTGCAAGGTGTTCCCCTGCACAACGGCGCTAATCAGCTCCGAACAAAACAGATCGCCTGTGCCTTTCAAATCGGTTGCCACACGCGGCCAGCCGCTGATATCAACGCTCTCTTTTGTCACCAGAACCACATGAATATCGTTGTCGTCCGGCACCGGCGCGCTGGTGATTGCCACCCATTTTAACGTGTCGGAAAGCAGACCTTTCGCTGCGGCAATCGCCTCGTCGAGCGTATCGCACGGCTTGCCGCTTAGCACGCCCAGCTCAAATACGTTTGGCGTGATGCCCTGCGCCAGCGGCAGAAGATGCTCACAATAGGCGGCAGGAATCTCTGGTTTCACGTACACGCCGCTGTCGGTATCGCCGATCACCGGATCGACCAGAATCATCATCTGCGGATGTTTTTCCCGCATGGCCTTCAGCCATTCAGCCAGAATAGCAATCTGGCTGGCGCTGCCCATGTAGCCGGTGGTGACGGCTTTCAGTTCGCGCAGAGCGTCACGCTCTTCCAGCGCCCGCAGGTAACCGCTGAACCACTCATCAGGAATAACCCCGCCGTAGAAAGTATCGTAATGCGGCGTGTTGCTGAACAGCACCGTCGGCACGGCCAGCACGTTCAGGTGATGCTGTTTGATATTCGGCACCGCCACGCTGTTGCCCACGCTGCCGTAGACCACCTGAGACTGCACGGCCACAATGTCGGCCTGCTGCGCCCGGGTTTTATCCCGAAAAAGTATCATTTCCATGACCGTTAAATCCCCGCCCCCTGACTGTAACTTTCTTCGCCAAACACGCCGGTCGACAGATACCGATCGCCGCGATCGCAAATAATGGCAACCACGACCGCGCCGGGATTGGCCTTCGCCACCCGCAGCGCCCCCGCGACCGCCCCGCCGGAACTCACGCCGCAGAAAATACCTTCCCGCACCGCCAGCTCACGCATGGTATTTTCTGCATCGCGCTGATGAATATCCATGACCTCATCCACCAGAGCGGCATTATAAATCCCGGGCATATATTCCGCGGGCCAGCGGCGGATCCCCGGAATACTGCTGCCCTCTTCCGGCTGCAGCCCGACGATGGTCACCGGCTTATCCTGTTCGCGAAGAAAACGAGATACGCCGGTAATGGTGCCGGTCGTTCCCATGCTGGAGACAAAGTGCGTGATTCGCTGATTTGTTTGCTGCCAGATTTCCGGCCCGGTGGTGGTGTAGTGCGCGTAAGGGTTGTCGGGATTGTTAAACTGGTCGAGAAGCTTGCCTTCACCGCGCTTCGCCATCTCAAGCGCCAGATCGCGCGCGCCTTCCATGCCCTGTTCCTTGCTGACAAGGATCAGCTCAGCGCCGTAGGCACGCATTGCCGCGCGGCGCTCCTGGCTCATGTTGTCCGGCATCAGCAGCTTCATGCGATAGCCTTTCAGCGCCGAGATCATCGCCAAAGCGATACCGGTATTGCCGCTGGTCGCCTCAATCAGCACATCACCCGGTTTGATTTCGCCGCGTGATTCCGCCTGCACAATCATGGAAAGCGCCGCACGGTCTTTAACGGATCCGGCAGGATTATTTCCTTCGAGCTTGACCCAGATTTCACTGCCGTTCGCCGGCGTCAGGCGCTGAAGCCTGACTAAGGGAGTATTGCCGATGGTGTGTTCGAGTGTTGTCACTTCTGCATTCCAATAAAAAAGCCCGGTGCGCTGTGCTTACCGGGCCTACAAAACCATGCATTTTCTTGTAGGCCGGGTAAGCGGAGCGCCACCCGGCAACATCAGGATGCAATAAAGCTATCAGGCAGATTCCGCCAGAGCAAGCTCCTCGCGGTTTTCAATCCGCGTTTTCCCGTCGTAAAGGCGTGCATGCTGTAGCCCCACAAACAGGCGCTCTCCGCGCAGTGGAGCATCATCGCCGCGCATGACAACGGTCAGCGTTTCGTTATACCAGCCGAGCGGCTGCACAACGAGCTGGGTGTAATGGCCTTTCGGGCTGGCTTCCAGCACCTGCACGGGCAGCGGAGAATCCAGGCTTGTACGGCGGCTCACGTCCACTTCCCACGGACGGAGGAACAAATCGACCGGTCCCTGATAAGCTGGCGTGTAGCCAAGCGGCCAGCGGTGCGCTCCAACGTGGAATTGCCCTCCGCGAACGGTGCCTTTCAGGCGGTTCACTTCCCCCATAAACTCCAGTACAAATCGTGTGGCTGGTTCACGCCAGACCTGATCGGGCGCGTCCACCTGCTCAATATTGCCCTGGCTCATCACCACCACGCGGTCAGCAACTTCCATCGCTTCTTCCTGATCGTGGGTCACGAACACGCTGGTGAACTTCAGCTCTTCGTGCAGCTGACGCAGCCAGCGGCGCAGCTCTTTACGTACCTGCGCATCCAGCGCACCGAACGGCTCATCCAGCAGCAGAATTTGTGGCTCAACGGCCAGCGCACGTGCCAACGCCACGCGCTGTTTCTGCCCGCCGGAAAGCTGTGCAGGGTAACGATCCGCCAGATGTGCCAGCTGAACCATTTCCAGCAGTTTGGTGACTTTGGCTTTAATTTGCGCCGCATTCGGGCGCTCACGGCGCGGCAGCACCGTCAGGCCAAAGGCGATGTTGTCGAACACCGTCATATGGCGGAATAACGCATAGTGCTGGAACACGAAGCCAACTTTGCGCTCGCGGGCGTGTAAGCGGCTAACATCCGTACCGTGGAAGCGAATCTGCCCGCTGGTCTGATGCTCCAGGCCGGCAATAATACGCAGCAGGGTAGTTTTGCCGGAGCCCGACGGCCCAAGCAGCGCCACCATCTGACCGGACGGAATATCCAAAGAAATATCATTCAGCACCTGAGTGCGCCCAAACGATTTCTTAATGCCGGCAATTTCAATGCTCATGATGCTTCTCCTGATGCACGCGTTTTTCCTGATTTTCCAGGCGCCACTGCACCACACTCTTCAAAAACAGGGTCAAAATAGCCATTAACGTCAGCAGGGCCGCGGCGGTGAAGGAACCCACTGTGTTGTAGTCCTGCTCGAGTAATTCAATCTGCAGCGGCAGCGACAGCGTTTCACCACGAATCGAACCGGAGACCACCGATACTGCGCCAAATTCACCTATCGCGCGGGCGTTGGTCAGCACCACACCGTACAGCAGCGCCCAGCGAATATTCGGCAGCGTGACCCGGCGGAACATCTGCCAGCCAGAGGCGCCGAGCAGAATCGCCGCTTCGTCCTCATTACTGCCCTGGCTCAGCATCACCGGTACCAGCTCACGCACCACAAACGGACAGGTAACGAAAATCGTCGCCAGCACCATTCCCGGCCAGGCAAACATAATTTGCAGGTTATGCGCATCCAGCCACGAACCTAGGGGACCGTTCGAGCCGTAGAACAGCAAATACACCAGACCTGCCACAACAGGTGAAACCGCAAAAGGAATATCCAGCAGCGTCAACAGCAGCTGGCGGCCCGGGAAGTTAAATCGCGTCACCAGCCAGGCCAGCAGCGTGCCGAACACCAGGTTCACCGGCACGGTGATAAGCGCAATCATCACCGTCAGCCAGATGGCATGCAGCATGTCCGGGTCGGCCAGGTTTTGCAGCACCGGCATCAGCCCTTTGCTGAATGCCTGCACAAAGATGTAAATCATCGGCACCAGCAGGATAAAGGCCGATACCAGCAGCCCGGTGCCTATAAGAAACCATTTTCCCCAGTTAATGCGGGGCGCGTCATAGCGTTTCAATTGCGTAACTTCCGCCATTAGTGACCTACCACACGTCGACCAAAGCGACTTTGCAGGGTGTTGATGGAAAACAGCAGCAGCAGCGACGCCGCCAGGATCACTGAGGCAATCGCGCTCGCCGCCGGATAGTCAAACTCCTGCAGGCGGACAAAAATCATCAGCGAGGTCACTTCCGTTTTCCAGGCAATGTTGCCCGCAATAAAGATCACCGCACCAAACTCACCGAGGCTGCGAGTAAACGACAGCGCAACCCCCGCCAGCAGCGCCGGGGAAAGCTCCGGCAGCACTACTTTACGGAAGCTCTGAATGCGCGTGGCTCCGAGCGTTTCCGCCGCTTCTTCGTATTCGGGGCCCAGCTCTTCCAGCACGGGCTGAACGGTACGCACCACAAACGGGATGCTGGTAAAGGCCATCGCCACCGCAATTCCGAGCCAGGTGTACGTCACCTTGATATCGAACTTCGCCAGCCATTCGCCATAGAAGCCATTAACAGAAAACAGAGAGGCCAGCGTCAGGCCCGCCACCGCCGTTGGCAGGGCAAACGGTAAATCCATCAGCGCGTCGAGCAGCGTGCGGCCCGGAAAACGGTAGCGCGTCAGGATCCATGCCATCAGCAGGCCAAACACGCCGTTAAAGATGGACGCCACGAATGCCGACAGCAGCGTCACTTTGTAGGCAGCCACTACCTGAGGGTTGGTGATGACTTCCCAGTACTGTGCCCAGCTCATCTGCGCCAACTGCATCACCAGCGCGCTGAGCGGCAGCAGCAGAATCAGACACACAAACAGCAGGCTGGTGCCGAGGCTTAAGGTAAAGCCCGGCAGCACTCGCCGCGAAGAGACAGCAAACATTACTTATGCCCCGCCGCCAGCAGCTTATCCAGCTCGCCGCCGCTGGCAAAATGGGTCTTCATCACTTCAGGCCAGGAGCCGAACTGATCTTCCACACGGAAGAGATCGGTTTGCGGGAATTTGTCTTTCAGCTTGTCCATCACGGTCGGGTTATTCACACGGTAGGAGTAATCGGTAATGATGGTTTGCGCCTGCGGGCTGTAAAGCCAGGTCAGATAGGCCTTAGCGGCTTCTTCCGTGCCGTTGGCTTTGACGTTTTTATCGACCCAAGTCACCGGAAACTCGGCCAGAATGTTGGTTTTCGGCACCACCACTTCGAAGCCCTGATCGGCATACTGTTTACGAATGTTGTTCACTTCGGATTCAAACGTGATCAGCACATCGCCCAGACCACGCTCAACGAAGGTGGTGGTCGCGCCACGGCCGCCGGTATCGAAGACCTGCACGTTTTTGAGGAACTGCGTCATGAACTGTTCAGTTTTGGCGTTATCGTTGCCATCGGCTTTGGCGGCTGCACCCCAGGCGGCAAGATACGTATAACGGCCATTACCGGACGTTTTGGGATTAGGGAAAACCAGCTGCACGTCGGTGCGGACTAAATCGCTCCAGTCATGAACGTTCTTCGGGTTGCCTTTGCGCACCAGGAACGCCATGGTCGAATAGAACGGCGAGCTGTTGTTCGGCAGACGGCTCTGCCAGTTGGCCGGGATAAGGTTACCTTTGTCATGCAGAATCTGTACGTCAGTCACCTGGTTGTAGGTGACCACATCCGCCTTCAGGCCCTGCAAAATCGCCAACGCCTGCTTGGATGAACCGGCATGAGACTGTTTAATCGTCAGCTTGTCGCCGCCGTGCTCTTTCGCCCACTGCTGTTCAAACGGAGGATTCAGGGCCGCAAACAGCTCGCGTGAAACGTCATAGGAACTGTTCAGCAGTTCAGTTGCCTGTACCTGGGTTGCCAGCAGCAGAGCGCCGAGCGCCAGGGTTCCTTTTTTCAGTGATGTAACGGCCATTGCGCACCCTTATCAGAATAATGACTATCTTATGGCCATCATATTTATAACGAGGATGAAAGCAGTAACGGTTTTATATACCGTTTGGTGATTTACAAGTTTAAAACAGAATAAGAGGTTACCCGACGTCGATTTGATACACTCGGCAAACAACTAATGGAGGATAAAGCCATGCGTCAAAGGACAATTGTCTGCCCGATAATTCAGAACAACGGTGAGTACCTGTTGTGCAAAATGGCAGATGACAGAGGCGTTTTCCCCGGCCAGTGGGCCCTCTCCGGT
The DNA here is from genome assembly GCA_002470465.1 of Pluralibacter sp. UBA7423. Taxonomy (GTDB): domain Bacteria; phylum Pseudomonadota; class Gammaproteobacteria; order Enterobacterales; family Enterobacteriaceae; genus Scandinavium. Next base: position 187,650 of record DKMD01000010.1, read on the forward strand.
GGCGGAATGGAGCCCGGAGAAACCATGGAGCAGGCGCTGCTACGGGAGATTGCCGAGGAGCTGGGCGATAAGCTGGAAATCAGCCAGATCGCGCCGTGGCACTTCCGTGACGATACGCGAATCAAAACCTACGCCGATGGCACACAGGAAGAAATTTACATGATTTACCTGATGTTTGACTGCGTCAGCGCCAATCGGGACATTACGCTTAATGAAGAGTTTCAGGCCGTGGCGTGGGTGCGGCCAGAGAAGCTGGGTGAATACGATTTGAACGTGGCGACGCGCCAGACGTTTATCGATAAGGGATTATTGTAGATTGTATTGCCCGGTGGCGGCTACGCCTTACCGGGCCTGTATTTTGCAGGCCGGTGCAAGCGCAGCGCCGCCCGGCATAGTGATTTTTACAGCGCCAGCAATTTATCCAGGGAAGGGGCGAAGTAGTAACCGCCGGTCACCGGTTTGGTGAAACGCAGCATCGCGTCACGCTTGCCGTCTGTGTCACCAAACATGCTCAGCAGCTGCTGCTCAATATTGTACAGACGCGCACAGTAGGCGCAGAAGTACAGGCCATGCGTGCCGCTGGCGGTGCCGTACGGCAGGCTCTGACGCACAATCTTCAGGCCTTTGCCGTTCTCTTTCAGGTCGACGCGCGACAGGTGCGAGGTCTCAGGACGATCGTCACCGTCGATCTCTTCGTTGGCTTCTTTGGTTCGGCCAATCATCATTTCCTGATCCGGAATGCTCATGCGGTTCAGCTGTTTGAGGTTGTGCTCCCAGCGCTGGACGAACACGTAGCTGCCGCCCGCGTCCACGCCGTCGGCAATCACCGCCACCTCACGGCGAGTTTCTTCGCCTGCCGGGTTTTCGGTGCCGTCAACGAAGCCGCTAAGATCGCGCTCTTCCACCCAACGGAAGCCGTGAATTTCTTCTTTCACGTCAATGGCTGCACCAAACGCTTCCATAGCGGCCTGAGCGACAGAGAAGTTTACGTCATGACGCAGGGAGAGGATGTGGATCAGCACATCATACTGCGTAGCCGGAGCAAGACCTTTGCCATAAGGGGTAAAATCTTTCAGTTCCTCCGCCCCCTGGCCGCCGCTGAGGCTACGCCAGGTCTCATGCCCGAATGCAACCACTGCGCCGAGATGCGCATCGGGGAATTTCGCTTCAAAGGTGGCCAGCTTATCGGCAAACACTTTGCTGCACTCACGCAGGGCGTTGACGTCCCCTTTCACATTGGCTTCAATCCAAATCGCCGCACGGCAATGTTCCGGCAAAATGCCGCTCTGAACCTGAGACATCGCTGCTCCTCCTGAAAAAACAAAAAAAGATGCCACGACATCGTGGCATTGATTGATGCGGCGTATTATACCCGCTTTTTTGTCAGGGCAGCTTGTCCGCGCGCAAATTAGCGACGCCAGATAATCTTACTGACTTTCCAGCTTTTCAGGGAGTCGTCCGGCGGCATCAGCTCCTGTGGCCCGGCCCATTCGCCGCTGAACAAGTAGCTGATATGCTGGCTGTCTTTGGCTTTACACTCGACGCCCGCGCTGTCGTCGCCGGTCGCTTTTTCGCAGCTGCCGTACGCTTTGCTGTACAGATCGCTGAAGCGCGTGCCAATTTTACCGCCGTCGGCCACGCCGATGTCACTGTCCATCACGTCAATGCGGCTCAGGGTTCCCGCCTCACCGTTCACCACCAGCGCCACTTTGTCGTCCTTTAGGGCTTCGAAGTATTTTACGATGTTGCCTTTGTCTGTCTTCATGCCGCTGCGCAGGCGGTAATCGCCGTCCAGCGCATCACTGATGGCTTTTTCATCCAACGGCGTGGAGGCCGTCAGATCACCAACGCCCTGTTCGGTGACTTCGGTTGAGGAGCCAAACCAGTTCCACGGCAAAGCGGACGACCAGTGCACCGAGCTCAAGCCCGAGCTGACGGTCGCGCAGCCGGTTAATGCCAGAGGAAGCGCGCAGAGTAATAAACGCATCGATTTCATTTCAGGGTCCTTTCTATGTCAACACAACGCCAGTTGGAGTCCGGAACGGCAGAAAAGTGCCATTAATCCTCAGACAGGGAAAAACAGGCGCGTAAACGGCGGTTACTGAGCAGCCACCAGAGGGCAAAAATATCCATCACCACCAGCGCGAGGCCAATACCGCTCAGCGGCTCTCCCTGCAACCACAGCAGCGGCTGCCAGGCCAGCAGTACCAGCTGTGCCGCTATCAGCACCCAGCGCATTGCCGCCCACAGGCGCGGACTCTGATGCCGCCGCCCGCTAAGCAAAAACGCGACGACCGCAGGTACACCCGGCAGCAGGCCAAGCCAGAAATTATCACGATCGGGATAAAACAGATTCAGCAACGAGTCGCCCTGCTGGCGCGACGCGCCGGCCATCACGAACAGCACCCAGGTCCGGGCCTGCAACAGCAGTACGCACCAGAACAGAAAGGGCAGCCGAAGCCGCCCGTGACCATCGTATGCCGACGGTGAAAACTCAATATTCTTCATCTTCAATCAGGCGCTTACCCAGCACGGCCACATCGCCATGCTCGTAGCCCAGGCGTTCATACATGCCCTGGACCATATCATTATCTTCGCGCACCATAATTTGCAGCTTCGGACAGCCGCGGGCGATCAGTTTTTTCTCCAGCCGGTTGAGCAGCGCGTTAGCGATCCCTCTTCCCCGATAGTCCGGATGAACGCCAAGGTAATAAGCCGAGCCGCGGTGACCGTCGTAGCCGCCCATCACGCTGCCCACGACTTCACCATTAACCTCGGCCACCAGAAACAGGCTGACGTCATGATTGAGCTTACGCTCAATATCCATTTCCGGGTCGTTCCATGGGCGCAGCAGGTCGCAACGCTCCCAAAGCGTAATAACCTCTTCGAAATCGGACTGGCGAAAAACGCGTATCTCCATGGTATTACCCATCTTTTCAGGTTTAAAAACAGTGATTATGGCGCGAACGCCTTAATTAGCCAATATCTGGCGAATAACGCTCAAAAAAATGGCATAATGTTGCATTGTCACGTATTGAAATGAAAAGTAAAACAATTCTCATCCCGAAAAGTCGTAACGGAAAACACGATACGATATAACACATGGATTATTTATTTTTACACATCAGGCCGCATGAGCACTTTTAAACCCTTAAAAACACTCGCTTCGCGCCGTCAGGTGCTGAAAGCCGGACTGGCCGCGCTAACGCTGTCCGGCATGTCCAAAGCCATCGCAAAAGATACAACGCTGAAAACCAGCAACGGCCACAGCAAACCGGCGGCGAAGAAAGCTGGATCCCGCCGCATCGTGATGCTCGATCCGGGGCATGGCGGTATTGATACCGGCGCCATCGGCCACGGCGGTTCCAAAGAGAAGCATGTGGTGCTGGCCATTGCCAAAAACGTTCGCTCTATCCTGCGTGGTCACGGCATCGACGCCCGCCTGACGCGCACCAGCGATACCTTTATTCCACTGTACGACCGCGTGGAAATCGCCCACAAACACGGTGCGGATCTGTTTATGTCGATTCACGCCGACGGCTTTACGAATCCAAGTGCTGCCGGAGCCTCGGTATTTGCCCTCTCCAACCGCGGGGCAAGTAGCGCCATGGCGAAATATCTCTCCGATAAAGAGAACGCCGTTGATGAGCTGGCGGGCAAAAAAGCGCTCGATAAAGATCACCTGCTCCAGCAGGTGTTGTTCGATCTGGTACAAACAGACACTATTAAGAACAGCCTGACGCTCGGCTCGCATATTCTGAAGCAGATTAAACCGGTGCATAAGCTGCACAGCCGCAGTACGGAACAGGCGGCGTTCGTGGTGCTCAAATCACCGTCAATTCCCTCGGTGCTGGTCGAGACTTCGTTCATAACCAACCCGGGTGAGGAGAAGCTGCTTGGCACGACTGCATTTCGCCAGAAGATTGCCAACGCCATTGCTTCCGGCATCCTCAGCTATTTCAGCTGGTTCGATAACCAGAAAGCCCACGTGAAGAGACGTTAATGAAACCCGATGTCGCCCAGGTCAAAGCCTTTTTACTCAATCTTCAGGACCGTATCTGTCAGCAGCTTGCTGAAATCGACGGCAGTGAGTTTATTGAAGACAGCTGGCAGCGCGAGGCTGGCGGTGGCGGTCGCAGTCGGGTGCTGCGCGAAGGCGGCGTTTTTGAGCAGGCCGGCGTCAACTTCAGCCACGTCCACGGTGATGCCATGCCCGCCTCCGCCACGGCGCATCGCCCGGAGCTCGCTGGCCGCAGCTTTGAAGCAATGGGCGTGTCGCTGGTGGTCCATCCCCGCAGCCCGCACGTGCCCACAAGTCACGCTAACGTCCGCTTCTTTATCGCAGAAAAGCCCGGTGCCGATCCGGTGTGGTGGTTTGGCGGTGGTTTCGATTTAACCCCCTACTACGGCGTGGAAGAGGACGCCGTTCACTGGCACACCGTTGCCCGCGACCTGTGCCTGCCGTTCGGCGAAGACGTTTATCCGCGCTACAAAAAATGGTGCGACGACTACTTCTTCCTGAAGCATCGCCACGAGCAGCGCGGCATCGGCGGCCTGTTCTTTGACGACCTGAACACCCCAGATTTCGACACCTGCTTCGCCTTTATGCAGGCGGTGGGAGACGGCTTCACCGATGCCTATCTGCCAATCGTTGAGCGCCGTAAAGCGCAGCCCTGGGGTGAGCGTGAACGGGATTTCCAGCTTTATCGCCGCGGGCGCTATGTGGAATTTAACCTGGTGTGGGATCGCGGCACGCTGTTCGGCCTGCAAACCGGAGGCCGCACGGAGTCGATTTTAATGTCGATGCCGCCGCTGGTGCGCTGGGAGTATAACTGGCAGCCAGAAGAAGGCAGCCCAGAGGCTGCCCTGAGTGAGTTTATTCAGGTGCGGGACTGGATTTAATACCGGGCGGTGCATTCGCTTGCCCGGCCTACGCTATCCTGTAAGTCGGGTTAGCGTAGCGCCACCCGACAAACTCCTTAAAGCGGCTCAGTCTGCGCCTCAACCACCGCCAGCGCCACCATATTGACGATGCGGCGTACCGAGGCGATTGGCGTCAGAATGTGCACCGGCTTGGCCACCCCCATCAGCACCGGGCCGACGGTCACGCCCTCTGAGCTGGAAACGCGCAGCAGGTTGTAGCTGATACGCGCCGCTTCCATATTCGGCATCACCAGAATGTTGGCGGCACCTTTCAGCGGGCTGTCTGGCATCCGTTCCTGGCGAATGCTTTCCACCAGCGCGGCGTCGCCGTGCATCTCCCCGTCGATCATCAGTTCCGGATCGCTCGCCCGCACCAGCTCAAGGGTCTCACGCATTCTGACTGCCGCTGCACAGTTCGACGATCCAAAGTTCGAATGCGACAGCAGCGCCACGCGCGGCTCAATCCCGAAGCGGCGCACGGTTTCCGCCGCCATCAGGGTGATTTCCGCCAATTGCTCCGCCGTTGGGTCGTTGTTGACGTAGGTGTCAGCAATAAAGGTGTTGCCGCTTGGCAGCAGCAGCGCGTTCATTGCGCCCGCCGTGTGGACGCCATCGCGATAGCCAAACAGCTGCTGAATCACGGTGAAGTGCTCATGATAATCGCCGATGGTGCCGCAAATCAGCGCATCCGCTTCACCTCGCTGGACCATGATCGCGCCAATCACCGTGGTGTTACTGATCACGTGGCGCTGCGCCTGCTCCTGGGTGATCCCCTTGCGCTTCATGATGGCGTAATACTCCATCCAGTACTCTTTAAAGCGTGGGTCAGATTCGTTGTTGACGATTTCAAAGTCCACGCCAGGCTTCATTTGCAGGCCAAGCTTTTGCAGACGCATTTCGATAACGTTCGGACGACCAATCAGAATCGGCTTCGCCAGACCAAGCGTAATCAGCTCCTGGGTAGCATGCAGCACGCGAGTATCCTCACCTTCCGCCAGCACCACGCGTTTCGGCTCTTTGCGCGCCTGGGAGAAAATCGGCTTCATGAACAGGTTGGTTTTGTAGACGAACTCGCTCAGCTTCTCTTCATAGGCGGCGAAATCGGCAATCGGACGCGTCGCCACGCCCGAATCCATCGCCGCTTTGGCCACGGCCGGCGCGATTTTCACAATCAGGCGCGGATCGAACGGTTTTGGAATGATGTACTCCGCGCCAAAGCTCAGATCCTGATCGCCATAGGCGGAGGCCACCACTTCACTTTGCTCGGCGTGCGCCAGTTCGGCAATCGCGTGCACCGCCGCAAGTTTCATCTCTTCGTTAATCGCCGTTGCGCCCACGTCCAGCGCGCCGCGGAAGATAAACGGGAAGCAGAGCACGTTGTTCACCTGATTCGGGTAGTCGGAACGCCCGGTGCAGATGATGGCGTCCGGACGCACCTCTTTCGCCAGGGTTGGCAAAATTTCCGGCTCAGGGTTAGCCAGCGCGAGGATCATCGGCGCGCGGGCCATTTTCTTCACCATCTCCTGGGTGAGGACTTTCGGGCCAGAGCAGCCGAGGAAAATGTCAGCGCCTTCGATAACGTCGTCCAGCGTGCGCTTGCCGTCATCAATCACCGCGTAGGCCGCTTTGGTCTCCGCCATGTTCGGTTCGCGATCTTTATAGATAACGCCCTTTGAATCGCAGACCACGATATTGTGTTTCTGCATCCCCAGCGCCACCAGCAGGTTCATACAGGCAATTGCCGCCGCGCCTGCTCCGGAGACCACCATGCGCACATCAGAAAGATTTTTTTCAACCACGCGCAGGCCGTTCAGGATCGCCGCCGTGCTGATAATCGCCGTACCGTGCTGATCGTCATGGAACACGGGAATGTTCATGCGCTCGCGCAGCTTCTGCTCAATGTAAAAGCACTCCGGCGCTTTGATATCTTCGAGGTTAATGCCGCCAAAAGTGGGTTCCAGCGCAGCGACCACATCGATGAACTTATCCGGATCGAGCTCATCCACTTCGATATCGAACACGTCAATCCCGGCAAATTTTTTGAACAGCACGCCCTTCCCTTCCATCACCGGCTTCCCGGCAAGCGCACCGATATTACCGAGGCCAAGTACCGCGGTACCGTTAGAAACCACCGCCACCAGGTTGCCGCGGGCAGTGTATTTGTAGGCCGCCAGCGGGTCTTTCTCGATTTCAAGGCACGGGGCGGCAACGCCCGGCGAATAGGCCAGCGCCAGGTCACGCTGGGTCGCCAGCGGTTTGGTAGGCGAAACCTGAATTTTCCCGGGGACTGGGAATTCGTGGAAGTCGAGAGCGCTTTGTTTTAACTGGTCATCCATTTGGGGTTCCTTTTTTACATCACGTCATTATCAGGAGAAATGTCTTCCCGGTGCTAACCCCTGAGTATCCTCCGTTACTGTTTTGTAAACTTTGAAGGCCGCCATACTCTCGTCATCAAAACGCCATTTTGTTATTAATTTTTAACACCTCTGTTAACACGCATCGCAAAGCAAGGCGATCGTCGTCTGCTATGCTTTTGAGTTAAGACCTTCATTCATCATCCGGAACGGCAAGCGAAAACATTCGTATAACGCCTTGCTTTCTAAGGAGTCTTATTTCATGAACCAGCTAGATGGCATTAAGAAATTCACCACCGTGGTCGCCGACAGCGGCGACATCGAATCCATCCGCCATTATCAGCCCGAAGATGCCACCACCAATCCGTCGCTTTTACTCAAGGCCGCCGGGCTTGAGCACTACGCACACCTGCTTGACGACGCCGTGACCTATGCCAAAAAGCAGGGGGCAAGCCGCGAACAGCAGGTGGTCGACGCCAGCGACAAACTGGCGGTCAACTTCGGGGTAGAAATTCTGAAAAGTATTCCCGGGCGTGTTTCCACCGAAGTGGACGCACGCCTGTCGTTCGATAAAGACAAGAGCATCGCAAAAGCGCGCCATCTGGTAGAGCTGTATGCCGATCAGGGCATCGACAAATCCCGCATTCTTATCAAGCTCGCGTCAACCTGGGAGGGCATTCGTGCCGCCGAGGTGCTGGAAAAAGAGGGCATTCACTGCAACCTGACGCTGCTGTTCTCCTTTGCCCAGGCCCGCGCCTGCGCAGAAGCGGGCGTGTTCCTGATTTCCCCGTTCGTCGGGCGTATCTATGACTGGTATCAGCAGCGCGAGCCGATGGATCCGTACGTGGTGGAAGAAGATCCCGGCGTGAAATCGGTGCGCAATATCTACGATTACTTTAAACAGCACCGTTATGAAACGGTGGTGATGGGCGCAAGCTTCCGTCGCACCGAGCAAATTCTGGCGCTGGCGGGCTGCGACAGGCTGACCATTGCCCCGCCGCTGCTGAAAGAGTTGCAGGAGAAAGACGCTGAAGTGAAGCGCAAGCTGATCCCGGCCTCGCAGTTCTTTAACCGCCCTGCACCGCTCACCGAAGCACAGTTCCGCTGGGAGCACAATCAGGACGCCATGGCGGTGGATAAGCTGGCCGAAGGCATCCGCCTGTTCGCCGTCGATCAGCGCAAACTCGAAGATCTGCTTGCCGCCAAACTGTAATTTTTGCCACGGAGAATAACTATGTCCCGTAGAGAGCTTGCCAACGCCATTCGCGCCCTGAGCATGGACGCAGTACAGAAAGCCAATTCCGGCCACCCGGGCGCGCCCATGGGGATGGCGGATATCGCCGAGGTGCTGTGGAACGATTTTCTAAAGCACAACCCGAACGACCCGCACTGGCTCGACCGCGACCGCTTTATTTTATCCAACGGCCATGCCTCCATGCTGCTGTACAGCCTGCTGCACCTGACGGGCTACGATTTGTCGATGGAAGAGATTAAAAACTTCCGCCAGCTGCACTCCAAAACGCCTGGCCATCCAGAAATAGGCTATACGCCGGGCATTGAAACCACCACCGGGCCGCTCGGTCAGGGGCTGGCGAATGCCGTCGGGCTGGCGATTTCTGAACGCACGCTCGCTGCGCAGTTCAACCGGCCGGATCATGATATCGTCGATCACTATACCTACGTCTTTATGGGCGACGGCTGCCTGATGGAGGGCATCTCGCACGAGGCCTGTTCTCTGGCAGGCACGCTGGGGCTCGGTAAGCTGATTGGTTTCTACGATCACAACGGTATTTCCATTGACGGTGAAACCGAAGGCTGGTTCACCGACGACACCGCCAAACGCTTCGAGGCCTATCACTGGCACGTAGTGCATGAGATCGACGGGCACGATCCGGAAGCGGTGAAAAAGGCGATTCTGGAAGCGCAAAGCGTGAAGGACAAACCGTCGCTGATCATCTGCCGGACGGTGATTGGCTTTGGTTCACCGAACAAGGCCGGGAAAGAGGAGTCGCACGGCTCGGCGCTGGGCGAAGAAGAAGTGGCGCTGGCGCGTAAGCAGCTGGGCTGGAAGTACCCGCCGTTTGAGATCCCAAAAGAGATTTACCAGGCCTGGGACGCCCATGAGAAAGGCGAAAAAGCCCAGCAGAGCTGGAATGAAAAGCTCGCAGCCTACAAAAAAGCACATCCTGAACTGGCAGCAGAATTTATACGCCGCACCCGCGGTGAGCTGCCGGAAAACTGGCAGAATGAGTCTCAGGCTTATATTGAAAAATTGCAGTCTGAACCCGCTAAAATCGCCAGCCGTAAAGCGTCGCAGAATGCGCTCAATGTCTATGGCCCAATGCTGCCGGAGCTGCTGGGCGGTTCAGCCGATCTTGCGCCCAGCAACCTGACCATCTGGAAAGAGTCGGTTTCGCTGAAAGAAGATCATGCCGGAAATTACATTCACTACGGCGTACGAGAATTCGGTATGACCGCCATCGCCAACGGTATCGCCCACCACGGCGGCTTCGTGCCTTACACTGCCACTTTCCTGATGTTCGTCGAATACGCCCGCAACGCGGCGCGCATGGCGGCGCTGATGAAGGCCCGGCAGATCATGGTTTACACCCACGACTCCATTGGGCTTGGCGAAGATGGTCCAACGCACCAGGCGGTGGAACAGCTCGCCAGCCTGCGATTGACGCCAAACTTCAGTACCTGGCGACCATGCGATCAGGTGGAAACAGCAGTCGCGTGGAAAGCGGCTATCGAAAGGCATAACGGGCCGACGGCGCTGATCCTCTCGCGTCAGAACCTGGCGCAGATGGAACGGACACCGGATCAGGTGAAAGACATCGCGCGCGGCGGCTATGTGCTGAAAGACGCGGGGGGTAAACCCGATCTGATCCTTATCGCCACCGGTTCGGAAGTTGAAATCACCGTACTGGCGGCGGAAAAACTCACGGGTGCCGGGCACAACGTTCGCGTGGTATCGCTGCCCTCTACGGATGTATTTGACGCCCAGGATGAAGCGTATCGCGAATCCATACTGCCTTCGGACGTAACGGCGCGCGTGGCGGTAGAAGCCGGGATTGCCGACTACTGGTACAAATACGTCGGGCTGAAAGGGGCGATTGTCGGCATGACAACCTTCGGGGAGTCCGCGCCTGCCGAGAAGCTGTTCCCATTCTTCGGCTTTACGGTAGAGAATATCGTCGCGAAGGCGCACAAGGTGTTGGGGAAATAGTCGTTGGTTGTTGCCGGATGCGGCTTTGCCTTATCCGGCCTACAAAGCACCAGCCCTTGCAGGCACGATAAGCGAAGCGCATCGGGCAATCAGCGAGTGATCCACAGCGTCGGCCAGGCATCCGGCCCCTGCCAGCTGTCGCAGGCCGGTTGCCCGGCGTAGCGCACCAGACGAAAACGCTGGCCATCATAGCGCCAGCGCGTTTGCACACCGCAGTCGCCCTGGCCGCGTCCCTTCTCCAGCGTGATCAGCTCCCGGGTTTTGTCGTTGAAGGTGAGATTGACCAGTTCAATCTCCCTTTCTTCGCTGTCCGGCGGCTGAAACGGCAGACGCAGGCGCACGGCCTGCGCCACAAACGGCTTGTGCCGTGATACCAGCCATGCGCGATAAATAGTGTTATACGCCCCGGATTCACAGCTCATCATCAGCAGCGCTTTTTCATCGGTAAGCGGTGTAACCCACACTTCGCGCCGAAGCGGGTCGAGCGAGCACTGACTGCTGCTCATGCGCAGACTGCCATAATCCAGTAGATCGTTAAATTCGTCGTGGCTGAACGGCACAGGCGTCGGGTTAACTTTCGCCACGGATTTCAGCGCGGGCGCGGGCGGCACGCTCAGCGGGGGCTCATCACCCTTTCCAATCCACGCCGTTTCGCTTCCGACGCGTTTTTGCCTGTCGTCGATAAACAGCAGCGCCGCTTTCAGCCCCTGCAGGGAAATTTGCTGCGTGCCCTGCACCAGCGTCAGCGCCTGTCCTTCCTGAATATGCTGCAGGAAGACGTTGATGGTCTGCGTATCATGAGTACTGAGGTGCCACGGCGTAATCTGCCAGCGATCGCCGGTGAGCTTCAGTGGTGACGCATCCAGCAGCAAGCGGGGAGCAATGGGCGGGATTTTGGGCAGCACATTTTGCGGGCCACCCAGTTCGATACGCAACGTGGAGTCGTTGTGCGCCCCTGCGCTGCGGGTCAGGGTCATCACCAGCCCGTGATGTAAGCCGGTGTTTCGCGTCGTACAGAAGTTCTGGTTATTGCAGGTAACCTGCCAGTCGCTGAATTCCTGTTGCACAGGCGCACTCCAGGCCTGCGTCAACGGCAACCCGAGAAGCCAGCAAAGGAAAAACAGACGGTAAAGCACGAGATGACCCCAGAAGAAAAAAACGCCCCAAACTGGCTCGTATCCTCGCTGGCGGCCATCTTTTACTCAATCGGATTAGTCCATTAAACCGGCGTTGTGCAGATATTGCAGAAGGATGACGGCTTTGCCGTCGCGGATTTCGCCGCTTTTCACCAGCGCCAGCGCCTGGCTAAACGGCAGTTCCAGTACGTCAATATCTTCATCTTCCACGCCGCCACCTGCGTTGGCCCGCTGTGAGTCGTCATATTCAGCGATAAAGAAGTGCACCAGCTCCGTCACGCCGCCCGGCGACATATACAGTTCAAACACTTTGCGCACGTCCTTCACCTTATAACCGGTTTCCTCAACGGCTTCTTTGCGAATGCACGCTTCCGGCTCGTCGTCATCGAGCAGGCCGGCGCAGGTTTCAATCAGCCTGCCATCGGCGTTGCCATTAACCCACGTCGCCACGCGGAACTGACGCACCAGCACCACGGTTTTCTTTTGCGGATGATAGAGCAGGATCGTCGCGCCGTTGCCGCGATCGTAGACTTCGCGCTTATGGCGCACCACTTCGCCATCCTTGCGCGTTAAGTCGTAGGTGATGTTGCGAAGAACGAAGTAATTGTCCGACAGGATTTTGTCTTTGATGATGTCGATGTGAAACGCCATGCTGGCTCCTCAGCGTCAAATAAGCGTCTCAGTCTACGCGCTACGTCACATTTTGTCCTTACGGACGTTTATCTTGACTTATGTATGCTTTGGGCGAAAAGCGGCATGATAATTTACACTATCTCCTTAATTTCTCCACGTTTCGCCCAGGCCTTGCCGCTACAGTGTGCAAAGCCTGTCATAACAAAAAAATACGCGTAATGAGGTCCTGATTCTGATGGCGAATTTCTTTATCGATCGCCCCATTTTTGCCTGGGTGCTGGCCATTCTGTTGTGCCTGACCGGCACGCTGGCAATTTTGTCGCTTCCCGTTGAGCAATATCCTGATTTAGCGCCGCCAAACGTGCGCATCATCGCTAACTATCCAGGGGCTTCCGCACAAACGCTGGAAAATACGGTCACCCAGGTTATCGAGCAGAACATGACCGGGCTCGACAACATGATGTACATGTCCTCCCAGAGTAGTTCTGCCGGGCAGGCTACTGTCACCATCACCTTTACCGCCGGAACCGATCCGAACGAAGCGATGCAGCAGGTGCAAAACCAGCTACAGTCCGCGCTGAAAAAACTGCCGCAGGCCGTGCAGGATCAGGGCGTGACGGTACGTAAAACCGGCGATACCAACATCCTGACCATCGCGTTCGTGTCCACGGACGGCAGTATGGATAAGCAGGACATCGCTGACTACGTCGCCAGTAACGTCCAGGAGCCGCTGAGCCGCGTCAACGGCGTGGGCAACATCACCGCCTACGGTTCTCAGTATTCAATGCGTATCTGGCTGGACCCGGCGAAGCTCAACAGCTATCAATTGACTACCCAGGATGTTACCGACGCAGTCAGCTCACAGAACGCCCAGGTCGCCGTCGGCCAGCTGGGCGGTACGCCGCAGGTGAACAAACAGGCGCTGAACGCCACGGTAAATGCGCAATCCCTGCTGCAGACGCCGCAGCAGTTCCGCGATATCACATTACGCGTTAATCAGGACGGTTCCGTTGTCACACTCGGCGACGTTGCCACCGTTGAACTCGGCGCGGAAAACTACGATTACCTCAGCCGCTATAACCGCAATCCGGCTTCGGGGCTAGGGGTTCAGCTCGCCTCCGGCGCTAACGAAATGCAGACCGCAGAGGCGACGCTGGCGCGTCTCGACGAACTCTCGCACTATTTCCCGCACGGGCTGGAATACAAAATAGCGTATGAGACCACGTCGTTCGTTAAGGCATCGATTCACGACGTGGTGAAAACGCTGCTGGAGGCCATCGCGCTGGTGTTCCTCGTGATGTACCTGTTCCTGCAAAACTTCCGCGCCACGCTTATCCCGACCATCGCCGTGCCGGTGGTGCTGATGGGCACTTTCGCCATCCTCTTCTCCTTTGGCTATTCGATAAACACCCTGACGATGTTCGCGATGGTATTAGCCATCGGCCTGCTGGTGGATGACGCCATCGTGGTGGTGGAGAACGTCGAACGCATCATGAGCGAAGAAGGGCTCTCGCCGCGTGAAGCGACGCGAAAATCGATGGGTCAGATTCAGGGTGCGCTGGTCGGCATCGCGATGGTGCTGTCAGCGGTATTTATCCCGATGGCCTTTTTCGGCGGCACCACCGGCGCGATTTACCGCCAGTTCTCGGTGACTATCGTGTCGGCGATGGTGCTGTCGGTGCTGGTGGCGCTGATCCTGACGCCCGCGCTGTGCGCCACGCTGCTTAAGCCTCTGCACAAGGGTGAACAGCACGGGCAAAAAGGCTTCTTCGGCTGGTTTAACCGCATGTTCAACCGCAACGCCGAGCGCTACGAAACCCGCGTCGGCAAAATCCTCCACCGCAGCATGCGCTGGATGCTGATTTACGTCCTGCTGCTGGGCGGGATGGTGTTCCTGTTCCTCAGGCTGCCGACCTCTTTCCTGCCGCAGGAAGACCGCGGCATGTTCCTGACCTCTATTCAGCTGCCGAGCGGCTCCACGCAGCAGCAGACGCTGAAGGTTGTGGAGAAGGTCGAGGACTACTTCTTTAAAAACGAGAAGGCTAACGTTGCCTCTATCTTTGCCACCATCGGCTCCGGCCCCGGAGGCAACGGCCAGAACGTGGCGCGTATGTTTATTCGCCTGAAGGACTGGGACGACCGCGACGCCAAAACAGGCTCCTCGTTTGCCATTATTGAACGAGCCACTAAAGCCTTTAATAAGATCAACGAAGCGCGCGTGTTCGCCAACAACCCACCCGCGATTAGCGGCCTCGGCAGTTCAGCAGGCTTCGACATGGAGTTGCAGGATCACGCCGGGCTGGGCCACACGGCCCTGATGGCCGCCCGTGATAAGCTGCTCGATCTGGCAGCCAGCGATCCTGAGCTGACCCGCGTGCGCCACAACGGCCTCGACGACAGCCCGCAGCTGCAGATTGATATCGACCAGCGCAAAGCACAGGCGCTCGGCATCGCTATCGATGACATCAACGACACCATGCAGACCGCATGGGGCTCAGACTACGTCAACGACTTTATGGACCGGGGCCGTACCAAGAAGGTTTACGTGCAGTCCGCCGCGCCATACCGCATGCTGCCGGACGACATCAACTTCTGGTACGTGCGTAATAACAAAGGCGAAATGGTTCCTTTCTCTGCATTTGCCACCTCACGCTGGGAAACCGGTTCGCCGCGTCTGGAACGTTACAACGGCTATTCCGCGCTGGAGATTATCGGTGAAGCCGCACCGGGCGTCAGTACCGGGACCGCAATGCAGGTGATGGAACAGCTGGTCAGTCAGCTGCCGACAGGCTTTGGTCTGGAGTGGACGGCAATGTCATACCAGGAACGCCTCTCCGGCGCGCAGGCCCCTGCCCTGTACGCCATTTCGCTGCTGGTAGTATTCCTTTGCCTGGCAGCGCTGTATGAGAGCTGGTCAGTGCCGTTCTCGGTCATGCTGGTGGTGCCGCTTGGGGTGATCGGCGCGCTGCTCGCCACCTGGATGCGCGGGCTGGAAAACGACGTCTACTTCCAGGTCGGTCTGCTGACGGTTATCGGGCTGTCGGCGAAGAACGCCATTCTGATTGTTGAATTCGCGAACGAAATGAATGAGAAGGGTGAGGATCTGCTGAAGGCCACGCTGCACGCCTGCCGCCAGCGTCTACGCCCAATCCTGATGACCTCGCTGGCCTTTATCTTCGGCGTGCTGCCGATGGCGACCAGCACCGGCGCGGGCTCCGGCAGCCAGCATGCCGTCGGCACCGGGGTAATGGGCGGGATGATTTCTGCGACCGTACTGGCCATTTTCTTCGTACCGCTGTTCTTCGTGCTGGTGCGTCGTCGCTTCCCGCTGAAGCCGAAGCCGGAATAAAAAGCAGGCATTAAAAAAGGCGACTTTGCTGGTCGCCTTTTTTGTCGCTCCTGCCGGTACACCTCGAAAACAGTTAGCGCATTTGCTCTTATTTGGAATTATTTACGAAGCATCCCTTCGATAAAGTCTTTCCAGTTTCCCAGTTCATGTTCGATCATAACAGCCTCTCTTATTATTATGGGTAGTGTACGAAAATAGCCTGGTGGTGTGAAGACGGTTTGCTCCATCGCTGCGATAACTGCCTCTCAGCCCTTACAGACCGGGCATGTGCTAACTATGAGCGAATTTATGTTAATTTAATGTGACGCACAGCAATATTCAGAAACAGTACAACTTCCGCATGATTTCACCTCGTTATGCACTATTACCGAAAATTCATTCATCTTATTTTCGCGCTATTTTCAGACGACCGTGGTAGGGTCTGAGGCCTATTTCGCGTATGATTCAGGCAGGCTTTTCGCTTATTCTAAAAATCTGAGCTATTCACCTGCTTTACTGCAAAAGGATTAACCATGATTACGATGTATGGGATTAAAAACTGCGACACCATTAAAAAAGCCCGCCGCTGGCTGGATAACCATCATGTGGAGTATCGCTTTCATGACTACCGGGCAGACGGTCTCGATCGTGCATTGTTAGACACTTTTATCGCTGAGCTGGGCTGGGAAGCGCTGCTCAATACGCGCGGCACCACCTGGCGCAAGCTGGATGAATCGCTTCGTTCCACCATTACCAACGCCGATGCCGCCGCCGCGCTGATGATCGAAATGCCGGCAATCATCAAACGCCCATTGCTCTGCGCGCCCGGTCAGCCTATGCTGCTGGGCTTTAGTGATTCCAGTTACCAGACGTTTAACGAGGTGTAGTGTATGTCATGCCCGGTCATTGAGCTGGCTCAGCAGCTTATTCGCCGCCCTTCCCTTAGCCCCGACGACGCGGGCTGCCAGGCGCTGATGGTTGAGCGCCTGCGCGCAATTGGTTTTACCGTGGAAGCCATGGACTTTGGCGATACCCAAAACTTCTGGGCCTGGCGCGGCAAAGGGGAAACGCTCGCCTTTGCCGGACATACCGACGTGGTGCCAACCGGCGATGCCGATCGCTGGATCAATCCACCGTTTGAACCCACCATTCGCGACGGCATGCTGTTCGGGCGCGGTGCCGCAGACATGAAAGGTTCTCTGGCAGCGATGGTGGTTGCGGCAGAACGCTTCGTCGCACAGCATCCGAACCACAAAGGCCGTCTGGCATTTCTTATCACCTCCGATGAAGAAGCCAGCGCCACCCACGGCACCGTGAAAGTCGTGGAAGCGCTGATGGCGCGCAACGAGCGTCTGGATTACTGCCTGGTAGGTGAACCATCAAGCACTGAAGTGGTGGGCGACGTGGTGAAAAACGGTCGTCGCGGCTCCATGACTTGCAATCTGACCATTCACGGCGTGCAAGGCCACGTGGCTTATCCGCATCTGGCCGATAACCCAGTGCACCGCGCAGCCCCGATGCTCACCGAGCTGGTGGCGACGGAGTGGGATAAAGGCAACGAATTCTTCCCGCAGACCAGCATGCAGATTGCCAACATCAAAGCAGGCACCGGCAGCAACAACGTCATTCCGGGCGAGCTGTTCGTACAGTTCAATTTCCGCTTCAGCACCGAACTGACCGACGAAATGATTAAACAGAAGGTGATCGCCCTGCTGGATAAACACGAGCTGCGCTACAGCGTTGACTGGTGGGTGTCCGGCCAGCCGTTCCTGACGTCCCGCGGTAAGCTGGTGGATGCGGTGGTGAATGCCATTGAGCACTATAATGAAATTAAACCGCAGCTGCTGACCACGGGCGGCACCTCCGACGGGCGCTTTATCGCACAGATGGGGGCGCAGGTGGTAGAGCTTGGGCCGGTGAACGCCACCATTCATAAAATCAACGAATGCGTGAACGCCGCCGACCTGCAGCTTCTGGCCCGGATGTATCAGCGGATTATGGAACAACTGGTCGCGTAGGCGGCATGACTTTGAGAGGTAACAGGCATGGACTGGCTGGCAAAATATTGGTGGATTCTGGTGCTGGTGTTTCTGGCAGGCGTGATGATTAACGTGATCAAAGATCTCAAGCGCGTCGATCCGAAGAAGTTTATGGCAAACAAGCCTGAGCTTCCCCCACATCGTGACTTCAACGACAAATGGGACGATGACGACGACTGGCCGAAGAAGAAGCCTTAATAGTTTAAAAGAAAAGCGCCTGCGGGCGCTTTTTTGTTTAGCGGTTAAACAGAAGATAAGGCCTGATTTTCAGCGCCTGAATGACGCAGATAGCGAGTCGGTGTTGTCCCCGTATAATGACGGAAAAAAACGATAAAGGCACTGTCGCTGACAAAATCAAGGTGCTGTGCAACCTGACTTAACGGCCAACCGTCAAGAAAAAGAAGCTTGATAACGTGCAAATGCCGCCTTCGGACGGCATTTCTCAGCTTTGTATGAGTCCGTTGAGAGCGAAAAGCGGACCTTCAAATCCGAATAGGCTCCGTTGATGAACCATGGCTGTCAGTTCTGCCGTTATTAACATGGAGCAGACTGAATAACGACCCATTTCATTCTTAACAAATACATTCAGTGGCAAGAAAGATAGATTCTGACTCATGACAAGCAGGATGATTCATTTGTATAAAGAGATTTCTCCTTCCGGACGTGTTTTAAACCTGCGATGCATCCAGAGATACTGCTCAGGGGCACGGAGAATTTCACGCTCAATGATTTTATTCATATAAGCAGCTGCGGCGACCCCGTCCTCCTCAGGATAGTCCGGCAACGGATGACTGATATACATGTGATAACCTTTTTTATCGCTCCGTCGAATCATACTCAGTGTGATCAAATGTGCACCAGCGAGTTTTGACAGTGCATACGTTCCATTCGTCGTGGCTGCTTTTTTTACCGAGAAAAAAGGTACGAAAATGCTCCCCTTTGCCCCATAATCCTGATCCGGTGCAAACCACACAGCTTCACCGGCCTTGAGCGCATGAACAAAACCAGACAAATTACGTCGATTAATCATCGCTTTATTTGAACGCATACGCCCTTTCGTCTGAACCCATTCCATCAATGGATTATTGTGTGGACGATACGTTGCCATCATAGGGTGACATAACCCCATGACTCTTCCGCACAATTCAAGAGACATGAAATGAATCCCGACAACCATTACCCCTCTGGTTGCGCCGGTCAGGTTTTCAATCCCTTCGACATCAAACCATTTTTTGACTCTCGCATCGCTCCAGAACCAGGCCATGCCAGTTTCCATCAGTCCCAGCCCGAGAGAAACAAAGTTTTTATTGATCATCTGACTTCGGGCAAACGGGGTCATCTCAGGAAAACAGAGTTCGATATTTCTAATCGCAATACCTTCCCGACGTTTCAGAAAAGGTCTGGACATTTTTCCAAGACCAGAGCCCAGAATATGTAAAACCGGATAAGGAAGTTGAACGATAAGCCACAGCAGACCCAAACCAGTCCAGGTAAGCCAGTAGCGGGGATGGAGTAAATTATGAGTAAAGAGATGTGACATAAATTTCCTGAATGCTAATGAAAGTTGTAACGCATAAGGAAAAGAATGAGAGAATTCGTCTTTAGCGATACACATCGTGTTAGACAGTTTAAGTATGTCTAAATTCAGAAAAAAATAAATAATCAGGTAATTAATGGTAAAAAATATGGGAAGCCAGGCAAAAATTGTCAACCATCAATGTTATTCAACCTAAAATTCACGGAATTGTCATTGATATTCAATAAATTGCCTTCTGGATTCATTATCATCAAGATACTCAAATGAGAGAAGACGAATTTGGGTGAAATTATAAAACCATTGACAATCGTTTCGTTGAATACATTCGCCAGGCTTGAAACACATCCCTGATGCTTCCCGAACAACTGCGTATTTTCCATTGTTAAATCTAACCCTGTGAATACAGTAAGATTGACCAGCCTGTCCATGAAGGCTGTTCGAAAGGATTTCTCCTACAATAAAAACAGATTTTTTAGATTTCATCATCATGCCCTCTGCAACTGTAATACAAGAGAAATGTTGTCATTCCCGGTACCGCTCACGTTAAGCCGCGAGAGCCGATCAGCCGCCGATACACCAGCATTCTGATGGCCTGAACAACAGCCCGCAGGCGGGGCATTCCAGAGTCGCATCTTTTCGTAGTTTACCTGCTTTCTGATCGGCCCTGTGCGCACATACCGGGCAAGCAACATGAACCGGTCTTTCTTTAAAGTGTCTGAGCCCTTCTGTATAAGACATAAATAATTCTCGGGGGAATATAATAATTATCATACGCTTTAATATAAAAATAACTGCATTAAGTTATGATGATTTATGTCTGAATCAAAACATCAGACATTAGAAAATAAATGTCTGATTTATGATACAATACCCTTCCATGAGAAATTTATGATGAAATCAGAAGACACCCTTGACTGGTACCCGGCACAGTTGCCACCGGTGAAAATTATCCTTGGTGAAGCCGTACTGACTGTGGGTAAACAGGGTCGACCAATTAATACCCGAACCTTACTTGAGTATCTTCAGGTAATGCAGAAGAAGCAAAAAAGGCGGGATGACAAAATCGCCATGCAGACTGCGATCGATGTTCTCAGAGATAATCAGCGCATTAACGGCAGACGTTAATGCGCTTTTGCAGCCAGCGTCAGTTCTGAACGATCTCAACCGTATGGTTTTGTCCATCATCCCGCAGCGGGATTCTGTCATCAGGCAAGAGGACGCCATCCAATGTAACCCGATATTCGCCGCCGCGTGAAACAGTCATCTGATAATAGCTTTCGCCATATTGATATGTCATAGAAAAAGATGGCCACGCATCCGGCAACCGGGCATGGACAGTAAAGGCAGCACCGGAGCGTTTTATCCCCAGTAACTCTTCGGTAAGCAGGCGATAAGCCCAGCCTGCTGAACCGGTATACCAGCTCCATCCTGCTCGTCCGATATGGGGAGCGACGCTGTAGACATCAGCACTCATAACATAAGGCTCTGCTTTATAAATCCCGACGGAGTCTTCATTCAGGGTATGATTTATCGGGTTGAGCATTGACCAGAGTTGCCAGGCACGTTCGGCATTCCCCATTCGGGCAAATGCCATCACTGCCCAGATGGCACCATGTGTATACTGCCCCCCGTTTTCCCGCACACCGGGCAGATACCCTTGAATGTAGCCCGGATTTGGACCGTGACCATCGAAAGGCGGCGTTAACAGTTTTATCAGCCCCCCCTCGTTATCCACAAGATGCTTATCCAGCGCCTGCATGGCCTTTGCGCACCGTTCCGGACTTGCGGAGCCGGACAATACAGACCAGCTCTGCGCAATCGCATCAATCCGGCAGTCCGGTGAGGCTTTCGACCCCAGGGGAGTACCATCGTCAAAATAGCCGCGCCGGTACCATTCACCATCCCAGGCGTGGGTTTCGAGATTGTTTTGCAGGCGCAGGGACTGCGAACGACACATTGAAGCGACACTGTCATCCTGCCTGCTCTCCGCCAGCGCCGCAAACCGCTGTAGAATGTCGTACAGGAAGAAGCCCAGCCAGACGCTCTCACCTTTGCCTTCGATACCCACCCTGTTCATCCCGTCATTCCAGTCACCGGCACCCATCAACGGCAGACCATGCTCTCCGAACCGCAATCCATGTTTAATCGCTCTGACGCAGTGTAACCAGAGTGTCTCTTCGGTGCCGCTGATAACCGGCGTGTCATAGACAGACTCTTCACCAGGCTGAAGCAGACGCCCCTCCAGATAAGGGATGCGCATTTCCAGGACATCTTTATCTCCCGTCGTGTCCACATAGTGGCAAACGGCAAGCGGAAGCCACAGGTAGTCATCAGAGCAGCGGGTACGCACACCGTTGCCATGTGGCGGGTGCCACCAGTGCTGCACATCACCCTCAATAAATTGCCGTGATGCGCACAGTATTATCTGTTCACGCATCCTGTTCGGATCGGCATGACTCAGTGCCAGCGTGTCCTGCAGCTGATCGCGAAAACCAAATGCACCGCCAGACTGATAGTAACCACTGCGGGCCAACAGGCGAGAGGCGACTGTCTGATACAACAGCCAGCCATTAACCAGTAAATTTACGGAAGTATCGGGAGTGTTAACCACGATTTTATCGAGCACATTGTGCCAATGGTTATGAACCCGGTTCAGCTCCTGGCGAACTGTCTCCTCATTCATATAGCGTGCAAGCGTCTCCTGGGCACGGGCATGATTCTCCTCTGCGCCGAGGATGAAAATAAACGTTCTCTGATCGCCATCAATTAATGTCACCGCCGATTGTACTGCCCCGCAGGGATCCAGACCCGCGCCCGTCTTACCTGAAAGCCTGCGCAGTTTCATGGCCGACGGGGCATGCAGGGAACCATTACGGCCGATAAACTCCCGGCGGTCCCCTGTCAGTGAACAGTCATTACCGCTGACGGCAAAAAATGCAGTACGGTCACCACCGTTATCGCCATAAAAGTTGTTCGCCAGCACCCCGCAACCCCCAGGCGCTCTGGTCGCATGTGTCACAATGTGAGGGGCTGAGCGAGTTCGTGATCCTCCGAGCGTCCACTCCACATAGCCTGTGACGGAGAGTTTACGTGTCCGTCCCGAAGAGTTACTGAGCGTCAGGAGCACCAGTTTAACCGGCGCCTCTTCGGCAACCAGGACCGTCAGCTCGCTGTCTATACCACTCTCACGATGGGCAAAAACGCTGTAACCAAAACCATGACGGGTCAGGTAATCACCGTGTCCGCGAACGGGCAAAGCCGTCGGTGACCAATACTCACCGCTCTCTTCATCGCGCAGATAAAACGCCTCGCCGCTGCGATCGCTCACCGGATCGTTCTCCCACGGCGTCAACCGGTACTCATGCGCATTCTCATACCAGGAGTAGGCCTGCCCCGCCTCTGAAATCACACTGCCACAACGGGAGTTTGCCAGTACGTTTGACCACGGAGCCGGTGTCTGCGCATTTTCACGGAGGACAATCTGATACTCCCGACCATCCTGAGAAAATCCACCGTACCCATTGAAGTGGCATAACTGACTGATATCAGGGCTCCAGTCCGTATGTTGATTACGTTCCCGCACAGCACGCGGAATGAATGCCCTGGCCGGAGGTTTCAGGGTATGAGTACGCTGGTTAAGCTGCTCATTAATACTCCCTGTGCGGTCATCAAGATAAAGACAAGCCACGCTCATCAAAAGCAACTTATCCTCAGCGGAGAGATGCTCACCATTACGGACAAAAATACCGCCCGTTTTATCCAGCAGACTGGCTTCAGACCCGGCATAAATTAAATCCATAATCTTATTTTGTAATTCCTGCTGGTAGCCGCCGGGGCTGTTATTCAGGATAACCAAATCAACATTCAGTCCTTTCTGTCTCCAGTAACGGTGTGCCTGAATCAGTGTAGTAACGGAGGTGATACCTTCCTCGCTGGTAATACCGAGCAACACTATCGGCAGATCGCCTGAAATTGCCCACCCCCACAGACCGGACTGACCACGCCGATTGCGGCCGATCGCCTGGCCTTCGGCGCGTAGCTCCTGGACAGGGTAAAGCACAGCGCTGGCGAGACGGTTAAATAAAGTGGCATCATCTTCACTGGCGTTCATCTGGCGTAATACCACCAGACTGTGAGACCAGGCCAGTTCAGAGACGCGATCGGCGATAGGGTAATCGCGATATTTTTCCAGCAGCGCCAGGCTCTGCTGTCGGGTCTCGCTGACACCATAAATGATATCAATCGTGACCGGCTGCCCCGGCTGCAGAATGAGGGCGTGGCGTATTGCCAGTATCGGATCCAGCACGGACCCCGACGTGTTGCTGAGCGCCCCTCCCGCCTCTATTGCCAGGGCATCAGCAGGGTTTCTGCCACGGCCAAGAAATTTTGCCCTGTCTGTTTCAAATGAGACGTTATGTCGGTTATCGCCATGCACCACCATCATGTGAAACAGGCAAGGGCTCGGTTCATCCGGGGAGCGCGGGCGCCGGCGGCAAAGAATAGCGTCACGCTCAGGATCCAGCTCGGTCTGAATAAACAGATTGCTGAATGCCGGGTGTGCAAGATCGCTGGCTTCAGGTGCCAGTACCACTTCGGCATAGGTTGTCAGTTCCAGGGAGCGGGGCTGGCGACCACGATGAATCAGTGTGAGTCGTCGCAGCTCAATATCATCCTCCGGGGAGATCACAATCTGAGTTTTGACGCTGAGTCCCCCGAAGGTGCGTCTGAATTCAGCACTCGCATCGGTGAATATTACTTCCTCGTCGTGTCCGCTGGTATAGCCAGTCGGCTGCCAGGTATTACTCCACACATTCCCCGTCTGTATATCGCGGATATAGCAGAATGCTCCCCAGTTATCGCAGGTGGTATCACTGCGCCAGCGCGTAAGAGCAATATTATTCCAGCGACTGTAGCCGCCGCCGCCCGCTGTCAACATCAGATGATAATGGCTGTTGGACAGCAGTTGAATATCCGGGGCTGGTGTCTCCACCCCATTAAAAATTCGGGGTTCATAGCGAACGGGTTTGACCCTGCCCTCATGAGATTCAAAATGACGGCGGGGACTGTACAGATCGACCGCATCCGGCACGCGCTCCTGTAACAGCAGGCTCGCTGACCGGAAGACCGTACTGGACATGAATCGTTCAGTCATGGGGGCATCAAGCAGCACATGAGCCAGTGCCTGAAATGCCATACCCTGGTGATGCGCCATCCAGGACTGTACCACCGCATAGAGCTGACCGGTTGCGAGGCGTGAAGGGGTATAGTCCAGCGCTTCATAAAAGCCGTATTCGCCGTGTGCGCCATTTTTTTGCAGCCTGAACAGGTTCTCACAGGCTCTCTGTGGAGAAACCATCAGCGCCAGCAGTGTGGCGTAAGGTGCGACAACCATGTCATCGGCAAGCCCCCTGCGCAGACCAAGACCCGGTACGCCAAATGCCTGATACTGATAATTATGCTGAACATCAAAAGCATGATAGCCAGACTCTGAAACGCCCCATGGTACCCCGCGCTCTTTCCCCCAGTGAATCTGGCGCCTGACCGCCGACTGACTCATTTCATCGAGCAGGCTGCCGGGCCAGGTAGGCATCACCAGATTTGGCATCAGGTATTCAAACATAGACCCGCTCCATGACATCAGGGCAGTTTCATTATCAATCGTAGTAAACAGTCGACCCAGCGCGTACCAGCTTTTAAGAGGCAGTTGGTTAGTCGCAATGGCAAGAAAACTGGTCAGGCGGATTTCAGACGGCAGGAGATCGTAGTGGCTCTTGTCAGGCATATTTGTGTCACAGTTATAACCGACGCTGAGCAGACTGGTTGCTTCGCTGTACAGAAAGACGAAATCCATCCGGGCATGCTCATCCAGCCGCTGTTCAAGCTCGGCGATTATATTGAGTCGCATCCGGGCCTGTTCCGTCGCTGACGCCGTAGGTGTTCCTTTACCCGTAAATGTCGCACAGGCAAGCTCACTCAGCGTCGGCAGCGTCTGTTCGTTCCAGGATGAAGGTAACCAGCCAAGCAGCAGTGACCACTCATGGCAAAGCTGAACCAGCTGATGCTCCAGATGTCCTGCCCAACGCTTCTGAAGGGGAGATCCCTGATGACATTGCGTGGTCAGGTGGTTGCACTGGGTTCGCATGTTTTTCAGCTCGCTGAAAAATGCCTTCGGTGAGAGAAACGCTGCGTTCAGGCAGTGTTTGCGCAGCTGCAGCAGGCCGTCAGGTGGGGTCTGACCCCACTGTTTTTCCAGAATATCCAGCGTATCGTTCAGCCCCGCCAGTATCTGTTGGCTGTTTAAAACTGGCAGATGACGCATGGCGGACAGCCCTGCACGCAGTGTCAACAAATGCCCCGCCATGTTGCCGCTGTCGACGCTTGAGATATAGCGTGGGCTGAGGGGGGCCAGCGTACGGGTGTCATACCAGTTGTAGAGATGGCCCCGGTAGTGCTCCATTTTATCCAGCGTGTCGAGCGTGAGCGACACGCGCCGGAGCACTTCTCCGCCGGGCAGGTAGCCAAAGTCCCATGCCGTCAGGTTAGCCATAAGGGAAAGGCCAATATTGGTAGGGGAAGTTCGATGGGCCACCGTCGGTTGCGGCGTTTCCTGGTAGTTATCAGGCGGAAGCCAGTTCTCTTTTTCTGTGGCAAAGGTCTCAAAAAATGCCCAGATTTCACGGCTTGTCTGGCGTAACAGCTGTTTTTGTTCCTGATTTGGCGCAAACACCTTACGCATGGGCTGGCGACTCAGCCAACTCATCAGCAGCGGCGCCACACACCATAACAAACCGATCGGCAACGCAATCCCCAGCAGCTGTGGTGCACATTGCCCGGTCAGTATTGTCAGCGTCACGCCACCTGCAACATTCAGCCACATCGCCTGATAAAAACGCGCAACGGTGGGTCTGGCCTGATTGCTGTCCAGGCCGTGACTGACCCACTGGCTGAGGTTACGCCTGCTGATCCCCAGTCGCCATAGCGTCACGGCAATCGCCTTCAGCGAATATCCGGCTTCGTGCGGCAGTATCGCAAAATTAAGGCCGATACCTGACAAACGCTTCAGCGCGCCCTCCCCCACCAGTAACAGATGCGGCTTCAGGCGGCGGCGCAGAGGTTTATGCAGAAGGTCATGGGCGATACAGAGGATGGCTGGCAACAGCCATATCATCGACAGTACGCCAAGCCAGTAAACCGGATTGGGTGCCCCGGACAGGGTGAAGAACAGCAATACCAGTAAAGAGGGAGCGACCAGACTGCGACGCAGATTATCAAGTAATTTCCAGTAAGAAAGCGCGGTCAGCGGATTCCTGGCCCGGGTTCCATCAGCTTTTCTGACGCGTGGTTTCAGCCAGTTAAGCAGTTGCCAGTCACCGCGGATCCAGCGTGAACGGCGTGCAACATCCGACAGATAATTATTAGGGTATTGTTCGTAGAGTAGCACTTCACTCAGCAGACCCGAACGTGCATAGCATCCTTCGAGGAGATCATGGCTGAGAACCAAGTTTTCCGGGCAGGTGTTAGCAGTGGCCTGCATAAAAATATCAACATCGTAAATCCCTTTGCCCACGAACGATCCTTCCCCAAAGAGATCCTGATAGATATCCGAAGACATCATCGAATAGGGGTTATTGCCCGGTATGCTGCTGCGCAGTGCTGCGTAACGCCCCTGACCGTTGCGTGGTATCTCCTCCGCAAGACCGGGTTGTAAAATACCAAATCCTTTGACAACTCTCTGGCGTACCGGATCATACTCGGGCGTATTCAGCGGATGCGCCATCGTCGCGACCAGTTTGTGTGCCGTATCGCGTGGCAGCATCGTATCGCTGTCCAGGGTAATGACGTACTTAATGTGACCCGGTAAAAGGTGGGGAGGTAGGTCTGCAACGCTGACGAATTGTGTTCCCGGATGGCGCAACCAGCTGTTCAGCAACGCCAGTTTTCCCCGCTTGCGTTCATAGCCCATCCATTTTTCTTCAGCGGGGTTCCATTCAGGCTGGCGGTGTAGCAGATAAAAACGTGGGCAGCTGGAGGAGTAGCGGCGATTCAGCGCCTGCGTGTCGGCGATCGCCTGTCTGAGCAGCGCGTGGCTTTCCGGCGAGGGTTCATTATCAGAATCAGCGAAATCAGTGAGCAGCGCGAACCTGAGATTTTCGTTTTCATTCCCCAGCCAGCAGACTTCAAGACTGGTGAGGAGCTGGCTGAAACTTTCGTGGCTGGTCAGCATGCAGGGGATGACTAACAGGGTGGCACTGTCAGCGGGAATACCGGTTGAAAAATCCATCCCCGGCAAGGGACGAGGAACGCGGAAACGGGTGGTTGCGTCACTGAGTAAGTCGCTCATTAACTGAGTTAAAGCGATAATCAGAGGCAATATCACCGCGATCAACAGCCAGTCTGT
Source organism: Pluralibacter sp. UBA7423 (assembly GCA_002470465.1). Lineage (GTDB taxonomy): Bacteria > Pseudomonadota > Gammaproteobacteria > Enterobacterales > Enterobacteriaceae > Scandinavium. Next base: position 215,227 of record DKMD01000010.1, read on the forward strand.
GCCCTGCATGGCAGTTTCGTGCAATATTGCCGCGGTCGTTGCTGTGGTCAACAAAGCCAGACTTCCAAGCCATGACAGCAGGGTTATTCTGTTGAAACTGTGCCGCAAGCGTATGAGCCTTGAGGTGTCTGCCAACAGATGAATTTCCAGCATCTGTCGACCTTCGCCCGCGAGATAATAACCAACATGATGTTCCGGTGTATCGGGAGCACTGTTCCCTGAAAGCGCCAGCACCCTGTCAGCAACCTCAGGCTCGCTGAGACCGCTGTCTCTGGCCAGGATCTCCACAATGTGTCGGTAATGATCCCGGGTATTGAAGTGCATCCGGGGATAGATACCGGCAGGATCATTGCGTAATGCTTGTTCGACAACGCTTATCGTTTCGGCAAAATCAGCCCAGTCCGTTTCACTCAGTAATCGCAAACCCGCGATGCTGTTACTGACGGATAGCTGGCTGGCGGCAAGCTGTTGATTGAAGCTATGGATGAGAACGTCGGTGGTGATCCCCTGTTCCCGAAGGCACTGATCAACCCAGGTCAGCGGTAACGACAGCGCGTTTCCGTGTCCTTGCAGCCGCCGCACCAGTTCTGCGACAAACGCACTGCTTAACGGAGGACGGGAGCGAGCCATATCGGCAACCACCATGATTAAATCACCAGGCTCATTCTCTGCGCATTCGAAAATTCTTGTTATCCACGCATCTGCCAGGTTTCTGTCCCGCTGCGCTTTTATCACTTCCAGGCTGATACGACGAAGATTTTCAATCAGCGCCAGACGCAGCATCCCAGGTAAGGCCCAGACTTCACCTAATGTCAGCGGTGTCACCTGTTGATAGGCTGTGAGGTAGCTGGTCAGGCTGGCGATATCCCAGCGGCCATCACCGTGAACGATGGCCTCTGAGGCAATATTGTAAATTCGTGGACAGTTCAGCGGCGGCATCAGCGACGGGAGACCTTTACCAAAGCTTTTCGGCAAGTGCTGGCGGACAGTGCGGATTTGTTCCTCAATCAGATAATAATTGTCCAGCAACCACTCCCCGGCGGGCATGATACTCGTCTTTTTAGCCGTGTTAAGTTCATAGCAGTTTTGCGTGATGAGGACTTCATTGTCGCCGAGCCTTTTCAGAAGGTAATAAGGGAGTTTATTCGGCGATAATTTATGGGTCCGCGCCAGCTTCTGACCATAGCGTTCCATCTGGACGGTCGAAAAGAGTTCTGACTGCGGAGTGCTTTCACCGCCAGGATCGTTCGCCGAAAACGTTACGCTTTCAGCGGCATTCATCGGAATACGGGAGCGGTAAAACCACGCTCTGGGGTTCATTTTCATGGCATTGCTCTGATGCAACGTTAGCACGCAGGAGCAGTTGCGAAATCAGTTCAGAAACGTTCTCTCAGGATGGGCGTAAGGCATCAGGGATTTAACAGCTGCTGGAATTTAACTTAAGTATAGAATATGGGCTCTGTCTGCGGTTTATCGGTCGAACTAGCGTCGGGAGATAAACAGGGCCTTACACCCGGGGCAAAGCATGGCCTGATTGCGACGGATTTTTGATAGCGGTTGCGCTGATTTTAGGCCACAAACAGGGCAGACGGCAGTAGTGGTAGACGCACCGCTGAAGAGTTTCATTGCATAATCGATAATGGACATAATCATTAACCTTTCAATGAATGAGCTTCACCGTATCACATATGGTTAAGTTTTAATCTAATTATTTTGGTGCACTGAGATTCAGAAAATAGAGATATTTGCAGCCACAGGCACCCTGAGACTATCGATCCGACAAAATTCAATACGGCTTCCTGAGATGAGTAATTCTGAACCGCAGGCGTTAACGGCTGAAATGTGAAGCAGAACGTCTTTTCGGCCATCTGAAGCGGTAATGAGGCATTTACCACTGGGAATATCACAACTTTTGATAATGCCTGCCAGTTTATGCAACAAGTCACTTTTTTAAAACAAACAAAGACCACACGCTGGATAATTTTTTTGCCACTTTTAATTTTTCTGGCAGGACCTCCGGACGGCTAAAATATAATTTGCTTATTATGACTTCCCGTGCCTTAATGACCCCCATCAGTTCGATGTACAAACGAACGTAAAACATTTTCCGGGCAGTCCTCATTACCAGGCGTTATCGCTGATATCCCCTCCTTTTGAGTCCATACGTTTAATACTATACGTTTACTATCAATACAATCATGTATGACAGGAGCCAGTATGACCTCAAGAGTTAAAGGCCTGGTAAAGTGGTTTAACGAAGATAAAGGTTTTGGTTTCATCTCTCCTCTTGATGGAAGCAAAGATGTTTTTGTTCATTTTTCTGCGCTTCACGGCGACAACTTCAAAACTTTATTTGAAGGACAGAAAGTTGAATTCGCAATACACGGTGGTGACAAAGGTCCTGCTGCTACAAATGTAATACTTTGCGATAAATAAATATTTATGGGTCTGCGACAACGATGAAGGATTATTCCTGAGTAGACAGCCCCATAAATTAAACCAGAGAAAATCCGTTTATTCTTAATATCAGGTCAGCATATTTTTGCGCATGTATGAGTGTGCTGACCGATGTGGTGAAGTGCAGTCCTGCTGTATGAAAAGCCTGAAAAACGGTGAGGAAACACATCTTCGGATTATGTCCACAGACTTTCCTTCCTTAACCGGCGATCATGATGTTATTTACGCAACTTCTGACAGGGAATTGACCTCAAAGGAAATACCTGATGTTGCTAAAAATACTTATAGTATTTCATTATCCTCTCTGCTTCACGTTTAATTGTGTACTTACCTTATTTATCAGATGCGAACAAAAAATGAGTAACAAACCTTGACGGCCTGCTATTAGCAGGCTTTTTTTTCTGACATATTAAAAATGTTTAATACTTACCCTGAAGATAAAATCATTCTTTGTGCGCTGACAAAATACCGTATCTCACTCATCCCCTTCCTGCTATCTTGCCTTTTATGATGAATCCTCCTCAGCGGCAGGGCTAATTAACCTGATGACTCTTCTGCTGGTATATTCTTCATGTACAACTGAAACTGTGAGTCATGGAGTTACCCAAAGGCTTAGCGGGAGGCACCCGGTAACATATGTATAAGGCCCTGCTGGCGAGTTCTCTATTGTTTAATCAGTAAGCTCAGCATCCACGCGAACTGTCTCAATCAATGCGTTAAGCGCCGCAGGCATCTGCCTGTGGCCCGGAAAATAAAGGTAAAAGCCGGGGACGGTAGGTGACCAGTCTGCCAGGACGCGAACCAGCCGGCCAGCAGCTACATGCTGCTGATTCTCTTCGCAATCAGGGGCATATACCAGACCTGTACCCCGCAGTGCGACATCAATCATCATGTCTACCGTGTCCAGTATCAGCGGGCCCTCTACCGATATCGCGACGCGCTTACCGTCTTTGGCAAATTCCCATCGATACAGGTTACCGCTGGAGATTTCACGTCGGCCAATACATAAATGCATTTGTAAATCTTGCGGCGTCCGGGGCAAAGGGAAGCGGCGAAAATAATCGGGTGAACCATATACTGCGGCGGTGAAGTCTTGTGTGACCCGTACTGCGTTCATGTCTTTCGGGATATCAGAGCGCAGACGAATACCGGCATCAAAGCCCTCTTTGACGATATCCACAAAGCTATCATTGAGAGAAATTTCCAGCGTTATATCGGGGAAGTCATGCGAAAACTGCTTAGAAATGGGCATAAAAACCATCTGGTACGCAATACGCGGAGAGTTGATCCGTAGGCTGCCATGGGGATGCTGGCGAAAGACGTTCACTTCTTCGACTGCCTCAGCGATTGTCGAAAAGGCGGGGGCAATTCTCTCAAGCAATGCCTTTCCGGCTGCGGTAGGCGAAACGGTACGGGTAGTGCGATTAAGCAATCTCACACCGAGCCGTTCTTCCAGTGCGCGCAAAGAATGACTGAGTGTTGAGGCTGTCAGGTTAAGCCTCGCGGCTGCTCGTCGAAAGTTTCGCTCTTCGGCAACAGCCACAAAAGCTGTCAATTCACCCAGTTGATTAGTGCGCATATTAGCTATCCCATTGATGAATATTAGCCAGTAATACATGCGATAAAGCATGGCTTATCTTCAACAATAAAGCATCCTATAGTTATTTCTCAGCGTTCAGGTAACTCATCCATATTGACGCGGCTCGTACTGGCTGTACTGGGTGCGGCAACCTTCAGAAATATTGAGAACTAAGCACTATGAAAACGTTCAGCGATAAAGTTGCACTCGTTATTGGCGGCACCTCTGGTATTGGCCGGGCCACCGCGCTTGCATTTGCCCAGGAAGGGGCAAATGTTGCCGTTGTGGGACGGCGGGAGGCCGAGGGCAAAGAAAGTGTCACACTCATCGAGCAGGCTGGGGGTAAAGGTCTTTTTGTACAGGCCGATCTTTCTGTCGAAGAACAGGTAGCGCTCTCAGTCACGCGAACCGTGGAGGTATTTGGGGGCTTACACTTCGCATTCAACAACGCAGGTGTATTTCTCCCGTCTGCTTCGATTACTGAAACCTCCGCTGATGACATCGACCGTACTCTGGCCGTCAATGTGCGCGGTACTGCACTTTGTATGAAGTACGAAATCCCCGCGATACTGAAAAGCGGTGGAGGAAGCATCGTTAATACCGCTTCGTTCCTGGGGCTCCGGGCCTTTCCGGGGTCAGCAATATACAACGCGAGTAAATTTGCCGTTATCGGGCTGACCAAATCAGCGGCGGTGGAGTTTGCTTCACAAGGAGTCCGGATCAATGCAGTGTGCCCGGGCGTGATTGACACGCCGATGAACGAGGCGATGCGAGCTGAAGAGAGTGGACGTAATTTTCTCAATGACCTGCAACCGATGAAACGAACCGGACGCCCCGAAGAGATTGCAAAGGCGATTCTTTACCTGTGCTCGTCAGGTGCCGGGTTTATCACAGGCACGACTCTTAGCGTTGATGGGGGAATCACGATCTAGAGGGTTTTAGAATCACATGATGCCATGATCACTTAATTCATATCGCATTGCTCAGCGCTACATTTTCCCTTTCGCCATCCTGGCGTAAATTCAGATGGTGCGGGTTTGGAACGAAAAGAAGACATTAGTCCCACGCACCCTTGGTACACCGGGCCCCGATAACATTGATACAATTTGGATATGAAGGGAACAGCCGCTCAGGCGGCTGGTATGCCCTTAAAGAAACAGAGAAGACTCAAGCGGTAAAGCCGCCGTTAACGTCGATCACTGAACCTGTTATTGAGCTCGCATCGGGTCCGGCAAGAAATACGATTGCGGCGGCGACTTCTTCAACCGTTACATAGCGCCTGATGGCATGTGACTCCATAATGATAGGTGGCAGCTTATCCTTCGATTCTGACGCCATATCCGTATCCATAAGCCCCGCCTGGACCACATTAACCGTAATACCGCGGGCCCCGAGATCGCGTGCTGCTCCCTTGCTGTAGGCGACAATTGCCGCTTTGCTGGCGGCGTAATCGGTCGTACCGGGAAAAGCAACACGGGTCCCGAGACCAGACCCAACCGAAATAATACGTCCACCTTCCGGCAGAACCTTTACCGCAGCACGAATGTTGGCGATGACGCCCATCGTATTAATCGCCCACTGACGATCCATTGCCGCATTGTCGATGTCAGGAGCGTCTATGTTCTTTCCCTGCAAAGCAACGGCTGCGTTATTGACAAGAATATCCAGTTTTCCAAGTTTTTCTTTAACTTCACGGATTAACAATTCAGCACCATCAGGATCGCCCTGGTCGGTTTTTATCGCGATTGCACGTACGCCTTTGTTAACGAGAGCAGAGACAACACTAAACGCTTTTTCTTCGGAAGCGACATAGGTGATAGCGACATCCGCCCCTTGCTCTGCCAGCGCCGCAGCAGTAGCGGCACCAAGCCCGCGGGAACCACCGGTGACGAGGGCAACTTTGCCAGAAAGATTCTTGTTCATTTGGATACCTTGTTGTTGAAATTCAGGTTGGAGCCCGGTTAATACGCGACTCATTAAGCGCATAGCAAATACAATACCGATCGATATCATACCGAACGGTATTTTATTGCATGTGCATCGTCAAGCGTTTTATACTGATCGTTATTGAAATTTGGCGAAGGCTTAAAATGGGACGACATAAACAATTTGATGAAGGTGAAGCTCTGGAAGCTGCGCTCTCTGTCTTCTGGCAAAAAGGTTATGAAGGCACCTCATTTCAGGATTTAACTCGCGCGACGGGTGTAGCACGTCCCGGTCTGTACGCAGCATTCGGTAACAAGGAAGCCTTTTTCAGGAAGGCACTTGATCTCTATGAAAGCAAATACATGGGATATATGTCGAAGGCGCTCGATGAACCGACGTCCCGCCAGGTTGTAGAAGGTATCCTGAGAGGCTCCGCCTTCCTTCAGACCACAAATGCGGCTCATCCTGGTTGCCTGGGCATAAACGGTGCACTGGCGTGTTCTGAAGATGCAGAACCCATTCGTCTTGAACTTATTAAACGCCGTGCAAAATTTCAGCTGGCGTTACAAAAACGCTTCGACAAGGCCCGCCTTGAGGGAGATTTGCCCGAGTCGATTGACTGCACAACGCTCGCCTCCTTTGTGATGGCAATTGCGCAAGGCATGGCCGTGCAGGCTAAAGCAGGCGCATCAAGAAAAGCGCTTATCGGGTTAATTAAACATACTCTCTTTACATGGCCTTCTGCTGCGAATGAATGCCAGAAGAACCAAAACGGTTAAACCAACGTCCGCTTCAGGCTTAGCGCCCGGCAGGGGAACAACGACTATGGTTTTGTCACACAACTATGAGGTAGACCTCACTTTATAAGCTTTGCGAGTCATATCCTGTGAGTAATTCTCAGGAGGTAAACACATGAAAAAGCTTCTGATATGTTGTTTGTTTGGAAACACAGCAAATTCTCTCGCCAAAAAGATGCAGCTGCTGGCGGAAAAAAAGGGCCACCCACTCATTGTTGGTGCGGTGGGTCTGGAAAATTTTGCCAGCGTGGCTCCCGCTTTCGACGGATTTCTTGTCGCACCGCATATTCAATATAAGCTCGCTGAAATTGAAGACATTGTTGGAAACTCTCGTTCAATTGCCATTATTGAAAGTCTGCCCTATGCATCACTCGACGCGGAAAAAGTTTTAGCGTTTGTGATGGCACAAATGCCTGAACTGGTCGCCTGACAGCGAAGGCCGCATCTTTTGTGCGGCCTCCTTTCTTCTGCTATAAGCGAAAAGCTGACATTGGTGCGGAGCATAGAGCAGCAATGGCTTTTAGCACATAATAAAGCCATTGCTGATGGTTACCGTTGACCCGTATTGTAAAATTCAAGCCTGAGTGAGCATTATATTCATCGATTAAAACGACTGATGGCAATATCCGTTACTGGCGTGAAGAAGGACACCAACGTTCCTTCAGGATCGCGAATCTGCATTGTTCTGTTTCCCCAGGGCATATTTTTGGGTTCATGAACAAATTCCAGACTGTATTCTTTTAATCTAATGAATGCCTTATCAACATCCTTGACCATAAATTCAAGAATTGCTGAGTGGTTGGACGCAGGCCGGGCGCAACCTTCTTTAAATAAAGCGACGGTTTCTTCGCTCCCAATGGCTATTACTGCCGTAGGCGTTATGATTTCAGCAAACACCGGTGCCAGCCATTCAGCCTGATATCCTGTTATTAATTCATAAAAATTAACAACTTTGTTGATATCTTGTACGATAAGTCGTATTGATACTAATTTCACAGACTACTCCTTATTGCTGCGAGAAGTGCAGCATTCGGGAGAATCATCACTCAGGTCTGCTGACAACATGGTGGCAACAGGTAAAAAAAATGAGGCGGGCAGACCGACTTTTCCAGATCATTCAGATACTCAGACGGACAAAACTCCCGGTCACGGCGGCCAGGCTGGCTGATGAGCTCGAGGTATCTAAACGCACCGTATATCGGGATCTTGCTGATTTGGCAGGACAGCGGGTTCCGGTTGAAGGTGAGGCCGGGTCCGGCTACAGACTCAGTGAATATTATGATTTTCCCCCTTTAATGTTCACCCCGGATGAACTTGATGCCTTATTGCTCGGCGTTGAACTGGTACAACGCCTGCCGGATGCCACACTTGTCAACAACGCAAAGGATGTATTATCAAAAATATCATCAGTGATTCCGGGTAAGTTGCAGAGTGTTTTAAACCCATCGGCGGTTGCCTTAAAACCCGAAGAGCCGATCGCAACGAAAACTGACACCCGCCAGATCAGAGCCGCAATCCGTGACGGTAGAAAACTGTTGATCGAGTACCGTTCCGCTGATGGAACTCTCTCCAAAAGAGTTGTCTGGCCGATCGTACTTGGCTATGACCAGACTCATTGTCTCCTCATCGCCTGGTGTGAAAAAAGAGAGAGTTTTAGACATTTTCGTGCCGATCGCCTGGTCAGTCTTTTATTGTTAAATGAATGTATAGACACTGACAGAAAAGTACTCAGATCGAGATGGGAAGAATGGCGAGAAGCAGAGTTATTACGACTCAGAGAAATAAAACTTTTAGGGGGATTATAATAATAGGCTCCCCTGCATCGCTTATTGAGGTTGGCTGTATCAAACGTATCAGGCTCACAGTTTAGTCTTTTCGTTAGCTCCTCTGGTTTTTACTGGCTGTCTTGTTGATTCTTTGATTTTAAAATTCTCAACGTCCGCGTTTGGCACAAATCACCCGCCATACTGCAAATGAAGAATCCCTCTCAAAAAAACGCCCCGACACCAAAGTATCGGGGCGTTTTTGCTTAATAAAGGCGACAGAGCTACATCAGCTCAATAATATCGTCATCCTGAGGCTTACTGCCGCTCAGCGCTTCGTCGAAGTAGTGCTTCGGCACGGTGAAGCGCAGATGGTCGAGCGCGAACTGCATACTACGGTCGTCGATGGCATGGCCGAGTTCGTCAACAATATCCAGGGTGACGTCACCGCCTGCCTGCATCAGCGCTTCCTGGGCCGATACTGCGTACGCCAAATCAATCACGCTATCCTCGCCGCCGTGAATCAGATGCACGGTGGTGGCGGTACTGGCTTTTGTCGGCAGCGTGGCAAAACGCCCATTGAAAGCGATGATGCGTGACGCCAGGCCTGGTGCCGCTTTGGTGCTTTCCAGCGCCATGATCGAACCTTGCGAGAAACCAATCAGCGCGGTAGCCTGCGGGCCGACGCCGCTCTCTTTTTGCCAGAAGCGCACCGTTTCGATAAACGTCGGCATGATAGCGTCGATGCGCTGCTGGCGGTTTTCCTCCGTCACGCCCTGCACGGAAAACCACTGTCTGCCCGTTGGGCCACAGGGCTCCACGCCGCCGATGCTGACGATCAGCGACTCCGGAAACAGCGGCGCAAACCAGCTGCCAATCTGCCCCATCGCCACCGGGTTATCACCCACGCCATGAAACAGCAGCAGCAATTGTTTCGCCGGGGCTGAAGGGCTCTGGACAACAAAATGGTCGTATTTCATGGCTTTCTCCTTAATCTGTTGCCGGGGAGTCTACGCCGTTGGGCGGCAATGACCATGACATTAAACTGAATGACTCAGTTAAAAAAATTGCAGGTTTTTGACCTTCTCCGCCAACCGCTGAGTGCGCTGCGGATCGAGCGCCGTCAGCGCATCCGCCGCCTCTTCGCGTAGCCGCGCGAGGAAGGCCTTACGTCCGCCATGAGCCTGTGCGGCTGGGTTGTGCGGCTGAAGTGCGCTACGCAGCGCAGGCAACGGTATCACCACCGTGGCAACAAGCCGGTTCAGGCTCCCCACTGCCGCCATCAGCGGACGATGGGCGAAGGCGAATCCGGCCAGCTCCTGCCAGTCATCCTCTGTAAGAATAGCCTCTGACGGCGGACTCACCGTCAGCGTATCCTCATCGCGCCAGGATGCCAGCCAGGCTCCGTCTCGCACGAAGCGTTGCTGTTCGCGCTCAGCCAGCGCCTCACCCGCCGCATTCAGTGGATAAATTGCCATGGCGGTATAGCAGCCGCTGCTGGCTTCACGATGGGTGCCAAGCCGCACCAGCCGGAAGCCGCACTTCTGCCAGAAGCGCCACAGCTCGTTGGTAAAGCCAAAGCTCACCGACAGATAATCGCAGCCGTCCGCGCTGACGATAGCCTCTTCAATCATTCGCTGTCCGATGCCCTGCCGCTGGCGCTGCGGGTGAATGGCGATACGGCTGATACGTCGGCTTTTCAGCATGGCCGCCTGCGGGCTGCCGCCGTGAGCCGCCAGAGACTGCGCCACGAGGTTGCCGCGCGGGCGGCGAAACCCTGCCCAGACGGCCTCGCTCAGCCCCACGCTCAGGCCGCCTTCGTCGACGAGCCACAGAGCACCGACCAGGTCGTGCCTCTCCTGCGCGCTGACAAAGTGCTGACCGGGCGCGTCCATCATTCGCCGTAGATCCAGCGGCGAAGTGCGGTAATGCGCGGCGGATAACAGGCGGTACATCGACGCAGGTAAATCAGGGTCCTGTTGCCAGGCATTCTGTTCGACCCGCTTCAGGGATAGCGGCTCGGGTGGCGATAACGCGGGCAGTGCGTCATCAAAGAGCAAAGCCCGGGCGACGAAGTTCTCCAGCGGGCAGCCACTGGCCCAGCGCACTGGCTGGCTCAGGGAATAAGATGCCAGCTGCGAAAATCGCGCACAAAATTTGAGTAAGAACCCCCGGCCAGTGCCTTCGTAGCCCTGAACCGTTGTCGTTAACAGCGTTCGGGGGAACCGGTTAACCAGCTTTTCCAGCAGTGGGCCGGGAAGGGCAGCGGCTTCGTCGACAATCAGCCAGTCGGCCTGTTCTGCTGACGCGAGCAGCGCATCGGGTGCCATAAAACGAAAGCGTTCCCCGGCGAAGTGAGCGAGTACATCGGTGGCCGCTTTCGCCGGAGCGGTAACAATAGCGGTGCCCGCCAGCGCACGCAAATGCATTCCCGCCAGCGCAGATTTACCGCGACCGCGCTCAGCGGTCACCACCGCCACGCCCGGCGGCGACTTCGCGAGAGCCGCCAGAATGCGCGCCTGTTCCGCCTGCGGTTCCCCGTTAGCAGCGTGCCACGATGGTCGAAAGGTAAATTCAGGCTGCGTGAAAGGTTGATGCTGTTGCCAGATAATGGCTTCAGCATCGTTTTGCAGCGTATGACAGAAATGATGAATAAAGTGCGGCGTGGGGATCGGCTCGGCGCTGTCGCTCCAGCGAACGGAATCGGCATCCACTCGCTCATGCCAGCGGCTTAAATCGGGAGCCAGCAGGACCAGCCAGCTTCCGGCCTTAAGCGTTCCGGCCAGCGCGGCAAAGGCAGCGACGTCAAATCCTGCGCGGGCATCGAAAAAGGCATGTTCGAATTCACGTCCAAGCAGCGTCCTGAGCGCCTGAGGCGCACACCAGGGCTCGGGCTGCGTCTGCGGGCTGACAAACAGGCCATCTCCACCAAGATTGATTCTCAGCCATAGCACCTGCTGTTCAGCCCACCCCGCTTCGCCGCTCAGCACCAGCAGGCGGCGAATGCCCTGCTCCTTCATGCTCACGGTTAACGCGAAAATGGCTTCCCTGTCGTTCATCAATCAGTTCAGCGCGGTTTTACCGAAGGTGTTGCACTGAGACGGGTCACCGCTGTCAAAACCGCGTTTGAACCAGGTGTAGCGCTGCTGGGACGTGCCGTGTGTGAAGCTGTCCGGCACCACGCGGCCCTGACTCTGCTGCTGCAAACGGTCGTCGCCAATCGCCTCGGCGGCGTTCAGCGCTTCCTGAACGTCACCGGCTTCCAGCACGCCCTGCTGCTGCATGCTGTGGCCCCAGACGCCCGCGAAGCAGTCGGCCTGCAGCTCCATTTTTACCGACAGCTGATTGACCTGAGTCTGGGAAGCATTCTGCTGCATCTGGCGCACTTTTGGCTCGATGCCCAGCAGCTTCTGCACGTGGTGACCGACTTCATGAGCAATCACGTAACCCTGGGCGAAATCGCCATCGGCCCCGAGCTTGCTTTTCATGTCATCGTAGAAGGAGAGATCGATATAGACAGTGCTGTCTGCCGGGCAGTAGAACGGCCCCATTACGGACTGGCCGGTGCCGCAGCCTGTACGAGTTGCACCCCGGTACATCACCAGTTTGGGCTGCTGATACTGACGGCCCATTTTCTGGAAAATCTGCCCCCAGGTATCTTCAGTGGTAGCGAGAATCACGGAGGTGAATTTGGCGGCTTCATCATCGTTCGGGCTGATAGAACGCGGGGTGCTCTGCTGCTGCACCATTGGCTGGCCGGTCAGCATGCCGGTGAGATCCACGCCGTAATAGCCCGCGACCACCACGACGATCAGCAGAATAATACCGCCTTTACCGCTTGGCAGACGAAAACCGCCGCGCCCGCCGCCCATCATCGGCGGCATCCCGCCGGAATCGTTTCGCCTGTCTTCCACATTGTCGCTTTCACGACGACCTTGCCAACGCATAACAACCTCTGAACGTTATGTTTCTGATAGATTGATCGTAGGCGGTTAAGCGTGGAATTACCATAGTAAACAAGCCAGATAGCAAAAGAGGATGCACAGCATCCTCTTTAATCAGAAGGGGTTAGCCTTAATCCAGGTTCACGCCCAGACGACGCGCAACTTCTTCGTAGGCTTCAATCAGGCCGCCAAGGCTCTGACGGAAACGGTCTTTATCCATTTTATTCATGGTGTTTTTGTCCCACAGGCGGCTGCCGTCCGGGGAAAATTCGTCCCCCAGCACCACTTTGCCGTGGAACAGGCCGAACTCCAGTTTAAAGTCGACAAGGATAAGACCGGCGTCGTCGAACAGCTTTTTCAGCACGTCGTTGGCTTTGTAGGTCAGCTCGCGCATGGTCGCCAGATTTTCTTTACTAACCCAACCGAAAGTTTCGCAGTAGGACTCATTGACCATCGGATCGTGCATTGCATCATTTTTCAGGAACAGGTCGAACAGCGGCGGGTTCAGCTCAATGCCCTCTTCAATACCCAGGCGCTTCACCAAAGAGCCTGCCGCACGGTTACGCACCACGCACTCCACCGGGACCATCTCCAGCTTTTTCACCAGACACTCGGTATCAGACAGCAACTGCTCCATCTGAGTTGGGATTCCCGCTTCCTGCAGCTTGCTCATAATGAAATGGTTGAACTTGTTGTTCACCATGCCTTTACGGTCGAACTGTTCAATACGCGCTCCGTCACCTGCTGACGTATCGTTGCGGAATTCGAGCACCAACAGGTCCGGGTTTTCCGTGCTGTAAACGGTTTTCGCTTTGCCGCGATACAACTCAGCTTGCTTTTGCATCTTTCAATACTCCGGTCAGGAAAATGAACAAAAAATCAGGTTTTCTGCGCTACGCACACGTTTGCGTATCATATCAGAAAAAAGGGCTGGTTTGCGCCAGCCCTTTAAAATCTTACTTAAATGCCGCCTGGAACACCGCCACCAGCGCGTCGTTCTGCGACTGGGTCAGGGTATGTCCTTTCGGATCGATGAACTGCATGCTGCTGCGGTTATCGAGGTCACCAACCTGCAGCTTGTAGTCGCCGGAAACGAGGCCCGGATCCTTCACGCCAAGGTCGCTCCAGCCGCTGTCGGAAAGCGGTTTGTAGGTGACAGCCACGCTACCGGTGGAACGGGTGCTGTCGGTCACTTTCATGCCCACTTTTTCAAGCGTTGCCGGGAGTTTTTGCCACACCAGGTTGAACGGACCGCGTACGACCAGCATTGGCAGCCCCGTGTCGTCCGCTGCGCTCTGCACATCGAAAGAGGCACCTTCACGGCTCTGCGCAGCGTTCTGCGCCGTGGTGGCATTCTTATCCAGACCCGCAGAAATCACGTTCAGCATTTCCGCGCTGTAGCGCTGCATGGACGCGGCATCGGCAACAGGCTTACCAGCCTGCTCAAGATTCAGCAGCTTCACCACGACGGCCTGTTGATAGCCCTGAGGCTTCACTGAAACCTGATAGCGACCGCGGTACTGCTGATCTTCGTCCAGACGGTTCCACTGCACCCAGTCGGTAGTCAGGGACTGCGAGGCGTCGTCGCGCTTGTCGATGGTGTAGTTTTGGCCCTGAATGATGCTCACAACCTGCGGCCACAGGTTGCCGCTACGGCCGCTTTCAACCAGCAGCTGTGCGGTATCCCCCGTAAACTGGGTACGCGCCCCAGAAACCAGCGCTAACGGCTGTGCAGGTGGACGAATATCCAGCGCTTTCCCCGTGGCACCGTCGCCGCGGGCAACCGGGATGTTGTAGTCGCCGTTCTGGATCGGCAGGATCATCCCGGCAGGCGCATGAAGTTCAGAAAGCGGCGCCGCTTCCAGGTAGGATTCATCACCGCTCACCTGGCGCTTGTAGCGCGAATCGGAACTGCAGGCTGCGAGAAGCAGAACAAGCGAAACACCCGCAACTTTTGCCAGCTGCGACTTCTGTACTGAGTAAGCCATCAAATCTCCCTAAACTTTACAGCAAACCGGCATGCTTCAGCGCGGATGCCACCACGTCACGGCCATGGGCGGTGATCGGGGTCATTGGCAGGCGCAGCGTATCGGTCGCCACAAGACCCAACTCCATACAGGCCCATTTCACCGGGATAGGATTGGGTTCGACAAATAATTTATTATGCAACGGCATCAGACGCTGGTTAATCGCACGGGCTTCAGTAAAGCGCCCCTCGGCGGCCAGTTTACACATTTCTGCCATCTCGCGCGCGGCAACGTTGGTGGTGACGGAAATGACGCCGTTGCCGCCAAGCTGCATAAAGTCCAGCGCGGTAGCGTCGTCACCGCTCAGCAGAATGAAGTCATCTGAAACCAGCTCTTTGATCTGGTGAACGCGACTTAAGTTCCCCGTGGCTTCCTTAATACCGATAATATTTTTGATTTCGGCAAGGCGGCCCACGGTTTCCGGCAGCATATCGCAGCCGGTACGGGACGGCACATTATACAGAATTTGTGGCAAATCAGTATGTTCGGCAATCGCTTTGAAGTGCTGGAACAGCCCCTCCTGAGTCGGGCGATTGTAGTAAGGCGTGACGGTCAGACAACCGACAATACCGCTGTTATTGAAGCGCTGGGTCAGGCTGATTGCTTCGGCGGTGGCGTTAGCGCCCGTACCGGCAATGATCGGGATGCGGCCATCGGCGAGCTCCACGGTCATCAACACCACGTCACCGTGCTCATCGTGGCTCAGGGTGGCGGATTCACCGGTAGTCCCTACCGACACAATCGCCGAGGTTCCGTTGGCGACATGATAATCAATCAGTTTTTTCAGGCTGGAGCGGTCGACCTGACCTTTTTCATCCATCGGCGTGACAAGCGCTACAATACTTCCCGTGAACATGGGCCATCCTCGGTGCGGGTGCGGACAAGAGCCTCAATGGTACGTTTGGTCTTGTTATAAAAGCAAGAGAGCGGAGGCACTCAGGATGTTGTATGCCGGTTTTTTTTATGCTTTCCTAGTCACAACCTCCCCTTTTCACAGGAAGAACAAGGTTTGACAGCCTCCCTGCATCACTATCTGGTGATTACCGCCCTGGGTGCCGACCGCCCCGGCATCGTGAACACCATCACCCGTCACGTCAGTAGCTGCGGCTGTAATATTGAGGACAGCAGGCTGGCGATGCTCGGCGATGAATTTACGTTTATTATGCTGCTCTCCGGCTCCTGGAACGCCATCACCCTGATTGAGTCCACGCTGCCGTTGAAAGGGGCGGAGCTGGATTTGCTCATTGTGATGAAGCGTACCCTGGCACAGCCACGTCCGGCGCAGCCGTCAACCGTCTGGCTTCAGGTAGAAGTACCTGATTCACCGCATATTATCGAGCGTTTTACCGGCCTGCTGGACGCCCATGAAATGAACATCGCCGAGCTGGTTTCCCGCACGCAGCCGGGCGATAACGCCTCTTCGCCGCAGCTGTTTATTCAGGTGACGGCACACAGTCCGGCGTCGCAAAATGCGGCGAAGATCGAACAAGCGTTTAAAGACCTGTGTACAGAACTGAAAGCGCAAGGCAGTATAAACATCGTCAATTATTCACAGCATGATGAACAAGATGGAGTTTAGTAATGACCCCACTGAAAGCCGGTGACATCGCACCGAAATTTAGCTTGCCCGATCAAGACGGTGAGCAAGTAAATTTGACCGACTTCCAGGGACAGCGTGTTCTGGTTTATTTCTACCCGAAAGCCATGACCCCGGGCTGTACCGTACAGGCCTGCGGCTTGCGCGACAATATGGATGAGTTAAAGAAAGCGGGCGTTGAAGTGCTGGGTATCAGCACCGACAAACCGGAAAAGCTCTCCCGTTTCGCCGAAAAAGAGCTGCTGAATTTCACCCTGCTCTCTGACGAAGACCACCAGGTCTGCGAACAGTTTGGCATCTGGGGCGAGAAATCCTTCATGGGTAAAACCTACGACGGCATTCACCGCATCAGTTTCCTTATCGACGGCGACGGCAAAGTCCAGCACGTCTTCGATGATTTCAAAACCAGCAATCACCACGATGTGGTATTGAGCTGGCTGAAAGAGAACAGCTGACATCTCCTCATAAAGCTAAAGGCCCGCAAATTTTGCGGGCCTTTTTCTACTCTTCTACCGCCGGGCTGTCCGGCCAGGCATGTACTACCGCTTTAATCAGCGTCGCCAGCGGAATGGCGAAGAACACGCCCCAGAAGCCCCACAGGCCGCCGAAAATCACCACTGAAAGAATAATCACCAGCGGGTGCAGGTTCACCGCTTCGGAGAACAGCACCGGCACCAGAAGGTTGCCGTCAAGACCCTGAATAATCAGGTACACGGCAAACAGGCTCCAGAACTCTGTTCCCAGGCCAAACTGGAACAGCGCCACGCACACCACCGGAATGGTGACCACGAACGCGCCGATGTAAGGGATTAGTACAGACACGCCCACCAGCACCGCCAACAGCAGCGAGTAGTTCAGGCCAAACAGCAGGAAGCCAATCCAGGTCGCCACGCCGACGACGATCATCTCCAGTACTTTGCCACGAATGTAGTTGGTGATTTGCTGATTCATCTCCTTCCACACCTGCCCCGCCAGTCCGCGGTTTCTTGGCAGCACGCGGCGCACGGCATTGAGCATCTGCTCTTTATCCTTCACCAGGAAGAACACCATCAGCGGCACCAGCACCAGGTAGACGGCAAGCGTCAGCAGCCCGACCAGCGAAGCGAGCGAATATTTCACCACCGAATCACCCATGGTCGTCATTCGCGCACGCATGTTCTCCGCCATCGCATCGATGATCCCTGCATCCATCAACGCCGGATAGCGGCGCGGCAGCGTGGCGGCAAAATCAGAGAGCTTATTCAGCATGCCGGGCATGTCGCGAATTAAATTGATGCCCTGCTGCCAGGCGACGGGCATCACCACAAACGCCATCAGCAGCATCGCACCAACGAAAAGCACCAGCACAATTGAGGTTGCCCAACGGCGCGAGCAGCCAATACGCTCCAGACGCGCGGTCGGCCATTCGAGGAGATAGGCCAGTACCAGCGCCACCAGCAAGGGGGCCAGCAGTCCGCTGAAGAAGAAGAGAATGCCGAAGCCGGCAAGCAGAATGACCAGCAGCGCTATCGCTTCCGGGTCGCTGAAACGACGACGATACCACTGCATTAACATTTCGAGCATAACTACACCGTTCCCTGAATGGCGGGCAAAAGGCCCGCATGAATTGTATCGAAGTGTCACAAAATTGCCTTCGCTTTTTGCCGCGGGCCGCACATGACAGCAAAAGTCGCGCGCGGGTATTTCCAGGCGTCTCTCTGCCAGCTACACTGCCAGGGCAGCCGACAGTGGAACGTTACGCCGCGTTGTCGGTCAAACTGGCACACCCTACAGACAGGATCGAGTTATGTTCAGGCAGTTAAAGAAAACGCTGGTTGCGACTCTCATCGCGTCGTTGACCCTGGGCCAGGCCCTGCCTGCCTTCGCGGATACCGCCGATTCCCTGCCGGATATGGGCACCACCGCAGGCAGCACGCTCTCTATCGGACAAGAGATGCAAATGGGTGATTACTACGTGCGCCAGCTGCGCGGCAGCGCCCCGCTGATAAACGATCCGCTGCTGGTGCAGTACATTAACGGCCTCGGGATGCGCCTGGTTTCCCACGCCAACTCGGTGCGCACGCCGTTCCATTTCTTTTTAATTAACAACGACGAGCTGAACGCCTTCGCCTTCTTTGGCGGCAACGTAGTATTGCACTCGGCGCTGTTCCGCTATGCCGATACCGAAAGCCAGCTGGCGTCGGTCATGGCGCACGAAATCTCTCACGTCACCCAGCGTCACCTCGCACGCGCAATGGAAGATCAGAAGCGTAATGCGCCGCTGACCTGGGTCGGGGCGCTGGGCTCCATTCTGTTAGCGATGGCAAGCCCGCAGGCCGGGATGGCAGCGCTGACCGGCACGCTGGCAGGCACGCAGCAGGGGCTCATCAGCTTTACGCGTCAGAACGAAGAAGAGGCCGACCGTATCGGGATCCAGGTGCTGCAGCGCTCCGGCTTCGACCCGCAGGGCATGCCGCAGTTTATGGACAAGCTGATGGATCAGTCCCGCTATTCATCGCGCCCGCCGGAAATGCTGCTGACGCACCCGTTGCCGGAGAGCCGTCTTGCCGATGCGCGTAACCGCGCCAACCAGATGCGTCCGGTGGTAGTGCAGTCTTCAGAAGATTTCTACATGGCAAAAGCGCGTACGCTTGGCATGTACAACAACGGGCAGAATCAGCTTGGCAGCGATCTGCTGGACAACTGGTCGAAAGGTAATATTCGCGAACAGCGCGCCGCGCAGTATGGCCGGGCGCTTCAGGCGATGGAAGCCAATAACTACGCGGAAGCCAGCAAGCAACTACAGCCGCTGCTCACGGCCAACCCGCAAAACGCCTGGTATCTCGACCTCGCCACCGACATTTCGCTCGGGCAGAAAAAGAACGCCGAGGCGGTTAATCGCCTGAAAGCAGCAAAAGATTTACGTACCAATCCTGTCCTGCAGCTGAACCTTGCCAACGCCCTGCTACAGTCAGGCAATCCGGGTGAAGCGGCAACGCTGCTTAACCGCTATACGTTCACTTATAAAGATGACACCAACGGCTGGGATCTGTTGGCGCAGGCGGAAGGCCAGCTCGGCAATCGCGATCAGGAGCTGGCGGCACGCGCTGAAAATATGGCGCTGGTTGGCCGGCTCGATCAGGCCATTTCTCTGCTCAGCAGCGCCAGTTCGCAGGTTAAGCTCGGCAGTCTGCAGCAGGCCCGCTATGACGCACGCATCGATCAGTTCCGCCAGCTGCAGGCCACCTTTAAACCCTATATGAAAATGTAAGGATACCCGATGAGCCACCCGGTCACCATTTACCATAACCCGCGCTGCTCCAAAAGCCGCGAAACCTTAGCGCAGCTGAAAGAGAAAGGCATAGAGCCGGAGGTCATTCTGTACCTTGATACGCCGCCGGATGCCGCCCAGCTGAAACAGCTGCTGAAGATGCTCGGCATGAAAAGTGCCCGCGAGCTGATGCGCCAGAAAGAAGATCTCTATAAAGAGCTGAATCTGGCGGACAGCTCGCTCAGCGAGGCCGATCTTGTCAACGCAATGATTGCCAATCCGAAGCTGATTGAACGCCCGATTGTGGTGAAAAACGGCCAGGCGCGCATTGGTCGCCCGCCGGAGTCCGTGCTGGAAATCCTGTAATCTTCAGCGCCGCAGCGCTTCCAGAAAGGCCTGCGGCGTACACTCTCCTAATTTTTTCTGCGCCTTGCCTGTATTCCATAGTTCACATAGCCGCCGCACCAGTGTATCCGGCTCCACTGCCGCCGGGATCAGCGTACTCAGATTTTCCGTGAAGGTTATCGCCACAGGAGTGAGCTCCGGCTTACGAATAACAATCAGCCCCGGTATCTCAATCGCGAACCATTTAATGGCCTCGGTCTCAAGACATTGAATATCAGCCGGGCAGCATGCAAGCGTTTCATCCAGCCAGGTTTTGACCAGCGGGAGAGACATCCCGGAAAAGACCCGCGCTGAGCACCAGCCGCTGACGGATTCACGCGCCCACAGCAGATGGTGCTCACCTCCATCGTCCATGGTCATCGACAATCGACGGTAGTGCAGCGTCAGCGTGTCAGGCATATGCCCGTTTTTCAGGGCCCTGACGCCCTGCGGCCCCGGCTTTTCCCGCTGATGCGCAGGACGAAGATAGCGGTTGAGCGTGGCGCGGGAAACCGGGATCCCCAGCCCTTCATTTACCATAAACAGCAGCTCATCCAGCGGTGCGTGCAGCGTATCGCGCAGTGCGTTCACCACCGTGATTTGCTCAGGTCTCATTGCTTTGTATATCACATGCGGCGTCGTATGCCGGTCGCCCGTTTGTTCGCGGTTGCGCCAGCGTCGAACGGTGGTCACGGAAATACCCAGCTCTTTCGCCAGCTCCCGGTCGCTTTTATCGGATTCCTGAAGATAACGACGGATCCGCGGCGTGGTGGTGGCATTGGCGTGCAGCTTAATTTCCATCGTCGGCTCCTGATGATTTTATATAACTAATCATATGAGACTTACATTTTCTGTGCGCTGGCATTGTGACCGAATTCACCTTTCACCATCCGCCTTTCATTGATAATCCGCAGTCATAACACACAACCCAACACTCAGTCTCGTGCGGAGCTCACAATGAACAATGTTCTGGGATTTTTAGAAGCCAAACTGATGCCACTGGCGGCCAAAGCGGCGGCACAGCGCCACCTTTGCGCGATTCGCGGTGCCTACGTTTCATTCATGCCGTTTATTATCGTCGGTTCGATCCTGCTGGTGATCTCCTCCTTCCCGAATCAGGGCTACCAGCAGTTCATGTCTCATACCTTTGGTGACAGCTGGAGCAGCATCGTCGAGATCCCGTTTAACGCGGTGTTCTCCACGATGTCGCTGTTTATCAGCTTCCTGGTCGCCTATCGTCTGGCGGAACACTATAAAGAAGACCGCCTTTCCTGTGGGATCCTGGCGCTGGTCTGTTTTCTGATCCTCACGCCGTTTATTAAAGTGGCCGAAAACGGCGGCATCACCGTCATGCCCGTTGAGTGGATCGGGACTAAAGGGCTGTTTGTGTCAATGATTGGCTCCCTGCTGTGGACGGAGCTGTTCTGCTGGCTGAAGCGTAAAAAGCTGGTTATTAAAATGCCGGATGGCGTGCCGCCTGCGGTACAGGAATCCTTTGCCGCGCTGATCCCGGCGCTGCTGGTGATGATTCTGGTGCTGGTTATCCGTATCGGCTTTGAAAATACCCACTACCGCACCATCCACCAGTTCATCTATGAAGTGGTCGCCACGCCGGTGCGCCACTATGGCACCTCCTATTTCGGTGCGCTGATGACGGTATTCAGCATCACCATTCTGTGGTCCGTCGGCATTAACTCCGGGTCGATGATCAACGGCATCATTCGCCCGCTGTGGATGGAAAATCAGACCGACAACATCGCCGCCATTCAGGCCGGCGTCACGCCGCCGCACATCATTACCGAGCAGTTCTTCGATATGATCTGGATGGGCGGCGCCGGGGCCACGCTGTCGCTGGTTATCGCGATGCTGATTTTCGCCCGCAGTAAAAACATGCGCGAAGTGGCACGCCTCGGTGCGGGTGCCTCCCTCTTTAATATCAACGAACCGGTGCTGTTCGGCCTGCCGGTGATCATGAACCCGATCATGCTGATCCCGTTCAACCTCGTCCCGCTGGTGCTGGTCACAATCCAGTATGTAGCAATGAAAATTGGCGCGGTGGCCGTCACCACCGGAGTATTTATTCCGTGGACGCTGCCGCCTGTGCTGAGCGGGTTTATCGTCACCGGGCACCTCTCGGGCAGCGTGATGCAAATCCTTAATCTGCTGATTGGCGCGATGCTCTACCTGCCGTTTATGCGCATCCTCGACAAGCAGTACCGCGCCGCAGAAGCCATCACCGAAACAGAAACCAGCAAGCTTGCAAAACAGGAGTCGTAACGATGTGGGGAATTATTGCAACCTGGCGTATGGCGCTGGAAGGGGTTACCGAAGCCGCCACAAAGCTTGCCGCAGGGAGTGGTGCTTCGGCGAGTATCGTCGACGCGGTTGCCGCCGTGGAAGATTTTCCGTACTACAAATCCGTGGGCTATGGCGGATTGCCGACGGAAAACGGTGAAGTCGAACTGGATGCCGCCTTTATGGACGGCGATACTCTGGCGTTTGGTGCCGTCGGTAACCTGATCGATATCGCCAACCCGGTGCGCGTGGCCCAGGCGCTGAGCCGCCAGCGCTACAACTCGCTGCTGGTCGGCCAGGGCGCACGCGAATGGGCTCTGGAACAGGGCTTCGCGGAGAAAACCATGCTCACTGACCGCGCGATGCAGCATTACCGCAAGCGCTGTCGCGAAACGCTGGATAAAGGCTTAAGTCCGTATGATGGCCACGACACCGTTGGCATTATCGGCCTCGATAAGCAAGGTTCAATGAGCGTCGCCACCTCCACCAGCGGCCTGTTTATGAAGAAGCGTGGCCGCATCGGTGACTCACCGATTATGGGCTCCGGCTTCTACTGCGACAGCGAAACCGGCGCGGCAACCGCCACGGGCGTGGGCGAAGATTTGATGAAGGGCTGCACCAGCTATGAAATCGTCCGCCGCATGGCGGGAGGCATGACGCCGCAGCAGGCCGCCGATTCCGTGGTCTTCGAACTGGAAGACAAGCTGATGTCACGCTTTGGCCGCGCGGGCGATCTTTCCGTGGTGTGTATGAATCGCCACGGCGAGTTTGGCGCCGCAACCAACATCAAAACGTTCTCGTTTGTGGTAGCGACTGAGAAACAGCCGCTGACCGTCTTCCGCGCCGAGCGCCGCGCAGAAAAAACTCACTATCAGCCAGTCGACGACGAATGGATGCAGGCTTACGCCGCACGCATTCGCGCACCGATTGAGGAGTAAAAGAATGGAATACCACGTTATCACTGAGCCTTACGATCTGCCCCCTGACAGCCATTTAATCACTTCGCCGCGCAGCCCGCTGCTGAGCTCTCTCAACCTTTCCGTTACAGGTGAGATGATCGCCCTGACAGACAAAGGTGAAGTGGCAGACTGCCGCTTTGCCTGCGCGCCTTTTTCCCGCCTGACGCTGCTCCCGAATCAAGCCTGGGACGATACCCTGACGGACGAATTGCTCGCGCAGCTGCGCCCGCTTTTCAAAGCGCCCTCCAGCGACAATGTGATAGTGGATTTTTCCGTCATTACCGAAACTCGCGTTCGTGATTCAGCGCTACGCTGGTTCTTCAATCTCGATCATCGACTGGACGATCTGGGCCTGAAAACGACTGCCGGTCACAGCGTACGGGTCAAAACGCTGACCGTTTTCTGTCTGTCGTCACAGCAGGAAGCCTTGCAGAAGGCCTGCCGTCAGCAGTCGGCTATTGCCAACGGAATGCTCGTAGCCCGTCGTCTCGCGGATATCCCGTCGGAAGCCTGCACGCCGCAGTTTGTAGTGGAAGAAGCTGAGCGTCTTTGTGCCGCTTTCCCGGCGCTACGCTGCGAAGTGCTGGATGAGCACGCCATTCAGGAGCAAGGCCTTGGGCTGCTGTACGCGGTTGGCAAGGGCTCCACGCGCCCTCCTCGCCTGCTGGCGATTCACTATGATGGCGTGGCAAACGGCCCGGTACGCACTTACGTCGGCAAAGGTATTACCTTCGATACCGGCGGTCTGTGGCTGAAGGAAGGCGCAGGCATGTACACCATGAAGTACGACATGTGCGGCGCGGCGAACGTGCTGGGGCTGATGCTGAGCATTGCCGAACTGGCGCTGCCCGTGCGGGTGATGGGCGTACTGGCGCTGGCGGAAAACGCGATTGGTCCGGACGCGATGCAGCCCGGCAGCGTGGCGCGCGCCTGCAACGGCATGACGGTGGAAATCAACAATACCGATGCCGAAGGCCGTCTGGTGCTGGCCGACGCCATCGCCTGGGCCAGCCAGCGCCATGAACAGACGCATTTCATCATCGATATGGCGACCTTGACCGGCGCAGTAGTCAAAGCGCTGGGCTATGAGCTGAGCGGGCTGATGACGCAAAGTGAAACGCTGCGGGAACAGCTTACGCAGGCCGGCAAGAAAAGCGGGGACGAAGTATGGTCGCTGCCGCTCGATAAGCGCCTGAAAAAGCAAACCGAAAGCGCCATTGCGGATTTGTGCAACACGCCGACAAACAATGCGGCGATAAGCGCCTCGGCGGCATGGCTGCTCCAGGCCTTCTGCCCACCGGAAATCCCATGGGCGCATCTGGACGTCAGCGGCACGGCGCTGTGGCGCGAAGGAGGAAGAAGCGTGGCGTCCGGCAGGCCGATTCCGCTGCTGATGCAGCATTTGCTGGACGATATTGAAGTACGTTGACCCTCACCCCTGCCCTCTCCCTAAGGGAGAGGGAGAAAACCACGCTGGATTTACTGTTGGCACAATCGAATCCCCTCTCCCCTTTGGGGAGAGGGTTAGGGTGAGGGGAACTCGCGCTAGAGCTTAAGGATCTCTTTCACAAACGGAATCGTCAGCTTACGCTGGGCGGTGATTGACGCGTGATCGAGCTGATCCAGCGTCATAAACAGGGTGCGGGTTTCACGGTCAAGGCGCTTCATCAGGAAGCGGCACACGTCTTCCGGCATTTCGAAACCACGCATTTTTGCACGCAGCTGCAATGCCTGCAGTTTGTCTTCGTCCGACAGCGGCTGAAGCTTGTAGATTTGCCCCCAGTCGAGGCGCGAGGCCAGATCCGGTAAGCCAAGATTGAGCTGACGCGGAGGACGGTCGCCGGTGATCAGCAGCCGCGTTTTGCCGGATTCCAGAATGCGGTTGTAGAGATTGAAAATCGCCATTTCCCACAGGTCATCCCCGGCCACGCACTCGATATTATCGATGCAGACCAGCGCCAGTTGCTCCATTCCCTCCAGCACTTCAGGCACAAACCAGGTGCGTTTATCGAGCGGAACATAGCCCACCGCATCACCGCGCTGCGACAGTTCGGCGCACGCCGCGTGCAGCAAATGGCTGCGGCCAGCGCCTTCGCGCGACCAGACGTAGATGTATCCGCTGTGTTCCTGACGCAGCATGGTTTGCACTGCGGCAAGTAAAGAAGAGTTATCGCCCGCCCAGAAACTCGCGAAAGTTTCGTCGTCGGGAAGATAGAGTGGCAGAGAGAGCTGAGCCGGAGCGTTCAGAGTGACCTCAACATGGAACTGCTAAAAACGCGATGAGTGTAACACAAAAGCCATGAAGGAGAGAACCGGGCGGATCCTTCGCCCGGTCATTCGATCGTCAGAACGATCAGTGAGACGGCGTCTCGCTGTCGGCCGCGTCCAGCACTTCTTCTTCCGGACGCAGGACGCTGATCAGCTTGAAGATCAGGCTCAGTGCAATACCGACGATGGTTGCCAGCGCCATGCCTTTCAGCTCCGCTGCGCCAATGTGAACTTTCGCACCGCTGACGCCGATGATCAGGATAACGGAGGTCAGGATCAGGTTCTGCGCTTTGCTGTAATCCACTTTCGATTCAATCAGCACGCGAATACCGGACGCACCGATCACTCCATACAGCAGCAGCGAAACGCCGCCCATGACCGGCACCGGAATGATCTGGATAGCCGCCGCCAGTTTACCCACGCAGGAGAGCAGAATAGCAATCACCGCCGCGCCGCCGATAACCCAGGTGCTGTATACGCGGGTGATCGCCATTACGCCGATGTTTTCGCCGTAGGTGGTATTTGGCGTGGAGCCGAAGAAACCGGAGATTACAGTGGAAAGGCCGTTGGCAAACATTGAACGGTGCAGGCCAGGATCCTTGATCAGGTCCTTTTTCACGATGTTCGCGGTAACCACCAGGTGGCCGACGTGTTCCGCGATAACCACCAGCGCCGCAGGCAGAATGGTGAAAATAGCAAACCACTCAAAGCGAGGCGTATAGAACGTTGGCAGCGCAAACCAGTGCGCCTGGCTGATTGCTGCGGTATCCACCATGCCCATGGAGAATGACAGGCCGTAACCCACCAATACGCCAATCAGAATAGGAATAATCGCCAGGAAGCCACGGAACAGCACGGAGCCAAACACCGTCACAGCCAGCGTCACCATGGACACGATGATCACTTTGCTGTCGACGCTCTGGCCGTCGGCAGGCAGCAGACCGGCCATGTTCGCGGCAACGCCTGCCAGTTCGAGACCGATAACCGCGACGATTGCGCCCATCGCTGCCGGCGGGAACATCACATCCAGCCAGCCGGTTCCGGCTTTCTTCACGATGAATGACACCAGGCAGAACAGCACGCCGCACATGATAAAGCCGCCGAGCGCCACTTCATATCCCAGCGGCAGCAGAAGCAGTACGGGGGAAATAAACGCAAAGCTTGAGCCCAGATAGGCCGGAATTTTGCCTTTGCATATGAACAGATACAGCAGCGTGCCGATGCCATTAAACAGCAGGACCGTTGCCGGGTTAATATGAAAAAGCACAGGCACCAGCACGGTTGCGCCAAACATGGCGAACAGATGCTGCAAACTAAGCGGGATGGTCTGTAAAAGCGGCGGTCTTTCACTAACCCCGATAGCGCGGCGCGTCATAGTCGTTTCCTCTGAGTATTGTTGTTGTGTTGTAGTCAAAAAAAAGCCGACTCTCAAAGTCGGCTCTTTTTAGTGAATCACTTACTTGGTACCAAAGATCTTATCGCCGGCATCGCCGAGGCCAGGGATGATGTACCCGTGCTCGTTGAGGCCCTGGTCAATGGAAGCGGTGTACAGCTCAACGTCCGGATGCGCTTTCTCCAGCGCGGCAATACCTTCCGGCGCAGCAACCAGTACCAGCACTTTAATGCTGTTACAGCCGGCGTTTTTCAGCAGGTCGATGGTGGCGATCATAGAGCCGCCGGTTGCCAGCATCGGGTCAACCACCAGCGCCATACGCTCGTCGATGTTGGAGACCAGCTTCTGGAAATACGGAACCGGTTCGAGGGTTTCTTCATTACGGTAGATGCCGACCACGCTGATACGCGCGCTCGGAACGTGCTCCAGCACGCCTTCCATCATGCCGAGGCCTGCACGCAGGATTGGTACAACGGTAATTTTTTTGCCTTTGATCTGCTCAATCTGCACCGGGCCATTCCAGCCTTCGATGGTAACGGTTTCGGTTTCCAGATCGGAGGTCGCTTCATAGGTCAGTAAGCTGCCAACTTCTGAGGCGAGTTCACGGAAGCGTTTAGTGCTGATGTCATGCTCACGCATCAGGCCCAGCTTGTGTTTGACGAGTGGGTGTTTCACTTCAACAATCTTCATTCTCTTTCTCCTCTGAGGTGGCATCCGCAAAAAAATCGCGGGATTATACCGCTTTTTTTGGATTGCGCCATACCCGTGTTGCTTGACGTATATCAAGCAAAGTGATTTAGAGACAAAAAAACCGGAGGCAGGGCTCCGGCTTGGGCGCAGGGTTCTGCCCGGTGGCGCTACGCTTACGCGGGCCTACGTGTATTGTAGGTCGGGTAAGCATTAGCGCCACCCGACAGCTACAGGTTATTTCCGTTGCTGGCGATCACCTGCTGATACCACTCAAACGACTTCTTCTTACTGCGCTCAAGCGTGCCGTTGCCTTCGTTATCTTTATCAACGTAGATAAAGCCGTAGCGTTTTTTCATCTCGCCGGTCCCGGCAGAAACAAGATCGATACAGCCCCATGGCGTATAGCCCATCAGATCCACGCCGTCTTCCACGACCGCTTTTTTCATCTCAGCAATGTGCGCAGACAGATAATCGATACGGTACTGGTCATTCACGCTGCCGTCCGCTTCACGTACGTCAATCGCCCCAAAGCCGTTTTCAACAATAAACAGCGGCAGCTGATAGTGATCCCAGAACCAGTTCAGGGAGTAGCGCAGCCCCACCGGGTCAATCTGCCAGCCCCAGTCAGATTTCTTCACGTACGGATTGGAGACCAGCGCTTTCGTTTCATCGTAGTCCAGCATTGGGTTATCTTCCGTCGCCTTAGTTGCGAAGGACATGTAGTAGCTGAAGCCGATATAATCGACGCAGCCCTGCAGCAGCGCCGCTTTATCTTCGGCGGTAATATCCAGCGTAAAGCCGCGACGGTCGAAGTAGTTCAGCAGGTGCTGCGGGTATTTGCCGCGCACGTGGACGTCGGTAAACCAGTAGCGTTTATGCATGGCGTTCATCGCCATCATCATGTCATCCGGCGCGCAGGTCAGCGGGTAAATCGGGCACATGGCTATCATGCAGCCGACCTGCAATGACGGGTTAATCTCACGGGCAATTTTCACCGCCAGGGCGCTTGCCACCAGCTCGTAGTGCGCCGCCTGATACATAATCGGCTCGCGATCTTCACCCTCTTCATACTTAATGCCGGAGTTGGTGAACGGTGCGAAATCTTCGTGGTAGTTGGCCTGGTTGTTGATTTCGTTGAAGGTCATCCAGTACTTCACTTTGTGCTGATAGCGCTCGAAGGCCACTTTCGCAAAGCGCACGAAGAAGTCGATGGTTTTACGGTTACGCCAGCCGCCGTACTCTTTCACCAGGAAGTAAGGCATTTCGAAGTGCGACAGGGTGATCACCGGCTCGATGCCGTACTTCAGGCACTCGTCGAACAGGTCATCGTAGAATTTCAGACCCGCTTCGTTCGGCTCCAGCTCGTCGCCTTTCGGGAACAGTCGCGTCCACGCGATAGAGGTGCGGAAGCATTTAAAGCCCATTTCGGCGAACAATTTAATGTCGTCTTTATAGCGGTGATAAAAATCGATCGCCTCGTGGTTCGGGTAGTTTTTTCCTGGCAGCACGCCGTCGGTAATTTCACGCGCCAGGCCGTGAGCGCCTGCTGTCATCACATCAGCCACGCTTGGGCCTTTGCCGCCCTCTTTCCAGCCGCCTTCCAGCTGATGTGCCGCCACGGCCCCGCCCCACAGAAAATCGCTTTTAAATCCGGACATAACCACTCCCTCTTTAACGTTCAGACTGCTGATTAAAATGATAAACCGCGCCGAGTAACCCGGCGTCGTTGCCGTGGCTCACGGTATCGACGTATTCGTCGATGCCAAACCAGGCGAGATGCTGTTTGAGCTGCGCCAGAAAACCGGGGCGCTCCGTAACGCCGCCGCCGAGCAATATCACCTGCGGATCGAAAAGATTAACCAGGTTGTAAAGCCCGGCGCCCAGGCCATTGAAGAACTCTTCGACCAGACGCTGGCAGGTCACATCACCGGCATCCCAGGCATCAAAAATCTCCTCACCGCTGACTTCTTCCAGCGCTTTACCACAGTGTTGGCTGTAACGGCTGCGCAGAACGCGCATTGTGCAGGTGGCATTCATGGTGTAATGCGTGGGATGGCGGCTGCCGGGGCGTTCAGTGAACATATAGCCAAACTCGCCCGCACGAAATTTTGCGCCGCGCACCAGCTGATTGTTACAGAAGATGGCACCGCCGATCCCCGTGCCGATGGTCAGCACCAGAAAATCGCTCATTTCAGCGGCTCTGCCCTGCCAGCGCTCAGCCAGCAGCACGCAGTTGGCGTCGTTTTCGATCGCAACCGGAAGCCCGGTGCGCTCTTCAAGCCACGCCCTGATGGCGAAATTATCGAACTTGCGGATAGCACCGCCCATCTCGATAAAGCCAGAGTGGGGATTCACATAGCCTGGCGCGCTGATGGCAATGCCTTCGCACTCAGAATGCGTGTCGATCCAGTGCAGGACCCCCTCTAAAATCGCATCCCCGTCGCTGCCGGTAACGATGGCTTTACTTTTGGCGAGTATCGCCCCTTCCTGCGTCACTACGCCCATTTTCAGCGCCGTTCCACCAATATCAAACGCGGCAATGTGCATCTGTGCCTTCCTCCGAATGCCATTTCAGAAACCGGTTTCAGTGGAATATTGTGTGCTCTGGCAATAACCTGCAAGCATTAAACCGTAACCGGTTTCATTTTCGTGAACGGGTTCAAATTTGCCGCCGGGGCTTCACTATCGTGTAAATATTCGTCAGCAAAAGATATCCCTCTCCCAGGCTCGCAAACGTTTGCTTAGGCTGTTAGAATGGCGCCGATTTTATTTGCTAACGCCCTTCGTGGAGATTTGCAGTGACCGACAAAACCTCTCTCAGCTACAAAGATGCCGGTGTTGATATTGACGCAGGTAATGCTCTGGTTGACCGAATCAAAGGTGTGGTGAAGAAAACCCGTCGCCCGGAAGTGATGGGTGGCCTGGGTGGCTTCGGCGCACTGTGCGCGCTGCCGCAAAAATATCGTGAGCCAGTGCTGGTTTCCGGCACGGACGGCGTTGGCACCAAGCTTCGCCTGGCAATGGATCTTAAGCGTCATGACACCATTGGCGTCGATCTCGTGGCGATGTGCGTTAACGACCTGGTGGTTCAGGGCGCTGAACCGCTGTTCTTCCTCGACTATTACGCCACCGGCAAGCTGGATGTCGATACCGCAGCCAGCGTTATCTCCGGCATCGCCGAAGGCTGCCTGCAGTCCGGCTGCGCGCTGGTCGGGGGTGAAACGGCAGAGATGCCGGGCATGTACCACGGCGAAGATTATGACGTAGCCGGTTTCTGCGTCGGCGTGGTTGAGAAGTCAGAAATTATCGACGGCAGCAAAGTGGCCGACGGCGACGTGCTGATTGCGCTGGCCTCCAGCGGTCCGCACTCCAACGGCTATTCTCTGGTGCGTAAGATCATCGAAGTCAGCGGCTGCAACCCGGAAACCGAAGCGCTGGAAGGCAAATCGCTGGCCGATCACCTGCTGGCCCCGACCCGCATCTACGTGAAAAATGTGCTGG
Source organism: Pluralibacter sp. UBA7423 (assembly GCA_002470465.1). Taxonomy (GTDB): domain Bacteria; phylum Pseudomonadota; class Gammaproteobacteria; order Enterobacterales; family Enterobacteriaceae; genus Scandinavium. The sequence continues at coordinate 246,057 of DKMD01000010.1, forward strand.
AGCTGATTGCGAACGTTGACGTCCACGCCATTGCCCACCTGACGGGTGGCGGCTTCTGGGAGAACATCCCGCGCGTGCTGCCGGACAACACCCAGGCGGTAATCGACGAATCCTCCTGGCAGTGGCCTTCCGTATTCAACTGGCTGCAAAAAGCGGGCAACGTTAGCCAACACGAAATGTACCGCACCTTTAACTGCGGTGTAGGGATGGTGATTGCGCTCCCGGCAACTGAGGCGGATAAAGCGGTCGCGCTGATGAATGAGAAAGGTGAAAACGCGTGGAAAATCGGGTATATCAAAGCTTCCGATTCTGAACAGCGTGTGGTCATCGAGTAATGAAAAACATTGTGGTGCTGATTTCTGGCAACGGAAGCAACCTGCAGGCGATTATCGATGCCTGCAAGCAGAAGAGAATCAACGGCACCCTGCGTGCAGTGTTCAGCAACAAGGCCGATGCGTTCGGCCTTGAGCGAGCGCGTGAAGCAGATATTCCTGCCCATGCGCTGTCCGCCAGTCAGTTTTCCAGTCGCGAAGCCTTCGATCGCGAACTGATCCAGGAGATTGACGCCTACGCGCCCGACGTAGTCGTACTTGCAGGCTATATGCGCATTCTCAGCCCGGCTTTTGTCGCGCACTATTATGGCCGTTTGCTGAACATTCACCCTTCCCTGCTGCCGAAATACCCGGGCCTGCATACCCATCGTCAGGTGCTGGACAACGGCGACGAAGAGCATGGCACCTCGGTGCATTTCGTTACCGACGAGCTCGACGGCGGCCCGGTGATCCTTCAGGCCAAAGTGCCGGTGTTTGCCGGCGACACGGAAGAGGAAATCACCGACCGCGTGCAGCATCAGGAGCATGCAATCTATCCGCTGGTCGTCAGCTGGTTTGTTGATGGCCGTCTGGAAATGAAAAATAACGGCGCCTGGCTCGACGGCGTGCAGCTTCCTGCTCAGGGACATGCTTCCGAAGACTAACTTACCGTCGGGTGGCGCTACGCTTACCCGACCTACAAACCGTAGGCCCGGGCAAGCACAGCGCTGCCGCGCATCTACGCCCCAACGCCTTAATATCCTCAAGAAAAAAATTAACTGTCATACTTATCTGGCACAGTTGGACATCTCAGGTCAAAGCTCGCCATAATGTGAGGGCTGCCCGCGTCAATCAACCGGAGTGTGAGGAGTAATGGGTCAGGATAAGCTTTATATCGAAAAAGAACTGAGCTGGTTGTCATTTAACGAGCGCGTTCTCCAGGAAGCGGCGGATAAAAGCAACCCGTTGATAGAACGCATGCGCTTTTTGGGGATCTACTCCAATAACCTGGATGAGTTCTACAAGGTGCGTTTTGCCGAACTCAAGCGCCGCATTATCATCAGTGAAGAGCAAGGCATTACCGCCCATTCCCGCCATCTACTCGGTAAAATTCAGGCCCGGGTGCTGAAGGCCGACCAGGAATTCGACAGTCTCTATAACGAGCTGCTGCTGGAAATGGCACGCAACCAGATATTCCTGATCAACGAACGTCAGCTGTCGGTCAATCAGCAAGGCTGGCTGCGCCACTACTTTAAACACTATCTGCGCCAGCACATCACGCCAATCCTGATTAACCGCGAAACCGATCTGGTGTCGTTCCTGAAGGACGATTACACCTATCTGGCGGTGGAGATTATTCGCGGCGACGAAATCAGCTACGCGCTGCTGGAAATTCCGTCTGATAAAGTACCGCGCTTTGTTAACCTGCCACCGGAAACGCCGCGCCGCCGTAAGCCGATGATCCTACTGGATAACATTCTTCGCTACTGCCTCGACGACATCTTTAAGGGCTTCTTTGATTACGACGCCCTGAACGCCTACTCGATGAAAATGACCCGCGACGCCGAGTACGACCTGGTGCACGAGATGGAATCGAGCCTGATGGAGCTGATGTCTTCCAGCCTTAAGCAGCGCCTGACCGCAGAGCCGGTGCGCTTTGTTTATCAGCGCGACATGCCGGATGCGATGGTCGAAATGCTGCGCAATAAGTTCGCCATCACCCGCTATGACTCCATCGTCCCCGGCGGACGCTACCACAACTTTAAGGACTTTATCGGCTTCCCGAACGTTGGCAAAGCCAACCTGGTGAACAAGCCGCTGCCGCGCCTGCGACACGTCTGGTTTGATAAATTCCGTAACGGGTTTGATGCGATCCGCGAGCGCGACGTGCTGCTCTACTATCCGTATCACACCTTCGAGCACGTTCTGGAACTGCTGCGTCAGGCATCGTTTGACCCAAGCGTGCTGGCGATCAAAATCAATATCTACCGCGTGGCAAAAGACTCCCGCATCATTGATTCGATGATTCACGCCGCCCACAACGGCAAAAAAGTTACCGTAGTGGTCGAGCTTCAGGCGCGCTTTGATGAAGAGGCCAACATTCACTGGGCGAAGCGCCTCACCGAAGCGGGCGTGCACGTTATCTTCTCCGCGCCGGGCCTGAAAATTCACGCCAAGCTGTTCCTTATCTCACGTAAGGAGGGCGATGAAGTGGTGCGCTACGCGCATATCGGCACCGGGAACTTCAACGAAAAAACCGCCCGTATTTACACCGACTATTCGCTGCTGACCGCCGATGCGCGCATCACTAACGAAGTGCGTCGGGTGTTTAACTTCATTGAGAACCCTTACCGTCCGGTGAATTTCGATTACCTGATGGTGTCGCCGCAAAACTCGCGCCGCCTGCTGTACGAGATGATCGACAAAGAGATCGCCAATGCCCAGAATGGCTTGCCTTCTGGCATAACGCTGAAGCTGAACAATCTGGTCGACAAAGGCCTGGTTGACAGACTCTATGCGGCGTCCGGCTCCGGCGTACCGGTGAATCTGCTGATCCGCGGCATGTGTTCGCTGATCCCGCAGCTGGAAGGCATCAGCGAAAATATTAACGTCATCAGCATCGTTGACCGCTACCTTGAGCACGATCGGATCTATATTTTTGAAGACGGCGGCAGCAAAAAGGTGTGGCTCTCGTCGGCAGACTGGATGACGCGAAATATCGACTACCGCATTGAAGTCGCCACGCCGCTGCTTGACCCGCGCCTGAAGCAGCAGGTGCTGGATATCATCGATCTGCTGTTCAGCGACACCGTAAAAGCCCGTTTTATCGACAAAGAGCTGAGTAATCGCTATGTGCCTCGCGGCAATCGCCGCAAAGTCCGGGCCCAGCTGGCGATTTACGACTACATCAAAACCCTTGAGCAAGCCGACTAATCTATGCCCATTAAAACCAAAACGTCACGACCGCAGGAGATTGCTGCGGTCGACCTGGGATCGAACAGTTTTCATATGGTGATTGCGCGCGTCGTCGACGGTGCACTGCAAATTATTGGCCGCCTGAAGCAGCGCGTTCATCTGGCCGACGGCCTGGGTGAAAATAACATGCTCAGCGAAGAAGCAATAGAGCGTGGCATGAGCTGCCTCTCTCTGTTTGCTGAGCGTCTGCAAGGGTTTTCCCCGGCAAACGTGGTCATCGTCGGCACCCACACGCTTCGCCAGGCGCTGAACGCGCCAGAGTTTCTCAAGCGTGCAGAAAAGGTTATCCCCTACCCGATTGAAATCATTTCGGGTAATGAAGAAGCCCGCCTGATTTTTATGGGCGTGGAGCACACGCAGCCGGAAAAAGGCCGCAAGCTGGTGATCGACATCGGCGGCGGTTCAACGGAGCTTGTGATCGGCGAAGACTTCACCCCGCAGCTGGTGGAAAGCCGCCGTATGGGCTGCGTCAGCTTCGCCCAGACGTTCTTCCCCGGCGGCGCCATCAGCAAAGAGAACTTCCAGCGCGCTCGCCTCGCGGCGGTGCAGAAGCTTGAAACGCTCTCCTGGCAGTATCGTATTCAGGGCTGGAACGTGGCGATGGGCGCATCGGGCACCATTAAAGCGGTGCACGAAGTGCTGGTCGAAATGGGCGAGAAGGACGGCATCATCACCCCTGAACGCCTGGATATGTTGGTTGCAGAGGTACTGAAGTTCAAAAGCTTCAGCGCACTGAGCCTGCCGGGCCTGTCCGAAGACCGCCAGGCGGTCTTTATGCCTGGCCTCGCCATTCTTTGCGGCGTGTTTGATTCGCTGGCAATTAAAGAGCTGCGCCTGTCTGACGGCGCGCTGCGCGAGGGCGTGCTGTACGAAATGGAAGGTCGCTTCCGCCACGATGATATTCGTATCCGCACCGCCGAAAGTCTGGCGAGCCAGTACAACGTGGACCGCGAACAGGCGCGCCGCGTGCTGGAAACCACCAACCGCATGTACGAGCAGTGGGTTGAGCAAAACGGCAAGCAGGCGCACCCGCAGCTGGCAGCGCTGCTGAAGTGGTCCGCGATGCTGCACGAGGTTGGGCTGAATATCAATCACAGCGGAATGCACCGCCATTCGGCATACATTCTGCAAAACAGCGATTTGCCGGGCTTTAATCAGGAACAGCAGATGCTTATCGCCACGCTGGTTCGCTATCATCGCAAGGCGGTAAAACTCGACGATCTGCCGCGTTTTACGCTGTTTAAGAAAAAGCAGTTCTTGCCGATGATCCAGCTGCTGCGCCTCGGCGTGCTGCTGAATAACCAGCGTCAGGCGACAACCACTCCGCCGACGCTGAAGCTCACCACCGAAGCGAATCACTGGACGCTGTGCTTCCCGCACGACTGGTTTAGCCAGAACGCGCTGGTGCTGCTCGATCTGGAAAAAGAGCAGCAGTACTGGCAGGCGGTAACCGGCTGGGCGCTGAAAATTACCGAAGAAGCGTCACCCGATATCGCGGCCTGACGGGCGCGGTTCACTCATCTGCGGCAGCCAGGCCTTCCAAAGGCTCTGGCTTGCCGATATAAAAGCCCTGCAGATAATCAATCCCCAGCTCCAGTGCAGCTTGCTGAATCTCTTCCGTTTCAACGAACTCCGCCACGACATGCATGTTTTTCATCCGCGCAAGGTGGCAGATAGACGACACAATCTGGTAGTCCAGACTGCTGGAAAGCAGGTTCTGAATAAAGCTGCCATCGATCTTCAGGATATCGGCATTGATCTTTTTCAACCGCGAATAGCTGGCGTAACCGGTACCAAAATCATCGATAGCAATCCGGCAGCCAAGCGCCTGGAGCTGCTCAATATTTTGCATCGCCTGTTCAGGGTGGCTCAGCGATTGCGTTTCGGTTACCTCGAACACCAGCTGCCAGCCCTGAATGTTATAGCGCGTCAACAGGCTTGCTACCGTTTTTGGAAACTGCGAGCCGCAGGCCGATGACGGTGAAATATTGATCGACAGGCGCAGGCCAGGCAGCGCTTTACGACGGGTATCCATGAAGATCAGAGCGTGTTCTATCACCCAAAGATCGATGCGCGATGACAGACCGAACTCATGCGCAACCGGTAAAAAATCCTCCGGCGCGATCAGCCGATCGTTTTCACCCTGCAAACGAATAAGCACCTCGTGGTAATTGTCGCCGCGGATCCCGACGATAGGCTGAACCATCAGGCTGAAGCCGTCATGTTCCAGCGCCAGCTGGAGGCGATTCATCACCGTGACCTTTTCTTTCAGCCGCTGCTGTAAATACACGGTATTACGGTGCTGCAAATTCTCGGGAGAGCCCGTAATCAGCGACACATTCGCAATGGAGCTCAGCTCCCCCAGCAGCATCGACAGTTGCAGCACCGGAGAACGAACGTGGCAATAGCTGACGCCCACATTAGGCTGCAGCGGCATACCATCCCAGACAAAGCGGAATGTCTTAATAAGCGCATCGAGAGAAGCAATGCGCAGCTCGTGCGAATCCGTGTTAAGGCGGATCACTAGATCGTGACCGGAGAGCTGATAAATGCTCTCACCATCCTGCAGAGCGGACTCCAGCCATTTGCCGAGGTTTTGCTTGTACTGAATCCTTACCATCATGCCGTAGTGGCGCCCGAGCACTTCCAGCTCCGGTATACGCAGGAAGCAAAGCACGGACCACGGCGTGGAAGATAGCTTACGGCTTAGCGCCCACAGATTTGGCATCTGAACTACGGGGTCAATATACGCCATCCGCTTCACCCGGGCATGGATAATGCGCTGTTCTGTCGCAAGCATCGCCATGTACATCACGATAAATGAGAACACCAGGTAGCTCGACGACGTGATCGCCAGCTGTGTGCTGTAGCTCGAATAAACCGGAATGTAGCGGTAATAGAAGTGAATACTGACGATAAGCACCAGCGTCCATATAATGGACATCAGACGATAGCCAAAGCGCATTGCCCCCCACAGCATCACGGGCAGCAGCAGAGAGAGCGTGTAGTTGGTGGTAAAAATAGAAGCAGCATTCGGCTCTGGAATAAAAAGTAATCCAATAATCATCAATAAAATCAGCGACCAGAGTGCGATCTCCATCGTTGAAACTTTATAGTCAATCTGCAGACGAAGCTGAGAATAAAACGAGCGCAGGTACAAAGGATTGCGGACAGCCCTGATTACCAGGTAGCAGAGCGGTACCCCCGTTAAGCATCCCACCAGCATGGATTGATAGTTAATCAGGCTGTGCAGCGTCAGCGGACCAGCACCTGCCAGCGAAATACTGGCAGGAAGAATGTCAAAAAAGACGCAGGCCAATAGCAGTAATTGAAACACCGTGGCGGGGAAAAAGACCTGCCAAAAGAGGCGCTGCGGCATCAGCCGCGTACTGCCGTAGGTGATGGAATGTCGGTGCGGGACAAACACCCGATAGCCGCCCCAGCTCAGGATCACCGGAATTAAAAAATGGAAGACGATGACGACACGTTCAGGCACCGACATGCCCTGAGCGATGATAAACCAGATACCCAGCACAATGCCGGGCAGCGCGTCCCAGCCAAAGAAAAGCATCAGCGTCAGAAGCAACGCCAGCGGCAAATAGTAAAGCGAAACAATCCCGCCATCGATCCGGGTGAAGGTGTTCGCACTTCGGGCGACTGGTAGCAGGATAAGAGGCAGAATAAGTGGGAGTCCCCACCATTTATCACGAGTTTTTTTGTAGAGTTCAGTAAGGTGCATAGATGCTCAAGGGCAGTTCCCATTCCCGATGGGGCAGAGTCAGACAGGCATCCAACCTGATGGGCGATCCCGACAAATCCACAGTACGGATCGAGGCAAGAGATTATAGTTAGCGGCAGCGCAAGCGATTTGACTTAAATCAACAAAAGGAGCCAGCCGGAAAAATCCTACTTCAGGCGATATTCTCACGCCCCAGTTGTGCTACCCGGCACCGGATTTGCACAATTTTTACCCAATTGTTAATTGACCCTGCTGCCCCGCTGTGCCTTAATAGGCCCATCGCCCGAATCGGGCATTTTTAAAGGACCCTTCAGTGAGCCAGGCAACTCCTATGCGCAAACGACACCAGTTCAACAGCCGCATGACCCGGATCATTATTCTTATCAGCTTCCTCTTTTTCGTTGGCCGCTTCATCTATTCTTCTGTGGGCGCCTGGTATCACCACCAGGATAAAAAAGCCGCGCAGCAGTCAAGCCAGGTCACTGAGCCTCAGGTGCGTACCGGGCAAAACTAACCCTGCCAAACGCCTCTCATTGTCCGTTCCTGAATTTGCATCCTGCGGAAAAACCAAGCACGATGGTTTGAACCCGTAATGACATGCCAATACAGGGATCCGTATGAAGAACGTGCTCAACGCTTTTCTGCCGCTGTACACCACCACGCTACTGATGCTGCTCGGCTCCGGCCTGCTGACGACTTACATCTCGCTACGCCTCGCCCATGACGAGGTGAACGGGACGATCATCGGGGCGATCACCGCCGCAAACTATCTGGGGCTGGTGATTGGCGGCAAGGTCGGACACAACCTCATTGCCCGCGTCGGACATATTCGCGCTTACGTCTCCTGCGCAGGGATCATCACCGCCTCGGTCGTGGGCCACGGCCTCAGCGACTTTATTCCCTTATGGATTTTCCTGCGCCTGGTAATTGGCCTTTGCATGATGTGCCAGTACATGGTGCTGGAAAGCTGGCTCAACGATCGCGCGGAGCCGTCTCAGCGCGGCACCATTTTCGGCCTGTATATGGTGGCGACCTACCTTGGCCTGTGCGGCGGGCAGATTATCCTGATGGCGGCCGCCGGAACCAGCCCTTCGATGCTGCTGATCGTGGCACTTTGCTTCGCTCTTTGTCTGGTGCCAATTGCGCTTACCACCCGCACCACCGCCCAGCCAATGTCGCCAGCCCCGATGGAGCTGGGCTATTTCTTTAAAGCTATACCGAAGCTGCTGGCTGCAACGCTGGTAATGGGCATGGCCGCGGGCGCGTTTTATGGCCTCGCGCCGGTGTTTGCCATTTCAAAAGGGCTGACTACCCAACAGACAGGGCTCTTTATGGGCGTAACTATTTTCGCAGGGATGGTTTCACAATTCCCTTTGAGCTGGCTGTCTGACCGCTATGACCGTCAGCGCCTGCTGTTTTACACGGCGGTGCTTTTCGCGCTGGCGTCTTTGCCGCTCTCCGTCCTGCCGCATTTAAGCTTCTGGTGGCTACTGGGAATAGCCTTTGTCTCAAGCATGGCGATGTTTTCGCTTTATCCACTCGGCGTGGCCATTGCTAACGACTACGTTGATCCGCAGCGGCGCGTCTCGCTCACCGCCTGTCTGTTAATGGCATTCGGCATAGGTGCCTGCGTAGGTCCACTCGTCACCGGTGCGGTGATGCAGCCTTTCGGCGGAAACGTGCTCTATTTCTGCTTCACGCTTTGCGGGGTAACTATTGGGGCGATCAGCTGGATCAGAAAGCGTCAGCCCGAAATTATCGTCGATGCTCCCCTGCCTCACGTGGTCATGCCCGACAGCCTGACCTCCTCACCGCTGGCCGCTGTACTCAACCCGACGCTGGATGAAGAGGTCATTCAGGAAGTGATGGTGGATACCCCAAATGAAGCGCAGGAAGAGGAAGGCGAGAGCGCAGACAGGGTAGCCTGAACTTAGCCGTCAGGCGCAAAGGCGGCATTATTTAAAACTCCCCGACGACAATCCGGGGAGTGTTTCTATACAGGTTCAGGCTCATTCAGGCATAACCAACGAACTCTTAACCCCGGCGTAATCCGCCAGGCTAACGCCCGGCTTCGGCCATCCACTGCTCTGCATCCGCCCCTGCGGGAATACGTAACGGAGCAGAAGGATCGGTTGCCGCACGCCATACCGCTTCGGCAACGTCCACAGCGTGGGTCACAGGGCCACTCTCATCCTGCACGCTGGCGATAAACTGCTGGAACAGAGGCTCATAGTCCGGATTGTCTGTGCCATGCAGGTGCGAACGAGCGTTCGCGCTAAAGTTTGTTTCCGGCGAGCGACCGGGCAAAACGATATGTGCTCGCATGCCAAAGGGCGCTATTTCAACCGCCAGCGATTCAGTCAGGGCGTTTACGGCCGCCTTGCTGGCCCGGTAGACACCAACAATCGGCATCGTTTTGAGCGTGACCGTAGACGTCACGTTAATAATAACGCCGGCCCGGCGCTGCCGCATCTGAGGCACGACGGCCTGGATCATCGCCAGCGTCCCCACCGTATTGGTCTGAAACAGGGTCTGTACTGTCTCGGGGGCCGTAAGCTCAATTGGCGACGCCGCACCAAGCCCGGCGTTATTGACCAGAACATCTACGGGACCGGCGGCCTTCACGGCCTGCGCAATGCTGGCAGGATCGGTAACGTCGAGTCTGAGCAGACTCAGCCGATCCGAAACCGGAAGCATGCTCGCATCAGGCGTCCGCATCGTTGCAACCACCTGCCAGCCTTTTCTCAGAAAAAGGCGGGCGGTTTCCAGACCAAAGCCGGTTGAACAGCCGGTAATCATTACTGTAGGCATAATCGTCTCCACTAAAAATGAACGATTCCATAGTAGCGACGGCAATATGGACTGACTATAATCCATAGTCCCCTTTACTTTAGCCAAAGTCCTGAAATGATCACCACCGATCCGCTGGCGCAAATCGTCACTCTGCTGCAACCTGCCGCTCGTTTTTCAAAGCTGGTGGAGTGTGGCGGCACGTGGCGAACTCACCGGGAAGCCACCGGAGAACCCTTCTATTGCGCAATCCTTGAGGGAAGCTGCCGCATAAACTTCGGCGGAGTGCAGCAATTCGATCTCCACGCGGGTGATTTTGTACTTGCACCGGCAATGCGGGAGCTGATTAGTAGCAGCCCTGACGCTCCTGCGGAGATGCCCGCAACGCTGCCCGTACGGATCAGCGAAGGACACTTTCGCGTCGGATGCCAGCACGACCCGGTCGATGCGCGCATGGTCATCGGCCACTGCAGCTTCGCTGCGCCGGATGCCGCCCTGCTCGTTTCTCTTCTGCCGGAAGCGCTACTTGTACGTGACAGCCCCCGGCTTGCCACTCTGATACAGCTCATCGGCGAGGAGTCGCGCCAGCAACGGTCGGCAAAAGAGCTGGTACTGGAGCGACTGCTGGAAGTGCTGCTGATTGAAGCTCTCCGCTGCGGAACGGACACTGCAGCCGCGCCGGGTCTGCTCCGGGGCCTGAGCGATATTCGACTTGCGGCCGCGCTTCGCGCGCTTCATGAGCGTCCTGAACACCCGTGGACCGTTGCCGAACTGGCTTCAGCCGCTTCGCTGTCACGTTCGGCCTTTTTTGAGCGCTTCAGTCGTATTGTTGGACAAAGGCCAATGGAATATCTGCTGGCATGGCGCATGGCGCTGGCAAAACAGCTGCTGCGCACGCAGGAACCTGCCATTGAGCAGATTGCCGCCCAGGTGGGCTATGGCTCGGGAAGTAGCTTTAGCGTAGCGTTCACGCGATACGCGGGCTTGTCCCCTCGCCAGTATGCGCGCAAGACTGCCGCCAACACGCCGGAGCCATAGCCCGAAGAGCCTTAACGCAAGCAACGCTGTAGATAGCCACGCCCGCAGGGCATATTTTTCAGCACGCAATAAAAAAGCCCGCCGTCAGGCGAGCTTCAGGGTCTTAACGCAGCACTCTGGCGACGGGCTTATTCCCACTCAATCGTTGCTGGCGGCTTACCGCTGATGTCATACACCACGCGGGAAATACCGTTCACTTCGTTGATAATGCGGTTGGAGACGCGGCCCAGGAAGTCATATGGCAGATGCGCCCAGTGCGCAGTCATAAAGTCGATGGTTTCTACCGCACGCAGGGAAACAACCCAGTCGTACTTACGGCCATCGCCCATTACGCCCACGGAACGTACCGGCAGGAACACGGTGAACGCCTGGCTCACTTTGTTGTAAAGATCGGCTTTGTGCAGCTCTTCGATGAAGATAGCATCGGCACGGCGCAGCAGGTCGCAGTACTCTTTCTTCACTTCGCCCAGCACGCGCACGCCCAGACCTGGCCCCGGGAACGGATGACGATAGAGCATGTCGTACGGCAGGCCCAGCTCCAGACCAATTTTACGCACTTCGTCTTTGAACAGCTCACGCAGCGGCTCTACGAGGCCCATCTTCATCTCTTTCGGCAGGCCGCCCACGTTGTGGTGAGATTTGATGACGTGCGCTTTACCGGTTGCAGAAGCCGCCGACTCGATAACGTCCGGGTAGATGGTACCTTGAGCCAGCCACTTCACGTCTTCCAGCTTCAGTGCTTCTTCGTCGAAGACTTCCACGAACACGCGACCGATGATTTTGCGTTTGGCTTCAGGATCGTTTTCACCAGCCAGCGCATCCAGGAAGCGCTTTTCACCTTCAACGTGCACGATGTTCAGACCAAAGTGGTCGCCAAACATGTCCATTACCTGCTGAGCTTCGTTCAGGCGCAGCAGGCCGTTGTCGACAAACACGCAGGTCAGATTTTTGCCGATAGCGCGGTGCAGCAGCATCGCGGTAACGGAAGAATCTACGCCACCGGAAAGGCCGAGGATGACTTTGTCATCACCAACCTGCTCGCGAATACGTGCGACAGCGTCGTCGATAATCTTAGCGGGGGTCCACAGCGCTTCGCACTGGCAGATGTCGCGCACGAAGCGCTCCAGCATACGCAGGCCCTGGCGGGTGTGGGTCACTTCCGGATGGAACTGCACGCCGTAGAAGCGTTTTTCTTCATTCGCCATAATCGCGAACGGACAGGTTTCGGTGCTGGCAACGGTGACGAAATCAGCCGGAATAGCGGTGACTTTATCGCCGTGGCTCATCCATACGTCCAGCAGCGGTTTGCCTTCGGCGGTCAGGGAATCTTCGATACCGTGGATCAGCGCGCTGTCGTTCACAACTTCAACCTGCGCGTAACCAAACTCGCGCTCGTTGGAGGACTCAACGTGGCCGCCGAGCTGCATCGCCATAGTCTGCATACCATAGCAAACGCCGAACACCGGAACGCCTGCGTTAAATACGTACTCTGGCGCACGTGGGCTGTTGTCTTCAGTGGTGCTTTCCGGGCCGCCGGAGAGGATGATACCGCTCGGATTGAACTCACGAATTTGTGCTTCGGTAACGTCCCAGGCCCACAGTTCGCAGTAAACGCCGAGCTCACGTACGCGACGCGCTACCAGCTGAGTGTACTGAGAACCGAAATCGAGGATAAGAATGCGATGCTTATGAATGTTGTCGGTCATTGACGGTAATTCCAGGGCAAGTGAAACAAAATCAAAGCGCCCGGCATAAGCCGGGCGCGGAAACGATTAAGAACCCAGACGGTAGTTCGGGGATTCTTTAGTGATAGTCACGTCGTGAACGTGGCTCTCCTGAATGCCCGCGCCGCTGATGCGGACGAATTCAGCTTTGGTACGCAGCGCGTCGATGGTACCACAGCCGGTCAGGCCCATACAGGAGCGCAGGCCGCCCATCTGCTGGTGAATAATCTCTTTCAGACGGCCTTTATAGGCAACGCGACCTTCGATACCTTCCGGCACCAGTTTGTCAGCAGCGTTATCGGTCTGGAAGTAACGGTCAGAGGAGCCTTTGGACATCGCGCCCAGGGAACCCATACCGCGGTATGATTTGTAAGAACGGCCCTGGTAGAGTTCGATTTCACCCGGGGATTCTTCGGTACCAGCGAGCATAGAGCCAACCATAACGGCGGCAGCACCTGCGGCGATCGCTTTGGCAATGTCGCCAGAGAAGCGGATACCGCCGTCAGCGATAACCGGGATACCGGTACCTTCCAGCGCTTCAACCGCGTCAGATACAGCAGTGATCTGCGGCACGCCCACGCCGGTAACGATACGGGTAGTACAGATAGAGCCAGGACCGATACCCACTTTAACTGCGCTACAGCCTGCGTCAGCCAGCGCGCGAGCGCCTGCTCCAGTCGCCACGTTACCGCCGATGATCTGCAGGTCAGGGTATTTCGCACGGGTATCACGAATACGTTGCAGAACGCCTTCAGAGTGACCGTGAGAGGAGTCAATCAGCAGCACGTCCACGCCTGCCGCAACCAGCGCATCAACGCGCTCTTCGTTACCGGCACCGGCGCCTACTGCCGCACCGACGCGCAGACGCCCCTGCTCATCTTTACAGGCGTTAGGCTTACGTTCTGCTTTCTGGAAATCTTTTACGGTAATCATGCCGCGCAGGTGGAAGTTCGCATCCACAACCAGCGCTTTCTCAACGCGCTTTTCATGCATTTTAGCGAACACAACTTCACGGGTTTCGCCTTCACGCACGGTGACGAGGCGCTCTTTCGGCGTCATGTAAACGCTGACAGGCTGGTTCAGGTCGGTCACGAAGCGCACATCGCGACCGGTGATGATGCCGACCAGCTCGTTGCTTTCCGTCACAACCGGGTAACCGGCAAAGCCGTTACGTGCGGTCAGCTCTTTGACTTCAGCAAGCGTAGTCGTTGGCAGCACGGTCTGTGGGTCAGACACGACGCCGGATTCATGCTTCTTCACGCGGCGAACTTCTTCCGCCTGGCGCTCAATGGACATGTTCTTATGGATAAAGCCGATGCCGCCTTCCTGGGCCAGGGCGATGGCCAGACGCGCTTCAGTCACGGTGTCCATTGCCGCAGAGAGCATAGGAATGTTAAGACGAATGGACTTGGTCAGCTGAGTGCTGAGATCGGCAGTATTCGGCAAAACGGTGGAGTGAGCGGGAACGAGGAGGACGTCGTCAAACGTCAGGGCTTCTTTGGCGATACGTAGCATGGGCAATATCTCTACCTGGAGGTTAATAAATATTGCCGTGGCATTATACAGAGCGTAATCGGTTGCATCCACACTTTTTTGCAAATAATACTTGCGCTGGCCTCTGAGCAAGTTACTATCGACTGAATAACCTGCTGATTTAGAATTTGATCTCGCTCACATGTTACCCTCTCAATCCCCCTCAGTTTTTACCGTCAGCCGCCTGAATCAGACGGTGCGTCTGCTGCTTGAGCAGGAGATGGGGCAAGTGTGGATCAGCGGCGAAATCTCCAACTTTTCTCAGCCCTCCTCCGGCCACTGGTATTTTACGCTCAAAGACGACAACGCCCAGGTGCGCTGTGCGATGTTCCGCAACAGCAATCGTCGCGTGACGTTTCGCCCACAGCATGGCCAGCAGGTTTTGGTCCGCGCCAACATCACGCTGTATGAGCCGCGCGGCGACTACCAGATCATCGTCGAAAGCATGCAGCCTGCCGGCGAAGGGTTGCTGCAGCAAAAATACGATCAGCTGAAGGCAAAGCTGTCGGCCGAAGGGTTATTCGATCAGCAGTTCAAACAACATCTTCCCTCTCCTGCGCACCGTGTCGGTGTGATCACTTCAAAAACCGGAGCCGCGCTGCATGACGTTCTGCATGTGCTGAAACGCCGCGATCCATCGCTGCCGGTGGTGATTTATCCCACTTCTGTACAGGGTGAAGATGCGCCGGGACAGATTGTTCGCGCCATTGAGCTGGCAAATCAGAGGGAAGAGTGCGATGTGCTGATCGTTGGCCGCGGCGGCGGCTCGCTGGAAGATTTATGGAGCTTTAACGACGAGCGCGTGGCGCGGGCAATTTTCGCCAGCCGCATTCCGGTCGTCAGCGCCGTCGGCCATGAAACCGACGTAACCATTGCGGATTTCGTCGCCGATTTACGGGCACCAACGCCCTCCGCTGCCGCCGAAATGGTCAGCCGTAATCAGCTGGAATTATTGCGTCAGGTGCAATCGGCACAGCAGAGGCTGGAAATGGCGATGGATTACTTCATCGCGGGCCGTAATCGCCGCTTTAGCCTGCTGCATCATCGTCTGCAGCAACAGCATCCGCAGCTACGTCTGGCGCGCCAGCAAACCGTGCTCGACAGGCTGCGCCAGAGGATGAGCTTTGCCCTCGACAATCAGCTGAAGAAAACGTCTCAGCGCCAGCAACGGCTCACTCAGCGCCTGAACCAGCAAAATCCTCAGCCTCGTATTTATCGTGCGCAGACGCGTATTCAGCAGCTGGAATACCGGCTGGCGCAGACGCTTCGCACACAGTTAAGCACCACGCGCGAACGTTTTGGGAATGCGGTGACGCATCTGGAAGCGGTAAGTCCTCTCTCGACGCTAGCGCGCGGCTACAGCGTAACCACCGCAGCAGACGGCAAGCTGGTGAAGAAAACGAAACAGCTGACCGCCGGAGATAAACTCACGACCCGCCTGGAAGATGGTGTGGTGGAAAGCGAAGTGACAAAAGTGACTGCGGTGAAGAAAACGCGGGCGCGCAAAGCACCATAACGTTGCCGGGCGGCACTTCGTTTGCCCGGCCTACAAAAAATTCAGGATAGTTTCGTCGGCCCGGTAAGCGCAGTGTCGTAGGCCGGATAAGGCGCTAGCGCCGCATCCGGCAAAACGCACAACGGCTTAAACCAGCTTAAACTCCACGCGCTTTTTCGAAATCAGCCCATGGCCGTTCTGGCAGAAATAATCCACCGCGCCGCAGGCTTTCAGCACTTCTAACGGCTTATGGCATTCCGGGCAGAGTGCCTGCAGGGCGAAATCCTGCTGGCAGTATGCGCAGTGCCCCTGGCCGCTCTGCTGCTCCAGCGCGCCATGACAAACCGGACAATTCAGCGCCATTGTGACCTCCTGATAGTTTGCGATTATTTTACCACAACGGTTAATGCGGGCCGCGCAGTTGCTGCTGTAGCTGCAGCAGAGCTGTGACTTCAGCAATGCGCCGCTGAGTGAAGTGGCTAACCTGCTCGGGAGCACGCACAAACAGGCTGTTTTCACCCAGGATGCAGCGTGCCAGGCAACGCTCATAAACAGCGCCGTTAAGCGTCCAGCGATGAACGTTTTCACTTTGCAAGATTTCCAGTACTTCACCCGCACCGAGCCGATCCTGGCTCAAAACGGTACCGTCACGCAGATACAGGCGAATACCTTTTTGCCCGCCGGCGGGCCCGGCATATTTGTTCAGCCATATTTCCAGAGGAATGCCGCTAAGTTGCCCTCGCAGATGGGCGCTCCCTTCGGCAGTCGCAATGTCTCCTTTCGCAATCGGATGACCCAGGCGGTCTTTGGCCTCAACTAAAGTAAGCGCTAACTGATTATCTGCACCGAGTACTGCCAGCGTCTCATGCATCATCGCCAGCACATGAGTGCCAATATCGACTATAACGCCGTCCGGGTGTTTGAGCGTGCGCGTGTCCGGCTCGCCGGTGGCGAAATTCAGCGCAACGGGTTCGCCTTTATCGTTAAATCCGCTGGGCTCCAGTAAGTAGCCCTCGATTTTAACAATATCGGCAAGCGAGGCGATTAATGGTGAAACCAATGCAGCACCCGCTTCTGGCTGCCAGTCATTTTCAATTTCGCCACGCACAAGTTGTGCCACGCCGTCTCGCGCCATCCAGTGATCGAGTGCAAGAATACGCGTGGCATTTTCGGGCTCAGCCAGCAGCGCCTGAAGGTGAGCGAGCTGCTCCAGCGTCGCCGCGACAGGTTTCTCTACCACAATACGCGGCACCTCTGAGCGGAGCACCTGCTCCAGCACGGGCAAATGCCACAGGGAAGACGTTGTGATAAGCACCATTTCATGCTTCATTGCCAGTAACGCATCCAGCGATTCGCAGCGCTGAATCCCGTCCGGCGCGCGGGATACATCCACATCGAAACCGTAACAATGCTCAAGCGGTACGTTGAGCCGTTTTAGTGCAGGCAGGTATGCGGTTTCGATCACCGCCCCAAGACCAATAAATCCAAATTTCATCATCAACCCCGAAGACAAAAAAACCCGCCATAAGGCGGGTTAGTGCAGGTACCACGCCAGTACAGAACCGGCGATTACTTGCTTTTCTTGATGTGCTTGATCAGGCGCTTACGCTTACGCATCTGGTTTGGCGTCAGGGTGTTGCGCTTGTTCGCAAACGGGTTATCCCCTTCCTTGAACTGGATACGGATAGGCGTGCCCATCACGTCCAGGGATTTGCGGAAGTAGTTCATCAGGTAGCGCTTGTAGGAATCCGGCAGGTCTTTCACCTGGTTACCGTGAATCACCACAATCGGCGGGTTATAGCCACCGGCGTGCGCATACTTCAGCTTCACGCGACGACCGCGAACCAGCGGCGGCTGATGATCGTCCTGCGCCATATTCATGATGCGGGTTAACATCGCGGTGCTCTGACGTTTGGTAGAGCTGTCATACGCTTCGCGGACGGATTCGAACAGGTTGCCGACGCCGCTACCGTGCAGAGCAGAAATGAAGTGCACACGCGCAAAGTCGATAAAGCCCAGACGGAAATCGAGGGTCTCTTTAACCTGCTCTCTTACGTCGTTGCTCAGGCCATCCCATTTGTTGACCACGATCACCAGTGAGCGCCCACTATTGAGGATAAAGCCGAGCAGCGAGAGATCCTGATCGGAAATGCCTTCACGAGCATCAATAACCAGCATCACCACGTTAGCGTCTTCGATAGCCTGCAACGTTTTGATTACCGAGAATTTCTCAACGGTATCGGTGATTTTGCCGCGCTTGCGCACACCGGCGGTGTCGATGAGCACGTATTCGCGCTCATCGCGCTCCATCGGGATATAGATGCTGTCGCGCGTGGTGCCAGGCATGTCGTAGACCACGACGCGGTCTTCGCCAAGAATACGGTTAGTTAGCGTTGACTTACCCACGTTCGGACGGCCAACGATAGCCAGCTTAATCGGCAGATCCTGCGGATTGAAAGCCTCTTCGGGCTCCTCAGCTTCCTCGCCGTTTTCATTTGCTTCAAACTGCGCCCAGTACTCGGCGTCTTCGTCCACTTCTTCAGCGGGGGAGATTTCGTCCATGTACGGCAGCAGCGCGAGTTCCAGCAGGCTGGTCACACCGCGGCCATGAGAAGCGGCAATCGGATGAATATCGCCAAGGCCCAAAGACCAGAAGTCAGCCATCGCCTGATCCGGGTCGATACCGTCCGTTTTGTTAGCAACGAGGAAGGTGGCTTTATCACGCGAGCGCAGATGCTTAGCAATAGCCACATCCGCAGGCATCAGCCCGGCGCGCGCATCAACCATAAACAGCACCACGTCAGCTTCTTCAATCGCCAGCAGCGACTGTTCCGCCATACGCGTTTCCACGCCCTCTTCCGTGCCGTCGATACCGCCGGTATCGATACAGATAAACTCGCGGCCTTCCACTTCAGCACGACCGTACTTACGGTCACGAGTCAGACCCGGGAAATCCGCGACCAGCGCATCTCGCGTGCGCGTCAGACGGTTAAACAGCGTGGATTTTCCAACGTTAGGGCGCCCGACAAGCGCGACCACAGGTACCATGATAAATGCCTCTTAAAATCTAAAAACAGTAAAACGGCCCCTGCTTAGACAGGAGCCGTTTGCAATGCAGACTGCGAACAGACTTAACGCGTAATGGAGTACAGCGTACCGTCTTTCGCCTGAATCAGCAGTTGGCCTTCGGCCACCACAGGATCGGTCAGGAATCCGGAACTGTCCACTTTTTGCTGAGCAACGAAGCGGCCATCCTGCGGATTCATCCAGTGCATATACCCTTCGCTATCGCCAACGACCAGGCTACCATTGTACAGCACGGGCGAAGTCAGCAGACGGTGCAGCAGATCGCTCTGCGTCCACAGCGTCACGCCGCCATCGGTGCTTAACGCCAGCACGCGATCGTTCTGATCAACCAGATAGATACGGTTGCCGTCGACCACAAAATCGTTCACCGAGCCAAGTTCACGCTTCCACATGATCTGGCCGCTGCGCAGATCCAGCGCGGTCAGGTTGCCGTTGTACGCCAGGGCATACACGACGCCGTTAACAATCACCGGAGTGGTGTCAACGTCGCTCAGGCGATCGATTTCCGTCGGCCCGGTGGCCTGAGAAATACGCTGCTGCCAGATGAGCTGACCCTGCTGCATCAGCACGGCGTTCACGCGACCGTTGTCGCCGCCAACGATGGCTGCGCCAAACGCGGTTGCGGGTGCAGATTCACCGCGCAGAGAAAGCGCTGGCATATCGAGGTTAACGGTCCATTTGATGGCACCGTCGCTTTCGTTCAGCGCCTGCAGCTGACCGTTGCTGGTGTGAATCAATACCATGCCGTCGCTAACAACCGGGCGAGACAATGCTTCACCGGCAACGCGGGTCTGCCATGCCACGGTACCATCGCTGGTATTCAGGGCATAAACCTGCGCTTTTTCAGAGCCAACATAAACGTGGCCGCCGCTCACCGTCAGACCGCCGGACAGCAGCGCCGGAGCACGGGAGAACCAGCCATCTTTCTCTGCCAGATTGACAGACCAGACTTCTTTCCCGCTTTCCGCGTGCAGCGCCTTCACGGTGCCTTTACGGTCCGCTGCGTACACCACGCTATCGGCCATCGCCGGGTGCAGGTTGGAATAGAAATCACCAATACCGTCACCTACGGAAGTGCTCCAGGAGGTAGACGGGGTAAACTGATTTTCAACCGTTGGCAGCGGGGACATTTTGACAACGTCTTCTTCGCTGTTAAACAGTGAACAACCGCTCAATAACGTAACAGACAGCAGTCCTGGCAAAAGTAATTTACGCAATTGCATCGGGTCCCTCTCAGATGGACAAATTATTCATTTTCATGCGCATCATTTCGCTGAGCGCTGGTGAAGCATCACTTTTTACGCCTGCTTCCCAGGCGGCGCGAGCCCCTTGCTTATCGCCTTTGCTCAACAGGATCTCACCGCGCAAGTCGGCGACGATCGCTGTCCAGCCTTCCCCTTTGATACCTTCGAGGGTTTTCAGTGCGGCATCAGGCTGTTTCATTTGCAGCTGAACGCGGGCCAGACGCATGTTGATAACCGATTTCAGGTTGTCATCAGAGGCTGCCGCCAGGCCCAGCTGCAGCTGTTTTTCGGCTTTGTCGAGTTCGTTGGCATCAACAAACTGCTGAGCCAGCTCAAGTGCCGCAAAAGCGCCGTAGGCGTTCTTTTCATTGGCCGCGATTTTTTCTGCCGCAGCATAGGTTTCAGGCTTGCCTGCTTTCAGGCTGGTCACCGCATTTTGATAAGCCTGTGAGCTTTCACGCGAGGTGTCTTCCTGATGGGACGTCCAGTAGCGCCAGCCTACCAGCGCACCAATCCCAAGGATGACGCCGACCGCCAGCGCTTTGCCGTTTTCAGCAAAGAAACTTTTGAGTGCGTCGACCTGATCGTTTTCGTTACTGTAGACTTCCACGCAGTTCTTCTCCTGAATAATAATCCTGGGCGATTAGCCCAGCAGTGTGCGCAAATGCGCGGCAACGCTGTCCTGCGTTACAGTCGTCTGCTCACCAGAGCGCAAATCTTTCACCACCACATTGCGGTCAGTCACTTCAGACTCCCCCAGCACCAGCGCGACGCGAGCGCCCCACTTATCGGCACGGGCAAACTGTTTCTTAAAGTTTCCGCCGCCGTGGTTGGTCATCAGTTTGATGGCCGGCAGCTGGTCACGCAGTGCTTCAGCCAGACGCAGCGCGGCGGACTGAGTACCGGTGCCTGAAGCGACCAGGTATATATCGACAACAGGATCGGCTTTAAATTCCGGATTAACGGCCTGAACCAGTAAAACTAAACGCTCAAGCCCCATCGCGAAGCCGACGGAAGGCGTTGGACGCCCACCAAGCTGTTCGACTAAGCCATCGTAACGGCCGCCCGCACAAACGGTGCCCTGAGAGCCGAGGCTGCTGGTCACCCATTCGAAAACGGTACGATTATAGTAGTCAAGGCCGCGCACCAGGCGCTGGTTGACCGTGTAGGCAATTCCGGCGTCGTCCAGCAGGGCGCACAGACCAGAGAAATGCTCGCGAGATTCCTCGTCAAGATAGTCACCGAGGGCGGGTGCGTTATCGAGCAGCGCCTGCACGTCCGGATTTTTAGAATCCAGCACGCGCAGCGGGTTGGTGTACATGCGGCGCTTACAGTCTTCGTCGAGCTTATCTTTGAACTGCTCAAGATATGCCACCAGCGCTTCACGATAGTTAGCGCGGGCTTCCAGCGAGCCGATGGAGTTCAGCTCAAGGCGAACGTGTTCGGAAATGCCCAGCGCACGCCACCAGCGCGCGGTCAGCAGAATGAGCTCGGCGTCGATGTCCGGCCCCTGCAGGCCAAAGACTTCACAACCCAACTGATGGAACTGGCGATAGCGCCCTTTCTGCGGACGCTCGTGACGGAACATCGGGCCGATGTACCACAAACGCTGTTCCTGATTGTACAGCAGACCATGCTCAATGCCGGCGCGTACGCAGCCCGCAGTGCCTTCAGGACGCAGCGTCAGGCTGTCGCCGTTACGGTCCTCAAAGGTATACATCTCTTTTTCAACGACGTCGGTCACTTCGCCGATCGCGCGTTTAAATAACGGGGTCTGCTCTACAATCGGCAAACGGATTTCGCTGTAACCGTAGCTGCCGAGCACCTGCTTCAGCGTGCCTTCAATGCGCTGCCACAGAGCGGTTTCGCCCGGCAGGTAATCGTTCATGCCGCGGATGGCTTGAATGTTTTTTGCCACGTTTTTTCTCTTTATAGATACAAAAATGAACCCAGACGCTTAGGTAGCGCCGCGGGTTCAATCATACACGGGAAGCGGGCTGCTTCCCAAGTCGTTATTTTGCGTCCACTTCCTGAACGTCAATCCGACGCGCTTCATCCAGAATGCTGGCCTTGGCGCGAATGCGCGCTTCGAGCTGGCTAATCATGTCGTCGTTGTCGAGGCGGTCTTTACGCACGCCGTCTTCGTACAGGCCGCTTTTCTTGTTGCCACCGGTGACGCCGAGCGTGGAGACCAGCGCTTCGCCCGGACCGTTCACCACGCAGCCGATGATAGAAACATCCATTGGAGTGATGATATCTTCCAGGCGCTGCTCCAGCGCATTCACCGTACCGATCACGTCAAACTCCTGACGCGAGCAGGTCGGGCAGGCAATGAAGTTGATCCCGCGGGAACGAATACGCAGCGACTTGAGAATATCGAAGCCCACTTTGATCTCTTCCACAGGATCTGCCGCCAGCGAAATACGCAGCGTGTCGCCGATCCCTTCGGAAAGCAGCAGGCCGAGGCCGATCGCCGATTTAACCGATCCCGCACGAGCGCCGCCCGCTTCGGTGATCCCCAGATGCAGGGGTTGATCGATCTGCTTCGCCAGCAGGCGATAGGATTCAACGGCAAGGAACACGTCAGACGCTTTCACGCTGACCTTAAACTGATCGAAGTTCAGACGATCGAGATGATCGACATGACGCATAGCGGATTCGAGCAGCGCCTGTGGCGTTGGCTCACCGTACTTTTCCTGCAGATCTTTTTCCAGCGAGCCGGCGTTCACGCCGATGCGGATAGGGATGTTTTTGTCGCGGGCGCAGTCGACAACCATGCGAATACGCTCTTCGTTACCGATGTTGCCCGGATTGATGCGCAGACAGTCTACGCCATACTCGGCGACTTTCAGCGCGATGCGGTAATCGAAGTGGATGTCAGCCACCAGCGGCACGCTGACCTGCTGCTTGATGAGCTTAAAGGCTTCGGCAGCGTCCATGGTGGGTACCGATACGCGGACGATATCCGCGCCGACGCGCTCAAGAGCTTTGATCTGATTGACCGTGGCTTCCACATCGGTGGTGCGCGTATTGGTCATCGACTGAACGGCGATAGGAGCCCCATCGCCGATTGGCACGTTCCCAACGTAAATACGCGTGGATTTTCTACGTTGAATCGGAGCCTGGTTATGCATGAAAAATCTCCCGCGTTACGCGTCTGTTACTGAGCCTGGGCCGGTGATTGTTCGGCATTCAGGGTCAGACGCGCAACCTGGTTTGTTCTGATAAAACGGCTGAGGTCGACAGGTTTACCCTGGAACTGAATCTGGACAGCAGACGGAGCACCAATTTTCAGCTTGTACGGCGCCTGGCCTTCTAAATTGAGGGAGCCATCTTTACGCTGCAGTCCGCTGAACAGCTTTTTGCCGGTTGAATCAGTGACTTCCAGCCAGCAATCTGCGTTGAAGTTCATCACCAGCGCGTTCGGATTGGCCGAAGGGGTGACGCCTGCCTGATCGGTTGGCAGCGGGGCCGCAGGCGTTGCTGCTGCAGTGGCGTTATTGTCGACGTTTGCCTGAGAAGGCGAAACAACGGCATTGTTTTGTGCGTCTGGTGCGGTAGCCGGAGCCGTTTGCGCCGGGGCTGTCTGGGCCGGTGCGGCTGGCGCGTTCGCATCTGCCGCCGGAGCAGATGATGAATTATCCGCCGTTGCATCCGGAGACTGGCTCTGTGAGCTGCTTGTATCCAGCGGAACAGACTGACTGTTGCTGCTGTCGTTGGCATTCAGCTCGGCGCTGGACTGATCCGCCATCGTCGTGATCTCTTCCTGCTGCGCTTTGTGGTTCTGCCACCACCATGCGCCCGTCAGGCCAATCACCACAAACAGAACCAACCAGGTAAAACTCATCAGCCAGCCGTCACGCTTCTTACGACGTTTGCCCAAAGACATGTTCTGGCCCATTGTCACCTTCGCGGCGCGAACCGGCACTTCTTTGGCAAGAATAGGTAAAAGCTCTTCTTCAGGAATATGAACAAGGCGGGCGTAGGAACGGATATAGCCACGCAGGAACGTTGAAGCAAGATCGGCAGGCGCCTTATCGTCTTCAATATCACGAACCGTGGAAACCTTCAGGCATAAGCGTTCAGCGACGGCTTGCTGGCTGAGTCCGAGTTGTTCACGGGCATAACGCAGACGCGCTCCCGTGCTTTGTGCTGTTTGTGGATCTTGGGTGGCTTCAGTATTCATTCGCTACAGCTTGCTGGTACGTAAATTTAAGGTTCTGGTGGCGGTAGATACCGCACCGCGAAACATCCGATTGCCCATCAACAGACGAGCACTGTAAACACGCCCGGCTAACCTTTTTAGTCCCCAAGGCTAACCCGTTGTTGCCCCGCTACATACTGCCTCAATCCGGGCGGAAACGCACCGTAATTATTAACTGGATCAGTGCGTTTCGGTTATTCACTGTACATTTTAGACGCCACGCCGAAAAACGCGCGCGGCGTCTGGTCTGTCAGACAGCTTTCACCGCGATCGGTTCACCCTGCATGCGTTTACGCATCGTACGTTTTGTACGGTCGATAACGTCGCCCGCAAGCTGGCCGCAGGCGGCATCGATGTCGTCACCACGGGTTTTACGCACGATAGTGGTAAAACCATAGCCCATCAGCACTTTGGAGAAACGGTCAATACGGCTATTGGAGCTGCGACCATACGGTGCCCCAGGGAACGGGTTCCACGGGATCAGGTTTATCTTACATGGCGTGTCTTTCAGCAGCTCAGCCAGCTGATGCGCATGCTCGGTACCGTCGTTAATGTGGTCGAGCATCACATACTCAATGGTCACACGGCCCTGATTGGCGTTAGATTTTTCCAGATAGCGACGCACGGCGGCGAGGAACGTTTCGATATTGTACTTTTTGTTGATCGGCACAATTTCGTCACGGATTTCATCGTTTGGCGCATGCAGGGAGATGGCCAGCGCAACGTCAATCACGTCGCCAAGCTTGTCCAGCGCAGGCACAACGCCAGACGTGGAAAGGGTCACGCGGCGTTTGGACAGGCCGAAACCGAAATCGTCGAGCATAATTTCCATCGCCGGAACAACGTTGGTCAGGTTGAGCAGCGGCTCACCCATACCCATCATCACCACGTTGGTGATCGGGCGTACGCCGGTCTTTTTCTGCGCGCCGATGATTTTCGCCGCACGCCAGACCTGGCCAATAATTTCTGAAACGCGCAGGTTACGGTTAAAGCCCTGCTGCGCCGTAGAGCAGAATTTACACTCCAGCGCACAACCAACCTGGGAAGATACGCACAGCGTGGCGCGATCGTCTTCCGGGATATACACGGTTTCGACGCGCTGATCGCCCACGGCAATAGCCCACTTGATGGTGCCGTCCGAAGAACGCTGCTCTTCCACCACTTCCGGTGCGCGGATTTCAGCCACTTCTTTGAGCTTCGTGCGCAGGACTTTATTGATGTCCGTCATCTCATCAAAGTCATCGCAGCAATAGTGATACAGCCATTTCATCACCTGGTCTGCGCGGAACGGCTTTTCGCCCATGTCTTTAAAGAATTCGCGCATTTGCTGACGGTTCAGATCCAGCAGGTTAATTTTGCCATTTTTATTCGGAACGACAGGCGTGATGACTTCGGTGGTGTTAACTAATTCAGACATAATATTTTCCGGCCTCGTTATTACACGTTGTGGCCCCTGGAGGGTTGAAAAAAGAAACGCCCCGGCGAGCGGTCTGCTCTTCCGGGGGCGTTGCATTGTACAAATTCTGGCGCACGGATGCCACGTTTGCACGCGACATCAGCGAAATAAAGTGTAATGCCCGATTAACGGGTACGCGCGCAAACTTCGCCTTCTGCGAAGAAGTAAGCGATTTCACGCTTAGCGGACTCAACGGAGTCGGAGCCATGAGTGCCGTTTTCGGTGAAGCTGTCCGCGTAGTCAGCACGCAGAGTGCCAGCCAGTGCGTTCGCCGGGTTAGTTGCGCCCAGCAGATCGCGGTGACGCTGTACCGCATTTTCGCTTTCAAGCACGGAAACGACGATTGGGCCGGAGGTCATGAACTCAACCAGACCGTCGAAGAAAGGCTTGCCGTCGTGTTCCGCATAGAAGCCGCGAGCCTGCTCAACGGTCAGGTGCAGCATTTTGGTACCGACAATTTTGAACCCTGCTGCTTCAAAGCGCGCAAAGATGCTGCCAATAACGTTTTTTGCCACCGCGTTTGGCTTGATGATGGAAAAAGTACGTTCAATAGCCATGATAACCTCTGTTTTGTTCTGTTGTTGTGCATACGACTGTATGACCTGGCGCGCATTATAATGAGCAATAATGCCCCTGCATATGGATGAAGGTAACATTTTGTTAAAATAAGACGACTTTTAGCAACACGCATCGCTAAGCCACTGAAAATGCATTATTGTAGGGTAAAGCTTGCCGTCACAGCCTGTCCAGCCTCATCCATCACCACCAGCTGATATTCCCCTGCTTGCTCCAGCATAAGCGTGACATTCGGCCCACTATTGTCCGTTGGCTCACCGTTCACAAACCACCAGCGCCGCCCTTCTCCGCCCTGGGTTTGCAGGGCCAGTGAGGCTTGCTTTTCACCCGGTAAGCGCTTAATGATTGTTCCTTCCCGCACGCCGGTTAACGTCAGCGGGATCAGATCCTGCTGATGCATTGGCGGACAGGTTTTTGATGCCACCGGCAAGCGGGCTGCGCGGCGTTCCCCCGGCGGCAGCCAGGGTTCAAGCGGCAGCGGCCAGACATCCAGCGTTGTCTGGCTCGCCCCCGGACAATCTGCCGCCACGCGTTGCCCCTGCGCATCCAGCCACACAGGGAAGCGAATGCCCCGCAAACCATCCTGATCGGGCAACAGCAGCGTCGGCGGCTGGCTGTTGTCGAGCAGCCAGGTCGATAAGCGACGACGGCAGTTGCTGTCACCCACCGCCAGAGACTGACCGCCCGGCCAGCAAATCGAGCCAGCACTGACCGAAGCCGGGCGCGGATCGGCAGGCAATCCATTTTTAGCCTGGCTGACGCGAGAAAGCAGCATATTGCTGACCTGATTCAGCAGCGGAACGGCGCTGATAAAACCAAACTGCCCGACGACCGGGGTACCGTCCGGTCGTCCCGTCCAGATGCCAATGACGTAACGTGCATTAATGCCCACGGCCCAGGCATCACGATAGCCGTAGCTGGTGCCCGTTTTCCATGCCAGCGGCACCACCGCAGGCAGTGAGCCATCTGGCAACGGCTGATCTTCTCCGGCCAGAATCCGACGAATAATCCACGCCGAACCCGGAGAAAGTAGCGGTCGCTCAATCAGCGGATCGCTCGCCAGCAAACGCAGGCGTCCGGCCTGCCCGTGGCGTGCAAACGCGCTGTACGCGGCGGCAATATCCGCCAGGCGAGCGCCTGCCCCGCCGAGGATCAGCGATAAATTAGGCTCTGCACCTCTCGGGAGAATAAGCGGTAGCCCGGCGTTGCGCAGGCGGGCGGCAAACTGCTTCGGCCCGTAGGCTTCCAGCACCTGTACGGCGGGTAAATTAAGGGAGCGCACCAGCGCATCGCTCATGCTGACCGGGCCGTGGAAACCGCTATCGAAGTTTCCCGGCCGATAATCGCTGAAGCGACGTGGAACATCCTGTAACAGCGAAGCAGGATGGATCAGACCATCATCCATCGCCAGGCCATAGATAAACGGTTTCAGCACCGAGCCAGGCGATCGCACTGCGCTGACCATATCGACATGACCAAAGCGGCTGTCGTCGCTGATATCGGCCGAACCAACCCAGCCGCGTACCTTCATATTGGTGTGATCGACGACGATCATCGCCAAAGAGCTTCGTGGCGGAAGACGAGATTTCCAGTTCAGGGCCAGCTCTTCCAACTGCCGCTGCAGCGACGCATCAAGCGTGGTGACGACTTTTTCGCTGCGGCTGCTCGCCAGCACGCGGCGTGAGAACAGCGGAGCCAGCTGCGGCATCTGCCGTGGAAAAAGCCATACCGGCTCCTGACGGGCTTCCTTCACCACTTCTGCTGACCAGACCTTCTGCGTCAGCATTCGCGTAAGCACTTTGTCGCGCGCGGCCTGGGCTCGTTCGGGCCAGCGATCCGGGCGCAAACGGCTCGGAGCCTGAGGCAAAACGGCTAACAAAGCGGCTTCTGAATAACTGAGCTGCTGCGGCGGTTTGCCAAGATAGGCCCAGCTGGCTGCACCAATGCCCTGTAACGTGCCACCAAACGGCGCGCGGTTGAGATAGAGCGTCAGTATCTGCCGCTTATCGAGGTGCCATTCCAGCTGAATTGCCCGCCAGAGCTGGCGGATTTTACCGCCAAACGTACGGGGATGAGGATCCAGCAAACGTGCCACCTGCATAGTGAGCGTGCTGCCGCCGGAGATCACACGCCCGGCGCGAAGATCCTGCAAGGCGGCACGCATTACCGACAGCGGATTGACGCCGGGATGATCCCAGAACCAGCGATCTTCGTACTGAATCAGCGCCTGTAAATAGCGAGGGGAAACGTCTTCAATGGTGACGGGATAGCGCCAGATCCCTTCGGCATCAGCAAAACGCCACAGCGGGGTACCGTCTTCGGCAACCACGACGCGGGCAGGCGTGACTTCCTTAAGCGGCAGAGGCCAGAGGCGATCGGCGGCAAGTAGCGCCAGCCAGGCTAAAACAAGAAATCCCGCAAGCCAAAGCCCGCGGGATTTTTTCAGACGGGTCAATGTCATGTTATGGCGTGATAATCAGCGGTCCGTCGGTTGTGCCGGTGGCGCGCCATTGTGGAACGTACATAGATTCCACCTGCGACACCGGTACATCGTACGTACCCGGCGTCACCGCGCGCGCCAAATACACCAGCGTGACCGGCTGTCCTTCATTCACCGCCACCGCCGCGACAAAGCGATCGTCGCGGAATTCGATGTGCTGAATATCGGCCTGCTGCATCTGGTTGAGCAGGTTCTGCACCTCGCCACCGTTGTCCTGCAGGCTGGCGCTGCTGTTAGCCAGATTCTGGTTCTCCAGCTCCAGACCCGCAGGCAACAGATCGACCACCAGCGCATCCGGCACGTTTTGCGTTGCCTTGATTTGCAGATGCACAAGCACCAGATCGCCGCTGCGCAGGGAAGAGAGCGACTTCAGCTGCCCGTCCGTGCCCAGGAACTGACGCTCAATCTGCAACACGTTGCTGGAAGGCTGCGGCGCATATTCCGGGTATCCGCTGCTGTCCAGACGCAGCCACAGCGGCTGGGTGCCGGTATTTTTCACGCTTAACGCGCTCAGTTGGTCAGTCGTCAGGTTGCGTGACAGCGCTTTATCGCTACTCAGCGGTTCTGCCTGCAGCGAAGTTTGCGCCTGCCAGCTGCCCGGCAGATCCTGCAAGCCTTTCGCCGCGAGGAACAGCGCATTCATCTCCTGCGTCGAGAGCCAGCGCTCGCCAAATGCCTGTTGGGAAAGTTCGTTCAGCAGCGTGTTCTGCACGTCCGGCAGCAGTTTGTTTTCTTCGAGCAGGCTCAGCATCAGGGCGTTATCGCGAAGCGCGCTGCCGTAATCGGCCATCCAGCTGTTTTTATCCTGACGTGGCGTATTTTGCGCCAGCGCGATAGCTTCATCCCCGCGTGCCGCATCGCCCATTGCTTTCAGCGCCAGGCCCAGCTGCATCAGCGGCAGACCCGCTTTCGCCTGAGCGTGACGCTCCCAGATTTCGCGCAATGCCCCCAGAGGCGCTTTTTGCTGGCGAGCCAGCACCAGTGCGGTATAGGACTGCACGGCGAAACGACTTGCCTGGCTGTCATCCGTGTAGCGAATAGTCATCAGGCCCGGCTCCTGCAGGTAGCGCAGCAGGCGATTGTTGCCCCGAGTTAACGCATCGGCAGGCACGCTATAGCCCTGCTCGCTGGCGCGGGTCAGGAAGTCCATCACGTAGGCCGTGAGCCAGTACTCTTCCGCGCCTTCTTTATCCCAAAGCGCAAAGCCGCCGTCGTCACGCTGCATTTGCAGCAGGCGGGCAATACCCAGATCGACCGCTGCGCGGCGCTTATCATCGCTGTCGCCCGCAATGCCCAGCGTCTTCAGCTGCACTGCATTTGTGTAGAGCTGCGGGAACAGGCCGCTGGTTGTCTGCTCGAGGCAGCCGTACGGATAGGCCTTCAGTTCGCGGATATAGCGCGCCAGGTTTAGCGGCGGCTTGCCGCTGAACAGCAGCTGGCTTTGCAGCGTTTGCGGGATAAAGCCCTGAAGATGAGAAGCGGGTGCACTCCAGCTCTCGCCGGGTTGCAGAGCAATGCCCGAGTTAACGGTCTGCGCCGGGAAGGCCGGACGCACGCCAATCTTCCATGCTTTTTGCAGAGGGGCGAAGGTTTCCCCCGGCAGCGTCAGGCCGCTGACGGTCGCCTGAACCGCCCCCTCGCCGAAGCCATCCTGCGCGCTGACAGGAATAAATAAGGTCATGCGCGCACCGGGTTCAAGATTGATCGGCTGCGGCTGTGCGCCCTGGAGCTGCAGCAGGCCGCTGGCAGCAAACTGCACGTTCAAAGTCTGTGGTTTGTCGGTCAGGTTCGTCACGTCGAACGTCAGGCGACTGCTGTCACCGCT
Source organism: Pluralibacter sp. UBA7423 (assembly GCA_002470465.1). GTDB lineage: Bacteria > Pseudomonadota > Gammaproteobacteria > Enterobacterales > Enterobacteriaceae > Scandinavium. The sequence continues at coordinate 276,555 of DKMD01000010.1, forward strand.
CGCGAGGAAGCGTGGGGTGTTGAGTTCCGCAATTACCGGCGCGGCAACGACCACTTTGCTGTCGCTGCTGCCGAAGTCGTCCGCGGTCCAGGCCTGAGCCATAACGCGCAGTTCACCATTGAAATCACCGATCGGTAGCGAGACGGTGCCTTCGCCGTTATCGTCAAGCGTGACCGGCTGGGCCTGCTGCGCCACAATCGTCACGTGATTAACCGGCGGTTTTCCGCCGCGCTTCAGCTCGTCACCGTCGCCACCGAAGCGAAGGTTTGCCAGACGCCCCTGCCCTTCGATCACCTGACCATAGATATCGTAGATATCTGCACCATAGCGTTTCTGGCCGAAGAAGGCGTTCCACGGATCCGGCGTGGCGTAATCGGTAATGTTCAGCACGCCGCTGTCGACGGCTGACACCAGTACGTTTACCTGTTTTGGTACCACACCGTCTTTCGCCGTAGCTTTAATTTTCACCTGTAGAGGCTGATTCGGCCGCATTTTCTGCGGCGTGTCCAGCGCCAGCGTCAGCCGACGGTTTTCATCACCAAGCGGTAAATGCAGCAGACCCACCGCACGTTTTGGCGTGGCAGATTTGGATTTATCACCGGGGCGAACTACCAGCGTGCTGAGATAGAGATCGTGACGATTCCATTTCTGTTCGACTGGAATCGAAAGATCCATGCCGTCGGCCGGAACGTCAATTTCCTGCCACCACAGCGGCCCTTCGCTGGATTCGACCATCGCATAGCCTTTGCCTGCGGCTGGTGCGGAGATGTGCAGTTTGATGGTGTCGCCGGGTTTGTAAGCCGGTTTGTCGAGCTTCATGGTCACACGATCCGGACGCGCTGCGCCCGTGCCGTCGCTATTGTCCTGCCAGCTGTAGCCCGCCCAGAAGCGCACGCTGCTGACGGTGTTATCCGGCGCTTTGACTTCCAGACGATAGGAGCCCCAGTCCACCGGGAAGCTCACTTTGCCGGTTTCATCCGCTTTCAGATCGAGCGATTGCTCGCCTTCTACCAGATCTTTTTGATCGAACTGCGACTGCCAGCCTTCGCTGTCTGACCAGTTCCAGTAATAGTCGCGGCGCTCGCGAATCAGGCGCACCTGCAAACCAGACACGGCTTTTTTCTCACCCTGGGCATTGGCATAAACGATATCAAACCCGGCATTACTGTTTTCATCCACCATCGGCTGATTGGTAGTGGTGTCCGTCCGGTAATCGTAAACGGCTTTGCTGGCAAATTCCGGGCGGATCCCCGGCAGCGTATCGGCAGGCCAGATGGCCTGCTCAGCCCGACGCGTCACCGGACGACCGCCCGACTCCAGCAGGCTTGCCTGCAAAATCACCTGTAGCGGCGAATGCGTTTCCTGCCACTGGGTGTCCGTGGAGACCTCTCCACGCCCCTGCGCATCGAGTTTAATCTGCACTTCATCCAGGGTGCGGGAAAGATTATCTTCGGCGATATCACCAAACTCAAAGCCAGGCAGGGCAGCCACCGCATCGCGGAGCGGGCGCAGGAACAGCTTGCCCTGTAGCACATTGCCGTTCGCCGGTGCACCGTACAGATAGTATCCCGTTACGCCAAAGCTGACGTTTTCATCGGCGGCAATTGGCGCTTTTTGCGGCGTCAGGTTCAGCGCCATACGCTCTGGCATAAAGTCTTCAACGTGGAAATCCCACTCGCGCTTCTGGTTATCACCTGCGCTGGCGCGGATATGCCACATGCCGGTGGCGGCGCCAGCATCCAGCGCCCAGCTGAACTGATACAGGCCATTCACCGCTTTGCTCATCACCGTACGAACGACCTGCCCATCCGGCTGAACCACTTCGAGCTTAACGGGCTGATCCGGCAGCGGCTTGCCGTCGCTGTCGCGCAGCAGGCCGTTCACTATCACCGTTTCACCCGGACGATAGAGATCGCGTGGGCCAAACATAAAGAACTGCTTGCTATAGCCCGGCGCGCCAGCGATGTCGAATTCAGCTAAATCCAGCGCCGGAAGCTTAAGGTCCAGCAGCGTGGTTTGCCCGTCTTTACGCGCCAGCAGCAGAGCGGCCTCTTTATCCGTCTGCAATGTGACATGCCCCTGCGCATCGCTGTTCGCCTGGGCGAGCGTCTGGCCTTTATCATTCAGCAACTGCACATCAATGCCGCTTTGCGCAGCGCCATTTTCCAGGCTCTGGGTAAAGACATCGAGACGATTGTGGTAGCGGTGTGCCGACACCCCGATGTCGCTCAGGGTGAACAAGGTGGCTGCGTTGCTGTAGGTGTAATGCCCGGCCTGATTCATCACCGCCACGTACACGCCCGCCTGCTGTAGCGGTTTGATATCGCTTAACGGCAGGAGCAGTTTTTCACGCGTATTGCGCTCCGGATTGAGGTCAAAGCGCCCGGTGTAGACCAGATCCGCCATTTTCAGCAGCTCGTCGGATTCCCAGTTGCTCAGCGAACTGCGGTACTCCCACTGGCTGACAAACGAGGCCAACGACTCAGGCTTAATGCGGAAGAAGTTCACGTCGACGTTGCTCACGTTCAGCGCCATCACCGGCAGACCGGCGACCACTTTCCCCGGCAGCAGAGAACCGCGGCTGGCGAAGCCGACGCTTGGCGCGATGTCTCGGGTATCTATTTTCTGTTCGTAGGTTTTATCGAAGGTGGCTTTGTTGACCGCCATCAAATCCGGATCGATGGTCAGAATCAGATTGCGCTTCGGCTCCAGATGACGCATCCGCAGCTCTTTCAGATTGGGTGCCAGCTCCCAGGCCCCGTCCACTTTGCCGCTTTTCTTGTCGACAAGATGCACGTGGCTGGAGAAGTCCTGGGCCGGGTTTAGCGGTACGGAGAAAGTCAACACCAGCGTGGCGGCACCGTCGAGCTGCACTTCCGAAGCGTCAATCAGGGTCAGAGGCTTGCCCTTGCTTTGCGCAGCCAGCTTATCAAGCGTGGCCTCATCAGGGGCAACAGGCGCGGGTTTGGCCTGCGTGCTGTCAGCGGAAGCGGCGGGCTTTACGGTTTGCGCTTTATCATTATTATCGCAGCCCGCCAGCGAAAGTGCGGTCATCAGCGCCAGCGTCAGCGCAGCAATTCGATACGGTTTCATCCATTAACCCCTGGCCCAAAAGCCTCAAATTTTCGTCAACACAGTATTATGCTTAAACTGACCTTTTACCAACAGCATATAAATTCTTATATTTTGCGTCTTTTCTGAGACGCGCTCGCTTGTCGGCCCCGGCGAAACAGCCGACAATTGCCCCTTCCCGGTAGAATGGAGAACGCCATGACCACCTCTTATTTTGTTGCCGCCGACTGGCTGGCAGAGCACATCAACGATCCGCAGATTCAGCTTATTGATGCCCGCATGGCCCCTCCGGGTCAGGAGCATCGCGATCTTGCCGCCGAGTATCGCGCAGGGCATTTACCCGGCGCGGTGTTTTTCGATATTGAAGCCCTGTCCGATCACAGCAGCCCCCTGCCCCACATGATGCCGCGTCCGGAAGCTTTCGCCGTTGCCATGCGTGAACTGGGCGTCGACAGCGACAAGCATCTGGTGGTGTATGACGAGGGCAATTTGTTCTCCGCCCCGCGGGCCTGGTGGATGCTGCGCACCTTCGGTGTGGAAAACGTGTCGATTCTGGCGGGCGGCCTCGCAGACTGGCAGCGCGACGAACTGCTGCTGGAAACAGGCGACGTGAAGCTGTCGGAGGGCGATTTCGAAGTGAAGTTTGCGCCTGAAAAAATCAAACGTCTGACCGACGTGCTGGTGGCGAGCCACGAAGGCTCCGTGCAACTGGTTGACGCCCGCCCGGCACCACGCTTTCAGGCCCAGGCCGATGAGCCCCGTCCGGGCCTGAAGCGGGGCCATATTCCCGGCGCGAAAAACGTGCCGTGGGGCGATCTGGTGATTAACGGTGAGCTAAAAACCACGGACGAGCTGGAGGATATTTTCGAGCACCAGGGCGTGGACATCAACAAGCCCATTATCGCCAGCTGCGGATCCGGCGTGACGGCCGCGGTCGTTATGCTTGCTTTGGCAACGCTGGATGCGCCGGATGTAACGCTGTACGACGGTTCCTGGAGCGAATGGGGTGCGCGGGATGATTTGCCGGTAGAACCAAGGTAAACAGCAAAACGGCATTGCCCGATGCGCTGCGCTTATCGTGCCTACAAAACCGTAGGCCGGGTTAGCGTCAGCGCCACCCGGCAATCACACCAAAGTCAGATAATCCGGTTCTGCTTAAAGTCGCGCAGGAAGCTGCCCCAGCGTTTCTCATAGAACGGCGTGATGTGTGCCAGCATAAAGTGGCTGATGCCCTTCTCGCCTTCCATCACCTGACAAATGTCAATCGGCTCGTCGCCCGGTAGCGTATCGGTCGCCACGCTGCCTGCCGCCTGAATGATGTTCTCAATGTCCCCTTCCGCTTCAATACCGATCAGCAGATTAGGCTGCTCGTCTGCACCTTCCTTAATGGAGCACAGAAACGCGCGCTTGACGGTTTTGAGGGTTTTGAACAGCGTGGTCAGCGAATCCACCATCTGCGCCGGCGGCTCGGTCACTTCGGAAAGCAGCAGCGACGCGCCCCCCTCCAGCACCGTTTGCGCGCTGAGCGGGTTGCCTTCCTCGCCAATCAGATGGCTGATTTCACGCGGTGTGAACTCTTTTCCGGTTGGCAGTTTGGCGTTCAGAAAAAGCGTTTCACCGAGCGTCATTTCAAACAGCGTGCGCACCGGCATTGCGACGAACGCCTGTTCATCCTCAACGGCCTGCTGTAAAGCTTCCGGGGAGGTAAAGAACGGGATCACCGAAGTGCCATCATCTTTCTCCCAGTGTTGTAAATCCAGCGCGCTGTCTTCGACAACCTGCTCACCTTCCGCCGCCGTGCCCGGCACCCATACCGTCGCATCAAGCAGCGCACGGAAGAAAGCCGGACGGTGAGCGGGTTCGGTTGCCGCCTGTTCCAGTAAAGTTTCGAGTTCGTTTTTGGTTTCGGACATAGATATCACAAGATGAGAGTATTCGTGTAGGGCGGGCAAGCGAAGCGCCCCCGCCATTCATTTGCCGGATGGCGCTGCGCTTATCCGGCCTACGCCGTCAACAGATTAGCGATAGTACGCACGCCCAGGCCGGTCGCGCCTGCTGCCCACTGCTCAACGGCGGATTTGCGGTAGGTTGCGGAGCAGTCAATGTGCAGCCAGCCTTCGTGATAATTCTCCACAAAGTGAGACAGGAAACCTGCCGCAGTGCTGGCACCCGCCGGGTACGCGGCGCTGGCGGTGTTGTTCAGCTCAGCAAAGTTAGACGGCAGCTGATTGCGGTGGAATTCCGCCAGCGGCAGACGCCAGAACGGCTCGTTTTCTTCCGCCGCGCTCGCCATCAGGCGGGCCGCCAGTTTGTCGTCGAAGCTGAACAGCGCGTGGTAATCATTGCCCAGCGCCGTTTTCGCCGCTCCGGTCAGCGTCGCCGCATCGATAATCAGCTCAGGCTTCTGTGCGCAGGCGTCAATCAGGCCATCGGCCAGCACCAGACGGCCTTCAGCATCGGTGTTCATCACTTCTACGTTTTTGCCGTTGCGGTAGCGAATGATATCGCCCAGCTTGAAGGCATTGCCGCTGACCATATTATCCGCGCAGCACAGATAGAGCTTCACGCGCTTGTTCAGGCCGCGGGTAATGGCAAACGCCAGCGCGCCAGTGACCAGTGCAGCACCGCCCATGTCGGACTTCATCGAGTCCATGAACGCGCTCTGCTTGATGCTGTAGCCGCCGGAATCAAAGGTGATGCCTTTACCCACGAGGCAGGCATACACCGGAGCGTTTTCATCGCCCGTTGGGTTGTAGTCCAGCGCCAGCAGTACCGGCGGGCGTTCGGAGCCACGGCCTACGGTGTGAAGCCCCATGTAGTTTTGCTCGCGCAGATCTTCGCCTTTGGTGATGCGGTAATGCACGTTGTCGCAGCCAAAGCGGCACAGCAGATCGACCGCACGTGCGGCGAGCTGCTCCGGACCGAGCTCTTCGGCCGAGGCGTTGATGGTGTCACGCACCCAGTCGATAATCGCCAGGCGGTTTTTCAGCTCTTCATCTTCGCCAGCCCATTCAACCTGACGGCTGCCCTTCGGCCCTTTGTAGCCCGCCCAGAAAGACCAGCTGCGATCGGTGTTCCAGCCGTCACCCGCCAGCGCAACATGCTTAATGCCCATGCCGTCAATTTTACGCGCCGCGCGCTGGATCAGGCCCAGATCGTCCTTGCCGTTCAGATGCAGGGTAATGCCATCGTTGTTAATGCTGTAGGTGGCCTTCTCACCCCAGCGCGCATCGGCAGGCTGAGTGGAAAGCGTAATCTTCATCGCTTCGGTCATGGTCTTTATCCTTATTGAGCAAACGGGCCGCCAGAGGCAGCCCGTTAAGTTAACTATTCTGCTTCGTCCAGCCAGACTAACAGAATCGCCTCGAGAATTTTTTCATTGGATGCGTTGGGATCATCCTCAAAATCCTCCAGTTCGCAAATCCACTGATGCATATCTGTGAAGCGAACCGTCTTCGGATCGGTGTCCGGGAAGGCATCGTATAAAGCTTCGCCGATTTCACGGCTGTCGGTCCATTTCAGCGCCATATCAGTGCTCGCGTGCGTGGTTGATGGTGTAACGCGGCATTTCGACGACCAGATCTTCGTCGGCAACGCGCGCCTGGCAGCTCAGGCGACTTTCCGGCTCCAGACCCCAGGCTTTGTCGAGCATGTCGTCTTCGTCTTCGGTACTCTCCTGTAAGGAGTCGAACCCTTCGCGCACGACGCAGTGGCAGGTGGTGCAGGCGCAGGATTTCTCACAGGCGTGTTCAATCTCGATGCCGTTGCGCAGGGCAACGTCAAGAATGGTTTCACCGCTCTTCGCTTCCAGAACTGCGCCATCGGGACAGAGATCCTGATGTGGCAGAAAAACAATCTTTGGCATATTAAACCTCGTCCACGGACTGGCCTTTCAGCGCTTTACGGACCGACTGGTCCATGCGGCGTGCGGCAAATTCCTGGGTTTGTGTGTCGATATTTTTAATGGCTTCTTTAATGGCGTCGGCATCACTGCCCACGGCAGCGGCCTGCAGGGCAGCCACGCCGTCATCAATCGCTTTGCGTTCTTCGGTACTGAGAAGATGGGCATCGGCCGCCAGCGCGCTGTTCAGGCTTTCCATCACGCGTGCGGCTTCCACTTTCTGCTCCGCCAGCATGCGCGCCTGAACGTCGCTTTCGGCGAAGCTCATCGAATCTTTGATCATGGTGGCGATTTCGCTATCGCTCAGGCCGTAGGAGGGCTTCACCTGAATGGAGGCCTCCACGCCGGTGGATTTCTCCATCGCCGTAACGCTCAGCAGGCCGTCCGCATCCACCTGGAAGGTCACGCGAATGTGCGCCCCGCCCGCAGGCAGCGCCGGAAGACCGCGCAGCGCGAAACGTGCCAGCGAACGGCAGTCCTGGACCAGCTCGCGCTCGCCCTGCATCACGTGGATGGACATTGCGGTCTGGCCGTCTTTGAAGGTGGTGAACTCCTGAGCTCGCGCCACCGGAATGGTGGTGTTGCGCGGAATCACCTTCTCCACCAGGCCGCCCATGGTTTCGAGGCCGAGCGACAGCGGGATGACGTCCAGCAGCAGCATTTCGCTGTCCGGCTTGTTGCCAACCAGAATATCGGCCTGAATCGCCGCGCCAATGGCGACAACTTTATCCGGATCGATGGAGGTCAGCGGCGTGCGGCCAAAGAATTCACCCACACGTTCACGCACCAGCGGCACGCGGGTAGAACCGCCCACCATCACCACGTCTTTGACTTCTTCGGCTTCCACACCCGCATCTTTCAGCGCGCGACGGCACGCCAGCAGCGTGCGTTTCACCAGCGCGGCAATCAGCTCATTGAACTGTTCACGCGTGATTTCGCCCTGCCAGCCTGCAACGTTCACCCTGACGCTGTCGGCATCGCTGAGCGCAATTTTGGCAGCGATAGCGGCGTCAAGCAGTTCACGCTGAAGACGGTTGTCGGAGCGATCGGCCACACCAGCCTGTTCGCGAATATAGTCGGCCAGCAGGTGATCGAAGTCGTCGCCGCCGAGTGCGGAATCACCGCCGGTAGCCAGCACTTCAAACACGCCACGGCTCAGGCGCAGAATGGAGATATCAAAAGTGCCACCGCCGAGATCGTAGACGGCAATCACGCCTTCCTGCCCGGAGTCCAGACCATAGGCAATCGCCGCGGCGGTCGGTTCATTGAGCAGGCGCAGCACGTGCAGGCCAGCGAGACGCGCAGCGTCTTTGGTGCCCTGGCGCTGCGCATCGTCAAAGTATGCGGGAACCGTGATGACTACGCCATCAAGCTCACCGGCAAGCGCTTCGGTCGCGCGGGCGGCAAGCGCTTTGAGGATATCGGCAGAGATGCGAATCGGGTTAAGCAGACCACCGTTCGTTGCCAGCATCGGCAGGCCATTTTCACTGGCCTGGAGCTGGTACGGCAGATGCGGGTAGCGCGCCTGCACGTCGGCGAGGGAGCGGCCCATCAGGCGCTTAACGGAGCTGATGGTGTTGACCGGATCCTGTGCGGCATTGGCGCGGGCCTCAAAGCCCACTTCATGCCCTTCAGTCTGGTAATGCACCACGGAGGGTAACAGATGACGGCCCTGATGATCGGCCAGCGTTTCGGCCTGGCCGCTACGCACGGTCGCCACCAGAGAGTTAGTGGTGCCTAAGTCGATGCCCGCCGCCAGACGACGCTGGTGCGGCGCGGCGCTCAGGCCAGGCTCACTGATTTGTAATAAGGCCATGTTTCGCTTCCGGAATCAAAAATCGAGCAGCTTTTCTTCGAGTTGTTCTGCTGAGCTGCGCAGTTTATCGAGAAAACGCAGTTTACGCACGGTATCCGCCGCCGCGTCCCACGTTTCATTATCTAATTCTGTGACCATCTGCTGATGGCGCGTGTCGAACATTCCTTTTACACGCTGCATAAACTTGTCCAGACGATCGCTATCTTTGGCACGCTCAATCTCATCGAGCTCTTCGCGCAGCTCAAGCTGTTCCATCAAAAACGCCGTATCGCGCACGGTGTGCTGTTCGCTGGCAAGGTCGAAACCGTGCAGCGAGAGCAGGTATTCCGCGCGGGTCAGCGGGTGGCGCAGCGTCTGCCAGGCCTGGTTGATGGTGGCGGATTGCTGAACCGCAGCGAGCTGATCGGCTGAAGAGTGGCTGGCGAAGTTATCCGGATGATGTTTGCGCTGTAAGTCCTGAAAGCGCGTGGCGAGCTGCTGGCTATCAAGGTGATACGAAGCAGGCAGGCCGAAGAGCGTGAAGTAATCCATAGCTGTCTCTGAAAAAGCAAACCCCACAGGCAGACGGGCCACCGTGGGGTTATCTTACGCGTGATTAAACGTGGAAGCTTTCGCCGCAACCGCACTCGTCTTTAACGTTCGGGTTAGTAAATTTAAACCCTTCGTTGAGGCCTTCTTTGACGAAGTCCAGCTCGGTGCCGTTGAGGAACTGCAGGCTTTTGCCATCGACCACAACCTTCACGCCTTTGTCTTCGAACACGGTGTCTTCCGCGTCGGGTGCATCGACAAACTCCAGCACGTAGGCCATGCCAGAGCAACCGGAAGTCCGCACGCCCAGACGCAGCCCGAAGCCTTTGCCCCGGTTCGCCAGGAAGGTGCTGACTCGCGCGGCAGCGCTGTCGCTAAGGGTAATGGACATAAAAACCTACCTCTTATTTTGCTTCACGTTTGCTTTTGTAGTCCGCAATGGCGGCTTTGATCGCGTCTTCTGCCAGGATAGAGCAGTGAATTTTCACCGGTGGCAGTTCGAGTTCCTCGGCGATATCGGTGTTCTTGATAGCCTGCGCTTCGTCCAGGGATTTCCCCTTCACCCACTCGGTCACAAGCGAGCTGGACGCGATAGCGGAACCGCAGCCGTAGGTCTTGAAGCGAGCGTCTTCAATGATACCTTCATTGTTGACTTTAATCTGCAACTTCATCACGTCGCCGCAGGCCGGTGCGCCGACCATGCCGCTGCCGACGCTGTCGTCGCCGTTGTCAAACGAACCGACGTTGCGTGGATTCTCGTAATGATCGATAACTTTTTCGCTGTAAGCCATGATGAATTCTCCTTATTGGGTACCGATTAGTGATGTGACCATTCAATGCTGTTCAGATCCACGCCCTGTTTGAACATTTCCCACAGCGGAGAAAGGTCGCGCAGACGGCCGATGGAGTTACGAACCAGCTTGATGGTGTAGTCAATCTCTTCTTCGGTAGTAAAACGACCTAAAGAGAAACGGATAGAGCTGTGTGCCAGCTCGTCAGTCATACCCAGCGCGCGCAGCACGTAGGATGGCTCAAGGCTTGCAGACGTACAGGCAGAACCGGAAGAAACCGCCAGGTCTTTCAGCGCCATAATCAGCGACTCGCCTTCAACGTAGTTAAAGCTGACGTTGAGGATGTTTGGCGCGCCCTGCTCGAGATCGCCGTTCAGATACACTTCTTCCATATCTTTCACGCCGTCCCAGAGACGGTTACGCAGCGTGCGCAGGCGCGCCATCTCGGTTTCCATCTCTTCTTTTGCAATGCGGTAAGCTTCGCCCATGCCCACGATCTGGTGCACGGGCAGCGTACCAGAACGCATGCCGCGCTCGTGACCGCCGCCGTGCATCTGCGCTTCGATACGAATACGCGGTTTACGACGCACGTACAGCGCACCAATCCCTTTCGGACCATAGATTTTATGGCCGGAGAAGGACATCAGGTCCACCTTCAGTTGGCTGAGATCGATAGGCAGTTTGCCGACGCTCTGGGTTGCGTCCACGTGATAGATGATCCCGCGCGCACGGCACATTTCGCCGATGGTCGCGATATCCTGCACCACGCCGATTTCGTTGTTCACGTGCATGATGGACACGAGAATAGTGTCGTCACGCATCGCCGCTTCGAGCGCTTTCAGGTCGATAATGCCGTTGGCCTGCGGCGCAAGGTAGGTCACTTCGAACCCTTCACGCTCCAGCTGACGGCAGGTATCCAGCACGGCTTTATGCTCGGTTTTGCTGGTGATGATGTGCTTGCCTTTTTTCTGATAGAAGTTGGCCGCACCCTTGATCGCCAGGTTATCGGATTCGGTTGCACCAGAGGTAAAGACGATTTCGCGTGGGTCAGCGCCCACCAGCTCAGCAATCTGATTACGGGCGATATCTACCGCCTCTTCAGCATGCCAGCCGAAACGGTGAGAACGGGAAGCCGGGTTACCAAAGTTTCCGTCCAGGGTCAGACACTGCATCATTTTCTCGGCAACACGCGGGTCCACCGGCGTGGTTGCGGAGTAGTCGAGATAAATCGGTAATTTCATTGCTCTATAAACTCCGTACATCGCTTCAATGCAATGAATCAGGCAACCGGCTGGATGTACGACCGTGTTGACGGGGTGCGCGAGCACACCCCGGCCTGATTCTGAAATCTTTTATATTAAGCGCGTAACTTGACGTCGATTGCGTCTTGCGCGCGGGTATTGCGATGGGATTCGTGCGTGTGCTGACGGTCAGAGACGTCCAGCACTTCCTGGTTGTTTACCAGCTCACCCAAGGTGATGTTATTCAGGAAACCGGTCAGACGATCGCTCAGGTCACGCCACAGCGCGTGGGTCAGGCATTTATCGCCGCCCTGGCAGCCGCCTTTCCCCTGACAGCGGGTTGCGTCAACGGATTCGTCTACGGCGCTGATCACTTCGCCAACGGCGATGCTACCGGCTTCTTTACCCAGCAGATAACCACCGCCAGGACCACGTACGCTGGACACCAGTCCATTCTTACGCAGGCGGGAGAACAGCTGTTCCAGATAGGAAAGTGAAATTCCCTGACGTTCAGAAATATCAGCCAACGGAACCGGGCCCGCTTCGGAGTTGAGCGCAACGTCAAGCATCGCGGTCACGGCATAACGCCCTTTAGATGTCAGTCTCATGTCTTACTTAACCTCAAACTCGCCCCTGCCCGGGGTTGTTATTAAAATGTAGGTATTGCATAGCAGGGCCAAGTCTGACATTCCCGACTAAAATGGTCAACTATTTACTTGACTGTTTTAGTCAGGTATTTAACGTTCTGTGCCGTTTTTATTTGCCCGGCGGCGCTTCGCTTGCGCGGGCCTACGGTTCAGCTCGTCGTAGGCCGGGTAAGGCACAGCCGCCACCCGGCAATGTCGAATCACTTCTCTTTCTTTAACTGCTCAATCGACGCCAGAATCCCGCGCAGGATGTTCAGCTCCTGGGTTTCAGGACGCGCGCGGGTAAACATGCGGCGCAGCTTATTCATCACCTGCCCCGGGTGCCCGGCGCGGATAAAGCCTGTCGACAGCAGCGTTTGCTCAAGGTGACCATAGAAGCGCTCTAAATCATCCACCAGCGGATAAGCGACTTCATCTTCTTTTTGATCGGTGGTTTCGCCCTTTTCCTGCGTGGCAAGCCAGGCCATCCGCACTTCGTAGGCGATAACCTGCACCGCCATTGCCAGGTTCAGGGAGCTGTATTCCGGGTTAGCGGCAATCGCGACGTGATAATGGCACTTCTGCAATTCATCGTTGGTCAGGCCCACGCGTTCGCGACCAAACACCAGCGCCACCGGCGCCTGCTGACCTTCTGCGACGCTTTTCAACCCGCATTCGCGCGGATCGAGCATCGGCCACGGCAGCGTGCGGGAACGCGCGCTGGTACCAACGACAAGGCTACAACCTGCGAGTGCTTCATCCAGCGTATCGACGATTTGCGCGTTGCCAATCACGTCGCTTGCGCCTGCGGCGAGCGCGATCGCCTGAGAGTCAGGCTTGACCAGCGGATTCACCAGCCAGAGATTGGTTAAGCCCATGGTTTTCATGGCGCGAGCCACGGAGCCCATATTGCCGGTGTGGGAGGTTTCGACCAGTACGATTCGGATATTTTGCAGCATTGTCATTCTTCGGCTAAAGATTATTCGCCGCATATTATCATAAAGCTGAGACAGATTCCGAATTCGCTGCTATGATATGCGCCGTTTTTCCCGTTCTTTAACATCCAGTGAGAGTGACCGATGCAACATCCAATGTTGACTATCGCCGTGCGTGCAGCGCGCAAGGCGGGTAATGTGATTGCCAAACACTACGAGATGCCTGATTCCGTAGAAACCAGCCAGAAAGGCAGCAATGATTTCGTGACCAACGTCGATAAAGCCGCCGAAGCGATGATTATCGAAGTTATCCGCAAATCTTACCCGCAGCACACCATTATCACCGAAGAGTCCGGTGAACATGCAGGCGAAGATCAGGATGTGCAATGGGTTATCGATCCACTGGATGGCACCACCAACTTCGTTAAGCGCCTCCCTCATTTCTCCGTTTCCATCGCCGTACGCATTAAAGGCCGTACTGAAGTGGCCGTGGTTTACGATCCAATGCGTAACGAACTGTTCACCGCGACTCGCGGCCAGGGCGCACAGCTGAACGGCTTCCGTCTGCGCGGCACCAACGCCCGCGATCTGGACGGCACCATTCTGGCGACCGGCTTCCCGTTCAAGGCCAAGCAGCACGCTCCTGCTTACATGAACATCCTTGGCAAACTGTTTACCGAATGCGCCGACTTCCGCCGCAGCGGTTCCGCCGCGCTGGACCTGGCCTATGTGGCCGCAGGCCGCGTTGACGGTTACTTCGAACTGGGCCTGAAGCCATGGGATTTCGCCGCAGGTGAACTGATTGCCCGTGAAGCAGGCGCTCTGGTGTGTGATTTCACCGGCGGCCACAACTACATGACCACCGGTAACATCGTGGCAGGTAACCCACGCGTCGTTAAAGCGATGCTGGCGAACATGCGCGACGAGCTGAGCGATGCGCTGAAGCGTTAATTCCGTTGTACCGCCCGGTGGCGCAAGCTTACCGGGCCTACAGCAGAATTTGTAGGCCGGATAAGCGTCCGCGCCATCCGGCAATTCAGAAAGGCCGCAATCCTCTCCCCACCGGCACTGCACTGATCCACATCACCACTGCAGCAACCACCAAAACGACTCCGCCCGCAAAGGCCAGCGTCGTCCAGCCAATCTGCCGCCAAAGTACCGGAGCCTGATTTTTACTTAGGCGCACCGCCAGTTGACGAAAACTGTGTACCAGCAACGCAAGCGAAGAAATCGTGATCGACGTTCCTACCGCCATAGCGAGCGCAGACACCACTCCCCAACCGAACACGCCAATCACCTTACTGAACAGCAGCACCATAATAGCGCCAGAACAGGGCCGCATCCCCATCGACAGCACAATCACCAGCCGCGCGCGCCAGTCGCTGCCGCTCTCCATCTGTTGCGGATCAGGCAGGTGCTGATGCCCGCAGCCGCAGCTGGCGTGATGGTGATGATGCGGCGTGAAAGCGGTGAATTTGGGTTTACGTAAAATCTGGCGCATTTTTTTCAGCGCCCGCCAGCAGAGCAGCAGGCCCAGAACACCGACCAGCGCATAGCTGCCCTTTTCCAGCCAGAAGCTGCTGAGATGCAGTTGCCGGGCGGGCAGCGCCAGCAGCGAAAGCACGATCGTCACCAGACCAATCGCCACCAGCCCCTGTAGCAGTGAGGCCGCAAGCGTCAGGGCAATGCTCGATTTCAGCTTCGATGGATGCGTCGCCAGCCAGGTGGTAATCACCACTTTGCCGTGGCCCGGGCCCAGCGCATGCAGCACGCCGTAGACGAAGCTGAAAGCCAGCAGCGAACCGCCCGCTTTGCGGGGATTTTCCGCCACCGCCTGTAGCAAGCCACTCATCTGCTGATTCAGCTCCCGCTGCCAGATAACGCTTTTCAGTAATATCTGCGGCCAGGCATGCCACAGCCATACGCCACCCGCCAGCGCCAGCAGCAGAAACGCGGCAAGCGGCCAAAGCTGGAGCCAGCGGCGGCGTGAACGAGCAGAACCTGTGGAAATTACGGACATGAGATCGTGACCTGTTGTGCAAACTGTTTACCGAGATCCATATCCTCGGGCGGGGCATCGGCCTTATCGAGAGAGAGCGCATAGGCGGTCAAATCCTCGTTTGGCTTTGGCGTATGCACATTGAGCTTACAGCCTTTTGGCGCATCCGCCGGGAGCGAAACGTAAGCATCTTTGTCGTAATGCATGTCGACAAAATAGGTCGGGTCGAAAGTGGAAAACTGGTAGGTCTGTCCGGCAAGCGGCTGAGGCTCGGCCAGCGGCAGCGTAAAGGTCAGCACCGCTTTGTGCCCTTCGCGGGCAAGGCCGTACGCCGTCGGGAGGTTCTCAAACTTCACCTTTTGCTTGCCGTGCCAAAACTCGGTGAAGTAATGCTGCCCCAGCACGTTGGCCATCACTTCCGCCGCCAGTTTTTTCCAGACCTCGCTGCCCGGCTTTGCGTTACCTGCGTCGTACAGCAGATCGGCGGAGGTGATTTCGTCCATCGTCCAGCGCATGTTAATGGCGGTGAGCTTCCCCTCTTTCGTGACCAGCTGGCTTTGCATGCTGATAAAACTGTGCGGATGTGCCGCCACTTGCCACGATAAAAGCGCGCCAACGGCCAGAATCATGCTCTGTTTCACTCTTGTCATCGCAAACTCCGTGAAAAATTCTGTGACCGACTCCCGCAATCCTTGCGCAAAGGCGCGCCGTCTGGCTTTCATGCCCCGATCCTTTAGCTATTCTTATCAAAAAAACTTACTGGAACCTGACAGATGATGACCGTTCAAGAACCGCCATCTGTGCTTTCCAGTCCACAGCGCCGCTGCCAGATCCTGCTGATGCTGTATCTGCCAGGGCAGACCGTGACGCCAGAGGCCATAAGCCGGGTGAATAACGTGGATGATGAGGCGGCCCGCCAGGACGTCGCCGACATCCATCACGTCATCCAGCGCTATCACCGACTGAACATCGTGACGCTTGCAGACGGCAGCTATCGGATTGAGGGCACCACACTTGACCAGCGCTTATGCCTGATCCACTGGCTGCGCCGGGCGCTGCGGCTTTGCCCCGGTTTTATCCGCGAGCAGTTTACCCCATTGCTTAAAATGCAGCTTAAACAATCCGGCATCTCGCGCATTCTGTACGACGATACCAACCTGCGGGCGCTGGTCAACCGCTGCGGGCGAAGCCTGCAGCGCCCCCTCGACGCCCGCGATGCGGCCTTTTTAAGCCTCTACCTGCAATATTGCCTGCTGCAACAGCATCCGCAGCGGCCACCGGAGTTTAACGATGGGCAGCGCAGATGGGCGCAGTCGAGCGCAGAGTATCAGGTGGCGGCAGAGATTGCCCGCCACTGGCAGCGCCGCACTCACCAGGACGCCCACCCGGATGAACACCTGTTCCTCACGCTGCTGTTTATGTTGCTGAAGGTGCCGGATCCGAAGCGCGATCACCACACGCAAGAGGTGCGGCTCTATCGCAGCATTAATCAGCTAATCGACCATTTCCAGCAGCTGGCTGACCATCGTTTTAACGACAGGCGCGGCCTGCGCGATCAGCTTTATGTGCATCTCGCGCAGGCCATCAACCGCAGCCTGTACGGCATCGGCATTGATAATAGCCTGCCCGAAGAGGTACAACGCCTCTATCCGCGCCTGATGCGCACCACTCAGCAGGCGCTGGTGCCGTTTGAGAACAGCTACGGGCTACGCATTTCTGACGAAGAGATGGGGCTGATTGCGGTAATTTTTGGCGCCTGGCTGATGCAGGAAAGTGACTTACAGGAGAAACAGGTGGTCCTGCTCACCGGCGACAATCCGCAGCTGGAGCAGGAAATCGAGCAGCAGCTGCGGGAACTGACGCTGCTGCCGCTGAACATCAAATATCAGACGCTAAGCGCCTTCCAGAGCGACGGGGCACCGAAGGGCGTGGCGCTGGTGATCACACCTTATTCCATTGCCCTGCCGCTGTTTTCCCCGCCGCTGATTCACGCCGGAGAACCGCTCAGCGAGCGGCAGCGGCAGCACATTTGTCAGATGCTGGAAGCGCCCGGCTGAGGGCTGACCTTCGGACGCACGAACATCGCCGGAATAGCCAAAACCGCCATCACCCAGAACACGCCCTGGTGTAAATGCTGATACAGGAACCCGGCGAAGACGGTCATGATGGCGATGCTGCCGCCCATCGCTACCGCGGAATAGACCGCCTGCAGCCGAATCACTTCGCTGCCCTGACGGGCTGAGATGTAGCGCATTGCCGCCAGATGGCAGACGGTGAAGGTGCCGCAATGCAGAATTTGCGCGACGATAAGCCACGGCAGTTCGGTGGTCCAGCCCATGATGCCCCAGCGCAGCAGCCCGCAGAAGGCGGAAAGCAGCAACAGGTCACGCGCGCCAAAGCGGCGGAACACTTTCTTGCTCACCGCAAAGATCACCACTTCCGCCACCACGCCCAGCGACCACAGATACCCCACCGCCGAAGCCGAGTAGCCCGCCTCCTGCCAGTAAATGGCGCTGAAGCCGTAGTATGCCGCATGCGCGCCCTGTAGCAGGCAAACGCAGGCCAGGAACCGCCAGCTCTGCATCACAAGCTGCTTCCAGGCGGGCCAGCCCGCGTGCTCATGTTGACGCGCTTCGCCCTGCGGCATCACCGACGGCTTGATCATCATGCCGATCAGCATGGAAGCAATACCGATGCTGAGCAGCGCCAGAATGGCGTGATAGTCAAACAGGCTGACCAGCTTGCCCGTGAGCGCCGAACCGATCACGAAGGCAATCGATCCCCACAGACGGACCCGCCCGTAATCCATGGTGATCTGCTTCTGCCAGGTGTTTGCCAGCGCATCCGTGAGCGGCACCAGCGGTGAGAAGAACAGGTTGAATCCCACCATCATCGCCATCAGCCACGCAACGTTTGTTCCCGCCCAGAAGGCGAGAATAAACAGCAGGGTGAGCAAGGCGAGAATGCGCAAGGCGCTGATTAAGCGCGACGGATCGCTGACGCGCGGGGCAATCAGCAGGCTACCGAGGAAACGCGCCACCAGGCCCGCGCCGAGCAGCACGCCGATGGTTTCCGGCGTCAGGCCCGTGCCGGCCAGCCATACGCTCCAGAAAGGTAAGAAGATGCCGTAGCTAAAAAAGTAGGTGAAGTAACTGAGCGCCAGCCAGCGCGTGGAGTGCAAGACCATGATTCCCTCCCAAATGGTGGCGACAGTCTGGCGACAAACGGCGCGGCTGGCAAGTCACTTTAACAACCCGCTAACATTTAATGGGTGGATTTACGAGGATGCTCGTAGAAAATCGCCAACTTTCTTCTTTGTTCAGCATCACCAGCCCCGGCTGGCCGGGTAAATTATGGGCATTAACCGGGTGCGACTGCGGCTCAAGGCAGATAAACGGCTCGCCCGGCATGCGAAACAGCATCAGCCAGTTTGTCCTGGCCAACAACGTCACCGTCATCTCCGGATGCTCAACGATGGCCCTGCCGTTCCAGCCGGAGTAGCCAACGTTGAGCCATTCGTTTGTACCATAAGACGCCGTACCAAAATCCGCTTCCGCCGGCAGGCTATCTGTCCAGGCCTCTGGCAGATGCGATTCCCCTTCCGGCCAGAATCCGCTGGCGCAAAACTGCACCCGGCTTTGCGGCGTGAGGTGAAAAAACGGATGTACGCCACCGCCGTAAAGCATCGGCTCATCACCTTTATGTTCTACCGCGAGCGAGACGTGAAGCGCGTTTTCACTGAGCTGGTACACCACTTCCGCCAGATAATCGAAGCCGCAGGCATGGCGCTTTCGCAGCCGGAGTACGCACCGTTCACGACCGTGTTCTGCCACATCCCATAACGCCAGCCAGCCGTCGCCATGCAGAAAAAACTGCGCATCCACCGGGCTTTGCGGCAGCCCGATTTCGCGCCCGCGCAGCATAAAACGGTTGCGCTCCACCCGGTTCGCCAGCGGCAGCATGGGGAACAGGCCGCAGTCACCGGGCGCATTGCCCTCACCTGCCCGTAGGACGGGATGTAAATGAACTAATGAGTCGAGGCTCAAAACCTCAGCCCCCTGCGGTGAGACGCGCATCCGCAGATGCGCGTTTTCCAGCACCAGCGTTTCCACGTCAGTGCGCCTCTTTCACGGCTGATGCATGTTTCTGGTGCCGTGCCGCCAGCTGTTCCTCGAGCGCTTCCAGAGTGACGCCTTTGGTTTCCGGCACGACTCGCTGAATGTAAATCCAGCCCATTGCGCAAATGACGCCGTACAGCAAGAAGCTGCCCGCTGCGCCCAGCCCGGCGTTCAGCAGTGGGAAGGTATAGGTCAGCAGGAAGCAGGCGATCCACAGCGCCAGTGTGCCAACGGACATAGCCAGCCCGCGTACGCGGTTGGGGAAGATTTCAGAGAGTAGCACCCAGGTCACCGGCGCGAGCGTCAGAGCATAAATGGCGATCGCCGCCAGCACCAGCAGCAACACCGGCCAGCCCATAATGCCCAGCGCATAAGCTCCGGCAATCAGCACGTAGATAAGCGTCAGGCCGCTTGCCCCCAGCAGCATCAGCTTGCGGCGGCCAATTTTGTCCACCAGCGGCAGCGCGGCAAGGGTAAAGACAAGGTTGATTATGCCGGTGGCCACAATCGACTTCAGCGTGCCGTTGATGTCAAACCCGGCAGAAGCAAAAATCTCCTGCGCATAGTTGAAAATAACGTTAATCCCGCACCACTGCTGGAAGATCGCGAGAATCATCCCCATGATGACCACCGGGCGAACCTGCGGCTGAAGCAGCGTTGAGAACGACACCTGCTGCGCATCTTTCACCAGCGTTTGAGCAATCTCTTTCAGGGTTCGGGTGGCATAATCAGAAGAACCGATTCGCTCCAGCGTTTGTCGCGCACGCGCTTCTTTTCCGGCCTTCATCAGCCAGCGAGGGGATTCCGGCACCACAAACAGCAGCACCAGGAAAGCAACCGCAGGCACCAGCCCTGCGCCAAACATCCAGCGCCAGCCCGTCTGTCCGTTCCAGCTGTGCAGAATGGCCTCCTGCGTCGCCCCTGCCGCAACCGGCTCGGCAATCATCAGATTCACCAGTTGCGCCGCGAGCACGCCCACCACAATGGTGAGCTGGTTGATGGCGACAAAGCGACCGCGCTTTTCTGCCGGGCTGACTTCCGCGATATACAGCGGGCTCAGCGCCGAGGCGAGGCCAATCCCGATGCCGCCGATGATGCGATAGATGACGAATACCTCAAAGTTGCTCGCCATTGCGGCACCCCACGCCGAGATGCTGAACAACAGAGCCGAGAGAATCAGTGGCCGCTTGCGACCAAATTTATCCGCACACCAGCCGGAGATCAGCGCCCCAAAGATGCAGCCCACCAGCGCGGAGCTCATCGCCCAGCCCGACTCTGCCGGGTCGGTGATGTGGAAATATGCCTCATAAAAGGGCTTCGCCCCGCCAATCACCACCCAGTCATAGCCAAACAACAGTCCGCCGCAGGCGGCGACCAGACAGATAGTCCAGACGTAGCCCATTTTTAACGCTGAATTTTGCATGTTGATTTCCTCACACGGGAAAACAGGGTCAGAGATGCCCGGCGGTCGGTTCCCGCCGGGTCAGTGTTTTACTTCAGAACACCCGCCACCAGCACATGACGCAGCAGATGCGCCTTGTCATGTGCCGGGTTAACGGCGAGCAGCGCGTCCAGCACCTTGCTGCCGGCCGGGATGTCGCCCGAGCCGAAGCAGCCGAGAGCCTCAATAAACAGGCAGTGCTGCTGGTGACGCTGCTGCGGGTTACCGTCCAGCGCCAGCAGATCGGGCAGGGAAACGGCGAAGAAGTCCATCTCCGGTACGGCATCGCGCTGCGCTGCGACCCATTCATGGAAGCGGCGGAAATGCGCCGCTGCCCGCGCATCATCGCCGAGAGCACGCATCGCCATCCCTTGCCAGAAGAGATAATCCACCGGCTGGTCGTTGTAGTAGCGCCCGGCATCAAGATCGGAATCACCAAGCGTGGCCTGAATGAAGCAATGCTGCGCCCTGGTCTTGTCACCCTGCTTCAGCGCGCAAACGCCAAGCAGATACCAGATGTCGTTATCGGTTTGCCCCGGTAAACGCCCTTCGCCGAGGTTAGGCGGGTAGCAAAGTGCCTGCTGCAACAGCGCCGCCGCTTGCTCGTTTTGATTGCCTTCAAGCGCCACCAGCGCCCGGTGCATCTGGTTGAGCAGATACTGTCCGGTGACTTTGCCTTCGCCGCCTTCCCACGGATGGAAAACCCTGTCGTGCAGAATATTCGCCGCCTGCTGCCATTTTCCGCTGCTGTTCCACAGGCTCAGCAGCTCTGCCGTCAGGTCATCGCGCCGGGCGACGACGATCTGGCGTGGCTCCAGCTCAGCAAGACGATCGTCAACGGAGGCCGCATTCATCTTCGCCAGGCAATCGAGCTCAAACAGGAAGCGGGCGTTTTCCGGCTCCAGCGCCACGGCCTGCGCCAGGCAGCGTTTTGCCGCCGCGGCATCGTGCTGTTTATTCCAGTGGTAAATGCCGAGCAGGCGGTGCGTGGGTGCGAAGTCAGGCTCCTGACGTAACGTCTGCTGCCAGCAGGCAATCGCCTGCTCGTAGCGGCGCTTGCTGTACCAGAAGCAGCCGAGCAGATAGCTGGCAAAGGCGTCATCCTGAAGCTGTTGCAGCATCTGCACTTCATCGAGGGTATTGGGGAAGCGCACCCGACGGGCAAAGCAGTCGCGGGCGAGCTTCAGGCAGCGTTCACGATCGCCGCCCAGCGCCGCACGCCAGAGCATCGGGATCGTCTCCTGGCTGTCGATCAGCACCAGCAGCTCCGCGGCCTGCGTTTTTTGCCCCAGCGACAGCAGCCAACCCGCCAGATAGCTGGCGTTAATTCCACGCAGCCCGGTCACCTGGCACAAAGTTTGCGCATCCATGTCTTCACGGCGAACGGCCCAACGGGCGTAGTACAGCGGGTAACTTAGCGGGTATGACTTAAGCTGGTCGTCAATCCACGCCAGCGCCTCTTCGCTTCGGTCAAGCTTCGCCAGCGCCAGCGCCTTCATCCCCATTGCCAGGTTGTTGCTGCCGTTAAACCGCAGGCTTTGTTCCACTTTTGCCAGCGCGTCGGCGTAGTCACCTTTTTTCATTGCCAGACGGGAGAGCGCCCAGAAGGCGGCATCACGACAGTTGCCGCTCCAGCTGGCTTTGTAATACGCATCCCAGGCACCGCTGTCATCGCCCTGGCGCTCCAGCGCCGTGGCAAGCAGCATGCTGGCTTCACCATCGCGAGGATTTTTATTGAGCTTGTGCGCACGAGCCAGCGCGGCTTCTGCGCACCGTTGCGCGCCCTGCCAGTCGGCAGCGTTGAGCAGCAAATTCCCGAGCGCGACGTTGTTGCGGGTATCCTGCGGATCCAGTTCGAGCGCGCGGCGGTAGTAATCTTCGGCCTGACGGCTGGCGTGGTTGTACTGTTCGAGATGCTGGCCGATGTAGTAGAGCTCATCGGCGTTGTTCAGCTCCTCCGGCTGCAACGGCGCGGTGGCAGCATCCGGCAGAGGCGTTTCCCCGGCAATGTGTTCGTCGTAACTCAGAAGCTGAACACCGTCGGCCGTGGTGACCGTCAGCATCAGACGCTGCGAGCCCATATCCGGCAAAGTCTGCTGCCAGCTTCGTCCTGGCTCGAGTGAGATGATCTTTTCCCACAATGGCGCACCTTCCGCGCTCAGCACCACGCTGACGTCCTTCAGCGGTGCAACCGCATATACGCCAGGATTCAGCTCTCCGTCGGCTCGCTCCAGCTTGATGGCAAGCGTTGCGCTGGCGTTATGAACACGACCTAACCCGCTGTAAGGCAGGAAGTTTTGTACAAAGACTTTTTCTTCATACGGCGCAAGCCAGGTGAAATCCGGCTGGTTGTCAGTAAACACGCCGGTCATCAGTTCGATGTACGGGCCGTTGTCGTCCGTCAGGTTGCGGTCCCAGGCCTGGCCAAAATCGCCGTAGCCCCAGCTCCACTGCTTTTTCCCCGGCGACACGTGATGATCGGCAACGTGCAGCAGCCCGCCCTGTTCGCCGTGGTGGTATGCCCCGACGAAGTCATAATCTGACTTTTCAGCCATGTAGGAGGTTGGCACCGGCACATTTTTATAGCGCGCAATGTCCACGCCCGCCGAGTAATCCACTTTGTAATAGGTGCCGGTCGCAATCGGGAAAGCAGACACGGCGCGCTTGCCGTGGTCAAACACCGCCGTCACGTCCGGTGGGAAAATGCTCTGATGATCGTCACCGCCCTTCACCGCCGGGTTGGCCCACCACAGGAAGTGGCGCGGCGTGGCGTTGCCGTTAAACACTTTACCCGTGATTTCGATCAGCGCGCGGTCCGGACGGAGCGTAAATCCAGCCATCACCTGCAGCCCGCGCATCGGTTCGACTTCACCGAGCCACACGGTTTGCTCACCGTTTTCGCCAAGCCGAATCGTCACGTCTACCGGCATAAAGGTGGTCGGACGGTGATGCTGTGGCCAGTTAAATTCAATACCGCCGGAGATCCACGGCCCCAGCAGCCCAACCAGCGCCGGTTTCACCACTTCGTTGTAGTAGACGAAATCACGCTGGTTCACTTTGTCATACGCGCGATGAATACGCCCACCAAGCTCGGGCAGCAGCAGGATGCGGATAAAGTCATTTTCCATCCATACGGCCTGGTACTCGCGCATCTCCTTCACGCCGGTCAGCGTGTCGATTACGCCATACGGATAAACCGCTCCGGAGGAACCCTGATAGACGCGGTTTTCGAGAAACATCGGATTAGGATCTTCCGCCCCGGTGGTCCAGGTCGGCAATGTGAGGGTGTCCTGCCAGACTTTCACGGCACTGTACATTCGGCTCTCCACTAAATGAATTGCAGTAAACGAGGGATGCACCGAAGTTTATAGCGCCGCTTTGCGCTTAAAATGCGCAATGCTCACGCAATACAGTTAAGGGAGTTAAGTAGAAATGCGCGACCAGGGCTTAAACAACAGCCGCGTCCGGATGATCAACAAGCAGATCTTTTTACGTCATCTGTGGCGGGAGAAGCAGCTCAGCAAATCCCGCCTGGCGCAGCTGACGGGCCTGTCGATTCCGGCGGTAAGCAATATCCTCGACGAACTTCAGCAGGAAGGGCGGATTGCACATTCGCACGAAAAGCTGAGCCAGCGCGGCCTGAACAGTGGCAGCTATCACCTCCCCTCAGATGGCGCATGGACGCTGTGCATGAATATCACCCCCACGCGAATTGAAAGCCAGCTCGCCGACAGCCGTCTGCTGCCGGTTGGCAAGGCGCAGCAGGTTGAAATGGCGGTTCGCCAGCCGCTGGAACTGATTGCCGCCATTGCCGCCCACTGCCGGGCATATCGGCGGAATTATCCTCAGCAGACGCTTCGCCTGGCGCTTGGCGTACACGGCCAGGTCGACCCGGTAACCGGCGTGTCGCAGACCATGCCCCAGGCGCCCTGGAAAACGCCGCTGGAGATGAAGTATCTGCTGGAGGAGGAGCTTGGCGTTCAGGTTCGTCTCGACAACGACTGCGTGATGCTGGCGCTGGCCGAGAAGTGGCAAAATCATACGGCGCAGCACAACTTTTGCGTGATCAACGTGGATTACGGCATCGGCTCTTCGTTTGTGATTGATGGCCAAATCTGGCGCGGCAGCCTGTACGGCAGCGGGCAGATTGGCCACACCATCGTCAACCCTGATGGCGCGATTTGCGACTGCGGCCGCTACGGCTGTCTGGAAACAGTGGCCTCATTAAGCGCGCTGAAAAAGCAGGCGCGTATCTGGCTCAAATCACAGCCCACCAGCGACGGTCCCGATCCCGAAAAACTGACAACAGCGCACCTGATTGC
Source organism: Pluralibacter sp. UBA7423 (assembly GCA_002470465.1). Classification (GTDB taxonomy): domain Bacteria; phylum Pseudomonadota; class Gammaproteobacteria; order Enterobacterales; family Enterobacteriaceae; genus Scandinavium. The sequence goes on from DKMD01000010.1 coordinate 301,345, forward strand.
GGGCTGGCAGCAGGGTGACCAGCGCATTCACACCTGGGTGGAAAACGCGGCCAGCGCCATAGGCCTGAGCCTCTACAATTTCCTGAATATCCTCAATATCAATCAGATCTGGTTGTATGGGCGCAGCTGCGCCTTTGGCGAAAGCTGGCTCAGCGCCATCGTCCAGCAAACCGGGTTTAACCCTTTCGACCACCGCGATAGCCCGCAGGCCATGGCAACGCAAATCAGCTTTGGGCAGCTGACCCGTTCGCAGCAGCTGTTAGGCATCGGCTATCTGTACGTTGAAGAAATGCTGGAACAATTATGAATGGCGGCAACGTGGCGGCAGTAAAGATTGTGTATTAGGGTTTAAGGACACCCACCTGCACAACGGAAAGGCTATGAACTCTCTGCGTTATTTCGATTTTGGCTCCTCGCGTTCGTTTCTGCTGCTGGTCTCCCGCATCGCCATTGTCGCGCTGTTTATTATTTTCGGTTATCCGAAGCTGATGGGGTTTAACGGTACGGTGCAGTATATGGCGGCAAGCGGCGCGCCGGTGCCAACGCTTTCAGCCATCATTGCGGTGATCATGGAAGTCCCTGCCGCCATCCTTATCGTCATCGGCTTCTTTACCCGCCCGCTGGCGGTGCTTTTCATTTTCTACACGCTGGGAACGGCGGTGATTGGTCACCATTACTGGGATATGAGCGGTGATGCGGTGGTGCCAAACATGATTAACTTCTACAAAAACGTCAGCATTGCCGGGGCATTTTTGCTGTTGGCGATTACCGGGCCGGGGGCGATTTCGGTCGACAGGCGTTGAGATCCGGATGGCGGATTGCCGGGTGTCGCTGACGCTTACCCGGCCTACAAAACCCGTAGGGCTGATGAGGCACCGCCGCCATCAGGCAACAAAAAAGGCCGCATCAGCGGCCTTTTTCATGGGTGCAGATAATTATGCGTAAACCGGGAAACGGGCGCAGATATCCAGCACTTTACCTTTGATGCGCTCAATGTTGGCTTCATCATTGATGTTGTCCAGCACGTCGCACATCCAGCCCGCCAGCTCTTTCGCTTCGGCTTCTTTGAAACCGCGACGGGTAATCGCCGGAGAACCGATACGGATGCCGGAGGTCACGAACGGGCTCTTCGGATCGTTCGGTACGCTGTTTTTGTTAACGGTAATGTTGGCGCGGCCCAGCGCGGCATCGGCTTCTTTACCGGTCAGGTTTTTGTCGACCAGATCCAGCAGAAACAGGTGGTTTTCAGTGCCGCCGGACACCACTTTGTAGCCGCGGTTCAGGAACACTTCCACCATCGCTTTCGCATTCTTAGCAACCTGCTGCTGGTAAACCTTAAATTCAGGCTCCATAGCTTCCTTCAGCGCCACGGCTTTCGCTGCGATAACGTGCATCAGCGGGCCGCCCTGCGCGCTTGGGAAGACAGCGGAGTTCAGCTTCTTATACAGCTCTTCGTCACCGCCTTTCGCCAGGATCAGGCCACCGCGTGGACCTGCCAGGGTTTTGTGAGTGGTGGTGGTCACAACGTGTGCGTGCGGAACCGGGTTCGGGTAAACGCCTGCGGCAATCAGACCCGCAACGTGCGCCATGTCGACAAACAGGTACGCGCCGATGCTGTCTGCGATTTCACGCATTTTGGCCCAATCAACCACGCCTGAGTAGGCAGAGAAGCCACCGATGATCATCTTCGGCTTATGCTCTTTGGCCTGCTTCGCCATGTCTTCGTAGTCAATTTTGCCAGACTCATCGATGCCGTAAGGGATGATGTTGTACAGCTTGCCGGAGAAGTTGACCGGGGAGCCGTGAGTCAGGTGACCGCCCTGCGCCAGGTTCATGCCCAGCACGGTGTCGCCCGGCTGCAGCAGTGCGGTGTAGACCGCGAAGTTCGCCTGGGAACCAGAGTGCGGCTGCACGTTAGCGTAATCGGCGCCAAACAGTTCTTTAGCACGATCGATAGCCAACTGCTCAACCACGTCAACGTATTCGCAGCCGCCGTAATAGCGTTTGCCCGGGTAGCCTTCAGCGTACTTGTTGGTTAACTGAGAACCCTGAGCCTGCATCACGCGCGGGCTGGTGTAGTTTTCGGAGGCGATCAGTTCGATGTGCTCTTCCTGACGGACTTTTTCCTGCTCCATAGCCTGCCACAGTTCGGCATCATAATCGGCAATGTTCATTTCACGCTTTAACATTCGCATCTCCTGACTCAGCTAACAGTAGTTTTACCGCTAAAAAAGGGGGCCCTTTCGGACAACGGCGGACAGTATAACTGATAAGTTCTGCGATAACAGGTCTTGACAAACGTTTTTACGCAAACGATTACCTCGGCGTCACACAAGGGTTTGAGCAATAAAGATTCCGCCCGGGTAAGGCGATTTCTTTTCAGGTTTGTGATGCAAATTTTTCAGCTTGCACAGAATCCTTTACAAGTGAGGGGCTTTTTCATAACATGCATTTAAAATGCATCATATCTAATCATGACAAAGAAACCGAAAAAGGACAGTCCCATGCTAGACGCGCAAACCATCGCTACGGTGAAAGCCACCATTCCCCTGCTGGTTGAAACCGGCCCAAAACTCACCGCCCACTTTTACGACCGCATGTTTGCTCATAATCCTGAGTTAAAAGAGATCTTCAATATGAGCAACCAGCGCAACGGTGACCAGCGTGAAGCGCTGTTCAACGCCATTGCGGCCTACGCCAGTAACATCGAGAACCTTGCCGCCCTGCTGCCTGCGGTGGAGAAGATTGCCCAGAAGCACACCAGCTTCCAGATTAAGCCTGAGCAGTACGCCATCGTGGGCGGCCATTTGCTGGCAACGCTCGATGAAATGTTCAGCCCGGGCCAGGAAGTCCTCGACGCGTGGGGCAAAGCCTATGGCGTGCTGGCGGACGTGTTCATTAAGCGCGAAGGGGAAATCTATCAGCAGAACGCCGCTAAAACCGGCGGCTGGAAAGGCACCCGCGCGTTCCGCATCGTGAGCAAAGCGCCGCAAAGCAAGCTTATCACCGCCTTTGAATTCGTCCCGGCAGACGACGGCGAGGTGGCCGACTATCAGCCAGGTCAGTATCTCGGCGTGTGGCTGAAGCCGGAAGGCTTCCCTCATCAGGAAATTCGCCAGTATTCGCTGACCCGTCAGCCAAACGGCAAAAGCTATCGCATCGCCGTGAAGCGCGAAGCCGGCGGTCAGGTCTCCGAATGGCTGCATGATGAAGCCAGCGTGGGTGACACCGTGCACCTCGCCGCCCCGGCGGGCGATTTCTTTATGTCCGTCGAAGCAAATACCCCGGTGACGCTGATCTCCGCAGGCGTCGGCCAGACGCCAATGCTGGCAATGCTCGACACGCTGGCAAACTGTGCGCACCCGGCGCAGGTGAACTGGTTCCACGCCGCGGAAAATGGCGCGGTACATGCCTTTGCTGATGAAGTGAAGGCGCTGGGCGCAAAACTGCCACGCTTTGCTTCCCATGTCTGGTACAACGCGCCGCAGGAACAGGACGCTTACGACAGCGCGGGCCTGATGGATTTAAGCGCGCTGGAAGGCCAGTTCAGCGATCCGGCAATGCAGTTTTATCTCTGTGGTCCGGTCGGCTTTATGCAGTTCGCCGCAAAACAGCTCGTGGCGCTCGGCATCAACGCCGACAATATTCACTACGAATGCTTCGGCCCGCATAAGGTGCTATAAGGTTCCCGGGCCGGATAACTTTCCGGCCCGTATACACTTCTGTAAGCACTTTTTCACGCCCTCTCCCGCCCAATCGCCCTCTCGCCGCAGGGCGTGCCAAAAAAGGCCGCGCCGTCTTGTGTTATGATAACGGCTTCCCGCTGCCATTTTTGGGCCCCCTTTTTATGCAACAACCTGTTGTACTCATTGGAGAGTGGCTGGTTACGCCTGCCGTTAACCAGATTAGCCGTCAGGGTCGTCAGCTTACGCTTGAACCACGCCTTATCGACCTTCTGATCTATTTTGCTCATCATCCCGATGAAGTACTTAGCCGGGATGAGCTTATCGACCACGTCTGGACGCGCAACGTCGTCACCAGCCATGTCGTCACCCAGAGCATCTCCGAATTGCGTAAGTCGCTAAAAGACGGCGATGACAGCAGCCCCGAATACATCGTCACGGTGCCGAAACGCGGCTACAAGCTGACCGCGAGCGTAATATGGTGCGCTGAAGAGGGCGAAGAGCTGGCGCCCGTTCCTCCGACAACGCGCCCGGCGTCAGGAGAAGCCCAGCTTTCTGCGACCACCGAGCCGCAAGTGCCTGAATCCAGGCCCGCCATGCCACCACCGTCGCTGCCGGAGAAGCGCCGCAAGGTAACAACCTGGTGGGTCTGGGGCCTGTTTCTGCTGGCGCTGTTCAGCTGCGTGGCGCTTGTCGCGATGTCGACTATCAATTCGCACCCACCCGTCACCAAAACCCGTTTGCTGCTGAACCCACGCGATATCGACGTTCGCCTCGCTAATGGTAATTCCTGCAACAACCAGGCATCGCAGAGAACCTATGCCGTAGGGCTTGGCAGCCTGATCACCACCTCGCTGAACACGTTTTCCACCTATATGGTGCACGACAAAACCAACTACAACGTGAATGAGCCGAGCAGCTCAGGGAAAACGCTGACCATCGAGTTCGTCAACCAGCGTCACTACCGCGCGCAGCAGTGTTTTATGTCAGTCCAGCTGGTTGATAATGCCGACAGCTCGGTGATGCTCGATAAACGCTATTTCATTACCAGCGATAACCAGGTGACGATTCAGAACGACCTGATGAGCAGCCTGTCACAGGCGCTGACCCAGCCCTGGCCTGAACGCATGCAGGCCATGCTGCGCCAGTATCAGCCGTCACAAAGCCTGTCGCTGGCGCAGTTTTACCAGGCTCACCAGCTGCTGATGAACGGCGATGTGGACTCCTTAAGCAAGGCCAGCGGCCTGCTGGATGATATTCTGAAACAGTCGCCGGATTTCAGCTACGCGATGGCAGAGAAAGCGCTGGTCGATATCCTGCGCCATTCCCAGCAGCCGCTGGATAAATCTCAACTCTCCGCACTGTCGGCGGAAATTAATCGCGTCGGGGATATTCCTGTCCTGAAGAATATGGCGGTCTTTTATCAAATTAAGACCATCGAATATTTAAGCCAGGGACAAATTAGTGACGCATTTAGCGCCATTAATACCGGCATCGGGCTGGAGATGTCGTGGGTCAATTATGTGCTGCTCGGTAAAGTTTACGAAATGCAGGGTGAAAACCGCCTGGCTGCCGACGCCTATATTACCGCCTTTAATTTACGTCCGGGTGACAATACGCTTTACTGGATTGAGAACAGCGTATTCCAGACATCCGTCACTCGCGTTGTACCTTATCTCGACAATTTCCTCGCCGCAAAATAACCATTCTTAAGTCAAACCTCATCATGCTAATAAAAGGCGGCATGATGAGGTTAATATTATGTTTATCACGAAGGTTATGGATGTTATTTATCGTTTACATGATAACACCCTGAATCAACACATCGTTAACTCACCACATTCTCTGCAAATAACTGTAAAACAGTAATATTTATCTTTTCATGACCTCAACATGTCATCCTGATGTGTTAACGCGAAAAGGTCATATTGTCATTTGTCTGATGTTTGCGATTACTTCACTTTATCTTTAGGACTTCTCTGGTGGAGATCGTTAACCTTGAGCTCAACCGGTCGGGTCATTGCGTCATCCTGGAACATGATTCGGTCCTCCAAAATAAACATCAGGAGAATACAAACCATGAGTTCTGCCAAAAAGATCGGGCTATTTGCCTGTACCGGCGTCGTTGCCGGTAATATGATGGGGAGCGGGATTGCTTTATTACCTGCGAACCTCGCCGGCATCGGTGGCATTGCCATCTGGGGCTGGGTTATCTCTATTATTGGTGCAATGTCCCTGGCTTATGTATATGCCCGACTGGCAACCAAAAATCCGCAGCAGGGTGGCCCTATTGCTTATGCGGGGGAATTATCTCCGGCGTTCGGTTTCCAGACCGGCGTGCTTTATTACCACGCAAACTGGATTGGCAACCTTGCCATCGGCATTACCGCCGTCTCTTATCTCTCCACCTTCTTCCCGGTGTTAAATAACCCGGTGCCTGCGGGCCTCGCCTGTATCGCCATCGTGTGGATTTTCACCTTCGTGAATATGCTCGGCGGGACCTGGGTCAGCCGCCTGACCACTATCGGTCTGGTGCTGGTGCTGATCCCGGTTGTGGTGACCGCCGTAGTCGGCTGGCACTGGTTTGATATCAACACCTATCACGCCAACTGGAATACCTCTCAGACCACGGATTATCACGCGGTAATCAAAAGTATTCTGCTGTGCCTGTGGGCGTTCGTGGGCGTCGAATCCGCCGCCGTCAGCACCGGGATGGTGAAAAACCCGAAACGTACCGTACCGCTGGCAACCATGCTGGGTACTGCGCTGGCAGGCGTCATCTATATCCTCGCCACACAGGTGATTTCCGGTATGTATCCGGCTTCTGAAATGGCCGCGTCCGGTGCGCCATTCGCTATCAGCGCTTCCACCATTATGGGTAGCTGGGCCGCGCCAATGGTTTCCGCCTTCACCGCGTTTGCCTGCCTGACGTCACTGGGGTCCTGGATGATGCTGGTTGGCCAGGCCGGTCAACGTGCCGCCAACGACGGCAACTTCCCGAAAATCTACGGTGAAGTCGATGCCAACGGCATTCCGAAAAAAGGCCTGCTGCTGGCAGCCGTGAAAATGACCGTGCTGATGATCCTCATCACCGTCATGAACTCCAGCGGCGGGAAAGCCTCTGACCTGTTCGGTGAACTGACCGGTATCGCCGTGCTGCTGACCATGCTGCCTTACTTCTACTCCTGCGTTGACCTGATCCGCTTCGAAGGCGTCAACGTTCGCAACCTGGTGAGCCTGGTTTGTTCCATCCTCGGCTGTGCGTTCTGCTTTATCGCACTGATGGGCGCAAGCTCCTTCGAGCTGTCCGGCACCTTCATCGTGAGCCTGATCATCCTGATGTTCTACGGCCGCAAAATGAACCAGCGCGAACACAGCGGCGACAACGCCGCCAGCGTGCACTAAGCAAGACCAACCCCTTTCTCAGGCCTCTCTCTTCACCTGTCACACCATGACGGGAGGGGCCTTCTACACCTGGAGATACGACTATGAACGTTATCGCAATCATGAATCACATGGGTGTCTACTTCAAAGAAGAGCCTATTCGTGAGCTGCACCGCGCCCTGGAGCGCCTGGATTTCCGCATTGTTTACCCAAACGATCGCGAAGACCTGCTGAAGCTGATTGAGAACAATGCCCGCCTGTGCGGCGTAATTTTCGACTGGGACAAATACAACCTCGAGCTGTGCGAAGAGATAAGTAAACTCAACGAATACATGCCGCTGTATGCATTTGCGAATACTTACTCCACTCTCGACGTGAGCCTGAACGATCTGCGTATGCAGGTTCGCTTCTTCGAATATGCGCTGGGGGCCGCCGACGATATCGCAGCAAAAATTCAGCAGAACACCGACGAGTACATCGACACCATTCTGCCGCCGCTGACCAAATCGCTGTTCAAATACGTGCGTGAAGGCAAATACACCTTCTGTACGCCGGGCCACATGGGCGGCACCGCGTTTCAGAAAAGCCCGGTTGGCAGCATCTTCTATGACTTCTTTGGTCCAAATACCATGAAGTCCGATATCTCTATCTCCGTGTCTGAACTGGGTTCTCTGCTGGACCACAGCGGCCCGCACAAAGAAGCGGAAGAGTACATTGCCCGCGTGTTCAACGCTGAACGCAGCTACATGGTGACCAACGGGACGTCAACCGCCAACAAGATTGTCGGGATGTATTCTGCGCCTGCCGGCAGCACCGTGCTGATTGACCGTAACTGCCACAAATCGCTGACGCATCTGATGATGATGAGCGACATTACGCCAATCTACTTCCGCCCAACCCGTAACGCTTACGGGATCCTCGGGGGTATTCCACAAAGCGAATTCCAGCACGCGACCATTGCTAAACGCGTCAAAGAAACGCCAAACGCCACCTGGCCGGTGCACGCGGTTATCACCAACTCCACCTACGATGGCCTGCTGTATAACACCGACTACATCAAGAAAACCCTGGATGTGAAGTCCATCCACTTTGACTCTGCGTGGGTGCCTTACACCAACTTCTCACCCATCTATGCAGGCAAGTGCGGCATGAGCGGTGACCGTGTGGAAGGCAAAGTGATTTATGAAACCCAGTCTACGCACAAACTGCTGGCGGCGTTCTCTCAGGCTTCCATGATCCACGTGAAAGGTGACGTTAACGAAGAAACCTTCAACGAAGCCTACATGATGCACACCACCACTTCTCCGCACTACGGTATCGTGGCCTCCACGGAAACCGCCGCGGCGATGATGAAAGGCAATGCCGGTAAACGTCTGATCAACGGTTCGATTGAACGCTCCATCAAGTTCCGTAAAGAGATTAAACGCCTGAAAGGCGAATCTGAAGGCTGGTTCTTCGACGTCTGGCAGCCAGAGCATATCGATGCGCCAGAATGCTGGCCGCTGCGCTCAGACAGCGCATGGCACGGCTTCAAAAATATCGATAACGAGCACATGTATCTCGACCCGATTAAAGTCACCATTCTGACGCCGGGGATGAAAAAAGACGGCTCCATGGACGACTTCGGTATTCCGGCCAGCATCGTGGCGAAATATCTGGATGAACATGGCATCGTGGTCGAGAAAACCGGCCCGTATAACCTGCTGTTCCTGTTCAGCATCGGTATCGACAAAACCAAAGCGCTGAGCCTGCTGCGTGCGCTGACCGACTTCAAACGTGCGTTCGATCTGAACCTGCGCGTGAAAAACATGCTGCCGTCGCTGTACCGTGAAGATCCTGAATTCTATGAAAACATGCGTATTCAGGAACTGGCGCAGAATATTCACAAACTGGTTGAGAAACACAACCTGCCGGACCTGATGTTCCGTGCGTTCGAAGTGCTGCCAGCAATGGTAATGACCCCGTACGCCGCGTTCCAGAAAGAGCTGCACGGTGAAACCGAAGAGGTGTATATGGAAGAGACCGTTGGCCGCGTCAATGCCAACATGATCCTGCCGTACCCTCCTGGAGTCCCGCTGGTCATGCCTGGTGAGATGATCACCGAGGAGAGCCGTCCGGTGCTGGAGTTCCTGCAGATGCTGTGCGAAATCGGTGCTCACTATCCGGGCTTCGAAACCGACATCCACGGCGCCTATCGTCAGGCCGACGGGCGTTACACCGTGAAAGTGCTGAAAAACACTCAATAAGAGACAAAGGGAAGTGGCTTGCCACTTCCCTTTTTTGCCGGGTGGCGCTGCGCTTACCCGACCTAAGAGCACTCCATATCTGTAGGCCCGTGCAAGCACAGCGCCGCCGGGCAACGCCAACTTGTGCGCAAGGAGACGACATGCAAACACCCTCACAACCGCGCGCGATTTACTACATCGTAGCGATTCAAATCTGGGAATACTTCAGCTTCTACGGCATGCGTGCCCTGCTCATCCTCTACCTCACCCATCAACTCGCCTTTGACGACAGCCATGCGATTGGTCTGTTCAGCGCCTACGCTTCACTGGTGTATGTCACCCCTATTCTCGGCGGCTGGATTGCCGACCGCCTGCTCGGCAACCGCGTGGCGGTCATTGCCGGGGCTCTGCTGATGACGCTGGGCCACGTAGTGCTAGGGCTGGGTTCAGACTCCACGATGAGCCTCTACCTGGCGCTCGCCATCATTATCTGCGGCTATGGCCTGTTTAAATCCAACATCAGCTGCCTGCTGGGCGAACTCTATGACGCCAGCGACAGCCGTCGCGACGGCGGTTTCTCGCTGCTCTACGCGGCGGGCAATATCGGCTCCATCGCCGCACCTATCGTCTGCGGGCTGGCGGCGCAATGGTACGGCTGGCACGTCGGCTTTGCGCTGGCGGGCATCGGCATGTTTATCGGGCTAATGGTGTTTCTGAGCGGGCATCGCCATTTCCGCAAGACGCACGGCATCAACAAAACGGCGCTACAGGCAAGACGTTTCGTGCTGCCCACATGGGGCTGGCTGCTGGTAATGCTATGCCTCTCTCCGGTGTTCTTTACTCTCCTGCTGGAAAAGAACTGGGCAGGTTATCTGCTGGCCGTCGTCTGTATCTTTGCCGCGCAAATGGTGGCGCGCATTATGATCGCTTCGCCACAGCACCGTCGTGCGCTGTCACAGATTGTGCTGCTGATGCTCACCGGGACGCTGTTCTGGGTGCTGGCCCAGCAGGGCGGCAGTTCCATCAGCCTGTTCATTGATCGCTTCGTGAAGCGCCGCTGGATGAGCTTTGAGGTGCCGACGGCACTGTTCCAGTCGGTGAACGCGGTGGCGGTCATGGCAGCAGGCGTGGTGCTGGCGTGGCTGGTGCGTCCGGGAGCCAGCACGGCGCTACGCGTGTGGCTGAAGTTTGCCCTCGGCCTGACGCTCATGGGCGCGGGCTTTATGCTGCTGGCACTAAACGCTCATCAGGGGCAGCTCCACGGTCAGGCATCAATGAGCATGATGGTGGCAGGCCTGGCGCTGATGGGTTTCGCTGAGCTGTTTATCGACCCCGTGGCAATGGCGCAAATCACGCGCCTCAACATGCCGGGCGTGACCGGGGTGCTCACCGGCATTTATATGCTGGCGACGGGTGCCGTGGCGAACTGGCTGGCGGGCGTAGTGGCACAGCAAACTACCGAATCACAAATCAGCGAAACCGCCGTGGCGGCCTACGGGCACTTCTTCTCGCAGATGGGCGAAGGGACGCTTGGCTGCGTGGGCGTGATGCTCTTGGTGGTTATCTTCAGAAAGCTGCTGGGGAGTCGTGCGCCGGAAATGGCTGAGGAGTAGAAACAGCGCTGCCCGCATAAAGTGCGGGCAGTGCAAACAAATCAGATTGCCGCGTCGTCTTCTTCGCCGGTACGAATACGGATCACGCGCGCCACGTCGAAGACAAAGATTTTGCCGTCGCCGATTTTACCGGTCTGCGCCGTGCGGATAATGGTATCCACGCAGGTGTCGACGATATCATCGGTGACCACGATTTCAATTTTCACCTTCGGCAGAAAATCGACCATGTACTCCGCACCGCGATACAGTTCGGTGTGGCCTTTCTGACGACCAAAGCCTTTCACTTCCGTTACCGTCATCCCGGTGATACCGACTTCCGCCAGCGCTTCGCGCACATCATCGAGTTTGAAGGGTTTTATAATCGCATCAATCTTTTTCATGGTTTCCTGTCTTATCCGCGTAACCGGTTGCTTACCCTATCATAACGTCGCCGCGCACGCCGGGCTACTCTTTAAAATCATTGGCGTCGAGTTCGTGACGCGAGAGCAATTTATAGAATTCAGTACGGTTGCGCCCCGCCATGCGCGCGGCATGGGTGACGTTACCTTTAGTGATTTGCAGCAGCTTGCGCAGGTAGTTCAGCTCAAACTGGTTTCGCGCCTCAACGAACGTCGGCAGTGCGGTGTTCTCGCCCTCCAGCGCCTGCTCCACCAGCGCATCGCCAATCACCGGCGACGAGGTCAGCGCCACACACTGCTCAATCACGTTCACCAGCTGGCGCACGTTCCCCGGCCAGTTGGCGGTCATCAGCCGCTTCATCGCATCCGTCGAAAATGCCCGTACGAACGGCTTGTGCCGATCGGCAGACTGACGCAGAAGATGGTTTGCCAGCAGCGGAATGTCTTCGGTACGCTCTGCCAGTGTGGGAATTTTCAGGCTGACAACGTTGAGACGATAGTAAAGATCTTCGCGAAACTCGCCGCGTGCCATCGCTTTGGGTAAATCACGGTGGGTGGCGGAGACAATGCGCACGTTGATGTCGATATCGCGATTGCTGCCGAGCGGGCGAATTTTGCGCTCCTGCAAGACGCGCAGCAGCTTAACCTGTAACGGAGAAGGCATGTCGCCAATCTCATCAAGAAAAAGCGTACCGCCCTCCGCGGCCTGAAACAGCCCTTCGCGATTGCTCACCGCGCCGGTAAATGCGCCGCGGGCATGGCCGAAGAGCTCAGACTCCAGCAGCTGTTCCGGCAACGCACCGCAGTTAATGGCGATAAACGGGTATTTGCCGCGCGGGCTGGCGTTGTGAATCGCCTGGGCAAAAATCTCCTTCCCGGTGCCGCTCTGGCCGTTAATCAGCACGCTGACGTCCGACTGCGCCACCATCCGCGCCTGTTCGAGCAGGCGCAGCATTACCGGGCTGCGGGTGACGATGGATTCGCGCCAGCTGTCATCGGTGGCGGCAGCGGTATGCACCAGCGCATCGTCGATGGCTTTGTAAAGCGCATCTTTATCAACCGGCTTGGTCAGGAAGCTGAACACGCCCTGCTGCGTGGCCGCTACGGCATCGGGAATGGATCCGTGGGCGGTGAGAATGATCACCGGCATGCCAGGCTGTACTTTCTGGATCTCCGCAAACAGCTGCAGGCCGTCCATTTCATCCATGCGCAGATCGCTTATCACCAGATCGACTTTTTCCCGCGCCAGCACGCGCAGCCCTTCCTGTCCGCTTTCAGCGGTAACCACGGAAAAACCTTCGCTGGTGAGGCGCATGCCCAGCAGCTTCAGCAGGCCCGGATCGTCGTCGACCAGTAAAAGGTGAGCGGGTTTACGTCCTGTCATGGTTTCTCCTCTGTGGACGGAGCGTCCTTCTGCGCCGGAGCGGCATCACCTGCATGCCCGGCATCCGGCGTAAAGTTGCTGCCCGCCGGTTTGCGGCTGGAAAGCTGACGCTCAATGTCGGTCAGGTTTTCCAGCTTGCGGGTCGTCAGTTCCAGCTGGCTGCTGAGGTGCTGTTGCTGCTGGCGCAGAATATCCAGCTCGGCATCCGTCGTCTGCTGTAGTTTGCTGTAGCGGGAGCGCTCATCCGAAAGCTGAAGCTGTAGCGACTGCCCGTCACGCCAGAACTGATACAGCGGACGCACCTGAGTCGGGATCTGCGGGCTGAACGTATCGAGGCGGGTCACCATTTCACGGCGCTCCAGCGGGGTGATTTTGGCGCTGCCGAGCAGAATGCCGCGACGCAGCGCGTCCTGCCAGGACTCATCGCTATGCAGGCGGGCTTCGCTGCGGGCCATTTCCGGCGACAGACGTTCGGCACAATCCATGCTTCTCAGCCAGTACAGCGGGTTTTTCTCCGTTGCTGCACCGTGAAGCGACCAGACGTCGGCGCAGTCCGTGGAGAGGAAATCGGCGACCTGCTGCTGTGGCAGCTTATCTTCATCGCCCGTGCTGGCGGTTTGCGGCGCACTGACGCACCCGGCCAGCCATAAACAGGACGCTCCGGCAAGGAGCGAGAGGAAACGAGGGGACATATTCACCAGACGTTGCTTCATTTAATGGGTTTATCCGTGTCTGAAAGAGAAAGCTCAATGCGGAAACAGACATGGCCCGTTGGCGCGTCGACCAACTGCAGGGTGCCCCGCATCCGGCGGACGCAATCCCGGGCGATACTCAGTCCCAGACCGCTTCCCTTCACAGCCCCTTTACGTTGATGACTGCCCTGATAAAAGGGCTCAAAAATCATGGCTTTTTCAGCCTCAGGGATCGGTGTTCCGCTGTTTTCCACCTCAAGAAACACCCGGTTTCCCTGCTGGCGACTGCGCAGAAAAATAGTACCGGATTCACTGCCGTAGTGCACTGCATTGGAGTAGAGATTATCCAGCGCGCTCATCAACAGCACCGGTTCAGCCTGGCACTCACGCACGTCAAGCTCGACGCGGGTATGCATCATTTTAGCTCGTGCGGGCAAACTGTGGGCAGAGACAACGATATCCAGCAGCGGTACCAGCTCGACCTTCTCCATTTCAACCGGCGTGTCGGCAAGCTTTCGGTTGTAATCCAGCAGCTGCTCAATCAGCTTTTGCAGGTTACGGCTGCTGTCATCCAGAATGGCGACCACTTCTTCCTGCTCGGTCGTCAGCGGGCCAACGACCTTATCGGCCAGCAGCTCGGTCCCTTCGCGCATGCTGGCAAGCGGCGTTTTCAGCTCATGGGAAAGATGACGCAGAAACTGGTGACGTTGAGATTCAAGCCAGGAGAGCCGTTCGCTCAGCCAGACAATGCGCTGCCCGACGGATCGCAGCTCGCGCGGCCCGGTAAACATCACCGTGCTGCCGAGCGATTTTCCCTCACCAAGACGGTTAATCATCCGCTGAATGGCTTTAACGGGGCCGATAATCATGCGGGTGAACAGCAGCATCATGGTCAGGCTGACCAGGAACAGCACCAGCGCCTGCCAGCCGAAGAACTGCCCACGCTCGGCAATCTCCTGCTGGAGCTGCTGCCCCCGGGAAAACACCACTGCGCGGGTGGCCTGGACCATATCGGTATTCGCCGAGGCAAAGGCCTCAAGCTTTGCAGCAGAGGCTTCATCCGGGCCGCTGTTTTTGCAGTGAAGCTCTGCCAGATCGTTCAGATCCTGACGCAGCGCCTGCCAGATTTTGTTATCCGGCAGCACGCCTGCGTGGGCATCCAGCATTTCGCTATAGCGCTTACGCTGGCCCTGATACACCTTCGCCAGAGTTGCGTCATCCAGCACGCAGTACTGGCGGTAGCTGCGCTCCATCTCCAGCGCGGCGTTGGTCATCGCTTCGCTGCGGCGAGCGTCCACAAGCGTGGTGCGGTTGGTCATGGCGGCCTGATCGCTCAGCGCATTCAGGCTCTGCCAGGCCTGCCAGGCAAGGACCAGCAGCGGCAACAGGATCAGCAGAAACGCCAACATAACCAGCTGACGCAGCGAGCGGGGGAAAAGTGACCAGCGTTTCAATGAGTTTGCCCCTGAACATAATGATAATGGCAGGGTAACTGAGGCAGGAAGCGGAAACAACAACGCCGGGTCAAAGCCCGGCGTTGTCACTGAATAAGGCGGTGCCTAACTCCACGTTTCGCCCGGGGTTTGATATAGCAAGCTGATATCAACAGTTGGACGGCAGGCACCTTGTTGTGCGTCATTCGAAGTTTATGTAGCGCGTCCCGAAGGGGCTGACATAATAGGGTGAATGAGCCACTGGTTAATTATATGCAGTAAGCGTGCCATAATACAAAACAATTTATTAACACATTAATAAATAATAACTTTATCACTTTTTGAATGACATCTCGTTTTGCGTGTTTTTTCACCACACCGTCGTCAAAAAGAGACGCCAAAATAACAAAACAATAAAAACTATAAATATCAAATAGATAAATGTCTCCACTTAGAGACACCGCAGGATGCCAGCTGTCGCCTTTTTCCGACACTGTTCCCGCTTTTGCTCACATAAAAAAGCCCTCCAGTTTCCGGAGGGCTTAAGAGACGAACGAAGCATCTGAGTTAACGCCCGGTAGCGCAGGCTTACCGGGCCTACAACGACCTCATCAACCTCTGATTTTGTAGGCCTGATAAGCGAAGCGCCATCAGGCAAAACAGCACTACAAAGGTTTGACGCGATCTCAACCCAGCTGTTTACGTGCGTTACGGAAAATACGCATCCACGGGCTGTCTTCGCCCCAGTTTTCCGGGTGCCAGGAGTTGGCGACTGTACGGAACACGCGCTCAGGGTGTGGCATCATCAGCGTGACGCGCCCGCTTTCGCTGGTGACCGCGGTAATCCCGTTAGGGGAACCGTTCGGGTTCGCCGGATAGTTTTGCGTCACGTTGCCGAAGTGGTCGACGAAGCGCAGAGCCACCAGGCCTTTGCTTTCCAGCTGCGCCAGATGCGCGCTGTCACGCACTTCGACGCGGCCTTCACCATGAGAAACGGCGATGGGCATCTGTGAACCGCTCATCCCCTGCAGCAGCAGGGACGGGCTCTGGGTCACTTCTACCAGGCTGAAGCGCGCTTCGAAGCGGTCCGAGTGGTTGCGTACAAAGCGCGGCCACAGGCTGCTGCCAGGGATAAGGTCGCGCAGGTTGGACATCATCTGGCAGCCGTTACACACGCCCAGCGCCAGCGTCTGCGGGCGGTGGAAGAAGGTTTCAAACTCGTCGCGCACGCGCTCGTTGAACAGAATGGATTTCGCCCAGCCCTCGCCTGCGCCTAAGACGTCGCCGTAGGAGAAGCCGCCGCAGGCGACCAGCGCCTGGAAATCAGCCAGCCCGGTACGGCCAGCCAGCAGGTCGCTCATGTGGACGTCGATAGCATCGAAGCCCGCACGATGGAACGCCGCAGCCATTTCGACGTGGGAGTTCACGCCCTGCTCACGCAGTACCGCAACCTTCGGACGCGCGCCTTTCGCAATGTACGGGGCAGCCACATCTTCGTTGATATCAAAGCTGAGCTTCACGTTCAGGCCCGGATCGCTGTCGTTGCGCTTCGCCTCGTGCTCCTGATCGGCACATTCCGGGTTATCGCGCAGGCGCTGCATCTGCCAGGTCGTTTCCGCCCACCACATACGTAACGTGGTGCGGCTTTCACTGTAGACAACATGACCGCCCGCCGTGATAACAAAGCGGTCGCCTTCGGTGGCTTTCCCGAGGAAGTGGACGCAGTCCGCCAGGCCGTGGCTGGCAAAAATGCCTTCCACAAGCTCGCGGTCTTGCGCACGCACCTGAATCACGCCGCCCAGCTCTTCGTTGAACAGTGCAGCCAGACGATCTTCACTAAGTGCTGCGATATCCACATCCACGCCGCAGTGCCCGGTGAAGGCCATTTCGGCGAGCGTCACCATCAGGCCGCCGTCGGAGCGGTCGTGCCAGGCCAGCAGTTTGCGTTCTGCCACCAGCACCTGCATCGCGTCCCAGAAGCCTTTCAGCTGCTCCACGCTGCGGACATCGGCGGTTTTGTCACCGAGCTGGCGGTAAACCTGAGCCAGGGCCGTCGCGCCGAGCGCGTTGTGGCCTTTGCCGAGATCAATCAGCAGCAGGGCGTTATCCTCCGTGGAAAGCTGCGGCGTCACGGTATGGCGCACATCCTCCACGCGGGCAAAGGCGGAAATCACCAGCGACAGCGGCGACGTCATTTCGCGCTGTTCACTGCCTTCCTGCCAGCGGGTTTTCATCGACATAGAGTCTTTGCCGACCGGAATGGTCAGGCCCAGCGCCGGGCAGAGCTCTTCACCCACGGCTTTCACCGCTGCGTAGAGGCCCGCATCTTCGCCCGGGTGCCCTGCCGCCGCCATCCAGTTTGCGGAAAGCTTCACGCGCTTCAGGTCGCCGACCTGAGTCCCCACGAGGTTGGTCAGCGCTTCGCCGACGGCCAGCCGCGCGGAGGCCGCAAAATCGAGCAGCGCCACCGGCGCACGTTCGCCCATCGCCATCGCTTCGCCGTAGTAGCTGTCGAGGCTCGCGGTGGTTACCGCGCAGTTCGCTACCGGGATCTGCCACGGGCCAACCATCTGATCGCGGGCAACCATGCCGGTTACCGTGCGGTCGCCGATGGTCACGAGGAAGGTTTTCTCTGCCACGGTTGGCAGATGCAGAACGCGGTTGACCGCATCGGCAATCGTGATGCCCTGCCTGTCCAGCGCTTCGCCACCGGCGGCAAGCGTCTCAACGTCGCGGGTCATTTTCGGGGTTTTGCCAAGCAGCACGTCCAGCGGCAAATCGATAGGCGTATTGTCGAAATGGCTGTCGCTGAGGCTCAGATGCATCTCTTCGGTGGCTTCACCGATGACCGCGTAAGGTGCGCGCTCACGTTTGCACAGCTCGTCGAACAGCGGCAGCTGATCCGCCGCCACCGCCAGCACGTAGCGCTCCTGAGATTCGTTACACCAGATCTCCAGCGGGCTCATGCCTGGCTCATCGCTGAGGATATCGCGCAGATTAAATTTACCGCCGCGCCCGCCGTCGCTCACCAGCTCAGGCATGGCGTTAGAGAGGCCGCCCGCGCCGACGTCGTGGATAAACAGAATCGGGTTGGCTTCACCGAGCTGCCAGCAGCGGTCGATCACTTCCTGGCAGCGTCGCTCCATTTCCGGGTTGTCGCGTTGGACGGAAGCAAAATCAAGATCTGCATCGGACTGTCCGGACGCCATGGAGGATGCCGCCCCGCCGCCAAGGCCGATATTCATCGCCGGGCCGCCGAGAACGATCAGCTTCGCGCCGACGTTGATCTCACCTTTCTGGACGTGATCGGCACGGATGTTGCCGATCCCGCCTGCCAGCATGATCGGCTTGTGGTAGCCGCGCAGCTCTTCGCCGTTGTGGCTGTTGACCTTTTCTTCGTAGGTGCGGAAGTAACCGTTCAGCGCCGGACGACCAAATTCGTTGTTAAACGCCGCGCCGCCCAGCGGGCCGTCGGTCATGATATCCAGCGCGGTCACGATGCGGTCTGGTTTGCCGAAGTCTTCTTCCCACGGCTGTTCAAAGCCGGGGATACGCAGGTTGGAAACGGAGAAGCCCACCAGCCCGGCTTTCGGTTTTGCGCCGCGCCCGGTCGCGCCTTCATCACGAATTTCACCGCCGGAGCCCGTTGCCGCCCCCGGCCATGGGGAAATCGCCGTCGGGTGGTTATGGGTTTCTACCTTCATCAGGATGTGCGTCGGCTCCTGATGGAAATCGTAGCGCAGGCCGTCACGATCGGCGTAGAAGCGCCCTACGTCCGAGCCTTCCATTACCGCAGCGTTGTCCTTATAAGCCGACAGCACGTGGTCCGGGGTGGTCTCGAAGGTGTTTTTAATCATTTTGAACAGCGACTTCGGCTGCTGCTCGCCGTCAATCACCCAGTCGGCGTTGAAAATCTTGTGACGGCAGTGTTCGGAGTTCGCCTGGGCAAACATATAGAGTTCGATATCGTTCGGGTTGCGGTTGAGCTTTGTGAAGGCATCGAACAGGTAATCAATTTCATCTTCGGCCAGCGCTAACCCCAGACGCAGGTTGGCGTCCACCAGCGCCTGACGGCCCTGCCCCTGCACGTCTACGCTCGCAACCGGCGCAGGCTGATGATGGGCAAACAGGTTTTCCGCGTCCTGCAGCGCACCGTAGACGGTTTCCATCATCCGGTCATGCAGCTCAGCTGCAACCTGGCTCCACTGCATATCCGTCAGCATGGAGGCTTCGACGTAGTATGCAACACCGCGCTCCAGGCGTTCGATCTGCGCCAGGCCACAGTTGTGGGCGATGTCGGTTGCTTTTGAAGACCAGGGGGAGATGGTGCCAGGGCGGGGAGTGACGAGCAGTAATTTTCCGGCGGGGGTATGGCTGTTGAGGCTTGGACCGTACTGCAGCAGTTTTGTCAGCCGGGTGTGTTCCTCTTCTGACAACGGCGCGTTCAGTTCGGCGAAGTGCACGTACTCGGCGTAAAGGTTGCTGACCGGAAGGTTAGCTGCCTGAAAGCGTGCCAGCAGTTTGGTGATACGGAAGGCTGACAGTGCAGGCGAACCACGCAGAATTTCCATCATAAGTCTCTCGTCTTCTGGGTTTCAGTGTGCGCAATGGCGGAAAACGGGCGCCATTATAGAGCATCCTGAACGGCTACGTAACCGTTTGCGTCAAAATAAAACCGCCGCATCGTTTTACCACCAGGTGCGACATCGGTGACGAATGGGTTGCCATCTGGCGCTTGTTTAAGCAAAATGCCGCTCACTCTTTAGTGTCCCTAAACTTTAACATGGTAACTATTGCCTGAGATCGCTCGCGCTGCAGAGAATTAACTAATTGAAAAAATTAAAGATTAATTATCTGTTTATCGGCATTGTCACCCTGCTACTGGCAGCGGCGCTATGGCCCTCCATTCCCTGGTTCAGTAAACCAGAGAACCGCATCGCGGCGATTCAGGCGCGAGGAGAGCTGCGCGTCAGCACCATCATCTCTCCCCTGACCTACGCCAGCATTAACGAAAAAGATTACGGTCTTGATTACGAGCTGGCCCAGCAGTTCGCGGACTACCTCGGCGTGAAGCTTAACGTCACCGTCCGCCAGAATATCAGCCAGCTGTTTGACGATCTCGATAATGACAAAGCCGACATGCTGGCCGCCGGGCTGGTCTACAACAGCGAGCGCGTCAAAAGCTATCAGGCCGGCCCGGCTTATTACTCCGTTTCGCAGCAGCTGGTTTACCGCAAAGGCAGCTACCGCCCCCGTTCACTTGAAAATATTACCGCTCAGCAGCTGACCATCGCGCCGGGGCACGTGGCAATCAATGATTTGCAGGCGCTGAAGGAGAAGAAGTATCCGGAACTCAGCTGGACCGTCGATGACAAACGCGGCAGCGTGGAGCTGATGGATGAGGTTCTCGACGGCAGGCTCGACTATACCATTGCCGATTCGGTCGCGATCAGCCTGTTCCAGCGCGTCCATCCGGAGCTGGCCGTAGCGCTCGACATTACCGATGAGCAGCCGGTCACCTGGTTTAGCCTGAAGGACAGCGACAACACCCTGCCCGCCGCAATGCTTGATTTCTTCAACAACATTAATGAAGACGGCACCCTGGCACGCCTGGAAGAGAAATACCTTGGCCATGGCGACGATTTCGATTACTTCGACACCCGCACCTTCCTTCGCGCGGTGGATAACCAACTGCCCGATTTCCAGCCGCTCTTCCAGAAGCATGCGGCGGAAATCGACTGGCGCCTGCTGGCGGCGATTGCCTGGCAGGAATCCCACTGGGATCCGATGGCAACCTCACCGACGGGCGTGCGAGGCATGATGATGCTGACCAGGAACACTGCGCAAAGCCTGGGCCTGACGGACCGCACCGATGCCGAACAGAGCATCAGCGGCGGGATGCGCTATCTGCAGGATATGATGGATAAGGTGCCGGAGACCGTCCCGAAGGATGAACGGATCTGGTTTGCCCTGGCGGCTTACAATATGGGCTATGCGCATATGCTGGATGCCAGAGCGTTAACCGCGAAGCAAAAAGGCGATCCGGATAGCTGGGCTGACGTGAAACAGCGTCTGCCTTTACTGAGCCAGAAACCCTACTACACGCGCCTGACGTACGGCTACGCGCGCGGGCATGAAGCCTACGCATATGTAGAGAATATCCGTAAGTATCAGATAAGCCTGGTGGGCTATCTGCTGGAGAAAGAGAAGAAGGCTGCGCAGGAAAGGGAATATGCGAATGATTACCCGGCGGTCAGGCCGGACGAGCTGAATCACACCACTGGAAGCGTCGGCGTGCTGCCGTTTATCTCGCTATCGGCGGACATACACAGTGGCCAGATTGACGTGAAGCACCCCGGCACCCTCGTCGACATGTTACGTCACTGAGACGGCGCGGCGCGCCTGAGCGCTTTTTTCTGTTCACGGCGGTGGCGGAAGAAATCGCTCAGCATGGTGGAGCAGCTTTCAGCAAGCACGCCTTCCGTAATTTCAACCCTGTGATTCATGCCCGGATGATGCAGTATATCAATCAGCGATCCCGCCGCCCCCGTTTTTGCATCCCGCGCACCAAACACCAGCTGACCAATCCGGCTGTGCACCATTGCCCCGGCGCACATCACGCAGGGTTCGAGCGTTACGTACAGCGTCGTATCAATCAGGCGATAATTCTGTAATACCAGCCCACCCTGGCGCAGCGCCATGATTTCCGCATGCGCCGTCGGGTCGTGACGACCAATCGGCCGGTTCCAGCCCTCACCAATCACCTGATTCTGATACACCAGCACTGCCCCGACCGGCACCTCTCCTTCATCCCAGGCGCGTTGAGCCAGAGTCAGCGCATGACGCATCCAGCGTTCGTGGTTCAGTTCGTTGTCAGACAAGGCGGCTACTCCGGTAGAAAAACGGGGCGCATTATACACACCGGCAGGCCGTTACACTATTCCAGCTGTTGCAGATCGCCGCGCGGCGTCACCCGGAAGCGATGCTGGCAAAAATAGAGCAGCGGGTTATCCTGGTTGCTGTCGCTGTAGCCGCTGTACAGGCGCAGCGGCGTGCCGATTTTGCGCTCCAGCTGAGCCACTTTCTCATGGCCTAAACAACGCAGCGTCAGCACCCAACCGCCGTAGCGGCGTTCGGTCATGCTGGCGATTAAATTAACGCGCGGCAGCCAGGGGGTGTCGAAATAGACCTTTTCCACAAGCCGTTTCGGGGAACCGGTAATCAACCAGACGTCAGCATCAGAGCTGGTCAGGTATTCGGTCAGGCGTTGATGCACCACCGGAAACGCAGTGACGTGCCCGCGGAACCAGAGGACAAAGTTCGCCTCAAGGCGCTGAAGCCGCGTTTCGCTGTGCCCGAAGGTGGCGGCCCACAGCAGCAGGCTCATCGGCCAGCGCGCCGCGCGTCCTTTTACCAGCAGCGTGACGCCAATCACCGGCAGCAGCGGGAGCACCAGCAGCGCATTCAGCGGGTTGTGCCGGAACAGGTAACGTAAAAAGCTGCCAAACATATCCTGCTGATGCAGCGTGCCATCCAGGTCAAAAAACACTACCCGACGCGAATTACTTGCCAAACCGTTTCCCTCTCAAAGTTGAACGCGTAAGCGTCATGCCTGTTAGTTAGCCTAACAGCCGGAACCTCACATTTCCAAAAACGATCGGCATTGTGCCTTTCCCTTCGTTTCCGGAGAGCGTATCCTTTTGATTAGCATAATGAATTGTTTAAGATTGCAGCACTTTTTTCCCGCCACGGGCTGTGCAGGCATCACAATCCCCTATAATCAAAGACAAATTTCTGGCAGGCGGCCGCCGCAAGGCCCTCTGGAGAGGCAATGAATTGTTTGATTCGCATCCGCCAGCGTTATCCTGGTTTTGCGCAAAGTGACAAAAAACTGGCAGACTTCATTCTGGCGCAGCCCGACGAGGCGCGCCATCTCAGTTCACAGCAGCTGGCCGCTGAGGCTGGTGTCAGCCAGTCGAGCGTGGTGAAGTTTGCCCAAAAGCTCGGCTTTAAAGGCTTCCCCGCGCTGAAGCTTGCCCTCAGCGAGGCGCTGGCGAGCAACCCTCATCCTCAGTCGGTGCCGGTGCATAACCAGATCCGCGGCGACGACCCGCTGCGGCTGGTGGGCGAAAAGCTGATTAAAGATAACGTCTCGGCGATGCATGCGTCGCTCGACATCAATACCGAAGAGAAGCTGCGGGAAAGCATCGGACTGCTGCGCAGCGCCCGCCGCATCGTCGTGACCGGCATTGGCGCTTCGGGGCTGGTGGCGCAAAACTTCAGCTGGAAGCTGATGAAAATTGGTCTGAATGCCGTTGCTGAGCAGGACATGCACGCCCTGCTCGCCACCGTGCAGGCGATGACGAATGACGACTTGCTGCTGGCTATCTCCTATTCCGGCGAGCGGCGGGAGATTAACCTGGCAGCAGACGAAACGCTGCGGGTGGGCGGTAAAATTTTAGCAATAACCGGCTTTTCCCCCAACGCCCTGCAGCAGCGGGCGAGCCATTGCCTCTATACCATTGCCGAGGAGCAAGCTACGCGCAGCGCGGCAATCTCCTCCACCAGTGCCCAGATGATGCTGACCGACCTGCTGTTTATGGGGCTGGTACAGCAGGATCTTGAGCACGCGCCGGAGAGGATCCGCCACAGCGAAGCGCTGGTGAAAAAACTGGTCTGAACAGAGAATGAGCGTATAATGCCCGCCCTGTTTGTGTTGTTTCTGAGAATTTCTGTATGGCGCTGTTAATTACCAAAAAATGCATCAACTGTGATATGTGCGAGGCGGAATGCCCGAACACGGCCATTTCGATGGGCGACAGCATTTATGAGATTAACAGCGATCGCTGTACCGAGTGCATCGGCCATTACGAGACGCCGACCTGCCAGAAAGTGTGCCCGATCCCCAACACCATCATCAAAGATCCGGCGCACCTGGAAAACGAAGAGCAGCTGTGGGATAAGTTCGTTCAGCTGCATCACGCCGATAAAATTTAGCTTTCCATAATCACCGTGGCGCAGGCGTAATGACGTTCGTCTGCCAGCGTCACATGCATGTGGGCAACGCCAAGCTTAGCAGCCAATTCTGCCGCCGCGCCCCATAACCGCAGCTTAGGTTTACCCAGTTCATCGTTGTAGACTTCGAACTGTTCAAACGCCAGCCCGTTGCGGATCCCGGTGCCCAGCGCTTTGGATGCCGCCTCTTTTACGGCAAACCGCTTCGCCAGAAAGCGCACCGGCTGCTGGTGCGTCTCCCAGATTTTCCACTCGTGCTCACTGAGCACCCGGCGCGCAAGGCGATCGCCGCTGCGGGCGATCACTGCTTCGATACGGGCAATCTCGACGATATCCGTGCCGATGCCGACGATGGCCATTATTTGCGCGCTTCCAGCATCAGGCGCTTCATTTCCGCCACCGCTTCCTTCAGGCCGCTCATTACCGCACGGCCAATAATGGCATGGCCGATGTTCAGCTCGTGCATCTCCGGCAATGCGGCGATGGCTTTAACATTGTGATACGTCAGCCCGTGCCCGGCGTTCACCTTCAGGCCAAGGCTTGCGGCATACGTTGCTGCCTGAGCAATACGCTCCAGCTCTTTCGCCTGCTGCGCTTCGCTTTCGGCATCGGCGTAGCAGCCGGTGTGAATTTCGATGTACGGCGCGCCCACGTCCGCTGCGGCTTTGATTTGCTGGCGATCGGCGTCAATGAACAGGGAAACCAGGATCCCGGCATCCGCCAGGCGCTTGCAGGCGTCGCGCATTTTGTCGATCTGACCTGCCACATCCAGGCCGCCTTCGGTGGTCACTTCCTGACGTTTCTCAGGCACCAGACAGCAAAAGTGCGGTTTCGTCTCGCAGGCAATCGTCAGCATCTCTTCGGTGACGGCCATTTCCAGATTCATGCGGGTATCGAGGGTCTGGCGCAGGATGCGTACGTCACGATCGGTGATATGGCGACGGTCTTCTCGCAGGTGCACGGTGATGCCGTCTGCACCAGCCTGTTCAGCAATAAAGGCGGCCTGCACCGGATCGGGATAAGCCGTGCCGCGTGCGTTTCGCAGGGTTGCAATGTGGTCGATGTTGACGCCTAACAGTAATTCAGCCATGACAGTCCTCGTTATTGATTTTGGTTCGTCGCATTCCCTCTCCCTGTCCCTCTCCCATAGAGAGAGGGAACTGATTGTGCCCCCATTCAGATCGCAGGGCTCATTTTCCCCCTCTCCCCTTGGGAGAGGGCCGGGGAGAGGGGGAATCAGTCAATCTTCAACTTCGCTTTGGCACAAACTGCCGGAACAGCTCACGGCTTTTTAGCGGCTTGCCGCCAAGGTAAGGTTTGAGCGCAATGCGGGTAAATCGTTTTGCTGCCCGCAGCGTGTCGGCATCCGGAAATTCACGGCTGGCGAGCGCTTTCAGATGGTGCCCCGTAAACGTGCCGTTATCAATCACCACGCTTGCAATAAAGCCTTTTTCTTCGCGGTAGCGATAGGTCATGGTGTCATCCACGGGTTCACCGCTGCCCGCGCAGTGCAGAAAATCTACGCCGTACCCCAGATGTGCCAGCAGCGCCAGCTCAAAACGTCGCAGCGCCGGTTCTGGCGTACCGTTAACCCCGGCCAGCGCCTGAATACAGTGGAGGTAGTCGAAGAAGAGTTCGGAGAAACGGGTTTCGTTTTCCAGCACGCGGGAGAGAAGTTCGTTGACGTATAAGCCGCTGTAGAGCGCAATGCCGGTGAGCGGGAGCGCCAGGGAAACGGCTTCAGCGCTGCGCAGCGTTTTGACATCGCCGCGGCCACCGAAGCGCACTAACAAAGGCGTAAAGGGCTGAAGCGCACCTTTGAGATTAGAGCGTTTGGAACGTGCGCCTTTAGCCACAAGGCGCACGCGTCCCGATTCTTCCGTGAAGACGTCCAGCATCAGGCTGGTTTCGCTCCAGGGACGACTATGCAGAACAAAAGCGCGCTGCCAGCCTTCCACGAGGTTTACTTAGAGGTCGTCGACGTAACCGAGACTGCGCAGCGCGCGTTCGTCATCGGCCCAGCCAGATTTCACTTTCACCCACAGTTCCAGATGAACCGGGGCTTCAAACATCTCCTGCATGTCCTTACGGGCTTCAATACCGATGGTTTTGATTTTGGCGCCTTTATTGCCAATCACCATCTTCTTCTGCCCTTC
>DKMD01000042.1:0-50476 GCA_002470465.1 Pluralibacter sp. UBA7423
AGGCGCTTTTGCGGCGAGTTGCGTGCTCATCATGACCACCGTGACAGATTAAGCTGCTTTGTTAGCGGCTTTGATCAGCGCTGCAACGCGATCGGAAACGGTAGCGCCCTGGCCAACCCAGTGAGCGATACGATCCAGATCCAGGCGAGTGCCTTCTTCTTTTTCGCTAGCGATTGGGTTGAAGAAACCAACGCGCTCGATGAAGCGACCGTTGCGTGCATTACGGCTGTCAGCAACGACAACCTGGTAGAACGGACGCTTTTTCGCGCCGTGACGTGCTAAACGAATAGTTACCATAACATCCTCTTGTGTGAATAAAACACCGGGCCCCATCGAGGGACGGAGCCCGGTGTTATATTAAAAGCCCGAAAATTTTACTCATTTCGGCGCAAAAAGCAATCTCTAAAGCGATTTAGCGCCCAGGAAAACCGGGTGGCATCATGCCTTTCATGCCGCGCATCATCTTGGCCATTCCGCCCTTCTTCATTTTCTTCATCATGCGCTGCATGTCGTCGAACTGTTTAAGAAGACGGTTAACGTCCTGCACCTGCATGCCGCAGCCGGCAGCGATGCGGCGCTTGCGAGAGCCTTTGATGATTTCCGGGTTGCTGCGCTCTTTGAAGGTCATTGAGTTGATGATCGCTTCCATACGCACCAGCACTTTGTCATCCATCTGCGCTTTGACGTTGTCCGGGATCTGACCCATGCCCGGCAGCTTGCCCATCAGGCTTGCCATGCCGCCCATGTTTTTCATCTGGCGCAGCTGCTCAAGGAAGTCGGTCAGATCAAAGCCATCGCCCTTCTTGAGCTTGTTTGCCAGCTTCTCGGCCTGCGCGCGGTCAACCTTGCTTTCAATATCTTCGATGAGCGACAGCACGTCACCCATGCCGAGAATACGGGAGGCGATACGATCCGGGTGGAACGGCTCCAGCGCTTCGGTTTTTTCACCGACGCCGAGGAATTTGATCGGCTTGCCGGTAATGTGACGAATTGACAGCGCTGCACCGCCACGGGCGTCGCCGTCCACTTTGGTCAGCACCACGCCGGTCAGCGGAAGGGCTTCATTGAAGGCCTTCGCCGTATTCGCGGCATCCTGACCGGTCATTGCATCGACGACAAACAGGGTTTCTACCGGATTGATCGCGGCATGGACCTGCTTGATTTCGTCCATCATCGCTTCGTCAACGTGCAGACGACCGGCGGTATCCACCAGCAGCACGTCGTAGAATTTTAGCTTCGCTTCTTTCAGCGCCGCGTTGACGATATCAACCGGCTTCTGCGCCACGTCTGACGGGAAGAAATCGACGCCAACCTGCTGCGCCAGGGTTTCCAGCTGTTTGATCGCCGCCGGGCGATAAACGTCGGCAGACACCACCAGCACTTTCTTCTTATGTTTCTCGCGCAGGAACTTACCGAGTTTACCCACGCTCGTGGTTTTACCGGCACCCTGCAGGCCCGCCATCAGCACGACAGCAGGCGGCTGCGCGGCCAGGTTCAGCACCTGGTTCTCTTCGCCCATCGCCGAAACGAGTTCGTTACGCACGATTTTGACGAACTCCTGACCCGGGGTCAGGCTTTTATTCACATCCTGACCAACCGCGCTCTCTTTAACGCGATTGATAAACTCACGTACGACGGGCAGCGCCACGTCGGCTTCGAGCAGCGCCATGCGCACTTCGCGCAGGGTATCTTTGATGTTGTCTTCAGTAAGGCGTCCGCGTCCGCTGATGTTTCGCAGCGTCTGCGACAAACGATCGGTTAAATTATCAAACATTGTCTCTCGCCTGGGGTGGAAACGTTTGGTCGCCACAGCGACACATACACAGAATTTTGCGGCAGTATAACACGACACCGCACGAGTTGTGATGCAACGGTTGGAGCCTGCGTCACGTAACGCTATACTGCTTCTCTTTCATCACACGCCAATGTCGACATCATCTATGCCTGTTTTTGCCCTGCTCGCGCTTGTTGCCTACTCCATCAGCCTCGCGCTGATCATTCCTGGCCTGCTGCAAAAAAACAGCGGATGGCGGCGCATGGCGATGTTGTCAGCAGTTATCGCCCTGATTTGCCACGCCTTTGCGCTGGAAGCTCGCATCCTGCCGGGCGGCGACAGCGGGCAAAACCTGAGCCTGCTGAACGTCGGTTCGCTTGTCAGCCTGATGATTTGTACGGTGATGACGATCGTCGCCTCGCGCAACCGCGGCTGGCTGCTGCTGCCAATCGTGTATGCCTTTGCGCTAATTAACCTGGCCTTCGCCACCTTTATGCCGAACGAATTCATCACCCACCTGGAAACTACGCCGGGCATGATGGTGCATATTGGGCTGTCGCTGTTTGCCTACGCAACGCTTATCATCGCCGCACTTTACGCCCTGCAGCTGGCGTGGATTGACTATCAGCTTAAGAATAAAAAGCTCGCCTTCAGCAGCGAAATGCCACCGCTGATGAGCATTGAGCGTAAAATGTTTCACATCACTCAGGTGGGCGTCGTCCTCCTGACCCTGACCCTGTGTACCGGCCTGTTTTATCTGCACAACCTGTTCAGCGTCGAAAATATAGACAAAGCGGTCCTTTCCATTATCGCGTGGTTTGTCTATATCGTGTTGCTATGGGGTCACTATCATGAAGGCTGGCGCGGACGTCGCGTGGTCTGGTTTAACGTGGCGGGCGCAGGACTTCTGACGCTTGCCTATTTTGGCAGCCGCGTCCTGCAGCAGTTCGCGAGCTAAGACTTAAAGGAATCTCCGTTGGAACATATCTCAACCACGGCGCTTATCATTACGATTGTCGTCATGGTTATTATCTCTGCCTACTTCTCCGGTTCAGAAACCGGGATGATGACCCTCAACCGCTACCGCTTACGTCATAAAGCGAAACAGGGCAACAGCGCCGCCAGACGTGTCGAAAAACTGCTGCGTCAGCCTGACCGTCTGATTAGCCTGGTGCTGATTGGCAACAACCTCGTTAATATTCTCGCTTCGGCGCTCGGCACCGTTGTCGGGA
The DNA here is from genome assembly GCA_002470465.1 of Pluralibacter sp. UBA7423. GTDB lineage: Bacteria > Pseudomonadota > Gammaproteobacteria > Enterobacterales > Enterobacteriaceae > Scandinavium. The sequence continues at coordinate 3,007 of DKMD01000042.1, forward strand.
TGCGCTTATACGGCGATGCGGGCGTGGCGATTGCCACCGGGATCCTGACCTTCGTGGTACTGATATTCGCGGAAGTCCTGCCGAAAACTATCGCCGCGCTCTATCCGGAAAAGGTCGCCTATCCAAGCAGCTTTTTGCTTGCTCCGCTGCAGATTCTGATGATGCCGCTGGTGTGGTTGCTCAACACCATCACCCGCATTCTGATGCGCATGATGGGCATCAAAACGGACATCTCCATCAGCGGCGCGCTCAGCAAAGACGAACTGCGTACCATCGTCAACGAATCGCGCTCGCAGATTTCCCGCCGTAATCAGGACATGCTGCTGTCGGTGCTGGATCTGGAAAAAGTCAGCGTCAACGACATCATGGTGCCACGCAACGAAATCGTCGGCATCGACATCAACGACGACTGGAAATCTATCGTCCGTCAGTTGACTCACTCCCCGCACGGCCGCATCGTGCTGTACCGCGACTCGCTGGATGACACCATCAGCATGCTGCGCGTGCGCGAAGCCTATCGTCTGATGACGGAGAAAAAAGAGTTCACTAAAGAAGTGATGCTGCGCGCCGCCGATGAAATTTACTACGTCCCGGAAGGCACGCCGCTCAGCACTCAACTGGTGAAATTCCAGCGTAATAAAAAGAAAGTGGGTCTGGTGGTGGACGAGTACGGCGATATTCAGGGGCTAGTGACGGTCGAAGATATTCTGGAAGAGATCGTCGGCGATTTCACCACGTCGATGTCGCCATCGCTTGCCGAAGAAGTCACCCCACAGAACGACGGCTCGGTGATTATTGACGGCACCGCCAACGTGCGCGAACTGAATAAAGCCTTTAACTGGCGCTTCCCGGAAGATGAAGCTCGCACGATGAACGGCGTGATTCTGGAAGCGCTGGAAGAGATCCCGGCGATTGGCACGCGCGTGCGAATCAACCAGTACGACATCGATATTCTCGACGTACAGGACAATATGATTAAGCAGGTGAAAGTGGTGCCGGTGAAGCCGATTCGGGAGAGCGTGGCGGAATAACGCGCCATAAAGAATGTAGGCCGGGCAAGGCGTTCAGCCTCCTCCCGGCACTACCGATGCCTGATTAGGCTTTCGCTTTTGCGACGGAAACCATCGCCGCACGAATGGTACGCCCGTTCAGGGTATAGCCTTTCTGCATCACCATCAGTACGTTGCCTGCAGCAACATCGTCAGACTCAACCATCGCAATGGCCTGATGGACGTTTGGATCCATTGGCACGTTGGTATCGCCAACCACTTCCACGCCGTACTTACGCACTACGTCGAGCATGGACTTCAGCGTCAGTTCAATCCCTTCCACCATCGGCGCCATATCCGGGTTAGCTTTATCAGCCACTTCCAGCGCACGATCGAGACTATCGATCACCGGCAGCAGGTCGTTCACGAACTTCTCAAGGGCAAACTTGTGTGCCTTTTCAACGTCCTGCTCGGTACGGCGACGCAGGTTTTCCATCTCGGCCTTCACACGCAGCACGCCATCGCGCTCACGGTTCTGCGCTTCGACCAGTTGAGCTTCCAGATTCGCAATGGCTTCATCGCGCGGATCCACCTGCTCAGCCGAAGTTTCAGGCTCAACGGCCTCTACTTCATCGTGCTGGTCCTTGATAATTTCTTCCGGGGCTTGCCCCTCAGGCGTTTTCTGTTCTTTACTACTCATGAATTTCTCCGCGTTTTTTCGTATTCATCTCGCTGACTTCGCTTATTATGGGGATCGTGCTGCGGGATTCAAGGGAAGCAGGCACATTGTCATCATTCATTTGCCACAAGGACCTCCAGAAAATGAACAATCATTTCAAGTGTATCGGTATTGTCGGGCATCCCCGCCACCCTACCGCACTCACCACACATGAAATGCTGTACCGCTGGCTGTCCACGAAAGGCTACGAAGTCATTGTTGAACAACAGATTGCCCACGAGCTGAAACTAAAAGACGTTGCCACCGGGACGCTGGCCGAAATTGGTCAACAGGCCGATCTGGCCGTGGTCGTCGGCGGCGATGGCAATATGCTTGGTGCCGCACGCACCCTTGCCCGCTACGACATCAAAGTGATAGGCATTAACCGTGGCAACCTGGGCTTTCTGACCGACCTCGACCCGGACAACGCTCACCAGCAGCTGGCTGACGTGCTTGAAGGGCGCTACATCACCGAGAAGCGTTTCCTGCTGGAGGCGCAGGTGTGCCAGAAATCCTGCCAGAAACGCATCAGTACCGCGATAAATGAAGTCGTGCTCCACCCGGGGAAAGTGGCGCACATGATTGAATTTGAAGTTTATATCGACGAAGTCTTCGCCTTTTCCCAGCGTTCCGACGGGCTGATTATCTCCACGCCAACGGGTTCAACCGCCTACTCTCTCTCTGCCGGCGGCCCTATTCTGACGCCTTCTCTGGATGCCATAACCTTAGTGCCAATGTTCCCACACACCCTTTCTGCGCGCCCGCTGGTGATTAACAGCAGCAGCACCATTCGCCTGCGCTTCGCCCACCCGCGTACCGATCTCGAAATCAGCTGTGACAGCCAGATTGCCCTGCCGATTCAGGAAGGTGAAGACGTGCTGATTCGCCGCTGTGACTATCATCTCAACCTCATACACCCGAAAGACTACAACTATTTCAATACGTTGAGCTCCAAGCTCGGCTGGTCAAAAAAATTGTTCTGATTTCGCGCCAGCCTCTTTACTGTATAAAAAACCAGTTTATACTGTATGTAAACACAGTTATGGTTTTTCATACAGGAAGACAACTATGCTGGCACAACTGACCATCAGCAATTTCGCCATCGTTCGCGAACTTGAAATCGATTTTCAGAGCGGAATGACGGCCATCACCGGGGAAACCGGGGCCGGTAAATCCATTGCAATTGATGCGCTCGGGTTGTGCCTGGGCGGGCGTGCCGAAGGCGATATGGTACGCCGGGGCGCTACCCGTGCCGATCTCTGCGCCCGCTTTGCCCTGAAAGATACCCCCGCCGCGCAGCGCTGGCTTGAAGCCAACCAGCTGGAAGATGGCCGTGAGTGTTTACTTCGTCGCGTTATCAGCAGCGACGGGCGCTCCCGGGGCTTTATTAACGGTACCGCCGTGCCGCTCTCTCAGCTGCGAGAGTTGGGCCAGCTGCTGATTCAGATCCACGGCCAGCACGCGCACCAGCTGTTGGTGAAACCTGAACATCAAAAATCCCTGCTTGATGGCTATGCCAGTGAGTCCTTACTGACGCAGCAAATGGCCGATCGCTACCGCCAGTGGCACCAGAGCTGTCGCGATTTGGCCCAGCATCAGCAGCAAAGCCAGGAGCGTGCCGCGCGAGCGGAGCTTCTGCAGTATCAGCTGAAAGAACTCAATGAGTTTCAGCCAGTTGCCGGTGAGTTTGAGCAGATTGATGAAGAATACAAACGCCTCGCCAACAGCGGTCAGCTGATCAGCACCAGCCAGCATGCGCTGGCGTTGCTGGCCGACGGTGAAGACGCCAACCTGCAAAGTCAGCTCTACAGCACGCGTCAGCTGGTTACCGAACTGGTAAGCATGGACGGCAGGCTCTCCAGCGTGCTGGAGATGCTGGAAGAAGCCGCTATCCAGATCGGTGAAGCCAGCGACGAGCTGCGTCACTACTGCGACCGCCTGGATCTTGACCCCAATCGGCTGTTCGAGCTGGAGCAGCGTATTTCACGCCAGATGTCGCTTGCCCGTAAGCACAGCGTCACGCCAGAAGAACTGCCTGCCTTTTATCAGTCCCTGCTTGATGAACAGCAGCTGCTGGACGATCAGGCCGATTCGCAGGAAACGTTGGCGCTGGCGGTGCAGAAACACCACCAGCAGGCGTTGGAAACCGCTCAGCAGCTGCACGCCTTACGCCAGGCAACGGCAACCGAGCTGGCAGCGTTAATTACTGAAAGTATGCATTCACTCTCCATGCCGCACGGTCAATTCACCATCGACGTTGCCTTTGAAGAGAACCATCTGACCGCCGAAGGTGCCGATCGTATTGAGTTTCGTGTCACCACCAACCCGGGTCAGCCTCTGCAGCCAATTGCAAAAGTGGCCTCTGGCGGGGAGCTCTCCCGTATTGCGCTTTCCATTCAGGTGATCACCGCCCGGAAAATGGAAACGCCGGCGCTGATTTTCGATGAAGTGGACGTCGGCATCAGCGGTCCGACCGCCGCCGTTGTTGGTAAGCTGCTGCGCCAGTTAGGCGAATCCACCCAGGTTATGTGCGTTACCCATCTGCCGCAGGTCGCGGGCTGTGGGCATCATCACTTCTACGTCAGTAAAGAAACCGACGGTGAAATGACAGAAACACACATGCAGCCGCTCGATAAACGCGCTCGTTTACAGGAGCTCGCCCGACTGCTGGGCGGCAGCGAAGTCACCCGCAACACGCTGGCAAACGCCAAAGAGTTGCTGGCAGCATAAACTTTTTGATTTTCACAGGGTCATAGTGAACAGCAAAATGCCGATAGACCTGAAGTAGAAGGTTCCCAACCGGGCAAAGGTCTATTATCATCGACAAATTACAATTGAGCCGTGAACTGCTCGGGCCCGAAAAGGAATGAAATCACTATGCGCTGTAAAATGCTGACTGCTGCCGCAGCGGTTCTTCTGATGTTGACCGCAGGCTGTTCCACTCTGGAGCGAGTGGTTTACCGTCCTGACATCAACCAGGGTAACTATCTGGCACCAAACGACGTCGCAAAAATTCGTGTCGGCATGACACAACAGCAGGTTGCCTATGCTCTGGGCACGCCGATGATGTCCGATCCGTTCGGGACCAACACCTGGTTCTACGTTTTCCGTCAGGAGCCGGGTCATGAGAAAGTGACTCAGCAGACGCTGACCCTGACCTTCAACAGCAGCGGTGTGCTGACCAACATCGACAACAAACCGGCGCTGACCAACTAAGCCCGGCAGACAAAAAAAGCGCTCATTGAGCGCTTTTTTATTTGGTCAGAGAGTTCGAGGCTTACCTCCCCACCCTGGCCCGTGCCAACAAAGCGTCACCGGGCAATATGAATTACTTTCCGGCTTTCTCCGCCCGCTGGCGGCGCAGCGCTTTCGGATCGGCAATCAGCGGACGATAAATTTCAACCCGATCGCCTTCGTGCACCTCATCCTGCAGTTTCACCGCCCGGCTCCAGATGCCGACCTTATTGCTGGTCAGATCGATTTCCGGGCGCAACTTCGTGATACCGCTGGCCGCAATCGCCTGCTCGACGGTAGCACCTTCAGTCAGGGATACTCTTTGCAGGTACTGTTTTTCAGGCAGGGCATAAACCACTTCGACCGAGATGTTAGCCGACACTGTAGACCTCTTTGGCGCGAAGCGTAAATGCCTGCACCATGTTCGATGCCAGCTCCTTGAAAATGCGACCAAACGCCATCTCAATCAACTTATTGGTAAACTCAAAGTCGAGATGAAATTCAATTTTACAGGCATCCTGGCTCAGCGGGATAAACTTCCAGCCGCCGATCAGTTTTTTGAACGGGCCGTCCACCAGATGCATCAGGATGCTCTGGTTGCTGGTCAGGGTGTTACGGGTCGTGAAGGTTTTGCTGATCCCCGCTTTTGACACATCCACCGCTGCGGTCATTTGCGACGGTCCGGCTTCCAGCACGCGACTGCCCGTGCAGCCGGGCAAGAAATCCGGGTAAGCATCTACATCATTCACGAGCTGGTACATCTGTTCCGCGCTGTAGGGCACAAGCGCAGTACGACTAATCTGAGGCATGGCAATTTCCACTCACTGTGATGGCGCAAATAATATCATTTATCCCGCGCTAAAAAAAACGCTGCGCCGCAACTCGTGCTAAGATAGCCCATTACGCCTCGCGGGAAGATTGAGGCCATGTACAGAAAAGATGACTTCAGGACACCATGACTAAGAAAAAAGCGAACAAACCTGGATCAGCCACTATCGCGCTGAATAAACGCGCCCGCCACGAATATTTTATCGAAGATGAGTACGAAGCGGGTCTCGCCCTGCAAGGCTGGGAGGTAAAATCCCTGCGCGCCGGTAAAGCCAACATTGGCGATAGCTACGTTATCCTGCGGGATGGCGAAGCGTTTCTGTTCGGCGCAAACTTCACGCCTTTGGCCGTCGCCTCAAGCCACTATGTCTGCGACCCTACGCGCACCCGTAAGTTGCTGTTGAACCAGCGCGAGCTGGATACCCTGTATGGGCAAATCAACCGCGACGGTTACACCGTACTGGCCCTTTCCCTTTACTGGAAGAATGCCTGGTGTAAGGTGAAGATTGGCGTGGCGAAAGGTAAGAAACAGCACGACAAACGCTCCGACCTGAAAAATCAGGAGTGGGCGCGCGATAAAGCCCGCATAATGAAGAACGCCGGGCGTTAATCCAGCCAGGCCCCCTGCCCCGCACGTTGAGTAATCCTGGCGGGGCAATATTTTTCTTTCCCCATAGCTCGCCTTTTTTTAAATTACTGCTATAGCAACCACTCGCCGATATTAACATTTCAGGCATGTTATCTTTTTTATTATCCAGAATATATCATGTAATAACATACAGGCTTATTTAAAAATATCTTCCAGGGATATGCCACAAACGGACAGCGATCGCATAAGGAAGGAATAATTGGATGGAAAATGAGATATTTGTCACCCCAGATGTCCACGAAAATCATTAGCCAGCGTAATAATTTAATCACTGCACTCGCCAGATGCACTTTTCATAATAAATATTTACTCCTTTAATATCATATCTATAACATGAATTACTCCCTTTCTCTCCCCTCTGTTTTTTTATAACAGATCAGATGACCACCGCACAAAAGTCGCCAACATTCACTTTTACTTCATAGCAGTTAACTTCTGCTTAATTTGCGAATTCTTTCGTTTCTGTCTATATCATGATCAGCACTCAGCAAAATTAAGCCGATAAAAAACAGGGGTTTTCGCCTCAGGACAATTTATACATAAACCTGCTACGACCATTTTAATTTAATGCTTATTCAGGCAACGGATTTGCTCGCACCAAATTTAAGATAAGGATCAGCTAATTTAAGGCATTAACGGCAGGAATATGTTTTATCGTGAGGCATTTCACCTGTCTGCAAACACGGTAACACCCTCTTCTCTGAATGGAGTGATAACCATGCGTCCTGTTTCCGTCATTTCCGAACTGACTGGCGTCACCAGCAATGTGACTGCCCCTGAAGTCACCCTCACTGCACCGTCCGTTGTGAAGCTTCAGCTTGAGCGCTCGGATATCGCCTCCATCACCCGTTCCCGCCAGGATATGGTTATCAGGCTCCATTCGGGCGAAACCTTCACCATCCACAATTTTTACGCTGAATACCCTCAGGGTGCCAACCAGCTGGTGCTTGAGGACGACCACGGCGCGTTATGGTGGGTTCAGGACACCGCAAGCAATTTCCACTTCCAGCAAATCGATAATCTCGATGCCTTCATGGTGGCGGAAGGCCACTCCGAAGGCGGGGCGATTTGGCCATGGGTGCTCGGCGGAGTCGCTGTAGCCGCCGGTATCGGTATCGCCGCTGGCGGAGGTGGTGGCGGTGGTGGCGGTGGTGGCGGTTCCAGCCATAACTCCGGGGATGGGGATAACGGCAACAACGGAAATGGGAACGGCAACGGAAACAATGGAAATGGTAACAATGGAAACGGAAATAACGGCAACGGAAACGGAAACGGCGATCCGGACACCACGCCGCCTACGGCGCCAACGAACCTCACAGTTTCCCAGGACGGCAAAACGCTGACCGGTAAGGCCGAGCCCGGAAGCACGATAGAAGTCAAAGGCCCTGACGGTACGGTCATCGGAACCGGGACCGCTGACAGCAGCGGCAACTTTAGCATCACGCTTAACACGCCTCAGCTCAGCGGCGAGCACCTGACCGTCAACGCCACGGATAAAGCGGGCAACACCGGCCCTTCTGCGGAAGTGACTGCACCTAATGTCGATCTGCCAGAAGTCCCCGCGATCCTCAGCGCCGTGAACGATCACGGTTCGACCCCCACCAGCTTCGGCAACAATCAGTTTACCAACGACAATACCCCTACGCTGAAAGGCACAGGCACCGCAGGCAGCACGGTACGCATATTTGGAGATGGACACCTGTTGGGCAGCGTTGTGGTCGGCAACGACGGTACCTGGAGCTACACCGTTACCACCCCGCTTATCGACGGGGCGCACTCGTTTACCGCAATCGCCATTAACATCAAAGGCAGCACTATCGAGTCTTCGCACTTTAATATTACTGTCGATACCGTTGCGCCGGACGCGCCGCAGCTCATCGCCGTCATTGACGACATCGGCTCTATCACCGGGGCGCTGAACAACGGTGCTGTCACCGATGATGCCAAACCGACCTTCACCGGCAAAGGTGAAGCGGGCGATACCGTGAAGATATATGACGGTCAGACGCTGCTTGGCACCACCACGGTCGACAGCAACGGCAACTGGAGCTTTACACCATCGCAGGCCCTGTCTGAAACCTCGCACACGATAACCATCACCCAGACGGACAAAGCGGGCAACGTCAGCGCCAGTACTACAGCGCCGACATTTACCGTCGACGTAACGCCACCGGCTCCGGCACACATCTCCACTGTTTCGCTGGACGGTGCCACCGTGACCGGGACGGCAGAGGCCGGAAGCACGGTGTCCATTTATGACGGCAACAATGTCCTGCTGGGCACGACGGTTGTCGGCAGCAACGGCGAGTTCAGCGTCACCCTCAACCCGGCCAAAACCCACGGCGAGCAGCTGGAAGCCCGCATTCAGGATGCCGCGGGCAACGTGGGGCAGCCTACAGATTTCGATGCCTCCGACTCCGGCTTCCCAAGCCAGCCGGTGATTGTCACCATCAATGACAACGTTGACCCTGTGCAGGGCAACGTCTCCGCAGGTGGCGACACTAACGACAACACGCCAACCCTTACCGGGACCGCGGAGCCCAACGCGACTATCACCATTAGCGATAACGGTACGCCGCTGCTGCCACCCGTCATGGCCGACAGCAACGGCAACTGGAGCTTTACGCCACTGCTGCCGCTCCCCGACGGCGATCATGTGTTTACCGCCACCGCCAACAACGGCGTTGGTGAGAGCGCACCGTCTGCCTCGTTCACCATTGACGTCGATACCCTCCCACCGGTGCTGACTGGCCTGGCCGTTGTCAACCAGGGCCAGACCCTGACCGGCACCACCGAAGCCGGCAGTACCGTGGTGGTGAAAGACAGCCACGGCGCACAAATCGGTACGGGTACTGCCGATCAGAACGGTAATATTTCCATCACCCTGAGCACGCCGCAGAAAAACGGTGAAACGCTCAGCGTAAGCGTGACGGATAAAGCCGCCAACGTCGGCATTACTGAAAACGTAGTTGCCCCGGATACTACCCCGCCGGGCGCGCCGACCGGGCTCACCGTGGCGGCAGATGGTCTGAGCGTCAGCGGTCAGGCCGAACCGGGCAGCACAGTCACCATCACCGATGGTAGCGGCAACGTGCTGGGCACCGGCCTGACCAACGGAGCTGGCAACTTTATCGCCCCGCTGAACACCCCGCAGCTCAACGGTCAGGGGCTGCTCGCTACCGCCACGGATGCCGCACATAACACCGGGCCTGCCGCCAGCGTGGTCGCCCCGGACATCACGCCACCGAATATCCCGGACAACCTGCACGTCAATGGCACCGGTACCGTGCTGACCGGACATGCAGAACCCGGCAGCACAATCACGGTGAAAGATCCGCTCGGCGCCATAATCGGCACCGGAAAGGCCGGAGCAACCGACGGGCTGTTCACCATCACGCTGACGCCAGCCCAGGATAACGGTGAGATCCTCTCCGCCACCGCGACCGATCTGGCGGGCAACACCAGCCTGCCGGGCTTCGCCACGGCGCCGGACATTACCGCCCCGGATCTGCCGCTGATCCTCGACGTACAGGACGACGTAACGGGCATAATTGGCACTATCCTCAACGGGAATACCACCAACGATAACCGGCCAACGCTCTCAGGCACGGCGGAAATTGGATCGACCGTTAAGGTCTACGAAAACGGTAATCTGCTGGGAACCGCCACGATAGACGCCAGCGGAAACTGGAGCTTTACGCCTGGTTCAGCGCTTTCAGAAGGCACCCATCAGTTTACGGTGACCTCCACGGATGCCGCAGGCAACGTCAGCACCTCTGCGCCGTGGAATATCCTCGTGGACACCGTTGCTCCTCAGCTTCCGGCCATCACCCTGGTCAATGACGATGCGCCGGGGATCCTTGGTGCTATCAGCAACGGGGGATTGACCAACGACAGCACGCCGACGGTCAGCGGTACCGCGCAGCCGGGCTCAACCGTGCATCTGTTTGACAACAACGTGCTGGTCACCAGCATCGTTGTCGATGTTTCCGGCACCTGGAGCTATACCTTCACCACCGCGCTCACCGGGCCGAATCATTCGCTGACCGTCAACGCCAGCGATGATTTCGGCAACACCTCGACGACCTCCGGCGCATGGACATTCACTCTCGACACCACGCCGCCCGCCGTGCCGGGCATTGATGATGTCACTACCGCAGGCAACGTTCCGCTGACGCCGGGTCAGCTCACCAGTGAAACCTTGCCGCACCTGAGCGGCAGCGGTGATATCGGCTCAGTCATTACCTTCTATGACAACGGCAAAGAGATCGGCCAGACGACCGTTGACGGCAGCGGACACTGGGAATTCACGCCGCCCGTCCCGCTGGGCGACGGCTCGCACCTGCTGAGCGCCAACGCCACCGATGATGCCGGGAACGTCAGCGCCAACATCGACTTCACGCTGAAGGTTGATGCCACCGCGCCAGATGCCCCGTCGATTCTCTCAGCAACCGTGGATGACGGTACCGTCGTGTTACCCAACGGTAGCACCACCAATGAAACGGAGCCGTTGCTTAGCGGAACCGCAGAGGCGAATGCCAGCGTAACGCTGTATAACAACGGTGCGTTTTTAGCCACAGTGACCGCTAACGGCTCAGGTCAGTGGAGCTACCTCCCTCCCGTACCGCTGCTTCCAGGCCTGCATGTGATCACCGCCACCGCGACCGATGCTGCGGGTAACACCGGGCCGGTCTCCGGAGGATTCTCGGTGATTATTGACATCACCGCCCCGCTTGCGCCAGAGGCGCCGCTGGTCACTGACAACCAGCTGCCGGTCGTCGGCAACGTGCTGAACGGCGGCTCAACCAACGACACCACCCCAACCTTCAGCGGCACCGGCGAGGTGGGCAGCACCATCACGATTTATAACGGTATAACCAACATCGGCACGGCAACGGTCGGCGAAGGTGGAACCTGGAGCTTTACGCCGTCCACGCCGCTGACTGACGGCACCACCTACGCGATCTCAACGACGGAAACTGATATCGCCGGGAATACCAGCCTGCACTCGCCGACGGTCACCATTACCATCGATACGACACTGCCCGACGCACCGGTTATCGGCTACGCGGAAGATGATGTGGGTGCGATTTTGGATCCCGTACTCACTGGCGGGATCACCGACGACAACAAACCGGTCCTTCATGGCACCGCAGATCCGAACAACACCGTCACCATTTATAACGGTAGCAACGTGGTCGGCACCGTCGTCGCCGACGGTCTGGGCAACTGGTCGTTACCGCTGACCACCAGCCTGACGGACGGCACCTATACCTTTACAGCGAAAGCAACGGACAGCGCAGGTAACGTCAGCGGCAGCTCGACTGACTTTACCTTCACGGTTGAAACCTCCCTGACGCCACCTTCCGTGACGGAGATTCTCGATGATAAGGGTCTGATTACCGGCAATATCGTTGACGGAATGGTCACCGACGATCAAACCCTGACCATCAACGGTACCGGAGAAGACGGCTCGACGGTCATTATTTATGACGGAGGGACGAAAATCGGCACGGCGCTCGTAACGGGAGGTACCTGGACATTCACCACCAGCGGCCTGACGGAAACGACGCACAGCCTGACGTTCACCGCGAAGGACGCCGCTGGCAATGAAACGCTGCCGGGTGCCCCCATCACCTTCACCGTCGACGTCACACCACCGCCGATTCCGGTTGTCACCGTAAAATCGCTGGATGGCGCTACGCTCACCGGGACCGCTGAAGCCAACGCAGAAATTTTCATCAAGGACATCAACGGAACGGTGATCGGCCAGACAACCGCCTCTGCGGGCGGAACCTTCACCGTGTCGTTGATACCACCGCAAACAGCCGGACAAAGCCTGACGGTGATTGCACAGGATCAGGCTGGTAACCAAAGCGATCCTCTGCATACCATCGCAATCAATCTAAGCAACCTGCCAGATGCGCCGGTAATCACCCTGGTGGATGATAATGCGGGCACCGTGATGGGAGCCGTCATCAACGGTGGCAGAACAGACGATACCACACCGACCCTGAACGGTACCGCCGGTGCCAACACCACCATTCACATTCTGGTTAACGGCACTGAAGTCGGCACCACAACCGCCAACGGCAGCGGTCAGTGGCAGTTCACCATTGCACCACCGCTGATTGAAGGAAGCTATAGTTTTACCGCCGTAGCTGAGAACGGGAACGGATCAAGCGGCCCATCAGCAGCGGCAACCATTACGGTAGATTTAACGGCACCGGACCTACCGATTATCGTCTCAGCAACGGACGACGTACCCGGTAACCTGGGCGCACTGATTTCAGGCAGCCTGACCAATGACGCCCGACCAACGCTTAACGGGACCAGTGAGCCAAATGCCACCGTCACCATTTTCGACAACGGTACTCTGTCCGGCACGGTAAAAGCGGATATCAACGGCAACTGGAGCTACACGCCCTCCGCTGACCTCAGCAATATCACGCATACCTTTACCGCCCAGGCTACCGACGTGGCGGGTAACACCGGGCTCGTGTCTGGTGGCTTTACCCTGAACATTGACACCGTCGCGCCAGAGATGCCGACCATCACTGCGGTCACCAACGACAACGTGACCCCGAACGTCGTGATAAACCCAGGGCTGTCGACCAATGACACCCAGCCGCTGCTGAGCGGCTCGGGGGAAATTGGCAGCACCATCAACGTCTATGACGGCTCCACCCTGCTCGGCACCACGACGGTAAATGGCTCCGGCAGTTGGACCTTTACCTTCCCGGTGGGAACAACGCTCGCCAACGGCAGCCACACCCTGACCGTGACCGCCACCGATCCGGCCGGGAATACCAGCCTGCCTTCGGTCGGCTACCCGATCGTGATCGACACCGTTGCGCCGCTGGTGCCAACGCTGAGCTCGGTTGTGGACGATAATCCGGGCAACGTCGGACCGCTGGTTAACGGGCAGTTGACCAATGACACCACGCCAACGCTCAACGGCCGCGGTGAAGCGGGCGCAACGGTCACCGTTTACTCTGACGGCGTGGCAGTAGGCAGCACCCTCGTTGATGGTACAGGCAACTGGAGCGTCACCACCTCGGCGCTGGGCAACGGCTCTCATGTACTGACAATTAGCCAGAAAGATCCGGCAGGCAACATCAGCGGCCTTACCGGCGGCTTCACCGTTAACGTGGATGCTGTACCACCGGCTGCGCCGGTCATCAGTTCTGTCGCCGACAACACCACGCCGGTCATTGGCGTGGTCGCTAACGGCGGCGTGACCAACGAAACGCATCCGACCCTCAGCGGTACGGCCGAAGGGGGTGCGACCATCACGCTTTACAACGGTTCAACGCTGCTTGGTACAACAACGGCAAACGCGCTCGGGGTCTGGACCTTCACGCCGGGTACAGCGTTAACGGCGGGCACCTGGAACATTACTGCCACGGCGACCGATGCAGCGGGAAATACCGGCCCGGCCTCGGACGTTCGCTCCTTTACCGTCGATATCACCGCGCCGAATGCGCCGGTTATCGCTACCGTCTTTGACGATCAGGGAACGGTTACAGGGAATCTGGGCAACGGTGCGACCACGGACGATCTGCGCCCGACCATCAGCGGCACCAGCGAAGCCAACGCCACCGTAAAAATTTATGACAACGGCACTCTGCTGGCGACGGTCACCGCCAACGGCAGCGGCGCATGGAGCTACACCCCAACCGTTGACCTGCCTCAGGGGAGCCACGTTCTGACCGCAACGGCCACGGATGCGGCGGGCAACCTGAGCGGCACCTCAGGCAGCGTCAGCTTCGTGGTTGACTCCCTCGCGCCGCTGGCTCCGGTGATCACATCGCTTGCCGATGATGTTGCTCCGGGCGTCGGGCCAATTGTGGTCGGCGGCAGCACTAACGATAATACCCCGACCCTGACCGGGACGGCGGAAGTAGGCGCAACGGTCAACATTTATGATGGCTCAACCCTCGTCGGTACGGCGGTCGCGGATGCCCTCGGGACGTGGATTGTCACCACATCGCCTCTTGTCGATGGCGCACATTCATTGACCGCTAAATCCACCGATGCGGCGGGCAACGTCAGCGGCTCGTCCCTGCCGTTCGCCATCACCGTCGATACGGCAACGCCAAATGCGCCCGTGCTACTTGCGGTCACCGATGATGCAGCAGGTGGCGTGGTCGGTCCGCTGGCCAACGGCCAGTTGACCAACGACGGCACGCCGGTACTGAACGGCACGGCGGAAAGCGGCAGCACCGTCAGCATCTATGACGGGTCAACGCTGCTCGGCACCACGGTGGCAACGGGTGGCGTCTGGAACTTCACCCCAGGCACCGCGCTGGCGGACGGGTCGCACACCCTGACCGTCACCGCTACCGACGCCGCAGGCAACGTCAGCGCCCCAACGGCGGGCTTCACCGTGGTGGTGGATGCCACCGCACCGGTTACACCGGCGATTACCACCATCATGGATGATATTCCGAATATCGTGGGGGCCGTCGGCAACGGCCAGTTTACCAACGACAATCTGCCAACCCTGAACGGTACCGCCGAAGCTAACAGCACCGTGAAGATTTACGACGGCAGCACGCTGGTCGCCACCGTCACCGCAAACGGCTCGGGAAGCTGGAGCTGGACGCCAACCGTCGCCCTTACGCAGGGGAACCACAGCTTCACCGTGACCGCAACGGATGCGGCGGGCAACCTGAGCGCCACCTCAACGGCTGCGGCCATCATTGTGGATACGGTTGCACCGGGTATCGTAACGGGCCTGGCGGTAAACGGCACCGGGACCCGCGTCACCGGTAGCGCAGAAGCCAACAGTACGGTCACTATCACCAGCAGCACCGGCACCGTACTGGGTACCGCCACCGCCGACGGAACCGGAGCCTTCACCGTCAACATTTCCCCTGCCCAGACCACCGGTCAGGGGCTGCTGGCCTTCGCTCAGGACAGAGCGGGCAACGTGGGCGCTTCCGTGGGCTTTACCGCGCCGGACACCCGCGTACCGGATGCGCCAGCCATCACCAGCGTGCTGGATAATCAGGGCCTGTATACCGGCAACCTGACCAATGGCCAGCTCACCAATGATGCCACCCCAACCCTGAGCGGAACCGCGCAGGCAAACGCCACGATCTCGATTTACAACAATGGCACCCTACTGGGCACCACCACCGCCAATGCCAGCGGCGTCTGGACCTTCACACCGGGCGGCAACGTGACCGAAGGCCTGCACGCTTTCACCGCCACGGCCACTAACGCCAACGGTACGGGGAGCCCTTCCGCATCGTTCAGCGTGATTGTCGATACGCTGGCGCCAGGCGCGCCGTCGATCAGCATCAGCACGGATGGCAGTACGCTAAGCGGCCAGGCCGAAGCCAACAGCACCGTCACCATCACCCTGCCGGGCGGGGGAGGAACGCTGACGACCACCGCGGGCAGCGACGGCCACTGGTCCCTGACCCTGCCGGTGCGCCAGATTGAGGGGCAGCTGTTGACGGCCACCGCGACGGACGTCGCGGGGAATACCTCAGGGCAAGGCCAGGTCACCGCGCCCGTTCTGCCGCTGTCGGCGAACGACAACGTCACCAGCCTGGCGCTGACCTCCACCGCCACCACCAGCACCGAGCATCTGACGGATTACGGCGTGCTGCTGGTGGGGGCGCTGGGCAATGTCGCATCGGTGTTGGGCGATGATACGGCCCAGGTGACCTTCAGCATTGCCGACGGCGGATCCGGCGATGTCACCATCGACGCCGCCGCCACCGGGATCGTGCTGTCGCTGCTCTCCACCCAGGAGATCCTGGTGCAGAAATACGACACCGCCAGCGGCTCATGGCAAACCTTTGTCGACTCGTCAAATCCGGCGTTTGCCGACCTCCTGACCCTCAATGGCAGCGGCGTATCGCTGAGCCTCACCGGGCTGACCGGCGGGCAGTATCGGGTAGTGACCTGGAACAGCAGCCTGCTGGCGACCGGGTCGTACACCAGCCTTGAAGTGGACGTGCAGAAAACCAGCGCGGGGACCGTCAGTGGGCCAACCTCCCACACCGGTAACGTCATTACCGATATCGATACCAGCGGCGGACAGGATAACGCCCCAGCCGGTACCGTCATCACTCAGGTGACCAACGCCAGCGGCCAGGTCGTCACCGTGGGTGCAGGCGGCGCGGACATTACCGGACTGTACGGCACGCTGCATATCAATCAGGACGGCAGTTACACCTATACGCTGAATAACACCTCGGCGGCGGTGCTCGGCCACAAGGAGAGCTTCACTTACACCATTACCCACAACGGCGTCAGCGACTCCGCCCAACTGGTGGTCAACCTGGGCCCACAGCCTGCCGCCAGCAGCGTGGTGGCGACGGACAACAGCGCGACGCTGGTGTTTGACACCGACGTCACCGCCATCAACAACGGCGCGTCTTCGCAGTCGGGCTTCACCGTCGTCGGCGTAGGGCTCGGCAACGTACTGAGCCTCGACGTGCTCGCGAACATGAGCAACCCGATCAAGTTTGACGTCCAGGACGGCAGCACCCGCACGGTGACCCTGCAATCCTCCGTCGGCGGCGTGGCGCTGGCTTCAACCTTTGACCTCTATATCTACCGCTTCAACAACGTGACGCAGCAGTATGAGCAGTACAAGGTGCAGAAAGGCTGGCTGAACGCACCGCTGCTGGGGGGCTCTTCGAGCCAGCTGACGCTGACCCTGCCGGGCGGTGATTACATCTTCCTGCTCAACACGGCCAGCGGTGTTACCGCGCTGACCGGTTACACGCTCAATATTTTACAGGATCACACCTACGCCGTGGACAGCATCAGCGCCAGCACCACCGGCAACGTGCTGACCAACGACATAGCGCCAGCCTCAGCTGTCATCACCGAGGTGAACGGCGTGGCGATTTCAGCCACCGGTACCACCACCGTCAACGGGCTGTACGGCACGCTGACCATTGATGCAAAAGGCAACTACACCTACACCCTGAAAAGCGGCGTCGGTGCCGACAGCATCAGTACGCCGGACAGCTTCGTCTATACCGTGAAGGCCCCGAACGGCGACACGGACAGCGCCTCGCTGAACATCACGCCAACGCCGCAGGCGCTGAATGCGATTGATGACGTCAGCACGGTGATGAGCGTCACCACCGTTCAGGACAGCGTCGCTCTGCCGTCCACCACCGTCGGTGGCGTGAGCTGGAACGCAGCCCTGCTCAGCAGCACCTCGAAGAGCGGCAGCGGCACCTTTGTGGTGGACCCAAACAGCGTGCTGAAAGGCGCAGTGCTGCACTTTGATGTCGCCTCGCTGCTGGCGCTCGGCGGGCTGAACGTCACCTGGGCACTGACGCTGAACGGTACCTCCATCGCCAACGGCAACTTCACCGGTTCGCTGCTGTTAGGCACGGGGATCGACTTTGCCTTAACCGGTAAAGAGCTACTGGCAGGGACCTACACGCTGACGGTCAACGGCAGCATCGGGGCGCTGTCCGCTGGCACCATCACCATCACGCCGACCCTCACCGGCACGACGTATCACCTGGACATCTTCGACACCAACAGCAGCAACGTCCACGGCAACATATTTGACGGTACGGATGCCGCCGGGGCACTGGATCAGCTCTCGACGGTACACACAACCCTGACGGTGAACGGCTATGGTGGCAGCACGGCGACGCTTAACCCGACCAGTAGCACCAGCACCGCCACCATTCAGGGGCACTACGGCACGCTGACCATGAATCTCGACGGCTCTTACACCTATGCGCTGAAAGCCGGGGTCACCGTCGCCTCTATGACCAGCAAGGAGACCTTCAGCTACACGCTCAACGATCAGAACGGGCACACGGACACCGCCACCCTGACCATCAACATGAATCCACAGATCGCAAGCTCTAACCAGCACGACGTCATCACCGGGTCGGCCTATGGCGACACGCTGATTTATCACCTGCTGGGTAACGATGCGACGGGGGGTAACAACAACGATAACTGGACCAACTTCAACCTGGCTCAGGGCGACAAAATCGACCTGCGCGAGCTGCTGACCGGCTGGGATCACCAGGCCTCGACGCTGACCAACTTCGTGAAGGTCAGCACCAGCGGCAACGATACGGTGATTGCCATTGACCGCGATGGAACCGGCGGTGCCTTTACGCCAACCACCCTGGTGACGCTCAATAACGTCCATACCACTTACGAGGAGCTGGTGCAGCAAAACCACATTATTACCGGCTAGTCGATAACAGCCCCGGGCGCTACGGAGCCCGGGGCAAAACAGAAAAACGCTGTGATTTTTGAAAGGGATACAATATGGGAAGAAGAGCGCCTGTCGCAGTATTGCTGGCATTCCACCTCTGTTCCATTCAGGTGTATGCCGAAGATGAGCCACAATCCATCAGTTCTGAAGGACTCGCCAGCGAGCACGGTTTACCGTCGCTAGATGGCTCCGCCGCCGAACTTCCCTTAAGCAGCGCCGCGCCCGGCGTGCTGACGCTGAACAACGCCGTCAGCCGCGCCGTAAACTGGCACCCGGCTATCCGTGAAGCGATTGGTAAGCTGCAATCGCAAAACAGTCAGATTGACGTCGCGAAATCGAAATACTACCCGCAGGTTACCGCGGGCATGAACAACGGCTACAGCAACACCTACACCGACCACGGTTACAGCCCGTCGCTGGTGCTTTCACTGTCACAAATGCTGTATGACTTCGGCAAGGTTTCAAGCCAGGTGAAAGCCGAAACAGCGGGTGCGGCGCAGGAGCAGGCCAACGTGCTGGTGAGCATTGATACCGTGGCCCGGGATACCGCCGTCGCCATGGTACAGGTACAAACCTGGCAGGAGATGGTGGAGGCCGCCACCGCGCAGCTCAACGCGCTGGACGGCATCGGTAAACTGACGCAGCAGCGCAACGACGAAGGCGCCAGTTCGCTGTCGGACGTAGTGCAGACCAACGCCCGCATCGAATCGGCACGTTCACAGCTGGTGCAGTATCAGGCGAGCCTCGACAGCGCCCAGGCAACGTTAATGACGATGCTCGGCTGGAACTCTCTCAACGGCATCAGCCCTGAATTTCCGCCAAAGCTCGAACAAAGCTGCATGGTTGCAAAACCGGATGACAGGCTGGTGCCCGCCGTGCTGGCGGCCTGGGCGCAGGCCAACGCCGCGCAGGCCAATCTTGAGTACGCCAATGCGCAGATGACGCCGACGATATCACTTGAGCCGTCGGTTCAGCACTACCTCAACGATAAATACCCGAGCCACGAGGTGCTGGATAAAACCCAGTATTCAACGTTTCTGAAGGTCGAAATGCCGATTTATCAGGGCGGCGGGCTCACCGCCCGGCGCGATGCCGCAAGCCATGCGGTGGAATCAGCGCAGTCGACCATTCAGCGCACTCGGCTGGACGTGCGCCAGAAGCTGCTGCAAGCGCGTAGCCAGTCGATGAATCTGGCAACCTCTCTGCAAATTCTGCGTCGCCAGCAGCAGCTTAGCGAACGCACCCGCGAACTCTATCAGCAGCAGTATCTCGACCTCGGCTCACGCCCGCTTCTCGATGTGTTAAACGCCGAACAGGAAGTTTACCAGGCGCGCTTTTCAGAACTCTCGACCCAGAGCCAGCTCCATCAGCTTCAGCTTGACTGCCTCTATAATACCGGCACATTGCGCCAGGCTTTTGGCTTAAATAACCGCAGCATTCAGTCCGTGGAGATCCAGCCATGACCCGCGCCGCTCCTCCCGTTGAAGAATTGATAAGCGACCACGCCCTCAGCAACTGGGCGCTGGCCATTGGCCACGTTGCCGCCCACTATCGCGTGGCCTGTTCGCCGGGCGCCATTCAGGCGAACGCCCCGTGGTTCAAGGGCAAAACTCACACGCCCGCGCTGACGCAGCTTGCGCGCCAGGCCGGGCTGTCTTTCCACCTGCTCACCCTGACAGAACACGCCTTCAGCCAGTGGCGGCTGCCGGTGGTTGCCGAGCTGGACGACGGACAGCTGGCGGTGATTGAGCACTTCAACGGCGATGATGCGGTCGACGTGTTTATGATTGACGGCGACAGCGAGAGCAACCGCGTAATGGCAAGCGATCTGCTGTCGTCGGTGAAATACGTCGCCGCCCTGCGCCCGCTTTCGGCACTGAAGGACAGCCGCGTCGACACTTATGTTTCCCGCTTCCGCCCGGACTGGCTGAAGGATCTGGTTATCCAGGATCTCAGGCCCTACATCCCGGTGATGTTTGCCGCGTTTCTGGTCAACGTGCTGTCGCTCGCCGGGATCGTTTTTTCCATGCAGGTTTACGATCGGGTGATCCCGGCACAGTCCTATCCGACGCTCTACGTGCTGGCAACGGGCGTGCTGCTCTCGGTGATCTTTGGCTTTCTGCTGCGCGAGGCGCGAACGCACATTATGGACGTGCTCGGGAAGCGCGCTGACATGCGTATCTCAGACCGCGTGTTCAGCCACGCGCTGCGCCTGCGCAACAGCGCCGTGCCCCGCTCCACCGGGAGCTTTATTTCTCAGTTGCGCGAACTGGAGCAGATCCGGGAAATGATCACCTCATCCACGCTTTCGACGCTGGTCGATCTGCCCTTCTTTTTCCTGTTCGTGATCGTCCTTGGGATCATCGCCCCGCAGCTGTCGTGGATAGCCCCGGTGGCGGCGATTATGATGGTGCTGCCGGGCCTGCTGCTGCAGAAAAAGCTCGCGGTGCTGGCCAACCAGTCCGCGCACGAATCCACCCTGCGCAATGCCGTACTGGTCGAGAGCGTACAGGGGCTGGAAGACATCAAGCTGATGCAGGCGGAGAACCGTTTCCTGCAACAGTGGAACAGCTACATCCGCATCACCGGCGAATCCGGCCTGCGCACGCGCAAAGTCACCCAGGGGCTGATCGGCTGGGGAATGTCGGTGCAGAGCCTGGTGTACGCCGCCGTGATTCTGTTTGGCGCGCCGCTGGTCATTGAAGGCGATTTGACGACCGGTTCCGTTGTCGCCGCCTCCATGCTGGCATCGCGCATGATTGCGCCGATGGCCGGACTGTGCGGCGTGCTTGCCCGCTGGCAGCAG
Source organism: Pluralibacter sp. UBA7423 (assembly GCA_002470465.1). Taxonomy (GTDB): domain Bacteria; phylum Pseudomonadota; class Gammaproteobacteria; order Enterobacterales; family Enterobacteriaceae; genus Scandinavium. The sequence continues at coordinate 24,457 of DKMD01000042.1, forward strand.
GTGAAAGCCGCTAAAACGGGCCTCGACAGCATCATGCAGCTGCCAACGGAAACCCAGCGCGACGAGACGCTGGTGCATCAGGAGATTTTCCACGGCCACTACGTCTTTGAGAATGCGCACTTCCGTTACCACGCGGAAGACCAGCGCGTGCCGCTGCGCATTTCGCGCCTGGAAATTTTACCCGGCGAACGCGTCGCGCTACTCGGCCGCAACGGCGCGGGGAAATCCACCATGCTGCAGGCACTGGCGGGCGGCGTGGATCTGGTGAACGGAGATTTACGCCTCGATAACCTCAGCATCGGGCAAATCGACATGGCCGATCTGCGCCGCAACATCGGTTTTCTCAGCCAGAACGCGAGGCTCTTTTTCGGCACCCTGCGCGAAAACTTAACCCTCGGCGCACCGCACGCCAACGATGAAGCCATCTTTGAAGTGCTGGAGATCTGCGGAGCCGACAGCTTTGTGAAGCGCCTGCCGAAAGGGCTGGATCATCCGATTATGGAAGGTGGCAACGGTCTCTCCGGCGGACAGCGTCAGGCAATTTTGCTGGCGCGCATGCTGCTGCGCTCGCCGAACATCGTGCTGCTCGACGAGCCGAGCGCTTCGCTTGACGAGCACACCGAGCGGGAATTTATTCAGCGCCTCGGCAACTGGCTCGGCAACCGCACGCTGATTGTCGCGACCCACCGCGTGCCGGTACTGGAGCTGGTTGACCGCGTGGTGGTCCTCAAAGAGGGACAGCTGGTGATGGACGCCCCGAAAGCACAGGCGATGAACAGCAGCCGCGCACCAGGGCAAAACGCGGCGAACGGACGGGGGTGGAATAATGAAAACCAGTCAGCATGATATCGCCATGGATGACCTGGACATCCGCCGGGAGAACGAATTTTCCGGCGCCAGCAAAATTGTCCTGCTTTCAACCGCCCTCTTTTTACTGCTTGGCGTCTGGGCCTGGTTTGGCACATTAGATGAAGTTTCCACCGGCACCGGGAAAGTCATCCCAAGCTCCCGCGAGCAGGTGTTGCAGTCCCTTGACGGCGGGATCCTTACCGAACTCAACGTGCACGAAGGCGATAAAGTGGAGGCTGGCGAAGTGGTGGCGAAACTCGACCCCACCCGCTCCGAATCGAACGTCGGGGAGAGCGCGGCCAAGTACCGCGCTTCGCTCGCTTCCAGCGTGCGGCTGAATGCCGAAGTGAACGATCTGCCGCTTAAATTTCCCGATTCACTGAAGGCCTGGCCAGATCTGATCGCATCAGAAACGCGGCTGTATAAATCCCGCCGCGCACAGCTCACCGATTCGCAGGCCGACCTTCAGGACGCCCTGGACTCCGTTAATAAAGAGCTCGCCATCACCGAACGGCTGCAAAAAAGCGGAGCGGCGAGCCACGTGGAAGTGCTGCGCCTACAGCGGGAAAAGAGCGACCTTGGCCTGAAAATCACCGACCTGCGCTCGCAGTATTACGTGCAGGCCCGCGAGGAACTCTCCAAGGCGAACGCAGAAGTGGATATGCTTTCGGCAATAATTAAAGGCCGCGAGGACTCCGTAACCCGCATGACCGTGCGCTCACCGATGCGCGGCATCGTCAAAAACATCCAGGTGACGACCATCGGCGGCGTGATTCCACCAAACGGGGAAATGATGGAGATCGTGCCCGTGGACGATCATCTGCTGATTGAAGCGCGCCTTTCGCCACGTGATATCGCCTTTATTCACCCGGGCCAGCGGGCGCTGGTGAAAATCACCGCCTACGATTACGCGATTTACGGCGGCCTGGAAGGGGAAGTGGAAACCATCTCGCCAGACACCATTCAGGACAAAGTGAAGCCAGAAATCGTCTATTACCGGGTGTTTATCCGCACGCACCAGGACTATCTGCTGAACAAGCGCGGACGCAAATTCAACATCTCGCCGGGGATGGTCGCCAGCGTCGATATCAAAACCGGTGAAAAAACGATCATGGATTACCTGATTAAGCCGTTCAACCGTGCGAAAGAAGCGCTGCGTGAGCGTTAAGTGAGCGTTTCTGCGCCTTATAGCGGTGGTATTTCCCCGGCCAGGTCTGTTATACTGGCTGGAACACATTGGGGCTGATTCTGGATTCGACGGGATTCGCGAAACCCAAGGTGCATGCCGAGGGGCGGTTTGCCTCGTTAAAAGCCGCAAAAAAATAGTCGCAAACGACGAAAACTACGCTTTAGCAGCTTAATAACCTGCTCTGAGCCCTCTCTCCCTAGCTTCCGCTCTTAAGACGGGGATCAAAGAGAGGTCAAACCCAAAAGAGATCGCGTGGAAGCCCTGCCTGGGGTTGAAGCGTTAAAACTAATCAGGCTAGTCTGGTAGTGGCGTGTCAATCCGCAGGTGCCAGGCGAATGTAAAGACTGACTAAGCATGTAGTACCGAGGATGTAGGAATTTCGGACGCGGGTTCAACTCCCGCCAGCTCCACCACTTCAAACAGGACAGTGCAAGGACAGCACCAGCAAAAACAGGAAGTTAGCAGTCCCGGCAGGACACCGACCAGACGGTAGCGGGACAAAAAAGTATACGTAAAGGAGCCGTGGCTCCTGAGCGATGAAGAAGCCCGCTTTGCGGGCTTTTTTTATGCCTTTCATTACAACCTTGACACTGTAAATGTATGCATTAAATTACTGTATATCCAAACAGTAAGAAGGAGCCTGTAATGTTTGTGGAACTGGTTTACGACAAGCGTAATTTTGAAGGTTTGAAAGGTGCGAACGATATTATTCTCGGTGAGTTGGCGAAGCGGATTCATCGTATCTTTCCTGATGCTGACGTTCGCGTTAAGCCGATGATGTCGTTGCCAGCAATCAATACTGACGCCAGCAAGCACGAGAAGGAGCGGATCAGTGCCGCTGTACAGGAGATGTTTGAAGAAGCTGACATGTGGTTAGCTGGTGACGATTGATCGCCAGGGCAATACGCCGCAGCCCGTTCTTGCATAGGACCTGGCTGCGGCAACTTTTCAGCTTCCAGAGCCCTCAAGCAAATCTACGCCCTCAGTTGCTTCTCTCTGCTTCCGATTCCAGATGCTGTCTTCCGGCATATCAAGACGCACATCGATCCAACTATTTTCAGGCACGTCGATCGGCTCACCTTTCGTTTTCACTATTTCGCCGTCATCACTCAGCATGTACTTTCGCTTGAACAGGCGGATTGTCAGCCCACCACTTTCTGTTTGCTCCGCTTCGACAACGCCAAGCTCGCCCATGCCGCCCGGGTCCATTGGCGGCAGAAGTTGCCAGCCTTCTGATGCCAGTCCAGCTGAACCCGTAAGAACGTACACGCCGACATCAAGGCGGGAAATGTTGATACCTTCAGCCTCAGCATTCGCTGTGCCGCTGCCGCACCATACAAAACCATCCTCAGCTATATCGGCACGCTGGCACACTTCCTGGCTTGTTACGATTCGGGCAACTGGAGATGCGGCTTTTAACGTTCCGTCACTGGCTTTCGTCGTATTCATTGTCGTATAGAACTCTGCCCAGGGAGAAAAGGCATTGGTATTGAAGCCACGGAAGAACATTCTGCCAGGGTGTGTTTGAGTAGCATACGGAAGCGCAAATTGGGTAAACGCCCCCATGTTTGACCTGCCCACATTCAATACATACCAATAATTGGTCGAGACTATTGGGGAGTTGTTTGCAGATGAACTTGGAATAAGTTTGTTATACAGCCCTGCACCATTGATTGTATCCATGCTGGTTGTCGATACTTCAATTTCACTTCCGATCTGGAAAAATTTATACTTTTCTCCGACAGGCGTCCCCATATCCGTACCAACCACCATGACATTACCCTGGGCGGTGCCTGTGTCTTTGACCGCGCTACTTCCCAAACCGAGGTTTGTGCGAGCGACTTCCTTCGTTGTAGCGCCGGTACCGCCCTGGACTATTGCTACCGCCCCGCCATCAAGATCAGCCTTGTTATTCATGTCGTCAGTCAGCTTTTTAAAACTGCTGATCGTTACCGACGTGCCATCCGGAGCAGTAATATTAATACTGCCGGTACCGGTCATAATTTGCTGCCAGCCATCCATCTGAGTCTGGTAGTAGCTCAGTTGCGCAGCCAGACGTCGGGCAAAATCCGGCACGCTGTCGCTGTAAAAGCTCATGATCGCGTAAGCCTGCCCCGCTGAGACAGTCCCCGCATCGCTTGTCAGCGTTAAAGTAGTTGCACTGTCCACGCGCAGAATTTCGTACATTTTGACAGTACCGGCCGCCGGAATTAACAATGCCTGACCCGGGCCTATCCCTTGCTTGTTGTCTGTCCAGTTAGTCCCCGTTCCGGTGACTGTCGCGCCTGAAATAGCGATTGTGCCTGTTTTGTACCAGCCCATAGTTTCACCTGTTAAAAATAATCTGAGCCCCAGATAACCGGGATTGTTTTGCCTTTGAGGGGGATGACTTCGAGATCGGGCAATATGTTATCGCCTACGTGGACCAGCCTTGCGCCGGGCCCATAGCCAACGTGCGTACTATTCAGCGCCGGATTCACTCGCCAGATATCTGATTGCCGGGTCGTTTTAGAGCCCATTCCTGAGAGGGGGATCATTGGAATGTTTCCTGGTGAGCTAAAATTGCTCCAGTTACCGACCGCTGACGGGAGAGGGATTTGCTGACGGATGATCAGCGGCAATTCACTGGACGTAAAACTCACTTGTCCATCCGCCCCATAAATCATCAGGCCCCAGTCAGGTACGGTCGGCGTTTTGATGTCGAAGACACAGATTTTCAGCGTAACGCTGAAGCCACCCTGAGTTCCCCAGTCAGCACCCGCTGGCTTATACCCCTTGATTTGCTTCGAAGCCTGGTCAAATATGAGCCCCACCGAATCATCGCTGCAGTTGCAAAACACCATCGCATTTGCAGAGCAATTGAGCTGGTATGTTCCCGTAAACGTAATCGTGTAGGCTCCTGTCATAAACAGGCTGGCGGATGAATTAACGACAGCAGGAAAAGCCCCGCCCTCATCAACATAAAGCCCCCATCCGTCCGCAGTAACCGGCTGCTGATAGACTGCAAATACCCAGTAACCAGATGGCCGTCGCTCTGGTGGAGCCCCCCATGCCCCTGCCCCAAATGAAGGTACCGAAATCGTCACCTTCCTGTCGTTAACGGTGATATTTATGGGAACGGTGTTATAGGTAAGATAAGTAGGGGAATCCAGAACCAGCGCGGCAATATCAGTCCAGACCATAAGCTGTACACCGGCGGGAACCTGGGAGGAAAAATCGAACGTAGTCGATCCGCTACTGCCCAGGTCCACCTCGCTGTCAGTTATTTTCCGAATAAACTGCAACGGTGCCGCATCAGAAACGTTCAGCGCCTTCCCGGACGGCGAGAATACCTGTAAACCAAAATCACTCATTTCAGATACCCCAACTTAATCTTCACGTTCCCTGCCCCGTCGTACACGACAATCAGGTTATTGGTAATGCGCAGGCGCCCGCTGCCGCTGATCGCGCCGTTCATCTCAAACGAGCCATCAGCGCCCATGCGCGTACCGGTCTGTCCGGCGACATAGTTAGCTGAGTACCAGCTGCCAATTTTCGCCAGAGTGATAGAGGCGTAATCAATCAGGGCCTCATTGAGGAACACCTGGCCGTTTTTAATAGCCATAGCCAGCTTCATGGAGCCGTTCCCGGGGTTATAGAACCCCATGGTATTAGCGCTGACGAGGAAATAGCTCTGAACGGCGCCGCCGTTACCCTCAACTCCTAACTGCATGCCAGCGACGTAACTCTGACCGTTGCTGTCCACCTGCACTTTTGCGCCCCACTGCGCAGACAACTTTCCGCTCAGGTCGGCGTAAGCACTGGATACCTGCTGTACTGCGGCGCTGTTCTGGTCGGCCTGAACCGTCAGTTGCTCAAACGCCTCCGCATAGGCGTGATCGTTTTCGATTATCGTCGTGTCAATTCGCAGGATTTCAGAAACAAATTTCCCGTCCTGCTTCCGGCGGCGCTGCACGTCCGCATCGTTGGCTATGGCATTTTCGATAATTGCGTCGGTGTTGATGTCGATCTGATTATTCAGGTTCTTGAATGTTTCCGACCCTTCAATCTCATTTGCAATCTGGTCCAGCAAATCGCCGGTGTCGGTCGTGCAGACCGCGGCAACCTCAACAAAAGACGATGTGCCGAACGCGTTGATTGTCCGGACATACCAGTAGTAGGTATGGTCAATCTGCAGTTCGTTACTGGTCCAGGTGGTCCCCATACCGGCCCGGGTGGCGGATGCCTCTACCGTTGCTGTACCGGTGTCCGGCAGCGGTGTTTCACCGGATGTCCAGAAATCCCACTGCGTCGAAACGCTGGTTATTTCGGCCATCCGCGGCTTCAGTGTGATGGCAAAATACCCCTGCTCAACATCAACAGTCGACGGGGGCGGCGGTGCCTCAATACTGAACTCCAGATAACCCTCGGGTGACTGCGCCCCCATCAGGTTAACGGCGATAACGTGGGCGGTGTATGTATCGCGCAGGAGCCCTGTCAGCCTGACAAAAGAGCCCGGCACCTGCACGGACATCACCATCTCACCATCACGGCGGATCAACACCTTGTTGTAGGCATACTGCCCAATGTTCTGCCAGGACAGTACGCCCTGAACAACCTGACCGATTTCTTCAACGGTGTACTGCAGGTTCTGCGGCTGGGCCACGCCGCCCGGCGGGAGATCGGTGAACGGTGGCCGGTCAATAGGCTTGCCGATTGCATCCCCCCACACATCGGCGGTTTCCTGTTTTAGTGTCAGTTGAACGCCATTCTGTATGCCAAATTTCCAGTCCGTGACGCACATTTCTACGCCGGTTATCCCGATTGTAGGGAGGTTAACGGTGACATACATTCCCGGACGATAGCGGTACCCGCTCAGATTCAGCACCACGTTCATTGTTCTGGAAATGCGGGTGCGGTTCAGTTTTATGGAGGCCAGACGCTGGGCCTGAAATTCAGAGGTCACAAAGCGAAGCTTCATATCCTGAGAAATTTCAACCCCGTCCTCGGTCACCCATTCCGCAACGGAGACTGACGGGAAATCGACCTCAGTAAAATTTTGCAGGGGATCGACAAACGTTCCCTTGATAGTGTTGACGCGCTCGGACTGGGCAACCTCCGGCATGATTTCGATATCACCGGCGATCTGGCTTTCGGTGATTTCCATCGTAGCCGGACCATAATAAGCACCGACCAGAATCCCATGCTTCCCGGCGATATAAGTGGGCTGACCCGCGCAGGCCGCCAGCATTGCGTCCAGAATGCTGGCTTTATTCTCACTGAGATCAAATTCTCCGTTGAGGGTATAGCGTCTGTCTGTGCTGCCGTCGCCGTTGGTCACGACTTCATCACAGATGTTTGCGGCTTCCTGAAACTGATCCCAGTTAATATCGGAATCCGGAACTTTCAGGTACACGCGGTAATAATCCAGCACGCACAGCGCGAGGTTGTTGCTGTAAGCCGTCTGGCCGGTGCGCGGGTCGTAGACTGCGCGGCCGTACTTCTCGACCTTGACCCCAGGAATTCCGGATGGAAACTTTTCCGCATTGAACTTCAGGGACAGCCTCAGCCAGGTCAGTCCCCGGCCTATCATGTCGGGTTTCCATGACGGCGCATTAGCCAGCATGAACGGATCAGCAGTCTGCCGGTCAGTGTGCACCTCATATGTGGCATTCTCGCCGTAGGTGCCGATCTCCTCATCGGAGAGGTACACCGCACCCGTATTCGACAGCGGATGCCCTGCCAGGGTGATCGCCATATGCAGCCATTCGCCGTCAGTCTGATCGCCCGCCTGCTCCTCGGCAAAAAACAACGTACCTGCGGAGATGGTGCGGCCATAGCAAACCGTTTTGGCGCTGGCCGCCGCACGCAGCACTTGCTTGCGTTCAGACGTATCGCGGTATGCTCCCAGCGACGGCTTTTTGGTGAGCATCTGTGTGGCGACCTGAGCGGCGATAGTGATCGCCATCGCAACGGTATAGGCCTGATATGATGCTGCAGCACCGGCGGCCACGGTGGCAACAATCGGGATAGCAGCAGGCATTAGCGAACCCTCCATACGCTGAGCGGCTTAATTCTCAGGCATACCAGTCCGGTATTACCCGGCACCCAGACCGCGCCGCCGTAAATGACACCCGCGCAGCGGGAGCCCGCATTCTCCACAACAGCAATATCTCCGCGCTGCGCCAGCTTGACCGGAACCTCAGTGAGATATTTCGCCAGCACCTTTTCCAGCGAGCCACCGCCACGCAGAAGCGCCTTTTTCGCGCCTGCGGCAGAATGGTAAGTACCCCGCCAGCTATCAGCAAAGTTTTCCCCGGTCATGGCCTGCGCACAGTCAGCAGCGAACAGGCAGCAGTCATGCTCGCCCCATAAAAAAGGCCGCTTTTCAGCGGCCCTTATCACGGCGATTAATCTGTTATGCCAGTCTGGGTGTTTCATGGTGTTCCTTACGAATAGGTAAAGCCGGGTGCGTCTTTTTTGCTGCCCCAGAAAATAGACCGTTCGGACATCTGCGCAACGTATCGGAATATCCGATCGTCCTGGTACGCCGCGCGCTGCGACTCATCGGTAAAACGATCCGGAAATGGCCTCTGCCAGTCCTCAAAGATATTGCTGACGGTGTACTGAATGGCGTTGGTATCCCCGATCGTCGCGCCGGTACTGGTCACCTTGCCCTTAAAGATAAGGTCAGCAACCAGCGCCACGCCGTTATCATCGAGCGCCACCAGATAAATTTCAGCCTGCCGCCCCACACAACGCTCGTTCAGCGTGGTGGCAAACAGCGACATGTCCAGCCCGGAAAGGGTAAGTTTCAGCTGCGTCGGGCTGGTTGTATTGGTTTCACTGGCATCATCAACGGAACCGAGGCGGCCCATTCCGTAATAAACGTAACCGCCAAGCACCAGCGTGCCAGTGCCCGAATGAACGTACACGGTGCCGGACTCAAACTGGATATTTGCGGCGATGACCGCCGTCACCCTGTCGCGCGAAAGAATGTCGACCATCTGATCGGAAAAAGGGGAATACAGCATTAAAACGCCTCCTCAAACTCCAGGGTGTAACTGGTGAAAACGCCGGGAACACGGTTTCCTGTTCCCTGCTGGTTATCCTTCAGTTTGAAAATGCCGTAGGGCTTCGCCACCTCAATTTTCGCATTGGCCGCTGGCGAACTACGCAGGATCGGGGCTATTGGGATAATGGCTGTTCCGTTTGGGGCGGCGGTGACATCCGCGGTAACCATCTTCAGCTCGTCATTCACCGTAAGATAATCCCCCGTATGAAGCACCAGTGCTCCGGGCGTCCACCCCTTGCTGTGTAATTCAGCCCCGGTTTGGTTGGCATCGGAAACCACGGGATTACCCGCTGGTGCTCTGCCCGCCCTTCCCCAGTCACGAATCTTAACCCTGCCGTATTCACCATCGAGTTCCGCCACCAGCGCATCAATTCGGCGGGATTTTTCATCGGAAAGGTTGCTGAAGGTCAGGGAGCAGAGCCAACGAGTGCCGGGGAATCTGACAGTTTGCGACGCGCCGTTAAAAGGCGACCGAAAGGTTTTGGTATTACTTTCCGGCCGCCACGTAAGCGACGCCGGGCATACATCAGCAGGCCATTCAAGCGCAGCCATAATTACTCCTCAGTTAAACACCCAACATTCTCCGCCCCTGACCGTTGGTCTGGAAATCACTCAGCATGTCCTGACGGGCCTTTTTGGCACCATCCGCAGCTCCCTGTCGCGCCGCCTCCTGCATTGCCTGTTTAAGTGCTGCATCACCGTTCCCGGAAATATTGAAATGTTGGGTAATATTGATATCCCCATTTCCTCCTGATGGCGCTGTGGTGCCCACCATCCGCACGCCAAGCGTTCCGTTAGGTGTACGTGTTAAGGGCATAACCGCTTCTGGTCCTGCTTCACCCATCAAACCATCGCCTTTGGCAAACTTAAACATCGTCGGGCTGGAGACTATCGAATTGCTGAAATGGCTAAGATTTGGGGAATCGAATATTCCACCCTTAGCAAACTTAACGCCTGCAGCAGAACCGGTATAAGCACCTGAGGGTGTACTCCCTCCTGAACCGGTCGCGCCAGCGCCCATCAGGCTGCCAATAGAGCCAAATAGCCCACCCCCACCGGCTGATTTCAGCGAGTCCACCAGCATGGCGTTGAGAATAATTTTTTGCATGGAAGCAAGTACTGATTTTGACCAGTCTTCCCAGTCAACCTTATTCCTCGCCAGCTCATCGGAGATATTGCTTACCAGGCCTGTCATGGAGTTATTTACCAAATCAGCTGACTGGGATGCATAATCGGAAGCGGTATCAAACCAGTTGTTGAACCCTCTCGACAGCCCGGAAATCCAGTCGGCACCAGAAGCCGCCATGGCTTTGTACTTTTCATTCAGCGCATCCAGTGCAGCTGCACGCTGGGCCATAGCCTCAGTACCACCGTCAGTTTTTGAGAAAACGCGATTAATCTGCTGCTCTTCTTCAAAACGCTGACGTTGCCGATCACTCATCCCCGCCGTTTGCGTTGTCAGGGTCGCATCATCACGAAACTTTCTGGCCGCTTCAGTCAGATCCTTGAGAGCATCAGCCTGCTCGCGCTGCTTACGAACATTTTCATCAGCTCGTTGCGTCCATTTTGCCAGTTCAGCAGATGAAGCCTGAATCGACTTACGCTGCTCGTCCGTCCATTTTGTGCCAGCCTGATGGGACGCCGCATACAGATCTGCGGCCTTCTCCCCTTCGGATGCACGGACTTTTTGAACATCGATGGCCACACTGAGATCGGCAATTTTGCGGGAATACTGCTCGGCTGTGCTGGCCGCTTCACGTTCGGCCTTACTTTGTTCCTTAGAGGCGGCGGTGGAGGTTTTTTTTGCGTCAGCTGCTGCTGCATCCTTTTTGGCCGCCTGGTCCTTGTTGTAGATGTACTGGGTGTAAAGCGCCCCGGTCAGCTTCAGGTCTTCAGCTTCGTAAACATGCTGCTGATGGAGTTTCTCTAAACCGCTGAGGCTGGCCAGTTCATTATCGCGGCGTGAACGCTCCAGAGCGGTTTGCTGCTGAGGCGTAGCATTCGAAACTGGAACAACTGGACTTACAAACTTTGGTTCAGCTGTAGGAACAACTGCCATAGTTTGATTGAGAAGTTTATATGCGCCATTCAGTATGGAAATCGCGCCAGCTTGCTGTATAGCTCTTTGAGTAGCGAGATCGCTCGCATCATTTACAAGTTTTTGAGTAGCGACGACTCTTGCAGCAACCTTTTCTCTTTCAAACTCAAGCTGTGATAACCGATCTGTTAGAGCAATGTTTTTCTCGGTTATATCAGCCTGATCCATGAAAGTGTTCAGGTAGGTTAACTTGGGAGATTTGTTATATTTCTCCTGAATCATTGCCAGTCCAGCTTGACTATCCTTCACTTTCGCTATTTGCGAATCGAGATCGGCCAGGTCCTGCTTTTGAGCCTGTAACGATGTACGGGCATCAGCTGCAGTGGAACGCAGCCCAAGCACCGACATCTGCTGCAACTTACCGTTTATCTCATCCAGATTATTGGCAAATCCAACCGCTTCTTTATGTACCTGCTGGGTATGCTGATACAGGCCGTACATTGCGGCACCAGCGCCGATAATAACGCCGGGCCATCCACCGAGAATACCCAACACACCGCTACCAAGACGGGACATCACCGAGGCCGTATTGGTAAGGTTATTTACAGCTGAAGCCCTTCCGGCAAGAGCATTATTCAGCGATGCCTGGGCGGCAGCCAAGTTGCGTTCGGCAACAATCTGCGCCTCGATACTGGTTGCTGCTGCACGGGCCTGCTGCGCCCTGTAAAGTGCTTGCCGACCAGCAGCAACACTTACCTGTGCACCACGAACCTGCGCCTGCGCCAGCTCAATCTCTGCGGCCGTGTTGGACAACACTGCGCGGGTAGATTGCGCAACACTGCCAACCATATTGCCAAAATAACGGGCCAGGCCGACGCCAACCAGCAGTCCAGCCGCATTGGCAACATCATCGATGTTATTTGCCAGGCCATCCAGCACGCCGGAAAGTGTGGAGGATGCGCCGACGGCATCGTCCGCACCGCCGACCCAGGCGAGAAAGGCGTTCTGAACTTTCTGTGCTGAACCGCTGACTGAAGCGGGTAGTTGTTCAAATTCTTTGCGCAGGACCTCAACGTTGGTCAGCAGCGGGACAATTTTGTTAGTCGTCAACTCACCGTTGTTGGCCATATTACGCAGTCCACCAACTGTGGTACCCAACCCATCAGCCAACAGTTTCGCCAGGCGGCCGCCGTTCTCCATAATGGCGTTGAATTCTTCACCTCGCAAAACGCCAGAGCCAAGCGCCTGGCTAAGCTGGGTGATAACAGAACTCGTCTCTTCGGTACTGGCGCCAGACAACTTCAGTGAGGTTGCAACGGTTTCGGTAACTTTTGCAACGTCTGCAGAAGCGTAGCCTGCATCACGCAGGGACTGGGCAATTCGGCTATAAAGGTTGCTGTTTGCCTCGAGGGATGTTCCGGTGCGCTGGCTGATCTCCATCAGCACATGCTGGGATTGCACGTAATCCTCGCTGGAAGAGGACGCCAGGCGAAGACGTCCATTCAGTTGGTTCCACGTGTCGGCGAACGCGATCAGCTGATGTGTGGCAAATGCTCCAGCCCATGCCCCGGCAAGTCCGGCAGCAGAAGAACGTACTGTTGCGAGCTGAGAATTCAGTTCTGCCAATGAACGCTGGGTCTCACGCTGGGCAGCCGCCGCTTTTTTCCCGCCCTGTTCCATAGTGCGGTAGTAATCTGTTCCCATACGAGACGCACGGGCGATCTCGGTCTGGAAAGAAGAGGAATTGGCAGAAATTTTTATGATCAATTCACGGAGCGTTGCCATATTTCACCCATAAAAAAACCTCGCAACAGCGAGGTTTATCTTTATTAAACTTATCTATGACAGACCAGCATTTTTTCTAGCTTCTTCAAGATATTCTTCTTCGGTTTTCACCGAATGACTGCCTTCTGAAGAAGATGTGAGATCACTGCTACAGTGTTTACATTTCACTGCCTCATTCTTGATTAGCTCTGCGCAAAACGGGCATTTTTTCATGCCGTCATCCAGCATGGTTTTTTCTTCAAAGTGCGGATCTTTCTTTATAAGAATTGAATGCACCAGCGCAATAATAAATAACAATGCTCCGTATACCCACCAAGCAAAAAATGACCGCCCTTTACTTTGTGCTATTAACGCAGGGATGACACCAATTACTATAGCTACCAGCAAAAATTCCATGACTGCCCCCAAATTTAAAGTATCAAGGGCAATCCTAATAATTGGAACGAATAATGTCACTATTTAATAACGCATTATAAAGCAGACATCCATTCCTCCAGCTCGCTGATCTCCCTGTCTTCTTCCTGCTCACCCCATTTCAGCATCACATCGTTAATGGTGAATTTCCCGCCCTGAGAATTCAGCATCGCAACTGAAACCTGTGCGGCCTGGACGTCGCCACGCCAGTCACCTAACGGGCTGATGCAGTCGTACTCGATCCACATCTTCAGCTCACTGGCAGTGATGGTCTGACGCAGCTCCTGCAAGGTTCGCCCCAGACGGAGCGCGAGTGACATCAGGAAGAAGGTCAGCGGCTGTTTTACGGCTTTCCCGCTTCTTCCTGGCTCATTCCGAGACCAAGAGCCTGAGCCAGCAGGCGCGCGTGAACAGGTCCATAAATCTTAGATACCTGCTCCTGATCTTCATCGCTGAATACACGCTCACCGTTTTCATCCAGGAGAACGTCAATAAACAGAACTACGTCAGCCTCTTTGTTGCGCAGGAACTTCTGCGCCTCTGTGAGCTGCGGAGCCTCTTCGCCATCGGCTAGCTGCGGGTTAACGATTTCCCGGAATTTCACCCACGCATCGCCGGACGGTTCACGCAGGGTTACCTTTACGTCATCCCATTCAGGGACGGTAATGCCGGCTTTGGTGCGATAGGCTTTCGATGCAGTAAGCGCCACGTTGCGTAGTGAATTCTGTGATGTTTTTTGCGCCATTTCATTTTTCTCTTGTTACATGGTCGGAGGGATAAAAAAAGCGGCCGAAGCCGCTCAGGAACCAGACGCGTAGATGCGTTTAGGTTTGCCGCGTACACGCAGAGAATAGGTCGCGCCAACAACGGAAGAGGTTGCAGCAGACCATGAACTCTGGCGTACCTCCACCAGCACATAGAAGCCGTTGCCGGACGGGAAGATCACGCGCAGCGCACGCAGTTCGTCATTTTCGTAAGCGGTCTGGAGTGCTTCCTGTGCCGCTTCATCGCCAACCCAGTTACGAGTAATCGACATCTCTGCCGGCGCTGCCAGGCCGTTGGTTTGCTCCTGTTCAGTTTCATGAAGGACGGTTGTGTCTTTGAGGATCCAAAGACAAGCAAGCCATGGGCCAGCGCGGATGCCATCAGGAAAAAGGCCTGGGTGCCAACGCTTCGGAAAGCCGGTATCAGGTATCGCAATCCCTATCAGACCCGGCACACGTTCGCCACACGCTTGATCAGCCGCGGCGTAAACCTTTTCTGGCTGGCGGCGCAAATGGGCCATAAGGGACCGGAGATGCTCTTCCGGCATTATGGTCGCTATCTGAAGGAGTATGACGGCAACACGGAGAGAAAACCAAAACTGGTCAGTGGCAGGAACTGAAAGGAGCCGTAAAGGAGCCGTAGAAATCAAGGCAAGTTATTATCCATTACAAATCAGTTAGTTACAAAATTTCGGACACGGGTTCAACTCCCGCCAGCTCCACCAAATAATGATGTACTGAAGTTCAGTAAAGTCTACTAAGCCCGCATGGAACCAGCCTTGCGGGCTTTTTTACGTCTATTGTAGTCTAGTGAGAATTGCTGAGAACTATCACTTATGGCACCCTGAATGGGACCCACAACGAAGGGTCCTAAAATCGAGGGTCCCAAAATGGCAAAAATCGCTAAGAAGCTCACTGACACTGAAATCAAAAGCACCAAGCCAGCCGCCAAAGAAATCAACTTGTTCGACGGGGATGGTTTGATCCTACGAATCGCCCCCCTCTCGAAAGGAGGGAAGAAGAATTGGTATTTCAGGTATGCAGTGCCGGTGACCAAAAAGCGAACTAAGGTGAGCTTAGGAACATATCCTCACCTTACACTGGCAAGAGCCAGAGCCTTACGAGATGAATACCTTTCCTTGCTTGCCAATGGCATTGATCCTCAAATCCATAACAACGATAAAGCTAATGCCTTAAAGAATGCTACTGAACACACTCTCCAAGCCGTGGCAAGGAAATGGTTAGATGAGAAGGTAAAGACATCAGGTATCTCACAAGACCATGCAGAAGATATCTGGCGAAGCCTGGAGAGAAATATCTTTCCCGGCTTGGGTAATGTTCCTATCAATGAGATCCGACCTAAACTCTTAAAGCAACATCTTGACCCTATTGAGCAACGAGGAGTCCTCGAAACTTTACGGCGAATCATTTCCCGATTAAATGAAATTTTCCGTTATGCAGCAACTGAGGAACTTATCGAATTCAATCCGGCTGACAACCTTGGGCAACGGTTCAGTAAGCCTAAAAAGCAGAATATGCCTGCATTACCCCCTTCCGAGTTACCCCGCTTCCTATTGGTGTTAAACAATGCCTCTGTTCGTTTGGAGACACGATTGCTGATTGAATGGCAGTTACTGACCTGGGTACGTCCTGGTGAAGCTGTTCGCACAAGATGGGCTGATATAGATATCGATAACTCAATGTGGAACATCCCGGCTGAGTTTATGAAAATGAAGAAGCCTCACAAAGTTCCACTAAGCAAAGAAGCTTTGAGAGTCCTGGAGTCAATGAAAGCGATAAGTGGGCATCGTGAATGGGTGTTTCCAAGCATAAAGGCTCCTCTTAACCATATGCATGAACAAACAGCTAATGCGGCCATAATCCGTATGGGCTTCGGAGGTGAGCTTGTAGCCCACGGTATGCGATCCATCGCTAGAACGGCTGCTGAGGAGTCTGGACAGTTTAGGACTGATGTCTTAGAAGCCGCCCTTGCCCACTCGAAGAAAGATGAAATAATTGCCGCATATAATCGCGCGGAGTATCTCGCAGAACGAGTAGTTCTCATGCAGTGGTGGAGTGACTATGTTCAGGCTCAAAAGCTAAAAGCTATTGCCGCCTAAATCGTCCCACCATTTATGTCATAACGGAGGTAAAAAATATGGAAACACTATTTAAGATTTTCGAAAGAATAAGTTCCAGACCACTTTATTTTATATTTTTAGGATTATCGCTATGCGATTTTTTTCAAAATAAATCTGCATTACAAAATCCCACCGCTGAAAATATTGCAACATTACTGGCTGCAATGACAATAGGAGTATTCATAACCTAGGGATTTGAATGGCTAATTTTTAAGTTCAACGCAAATCTGGAACCGTATGATCAAGGCGATATAGCTCCAACAATTGGAACGGCCGCATTAGCAGTATACTTAGTTTATGCTTTGCATTTTCTGGGTAGGAATCCCGAAGCATTAAATTTAAAATTATTAATAAATTCTGGCTTTATATACAGCACAACTTTATTATTATTTTCTTTTGAAAGCATGAAACTTAGGAGGTTAAAACAAAAATAAAAAAACCATCAATATTGGTTAGCAGTTCCCCCTCCCCAAAAAAATAATTAATTAAATAATACAAATTTTAAAAAAGGGAAGGTTTCCCCCTCCCTTAATTTATTATTTACTTAACTCTTTTGAGAGAGATGCCTGAATTCGGACCTGGAGGAACACCTAAGGCACTATCTACACCAGGATTTGAACGCAAATCATTCAAAACTGCCTGAGCGGATAATTGCTTACCAATGATAGCTACCGATTCTGGTCGAGGGTTAGTAGATGCTCTGGCCCGATATACTTCCACAATGCTACCGCCTTCTGAAACAACGGCTGCACATAATCCCCTTGCATAGAGTCTGCTGAATTCTCCTTCAGCTAAGGTTTGGGCTGCTGTTATTGGCACTCGTGCCTGCATCAACTCAGTGCTTTTCGGTTTCCTTTTTGTATAAAATTGTGCAAGCAGTCCTCTGGTTCGGATCTCATTCTCCAACCATGCATCATCGTATTTAACTGCTTCTTCTAACAATGCAGGCCATAAGGATTTACCATATTCTGATAAATAATTACTATAGTAAAAATTGTTATGTTCCTTATCATACTGAATTTCTAATGTCATATGCAGTCTTGTCTTATCATCTAAATCTAAAAAATTCAGGGACATACCTTTCTCCAAATTGATTTATCTGTTTGTTATAAAACAACTACACTTAGCTCAATAAAAATTTTTTTACTATGATCCAAATCACTTTTTTAACCTTTAAGTGAGGCTTTCTCTAATATATTTTCAGCTAAATAAGTAATAGCGATCAAAAAATTGTTGATTGATTTTACAAGAAAACCCTTTAATATGTCCCTGCCACTGAGGCACTCTTTCCTGCTGACAGACTCCCATAGTATGCTTGCTTTGCACATGGGGTGTGAAGGCTATCAGTAGTTTACTGAGAAGAGATGGAGTAAAGGCCATGTTACGTGAAAAAGTAGTGTTGGTTCGCCAATACGACCGCTTCCGCAATGGGCAATGGGAGACAGTGTGTCAACATCTGCGCTCCCTACCCCGCAGCTAATTCAGAGCTGCCTCAGTGGTAACTAAGCTACTTCGTCTATCTCAATACCTAACATCTTATTGAAATGTTGTTCATCCTTAGTCTTCTTAAATATCCCTTCAAACATCTCTAAATATTTATTGGCAGATATTTGCCCTAAGTAACTTATATTAATGGAATCTGAATGTGATCCCCTGTTAATGTAACGATAGAACGTTTTATAATTAATGTCTTTTTCAGAACTAACTAATTTATCAAGTTCTTCGCTAAGTTTTTCCATTTTACAAGAGAATGAGAAATAATATTCAAGGATGTTTCTCATGATGTTCGGCAAAACAACTGAACTAATTTTACCTTGTTTAACATCTTTCAAGATCATCCAAAGCGCTTCATATTCATTCTTTATATCATCACGACCAATTGTTAATACATCGCTATACTGATCTTTAATCACCCTATATAGCTGGTATTTTTTTTCAAAGTGTTCTTTCTTACTTGGAGCAACTTTAATTAGTTCTTGGAAGAAAAATAAATTATGAGTAAGAACAACTAACTTATTATTTTCAATTTTTCTAACTATACGATGATGAATGAGTGAAGATATTTCATATATATAATCATGCGATAAGCTTGAAATAGGATCATCAATGACAATTAATTTTTCTTTATTACTTTCATTATCGTCATCTAACCGTCCATCACATAACTCAAGAAAATACAAAAATGTAATTAATGTTTTCTCACCTTCACTAAGAGTTCTATAAATATTACTGACAACCCCATTATCCCTACATATTTGGAAAAAATTTGTATCTGCATTTTTTTTAATTTTGAAATGCGAGATTCCGAGCGAAGTTAACGTATGATTAATTTTCTCAACAGTTTCATCTATATTGGAAGTTTGTTTTTTTAGATCTATCGATGATGCATTTAACACTTCTATTTCATTTTGGATTTTATCTTTCCTTGAGATAATATCTTCTCTCTCTAAACTTAGCTCTTTAATTTGTTTGTTTTGAGAGTCAATGAGGTCATTACAGATATTTCGTAGAGATTTCCAAACACAGGACTTAAGTTCATCTATACTATTATCATAATTCTCTACCTTTGTGTTTATGGTATTAATCTCATCATTATATTGCTTCATTTTTTCAACAAGAATATTAGCACTCGGATTATCATTTATAACCTCGACATTCAAAGATGGCTTATCTATTTTTTCTTGTATAAATCTTAAGTTAGCCTCAAAGATAAGATTAGCCTGTTCAAGTCCCTCGTTGAACTCATCCTTATCGGTGATATAACTGGACGACATTACAGTAGATTGTATGCCACCAGTAAACTCATCAATCATTTTTTTATAAGAAGATTGCAATTCTTTTAATCTTAAGATCATTTTGTCATAAGCATCATCAAATATTTTTCTCACTTCTTCCCTGAATGAATCATCAATAGTATTTTTTTGACAAAACGGGCATTGGTCATCATCTATATATGATAATCCAGTCCTTATCCAATCTGAATTTCCAAGCCTATCAATGACCATTGACAGATAACTATTTCCTGAAGGTATCAATGATGTAGATAACATACCCACTTGATCATCTGAAAAATATGGAAGTGCTGGAATGATCAATGATTGATAAGATACATTTTTATTTGATTTTAATTTTATATAATCAGAAATTAAATTTGCGGTATCTATTTCTTCCATTTCTACCTGTTGACTAAGACGCTGGAAGAGGCTTGTTTTTTGCAAGTAGCCAGCCATTAAATCTCCTAACCCACCGTCTTTCTTTCTGATATGTGAAGTTTTATCCCATACTTTCGTTTGGTATTCGCTTACAACTTTTTGTATCATCTTATCTTTTTTTTCGAGATCACTATCGATACGGATAATATCTTTTTTTAGTTTAGACAATTCTTTTTCATTAAGAGCTAGAGCCTCCATTACCTCTTTATTTTCTTGACTTAAAGTGAATATTCCAGGTTGTTCTGATTTGTTATAGAATGAATCCTCTACGAACTGGCTATTGTAGACAATATACCTGTATTTATCTGTATCACTAAAAGAGCAACTACCATATGCTTCATCCTCAGGTTTATAAAAATATCCTGATATTGTTGATTTACCCGAACCATTCTGTCCATATACTAAGTTTATTCTTTTCGTTAGATCTATTTCAATATTTTTCTCGTCACTATAACTTTTTACTGACCTTATTTTCAGAACGCTCATAAAATGACCTCTAAGAATTTAGTAAGAATAAAAATTAGTAATTATTATTCCTCTCCCAAAAAACAAAAAAAAATACTATGTTGTTATGTAATTACCGAGGCATGGGATATATCATATATAATATGGGGATGCTGGGACCATGCCATTTTAGAGGAAAACTTTTGGTCTTGTAAAAGCTTGTCTCTCAACATAATATCCTTCAGCAATAATGATCATTGAAATAATTTTCAATAAAACAGATTTATCTCATTGACTAATAATACAACAACTCTTGCGTTTTGGCATCTTTTATGCGATACAAAAGGAAAGGCAGTATTGCGTTTAAAAGGGGATACAGATGCAAGCTTACACTTTAAAAGAACATAAGGACTCAGGAGAGCTTCACCTTTTCGAGGGAAGCATGACTAAAGATTCTTCACCTCGTAAATGTAATTCCTCTTTGAAATCCATATGCAAAAAAATGGATAATACAGAAAGCAAAGGAAACCTTTTCACATGTGCTACTGAGCAGGAAGCGAGGGGAAAAATTGCTGAAATTGGACGAAAAGTTTGTGGGACGTGTGTAAGTCATTTATATGAATCATATTAAAAGGTGCTAAACATGTCTTCTAAAAAAATGAATCCTATTACATTTCTATCTTCAATTGTTGCCTTTTCTTGTATTGCGTACCCTAATATCGCAGCACATAAATATTCTTGGTGGCTTATAGTGCTCGGAGTTTTTCTTTTCACCCTAGTATGTGGAGCACATACCGGGACAATTGTATACGACAACCTAATATCCAGAAAGAAATACAATAACTTTGCTGCAAGATTATCAATCCAACTAGGAATAGCCGTTATTATCTCTTTAATTGGATTTATTATTTTTCACAATCTTTATCAATAGTTTCATTATTTTCCGTTACTTTATAATATACCAAAAATGGCCATATTAAAGACATAATAACACCGACAGAAATAAATATAACTTTCAAGACTTCATCACTAATCATAAATGTTCTCCTATTCATCCTTGTACTTTAATAGCGCATCATATAATTATGTCAATAGTTTCATTTCAATAACCCACAAAAATAATAAAGCAAGGGCTAACTCAGAGAAGCTCCGCTTCTCTGAGTTGCCTTGCTTTTTCTGCTCTATGATTGAAAAAGAAAAATTCTCTGCCTAATCTTCATGCACACACGGAGTAGACCCGGTCAAGTAATACATTGTGAGTACTGCTCTGTTATGAGAGATGAGTAAATATTAGACCTTTTGTCGTTGACTATATACTCATCAGAAATTTGAAGATTAAAATTACTTTAGCTATCAAGGTTCTGAAATGTCGTTGAAAAGCATTTTTACTTACGAAAATTTTTAGACATTATAAGAGCTAAATGCCCCGTTGCCATCGGTTTCACCATAGCGTATATATCCAGTATCAAATATCGTTTTTTCAAAATCTGTTTGATCTATATTAAATCCATGCTGGGCAATGGATCTGATGTCATTCATGTTATTCATTTTAGTAAAGTTAGAATTTATTATAAATTTATTTTCCCCAACCAACTCTATTCCTAATAGGAAGTGTGGGAACAGCGCACCTTTAACAGCAATTTCATTCTGTTCCGGATACAATCCTTTCGGTAAATAAGCGGGAAGTCCCGTCGCATAAATTATTTTTGCATGGTGTTCAATTTCCCATGGACCAATAGCATAATCCTGGAATGGTGCAGGAATAAAGTAATGAAAGATCACCTTTTCCTTCTTTGTGCGCTCAGAAAATTGCAATGCAATGGATTTATCTTTTGATGTTGAGACCAGCATTGTTTCCTTGCGAATACCGGGAGAACCTGCGACATGAAGAAAGTACAAATAATAATCGCGGACATTAACTTTTGTTTTATCGGTATAACAAGTATTACTTTTTCTCAAGAAATCAATATCAGAGCCTGATCTCAGAAAATATTTCCGGAATCTATCATCTGTACATTTTTCGACTCTGGTCGATAGCTTGGGTTCTTTAAGAATATTACAGATTCGAGCATGAATAAACGCGAAGGTTTGCTCTGAATGATCGTTGAGATCGGTAAGATAATTACGCCCCGGTGTAAATACATCGACCGAAAAATGCCTAGCTTTGTCACCGAAGTAAAAAGCACGCTCATAAGTTTCGTTTTCTTTGTTAGTGGGAGTTTTTTTTAACAAGCGTTTTTTTATATTATGCAGTTCTTCTCCTCGATAAAGCAGCAGCACCTCCCCCTGCTCATTAAGGTTACGAAGATGGTATTCTAAATCTATAAATTTCTCTTTTACGCTCTCTGTCACAGGTTTTAATTCGCTATCCACATAATCCATCGCTGATACTCCTGAAAAAAGACTTGCAGTTCTTAGCTGATTTTTCGGCGACTAAAACTATTGATATTCACATACGCTAGAAATTCGATTTATTAGAAGGCTTAAAAGTAAAGGGAGGGCTAGTCTAGGCTCTCCCTAGGTAGTTCTTGATATAAGTAGACACTCCTATCTTATAAGAAAATATCAACTCATAATTATAGCCGGTGGGTTAAAGAACCAAAAAATTAATATAAGTGCAATTGCTCCCCCTGCCTTCACGTATCCATTTATATTTACTTTTAACCACCCAGGTATGCAGGAGCCAACGGCTGCACAAGACAATGCAAAAACTCCCCTTATTATAAAAAATTGCGTAGGACTTGGGTTTTTTATTATCATCGCCATAATCAAAGATATGATCATGAGGAAAATGCCTACCCCAACTGGGAGGTAAACATCCATCTTATTTTTATCTTCAGCCTCTTCCACGTCAAACCCCTTTGTAGGCAATTTTGCGGCTAAAAAATCAGCTCTTAGCTTGTCGCTAACATTTTTCGTACTATACTTTTTTACCATTCTCTGCATGTTTGAACATGCGTGATCAGTTGGTTTGCTGTACGCACCATCAATCAAATCATTATGGAATTCTAAAAACTTTATATGCTTTAAATATGATCCTAGAATCACCTCGCAGGACTCAGCTAAATCTGTAACCCACAAGCCATCATTGTGTTTACCATCAATTTTACTCTGAGAAACAGCTTTCTCTGCTTTGTTAAAGTATTTTGCTCCTTTTCGCATGCATGATATAAGGCTATCTTTATTTTGGTTTTTATTAAAAGCAGAGATTGCATCCATATAATCATCTTTGCTTTTAGATAATAACTCTTCTAAGTCATCCATTTTTAACTTTTCTTCATTGCTGATGTTAAAAGTGCATTAAGATCGCTATTGTCAACACTACTTGTAACCATAACCCTAATTGAACCACAAATACGCATAACAATGCTTTGTAGTTCAGAAGAGCTTACCCTCTCACCTGCCTTTATCTTTCTGTCTATGGCATTGCGAATCATATCTAACTGAGCATCAGTAGGATTCCATGCCTTATCAACGATATTCGCATAATCACGTAAAAACTCTTTGAATTGGCTGTTAGTCATTAAGTTATATCCTCATTAAACTAAAACTGTAGATCAAAGGTCGGTATCAGGATTCTTACAGATTTTTGCGCTATGCAACCGATATAAGATAAGAGCCTTTATCGGGTTCTTTTTTGCAATGAGCACAGAATCTGTCATGATTCACCGCACTATAAGCCAGTATACACAGTCGGTCGCGGAGAACACACCGCCAGAAAGTGTAGTAGTTGCCAAAATTTGGCCTCGGCATGAGAACTTCTAGACTTAAGTAGAACTCCGTCTTTGGCACAAACCCTACGCGGATGGTAGAAGAGAAACATACAAATCATTATTCAATCAGCACGTTTATGTGCAGAATTGCATTGTTCTTTTGTTCCAAGCAGATAGTATCCTCCATAAGGTGGCGGAGAAGTTCCGCCAGTACAATCGTTCATTCCTGACTGGCCATTTCTTCACGGAAGACAATCACCACCATTCGAGTTGGTCGAGGTACCAGCATCGCCCTTACCACCAACATCACCCTGTCCGGCGTAGCTGTAAGCAGAAATGGTCACCGTAGCAAGTAAAACAATGCTCAATAGCTTACTCATAATGATCGACTCCTTATCCTCACAGTTGGATAGTTATTAACCATCTCCTTTACTCATCCATTTTAGAACAGTTCTTTCTGCCTTTGCATTGATAAAAAAAGCCCAACACAAAGTCAACATCTTATTAGCATTATATAATTATTAATAAGGCATAACACTTTTGCGATCTATATCACAATAGTGTTTTAAAATATATTCATAAATACTGATGTTTCGCCCTATGCGAGAAAACAAACAAATTTAACTTAAGGGTTACATAAATGGCTAAAAAAGTTGATATCGTCAAGGTCAAAAATCCTTCTGGATGGACACCAGGCATACACCATGCAGTTGAAGAAGAAAAAACAGAGAAACTTCTTTATGAGTGCGATACACAGCAGCAAGCAATTGCCTGGGCAAAAAATAAAGAATATGAGATAAACATTCATAGAGAAAGAAATAGAAAACCTACAGATAAACATGGTCGATTTAGGGATCAATAAATTTTATTATTTGATATATAGACTACTGGGAAATATCAAGTTTTCCGTAGATTTAATAGCATCATATGGTTTTATTTAGTGATTAGAGGCTTGAATGAGGGAAGGTACTTACAAGACTTCCCTCTATTAAGAGAGCCTATTTCCCAATTCTTTCATCAACCACCTACTATCAATAATTTATTCACTCCTTAGCATTATCCCATTAACAATAAATACCGACATAATATTGACAAAGAATTGAAATAATAATAATTTTATAATTGAACATTCAATTCCAGATATGAAAAGGAGTTCATATGGAAAAACAACTATCGGTGCAACGCATTCCCAAAAACAATATGCCTGTAATAAAGCAATCTTCAAAACTGCCTGACCTAATAACACAAACTCTTAGAACGCATTGTGTCAGTGTCCGTCTTAATAACTCGGAACTTCAATTACTCAACACAAAACGAGGTTCTACATCTAAAGGCGAATGGTTACGTATGGCTTCCTTGCAGAAGCTCCCCATGAATGTACCTCCTGTAAACATCGAAACATGGAAGACTCTGGGTGAGATCAATCAGAAGCTAAACCGTATCGCTCTTCATATCGATAGTAAGAGTAAAGATAGCCAGCTTACTCATACAGAGCTTTTCGCTGTGAAGCGACAATTGGAAGAGCTTCGCCAGCACCTGCTAAATGCTGACATATGGAGCAAACCCTATGAAGGGTATGCGGAAGATCAAGAGGGGTAAGAACTTTGCTGGTGTGGTCCAATATGCATTGAAGCCAGGTTCACATCATAAAAGTGATCCAATCGTCATTGGCGGGAACATGTTAGGTGATTCAGCCTGTGAACTGATCGCAGAATTCGATAGCACCAAGCATCTTCGCCAGGATGTCGCAAAACCAGTTTGGCACAATTCGCTACGATTGCCTGATGGAGAAACATTATCGAATGACCAATGGGTAACCATAGCTGACGACTACATGAAGAGGATAGGGTTCAGTGATACTCATCTCCGTTGCTATGTGCTTCATGACGACGATGGCCAGCATATACACATCATTGCCAGCAGGATCGACATGGCCGGTGGGAAGCTCTACTTGGGTAGGAACGAAAATCTTATAAGCACACGGATCATTAGTGAACTCGAAATCGCTCACGGTCTGACAGTGACCAAGGCAGCACCTTCCATTACACCAAAGCAACAGAAGCGAATAAAAGTTTCCCGTAATGAACAGATGCTTTCAGAACGGACTGGCCTTCCCTCCCCTAAAGAAGCTCTACAACAAATACTTGATAAAAGTTTGACTGATAAACCTGACCTTTTAACTTTGATCAAGAGGCTGGAAGAAGCAGAAGTCGGCTGGACGGCTAACATTGCCTCTACCGGTAAGATGAACGGCTTCTCATTCGAATACCGCGATATAGCTTTCAAGGCTTCACAGTTAGGCAAGGGTTACTCTTGGGCAAATCTTCAAAAGCAACTTAACTACAACCCCGACCACTTAGAATTTCTGCGAAAGGGTATACAGACGAAGGAAGCTCTTCCTGTTCCTGTTCCTGTTC
>DKMD01000042.1:50733-51197 GCA_002470465.1 Pluralibacter sp. UBA7423
TGCTCCTGCTCCTGCTCCTGCAACAGTTTTGAAAAACACTGAGAGAAAGGAAAGTATCAGTGAAAAAATTGCTGAACTCGAACTACGACTCAAAGAAGACAGAAGAAACGAAATCGTAGAAAAGATTCTTCAAAAAAACTCAGTACAACAGCAAAAGCATCTCAGGCTTATCGGCTGGATTCCATTTCTCAGAAGGCTCGCAGAGCTTCTCAGAAGCTATGGGAAGTCCATTCTTCACAAAACCCACACACACTTCTCAAAAATTCATGTAATCCAACCTTTAAACAAGGCGAGAAAAATTCGTTTATAGACAGTCAATTACACCCCCCCTCGTAAACGCACTCTATTACAGAGTAATAAATTTGTGTTTAGTCAAGAAAATATTGATCGTTATTACAGATCGATAATGTAATTATGATAGACTAGACCTATCAAGCAACAATCATCGATCGGTACAAGCAATT
>DKMD01000042.1:51331-92000 GCA_002470465.1 Pluralibacter sp. UBA7423
CATCGATCGGTACAAGCAATTTTACTAAAGCGAGCCGGTCATCGAGAATCCCTACAAACAGCATTTAATCTTCCAGATTGGGATAGCTATGAAAAACGAAATAATAAAGTGTCCATTTTGCTTTAAAGAGAGCCAGTTCGGAGTACGTGTCTGCACTGGCTGTCACGCAACAATTAACTATGGTGTTGTTTCACCGTGGCTTGCTTTACTAATAGGAATTGTGCTGTTAGCGATTGCTTTCCTCATATTCGCTATCAGTCAAAGTTTTATATTAACTGTCGTTATCTATTTTGCATCAGCAATTTTTTTAAGATTTTATTTACGTAAGAAATTTGCACACAGAGCCGTTTTCACACATAAAAGTTAACCCTGTCCAAATATAATAAGGAAAATAAAATGAAAAAAATTATTGTCACCTCCTTTTTCATTGCAATATTTTCAATTTCTGGCTGTTCTACATCCGGCAACCAAAAAATCAAAAATGAAACGGCACAGAGCCTACAATCAAAAATAATTAAAAACAAAACAACTAAGGCAGAGCTACTTGCTCAACTTGGTGAGCCTGATACCAGAACGACTCTTGACGATGGCAACGAGCAATGGAGATATTTCATGTATAACAATCAGTTCAATGCCTCGACTTTTATCCCTGTTGTCGGTTTGCTAACTGGCGGTTCCCAGACTCAGTCTAAAACTCTCGAAATCGACTTCAATAGAGAAACCGTAAGCAAATGGACATTCTCTACTGATAATAACAATACAAAATCTGGCATTCTTAATTAATCGTTTCCTGGATAAGAAAATGAAAACATACTCAATTCTCGCAGTTCTCCTTTCTACTTTTCTATTAACAGCCTGTAATTCCGAACCTTCTAAAAAAGACATATACAATGCTTTCAAAAGTGTTGTAGATAGATCAAATGCAAGTATGAAAGCTCTGAACTCAAGTATTCCCGAAAAAGATCTTTTAAGAATCGATTATGTGAAGAAAGTAAATTGCACAGAAGAAGCAAACAATGTTTATAACTGCATTGTTGATGCATCCATCAGCAATATGAAACAGACAAAGCCTGTTAAGCTTGTGAAAACTGATGGTGTCTGGAAAGAAGTTCAGTAGTATTCTATATCAAGAAGTCTCTTTTAGCCCCTGCATAGGGGCTTTTTTTATTGCCTATAACCTGACGGCTCTCACGCGAACTTCATGGGTTAACTCTCCCTCAATTACTTTCATTTCATATTGTGCTCTGACAGTAGCATAGATTTCTTCAGCTTTTTCTTGATTGTTATCAATATAGTTAACGAGAGAATTTAGCTCCCTGATAACAGCCTCCTTATTGTTTA
This sequence comes from Pluralibacter sp. UBA7423, assembly GCA_002470465.1. Taxonomy (GTDB): domain Bacteria; phylum Pseudomonadota; class Gammaproteobacteria; order Enterobacterales; family Enterobacteriaceae; genus Scandinavium. The sequence goes on from DKMD01000042.1 coordinate 52,673, forward strand.
ATCGCTGTAACAAAGTACTTGTAAGACATTTGTATACAGTACTGAACATCGTCATAATGTTGTCTATATTTCTATTAGAACGAGTATATTTTTGTTTAGGATAGAAATACTTTAAATGATAGCCAACAAAAAGCAGGTATAGCTGGTATGAGAAACTTTTATCATTCGGCTGATATCGCTTAGAGATAAATTTATCAACGATAATAATAAGCTGTTCTTCCAGTGGTTCCACTGGAAAGTTTTTTTGTTTGTCCATAGAATGCGTCCTTGCATTATTGAAATAGTCTTCCTGACCATACATCTATATTTATCGCATTTATTTAACTTGTCAATAGGTGTAACCTATCAATTGTTATTTTTTATTAAACGGTCTATTCAATTGTTCCATAGAAAGGCCATGTCTATAAGCATTATACTGCCAATAGCTAAATTGCTCTTTGTATCTATTGTTCTGTTTTTTCAACATTTCGTTTTCGGCTTTAAGGTTTATTATTTGTTGTGCCGCAATAGTTAAGTTAGCTGGTTTCTTTAGACCAGATTTTTTCAAATTGGACAAATTTTTCTTTGTTCTATATGCTTCAACAACTTCATCATGCGCACTTAAAGATTGCCTTGTGATAGTTCTGTTTAGATTCTTATAAACTGATTCACATAAATCACTCCATGTGATTTTACCATCCCAAGTCAGTATAATGTGTTTAATTGCCTTTATTTCACTCCTGTTCAAATGTTTTGCCATAAGTATCTCCTGTTTTAATTATTCAAAAGCTTATTAATTCTTTCCAAATTTTTTTCATGGTGTTGCAACCATTTGTCTGCACCATAATCACCATTTTCATAAGCGATCTGAGTTATTCTCTTTAATTGCATTACTTTTTTTCGGATAGATTCCAGTCGAATTCTACCTATTGATTTCATGTTCAGTGTTTCATTATCACACTCAACAAACTGATTAATTTTTGCACAAGGCTTAACTAAATAATCATGTACACAGTAACCAAATTCTGTTAAGTGTATTGCACCTTGTTTAAGGTTATTAAAATCAATTGTCAATTCATTTGTGGGTATTGAGTCCCTTTGACAATAATTATTCCTATTCAATTTAATAGCTTTGATTTTATCTAACATATCTTCTTCCGATACGTGATTATAAACTCTGTTCTGATTCACATTGACACGACCAGACCATTTAGCAATATCCAGTTCAGACATTTCACCATAATGAGCTATTGTGTTTAAAAGGTGCCGTGGTTGGTGTGACCGGATAAGTAGTGGCTTACCTTCAATATCATAATATCCGTATCGGGCGAAAATATTTTTAAATCCAGACTCATTACGCATTTTATTTTGTATATCATTAAAAAAGAATCCTTTGGTAGGTTTGTATAATGAATAGATATCACTCATTTGGGATAAAGAAAATTGGCGAGGATTCAATAAACATAATGCATTACTAAATCTTATAGATTTTTCTTTATCATACCAAGGAAAGTCTCTGCTAAAACCAGAGCTAATCATTTCCCATAGCTCACTCAATGAATAGTTATAATCATTGGAGTTTAAGAAACTTTTCCCACCATCCAAACTCGTTCTTTTAATTTTTAGAACGCATGATTTATGATCATGTAAAGGGTAGCCAAGTGCATGACAAACCTGTAAAACTGTCAACTTTAATTTTTCATCAACTTTTGGGCAAAGTTCATGTCGGTAAAATTTATCAGGGTATTTTTCGCACCATTGAGCAAATGCCCTTGCATTTTGTGATAAGGAAAGCAATCTTCTAATCGCTTTCTTCGCAACTGGTATCATAACCTGTGGAATCCACTTGATATTAGGGCCATACCCCTTAACCGAATAGAATCTTAGACCATATCTTTCGATACCCTTCTCATCTTTTTGTGTAATCTCACAATCAGCAGGTAAGGCTAAAATCTCAGAAATTCTGCTCGGACAACAAAGCAGGAGTGCAAATACTGCACTGGTGAATTTATCCCTTGGACTCAGTAGCTCATCATTTTTAGAAAAAATATCAGCAATCGCAAGTAATGCTGTTTCATCTGGTAACTTATCGTTTCTGTGATAGTCCTCAATCTCAGGAAGATAGTTGTTTTTGACCTTCTGCTTCACATGGTTTTTCCAGGATATGTATCCTGATTTTACAAGGTTATGTTCACATATAAACTTTGATAATTTTTCAAGCTGTATCCCACATTGAGCAAGAACATTACCTTCAAAATATCTACTTCCGATCTGCATTGCCTCATCAAAAACAACGGCTGTAACATTATAAATGAGACCACTATTCAGAACCTGCAAAAGAGCCTGTTCGAGACATCTCAAAGCCATCATTATGGCCCCATAATTTTTCAAGGGTTTCAATGAGTGCTGATATCTAATATATGCTTTGGCAAAATCGAGGAAATCTTCATGCATTGCATCTTTGGAGTTAAATACTTTATGTCCAACCCCTATCTTTCTAAAGGTTACATACCCTTTCCAAACATATTGTTCCCAATCCTGAGTTTGGGTTAGCCCAGATAGTTGATAGCGACAAAATTTTATGAATTCATTATAATTGTTTTCTGCCGTAAGTTGTTTTTTAGACTTAAATAAAATAATATTGTTCATTGGGCATTTACCTCATCAATATCAACTGGCATAAAGAAAGCACATTTATCACAAGGAAAACTTACATTTAAATTCTGACTTTCGCATTTTCTCGAAGAGCAAAATTTGAAATGTTTTTTCTCTTTAGACTTTATTCCATTCATAAAAATATCAGCGACAAATGACAATTGTTCTGAAACAGCGGAATCAATCCTTTCAACACTCCCAGCAAGATTTTTAATATAAATACCAGTACTTGAAGTAGAAGAATGATCCAATAATTCAGCTATAGTATTGGCATTATGTCCCTCCCTAGCCAGCATAGTTGCTATCGTATAGCGAAGCCTGCGAGGAGTAGCATTGAGTAGAGAACCTGTACGATTTGAAATTAAGTTCTCAGTAATAACAATATTCTTTAATGCTGTCTTAGCAATTGTTGGTTTTGCAAATATTTTATTAGACTCAAGGAAATCAGAATCTATTATGGCTAAATCAAGCAGTTTTTCCTCGTTCAAGAAAACTGGAACCTTTCCTTTGGTATAATCATCAAGAGTTTTACCAAGGGTTTGCTCAACAAACCTCACGGATTGATTAGCTTGCAGTTGAATAATTGATGCAACTTCTGAGATCATTGCCAGTTCTCGATATTGTAGTTGTTTACCTCGTTGTTTAACTCGTGGTACTGAAATTAAATATTCTACTTTACCATTATCTAAGTTCTTTTGAAGAAGGTCTTTATATTTCAACATAACTAACTGCTGAGGTCTTCTGCCTGTCAGACTCACTAACAGCGATATTGCATAATCTGACAGTGACAGTACACCTATTCTATATGCATGATTCATAGCCTTGATCAGGGAAGTATGTTCCTCTTTAGTTAGTGGGCCCCCTGTTGGATCATCTTGTAACACAGACTGACCAGCTTTTTTTATTTTTAGGTCCAAATGCTTTAACAGTTCTACTGCACTTTCATCTATTCCAGGATATCCAAACTCAAACCATTTAATCAAAAATGGTCGTAAAACACGAAACGATGCTGGGGATTTTGATAATTGCTTATTTTGATATTCAATTAGAACCTTATCATCTATATGAGTAGGAGATAGTTTACAGATAAGACTCTCCATATTTCTAACAATACTTTTCACATACAAATAGCTGTTGCTATTAAAATAATATTGTACTGTATATACAAATCCACAAACCAATTTTTCATTCATAACACATATCAATTCTCTAATGTTGATTCCATTGTTTTCAATCGAACTGACGATTTTATGTTCATGCAAAGACATTTTATCAGAGTTATATTTAATTAAATTATTCATCAAATCCTCCTTTGAATAGTTGCTCTTGTTGTTCAAGTGCAGTTTTTTTCGATAGCTCAAAAATATGTCTGCGATTATAAATTATTGAAGTATCTGAACCAGGTCGCCATCCCATGAGATAAGAACGGATTTGCTGTTCTTTTTCATCGGATATATCTTGGGCATTGTCTATTGTTTTTGAGAACTCATAATTCCATGTGTGTCGTAATTTATGACCTGTTAATCCACTTAGAAGTGAGGATGATTGACGAACAACACTCACTATCTTATGGTATGAGGAAAATGACAGAGGTTGCCCTTGGGTCTTCCCTTCCTTATAGGTAATAAACAGAAAATCATGCTTATTAGCATTTTTAACTTTCCTACGATCATTCAAAATATAATCCGAAATTTCATATATAAGTTTTGTGTCAGCAATTAATTTTCTCTCACACGTCTTCACTAATGGCTGATAAACTCGTGGATCTGTTTTATCATTTGCTCTCCTTCTTATTGCGATTGTTGATTCTGCAAAATCAATATCGCCAATACGCAGATTCAAAAGTTCACCTGCTCTCAAACCAAAGCAATGTAATAGAAGGAATATTAGATTGTTTCTTTGTTGCACTTTTTCCGTAAACGGGTTCAAGTTACTCCCTGGCGAAAGTATGCTGAACAAAGAATCTAGTTGTGCTTTGTCTAAGCTTTTTTCGATTTCCATATTATATTTATCATTATTCCTTGGTTTCTTTCTTTTTATGTTATTAATGAAAGCCATTACTTCCCTGAGAGTATTTTTCTGCCCTGCATGTGAAAGAAGTATTTTGCACAACCATTCAAGATAGTTAGCGACTGTTGTAATGCGAAAATACTTAGTTGGTTTTTTGACATTTGAAACCCTAAAATTACCATCCCCTCCATCTCGGAAATTTAATGAAGTGAATTCAATCAAATCCTCAATTTCATGAGGAGCGAGAAACAGCTTCTTCTGGATTCTTTCATCAATATTGATATTTTTTCTCATAAAGAATCGATATAACAATGAAATGCTACCGGCAATAACCTTCATTGTTGATATAGACTCTGACCGATTCCTGACTTGTGTTGTTATATACAAGTTTGGATAATACAATGGCTCACCAGTATCTTTATTTACGACATGACAATATCTCTCACCATTTTCGAGCATAAAAGAATCCACACAAATACTGCACATATTTTCCTCCTAAACTTTACAAAAAGTATAATTCCAATATATTAATAATAAGCATTTCGTAGATTTACAAATTTATTTGGACCGATTAAGATATTTATTTAAATTAAAACAGTGAGATAGACGATTATTCTTGTCAAATTATCATCTGGTAGATCTAGTTTATATTATGTACACCTAATACTTCGAAAACTATCTCACTGCCTTGCTAATAAACGGCAACCAAAATAATGTAAGTTATTTTGTAAGGTTTTAAGCAAAAATATGGGGCAAAACTTTACATTTTTACAAAAGAGTTTTCAGCCCAATCTGATATTGAATTACTCGCTTTGAAAGATTTTTCATTTCAACGGGACATTTAATTAGCGAGAACCATGTTTCATACACATAAAACTGTTCGAAGATATTAAGCTCAGAGATCGAATCTAACGGTTCTCTTAGATTCCCCACTAAATACTGGCTTAACCAGTAAACAATCTTTCTGTTAAATTCATTATCAGGTAAATCGTAAATCGCTCCGGGTTCGAAGATTTTACAGAAAAGTTCCTGGCCCAGATTACACATATGGTTATCTTCACTCACAAATTCTTCGATATTCATAACATGTCTCCCAAAATTAACTAAGCAACATTATTTCGACTTGTTTCGATTACAGACTGAATCCAGGTATCAATCTCACTTTCAACGAAAGCTACTGCACGACTTCCAATTTTGACAGGAGCAGGAAACTTGCCATCGTTGATCAGACGATAGATCCATGCTTTTCCGTAGCCAGTTCGTTCGAGAACTTCTGGTAGGCGTATGAGGCGGGTTGGTTGATTGTTCATTTTGTTTTCCCTTGTCGTTGCGGTGAAGTCACTATACGAACACTTGGGAAAAGAAAGGAGTGAGACTCCTGAAGCGGAGGTGCCTTGCTGCTATGCAGGATGGTTCTCTCGAAGTTGGTGCCGTACAGAACAGGGGAACTTGAGAGTAGCTGAAATTCCCCTGTTTTATAGCAAGTGGCAAAATGGTCGGTTTAAAGTAAAAATCGCAAAAAAAGCATCATTTAAAATGATGCTTTGAGTTTCTTTTTATAAAGAAAAACAAACGGTTATGGATATAAACTAATCCGATAGTTTCATTACATCAGCGACTTTCATTTGCTTCAAATGGCTATTTTTGTTCATGAAGTAATGGAATTGTCGGATAAAGTCAGTTGTGCAGGATTTAAGAGCCAAAGGCCTGTCGGTATCTTTGATTTGGCTGGACTGCCTCATTTCGCTTTCTTCGTCATCGTCTGTATATAGTAGTCTGGATAACCTGTCGTCAGAGACACGGATTTTTTTAACGGCTGCCCACACCAGGATATCCAGCATAGGTATTACACGATAACTGATGAGTTTCTTGATAGTTCCGTATCCAAAACGAACAGATTCCAATGGGTTTTCATCAATACCCTTTACTTTACGCCATTGCGGTAATGCAGCTTTAAGCGACTCTGCAATCTCTTCGTCTGTGCCACTTGCCAAATCAATCTCGAACATGACTGTTCGTGTAAACTGATCTGGCATAATGTCTGAAAGTGATTCCTCTCGAAGCTCTGCATTTATAGAATAATTGTCACCTTCATGCCAAAGAAAACCTCCACGTTGCATTGCAATAATGCTCGTTTCAGCAAGGCGATCAAGGGTTGTTAGAAAAAAATGGGGTGGCTGGAAAAGTTTGTTAGCAGGAGTCATGTATCCCAGTTGCCCTTCTTCGATTAAAAAAGGGTTGCCGCTGAATATCTTTGAGAAGTAACCCATAAGAGTTCTGCTCTCAAACTCTTCTCTATACTCCTTAAAGAACAAGTTTCGGGCCCATATCTCATGGTAGAACTGGATCAATGAGAGGTCTTCAAATTTACGATATGTATCAATCTTAAACCAACTCTTGATGTCTTTTGTATGCTCTGGTGACCAATTGTTCAAAATTCATTCTCCACCTATGCTAGTACTGTCCTACGGGTACAATTCAGTTATGCTGAAAAACTACCGTATACACTAATCGGTGGAAAGCAGATCCTGCTTACGCAGTTCAGCTACCAACTGGTAGTTGAACTGAGGATTGGTTATCTTTTGATACAATTTGCCAATCAGCTAATCGTGAGAACTCATACCATTAAGATTTATGGTTCCTTTTTAGAACCACCAATAAAATAAAAAGTCAAAATAAATATATAAATCATTGGATTGAATAACTAATTACAAGGACGCCAGCCCGATGAAGTCCTAAGAGCCCGCACGGCGCAAGCCCTGCGGGCTTTTTTGTGCCCTCAATTTGTCCCGCGAAGTCTGATTCCAACTAATTAAATCCGAACCTTTTAGGTACCTTGTTAGGCACCTCATAGAGCTTTATTGTTTTCGTTGGGCCTAAACGCATAGAGACTATCCATGGCAAGAAAAAAAGATCAGTATATTAAATAAAACAATGTGTTATGTTAAATAGCAGTCCCTTTTTTCTTTGGCAGTAACGGCCAACTGATATCAGCCCCCCCTCCATAGTCTGTCCTGCCACCCTTCCAGTTAAAGAGATAAGCACATTAAGGGTATCTGCTTCTCAGGACCTTCTGCAAAATAAACCAACCGCTCCTGCCTGAATAAAAATAGCAAGGTACTTAACGACCGCTGAAAAAAACTTGTATTGGAGATTGTTCATAATAGAATTGAGTTCCAATACTTATGCCAGAAATCAATCATGGATGATATCGAAATTAAAATTCGAGAATTTGGGTTCACTGATAAAGAACTCAAAAAATTTCACGACTATCAGCAACGAGATGATAAAGGAACAGTTATTTATCAATTAAAAGGACTAAAGCGTGGGTTTTATATCATGGTATTACTTTATTCCCTGCTTGCGATAAAATGGGGCTACTCATTAGTGACTGGCGATAAAAGCTCAATTATAGCGTTCTCTTTTATATTGCTACTCTTCGCATTTGCTCTGTACATAGCAGCCCCATTCAGGCTGACATTTAAGTCTGTCCGCTTTTTAAAAAAACACAAACTTACTGGTTATCTTTGATTGATTTTAATGCCATACCGTCATTATACATTTCAAGAACTAAATCCGCTCTACTCATCTTTTTAAGGCCACGGACATAGTCACTGGGAATATAATGGAATAAACGCCAGGAGCTGGATTTAAGAGTTAACCTGGCGAGTCCATAACCCGACAGGGTAAGATCCATCACGCTGAAAGCCGTTGCGCCAGCCCATGTCTGAAACCCAGCAAACTCGGCTACGGCAATGTAGCCTTCTTTCATAAAACCAACGGTATCATCCCTACTTCCAACAATGTTAACGATTCCCTCATGAATTGCATTAGCGCCATGTAGAACAAGCATAGAACCAAACGCCATTCCTATTATATTTCCCGGAGCAGATGCAAAAACAACTGCTACACCACCAACTATCTGAAGCGTGCCCGATACGATGCTTATGCCATCTACAACATAGCTCCAGACGCCTTTTTCATGTTTAACCGTAATAGAAGTATGAATTTTGGCCATTCCATGGCGTAGCCGACTATCCTGTTCCTTAAGATTTTCAGTCTCTTGTTTTATATTCCGAAGAAATTCTTTTCGTTCGTTATCTGTTTTTGCGTTTTCAATTGCCCTTAAGTTCCCATTGATAAAAAACCTGATTTCAGACTCAAACCTATCGCTTATAAAAAATCTTTAAAATACCTTACAGCCACGCTTTTAGCCGTATCCAATAAGCGATCGGCTTCGAGTTTAGCCATAATTAAAAAATAATTTTAATTACTTCCTGAGTTTAAAATAAGATCCATATTAAAAGCCTTTAGACACCCCAAAGTGAGAATGAATCTTAACAATCGAGCAGTATAAAACGGGTGTTTTTATAAACTTTGGGATTTCAGAGTGAGCAAAATTCCCAAATATTAAATTGCGGATCCGTGATGTAAAAATACAGGCGCGTATGTCGCTTTCCTGGATATCTCATTTAGGGATCACCGCGCCTCTGGCGGGTGCACTGGCGGGAAAATGGGGCATTAACGCAGTCTATCTGGCGAGTGCCGGGGCCGTTGCGCTGTCGGTGATTATGGCGCTGTTATTAATGGCAGGACGCAAAAATCAAGCCTGACAGACCCGACATACTTAAAGATTTATGCTCATCCTGAATGTCGTTAACGTTGGGCTGACTCGTCTGTCGTGGCGAGTCAGCCCAACCTTCCGCCCTGTCTCACCTTCCTTTTTCTCATCAAAATGGGAAAAAACTATAAAAACACTTCATCAATAATGTCCTGCCGCTTCAGCTCCCTAAAACTCCCCTCCTCCAGATACACAACCCGATCCGCAGAAGCGATAGTTTCCGGGCGATGGGCAATCAGCAGAACGGGAAGCCCCAGCCGGCGCAGCGTCTGGCTTATCTGGATCTCACTTTCTACATCGAGATGGCTGGTCGCTTCATCCAGCAGCAGTAACCCCGGCTTCTTATACAGCGCCCTGGCCAGCAGAATACGCTGCTTTTGCCCTCCGGAAAGCCCTCCGCCGGTTTCACCAATTAATGTCTGGTATCCCATCGACATCGCCATAATATCGCCGTCGATAAGCGCCAGCCTGGCGCACTGGATCATCCATTCATGGTTGCGATCGTCGCTGAAGAAAATAATGTTATCGGCAACAGAACCGCGGAACAGATAATCATCCTGCAGCACGGTCCCGATTCGCTGGCGAACCTGAAAATAATCCGGATGCGTATGCGGTATACCCAAAGTCCGAATCGTTCCCTCATCAGGGGTGTGAATGCCAAGAATGAGCTTCACCAGCGTCGATTTGCCACAGCCAGATTTACCCGTAATGGCCACGACCTCACTGGCATGAAGCGTCAGCGACAATCCTTTGATTATCGGTTTATTCCCGCCCTTGTGGCAGAAAACAATGTGCTCAAGTGAGAGTGAAGAATGCACATCTTCAACCCCAACGTTCCTGTAGACGAAAGGAACCACAGAGGAGCTGTTATCCTCCGTCGAAGGCGGCTGATGACCCTCGGCTGGCGTCAGAACGATATCGGCCAGGCGTTCGTTATAAACATCAAGCATACGCCAGGAGAAAAAGTTGTCCGTCAGCGTGCTGATGCTGGATGAAAAGCGCCCCTGATAGGAGAGATAGGCAACCAGCATGCCGACGGTAAAGGTGCCGTTCAGCACTTCGCCTGCGCCTTTCCACAAAATAACCGCCGATACCACGCTGCTGGTCAGGGTATGCGCAATGTCATAGCACATCAGCAAGCGGCTCTGGCGAAGCTGCGTATTTCTGCGGATGACGTTGAGATTCAACCAGGCTGCCTCGCGGTGCGCCGTCACGCCGTTAATTCTCAGGCTCATGATACCGTTGAGCGTTTCCAGAAAATGCCCGGACTCGCGCGCATCGGCATCCCAGACATCCTCCGCAGAGCGTCGCAGAGCCGGGTACCACAACGCTCTTAGCAGGCCATAGATAACGGCGGCCAATACCGCTATCAACGTCAACTCCGTGCTATAGAGCAGCATCATGCAAAGTGCGGTGACAACGAGCAATACGTCCAGAATCCCTTCCAGAACCTGCGTAGTCAGCGCCTGCTGGATGTTATCCACTGCGTCAAAACGGGCATTCACGCTTCCTTTACTGCGGGCATCAAACCAGGCGAGAGGAAGGCGAACCAGATGATGGAAAACCCGGGCCGTCCACTGCATATTGAAATTCACAGACAGCGTAATCTTGGCCCACTGCCGGGCCAGCGACAGCAGCATCTGAGTCAGGGATAACAGCAGCAGGGCAATAATAATAACGACCAGCAGACTTCGATCGGCGGCCACCAGCACCTCATCAATCACCAGCTGGTTGAGAAGGGGTCCGCCGAGCGCAAGAAGCTCCAGCACAAGCGCAAAGATAATGATGCGAAGCAGGGCGGGCAGCAGGCCAGGGGTCTTGCCGGTCAGCTGCCGCAGGTGAATTCTCTGCCTCTCATCCCTGACCGTGAAATCACTGGCTGGCGTCAGCTCCAGCGCCACGCCGGTGAAGTGCTTCCCTGCGTCCTGCAAGGAAATGGTCACCCTTCCCTTGTCGGGATCGTGGATCTCCAGCCTGTTCCCGCGAATCTTATGCAGCACCACAAAATGATTCATATTCCAGTGGAGAATGCACGGCAGAGAGAGTGATTTCAGCTCTTCAAGCTCCAGGCTGACTGCCCGTGCGGAGAGCCGGATAACGGCCGCACATTCAATCAGCCTGCGCAGCGTCATCCCCTGCGTACTGATGCTGAAGCGCTCGCGTAGCGTGGGTAAATCCGTCTGTAAGCCATGCCAGCAGGCCATCATCGCCAGGCATGCCAGACCGCATTCTGCTGACTCCGTTTGCCGGATGACGGGAAGCTGTTTTCGCCCTGCCCATTTTAGTGCTTCCATTACAGTTTTCCTTTCAGGCTCCAGATGGGCTCCGTCAGCCACTCCCAAAGATGGCGGGTATCCAGGCTGACGTCTCCCTCCAGCGTCATGCCAGGGCGCAGGGGCTCATTCTTTCCATAGGCCAGGATAAACGTGCTTTCGGGTTCAACGATGACGCGATAGTGACCCTCATCCTCTTTCCATGTCACGGGAGATAAAGTGAGTAAATCCGCAGGCGCCAGCGTTGTGCGGCTGATTTCACGGATAGCGCCGTACTGAACGCCAAACTTCTGGTACGGGAATGCAGCGAACCGGAGTGCCACTCTTTGCCCAGGCCGAATGAAGCCTGCATGTTTGCTGGTCGCATAGAGTTCGATTTGCAGACGTGCGTTATCGGGCATCAGCGTCATCACAGGTACTGACGTTCTGACGGGCTGACCTTGCCTGACCAGTACCGCCGCAACGGTGCCGGAAACGGGCGCGGTCAGCGTAAACTTTTCCTGTCCTGCCAGCTCTGCCTGCTGTTGCCCGATGGCCTGCAACTGCCTGTCCAGCTCTGCCCTGCGGCTTTCCCCCTGCACAATAAGGTGCTGGAGATCGTCTTCAGCGGTTTTCATGGCGGTATGCAGCTGCAAAAGCCCCTGACGCCGATCTTCAGCATTTTGCCGGGCGGCGGAAACCTCGATTTGTTTCTGCTGATACTCCACCTTAGAGACGTAATGCGTGCCCGCCAGCTTTTGATAACGCCCCATGACGGACGTAGCCAGCGCGACCTGATGCTCAGCAAGCAGCAGCCGCTGCTCTGCACTTTTCATCTGCGGCAGCAAAGCAGCTATTCGCTGCTGTATTGCTTCCTGCTGTTGGCGGTTATCACGCGACTCCAGCGCCTGCTGAGAAGCCAGCATGGCATACTGCATTTTCAGGGACAGGCTCATGGCCGCCAGCGTGCCAGCGCCCTGCCCGTTATAGTGTTCGCCGCTGATATGGTAAAGAGGCTCACCAGCCACGACGCGTTGCCCTTCTGACGCCGTTAATTTTGTCACGTAGCCATTATATTGCGGCGTTATTTTTACCAGCCCGGAGGAAGGCATAACAATGCCGGAGAGATGCGCTTTGCGGGTATAGCTGGCAGAGTAAATAAAGAACCCAATACCTAATGCCAAAATAAAAGTGGCAATGGCGCTACCGCACATGACAGAAGATGACGGGATAATAATGTCGCCATGCGCCACATCATTACTGTGCTCAATGGCTTCTTTTCTGAAGATGCTCATTATTGTTTTTTATATCCTGATCATGGCGGCTCAGGGTATTACCGCCCATCCCTATTTAAATTTTCGCCCGAAAAGTCGAAGGTAGATGTTAAGGCCACACCGGGTTACGGCAATAAGTGCGGTTATCATAGCCAAGAACTTCGCTAACAGTTCGCTTTTGGGTCCATTATCCACATCCATAACGTTAGCGAACTTTAATAATCCAAATCCGACAACAAACAGAAGTAAATAAACCAAGAAATATAAAAACTTTCCCATAAAGAAGCTCACCATTGTACTTTATTGTATTTTCCATAAAGGCAATTTGAGTTTTACAGGCTGAGAATTAATACCGGAAGGAGATATATGTAATAAAATGTAACTTATAAAATCAACAAGACACATCGTTAAATAAACAAGTTATATAAGCCATTAATTATTTATCGATTTAAACAGGGTGGAACGCAACTTCAATACCATGACTTTGAGCAGTTTTATCACTTCTTATATCAGCATGTTCGCGAAATCAGGCCGGTTGCAATAAGAGTATTCCATCCAAAACCGTTATAAATAAATCACAGCAAAATCATAATGCTCATAAATACAGAAAAGCCATCAGAAGATTATTACGGAAAACAGCGATTCAGAATCGGCCTACGCTACGCCCCTGCCCATCAGGGGCAAAGGCGCACTAAACTAAAGCGGGTTTATTCGAAGCAAACGTCCGGATTGTCCGCCAGCGAGACGAAGGTCTTGCTGTTTTTATCCAGGGTGCGGATCACGCCGCTTTCAATGTCGTACACCCAGCCGTGCAGACGCAGGGCGTTGTCGCGCAGGCCCACAGCCACTGACGGATGCGTCTTGATATTGTTCAACTGAGCGATGACGTTCTCTTCCACCATCGCGTTAACTTTATCGGTTTCGTTATCCCAGGTTTTCTTCTCGACTACCGCTCTGGCGGCATCTGCATAGTGCAGCCAGTGCGCCACGGCAGGCATAGGATCCAGACACTGGCAGGTCGCAATCGCTTTCATCGCGCCGCAGTTCGAGTGTCCGCAAATGACGATATCCGTTACACCCAGTGCGACTACGGCATATTCGATGGTGGCGGAAACGCCGCCCGGCTCCGGGCCGAAAGAAGGAACGATATTCCCTGCGTTACGAATCACGAACAGCTGGCCTGGCTCCTGCTGCGTGACCAGCTCCGGCACAAGACGGCTGTCGGAACAGGAAATAAACAGCGCTTTTGGGTTCTGGCTGGAAGCGAGGCTGCGGAACAGCTCTTTACGCTGCGGGAAAACCTCTTTCTGGAAGTTAAGAAAACCTTCGATGATATGCTGCATAGCACCTTCTCTCATGTTGTATGCGTATTGTTATGATAAAGATCACACTGCAACTGTCCAGTAAGAGATGCGTAACATAAGCAGTTTCGCCACCCTCGCTAAATTCCCTGCGTTGTTCTCCAGTAGCCAAACCCTGCCACAGCCAGCACGTTGACGACCACGCTCAGCATAAACCAGGTTTTAAATGGCTGTTTCTGCGTTTTGTGGCGAAACATTTGCTGGCCGAGCAGCGCACCGGGCCAGCCGCCCGCCAGGCCAAACAGCAGCAGCGTTTTTTCCGGTACGCGCTGCCAGCTTTTACGCGCCGCGTATTTATCGGCCCCGTAAATGACCAGCGTGACGACGCTGGCTAACAGAAACCAGGCCACCGCAGAATGCGCCACGTTCAGGCTTAGCAGGAGCGCCAACAGCAGCAAACCATAACAGAGATAATTAACTTTCATGGGCGGATATTCCTTTCCGGCAAATATCGAGGTCCGACAATTATTCGCTGACGCGCCGATAAACCGGCACCCTGCGCGTCGTTCCTGTGAGCGAATCGAACGCGTCCACTTCGGCGGTGGCAATCCTCATGCCGGATTTTCTCAAGGTGGAGACGTCCGCCGCGATGCGCTGCATGCCGAACCAGAACAGGCCGTCGAGCGCGGTCACCTGCAGCCCGTTCTCCAGCGCCAGCTTCAGGCGCTCGCGCGGGGGCTTCACCTGCCGGGCTATCTCCTGATACGGCGTATTCGTCGTCTCGCCTGAGGTCACGCGGCGAATGCGGTTTGAAAAGCGATAGCGGAAGGCGTCAGGGATCTGGCTGAGATCGGTTTTCAGGCTGTAAACGCAGCCATAGCGGTTATCGCTGATGGTCACGGCTTTGCGGCTGAGCAGCAGTTCAGCGCGCAGGCGGTCGATCAGCTGCGGTGCACGGATGAGCTGCAAACGAAAAGGCAGCTCGAAGCTGGTCACGTAGTCCACGTTCAGAAGCGCCAGACGCAGGCGTGCTTCGCTGCCGGCCTTTTCCTGGCGACACTCGTCCAGCACTTCCGCCCACTGCTGAGCAAGCCGTGGCGCTTCATTGATTTCGGTGAACTGGTATTTTTCAATCTGGTAATCGATGCGTGCTGCCATGGCTGCTTCCTTACCCGCCTGCCGTCAAAGGTTGCTCACTTTACCGCATAAAACTTATTCAGCGCTATCTCAACCCGTTCGGTATCCTGATGCACGCCTTGATCTGCATCCTTTCCGCATCACCACTACAACAGGTCTATGCTTACCGCTGAAGTGACGAATAAAAAACAGAGGCATTGTCGTGGATAAAGAATTAATTGATGCGGGCTACCGTTTGTATACCGGTGAGAAAATTGACGTCTATTTTAATACCGGCCTTTGCCAACACTCCGGTAACTGCGTGCGGGGCAGCAGCGCGCTGTTTAACCTGAAGCGTAAACCGTGGATCATGCCGGACAACGTCGATACCCAAACCGTACAGCGCGTAATCGATACCTGCCCGAGCGGGGCGCTGAAATACCGTCTGAAATAAGCTGAGGGAACCATGGACATTCTGGAAAGCAACACCAGTTTTTACGTTAACGACGCCGACGGCAATCGGGTCGCCGAAGTCGTGTTCGTGCCCACTGGCGAGCATCTGACAATCATCGAGCACACCGATGTGGATGAAAGTCTGAAGGGCCAGGGCATTGGCAAGCAGCTGGTCGCAAAAGTGGTGGAACGTATGCGCCGTGAAAACCGCAAAATCATTCCGCTTTGCCCGTTCGCCAAACATGAGTTCGACACCACGCCGGAATACGCCGACATTCGTGCGTAATCTTTTGCCAGTGGAGAGCGCCTTCTTCGCTGGCAGTTAATTCTCCCGCCATCGCCATTTAGCGTAAATGACGCTGCGCGGCCACTTCCTCCCGAAGATGAGCAATGAATCCGCTCAGTTTTGGCAGCGGGTGTAAATCCTGACGATACAGCAACGTCACGGGCCTCGGGGCGGGTAACCAGTCGTCCAGCACGCGCACCAGACGGCCATCACGAATGTCCTCATTGAGCAAGATTTCCGGCTGCAGCAGCAGGCCCGCCCCGGCGATCGCCGCCATTTTCAGTCCCAGCCCGTCGTTACAGGCCAGCACCGGATCGCGTCGCCATGGGGTTTCCGCCTCGTAACCCGTGAGGTGCCACTCAGTTCTGGCGGTCCAGATCATGTGGGACAGGCAACGATGCGCGGATAAATCCGCAGGCGCTTTCGGCACGCCATAGCGGGCAAGGTAGTCCGGCGAAGCGCATATTGCCATCCTGTACTGGCACAGCGGTTTTGCCACCAGGTCGCTGTCGCGCAGATCGCCAATGCGCACGGCTAAATCAAATCCTTCTTCCAGCAGATTGACCACCCGATTGCTGAGGTCGAGCTCCACCCGCACATCCGGGTAGCGCTGTAAAAAAGTAGCCACCGCCGGAGCCACCACGCAGGCACCAAAGGAGGTGGGCGCGCTGATGCGCAGCGTACCCGAAGGCGCCGCCCGAAGACGTTCGACGGAGGCTTCAGCGGCAGCGACCTGCTCCAGCACCCGTCGACACTCCTCCACGTAAACGCGTCCGGCCTCCGTCAGGCTCTGGCGGCGGGTGGTTCTGTCGAGCAGGCGCACGTTCAGCGTCGATTCGAGGTGGCTGATATATTTCCCGACCATCACTGCGGAAATCTCCAGCCATGCCGCCGCGCCGGTAAAATTCCCGCAGTCGGCGACCGCCACGAAAATTTCCATACTGCGAAGCTTATCCATATTACTAACCACGGGTTAAGAATGAATGAACTGACAGACAGTTTATCGCACAGATGATTCAGGAAAGAATAACCCCGGGAACAAAAATGAGGAGCTGATAATGAAAATTGTGATTGTGGGTGCCAGCGGAACCCTTGGCCGCGCGGTAGCAGCCGAACTGGAAAAACAGGGCGAGCACGAGCTGATTCGCGTGGGCCGCCATCATGGCGATCTTCAGGTCGATTTAACCGACGAAGCCAGCGTAGACGCGCTGTTCGCCTACACCGGAAAAGTCGATGCCATTATCGCGACGATGGGCAACGTGTTCTTTGGCCCGCTGAGCGGGATGACCGCAGAAAACTTTTCCGTGGGCCTGCAGGACAAGCTGCTCGGCCAGGTACGCCTGGCGCTCAAAGGGCAGCACGTGCTCAATGACGGCGGTTCCATCACCTTAACCAGCGGCATTATTGCCGATGAACCCATTGCGCAGGGGGTGAACGCCACCGCCGTTAACGCCGCGCTCGCCGGTTTTGTAAAAGCGGCCGCCTGTGAGCTACCGCGAGGGCTGCGCATCAACCTGGTCAGCCCGACAATGCTGACCGAATCTGAAGCCGACTACGGCGCCTTTTTCCCCGGATTCGAAAGCGTTCCGGCAGCGCGTGCGGCAATGGCCTATCGTCGCAGCGTGGAAGGCATTCAAAGCGGGCAGGTATTTAAGGTCGGGTATTAAGGTCGAAGGTCAGTGAAAAAGGGATCGCATAAGCGATCCCTTTTCTGTTCTTAGTCGCGAGTCTGCACCCAAAATGCGTGGATCAAACCCGGAATATAGCCGAGCAGCGTCAGCACAATATTAATGATAAACGCCCAGCCAAAACCTTTGCCGAGCAATACGCCAAGCGGTGGGATCAGAATAGTAAAAACGATACGCCAGAAACCCATACAAACTCCATGCAATTAAATACCAAAAACAATGACTTTAAGCGTAGCCATTGTCGCCCGCATCGCCATTTTCGCCCATCGCGTTTACCCTCTTTTACCTTTGGCCCTGATATGCGCTAAGGTATAACGTCACCCCCCTAAAAAAAGGAGAGCACAATGTATTCCGTTGGCGATCTGGTGCAGCCCAAAATGGGCGGCCCAAAAATGAAAGTAATCGACGTTCATGGCGATCAGATTGTTGCCGTGGCGGCGAATGATGAACAGGGGCAAAAATATACTCTGAAAGCGGTAGATGTTGCACCCTATCAGGAAGACGGGGATTTTGGCGTGTGCTGAAAAAACGGTGAGGGAAACCTCACCGTCGCGTACGTTAAATCAGAAAATCGTCGAGAGATTTGCCATTGGCAATAGCCTGAGCGATCGGTTTTGGCATTCTGCCCTGACCCGTCCAGGATTTCTGCTCACCGTTAAGATCGGTGAAACGGTATTTTGCCGGGCGAGCCGCACGTTTTTTACCTGCAGCCGCTGGTGCCGCGGCATCCCCCAGTAGCTCGTCAGGAGAAATCCCTTCCGCTTTCATAAGCTCCAGCAAGCTGTTGATTTTCTCCTGCTTCTCAGCCAGACTTTCACGTAAAGTTTCTTCTTCACTGCGTTTTTCTTCAGTCACGATCCTGAATTTTTCCAGCATCTCTTCAAGAACGTCAATGGAGAATTCTCGCGCCATGGCGCGCAGTGTACGAATATTATTGAGTTTATGTAACATAACAGACATATAGTTTTTAAATTCCTTTCCGCTGGCTAAAAAATGATACTAGCGAAATGATTATATTATAATGAACGCTATTTTTCCACCGACAGCAGGCTAACACCCTCTAATTACATTTTTAATTAAATATATCCCCTACAACATTTTTGTTCGTTTTTTTAAATATCGGCTCACAGACTATTCTTAATTTGAATAAATGATCCCGGGCAGAAATTTCTTTAATCCCGCATCGAAGGCAAACTCTTTCTTCTTTGTCAGGCGGTTAGCCCGCCTATCGCCACGCGCCACACCGCATAAATAGTCACAAAAACAGAATGGAAAATCAAACAACAAAGCAGCATAAAAAACCTTAAAAACAACAAGAATAAGATTCTTACACTAAAACCACCATCCATGACAGATCCGCTCCAGTAAACCATTCTGAGCACAGCCAGTCACTTTCATAAAAACTCACAACTGACTGATAAATATAAATAAATTAAACAATGACAACAAAAATAGCGTCGCAAAGAGAAAAGTTATCGCAACAGAGGATTTTATTGAAAAAAAGGCGATAAATAAAAATCTTTAGCTAGTTGTTACTTGCAATGCAGACAGATATTCTATGCCAGAAATCAGAGCCAACCCAAAGCACTGTTGAGAAGCCCGATTCCCTGTTTTTCCTTCTATCAAGGAGCATACCGATGTTCTCTGCGCAGTCTCGCCTGCGTCATGCGGCAGCAGACACTTTCGCCATGGTGGTCTACTGTTCCGTCGTGAACATGCTGATTGAAATATTTCTCTCCGGTATGAGCTTTGAGCAGTCACTTTCTTCGCGTCTGGTCGCCATTCCGGTCAACGTCCTGATTGCATGGCCATACGGTTTTTACCGTGACTGGGTTATGCGTCTCGCCCGTCGTATCAGCCCGGAAAAGTGGATGAAGAGCCTTGCCGATGTGCTGGCCTATGTCACCTTTCAGTCACCGGTCTATGTCGTGATCCTGCTTGCTATCGGGGCGAACTGGCATCAGATTGCCGCGGCGGTGAGTTCGAACTTTTTGGTGTCGATGATGATGGGAGCCGTATACGGCTATTTCCTCGATTACTGCCGTCGTCTGTTTCGCGTCAGCCAGTACGCCTGACGCTAAGTACCGCGACTGGCCTGATGCCAGTCGTCGGCTTATTGTCCTTCGCCAAACAATCCATTCAGGAAACGTTCGAGCGCAATACGCGAGCTGAAGCCGTGCGGTATTCCATAATGCTCCTGCGCATCGCCGCCTAAATAGAGCGGAAACTGTTGATAATGGTCGCAGGTTTTAATTTCTGAAGCCGGATCTGCCAGCAAATAGCTGCGCTCTTTGAGTGCCGGATGAATAATCAGCGCCGTTCTGCCCATCCTTGCTTCGCGATTCACATAGACATAATTATCGCCACGGCGATAGCCGTAAATTTTCTGCGTCACTTCGTCCATCGTGAATCCGACTTTTTCAAGAACGCGCGCCACCTCATCAGGTCGTAAATACATATGCTTTCCTCGTTATCCTGTACAGCCACGCCACCTTACAGTATTCAGCAATAGCATCGCTTTCAGAAAAATCCATAAACGGCGTGATAAGGCGTGATTCACCTCCGGGGAATAAAATCTGTCCTAAGCTTAA
This sequence comes from Pluralibacter sp. UBA7423, assembly GCA_002470465.1. Taxonomy (GTDB): domain Bacteria; phylum Pseudomonadota; class Gammaproteobacteria; order Enterobacterales; family Enterobacteriaceae; genus Scandinavium. The sequence continues at coordinate 72,899 of DKMD01000042.1, forward strand.
TGTCATCGTTCACCAAGGGAGGATCCCATGTTTAACAGACCTAATCGTAATGATGTAGACGAGGGCGTTGAGGATATTCATAACGACGTCAGCCAGCTGGCTGATTCGCTTGAAGAGGTACTCAAATCCTGGGGCAGCGATGCCAAGGATGAAGCGGATGCCGCACAGCGCAAAGCAAAATCGCTGCTGCGCGAAACGCGCGCCAGAATGCAGGGGCGTACCCGTGTGCATCAGGCTGCCCGCGACGCAGCAGGCTGCGCGGACACCTTCGTACGGGACAAACCCTGGCAGAGCGTGGGGGCTGCGGCCGCCATCGGCATCTTTATTGGCGCTTTACTGAGTTTGCGTCGATAATTAAAGCGTAATGCTGATAATAAATACGCGTCCGCCCCGGCAGGCTTCTGGTCTGTCGGGGCTTTTATTTTGCCTGGGCGATGACGTTCGCCAGCATCCGCACCTGCTGTCGGGCCATCGCCAGGTTTGCGATATTGGTGAAGCTCATGAGTAATCCTTTTTCACCCACGCTGTTCATTCGCCAGTCGCTCAGCGCCTGCACCGCCAGACGAGCTTCGCGACCGCGTTGCGCCAGTTCACGATCGTCGCCGTCAACCGGCATCACCAGCTGAATGCCGCCCTGCTGTGGCTTCACCCTGAAACCCTGCTCCGTCAGCGCCTGCTCCAGCCATTGCCTGCGCTGCGCGTAATGCAGCCGCATTTTTTTCAGATGGCGCCAGAAATGGCCCTCGCGCATAAAATCCGCCAGCGTCATTTGCCACAGCAACGGCACGCCGCAGGCCGCCAGCGAAGCCTGTTCGCGGAACGCAGCCACCTGAGGCAGCGGCACCACCAGCCATGCAGTGCGAAGCGCAGGGAACATCGCCTTGCTGAACGTTCCGGCGTAAATCACCCGCTGCGGTGCATCGAGGCTTTTGATCGGCGGCAGCGGTTTGCCCTGGTAACGAAACTCGCTGTCATAATCATCTTCAATAATCCACGCCTCGCGCTGTGCGGCCCACTCCAGAAGCTGGTGTCGACGAGGCAGCGACAGCGCCACGCCAAGCGGGCTCTGGTGAGCAGGCGTTAACAGCGCAAAACGTGCATCGGTTGCCGTTCTGACGCCTTCCTCCACGCACAGCCCTTCGTCATCCACCGGCACCGGGCAACAGACCATTCCCTGACGCGCAATCAGCGGGCGAATCAGTGGAAAACCCGGATCTTCGAGCCAGATCTTATCCCCCAACCTGCCTAGCGTTTGCAGAATAAGCGTCATTGAAGCCGCAAAACCGGTGGTGATAAAGACCTGTTCCGGAAGACACTCAATACTTCTGGAAAAGCGCAGGTATTCGACAATCGCCGAGCGCAGCGCTATTTCACCGCACACGTCACCAAGCGCCAGATCGAAGCGGGTTTGCGTGCGCAGCCGTCGTCCCATCACTCTGGCCCATAGTACACGCGGAAAGAGATCGAGCGCGGGGAGCCCCATCTGAAACGGCTGAGGTTCAGGCTGTTCGCCGCCGTACCACACCGGCTCCGTGACCGCCGGACCTGGCACCACACCTGCGCTGACAAAAGTTCCCGCCTGCCCGCGCCGCTCAAGCCAGCCCTGCGCCACCAGCTCCCCATACGCCGCTTCCACCGTTGCGCGTGACACGCCGAGCTCCTGCGCATACACGCGGCTGGCGGGCAACCTCTTCCCGGGCTGGAGTTCGCCCTGTTCAATGGCTGATTTAAGCTGGCGAGCAAGCTGTTGATAGCGTGGCCCGCGTGAAATATCCTTCATGGTCTGGTTTTTCACTCAAAATATGGCTCTCGTGTGCAGACCATTATAGTGCCAGAATTTCGTCATCGTTAAGAGGAGAAACCCCATGACCACACTACGTCAGCCTTACTATGAACTCAGCCCGCAGACCTATGCTGCCTTTATTCAGGCGAAAAAAGCGCTGGAGAACTGCGAGCTGGATCTGCCTTTGATTGAGCTGGTATATCTGCGCGTGTCGCAGATCAACGGCTGCGCCTTCTGCCTGGAGATGCACAGCAAAGCGCTGCGCAAGCACGGCATGGATCAGGTGAAACTGGATGCGCTGGCGGGCTGGCGCGTAAGCCATCAATTCAGCGATCGTGAGCGCGCGGCGCTGGCCTGGGCGGAAGATGTGACCGACATTGCCCGCACTCGTGCAGAAGACGCCGTGTATGAGCCCCTGCTGGCGTATTTCAGCGCCGCAGAAATCAGCGATCTGACGTTTGCCATTAGCCTGATGAACGCGTTCAACCGCCTCGCCGTCAGTATGCGGATGTAATTGCAGGCAAAAACCTTCCCCCTCGCTGCGCTCGTCAGCGGGGGTAAATCAATTCAAAATATCTATATATTGTATGGTTGATGTTTAACGCAACTACATCTAGTATTCCTTTTGAAGAGACACCCAACGACCGACGCTGATTTTTGCGCCGCTTTGTCATTTTAAATGGAAATACGAATCATGCGCATTACTATTTACACTCGAAACGACTGCGTACAGTGTCATGCGACCAAACGCGCGATGGAATCCCGGGGCTTTGCCTTCGAAATGGTGAACGTTGATCACGATCCCGCCGCCGCCGATACGCTGCGCGCTCAGGGCTTCCGCTCCCTGCCGGTCGTGTTTGCCGGCGAAGAGAGCTGGTCCGGGTTCCGCCCGGACATGATCAATCGCCTGCGCGCTGAGGCCCCCGCGGCGCGCGCATGAGCACCCTCGTCTTTTTCTCCAGTAGCTCCGAAAACACGCTGCGCTTTATCGAGCGTCTGGGGCTGCCGGCGGTGCGTATTCCGCTCAATGAGCGTGAACGCATCCAGGTGAATGAGCCCTTTATTCTGGTGGTGCCGAGCTACGGCGGCGGCGGTACGGCAGGCGCAGTGCCGCGTCAGGTCATCAGATTTTTAAACGATCCGCACAATCGCGCGCTGATTCGCGGCGTGATCGCCTCGGGCAACCGCAACTTCGGCGAGGCCTTTGGCCGGGCGGGAGACGTGATTGCGCAGAAATGTGATGTGCCTTACCTCTATCGTTTTGAGCTGATGGGCACCTCGCGTGATATCGACAACGTGCGAAAAGGAGTGAGCGAATTTTGGCAACGACAACCGCAGAACCTGTAACCCACAGCGCCCCGGACTATCATGCGCTGAACGCGATGCTGAACCTGTACGACAAGGCGGGCCGCATTCAGTTTGAAAAAGATGCCGAGGCGGTGCGCGCCTTTATCGAGGGCCACGTCAGGCCACAAACCCGCACGTTTGCCAATCAGGATGCGAAGCTTGACTGGCTGGTTGCCGAAGGCTATTACGACGCCCGCACCCTCGCCCGTTACGATCGCGCCTTCGTGGTCGATCTCTTTGCCCATGCGCACGCCAGCGGTTTTGAGTTCAAAACGTTCCTCGGCGCATGGAAGTTTTACACCAGCTACACGCTGAAGACATTCGACGCAAAACAGTTTCTGGAGCATTTTGAAGATCGCGCTGTGATGGTGGCGTTAAGTCTCGCCCAGGGCGATGAAACCCTCGCCCGTCATCTGACCGATGAGATTCTCTCCGGGCGCTTCCAGCCTGCCACACCGACGTTCCTGAATGCGGGCAAACAGCAGCGCGGCGAGCTGGTCTCCTGCTTCCTGCTGCGCATTGAAGATAATATGGAGTCCATTGGCCGGGCGGTGAACTCTGCGCTACAGCTGTCCAAACGCGGCGGCGGCGTGGCCTTTTTGCTCTCAAACCTGCGCGAAGCGGGCGCGCCCATCAAGCGCATTGAAAACCAGTCATCGGGCGTCATTCCGGTGATGAAAATGCTCGAAGATGCCTTTTCCTACGCCAACCAGCTTGGCGCGCGTCAGGGCGCAGGGGCTGTCTATTTACATGCTCATCACCCGGATATTTTGCGTTTTCTCGACACCAAGCGCGAAAACGCCGACGAAAAAATTCGCATTAAGACGCTGTCGCTTGGCGTCGTGATCCCGGACGTGACGTTCCGGTTAGCCAAAGACAACGCGCAGATGGCGCTGTTTTCCCCGTATGACGTGGAACGTCTGTACGGCAAGCCGTTTGGCGATATCGCGGTCAGTGAAATGTATGAAGATCTGCTGGCCGACGAGCGCGTGCGCAAAACGTTTATCAATGCCCGCGACTTTTTCCAGCGGCTGGCCGAGATTCAGTTCGAGTCCGGCTACCCGTACATCATGTATGAAGACACCGTGAATCGTGCAAACCCGATTGCCGGGCGCATTAACATGAGCAACCTCTGCTCAGAGATTTTGCAGGTTAACAGCGCCTCCACCTTCGATGAAAACCTCGATTACGCCACCACCGGGCATGACATCTCCTGCAACCTGGGCTCGCTGAATATTGCCCTGGCGATGGATTCACCGGATTTCGGGCAGACGGTGGAAACCGCTATTCGCGGCCTGACGGCAGTTTCAGATATGAGCCATATTCGCTCCGTGCCGTCGGTTGAAGCGGGCAATGCGGCCTCGCACGCCATTGGTCTTGGGCAGATGAACCTGCACGGTTATCTGGCACGTGAAGGAATCGCTTACGGCAGTGCAGAAGGACTCGATTTCACCAATCTCTACTTTTACACCGTGACCTGGCATGCGCTGAATACGTCGATGAGGCTCGCTCGTGAGCGCAAGCAGCGCTTCGCCGGGTTTGCACAGTCGCGCTACGCCAGCGGGGAGTATTTCCGTCAGTATCTGGAAAATGACTGGCAGCCGAAAACGGAGAAGGTCCGCGCGCTTTTTGCCAATGCGGGCATCGCTCTTCCCACGCGCGAAATGTGGCAGCAGTTGCAAAGCGACGTGATGGAGCACGGTATCTATAACCAGAATTTGCAGGCGGTACCGCCAACTGGCTCCATTTCTTACATCAATCACGCAACGTCGAGCATTCACCCGATCGTGTCGAAAATTGAGATCCGCAAAGAGGGCAAAACCGGCCGCGTTTACTATCCGGCGCCGTTTATGACCAACGACAACCTGGTGCTGTATCAGGATGCCTACGAGATCGGCCCGGAGAAAATCATCGACACCTACGCAGAAGCGACTAAGCACGTCGATCAGGGGCTGTCCCTGACGCTGTTTTTCCCCGATACCGCCACCACCCGCGACATCAATAAAGCGCAGATTTACGCGTGGAAGAAAGGTATCAAGACGCTCTACTACATTCGCCTGCGCCAGCTCGCGCTGGAAGGCACCGAAATCGAAGGCTGCGTGTCCTGCGCGCTGTGAGGAGAAAAGGATGAACCGTTTATCACGAGTCAGCGCCGTTAACTGGAACAAGATTGAGGACGACAAAGATCTGGAGGTCTGGAACCGCTTAACCAGCAACTTCTGGCTACCGGAAAAGGTGCCGCTGTCGAACGACATTCCGGCGTGGCAGTCGCTAAGCCCGGCGGAGCAACAGCTGACCATCCGCGTGTTTACCGGGCTGACGCTGCTCGACACCATTCAGAACACCGTCGGCGCCCCGGCCCTGATGGCGGATTCGCTGACGCCCCATGAAGAAGCGGTCATGTCGAACATCAGCTTTATGGAAGCGGTCCACGCCCGCTCCTACAGCTCGATTTTCTCGACGCTCTGCCAGACCAAAGACGTGGATGCCGCCTATGCCTGGAGTGAAGAAAACCCGCCGCTTCAACGTAAAGCTGCGCTGATGCTCGAACAGTACGCCGCCGATGCGCCGCTGAAGAAGAAAATCGCCAGCGTGTTTCTGGAATCGTTCCTGTTCTATTCCGGCTTCTGGCTGCCGATGTACTTCTCCAGCCGGGGCAAGCTCACCAACACTGCGGATCTTATCCGCCTTATCATTCGTGATGAGGCGGTACACGGGTACTACATCGGCTATAAATTCCAGAAAGGGCTGGAGCGCGTCAGCATGGTTGAGCGTGAGGCACTGAAAAACTTTGCCCTCGATCTGCTGATGGATTTATACGACAACGAACTCGCCTATACCGAAGCGCTTTATGCAGGAACGGGCTGGGAAGACGATGTGAAAGCCTTCCTGTGCTACAACGCCAACAAGGCGCTGATGAATCTTGGTTACGAAGCGCTTTTCCCGCCGGAGATGGCGGAAGTGAACCCGGCCATTCTTTCGGCACTCTCACCTAACGCCGATGAGAACCACGATTTCTTCTCCGGTTCAGGTTCCTCTTACGTGATGGGCAAGGCGGTGGAAACCGAGGACGAAGACTGGAGTTTCTGATCTTTTTCGCGGAGGAAATATATCCTTATTTCCTTCGCGGATATTCCTTCCTGATGCCCATCATTTCACACCAAATATTATTTTCAGTGATTTCGATAATTTCATCACTCCAGTCAGGTGAATCCACCTGATTCAACTCAATTTCCGCTTCGCTGACAAAAAATATCTCTGTTTTTTTGCCTGTGCCCAGCCCTTATATCATGGGAGGCTCAGCGTAATTGACTGCATGAAATGCCTGTCTCAGCAGAGCATTAAGGGTTGCCCCAGAATCTGAGTATGTTAGGGTATGGCCAGTCAATTATTTTCATCAGGTAGCATATCGACATAATCAAATAACAGGAATTTGTTTATTGCATGGCAATTAAATTAGAAGTTAAAAATCTTTATAAGATATTTGGCGAGCACCCACAGCGTGCATTCAAATATATCGAGAAAGGGCATTCCAAAGAACATATTCTGGAAAAGACCGGGCTGTCACTTGGCGTTATTGACGCCAGTCTGGCCATTGAAGAAGGCGAGATTTTTGTCATCATGGGGTTATCCGGTTCAGGAAAATCCACCCTGGTACGCCTTCTCAATCGCCTGATTGAACCCACCCGCGGGCAGGTACTTATCGACGGCATCGATATTGCCAAAATATCCGATGCCGAACTTCGTGAAGTGCGTCGTAAGAAAATTGCGATGGTCTTCCAGTCATTTGCGCTGATGCCTCACATGAACGTGCTGGATAATACTGCTTTCGGTATGGAATTAGCGGGTATTGCTCCGGCAGAACGGCAGGAAAAAGCACTCGACGCGCTGCGTCAGGTAGGACTGGAAAATTATGCTCAGGCTTATCCGGATGAATTATCCGGCGGGATGCGCCAGCGCGTCGGGCTTGCCCGTGCATTAGCCATTAACCCGGATATTTTATTAATGGATGAAGCCTTCTCTGCACTCGATCCTTTAATTCGTACCGAGATGCAGGATGAGCTGGTGAAATTACAGTCGCGTCAACAGCGTACCGTTGTTTTTATTTCCCACGATCTCGACGAAGCGATGCGCATCGGCGATCGGATTGCCATTATGCAGAATGGCGAAGTGGTGCAGGTCGGTACGCCGGATGAAATTCTGAATAACCCGGCGAATGATTACGTACGCACGTTCTTCCGTGGCGTGGATATCAGCCAGGTGTTCAGCGCTAAAGATATCGCACGCCGGGCACCGAAGGGGCTGCTGCGCAAAACTCCCGGTTTTGGCCCCCGCTCTGCGCTTAAGCTGCTGCAGGATGAAGACCGCGAATACGGTTACGTCATTGAGCGTGGAAATAAGTTTGTCGGTATTGTCTCCATTGATTCCCTGAAGGTCGCGCTGGCCGAAGGTCAGGGCATTGACGCCGCGCTGCTTGACGCACCGCAAAGCGTGGATGCGCAGACCGCGCTCAGCGAGCTGCTCTCGCATGTCGGCCAGGCGTCCTGCGCCGTGCCGGTCATTGACGAAGCACAACAGTACGTCGGCATCATTTCCAAAAGCATGCTGCTTCAGGCTTTAGACAGGGAGACCACCATCAATGGCTGATCAATCAAACCCGTGGGCCAGCGCGCCCGCCACAGACAGCGCTGCACAGTCGGCTGACGCATGGGGAACACCGGCGTCAGCGCCCACCACCAGCGGCGGAGCCGACTGGCTGAACAGCGCCCCGGCACCCAAGCCGGAGCATTTTGACATTCTCGATCCGTTCCACAAGACGTTGATCCCGCTCGACAGCTGGGTGACGCATGGGATCGACTGGGTAGTACTGCACTTCCGCCCGGTGTTCCAGGGTATTCGCATTCCGGTGGACTACATTCTGGGTGGTTTCCAGCAGTTGCTGCTGGGGATGCCTGCGCCCGTGGCGATTGCGGTATTTGCACTGATTGCCTGGCAGATCGGCGGCGCGGGTATGGGCATTGCCTCGCTGATTTCACTGATCCTGATAGGTGCGATTGGCGCGTGGTCTCAGGCGATGGTGACGCTGGCGCTGGTGCTGACCGCTCTGCTGTTCTGCGTGGTCATCGGCCTGCCGCTCGGTATCTGGCTGGCGCGCAGCCCGCGGGCATCGAAGATTATCCGCCCGCTGCTGGATGCCATGCAGACGACGCCTGCGTTCGTCTATCTGGTACCGATTGTGATGCTGTTTGGTATCGGCAACGTGCCGGGCGTGGTGGTAACGATCATCTTCGCGCTACCGCCAGTCGTGCGCCTGACGATCCTCGGCATTAACCAGGTGCCAGCCGATCTTATCGAAGCATCACGCTCGTTCGGTGCCAGCCCTCGCCAGATGCTGTTCAAAGTTCAGCTCCCGCTGGCGATGCCAACCATTATGGCAGGCGTGAACCAGACGCTGATGCTGGCGCTCTCGATGGTGGTTATTGCCTCGATGATCGCCGTAGGCGGCCTCGGCCAGATGGTGCTGCGCGGGATTGGCCGTCTTGATATGGGCCTTGCGAGCGTCGGCGGTGTGGGTATCGTGATCCTCGCCATTATTCTTGACCGCCTGACTCAGGCCGTCGGGCAGGATTCCCGTAGCCGCGGCAACCGCCGCTGGTATACCACGGGCCCGTTGGGTTTATTAACCCGCCCTTTCGTTAAATAATTTCCCTCTGCCCGGCGGCACCAGGCTTGCCGGGCCTACAAAACCTCTCAAATAAAGGAACAACGATGCGACATCGCGTACTTTTTGCCACAGCGTTTGCCACCCTTGTCTCCACCAGCGCAATCGCTGCTGACCTGCCGGGCAAAGGCATTTCTGTGCAGCCAGTCCAGAGCACCATTTCTGAAGAAACCTTCCAGACGCTGCTGGTTAGCCGCGCGCTGGAGAAACTCGGGTATACCGTCAACAAACCCAGTGAAGTCGATTACAACGTCGGCTACACCTCGATCGCCTCCGGCGATGCGACATTCACCGCCGTGAACTGGCAGCCGCTGCACGACGATATGTACTCTGCTGCGGGCGGCGATAAGAAATTTTACCGGGAAGGCGTATTCGTCACCGGTGCGGCGCAGGGCTATCTGATCGACAAGAAAACCGCCGAGCAGTATCACATTACGAAAATCGATCAGCTGAAAGATCCGAAGATCGCTAAGCTGTTCGACACCAACGGTGACGGCAAAGCAGACCTGACGGGCTGTACGCCGGGCTGGGGCTGCGAAGCGGTGATTAATCACCAGATTGACGCGTACGGCCTGGGCAAGACGGTGGTTCACAATCAGGGGAACTACGCGGCAATGATGGCCGATACCATCACCCGCTATAAAGAAGGCAAACCGGTGCTCTATTACACCTGGACGCCGTACTGGGTGAGCGACGTGCTGAAGCCAGGTAAAGATGTCGTCTGGCTGCAGGTGCCGTTCTCCTCAATGCCAGGCGAGCAGAAAGATATCGACACTAAGCTGCCGAACGGCGCCAACTATGGTTTCCCGGTGAACACCATGCATATCGTTGCCAACAAAGCCTGGGCGGAGAAAAACCCGGCGGCAGCGAAGCTGTTCTCGCTGATGAAGCTGCCGATTGCGGATATCAACGCCGAGAACGCGATGATGCATGAAGGTCACGCCTCCGAGGCCGACATTCAGGGCCACGTCGACGGCTGGATCGCAGCCCACCAGGCACAGTTTGACGGCTGGGTGAAAGACGCGCTGGCGGCGCAGAAATAAATCTGGATTGACTGTAGGCCGGATAAGGCGTCAGCCGCCATCCGGCATTTATTGCCCGGTGGCGCTACGCTTACCGGGCCTGCTTTCTCGATGAATGAGCACAGCCTGCTACGCAATCATTCCCCCGCCCCCCCATTTGCCGCTATCATTCATCCCTGCCAAATAATCACCCGATGAACGATCTGCACATGACTCAAAAACCCCATGAACTCAGCCCCGCGTTGATTGCATTGATGTCGGTGGCAACCGGCCTTGTTGTTGCCAGCAACTATTACGCCCAGCCGCTGCTGGAAACCATCGCCCGCGCGTTTACCATTAGCGCCGGTCAGGCCGGATTTATCGTCACCGCCGCGCAGCTTGGCTATGCCTTCGGGCTGCTGTTCCTCGTGCCGCTCGGCGACATGTTCGAACGTCGGGCGCTGATCGTCAGCATGACGCTCCTTGCCGCAGGCGGAATGCTGATCACCGTCACCAGCCATTCGCTCAGCATGATGATTGTCGGGACCGCGCTTACCGGGCTATTTTCGGTAGTGGCGCAAATTCTGGTACCGCTGGCCGCTACGCTTGCCAGCCCGAATCAGCGCGGCAAAGTGGTCGGCACTATCATGAGCGGACTTCTGCTCGGCATTCTTCTCGCCCGTACGGTCTCCGGGCTGCTGGCCTCGCTCGGCGGCTGGCGCACCGTTTACTGGGTCGCCTCGGTTCTGATGGCGCTGATGGCGCTTGCCCTGTGGCGCTGGCTGCCGAAAGTGAAGCACGAAACGCATCTGAACTACCCACAGCTGCTGGGCTCGATATTCAGCCTCTTCGCTCGCGATAAGCTGCTGCGTACCCGCGCGCTGCTCGGCTGTCTGACGTTTGCCAACTTCAGCATTCTCTGGACGTCAATGGCCTTTTTGCTGGCAGGCGCGCCTTTCCACTTTTCCGAAGCGATGATTGGCCTGTTCGGCCTGGCGGGAGCGGCTGGCGCGCTGGGCGCGCGTCCGGCGGGCGGACTGGTTGATAAAGGCAAATCGCACCTCACCACAACGGTAGGCCTGACGCTACTGCTGCTCTCCTGGGTGGCTATCTGGTTTGGGCATATCGCGGTGCTGCCGCTGATTGTCGGCATCCTGATTCTGGATCTGACGGTGCAGGGCGTTCACATCACCAACCAGACGGTCATCTACCGCGTGCTGCCGGAAGCGCGTAACCGCTTAACCGCCGGGTACATGACCAGCTACTTCATCGGCGGCGCGGCCGGTTCGCTTCTCTCCGCCTATGCCTGGCAGCACTGGAACTGGACCGGAGTCTGCGTCGCCGGAGCCACAATGGCAGCACTCAACCTGCTGGTCTGGTGGGCAGGATTCCACCGCCAGGAGGCCGCTGTCTGAAAAGGCTATGCATTCAGGGCCTTATTGCGGCTTTGGGGTATAAAGACCTCCCCTTGTCTGATAAGGTTATCTACCTGATTAGCCGGGCAACAGTTTCAGAGCTAAACCATTCCCTCTCGCATTGAGATCTCCCGGAAGCTGGCAGCGCACGCGTTGCCAGCGGCATTTTTAAATTTAATCCTCCCCCACATCAATTCGGAGAATTAATTCATTTACATTATTTGTCACTGTCGTTACTATATCGACTGTAATTAATGAGGTCATGCCCAAATGGATAGTTCGTTTACCCCCATTGAACAAATGCTAAAATTTCGCGCCAGCCGCCACGAGGACTTTCCGTATCAGGAGATCCTGCTGACCCGCCTGTGCATGCACATGCAGGGCAAGCTGCTGGAAAACCGCAATAAGATGCTGAAAGCTCAGGGGATTAATGAGACGTTATTTATGGCGCTCATCACGCTGGAGTCTCAGGAGAATCACAGTATTCAGCCATCTGAACTGAGCTGCGCGCTGGGATCTTCCCGTACGAACGCCACCCGTATCGCCGATGAGCTGGAAAAACGCGGCTGGATTGAGCGCCGCGAAAGCGACAACGACCGTCGCTGCCTGCATCTGCAACTCACCGAGAAAGGTCATCAGTTCCTGCGCGAGGTGTTACCGCCGCAGCACAACTGCCTGCACCAGCTCTGGTCTTCGTTAAGCGTTACCGAAAAAGAAAGCCTTGAGCAGATCACTCGCAAGCTTTTGACCCGTCTTGATCAGATGGACGAAGATGGCGTGGTACTGGATGCGCTGCGCTAAGGCAGTGAATCGCTCAACATCCTGATTTAAGAAAAATAAAACCGACAGGCCAGCAGCGCAAACTGCTGGCCTTTCTGACAAACAGGTCGGCTCAGCCGATGTGACATAATAAGATCGTGGAGAAAAACATGAGCGCGAATGCGGAGACTCAAACCCCGCAGCAACCGGCCAGCAAAAAAGGCAAACGTAAAGGTGCCCTTCTGCTGCTGACTTTGCTCTTTATTTTTATTGCCGTGGCATATGGGATTTATTGGTTTTTAGTACTGCGTCATTATGAAGATACCGATGACGCCTACGTGGCGGGAAACCAGGTACAAATTATGGCTCAGGTGTCGGGCAGCGTGACGAAAGTCTGGGCCGATAACACTGACTTTATTCAGAAAGGCGATGTGCTGGTCACTCTCGATCAGACCGATGCGCAGCAGGCGTTTGAAAAAGCGCAGACGGCGCTGGCATCAAGCGTGCGTCAGACCCGCCAGTTGATGATCAACAGCAAACAGCTGCAGGCAAGCATCGACGTCAAAAAAACCGCACTCGACCAGGCACAGACCGACCTCAATCGTCGTATCCCACTGGGCGCGGCCAACCTGATTGGTCGTGAAGAGCTGCAACACGCCCGCGACGCAGTCGCCAGCGCACAGGCGCAGCTGAACGTAGCCGTGCAGCAGTACAACGCCAACCAGGCGATGGTGCTGGGCACGAAGCTGGAAGATCAGCCTGCCGTTCAGCAGGCCGCGACGGAAGTCCGTAACGCCTGGCTTGCCCTGCAGCGTACCAAAATCGTCAGCCCGATGACCGGCTACGTCTCCCGCCGTTCCGTACAGCCTGGCGCGCAAATTAGCCCGACCACACCGCTGATGGCAGTCGTTCCGGCGACTAATCTGTGGGTGGATGCTAACTTCAAAGAGACCCAGCTGGCGCATATGCGCATCGGCCAGAAAGCGACGATTGTCAGCGACATCTACGGCGACGACGTGAAGTACACCGGGAAAGTGGTCGGCCTCGATATGGGGACCGGCAGCGCGTTCTCTCTGCTCCCTGCCCAAAACGCCACCGGCAACTGGATCAAAGTGGTTCAGCGTCTGCCTGTACGTATTGAGCTGGATGAGAAACAGCTCGCCGACCATCCGCTGCGCATCGGTCTGTCAACGCTGGTCAAAGTGGACACCTCTGACCGCGGCGGTGAAATGCTGGCCAATCAGGTACGTAACAGCCCGGCTTACGAAAGTAACGCCCGCGAGATCAACCTCGATCCGGTGAACAAACTGATTGACGACATCGTGCAGGCTAACGCCGACTAATCAGGGGTGAGCGTAATGCAACAGCAACAACCGCAGAAGCCGCTGGAGGGCGCGCAGCTGGTCATTATGACCATCGCGCTGTCCCTGGCGACGTTTATGCAGGTGCTGGACTCGACGATCGCCAACGTCGCTATCCCGACGATTGCCGGTAACCTGGGCTCATCCCTGAGCCAGGGGACGTGGGTAATCACCTCGTTCGGGGTGGCGAACGCCATTTCGATTCCAATTACCGGCTGGCTTGCCAAGCGCGTGGGTGAGGTAAAGCTCTTTACCTGGTCCACGATTGCCTTCGCCATCGCCTCCTGGGCGTGCGGCGTCTCCAGCAGCCTGACGATGCTGATTTTCTTCCGCGTCATTCAGGGGATTGTCGCCGGGCCGCTGATCCCGCTGTCGCAGAGCCTGTTGTTGAACAACTATCCGCCAGCCAAACGTGCCATAGCGCTGGCGCTGTGGTCGATGACGGTGATCGTCGCACCGATTTGTGGCCCGATCCTCGGCGGCTACATCAGCGACAACTATCACTGGGGCTGGATCTTCTTCATCAACGTTCCCATTGGTGCACTGGTGGTGATGCTGACCCTGCAAAGCCTGCGTGGCCGGGAAACCCGCACCGAACAGCGCCGCATTGACGGCGTTGGTCTGGCGCTGCTGGTGATCGGTATCGGTAGCCTGCAGGTGATGCTCGACCGCGGGAAAGAGCTCGACTGGTTTAACTCCACTGAGGTGGTGGTCCTGACGATCGTGGCGGTGGTTGCCATCAGCTTCCTGATTGTCTGGGAGCTGACGGACGATAACCCGATAGTCGACCTGTCGCTCTTTAAGTCGCGAAGCTTCACTATCGGCTGCCTGTGTATCAGCCTTGCCTACATGCTTTACTTCGGCGCGATCGTTCTGCTGCCGCAGCTGCTCCAGGAGGTTTATGGCTACACGGCCACCTGGGCGGGTCTTGCCTCTGCACCGGTGGGCCTGCTGCCGGTAGTGCTGTCGCCGATCATCGGTCGCTTTGCGCATAAGCTCGATATGCGCCGTCTGGTGACGTTCAGCTTCATTATGTACGCGGTATGTTTCTACTGGCGTGCCTACACCTTCGAACCGGGGATGGACTTTGGTGCGTCGGCGTGGCCGCAGTTTATTCAGGGCTTTGCGGTGGCATGCTTCTTTATGCCATTAACCACCATTACGCTTTCAGGCTTACCGCCGGAACGAATGGCCGCAGCATCGAGCCTCTCAAACTTTACCCGTACGCTTGCTGGCTCCATCGGGACGTCGATTACAACGACGATGTGGACGAACCGCGAAGCGATGCACCACGCGCAGCTCACCGAATCGGTTATGCCATATAACCCGAACGCTCAGCAGATGTACGATCAGCTGCAGGGTCTGGGGATGACGCAGCAGCAGGCCTCCGGCTGGCTGGCGCAGCAGATAACTAACCAGGGTCTGATTATCTCGGCGAACGAGATCTTCTGGATGTCTGCGGGGATCTTTATTGTGCTGCTGGGGCTTATCTGGCTTGCCAAACCACCGTTTGGTGCGGGCGGCGGGGGCGGAGGCGCTCACTGACAAAAAAGCCAGTTCATCGCGAACTGGCTTTTTTATTTGTTGCCGGGTGGCGCTTCGCTTATCCGGCCTACCGAAACCGTAGGCCTGGCAAACAAAGTACCGCCGGGTGGCTAGATATGGAGCTCTTGCAGCTTCTCTTTCGGCAGCGCCAGCTCGTCGTTGCTGTTGACGCGAACGCCGCGATCGATAATGTGACGGGCGATCTCCTGAGCTTCTTCCAGCGAGTGCATAGTGTATGTCCCGCACTGGTAGACGTTCAGTTCCGGGATCTGGTTCTGCTCTTTCACCTTCAGCACGTCCGCCATCGCCGCTTTCCATGCTTCCGCAACGCGGCTTTCGTCTGGCGTACCGATCAGGCTCATGTAGAACCCGGTGCGGCAGCCCATTGGGGAAATGTCGATGATCTCCACGCCGTTACCGTTCAGGTGATCGCGCATAAAGCCTGCGAACAAGTGTTCCAGGGTGTGAATACCGCGCTCTGGCATTACTTCCTTGTTCGGTACGCAGAAGCGCAGATCGAATACGGTGATTTCATCACCGTGCGGCGTGTGCATGGTTTTGGCGACGCGAACTGCAGGCGCTTCCATTCGGGTATGGTCGACAGTGAAGCTATCTAATAACGGCATTTTGTCTCCTCCGAACTCTTCGCTTCCTCTTGTGCCATCAGGGCCGCGAGGAAAAAACGCTGAAGAGTGTGATTTTTTTTAAAATAAACTGAACTCTTTGTTCCCGGGCGAGTCTGAGTATATGAAAGACGCGCATTTGTTATCATCATCCCTGTATTTCAGAGATGAAAGTTTGGCCACATTGATTGTGGCCTTTTTCTTTTCTGTCAGGCGTGACGCGCAACCAGTTCAGAGAACGGCTCGGTGTCTGATGCCTCAATCTGGCGCTGACGAGCCCATGAAGCTTCCCGCTCTGCTTCAAAATCCGCTTCGCTTAAAATCTCCAGTGGTTCCTCGCGCAGCATCGTCCGGTACTGCTCACCCAGCGCTTTGCCGGTACCGCCAATGCCAGTATCAAGCATAGAACGCAAAATACGGGCAGAGAAAGTTAATTCCGGATTATCAAAGCTTGCGACTAATTCATTGCACACCTTCTGATACGCTTCCCCGCCTTCAATGCTGTCCAGCGTTTGCGCCACACGCCGCAGATCCGCAAACAGATCCTTACCGACTTTTGCCAGTGGGAACTGCGCAGTTTCACAGCCTATGCCCAGCGTCAGGCCCGGCTTGCGTCCTTCCAGAATCACGCGATTCCAGTTGGTACGGGTACAGAGTAACTCGTCGCTGCTCATCTCCGGCGCATCCGCCAGCACGCACCAGACCATGAACAGATCGAGGAAGCGAACCTGCTGCTCGTCAACGCCAGTCGGTGAGAACGGGTTAATGTCGAGCGAGCGCACTTCGATATACTCAATGCCGCCGCGCAGAAGCGCGTCCGATGGCGTTTCACCGCTGCGGGTCACGCGTTTCGGACGAATCGGTGCGTACAGCTCATTCTCAATCTGCAGAATGTTGCTGTTAATTTGCAGATACTTACCATCTTTCTCAAGGCCGATTTTCGCGTACTCTTCCGACGGCGTTTTGATCGCCCGCTTCAATCCTGCCACATATTCGTGCAGATCGTTAAACGTAATACCGAGATTGCTTTGCGACTTATTGGTATAGCCCAGATCGCTTAAGCGCAGCGACGTCGCGTATGGCAGGTAGTACATCCCGCCTTCGGTCTCCTCAAACGGCAGCGTGGTCGGTTTGCCCTGCAGGAAAGAGGAACAAATCGCCGGAGACGCACCGAACAGATAAGGAATCACCCAACCGAAGCGGTAATAGTTGCGGATAAGGCGGAAATAACCTGCTGAGATCGCCTCTTTACCCTGCTCTTTATCTTCCACGCCGCACTTCGCCTGCCAGAATGCCATTGGCAGCGAGAAGTTGTAGTGCACGCCGGAGATAGTCTGCATCAGCGCGCCGTAGCGATTTTTCAATCCCTCGCGATAGAGCGTTTTCAGGCGCCCGACGTTTGAGCTGCCGTACTGCGCCAGCTCAATATCCTGGCCCGGCGCAATATAGCAAGGCATGCTGAGCGGCCACATACGCTCGTCACCAATATGACGCGCGGTACAGCGATGCACATCGCGCAGTAACGTCAGCATGTGGTCGATATCGCCGTCTACCGGCGTAATAAACTCCAACAGCGCTTCGGCGAAGTCTGTAGTAATCCATTTATGGGTCAGGGCTGAGCCCAGCGTTTCCGGATGGCCGGTTGTTGCTAATGAGCCATCAGCGTTCACGCGCAGGGTTTCACGCTCAAGACCGCGTTGAATGCCCTGTACTGCCTGAGGATGCTTTTCCAGCCAGGCCAGCGCCTGTGATACGTCCGGGATCAAATTGACCTCCCGCCTGTCGAAATCATTTTATTAAGCATAATTGTCATGGTTGACGAGTAAAGGTCACAATCAGTCCAATTAGTGCCACCACGTCATACCCTGAAGCGTTGCCGCGGCGATGGCCACGTAGCGCAACGCTTTGCCAAGGCATAAGAAAAAAAGCACCGGTCCCCAGGAAAGACGCATCCATCCTGCAAGGACGCAGAGCAAATCGCCGATAACCGGCATCCAGCTCAGTAACAGTGTGGCTGCCCCGTAGCGCCTTAGCCAGCCCACCGCTTTCTCCCGCCAGCGTGAATTATCACGCTGCGGAAATAAACGCCCAAGAATAACGTTAGTTACCCCCCCAAGGCTATTACCCATTGTTGCTATTAATACCAGGAGCCAGGGATGGCTGACGCTCGCCAGCAGCATCCCTATCAGCACAACTTCTGAATTGCCGGGGAGCAGCGTGGCGCTGAGAAAGCTGCTGGCAAAAAGGGAGAGGAGCGGCAGCGCATCACTCACAACAACCGTACATCCACAAAATCCATACCTGCGCTTTTTGCAGCCTGAATACCAAATTCAGCATCTTCAAATACCACACAGGTTTCGGGCGCAACACCCATCAGTTCGGCGCACAGCAAAAACGTGTCCGGAGCCGGCTTATGGTGTTTAACATGATCGGCGGCAACGACGGCCGTGAAGTATTGACGAAGGCCCAGATGGTTCAGCAATGCTTCAGCCATCGCGCTTTCGCTCCCTGTGCCAACCGCCATAGGACGACGGCCATGCCACTCTTTTACGACGTCAATCAGCGGCAGAGGACGCACGGTATCAAGCAGCATCGCCTTGACCGCATCCGTTTTTTCACGCGCTAATTGGTGAGGATCGAGCGTGGCCTGGTTCATTTCAATGACCGACTGCGCAATACGCCAGGTTGGTGAGCCATTAAGTGCCGCCATAGCCTGCGCTTCGTAGCGCATGCCGTAACGGCCGAGAACCTCATGCCATGCCTTCAGATGAGTGGGTTCAGTATCAAGGATGGTGCCATCCATGTCGAAAATCAGCCCTGCGTAACGCTCGTACATCATGTCCTCACTCACTGGATATCGAAACGTTATTTTAACGTAAAAAAGTCATCATTGTCGCCGTCAGCTAAAAACAACAAAGGCACCCAAAGGTGCCTTTATGACGTTGAACAAGTGGTTTTATTTCACCTGCATGTCGTTTTCAACGACGCGTACGCCCGTCACGTTACGGGTGATCTCCACCGCACGATTGGCAATTTTCTGCGAAGAGACAAAGCCGCTTAGCTGTACGCGCCCTTTAAAGGTCACCACGCTAATTTCTGAGGATTTCACGTCTTTGTCGCTGAACAGCGCGGATTTCACCTTAGTGGTGATTACGGTGTCGTCAATGTAGCCACCGGTGCTTTCCTTGGTGGAGGATCCCGCACAGCCTGCGAGAGATACGCTAACGATGAGGGCTGCACAGAATGCAGAGACAGCTTTGAACCATTTCATGGATTTCTCTCCTTGCTACCTGAAAACAAAAGAATGACAGATATAAATTAGCCTGGAAGGAGGAAGATGCCAATATGAAACAAGTGGTTGAAAGAAGATCAGGATTTTGGGAACAGCAGAAAGGCAGGTGAGGAGAAGATGGTGCATCCGGGAGAATGACTCGCCGAAGGCTCGCCCTACGGGCCGTTGCTGAAGCAACGTTATCCTCCCTGGTGCTTGCTGAGAAAACTGTTTTCTCTGAAGCACTATCATTACTGACAGATAGGGAGAAGATG